>UCII01000027.1 GCA_900472485.1 Hyphomicrobiales bacterium
CAAAACTTGAAACGCTCTAGCTCGCCTGCTGCGCGCCATCCACGTTTGCCGCCCGCATTTCGATAAGCTGCCGGGCAGCGGCCGCCGCCGCATCCTTGTCGCTTGCCACTTGTACGGTCGGAAAGGCGAACTGGATGCCGTTTTCGTCGAAGGATTGCTTGATCAAGGCCAGCGCGCTGCGGCGGATGACAGAGAGTTCGTTCGGCTTGGCCGTGATCGCCAGCCTGATCTCGATCGCGAAATCGCCGAACTGCTCGACGCCCTTCATCTTCAGCGTCTGAATGATACTTGGCTTCAGATCCTCGTCTTCAAGCAGGCGCTGGCCGATATCCTTGACGATGCGCTTCAGCTTCACCAGATCGGTATCGTAGGTGACCTTGACGATGATCTTGTCGATCGCCCAGTCGCGGTTCATGTTGTTGATCGCACCGAGCGAGCCGAAGGGGATCGTCGCCAATGGGCCGCGCTGATGGCGCAGCTTGACGGAGCGCAGGCTGAAGGATTCGACCACGCCCTTGTAATGGCCGCTTTCGATATATTCGCCGATGCGGAAAGCATCGTCCCAGAGATAAAAGACGCCGCTGATAACGTCCTTGACGATGGTCTGCGCGCCGAAGCCGACCGCGACGCCGACAACGCCGGCGCCCGCGATCAGCGGCCCGATCTGAACGCCGAGGCCCGACAGCACCATCATGACCGCAATGATGCCGATGACGACCGCAAGAATGTTGCGGAAGATCGGCAGCAGCGTCTGCAGCCGGGCACGGCTCGCCCTGATCTCGTCGGATTCGCCTGCGGCCGGCAGGGATTGCATGACTTTGCCGTCGATATAGGTTTTCGCCAGCTGCCAGACGAGATCGGCAACCAATAGGATGATGATGCCGCCGAGAATGCCGCGAGCGATGCGGCCGACATTCGATTCGCTGCCGCTCATCATCGCATGCGCCTCGACCCCCAGCATATGGCCGAGCCATAAAGCCGCAAAGGTAATGATCAGCGCCCGCAAGCCGCGGTCGAGCAATACGGCCGCGATCTTGCCGGCGCCGAAAATGCCATCGGCAGCATCATGCAGAGCCTCGATCGCCTGCGTTGATACCGAGAGGACGCGCGGCAGCAATATCGCATAGATGCCGATCCATAAGAGGCCGTCGAAGCCGGCCACCCAGAGACACCAGAGCGCCACGAAGAAAATCGTCAGCAGCCAGGAAACCGTCTTCGCCCCCCGCTTTTCCTGCTGGAGCGGCCTGGACCACACGGCAGCCGTGGCGATCAGGAACAGGCCGATGCCGAGGGTATAGCCGATGAGGTCCCGCGCACCTGCGGAAAAGTCCAGCGACGTGACGGCCTGTATGACCGCCCAGCCGCAGGCGAAATAAATGGCAAACAGCGTGCATCGCCGATACCAGTAATAGGCCACGCGCCGCCGCTCGGCGATGCGGGCGGTACCGCCGTCCTCGTCGAGAACATCACCGGCGCGACGCATCGCGATCAATTCCATGACAAGCCTGCCGATGGAGATCGCCAGCCTGATCGATACCATCGCGATGACGCAGGCGATGGCGAAATTTTCAATGGCAGGCGGCCAATCGAAGGCAAGAAGCGGAACGAGCGTCACCAGGCCATGGATGATGGCGGGCACGACGCCGCCCAGAAACTGGAAGCGTGCTGCCTGCAGTTCCGTCTCGGTATCCGCAGCCCTCTCGGTGCGTTGCATATGCCTGGCGTTGATGAAGCGGGCAACGGCGAGTTCGGCCACCAATCCGAGGAAGAACAGGAGGACAATCTGAACGATGATGCGCACGAGGCCGACCGACTTGCCCTCCTCCTCCAGCTTTTCCGATGCGGTCATAACTTCGTAGGGCAAAGTCATCGCAGCGCCGGAGACCAGCTCGAGGTGATGCCGCGTGTGGCCGAGCATGCCTGACAGAACCGACATCTGATTGCTGTCGGCAGGACCGGGATCGCTGGCGGTAGCGGGTTTATCGCTGGCGGACGCAGGCTGACTGTTGAGCTGCGTGGTAAGCCACTGCCTGACATCGGGCTCGTTCAGCAGCTGCATCAGCTCGCGAACCTTGTCGGGCGGCGGAGTTGTCGGCTGCGGTGCGGCCGCATTCTGAGCGACGACCGCCATGGGCACAGCCAGTACGAAAAGACAAAAAAGCAGGCCTCCGATCGTCCGCCTGCCGCCCCCGACATTCTTCATTTACACTGCCCTCTTGCCATCGGACCCTCCGGTCCGCTCCTGCAGACTATACGCGTTTTCGGCACGAACAAGCAGGCACTTGCCGCACCCTATCCCATCCGTTGCCATTGCCCCGCGGGTGCAGCCGCGCTAGGTTCTGCAGCAATACCGTCGGTACTCGGGGATGCGCGTGTTCAATTTCCTGAAAAGGCTCTTCGGCAGAGGCAAGCGCGCGGAGGTACGCCCCGGCCAAACCAACCGGATGCAGGAGCCCGAGAGCGCAGCCGCTGCCAAAACCCTCGATCTCAACATTCCCGACGAAGCCTTGCAGGATGAAGCAGTCTTTGTCGCCTATCTGCAGGAACGCCTGCCGTTCTTCGGGGACCTGATCCGCGTCGATTATGATCCTACCACCGGTAGTCTGACGCTGCACGGCCGCAACGGCGATACGATGACGAAATTCCTGAGCAATGCGCTGCTGGCGCTGCGCGAAAAGCGTGGGCCGGCGCGCGCGCAGGCGCTCCTCAACTATCTCAATATGACGGAAGCAATGGTTGACAGCGGCGAGCTCGCCAAGGTGCTTCCGGTCCTGAAAGCGCGCGATTTCGTCGAGGTTGCGCGGCAGCAGATGATGCAGGCCGTCAAGGACGAGCCCAATCCGCCGCAATTCGTCTACCTTGACGAGGCCGAAAACCTGATCAAGCTCTTCGTCGTCAATGGCGAAACGACGGTCACCTATGTGATGGCCGAAGCACTCGACGACTGGGGTATCGATGCCAGGGAACTTGCCGAGATGGCACAGGCCAACCTGCAGAAGTTCCTTGCCAAGACCGGCGTCCAGATCGCCAAGCGCAGCCGATTCCAATATGTCGAGGTGGACGGTCAGTTCGAATCCAGCATCGCGTTCCTGCCGAATTTCTGGGCGCAGGTGCAGGAGCAATCCGGCGGCGCCGCGCCGATCGCCGCCTTCCTGTCGCGCGACAAGGTGTTCTTCACGCATGAGAACGACATTGAAGGCCTGCAGCTTCTGGAGCTGATCAGCGCCGATCTCAGCGACGTACCCTACGTTATTTCGCCGGATCAATATCGCTGGGAAAATGGCCGCTGGACGTTGTTTCGCCGCGTCGCGCGGATGGAAGCGGCGATCCGCCACTAGAGCGTTTCAAGTTTTG
>UCII01000033.1 GCA_900472485.1 Hyphomicrobiales bacterium
GGTAGGTCTGCGAAGGCCATACCGTTGTCGGTGAGTACGGTGTGGATCTTGTAAGGGAAAACCTCCACCACGTTCCGGAGGAAGTCCGCGCCTTCCATCTTTCCGGCGCAGCCGTGGAACTCGACGTGGATGAATTTCGAAACCCGGTCGATGGCGAGGAACATGACCAGCTTTCCATCGGCATGGCGCAATTCGCACCTGTCGATGCGGACGTAACCGATTTCGTAGCTTTTGAACCGCTTACGTCGCTCCTTGGTTTCCTCGACCGGAAGCCGGGATATGCCATGGCGCTGCAGGCAGCGGTGCAACGCGCTGCGACTGAGGTTGGGGATAGTATTCCTCAAGCAGCCCAGTACGTCATCTAGTGGCAATAGCGTCTTCTGCCGGAAAGCGACCACCATGGCTTCTTCAGCCGGCGTCAGCACCGTGCTCTTAGGAGACTTGGGCCCCATCAGCGCGTCGACCGTTGCGCGCTTTGCAATAAGGTCGTGCCAGCTTGCCACGGGGACCTGGGCTGTGATCAGGGTGGACTTTCTCTGATAGCGCTCTTCGACGATTTCGAAGAGATGGAAGCGCTGCTGATCGGAGAGCGTATGGGTTCCAAAGTCGTCGAGGATGAGGAGCTGGACGCGGGTGAGCCTGTCGATGAGGCGGTGATGGGAGCCATCGAGGCGGGCAATCGCGAGATCCTCGAACATGCGCGGCACGCGCACATAGAGCACGGAGTGGCCGAGCCTGGCTGCTTGCCTGCCGAAGGCACAGGTCAGCCATGATTTGCCGGTGCCGGTATGGCCGGTGATAATCAGGCCCTCATGGGCGGTGAGCCATTGCCCTTGGGCCAGCGCCATGGTGTTGCGCCGGTCGAGACCACGGGCGGCGGCGAAGTCGATATCTTCGATGCAGGCCTGCGCGAAGCGCAGCTTGGCGGAGGCGAGCCGGTTACGGATGCGCTTGTCGGCACGCAGGGTAACTTCGCGGTCGAGCATTAGGCCGAGCCACTCATCGCGGCTGAGCTCATTGGTGCTGGACTGCTCGGTCAATTCGCGCCAGGCGGCGGCCATGCCGGTGAGCCCGAGGGCCTGCATCTGGTCGAGGGTGGGGTTTGTCAGCATTCTTGCTTCCTTCACTGATAGTAGGATCGGCCACGGATTTGGTATGCGTAGGCGTGGCGGCCGCGTGTTCAACCTGCGGTCTTTCCCGGTCGAGGCCGGATTTGAGGATGGAGGCGACGGAGGAATAGGTGATTGCATTGATGGTGAGCGCCCGCTCACAGGCCGCATCCAGGCGTTGCGATCCATAGCGTGGTGCCAGCGACAGAATGCCCATGGCCGAGCGGTATCCCTGTTCCGGATGTGGCCTGTCGCGCATCATGCGTTCGACCAGCATAGCGGCATTGGGGTCGATCTGGGTCGCACGACCGATCAGATTGGCTGGCGTAGTGTTGGCATAGCGCTGATGCGCCTTGGGCATATGGTCGTTAACAGTGACGTGTCCGGAACGCTGGGAGCGGCGAACATGGCTGGCGACACGCTGGTGATCGTGGAAGATCTCGACCACCCGGTGGGTGAGCCGTACCTGGAGGGTGCATCCGATCAACCGATGCGGCACCGAGTAGAAGGTCTTGTCGACCTCGACATGGTAGTCTGGATGAACCTTCGCCGACTTCCATTCCGCGTATTCGAACGGCATCACCGGCAGGGGCTTCAAGGCTGCCCGTTCGATCTCCTCAAACAGTTCGCGGCGGCTTCTGCCGACATGGCGCATCGGCCGGTTGTTCAGCTCCTCGAGCAATTCGGCAATCGCCGTGTTGAGGGCGGCAAGCGAGAAGAAGGTGCGGTTGCTGAGCCGGGCCAGAATCCAGCGTTCCACGATCAGCACCGCTCCTTCGACCCGGCCTTTGTCGCGCGGTTTCCTGCTGCGGGTCGGCAGAATCGTGGTGTCGTAATGCTCGGCCATGGCGGCGAACGTCGCAGTCAACGTCGGCTCGAACCACAGGGCCTTGGCCACCCCTGATTTGAGGTTGTCGCACTCGATTGCTTTGGTGACCCCGCCATAGAAAGTCAGAGCACGCACCTGGCCGTCAATCCAATCCGGCAACTGCTGGCTAAAGCTGGCATGGGCGAAAGTCAGATTGGAAGCACCCAGCACGGCCACAAAGATTTGGGCCGGATGGATGATGTCGGTCGCCGGATCGATCACCGGCACCGTCGGCCCGGCATAGTCGGTCTGCATCACGGCACCCGCCGTGTGCCGATTGCGGAACGCTACACTCGCGCGCTGCCGAAAGGTGGCGACCTTCTCGCAGAACCACGTGAAGCCGTAACCATCGGGATGGCTGGCGCGGTATTCCTGCCATAGAAGCGTCAGCGTCACGCCTTTGCGCTTCAGCTCCCGAACCACCAGCGCCCAGTCCGGCTCACTGAGATCGCGCGGTGGTCGGCCGGCGCGGCCGAACAGCCGCCGCTCCAGTTTTGCATCCTCGTCCGAGCCGATCGGCAAGGGCCACGAAAGCCCGGCTTCCCGAGCTCGCAGCAAATAGGTCGATACCGAGCTCTTGCCGATCTTCAGCCGCTCGGCAATCTCGCGCACCGAAAGACCCTCTTCATGAGTCAGGCGCAGAATTGTCCGGATATCCCTCACGGTCGTTCGTCTTGCTTCCGTCTCGGCATCGGCCCCTGTCAACGTTGTCGTGAGAAGCCTAATGGTCAAAACGGCGCTGCTCGAACCAACGCTCAAACCGCCGCCGGAAACTGTCCGGGAATTAGCGGAATCACTGTCCGGGAATTACTGAAAACTCTGTCCGGAGATTACCGGAAATCCTGTCCGGACTTTGCCGAAACCCGCATCGACCGTCGTGGTCCGCTCGCGCCATTTGGCCACTGTCTTCGGGTTCAGGCCGTAGCGGGCGGCAAGGGACCGGGTGCTTTCTTGCGACGCTTGGAGTTCGGCTCGAAGACGCGGCGTCGTGCGGGCGCTGCCGTGAAGAACACTTCCCATAATGCATCCTCTTCCTGACGACTCAGAATCAATGATGCACCATTACACTCCGGGACTACACACCTAGAACATGTCCTGCGATTAATGAATCGATTGTGAGGTGACGACGCCCGTGATTCAACATCCGCGACGAAGAGGTAGATGATGGGACGGGCACTGAGCGATGATCTTCGAATACGAGTTTTGAAGGCATCTGCGGCGGGTATGTCGGCTCGACCGGCTGCAGCCCGGTTCGGCGTTGGGATTTTGACGGCTATCCGCTGGATAGCGAGAGCGAAAGAGGGTGAGCTGACCACTTGGCCGCAGGGCTGGAGGCGACCATCGGCCATAGATGCACACGAAGAATTCGTTGTCGCACTGATCGAATAGCGCAAGGACGTGAACCTCGATGAATTGGTCGAGCGCTTGTCGGCCGGGCGACAGCTAAACATCAGCCGCAGCGCACTTGGCGCCTGGCTTCGAGGCCGGGGATGGACCTTTAAAAAAAGATCGCACATGCACTGGAGCAAGACTGACCGGATGTCCTGAAGCGTCGACGTGTCTGGTTCAATGGTCAACTGGACCTCGATCCGGAGAAGCTGATCTTCATCGATGAAACCGGTTTGTCCACGAAGATGGCGCGTCTGCGTGGACGTGCGCTTCGGGGCGAGCGTTGCCGAGCCGGTGTGCCGCATGGGCATCGGAAAATAACGACCTGCGCCGGCGCTTTACGTCTCAGGGGAATGACCCCGCTGTTTGTCTATGATGGCACGATAATGGTAATGTCTTCCTTGCTTACGTCGAACAGGTGCTGGTGCCGACCCTGGAGATCGGCGACGTGGTCATCATGGATAACCTCCCGGCGCACAAGACAGCAGGTGTGCGCCACGCCATCAAACGGGCAGGCGCCAAGTTCATGTTCCTGCCGCCTTATAGCCCAGACTTCAACCCCATTGATACCCCGCTTCACTCCTACAGAATGTACAAATTACTTCAAGGCAGCTGGATATGACCTGGATTGAAACAGGAATTGCTTGTCTTATGACTTTTTCCGCCGAATGGGAGAGAAAGGAACCGCTGGGAGAGGTAGCCGCCCTCTCGGAGCGGCGAGGGGCGGATCGGTGGAATTGCGGACCGTTTGACGGGTCGAGCTAGAGTCGGATCGTCCTCGTCTTTCCCTTGAGGCCTGAACGGATACCCGGAGTTCGGCTCCGGACGACAAGCATAGGACAAGCGAAAGATGACGAAGGATACCATTGGCGCCGACATCTCGAAAGACCATCTCGACGCCCACCGCATGAGCGACGGCGAAAACCGCCGCCTCGCCAACAACCCGGCCGGCCACAGGGCCTTCATGGGCTGGCTTGGTCAACCCGAGACCGCTCATGACATGCGCATCGTTTACGAGCCGACAGGCCCCTCTCACCGAGCCTTCGAGCACCGGCTGGCGGATGTGGGCCACGCGCCGGCCAAGGTCAACCCACGTCAGGCCAGACGCTTCGCGGAAGCTACAGGCAAGCTCGCCAAGACCGACCGGCTGGATGCTGCCATGCTGGCACGCATGGGGGCATTGCTCGAACTCGAAGTACGGCCGGCGCGTGACCCGATCCTCAATGACCTCAAGGATCTGCACATGGCCCGCTAGGCGCTGATCAAGAACCGCACCACGGCCAAGAACCTGACCTTACCTGTGCTCAAGCGCCACAATGGCGAGCAGCTCAGGCAGATCGAACGCCAGATGGCCGCGATTGAAAAGGAGATCATGATGCTCATCAAGGGCGATCCCGACCTCGAAAAACGCTTCGACATCCTCGTCTCGATTCCCGGCATCTCGGCAACCACCGTCTTCGCGCTTCTTATCGACATGCCCGAACTCGGCACGCTCGCGCAGGGGCAGGCAGCTTCGCTTGCGGGTCTGGCTCCCGTTGCACGGCAGTCCGGCACCTGGACCGGCCGCGCCTTCATCCGCGGCGGCCGAGCCACCGTCCGACAGGCCCTCTACATGCCGGCGCTCGTCGCCATCCGCTTCAATCTCGACTTTAAGGAAAAATACGACCAGCTCAAAGCCGCCGGCAAAGCACCCAAGCTTGCCATCACAGCCATTATGCGAAAGCTCATCGTTCTCGCAAATGCGTTGCTCACGGATGGCCGAAAATGGGCATCAATCCCCACTTGACCAAAACGGATACTCTAGGTGTGTAGATCTGTAATTTGCAGAGCTTGAGCGGTATTTCCCCTTGAGGGTTTTGAGGATCTGTCCGCACTGGCCGAGCCGGAGAGTTGGTCGTGCTGTTCGGGGTTCACAAGACCGGCCGTTGTATTGACTCGAAGCAGTCTGTCAGGCCCATCTGGCTACCTTCGCACATCGTCCGTCCCTGCGTTCTGTCACGGGCCACGATCCGCGGCTCAGCGTTGGGGCTTCACCGCTGGTAAACTGTTTCTACCTCATTTCATGCTTCGAACAAAGTTCTGCCCCGCAACATGGCGTGCACGATTACGGCGAGACGGCGTGCGAGTGCTACTCGCGCTTTCTTCAGGTTGCGGCAACTCGAGATTTTCAGCGTCTAGGTCTTGAGCGCGAAGCTTCCCCGGCTCCGGTTCAGGATCGAGTTGGCAGGTTCGTAAAGAAGGTTTTCGCACCGTACTGTTATCCTGCTTGGTAATTCGACCGATCCAGTCGAGTTCACCTGATTGATGCCGTCTCGGCACTGGGTCAAAATAGACGCCTGCATTTCGGGGTTGTTGGAACCGACCTGCCTGGCCGATCGCGTGGATTTTGGTCGTCAGGCCGCCGCGGGAATGTCCCATGCAGCCATCGTCTCGATCCTCTTTTTTCATGTAGCCGCATGCTGATGAACGCCGACACAGGAACTGTCGATCATGATGATGTCGTCATCGAAAGAAGGCGATCTCGCGCAAAACATGATCCCAAACGCCCGCCTTTCGCCATCGCATAAATTGATTGTGGCTCGTGGTGAAAGGCCCATATCGGTCCCGCACGTCCGCCCATGAAGAGCCTATGCGGAGCCGCGACAAAATGCTGTTAATCACCTGCCGTCCAAAACCCAGCCAAAGGATAGCGCTTTGCTATCTGCCGCAGCATGGGCATACCTGACGCAGTACCCGCCTTATCTGCCCAATCCAGGAAGGCGTGGATGCGGCGGGCGACCTTTTCGGGGTGGTGCTGGCTGATGTCGGCGATTCGATGGTCTAGAAAGGGATTGAGGAAGCGGTCGAGTGTCGTTGCGACATAGGCCTTCGCCTCATCGCTCATGCCGTTTGCGGCAAAGCCGGGCAGCACTTCGCTTTCATAGAGAGTATCGAGCCTGGCCCTTATGTCTTTGTCGGCCAGTATGGCGCGCACGGTTTCATCCGCCGGCCGATTTTCGCGCTGCCAGATTTCGGCAAGGAAGGTGTGGCCGAGATTGAGGATATGCAGTTTCAGGCGCTCATAAGGGGCGAGATCGTCGGTCAGCACGATGCTTGGGTGGTGGCATGGTGCGCGAACACCCGGCGCGCGCTTGATCGCCCACAGCGCATAAGGTTCCGCGACGGCGCCGATCGGCTCGATCGGTTCGGAAACGATGCGATCGACCAGGGTCTCGGCGAAGGCGGCGTGGTCGTCGAGCCATGTATAAAATTCAGCCGGCACATCGTTGAGCCGGGCGCAATCGATGACCGCCTGTTTCAGAACGCGGCCGTTGCCCGTCATCAGTTCGCAAGGAAGGATGACCATGGGGCGCCCGGAGGCCTGCCAGCGTCTGACGAGGAGCGCGGCAAGCTTGGCGGGGAAAGATCGCGGAACCTGGCCGTTTGTGCCGAAGCGGTCTTCCTCCGGCCATGTCTTGTAACCGGTTTCACCGGTGTTGGAGATGACGAATTCGGCATCCTCGGCAAAGAGCCTTGACAGCTCCTCCCAATGTTCGACTGCGGAGAGACCGCGATCGACGCTGGTGACCTGCACGATGCGATCGACGGCATGCCCGTCCGACATGCCGCGGATGATGACGGGATAGCCCCCCGGATTGCCGAAGGCAGCAACGCGCCCGCTGCGGCTGCTGGCGCCTGAGACCTGAACGGCGGCAATGGGGCCGGCATCCTGGCCGGATTGTCGTGCCTCGTGCACGAAGAATGCCGCATGCGCCTGCAAGAACCGGCTGGTGCCGAACTGGATGATCCGCAAGCTCACGTCACTTCCCTCCCATACTCGATGTTGATCAATAGGATCGTCTGGCTGAGGCAACGTGCAGCCTTCAATCCGTCCAGTTTCTGTTTTTTATCTATAGAAAACAGTGAAGCCTTGAGCAGTCAATGTTTTTATGGAAGTGAATGCAGGTCGGGATGCAGCAGCAGTTCGAGGAACACGGACTTGATCGTGTATTCTTCGATTGCTTATCAAGGAGTAGTCATGCCTCGCTGTCGGCGTCAAGTTGACGATATATTGGGAGCCGCGGCACCGGGGGATCTGTCCCGTAGATACAGTAATCTCTGCCCCCACGTTCTCAACTGAGTTCCTTTTGTAAAACTAAGAAAATCTCATAAAAACTGTGATTTTGTCATATTCTGCTGTTATATATACACGTGGGGATGCCTTGCTGCAGATGGCATCATCCACGCGATCTTAGCCGCCCATCATGACCGAGGGAGGAGTTGAATGGCACGTATCACCTTAAGGCAGTTACTCGATCACGCCGCTGAAAACGGCTACGGCGTTCCGGCTTTCAATATCAACAATATGGAGCAGGCGCTTGCCATCATGGAAGCGGCCGATGCGGTCAACGCGCCCGTAATCATGCAGGCGTCGAGAGGCGCGAGAGCCTATGCCAACGATATCATGCTGAAACATATGATGGACGCAGTCGTGGAAATCTATCCGCATATCCCCGTCTGCGTGCATTTGGACCACGGCAATGATCCCTCGAGCTGCATGACGGCAATCCAGGCCGGCTTCACCTCGGTCATGATGGATGGTTCGCTGAAGGCGGATGCCAAGACGCCGGCCGATTGGAACTACAATGTCGGCGTGACCAAGACGGTGACCGATATGGCGCATCTCGGCGGTATTTCCGTCGAAGGCGAGCTTGGCGTGCTCGGGTCGCTGGAAACCGGCATGGGCGAGGCTGAGGATGGTCATGGCGCCGAAGGCAAGCTCTCCCATGATCAGTTGCTCACCAATCCCAACGAGGCGGTGAAATTCGTGCGCGAGACCAAGGTCGATGCACTGGCGATTGCCATGGGCACCTCGCATGGTGCCTATAAATTCACGCGCAAACCGGATGGTTCTGTGTTGGCGATGAATGTGATCGAAGAGATCCATCGCAAGCTGCCCAACACCCACCTTGTCATGCATGGCTCCTCCTCGGTGCCTGAGGAATTGCAGGAGATCATCAACACATATGGCGGCCAGATGAAGCCGACCTGGGGCGTGCCGATCGAAGAGATCCAGCGCGGCATTAAGAACGGCGTGCGCAAGATCAACATCGATACCGATGGCCGCATGGCGATGACGGGTCAGATCCGCCGCGTGCTGCAGGAAGATCCGAGCGAGTTCGATCCCCGTAAATATATGAAGCCCGCCATGGCGGCGCTCACCAAGCTCTGCAAGGAGCGTTTCGAGCAGTTCGGCACGGCTGGCCACGCTTCGCGTCTCCAGCCGCTTTCCGTTGCCGAAATGGCCCGGTGTTACAAATCCGGTTCGCTCGACCCGGTTTTCTCCTGAGCCAGATAATCAGCGTGCAGTCGGGCCTGCCGCCCGGCGCACGCTCTCTTCGCTCAGCGTCTGGCCGTGGAATTTCGATAGCGATGCGACGACATCGTCGATCTCCTTGGCCAGTCTCTGCGCATCCCACTGCAGGGCTGCCGCGGCGATTGCGCCGATTTCCCGTAAACCCTGGATCGTCAGCAGGCCCTCGATCGCCATGGTCGTACGCCGGAAGACGATGTCGGAGAGATACACGACCATTTCCTGCCGCGCGATCCAATCGATCTCGAGCGCGCTGTGGCGGGGTGCGCCGCTGACGCGCTGGTCGTCCTTATAGTCCGAAGGGTAGGTGAGAATGGCTGCAGCAGTCGTACCGTATCGGCTGAGCAGCTCATCCGCTCTGCTGGCCTCGACGCCGCCCGTTGCCGCGACGGACTTGATCCAGCTCGAACGCTCGTTGGCGTCTACCGGGAAATCTCGGCCGCCGCCGATCGCAAGCCGCTCCGTGGACGTCTTGCGGCGGATTTGAAGGCGAGCCAGCACGGTATCGGAAACCTCTTCGGCAAAGCCGCGGAATGTGGTCCATTTGCCGCCGACCAGCGAGATGATCGGGAAGGGGCGGCCTGGCTGCGGCTCGAAGACGGGTGCGGAGTGATCGCGGCTGATCAGGCCCGGCGACGAGGCGTCCGAGGCGGGCAGGGGGCGGATGCCGCTATAGCTGTAGGTTACCTGATCGCGGTCGAAGCGCAGGCTCGGCAGAAGTGACCTGACGCTGTCGAGGAAATAGTCGATCTCCGGCTCTTCGCAGCGAACATTGTCTGGATCGTCGCAAGGAATATCGGTCGATCCCACAAGCACCTGGCCAAGATAGCCATAGACCAGACAGATGCGGCCATCATCAGCTTCGAAATAGATCATATGGCCGTTCAGACTGCGTACCAGTTCCGGATGATCGAGCAGGATATGCGATCCCTTGGTGCCGCCGATCAGATGGGCCGGCGCACCGAGAGCGGCGTTAACGTGATCGATCCATGGGCCGGCAGCATTGACCACGAGCTTTGGCTTGACCGAAAAAGCATAGCCATCCGAACGCTGGAAGGTCAGCAGGCCATCGGCAGCGGAGACCAACTGGGTCGAATTTGCCGCCAAGGAAGCCTTGTTCGCCTCCAGTCCGTCATTGACCAGTTCATAGACCAGCCGTTCCGGCCGGCTGATCTTGGCATCGTAATAGATACCGCCGGCGACGATCTCAGGCGTGACATGCGGCATTTCCTTCAGCGCCCGGCGCTTCAAAAGGAACCGGTGGCGCGGCATGATGCGGTTGCGCGAACCGAAGAAATCGTAAAGTGCGAGCCCGATCTTGATAAGCAAAGCGCCGCGGCTGCGCGGGGCGGTTGTCGAACCCGTCAACGTACGCAGGGCCGCCCAGATGCCGCGTGTCCATGAGAAGATCGGCACGAAGGTCGGCAGTGCTTCGACATAATGCGGAGCGTTCTTGAGCAGAAGGTTTCGCTCAAGTGCCGACTGTGCGACCAGGCCGAATTCGCCGGTTTCGAGATATTTGAGGCCACCATGGATCAGCCTGGATGGCGCTGCACTCGTTCCGGAGCCGAAATCCGATTTATCGATGATCAGGCAGTTGACGCCTTGCAGTGACAGATCGCGAAACAGCCCCGCGCCATTGACGCCCGCGCCGAGGATGACGACATCAATGTCTCCGTCTTGAAGTTGCGAGAAGCGTTGTTTCAGATCGGCGGCCATATCGGTCATAACATCATTGTCCTGGTGAACTGCCGCGATAGTCCTGGCTTCGCGACGCAAGTGGCGGTCTAGCCTTGGGAGTGCTGGGTTGAGAGATTGCCGATCCGCGGCCAGAGCGGCGTCATCGCTTCAGCGATGTCGCGGAAGAGGTCGTAGCGGATGCGGTAGTCTGCGCTGCGGGCGGGATCCGGATGATAGGTTCGGGCGATCTTGCCGACATCGCGCGGATCGCTTTGCGGATCGGCATAGACGCCGATCCCGGCACCGGCGCAAAGGGCTGCCCCCCAGGCGGCGGCTTCATCGGTTTCCGTCACGGTAACGGGCATGCCGAGCACGTCGGCAAACATCTGCACGACGATCGGATTGCGCGAGACACCGCCTGCCAGCCTTGCCTGATTGAAGGAAAAACCGTCGCTTAGCGCATCGACATGGATCTTATGGTTGAAGGCAATGCCTTCCAGAACCGCGCGCAGCATGTCGCCGCGATCATGCCAGCCGCCAAGCCCGAAGAAGCTGGCGCTTGCCTTAGCGCCATAGGGCGAGCCGAAGAGATAGGGGTGGAACAGCGCGCTCGATGGCCGGTTGAACGCTGCCTCGATCTCGGGACCAAGCACGGCATGAATGGACTTGCCGGCAGCCTCGGCGCTTGCAATGTCCCCGGCGCAGAGCTTGTCCAGGAACCATTCGTAATTCGCCGACGATGCCGGCGAGATCGACATGTTGTTCCATTGGCCCGGCGCGATGGCGTTGCGGCAGAACCAGCGGCGGTCGACGCGCGGTTCCGAGGAGAGCGTTTCGTTGATCGAATAGGTGCCGGCGATAACGGCAACGACGCCGCTGGCGTAGCCGCCGGCCCCAAGCGCGGAGGCGGTGACATCATGCAGACCGGCAACGACAGGCGTGCCTTCGGCAAGGCCGGTGCGCTCTGCGACGGCTTCGGTCACATATCCGACGATCTCATCGGATCGCGAGGCCGGCGGCAGAGCGCCGGTGATTTCACCAATACCAAAGAGCCTCAATGCATCCGGCGCATAATCCTGCGTCGTGACATTGGTGAAGGACGTACTCGCCTCGGTGCGGTCAGTGCCGACAACTCCGGTCAGGCAGAAGCGCAGCCAGTCCTTGCAACTTAGGATATGGCCGATCTCAGCAAAGCGTTCGGGCTCATTGGCTTTAATCCATGCAAGCAAAGCCGATGGCGCCGAGACATGCGGCAATTGCCCGGTCAGCTTCAAGGATTCATCGGCAACATGGCTCTTCAGCCATTGTTCGACGATTGATCCGGCGCGGCTGTCGAGCGAAAGAATGGCGCGTCCGAGCGGCTTCTTTGCCTTGTCGAGCAGATAGATGCCGTCGCCATGAGCGGTTGCGGCAATCGCCTGGATATCGCTTGCAGGGCGGTTGCTGAGCTTGATTGCCTCGGCAATGGCGTCGGCCGTCTGGTTCCAGAGTTCGTCCATGTCCCGCTCGACATGACGTGCCTTCGGCATGAACTGGGTCACCCGACGGCGCGCAACGGCAAGCGGCGTTCCGTCAATGTCGAAGATGACGGCTTTGGTGACGGTCAAACCGCTGTCAATTCCGAGCAGACTCGGCATTCCCGTGACTCCTGATCATGAACGAAAAGAGGTGGCCGTTGCCGGCTTCTGCCTCAGGACCGCTCCTTGTCGCCTTTGGCGACGACCACGTTGATATTCTTGTTGCGCATACGCTCCAGATGGGCGGCGGGTGTCTTCTCATCGACGATGACGACATCGAATTCGCTCAGATGCGCAAAACTATGCAGCGCCCGCCGTTCGAATTTCGTATGATCCATCAGCAAGATGCGCTTGGCGGCGCTTTCGAACATCGCGCGCTTGATATCGACGATCTCGGGCGACTGATGGAAAACCACGTCGTCGATGATGGCCGACATCGAGATGAAGGTCACATCCGCCCGCAAGCGATTGATTTCGTTGATCGTCATCCGCCCCATGAAGGCGTTGCACCAATTATAATATTGCCCGCCGAGCGCCAGAAGCGTCACGTCGTGCATGTCCTTCAGCGCATTCATCAGAGTTAGCGAATTGGTAATCGCCGTCAGCGGAACCTTGGCCGGCAGCTGCGACGCCATCTGCAGGACGGTGGTGGAATCATCGAGGAAAATTGCCTGGCCAGGCTCGATGAACTGCATGGCAGCCGCGGCGATCATCTTCTTTTCGCTTGCCTGCCGGTTGGCGCGATAGACGTCGCTCGATTCGATCAGGCTGGTCGCTGCGGCCGATACGATGCCGCGCGTCTTGCGGAACAGGCCTCGGCTGACCAGTTCGTCGACATCGCGATGAGCCGTCATCAGGCTAATGCCGAAGCGATCGGTGAGATCCTCGATGCGCATCGAACCTTCCGCCATCACGGCTTCGGCGATCATCTGGCGCCTGGCGATCTGGCGCGAATGCCGGCTGTCGCTCGGCAGCTCGTCTTGCAGGAATGATACGGGGCTTGTCTTGTCTGTCACTTTGGCCTCTGACACTGAGCCTTGCGGAGATTAACTTGCTGCAGCGAACGTCACGCTATGGAAAAAAGTATAAAGAACAGTTCGCTATCAGGATTTCTGCAAGTTCTGTCTTATGTGCAGCCAGGGTGCCGCCCACTGCGGTCAAGAAATGGGGACGCCGGTTTGCGGCGCCCCCGATATCATTACTCGGACAGAACGAAGGGTGCCGTGTACTTGTCGACATTATCCTTGGTGATCAGGATGCAATCGAAAAGCTGCTTTTCGCTCTTGGCACCAGTCTTGCCGGTCTTGATGAAGCTGTCGGCTTGCTTGACGGCTTCTTCGGAGAAGACGGCAACGGGCTGCAGGACGGTGTACTGAAGCTCACCGGCTTTGATGGCGGCAACAGCGTCCGGCGAGCCGTCGAAACCGCCGACCTTGACATTGGCAAGCTTGCCAGCTTCCTTGAGAGCAGCAATCGCACCAAGCGCCATTTCGTCATTGCCGGAGATCACGCCGGTGATGTCCGGGTGAGCCTGCAGTATCGACTGCATCTTATTGTGGCCCTGAGTGCGGTCCCAGTTGGCGACTTCCTTGGCAACCTTCTTCAGGTCGGGATACTGGGTCAGGACGGTTTCGTAGCCGTTCGATCGTGTGGCTGCATTGTTGTCGGAGGGCGAGCCGAAGAGTTCGGCATAATTGCCCTTGTCGCCAACGGCTTCGACCCACTGCTGAGCGCCGATCGCTGCACCCTGGGCATTGTTGGAAACGAGCTGAGCCTTGGCAAGGCCTTCCTGGTTGATTTCAGCGTTGACGAGGAAGACCGGGATGCCAGCGGCAACAGCCTTCTTGACCGCGCCGACGGAGCCGTCAGCGTTTGCCGGATCGAGGATGATGGCGACCGACTTGTTGGTGATGGCCGTGTCGATCAGGTTGCTTTCGGTGTTGGTATCGCCCTTATGCGCACCGACCGTGGCCGTATAACCGAGCTTCTCGGCCGTCGCCTTGGCGATGTTGCCTTCGGTCAGCCAGTAGGGGTTGGACGGATCGTTGACGATGACGGTGATCTGGCCGGCGGCCCAGGCGGCCCCAGTCAGAAGCGGTGCCACAGCGACTGCTGCCATGACGATGCGCAAGCCTTTTTTGAACATTAGTCTCTCTCCCTTTGATGAGCTCTGGTGATGCCGGCGAACCGGCGGTCCTTTCTCCGATCGGCACCTCACCGACCGGGGATAAGTCTTGATGCAGTGTCAGCCGGACTTGGTCCGACGTCCGTACTGGATGCTGTTCATGAGCACGGCGAGCACGATGACTGCGCCGGTAAAGACCGTCTGCCAGTAGGCCGAGACGCCGATGATGACGAGGCCATCCGCCAGAAAGCCGATGACGAATGCGCCAAGCATGGTGCCGCGCACCGTGCCGCGGCCGCCGGTCAATGCGGCACCGCCAATGACGACGGCGGCAATTGCGGTCAGCTCGTAGCTGGTGCCAGCGTTCGGACCGGCCGAGGTCAGCTGCGAGGACAGGACGAGGCCGGCGATGGCTGCACAAATGCCCGAAAGCACATAGACTGCGATCTTGACCTGCTTGACCGGAACGCCGGAAAGATCGGCGGCGCGTTCGTTGCCGCCCGAGGCATAAAGCCAGCGGCCGAAGGCGGTGCGGCTGAGCACGATGCCACAGATTATCGCAAGCACGGCAAGGACGATGACGCCGATCGGAACGCCAGCGAGGCGATTGAAGCCCAGCCAGTTGAAACCGGTATTGCCGAGTTCGGGGCGGCCGCCGAGATTGTTGTAGGTCAGGCCGTTGGTCATCAGCAAGGCGATGCCGCGGGCGACATAGAGGACACCCAGCGAGGCGACGAAGGCTGGAACGCGCAGGTAGGCGATGAGCACGCCATTGACCGCACCAACCACGCCGCCGAGAATGCAGGTCAGCACGACGACGGCCCAGACCGGCGGATAGAGAATGACGCCGAAGCTCGACAGCGTGACGCCCTGCATCAGGAAACCGGCGATACAGCCGGCAAGGCCGAGTGTCGAGCCAACGGAAAGATCGATGCCGCCATTGAGGATGACCAGCAGCATGCCGATGGCAAGGATGCCGAAAATCGCCACATGCGAGGCCATGGTCAGGAAGTTGCTGAGCGAGAAGTAGTAGGGCGACAGGAAGGAGAAGACCGCGATGATGACGATCAGCGCAAAGAAGGCGCGTCCCTCCAGGATCAGCCGCACGAGACTGAAATTCCGCCGCTGTCCGTTGGATACTGGTTTCTTATCTGTAATGTTCGTGACTGACATAATCAGTGCTCCATGAATGCGGCTAGTGCCCGACCACTGCTTCGCCCGAGGCGGCCATGATCTTTTCCTTGGTGACATCAGGACCGAATTCGGCAGAAATCTTGCCGCGGTGCATGACGATGATGCGATGGGCGATGCTCAGGCACTCGGCGACTTCCGACGTCGAATAGATCACCGCCAGCCCCTCCTTGGCGCGCTCGGCGAGCAGCTTGAAGACCTCAGCCTTCGCGCCGATGTCGATACCGCGGCTCGGCTCATCGAGCAGGATCACGCGAGGATCGGTTGCCAGCATCTTGCCGATGACGACCTTTTGCTGGTTGCCGCCCGAAAGCGAGCCGATTGCCGCGTCGCCGCCGTCGGTCTTGATATGAACCTTGCGGATGGAGTCGCTGACCAGCGACCGCTCGCGTCCGCTGGAGGTGAAGAGACCCTTGGTAAAGGCGCCGATGCTGGCGAGCGACAGGTTCGAGCCGACGGTCATTGTCTGAACGAGACCGTCGCGCTGCCGGTCTTCGGGGACCAGCACCAGCCCCTGTGTGATCCGGCCGGCAATGGAAAGACCGCCGACATCGGTGTTGCCGAGGAGGACGCGGCCGCCGCTCGACCGAAGCCGGCCCGCCACGCATTCGAGCAGCTCGGTACGGCCGGCGCCCATCAGACCGTAGATGCAGACGATCTCGCCGGCGCGAACCGCAAGCGACATGCGGTCGACGGCGTTATAGGCTGCGCCCGACGGACCGGGAACGGTGAGATTGTCGATCGTCAGCGCCACATCGCCCATTTTATGGCCGGACGGCGGGCTGCCGAGGTCGAAATTGTCGCCGACCATGTTGCGCACGATCCATTCGAGATCGATGTCCTTGCGTTCGGCATAGGCAGTCATGTTGCCGTCGCGCAGAACGACGGCATGATGGGTAATCTGCAGCGCCTCTTCCAGATGGTGCGAGATATAGACGATCGACACGCCGCGGTTCGTCAGGTCGCGAATGACCTTGAACAGGACTTCGACCTCGCTGGCGCTGAGCGCCGAGGTCGGCTCGTCCATGATCAAGATGCGAGAATTGACCGACAAGGCGCGAGCGATTTCGACGATCTGCTGCTGGCCGAGGCGCAGATCCTCGACGGGCGTGAGCGGATCGATATTTTCTTCCAGCTCCTCCATCAGCGCCCGGGTCTGGCGCTCTTCCTCGGCAAAATCGACCACGCCGCCCTTCATGATCTCGCGGCCCATGAAGATGTTGTCGCGGACGCTGAGGTTTGGCGCCAGGCTCAATTCCTGATGGATGATGGAAATGCCGCAGGCGCGCGCATGGGTGGAGGAGGCGAAGGAAATCGGTGCGCCATCGAGAATGATCTCGCCCGATGTCGGCTGGATGACGCCGGACAGGATCTTCATCAGCGTCGATTTGCCGGCGCCGTTTTCACCGAAAAGAGTGGTGACTTCGCCGCGGCGAATATCGAAATTGACCCCCTTCAGCGCATGGACGTTGCCATAGGATTTGGCGACGTTGCGGGCGGCGAGAACAACTTCGCCCGTGGTCGTGCCATTGTGCTGGACCTGGCTCATTTCACATCGACCTTTACCGGGGTGACGAGCCAGTTCTTCGGATTGATGAGCTTGAAGACCCCGACGACCGTCGCCGTCTTGCCCGCGAGCTTTTCGGGGTCCAGGCTGCCGAGGGTCGCCTTCTTCATCTCGTTGTTGATGGCGGAGCCGGCGTCCTGATATTCGATCTGGTTGGTAAATTGCCCAAATTCGATCTTGCCGGTCGCATCGCGAAGATCGGTGCCGTTGATCGCAGGGCCTGTTTGTACCCGTATGGTGACGCCGTCAGGCAGGCCGTCGACTTTGAACTCGTTGAGATTGGCCTTGCGCTCGCCGAAGGTGCCGGTCAAGGAGACAGGAAGGACGGGTCCGGTGGTGGTGGCAACGCCGTATTTTGCGCCAGCGGCCTTCTTGTCGGCCAGAACCGCATTGGCGAGCGTCACGGCATCGACGGCGCGCTTCTCGACATCCGTCTGCACCTTCGGGAATTCGGCGGCGCCATAGGTCTCCGGCTGGAAGCCCTGCTCGCGCATGTCGTGTTCGGAGCCGATCTTGACCACCTTGGTATCGGCAGCGATGGCGCCGATGACGATCACCACCGCGGCGATGCCGGCGACGATCTTGAGCTTGGAGCCCGTCGGCTTGGCAGTTGCATATTGAGCTTGCGTATTCATGTTCAAACGACCTTGGGCATGTCAGCCGGAGTGCCTGATGGAAGAAAGGGAGAAAAGTGCGATGTTCCGGCCTAACGGAAGCGGGGCTTGCGCGTTCGCGCCTTTGAGCGCTCCGCTTGGCTTCCGGCTGCGCCGTCACCGGAAAGGAAATTCAACATCAGGAGCCTCCTCAATGTGCGGACGGCTGTCTCCTCCAGTCGCCCATCTTAGGTTCACAATCGACGCACCCATGCGACATTTGTGATATAAATATGTTAATTTCTGCATTTTATATGTTATAATCTTTGGGCGTGTCAACCGCGATTTGACCGATCCCGTATCCGACCGGTATCTTTGGATCTCAGCGCTCTCCGCCTTTTCACATTCGAAGCTTTCGCTTTGCCGGCCTTCTTCCGAGGTTCGACGATCGGCATTATTTGCGTCGACCTGACATCAAGTTTCTTGATAATAATATGATATAATTGAAAATTATAAGGAGGTCGCCTGCCGCTCTGCGCGGCCTCCCTGATTTGATCCGAGAGATTCAGGTCGTTGATCCGTGTTCCTCCAAAGCGTTGCTGCAGTCTTTCCTTGCTGCGGCTTACCTATCAACACATCCATTTTATATGAAAAAAATTACAAAGCCAGAAAAATATTACTGTAACAACGGTATGATTATGTTATAAAGCCGCGAACTGATTGATGGGTCGCGGCTGTGCGTCGGATCCATTGCGTGGTTGGTAGCGGGTGCGCGCTGGCGCTTCGTTCGCGATCCTTCCCTTGGAGTGGGGAGTACGATGGCGACGATAGATGCGACCTGGCTTAGAATTATGCCCTTGGCCGCGTGGGGAGGAATGAAAATGTTTGTGATGGTTGCCGATGCTCCTGCCGCAGGGTGTCGCATGGTGGAGCTGGCGTGCAATGTCTAAAGGCGACGGGATCATCATCGGGATCGATGCGGGTACCTCGGTTTTGAAGGCGGTTGCCTTCGAGCTGTCCGGGCGGCAGATCGCTTCAGCTTCAGCGCGCAATCGCTATGAGACGGGAGAAGACGGATCGGTCACCCAATCGCTCGGCCAGACGTGGTCGGATTGTCTCAGTGCATTGCGCGGCCTTGGTGAGAAGGTCGGCAATCTTGCCGCCCGAACGGCAGCGATCGCGGTTACCGGCCAAGGCGACGGCACCTGGCTTGTCGGCTCCGGCAATGCTCCGGTCGGCGATGCCTGGCTGTGGCTTGACGCCCGCGCGGCACCGACCGTCACGCGCCTGAGCGCCGCGGCCGGCAACCGCGCCCGTTTCGAGGCGACGGGCACGGGGCTCAATACCTGCCAGCAGGGTGCGCAGCTCGCCCATATGGAACGCTTCATGCCCGAGCTTCTCGATCGGGCCGAGACGGCGCTGCATTGCAAGGACTGGCTCTACCTGAATCTCACCGGCATACGGGCAACCGATCCATCGGAAGCGAGCTTCACCTTCGGTAATTTCCGCAATCGGCAATATGATCCTGTTGTCATCGATGCGCTCGGCCTTGCCCGCCGGCGCTCGCTTCTTCCCGAGATCGTCGATGGAACCGAGATCAGCCATCCCTTGACGGAAACAGCGGCAAAGGCCGCCGGTCTGCTGGCCGGAACGCCGGTATGTCTCGGCTATGTCGACATGGTGATGACCGCACTTGGGGCCGGAGTTCGGACCCGCGGTCAGAACGCGGCCTGCTCGACGATCGGATCGACGGGCGTGCATATGCGCGCAAAGGCCGTGCCGGATGTCCAGCTCAATGACGAGGGGACCGGCTATGTGATCGCCTTGCCGATCCCTGGTATCGTCACGCAGGTTCAGACCAATATGGGTGCGACTATCAATATCGACTGGATTCTCAAGATCGCGGCGGATCTGATGTCCGCAAGCGGGAGCGAGGTTTCCTATTCGGACCTCATTCCGCGCATCGACGCCTGGTTTGCCGAAGCGCGGCCGACGAACCTTCTTTATCATCCTTATATTTCCGAGGCCGGCGAGCGCGGTCCCTTCGTCAATGCCAATGCGCGCGCCGGCTTTACCGGCCTTTCGACGCGGCATGGATTTGCCGACATGCTGAGGGCCGTGGTCGAAGGGCTGGGGATGGCAACGCGCGATTGTTATGCCGCCATGGGCGACATGCCTTCGGAACTGCGCATCACGGGAGGTGCTGCGCGGTCGCGCGCGCTCAGGGGTTCTCTGTCGGCCGCCGTCAAGGCGCCGGTGCGCATTTCCGATCGCGAGGAGGCGGGGGCCGCCGGTGTCGCGATGATGGCCGCCTTCGCGATCGGCGCCTATCCGGACATGGACAGCTGCATTGCCGACTGGGTGACGCCGTTGCTGGGCGAGGCCGAGGCGCCCGATCCCGCAAATGTCGAACGCTATGACCGCCTGTTCGATGCCTACAAGGACGTGCGTCAGGCGCTCGCGCCCGCCTGGGACAAGCTGGCCCGGCACTAGCCGATACAAAGGCGGCGGGCGAGCGCCGCTCTTGAAGATTGAATTGATGATGCCATAGGCATCCCTAGGAGCATGAGATGATGGAACCGGAAATCTTTGATCTTTTCGTGATCGGCGGAGGCATCAATGGTGCCGGCATTGCTCGTGATGCGGCTGGGCGCGGCCTTTCGGTTATCATGTGCGAGAAGGGCGATCTCGCGGAAGGTACGTCCTCGCGCTCCGGCAAGCTGGTGCATGGCGGCCTGCGCTATCTTGAATATTACGAATTCCGCCTGGTGCGCGAGGCCCTGATCGAGCGCGAGGTGCTGCTCAATTCGGCAAGCCACATCATCTGGCCGATGCGCTTCGTACTGCCGCATAGCCCGACGGATCGTCCCGCATGGCTGGTGCGTCTTGGCCTCTTCCTCTACGATCATCTCGGCGGCCGCAAGACGCTGCCGGGCACCCGCTCGCTCGATCTTCATCGCGATCCGGAAGGGGCGCCGATCCTGGACCAATATTCCAAGGGTTTCGAATATTCCGACTGTTGGGTCGATGATGCCCGACTCGTCATTCTCAACGCTCTCGATGCTTCCGCCAAGGGCGCGCGGATACTGACGCGCACGGTTTGCGTCAGCGCGCGACGCGATCAGGGGAACTGGGTCGTCCAGATGCGCGACGAGCGCTCCGGCGAGGTGCGGACCGTCCGCGCCCGCGTGCTGGTCAATGCTGCCGGCCCCTGGGTCAACGACATTATCGGCCGTGTCGTCGGCTCGAACAGCCAGCGCAGTGTCCGGCTCGTCAAGGGCAGCCACATCATCGTTCCGAAATTCTGGGCCGGCCAGCAGGCCTATCTCGTCCAGAACCACGACAAGCGCGTGATCTTCATCAACCCTTATGAAGGTGACAAGGCGCTGATCGGCACGACCGACATTCCCTACGAAGGCAAGCCGGAAGAGGTGAAGGCCGACGAGAAGGAAATCGATTATCTGATCACGGCGGTCAATCGCTACTTCAAGGAGAAGCTGCGCAGGTCCGACGTGCTCGAGAGTTTCTCCGGCGTCCGCCCGCTGTTCGACGATGGCAAGGGCAACCCGTCTGCTGTCACGCGCGACTATGTCTTCGATCTCGACGAGACTGGCGGTGCGCCGCTCCTGAGCGTCTTCGGCGGCAAGATCACCACCTTCCGCAAGCTTTCCGAGCACGCGATGCAGCGGCTTGCAAAATTCTTTCCGAAGATGGGCGGCGACTGGACGCGGGGTGCCACGCTTCCGGGCGGCGAGATTCCGAATGCCGATTACGTTGCCTTTGCCGATACCCTGCGGGCGGCCTATCCCTGGATGCCGCGTGCGCTCGTCAATCACTACGGCCATCTCTATGGCGTCCGCACCAGGCAGATCGTCGGCAATGCGACGTCGCTCGCAGAACTCGGTCGCCATTTCGGCGGCAATCTCTATGAGGCTGAGGTTCGCTATCTCGTGGCTTCTGAATGGGCGCAGGCGGCCGAAGACGTGCTGATGCGTCGCACCAAGGAGGGTCTGCGCATGACGGCCGAAGAGAAGGCGGATTTCGCGGCATGGTTCGACGCCGAGTTGGCGCTGGCCGCCTGAACCAACAGACCTTGCCGGGAGACCTAAAATGCCCTTGACGCTTTCACTCAACACCAACCCGCTTGTCAATCGCTTTGCCGAGCCGGCCGACCTGATCGAGACGGTTGCGCGCGATCTGCGCATCCGTGATCTGCAGTTGACGCATGAATTCATCAATCCGAGCTGGCAGGCGCCGGTCATTCGCCGGCTGACGCGGGACATGCAGGCGGCATTGAAGCGCACCGGCGTTCGCGTAACCTCAGGTATGACCGGTCCCTATGGCCGTCTCAACCATTTCGGCCATCCCGACAAGGATGTCCGCCGCTATTATGTCGACTGGTTCAAGACCTTTGCCGATATCACCGCCGATCTTGGCGGTCATTCCGTCGGCACGCAGTTCGCAATCTTCACCTACAAGGATTATGACGACCCGGTGCGGCGCGAAGAATTGATCGAGATCGCGATCGATTGCTGGGGCGAGGTGGCCGAACATGCCCGGGCTGCCGGCCTCTCCTATATCTTCTGGGAGCCGATGAGCATCGGCCGCGAATTCGGCGAGACGATCGATGCCTGCCTTTCCCTGCAGGACAGATTGACGAAGGCGCCCTTCGCGATCCCGATGTGGATGATGGCCGATATCGATCATGGCGATGTCACCTCGGCAAATTCCGATGACTACGATCCCTATGCCTGGGCGCGTGCCGTGCCGAAAGTTTCACCGATCATCCATATCAAGCAGAGCCTGATGGACAAGGGCGGGCACCGCCCCTTCACGGCGGAGTTCAATGCCAAAGGCCGCATCCAGCCCGAACCATTGCTCAAGGCGTTTGCCGAAGGTGGTGCCAAGGACAACGAAATCTGCCTGGAATTGTCGTTCAAGGAGCGTGAGCCCAACGATCGTCAGGTTCTCGCACAGATCGCCGAAAGTATTGCCTTCTGGGCGCCTCATATCGACACGGGCGCCAACGACTTGCATATCTAGCCGGTGGAGCGGCCGAGTCCCGATTCATCAGGCACCAAATTCTTTCGAGGAGGTAGCCGGATCGGAGCGTTATGGCTGGAGAGAGCAGGCGAGGGAATATGCGGAACGAAGTGAAAAGGAACGGACGATGACGGATGCGGATGCTTCGCTCGCCGTGCGGGCGGCATGGTTGCACTATGCCGGCGGATTGACCCAGTCCGAAGTGGCAAAGCGTCTCGGCGTTCCGTCGGTAAAGGCACACCGCCTGATCGCGCGCGCGGTTGCCGAAGGCGTCGTCAAGGTGACGATCGACGGCGATATCGTCGAATGCGTCGAACTTGAGGCGCAGCTTTCGGCACGCTTCGGGCTACAATATTGCGAGGTCGCGCCCGATCTCGGCGAGGAAGGCTTCGAGTTTCGCGCGCTCGGCCAGGCGGGCGCCGGCTTCCTGCGGCGTGAGATCGAAGGCGGCAGCAACAAGGTAATCGGCCTCGGCCACGGGCGAACGCTCTCCTCTGCCGTGCATCACATGGCGCGCGTCAGCGCCAAGGACTTACGCTTCGTCTCGCTGCTCGGCGGGCTTACCAGAAACTACGCAGCCAACCCCTATGACGTCATGCATCGCATCGCGGAGAAGACCGGCATGCAATCGCATGTGATGCCGGTACCGTTCTTCGCCAATACCCGCGAAGACCGCGACGTGCTGCTTGCCCAGCGCGGCGTGAAGGAAGTCTTCGATCTTGCAAACGGCGCCGATCTTAAGCTGGTCGGTCTCGGCACGGTCGACACCGATGCACAGCTCGTCTTGTCGGGGATGGTGGAGCCGAAGGAGATCAAGGAGATCACTGCGGCCGGTGGCGTCGGCGAAATTCTCGGCCATTTCTTCGATGCCGACGGCAATATCCTTGAGACCACGCTGACGTCTCGCACATTGTCTGCCTCCTTGCCGCGCACGAAGAGCGAGCGGCTGGTGGCACTATCAGGCGGATTACCGAAGGTCGAGGCCATCCGCGCGGTCCTAAAGAGCCGCTGTCTCTATGGGTTGATCACGGACGAGAAAACAGCGCAGGCACTGTTGAAGAGCGAGGAGTGATACTGCCTGTGAGAACATGAATTTACCTCAATGTAACAATAATAATGTTGAATTGTTAGATCTTGATGTTATATTTCTCGAAGTTCCATTTCGGACCAACGGTCGGAGTGCAAGGTGAAACGGGAAGAGCGCCAGCAATCGATCATCAATCTGCTCATCGAGCATAAGACCGTCGATCTCGACGATCTGGCGGATCGGTTCGTCGTATCGAAGATGACGATCCACCGCGATCTCGATGATCTCGAGCAGGCCGGCGTGCTGCGCAAGGTTCGCGGCGGCGCGACCATCGATGCCGGCACCCAGTTCGAAAGCGATTTCCGTTTCCGCGAGCGCCAGGGCCATGACGAAAAGCTCGCCATGGCGCGCGCTGCACTCGATCTGGTCGAGCCCGGCATGACCGTCATGATCAATGACGGGTCCATGGCCGCCGTTTTAGGCGAGATGCTGTTGCAGAAGCGGCCACTGACGCTCATCACCAACAATGCCGCAATCATAGACCGTATGAGGAACGAAAGCGGCATTATGCTGATCGCGCTCGGTGGTGTCTATTCCGCGAAGTTCAACGCCTTTCTCGGCGTCGTTACCGAGGAAGCCCTGTCGCGCCTGAGAGCCGATATCGCCTTCCTGTCGACGCCGGCCGTTTCCGGCAGGCTCGCCTATCATATGGACGACAACGTCGTGCGCACGAAGCGGGCGATGATTGCGTCGGCGGCAAAAAGCTGCCTCCTCGTCAGCCATCAGCGCATTGGGCATACGGCCCTGCATGTGATGGCCGATCTGAGCGATTTCGATGCCGTGATTACCGATCACATGCCTGACGCCGCCATTGTCGAGCAATTTCGCCGCGACGGCATCGCCCTTACCATCGCCTCGAACCAGGATATGACATGACAGAGAAGCCTCGCTATTGGATCGGCACGAGCTGGAAGATGAACAAGACGCTGGCGGAGGCACGCGCTTTCGCCGAGGCGCTGCGTGTTGCCGATACCCTGCGCGATGATCGCATTCAGCGTTTCATCATTCCGCCGTTCACGGCCGTGCGCGAGGTCAAGTCGATCCTGTCGGAAAGCTCCGTGAAGGTCGGTGCCCAAAACATGCATTGGGCCGATCAGGGTGCCTGGACGGGGGAAATCTCGCCGCTGATGCTGAAGGATTGCAATCTCGACATTGTCGAGCTCGGCCATTCGGAGCGTCGCGAGTATTTTGGCGAGACCAACGAAACCGTCGGTCTCAAGACCGAGGCGGCTGTCCGTCATGGCCTGATCCCGCTGATTTGCATCGGTGAGACGCTGGCTGATCGCGAAAGCGGCCGTGCAACGGAGATCCTAAGCGAGCAGGTCGTCGGTGCTCTGTCGAAGCTCTCCGACGCCCAGAAGCAGACTGAAATCCTGCTGGCCTACGAGCCGGTCTGGGCGATCGGCGAAAAGGGGATCCCCGCCGAGCCTTCCTATGCCGATGCGCGCCAGGCCGAGATCATTGCGATCGCGCAAAAGGTGCTCGGCCGAAAGATTCCATGCCTCTACGGCGGATCCGTCAATCCGCAAAACTGTGAAGAACTCATATCCTGCCCGAATGTAGACGGGCTTTTCATCGGCCGCTCCGCCTGGAACGTCGAAGGCTATCTCGACATCCTCGCCAAGTGCGCCGCCAAACTCTGAGGAGACATATCATGAAGCTTGCTATTGCTGGTGACAGCGCCGGTGAAGGTCTCGCCAAGATTCTCGCCGATCATCTGAAGGAGCGTTTCGAGGTGAGCGAAGTCTCGCGCACCGATGAAGGCCCCGATGCGTTTTACGCCAATCTCGCTGACCGCGTCGCCTCCGGCGTCATCGACGGCACCTATGACAAGGCGATCCTCGTCTGCGGCACCGGCATCGGCGTCTGCATCTCGGCCAACAAGGTGCCGGGCATTCGTGCTGCTTTGACCCATGACACCTATTCGGCAGAACGCGCAGCGCTCTCGAACAACGCCCAGATCATCACCATGGGCGCCCGCGTCATCGGCACCGAACTCGCCAAGGCGATTGCCGACGCCTTCCTGGCGCAGACCTTCGACGAAAACGGTCGCTCGGCCGGCAACGTCAAGGCCATGAACGAGGTCGATGCGAAGTACAACGCCCGCTAAGGGTGATTTCAAGTGAGGTCATGCCACGCGGATGGCCGTCTCCCAGCCGGATCGAGCTCAAACGACAGGCGAAGGCGCTTAAAGCGCCTTCGCCTGATTGGTTTCGTCATCCGGTGAGGAGATTGTGGATCGCGATAGGCGAGTTGCCTTGTCACAGCCTGTCAGGCAGCTGGTGCCAGTGATTGCGTGGCCGCCTGATGGCGCGCCCAGGCGATACCGTCTTCGAGCGAGGTCGCGCGGTAGGCGAGATCGGTACCACCGGAAAATGCCGCCATGAACCGACGTATCTTGCCATAGCTGTTGTCCAGCACAGCGTGCGGCCGTCCAAGCAGGATCGAGCAGATATGGACATGCAGACGGTCCGTGACGATCGCCTGGCCGCGGGAAATCTGGCGTATGCCGCGTCTCAGACGATTATGTGCCGCTGCGTCGAGCTTGCGCAATCTTATTTCCGCCGGTTTGAGAGCCATGAGAGCCGTTGCCGCGCCGATCGCCTTGGAGATGCGCACACGCTTGGCGGATTCGGTCGTCCAGTCCTCTTTCGGGATATCGGGATAGGCGGAAAGATTGGCCTCGCCCACCTTCTCAAGATCGGATCTTAACATGGCAAGCACGGGAAATTCCGGGGCCTCCGGCCGGATCGTTCCAATGCTGAAGGCCATATCCGGGCAAAGACGCACTTCGCAGTCGAAGTGCTTATGGGCGAACTCTTTCGATTCTTCGTCGCGCACCAGCAATACGAAATGCTTATGGCGTCCGATGATGCGGGCGCTTTCCTCGATCCGTGCTTGGGACTTGTAATGGATGGATTGCGGGAACTGGATCACCTGCCGATTGGGAAATCGTTCCAGAACCCGTTCGCGAAAGTCCTGATGCGCATCCCAGATGTCGCCGAAATTGCCGCCACCATGAATGAAGATCGGGCCGGTCGGCATGGTGCGCTCGAGTTGCTCGGGCGAGAAGTCATCGATTCGCGAGACATAGGTCGGCCGCTTGCTATATCGCCGGTTGAGATAAGCCATTTCGCCGAGCCAAATGGCGGAGTCACCGCAATTGCGGATGTCAGGAAAATCGAGGATCGCCAGCGGCTCATCTTTGTTGATGTAATCCTTCAGGCAATCGTGGATCATATTGTCCAGTTTCGCGATCAGCTGTTGATTTGATTGTAACGTCATTTCCCCATTCCCCCGTTTAGATGACAGGTCAGTCTCCGGCCGACATCGGCCGCGCGTTTTCAGGCAGGACGAAGTCTCGGCAGCACTTTGCCGAGTATGTTTCGAACCTCCGTTTCCGGGCCGGCCGGCCGCCTCATCAACGTCCACAGCAGGAGCGTCGAACCGCAATAGAGCAGGCCGCCAAGCAGGATCAGGATGGCGAGGTGCGTCACGAGCACGAGCTTGTCGTCCGTGTAGGTAAGATGGCTCGAAGCGAGCGAGACGCCTGCCGCCATGATGGCGACGCTCACGAGTGCCCGAAGGTTCACCGACAATTGCCTGGCAACGCTGATGCCGGTGAAGCGCCGCACGAGCATCATATTGACGGCGGTACTGAAGAGGCCTGTGAAGACGCGGCCGGCAATGACCCCCGGCAGACCATAAAGCAGCAGGCCGCCGATCATGATCGGCACGCGCAGGCAGAACATCTGCGTGTCCCGGACGAAGAGCACGCGCGTCTCGCCTTTGGCCATGCCGAGCGGCTGCACCAGCGAGCCCAGTGTCTGCAGCGCAAAGACAGAGGCCAGCGACTGGATGATGAAAATGACAGGGGCCCATTTGTCGCCGAGCGCGAGCCTCACCAACGGATCGGCGGTCACGGCAACGCCGATGCCGGCTGGAAGGGCGACGGCGGCAACCAGCGCCTGCACGCGCTGATAAGCGGCAGCGAGCCTGCCTGGATCGTTGTGAATGCCAGCAAAAGCCGGATAGATGGTCTGGGTAAGGGGCGCGGTCGCCTCCCGCGTCGGCATCATGGCGAGGTTGCTGCCGACCGAATAATAGCCGAGCTGGATGCCGCCAAGCATCTTGCCGACAAGCAGATAGTCGAAGCGCCAGTTGAGCGTGCTGACAATCTGGCCTGCGGTCAGCCAGGCGGAGAAGGAGAAGAACTCCCGCATATGCTGGAAAGTGATCCTGGGCCGGAACGGCAGCACGAGATAGGAGACGATGACATTCGTCGCCTGGCTGATCAGCGTGCCGACGATTAGTGCCCAATAGCTTTGATAGATGACGGCGATCGCAACCGAGGCGACGAAGCCCGCGAACTTCTGCGAAACGGCGAGCACGAACTCCTGCCAGAAGATCAGATCGCGCTGCAGCATGATGCGCCGCGGATTTGTAAGGCCGCCCATCAGCATGCTGATACCAAGGGCGAACATGACACCCGTCAGCCTCGGCTCATTGAACAGGGCGGCCGTCGGATAGGCAAAGATCGCAAACAGGATGCAGATCGCCAGCCCGCGTGCGGCATTCAGCGTCCAGGCAGCACTGAAATGGGATTCATCCGGTGCATCGTGGCGGATCAGCGCCTCGGAAAGGGAAAGCTCGGTAACGGTCGTGACGATCATGAGGATCGTCATGCCCAAAGCAACCACGCCGAAGTCGGCGGGCGCCAGATAGCGGGCCAGTACGAAGGTGCTGAGTGTTGCAAGCCCGTTCACGATGGTTCGAGACAGGCTTAACCACATGCTTCCCTTGACGAGCCGTCCCGTGATGCTGCTCATGCGATACTGAAGTCCCACTGCGCTATGAGGCGACCTCTTAACCGCACGAATATTCCTTGCCATAACAGCGTCTTAACCGCTGGAATGGCTGCACAGGATTATACAGGATCATATGGTCGCTATGGATGGGGCGGACCCCGGCGTATGAGCGGGAACTAGTTCAGCGAATCCTTAAGTCAACATTTCCAATTCATTTTCACGTCAGTTTTAGTTCATTTTCGCATCATTTTCTTTGCGGTGCAGCATTTGCCCTTCATAGGACCAAAATTGGTAAGGTTGATGCTGAGAAACGCCCCCTCTGCAGACACGAAGGCTTCGCTTTAGATTGCTCACAGTGCCGGAGGACGCAAAAGCCCGGGCGATGAGAAACCGCCCGGGCTTCTTGTCTGCGCGTTAAGCCGAAGGGGCTTTATTTGCCGCTTCTGGTCGCGAGCCACCGCTTGAATTCGACATTCGTGTCGGTCTGGATGGCGCCGACGCCGGCGTCAACGAGTGCTCCCCATACGCCTTCAGGGTCGCTAAGCGCCCGGCTATCGTTGAAGTCGAGATTGTAGGAGACATCGAGCGTATTGATCCAGAGCCGGATATTTTGACGCTCCAGTTCCTCGCGCCCGGCGGCAAGATCGGCAATGTCGGTAAATTTCACTTCGACCATCGGCGCCTTGAGCGGTTCGATCATTCTGAGGTCTTCGATGAATTTTCCGGGCCGGACAGGAAACATCGGCATATGCGGGATCGAGCCGAACCAATCGGCGTCCAGCACCGGGAAACGGCCGCTTTGCGGCGCGACATCCGACTTGATGATGACGTGATCTTCGGCACGCAGCCGCCGCACTGCAGCGATAACCTGCGGCAGTTCGCGGGGGAATTTCGTGTCGATATTGACGAAGACGCGTCCGCGCGCCTCCTCCAGCGCTTCTTCGAGCGTGGGAACGCGTTCATCCGTCAATGCTGCCATCTCTCCGCCTGCGCCGGTGCGCAGTCGGGCCGCGCGGATTGTGGCAAAGCTGCTCGCTCCGACGACACCCCCGGCGGAGGTGGTGCGGTCCAGCGTCTTGTCGTGAATGACGACGAGATGGCCGTCGGCAGTCGCCTGTGTGTCGATTTCGACGAATTCCACGCCAAGCTCGGCTGCCGCACGGATTGCCGCCAATGAATTTTCGGGAGCTGCCGACCAAAGCCCACGATGGGCAATCGTCAGAATGTTTGGATTGGACCGGGAGAGGAGGTCGTAAATATCGGCATTGCGGGTTGAGGGCAAGATGGCGGTCTGGCTATGCATGAGAAGAGCTTTCGCGAGCTGTCGGTTTTCAGGCGGAATGAGCGGATGCGAGGTTCGATGTCGAATGTGAGCACCAATGGTTATGGCCGACGCGGTGTATTGGCACCGATCATCGTTATGATTATTAATACACATAAAGTGTAATATTTATGACGAGCAGCCGCGAATATGTGGGGTTCGGATTGTGCCCGGATAGGCGAGCGGCTAGTCGGAATGACAGGAGCAGGATTGCAGTCATGGCAGCGCTTGAAAAATCCCCACTGGCAAGCGAGAACGAGCGCCTCATCCTCGATATTGTCCGCAGCCGCGAGCCGATCCCGCGCGCGACCATTACGGCCCACACGAATTTGACGCAGCAATCCGTGCATCGCCTCGTCGAGACGCTGATGGCTCGCGGCTTGCTTCGCGCCGGTGCGCCGTTCAAGGGCGCACGCGGGCAGCCGAGCCCGACGATCGAATTGGAGCGGCAGGCGGTCTATTCGGTCGGTATTTCCGTCAATACCGATGCCGTGACGCTGTCGCTCGCCGATTTCGGCTGCGACGTCGTCGATCAGGAGGTGTTGAGGGGCGTGCCCGCCGATCGCAAGGCAACACTGGCAATCCTTGCCGAGAAACTGGGGTCGATCCTGGCGCGCCGTGAAATATCGCGTGCAAATCTCATCGGACTTGGCTTTGCCATGTCGGGCTTCTTTGTCGGCGATGATCGTCGCTTCAATGCTCCGGAGCCGCTGCGCGACTGGTCTTTAGTCGATCTGCAGCCGGAGCTCGAGCAAGTGTTCGCATTGCCGGCCTGGTTGGAAAACAACGCAACGACAGGCGCAATCGGTGAGAGCCTGCGCGGTGTGGGGCGCTGGTGCAAGACCTTCGCATACCTGTCCTTCAATTATGGATTTGGCGGCGGTCTTGTTCTGGAGGGAAGGCCTTATTTGGGCTTCCACGGCAATGCTGGGGAATTCAGCGTCATCTACGATCCGGACGAAATGCTGCGCCGGCCAGCTTTGCAATATCTCATCGCCACATTGCGGGAGAGGGGTGTCGAGATAGGCTCCATCGAGGAACTGAAGCAGAATTTCGACCCTTCCTGGCCCGGCGTCGAGAGCTGGCTTTCCGAGACCATGCCGATGCTCGACCGTCTGATCGCCACGCTTGCCGGGGTGATCGATCCGCAAGCCATTGTCTTCGGTGGCCAGTTGCCGCCCGAGCTTGGACGAATGATGATCGCGCGCGCCCGCCTACCGTCGCAGCGTCCGCACCGTTATGGCGCCGCACCGCCGGGACCGCGGCTGGTTCTCAGCGAAACCAAAGGTGACGCCAGCGCGATCGGCGCGGCTCTGCTGCCGTTGAAGTTCCGGTATTTCTTGTGAGCGTGCCGAGCGCCTGTCATGCGGGATTACCGGATGACACCGGTATTTGCCAGCTTTCCGGCAAGTCGGTAAAATAACCCCACGAGGCCCAGGAGAGATCATCTCTGTTGCTTGGTCGCGTCGCCAGCCGCCATTCCGGGGGATCGGGGAAACCGTGCCAAATCAGCCGCATCAAAAGCATGTCCTCAGCGTCGCACGTCGCATAAAATTCGGCATCTAAGCTGCGAAGGTCGCTTGCTTCAATGCCGAATACCGAATGGTCGGCATTGAATATGGAAGCCCAGATAATCGTCTTTGCAGCTCTCTTCTGAAATCCAGCCAACTGTAAGTCCGCCACCTCGTCGGGGGCATCCCATGGGTCAGCTTCCCAATCGTTCGACGTCGAGTTCATGCGATCCAATTGCTTCATAAACTGTCCATTCGATCCGCTTCTCGGCCTTGAGAGGCGATAGTCTATGGCGACATGGCGTGGTCTGCCAGCAAAGCTTCTCTCATTGTCGTTCCCCTGTGCAGATGCCGCCAAATACGCCTGTTGGCAAATGGATCAAATTCATCCAGAGCACGGAAACGGTTGGTCGAGGGGATTTCAGTTCCGCATCATCAACGGTTCAGTGCTTTGTCAGAACCGCTTGCTAATGCACGGCCCATATTTTCTGGACGACCGTATTGGCGCGTAAGACTGCAATCATTGTCGGCAACGGAAAGCTGGAACGCGATATCGCCGGTATCGTGGACGAGGCGCAATTCGTCATGCGTTTCAATGAGCCGGTCCTTTCCGGAGGCATGAGCGGCGAGCGCACTGACATGATCATGCTGGCCGCCTCGAGCAAAATCTTGTATCGGCGGCTTTTGGATCCAAATTTCATGGATAACGCCGCGCTCAAGGCCGCAAAGGTCTTCATGCTGGCCTATCACCCCGATATCATCCGCAAATATCACCCCCGACCCAACATCTTCCAGCGTCTGCAGGGTCGAAAGGCTGACTGGACGATGCAGGCAATCGAGTTGCTGGGCAGGGCCGGCAAGGAGATCCGCATCATGCCACCGCAGACCTATATGGATGGCTGCGGCGAGCTCGGCATTTCCGGGCGTCACATGCACAAGGTCTTTCCCAGCACCGGCTTCCTTGGCATCCGTTATGTCCTCGCAAGGTTTCCCGCGTCCGAATGGGACATCAAGCTATGCGGCTTCAGCTGGGAAGGGTGGAAGCGGCATGATTGGCAGAGCGAGCGCAGCTGGGCCGAAAACAAGATTGCCAATGATCGCGTCAGCCTGATCGCCTGATCAAACCGGTGTTCTTCATGGATAAAGTCTGGCGGCTTACTGGCTATTGTCGCTGCCGAGCAGCCCACGAAGCTCCGGCAATTTGTCGTTGACCAGCCAGCCATAATAATTTTCTTCCGGCAGTTTCTTACTGCCCGAAGCATCCGCCGCTTGCCGCAAAGCAGCCGCACGGCGGCGTGGCTGGCCGACATTGTAAAGCGTCGCGGTCAGGCCGGGATTGTCGGTGATGTCGAAGCCTTCCGCGCGATAGGCGTCGATGGCATCCTTTACGATGGCGGCGATATAGATCACGCTGCGATCGGGGTCCATGATGTCGCGATAGATCGCCTGCGGATCGTCGACGGACAGCTTCGGCAGGCCGCTGGTCGCATGGACGAGATCGGTGACTTCAAGGGCGGTCAAAGGGCTGATCTGTCCAAGGCCGAAGGTCTGGCCGGCAAAGAAAGGCTGGAAGAAGGCGCGCTGGAACGTCATGTTTTCGTAACCGACGCCGTCGACGACCTTGCCTCGGAAATTCTTGTCCCAGGTCTCGTCACGGCATTCCCACAATTCGGCGCTGCCGGTGAAGGCATTGCAATGGGCGAATTCCGGCTTCTTCAGGAAGGCCTGGACCGTCACGTCCTTATAGGCGAACTTGAAATCGGACTGCGAATAGGCGAGCGCCTTGACGTAGTAGGACTTCACCCTGTTGACGATCGTGATATTGTAGGTGTGTTCGCCGACAAGGGCGCCAACGATGTGGATGGGGTCGATCTGATAGGTCTGCCCGGCCTTCCTGATCGAGGCCATCAGCTCCTTATCGTCGCGAAGCACGCCGATGATCTTCTGATATTTCTCGTCGTAGGTAGTGTTGAAGGCCTTAGCCCGTAGTACCGAGGTATTGGGTATGGGCGGCTGAACGCTGTTGCGATTGCCCGGCGGCACGCGCACGAGCTCACGCGCAGAAACCGCGTTCGTCAATGCAAAGATAAAAAGAAGACCGAGTGCCGGGAGTATCGACAGGCGTGTTCGCATTCGCAAAGTGGCTTTCCAAAAATATTCCCCTGCGCGGGGACGATCTTGATACGCGATCGCTATCCGAAGGCAAGGGCGCAAGCTTCTTCCGTCTCACGAATCACAATAAACTTCGATCAAAGCAGCTCTCGGCTGTAGAGGCATAGGGGATATGGCCGTCCAGGGTTGCGTTCCGTGGTCCGGGCTTTCGAAAGGATGTCGATGCAACATCTCGTGATCGCAGGGAGCATCTTGCTTGCAGCCGCCCCCGGCGAAGCCTTGCCGACGATGGCGGATGTTCCAGCGCTGGCCAAGGCGGCGGTCGCGCGGCGCATAGAGGTTCCGCCCTCAGCCATCCATATTCTGGCAGCCAAGCCAAGCGAACGAATGCCGGGCTTCGTCGTTTGCGGCCGTGTCGATACGGGAACTATAACTGACGGCGCCGGCGCGGGAGGCGGAGAACGCTTCTTCGTCGTCATTCCCGGCAATTTTGCCATCCTGGACCAGGACGGCAAAGGTCTGGTCGACAGCTATTGGGCTGCCAATCACTGCGAGTGAGACGCCAGTGCCTTGCTGATCATGGCAAGCTCTTCGGGTGTGCGACCGGATTCCAGCCGAACCCAATCGTTCGGATTATCGGCCGTTTGACGCTTGATGAAAGTGTAGCCCGTTCCGCTCCAGTTTTTAACTGCATCGGTGAGATTGTCGAGGATGAGGTCGCCGTCATTCGTGCGCGCCATCAGGACAAGATGTCCCTCGTTATGGGTGTCGAGGACGACCGTCAGCAGCAGGGCAGATCGTGGCCAACCTGCTTCGACGAGCAATTTCTTCTTTAAGAGAACATAGTCATTGCAGTTGCCGGCACCGTCATCGGGATAGGTCCACCAGTTGATGATGCCGAGCTTGTAGATGCCGTAATGATCGTTGTCGCCGACACCCTCGATCTCATGATTGACGAGGCTGTTGATCTGCTGCAGCTGCTCCCAGCGGTCATGATCGAGATCCGCGAACTCCACGCTCTTTTGGTCGGACACGCATTCGGCTGGCTGCGCCTTACAGAAGCTCGTCCAGCCGACGGGCACGCTCGCTTCCGTCACCTCACGCGCAAACCGATGTGCGTGTGCCGCGGCGGTATTGGCGACGGGTTTTGCGGTTGTCGCTGTCGAAAACAGCAGGCCGGCGACGAAGAGAAAGCTTGCAGCGACGAGAAGTGAACGCATACTCGGCTCCATGAGTTGGGCTCATGAAATCCGACGCGGTCAAATTTATTCGGAAAAAGATTATTCGCATTTTATCGAACCGGCGTTTTTGACCGGTACGGCAATCGGGGACGTCCATTCCTGTGCCGAACTTATGATTTCCGATCGTTTACGAAGCGTGCCCATAGCGGGTACGACCTGAATGTCGGCAAAAAAGATATGGAATTTCATTCACATATCCCACTATCGGAAGAACATCTAGCGTGTTTATGATTTGTTTGTCTTAAATGCGAATCTCCATCGCGGATGGACGATGGAACAGCCACGGAATTGCTCGGGAGGCCTTTATGATCGACGATATTCTCGACCGGATGACGCTTGAAGAACAGGCTTCGCTGCTGTCCGGCGCCGATTTCTGGACCACGGTGCCGGTCGAGCGCCTTGGTGTCCCGAAGATCAAGGTCACGGATGGGCCGAACGGAGCCCGTGGTGCCGGCTCGCTGGTTGCCGGCGTCAATGCGGCCTGTTTTCCCGTCGCGATCGCGCTTGGTGCGACATGGAATCCGGCCCTTGTCGAACGAATGGGCGTGGCACTCGCCGGCCAGGCCAAGAGCAAGGGCGCCTCGGTGCTGTTGGCGCCGACGGTCAACATTCACCGCTCCGGCCTGAATGGCCGCAATTTCGAATGCTATTCGGAAGATCCGACACTGACGGCCGCGCTTGCCGTTGCCTATATCCAGGGTGTGCAAAGCCAGGGTATTGCCGCCACGATCAAGCATTTTGCAGGCAACGAATCCGAGATCGAGCGCCAGACGATGTCGTCGGATATCGACGAGCGTGCTCTTCGCGAAATCTATCTGCCGCCGTTCGAGCAGGCCGTGAAGAAGGCCGGCGTCATGGCCGTCATGTCCTCCTATAACAGGCTGAACGGCACCTATACGAGCGAGCATCCTTGGCTGCTGACCAAAGTCTTGCGACAGGAGTGGGGTTTCGACGGCATCGTCATGTCGGACTGGTTCGGTTCGCATTCGACGGCGGCGACCATCAATGCCGGGCTCGATCTCGAAATGCCCGGTCCGACGCGCGATCGTGGCGAAAAGCTGGTGGCGGCGGTGCACAATGGCGAGGTCAAGCCGGAAACGGTGCGCGAAGCCGCCCGCCGCATTCTGACATTGCTTGAGCGGGTCGGCGCCTTCGAGAAGACGCCCGATTTGAGCGAACACGCGCTTGATCTGCCTGAGGATCGCGCGCTGATCCGCAAGCTCGGAGCCGAGGGTTCCGTGCTCTTGAAGAATGACGGCATTCTGCCGCTGCAGAAGGCAGGCCTTGGGCATGTGGCTGTTATCGGGCCGAATGCCGCCGAAGCCCGGGTCATGGGCGGCGGCAGCGCCCAGATCGCCGCCCACTACAGGGTCAGCCCCTTGGAAGGCATCCGGCAGGCACTGTCGAATGCCAACAGCATTCACCATGCCGTCGGCTGCCGCAACAATCGCCTGATCAGCGTCTTCGCCGGCGAGATGCAGGTGGACTATTTTAAAGGCCGCAAGCTTGCAGGACCGGTGATCGCCACCGAAACGGCAAGCAAGGGCGAATTCTTCTGGTTCGACCTGCCATCTTCGGAACTCGATCCCAATGAGTTCTCCGCCCGCATGACAGCCTCCTATATGCCGACGGAGAGCGGCGAGCATGTATTCGGCATGACGAATGCAGGCCTTGCCAGGCTCTTTGTCGACGGCAAGCTCGTCGTGAATGGCTATGACGGCTGGGCTCGAGGAGACAATTATTTCGGCACGGCCAATGCCGAGCAGCGGCAAAGCATCCATCTGGAAGCCGGACAGAGCTACAAGGTGGTGGTGGAGTATTGCTCTTCCGCGACGACCGAGGAGGGGATCAATCTGACGGCGGTACGCTTCGGCGTGGAGAAGCCGCTCGGTGAAGAGGCCATGCTGGATGCCGTTGAGAAGGCAAGGAATGCGGATGTCGTTCTGCTCTTTGTAGGCCGCGAGGGCGAATGGGATACGGAAGGCCTTGATCTGCCCGACATGCGTCTGCCGGGCCGGCAAGAGGAATTGATCGACCGGGTGGCGGCCGCCAATGCCAATACGATTGTCGTGCTGCAGACCGGTGGCCCCATCGAGATGCCGTGGCTCGACAAGGTGCGGGCCGTGTTGCAGATGTGGTATCCCGGCCAGGAACTCGGCCACGCCGTTGCCGATGTGCTCTTCGGCGATGTCGAGCCCGGCGGGCGCCTGCCGCAGACCTTTCCGAAACACCTGTCGGATAATTCCGCAATCGTTGGCGACGCATCCGTCTATCCTGGCAAGGACGGGCATGTGCGCTACGCCGAGGGCGTTTTCGTCGGATATCGCCATCACGACACGCGCGATATCGAGCCCTTGTTTCCCTTCGGCTTCGGTCTTGGCTATACGCGATTTTCTTGGGGCGAGGCGCAGGCTTCGGCAACAAGGATGGGCGCGGAGGGTGTCACCGTAACGGTCGAGGTCACCAATACCGGCGATAGAACCGGTTCCGAACTCGTGCAGCTTTACGTGCGGGCGCTTGCTTCCACTATCGAGCGGCCGGACAAGGAGTTGCGCGCCTTTGCCAAGCTTCGGCTGATGCCGGGTGAAAAAGGCATCGCCTCGCTTGTCGTTCGTCCGCGCGATCTGAGCTATTTCGACGAGCGGATCGGAGCATTTCGAGCCATCGCCGGTCGCTATGAGTTTCTCGTGGCCGCCAACGCCCTCGATATCCGCTCAGCTGTGACGGTCGAGCTTGCAAGCGAATGGATCGGCGAGGTTTCGGATCGTTCGATCTGATATTGCGAACGGCAGCAGCTGACGAAATCGAGCATAAAAAAGGAGGGCGCAGGTCTGCGCCCACAATTGCCGTAGATATCGCCTCGACGCGGGGTGGAATTTCCTAGCGACGGCGCATGCGATGGGGCGGAAGCCGGCCGGAAAAAGCCGATGCCTCGTCGTCCTCTGCCGATGCTTCTACTTGAAAGATTTGCCCGACGGGCTTCGGCCGGCCGAGGAAGAAGCCCTGCGCCTCGTCGCAGCCCTCGACCCGGAGGATTTCGAGCTGATGGTTGGTCTCGACGCCTTCCGCGAGCACAGGGATATCCAGGCTCTTGCCGAGCGTGAGCACGGCGCGAACGATCGCCTTTGCCTGAATGCTGTGATCCACTTCGCTCATGAACGAGCGATCGAGCTTGATCTTGTCGAAGGGGAAGGAGCGGAGCGTATCGAGCGACGAATATCCTGTTCCGAAATCGTCGATGGCAACGGTCACGCCAAGAGCCCGGATTTGCCGCAGCACATGCAGTGTTCGGCTCTTGTCCGCAATGATGGTGGATTCGGTAATTTCCAGCTCCAATCTCGACGGCGACAGGCCGGTTTCGAGAAGGATCGTGTGGACGAGCTTGGCAAGGTCGGCGTGAGCGAACTGTACGGGCGAAAGGTTGACGGCGATCTTGTAGGGTTGGTCCCATGATGCCGCCTCCTTGCAGGCGGTGCGCAATACCCATTCGCCGATGACAAGGATCGTACCGCTTTCTTCGGCAATGGGGATGAATTCCGAAGGGGGCACCGAGCCACGCTCGGGATGATGCCAGCGGACGAGGACTTCGTAGCCGCAGATCTGCCCGGTGCGAACGGAGGTCTGCACCTGATAGTGCAGGTCGAGCTGGTCCAGCTCGACAGCGCGGCGCAGGTCCTGCGCGAGCGTATGGCGGGCACGGGCCGCTTCATCCATCTTGGATTCATAAAAGCAGACGGCGCGGCCAATATCGGCTTTGGCGCGATACATCGCGAGATCGGCATTGCTGACGAGACGCTCCTGGTCGACGCCATCGTCGGGGTAGACGGCGACACCGATGCTGGCGCCTGTCACCGTCTCGAAATCGTCGATCCGGATGGGCTCAAACAGGACTTTCTCCAGCCGGGCTACGAAATCCAGCAGCTCGCTTTGTTCGCGAAAGCGCTTAGCGGCCGCGAACTCGTCACCACCGACACGGGCGACGAACTCGCCGTCCCTGACGAGGCGCAGCAGGCGGCGTCCGATCGCCTTCAGTGCCTGGTCGCCGGCCTTATGTCCTCGCAGGTCGTTGATTTCCTTGAAGCGATCGAGGTCGATACCGATGACTGCAAGCTTTACGCCGTCTTCCTTGGCATGTCCCATCTCGCGCTGCAGATGGTCGGCGAAACTGCTGCGGTTGGGCAGGCCCGTCAGCAGGTCGTTGAGGGCCATATGCTGAAGCTTCTCGATGGATTCGCGCGAGGCGCGCTCGTCGATCATGTAGCTTGCCACGCCTGTACCGATAATAAGCAATCCGCCGCCGGCAACGGCAACCGCCATGGCCTTCAGTGCATAGGTGTCCGCGATCGCAGCGCCAGTTGCAAGCGGCGTGACCGATACGGCCGTCATTGCCGTAAAGTGAAGCGAGACCACGGCGACGACGAAGAGAGCGAGTCCGGCGGCCGGGGAGAACTGCCAAGGCCGGCGTACCGCCTGATTGAGCGCAAGCGCTGCAAAAATCACGGAAAGGGCGATGGAGCCGACAACATAACCCTGATTCCATTCAACGATGCCATCGACGTGATAAGCCAGCATACCGGTATAGTGCATGGTGCTGATGGCAAGGCCGACGACGGCTCCGCCGAATTCCGGTGCGATGCGCGGCAGGCGCGACAAGGCGATCGCAAAACCGCCGGCACAGCCGATGGCGGCCAAAAGAAAGGAGGCCATCGTCAGGATGGGATCGAAAGTGACCGGCGCGCCGACGTCATAGGCCAGCATGGCAATGAAATGCGTGCACCAGATCGACGAACCGGCAGCCACGGCGGTCAGGAAGATCCAGCCGCCACGTTGAAGGTCGCGCGTCTTTTCGGCTCGCCGAAGCAGGTTGAGGGTGATCCATCCGCCGCTGACGCAGACGAACGCTGCGAGAAGAACGAGCCACAGATTGTGTTCCGTGAAGATGCAGGAAAGAACGCGCACGCAAAGATCCCAACTATAGCTATCAGGGCGCCATGCTTAACATGGGCAGCTGAACCCGACATCGATGGCTGCTGCTTTCACAGGTAAACACTGAAAATCAAGTAAAGATACTTTGCGCGAAATTGCAATTTCTGCAACCGCCGGCTTCGTGCCGGCTAGGTGTCTTCTTTGTGAAGTATCTGATTGTGCGCGTCTTTTTCGTTTGTGGATGCGAGAATTCATCGCGTTCGATTTCCACCCAGTGATTGCATTGTCCACGGATATATTACGAATTCTTGGTAAATTTCTCCTGAATATTGTAAGTATAAATGGGAAACTCTCTCTTATGAGAATCTCAATATTTATTGAATATAATATACATAAGTATATTTGAAAGTAATAATACTTTCGTTTGACGAATGTTTTGATGCTGCAACTTGTAATGTAGAGAGCTTGCTTGTGAAGAGATTTACAATTTCGCCAAAGTCGCTTGATGTCGTGCGCACGCTCGCGGGACGGCTGTTTCTGGATCGGTCGGGCAATTTCGGGATCACCACGGCATTGATTGCCGTTCCGTTGATCGCGGTGGGGGGCCTAGCGCTCGATGTCACCAATGCGATGCTCGTCAGAACGGAATTGCAGAATGCCGCCGATGCTGCTGCGGTCGGTGCAATCGCGGATTCATCTCCGGCGGTTGCGGCTGCCATGGCCATGACGAGCGACGGCACCGTTACCATCGGTCAGAGCGATGCCAACAAGCTTTTTCTCGGCCAGGCCTCGAGCGACCTCCAGAACATACCGGTCAGCGTCAGCGCCGCGGTAACGCGCACGGGAAATATCGTCTCATCGACGGTCAATTTTTCCACGAACGTGCCGACGACGCTGAGCCAGGTTATCGGAAAAACATCCATCCCCGTCAGCGGTTCGGCATCCGCGCAGTATCAGACGGCGAATTTCATGGATTTCTATATGCTGCTGGACAATACACCTTCCATGGGTATTGTCGCGACCTTGGACGACATCAAAACGATGGTGTCGAAGACGCCCGATAGCTGCGCCTTTGCATGCCATATTCAAAATTCAACGAACGACTATTACAATCTTGCGAAGAATGTACTGAAGATCAATACGCGTATCGACGTCGTCCGCCAAGCAACGCAGTCGCTGACCGATACTGCCGTGCACAACCGAGTAACACCTGATCAATACAGAATGGCCGTCTATACCTTCGGTCCCGACGCCGACCATATTGGCTTGACCAACGTGTCGCCGCTCTTATCCGATATGACGCAGGTTAGCAAAGCCACCAGTGCGGTAGACCTGATGGCTGTTCCCAAACAAGGCTATAACAACGACCAGGATACGAGTTTCGATACGATGCTGACGCAGCTCGCGCCGATCATCGGCAACGGCGGCAGCGGAAAAACCAGTTCCGATCGTCAGAAGGTTCTCTTCCTTGTCACTGACGGCGTCGGCGACAGCAACAAGCCCACCACTTGTACCAAGCCGACCACGAACGGGCGTTGCCAGGAGCCGCTCGCCACCGCCTTCTGTCAGCCCTTGAAGAACCAGAACATCAAGATCGCAATCCTCTATACGACCTATTTTCCCCTGCCGACAAATGGCTGGTACAACCAATGGATCGCACCGTTCCAATCGCAAATCGGCACCAATTTGCAGACTTGCGCCTCACCTGGCCTCTATTTCGAGGTGAGCCCGACACAAGGCATCACCGACGCAATGAACGCCTTGTTCCTCAAGGTCATTCGTACGCCGCGCATTACAAGCTGACAGCCAAGCATTGAATTGTCTGGGCAATGAAGGCCGAAGCGGCTTGGCGTTTCACGGAACCGCCAAACCGCTTCATCACTGTGTTCGTAAATTCGGACGGAAAGCTGCCGCGCACTTATTCCGGAGTTGCTCTAAGTCAAGGCCAGCGACTTGAGCAGACCGACGATCTTCTGGCGGGTCCTCACATCCTTGATCTTTGCAAAGGCTCGGTTGAGCTCGATACCTTCTTCGGACGAAATGAAGCCGACGAGGTCGTTGCGGATCACTCTTGCTTCCTCGGTCGAAACAGGATTGTCGGAGACTGCATTATCGAAGAAGTGCGAGATCGGGACACTAAGACAGTCGGCAACATGTTGCAGTCGACTTGCGCCGACACGATTGGCGCCTTTTTCGTATTTCTGAACCTGCTGAAAGGTCAGGCCCAGTTTTTCGGCAAGTGCCGATTGGCTCATGCCCAGCAGGCGCCGTTGCGCGCGGATGCGTTTGCCGACTTCGATATCGATGGGGCTTGGCTGCTTTCTCTTCGAAATATCTTGCACGAGTTCCTCTTTCAGACCGGGAAGCTGCCACTCGAACCGACGGGAGGTGAGGATGAATGCCCCGACCCCCGCGCGCCTCTCATTGGCGAGCTTTCCGTCTATGACTGCCGGGTGAGGTGGGAGACGGCAATCGCGATTCACTTGGATCACGATCCAGCGCTGCATTTCATGCGTATTCGGTACAATGGCTGCGCGATTTGACCATTCGTTAGTATGTCGAAGGAAAGCAAATGGCGCTCTTTGCCCAGACGAGGGGCCGACTCAGCGATTGAGCTGTCGCACCGTGTCGATGAAAGCCCTGAGCTTCGGGGCCAGCTCGGCACGACGCGGAAAGTAGAGAAAAAGGCCTGCTTCCGTCACGGCATAGTCGCTTAGAAGGTGGACAAGCCTGCCGGATGCGATCTCCGCCTTCACCAGCGGTTCGAAGACATAGGCCAATCCCACGCCTGCAATGGCCAACTCTATAGCCGAATGCGATTCGGTGACGATCGCCTGGCCATTCACCGCCACCGCGACATCCCGCCCATCCTCGACGAATTCCCACTGATAGAGGCCTCCGGAGCGGAGCAGGCGGTAGCCGATACAATTGTGGTCGGAGAGATCCGCAAGCGTGTTTGGACGCCCGAAACGCCCGATATATGCGGGCGAGGCGACGACGACGGATCGGAAAGGAGGGGTCAGGCGAACGGCAACCATGTCCTGCGCGATCATTTCGCCGACGCGAATGCCGGCGTCGAAACCCTCGGAGATGATATCGGTCAGCCTTTCATCGGAGAAGATTTCCACTTCGACTTCGGGATAGCGTTCGGCCATCGCTGCGATCACGCGGGTGAGTGCCAGCGGCAGGCTGATGCGCGATGCGTTGATTCGCAACAGGCCGCTTGGTCTGCCCTTGACGGCCTTGATGCGCTCAATGCGGTCGTGAATGTCCTGCAGCGCTGGAGTAATGGTGCCGATCAGGCTCCTGCCGGACTCGGTCAACGCCACACTGCGCGTCGTGCGGGCAAAGAGGGGTTGGCCGAGCCGTTCTTCCACGAGCCGAACGGCATGGCTGACGGCCGATGCGCTCATGCCAAGCTCGCTGGCGGCGGCGGCAAACCCTCCGCGACGGGCTACGGCGGCGACGATGGGCAGATGTGGCAGCAGATCGCGATCCATTGCTGCACGCTATCGCATAATGCATGCAAATTAAATGATCTTATCGAATGGCTCGAAAGCGGCGACTCTACGTGCATCACGCGCCGGTCGGTCGTCGATACGCCCGGTTAGCCAAAGAGGAGCATGGCGATGAGCATGGAATTTTATACGCTGGGCAATAGCGGATTGAAGGTAACACGGCTCGCCCTTGGCACCATGACCTTCGGCACGGAATGGGGTTGGGGAGCAGACAAGGAAACGGCACGGGCGATCTTCAATACCTATGTCGACGCCGGCGGCAATTTCTTCGACACCGCCGATGCCTATACGGGCGGTACGTCTGAGGCTTGGCTCGGTGAGTTCATCGCCGAGCGCGGCTTGCGCGACGACGCCGTCATCGCAACCAAGTTCACCATGAACCTTACTGCACAAACGCCGAATGCAGCCGGCAATGGCCGCAAGAATATCCTGCGGGCCGTTGAAGGGTCGCTGAAACGGCTCAACACGGATTACATCGATCTCTATCTCATGCATTGCTGGGATCGCCTGACGCCGCCAGAGGAAGTGATGCGTACCTTCGATGACCTCGTCCGCTCCGGCAAGGTGCGGCATGTCGGCTTGTCCGATGTTCCGGCATGGTACGCCAGCAGAGCCCAGGCAGTCGCCGAACATCGCGGCTACGAGCCGATCTCCGCACTTCAGCTTGAATATTCGCTGGCCGAACGCAACATCGAAAATGAATTCGTGCCGTTCGGAACACGTTATGGCGCCGGCATCATGGCCTGGAGCCCGCTTGCGAGCGGTCTACTGAGTGGCAAATATCGGCCGAGCAGTAAGGGGCAGACTGCTGGCCGGCTCGAAACCGTCCGCGGTACGACCAATCCAGGCTTCCAGAAATTCAACGAGCGCAACTGGGCGATCGTAGCCGAGCTGGAGAAGGTGGCGACCGAGCTCGGCCGCAGCATGGCGCAGGTGGCCGTCAATTGGGCGATGACCCAACCTGGCCTTGCCTCGATCATCATCGGTGCCACGAAACTGGAACAGTTAAAGGACAATCTTGGTGCCCTTGAGTTCACGATACCGAACGAACTACGGCGGCGCCTGAACGAGGTCAGCGCCCTGCAGGCGACTTTTCCCTATTCCTTCTTCGGCTCGGAGATCCAAGGCAGCCTGACGGGAGGCCAAACGGTCGGCAGCAAGCCGGCAGGTTACTATCCCGATCTGAATATTTCGGGGAAGTTTGCGGGTGTCAGCTGATGGCCTCGCGAAAGACGCAGCGTGCCGGTAGGCGCCGGCGCGTTGCCATGAAATGTTGCGGAGTGCCTTGTTTCCTCCCGGTTCTGCTGCTAGGGAGCCGGCCGTGGCTTTGAAGAGCCATGAAATCCGGTCGCAGCCCACCCGGTCAAAACAAGGGATCATACATTATGAAGACTATCGTCATCTGCTCCGGCGGATTGGACTCTGTTTCGCTCGCCCATAAGGTCGCGGCCGAACATCACCTTATCGGACTCGTCTCCTTCGACTACGGCCAGCGACATCGCAAGGAGCTGGAATTTGCGAGCGCCTGCGCCAAGCGTCTCGGCGTGCCGCATGAGATCATCGACATCACCGCCATCGGCCGGCATCTGACCGGATCGGCTCTGACAGATGATGTCGAGGTGCCGGACGGGCACTATGCCGAGGAAACCATGAAGGCGACGGTCGTGCCGAACCGTAACGCGATCATGCTGGCGATCGCCTTCGGGCTTGCGGCGGCGCAGAAGGCGGATGCCGTTGCCGTTGCGGTTCATGGCGGCGATCATTTTATCTATCCCGACTGTCGCCCGGGTTTCATCGACGCCTTCCAGCAGATGCAGAATCATGCGCTCGACGGCTATGCCAGCGTTTCGCTCTACGCGCCCTATGTGACGATTTCCAAGGCGGATATCGTTGCCGATGGCGCCCGGCATAAAACCCCCTTTGCCGAAACCTGGTCCTGCTACAAGGGCGGAGAGCGCCATTGCGGCCGCTGCGGCACCTGTGTGGAGCGGCGCGAAGCCTTCCATCTCGCCGGTATCGCAGATCCCACGGAATATGACGATGCCGATTTCTGGGTTGCCGCGACATCGGGCTTTTCGGCCGAAGAGGTGAAGTGATGTATCGCATCACCAAGGAATTCCATTTCTCCGCCTCGCATCAACTCTCGCATCTGCCCGATGATCATCAGTGCGCGCGCATGCACGGGCATAATTACATTGTCGTGGTGGAGCTCTCGGCCGCCGAACTAGATCAGAATGGCTTCGTGCGGGACTATCATGAGCTACAGCCGTTAAAGCGTTATATCGATGAAACCTTCGATCATCGTCATCTAAACGATGTCTTCGGACACGATCGCGTCACATCCGAATATCTCGCCAAGCATTTCTACGACTGGTGCAAGGAACGATTGCCGGAAGCATCCGCTGTGCGGGTCAGCGAGACGCCGAAGACCTGGGCGGAATACCGGCCATGAGCGAAGCGCGCATCCGCGTCAGCGAGATCTTCGGGCCGACGATCCAGGGCGAGGGGATCCTGATCGGCCTTCCGACGATTTTCGTTCGCACCGGCGGCTGCGACTATCGCTGTTCCTGGTGCGATACGCTGCATGCCGTCGACAGCGACTATCGCGATCAATGGCGGCCGATGTCGGTCGATGAAATCTGGCAGGAGGTGACGAAGCTTTCCGGCGGCAAGCCGCTCACCATCTCGCTCTCCGGCGGCAATCCCGCGATCCAGCCGCTCGGCCTGCTGATTGCGCGCGGTCATGCGGCGGGATATCGCTTCGCGCTGGAGACTCAAGGGAGCCTGGCCAAGGAGTGGTTTGCCGAACTCGATGTGCTGGTGCTCAGCCCGAAGCCGCCTTCGAGTGGCATGACGACGGACTGGACCGCCTTCGACGACTGTCTGCGCATGGCAGGGGACGGACCGCAAATCGCTTTGAAGATCGTCATATTCGACGATCTCGACTATGAATATGCGCAGGAAGCGGCCGCTCGCTATCCCCAACTGCCCGTCTATCTGCAACCCGGCAATCACACGCCGCCGCCAGCCGATGCGGAAGACGCGCTTGTCGATATCGACGGCATCGTCGACCGGATGCGCTGGCTCGTGGAAAAGGTCGGCAATGACCGATGGTTCGAGGCAAGGGTGCTGCCGCAATTGCATGTGATCATATGGGGAAACAGGCGCGGCGTTTGAGCAATTGCAATCGGGCCATGTTGTGCCTCGCCATCCGTCAACGTCCGAAATTCGCATTTGGGGGCCGAAGCCGGCAAAGCGGCAATCGACCCTATGTCATGATTTTTTGTCGTGATCGTCGTTGTCGCCGGTCTTTGCCGTCGCCGGTTTGAGTTCGGCATCGAAAATCCCGGCAAGCGTCTTCAGGATCTGAAGGACGCCCGGATGATCGCAGGTATAATATCTGAACTGCGCCTGGCGGCGCACTTTCACGATACCGGAATGATGAAGGCGGGTCAGGTGCTGGCTGAGCGCCGATTGCGATATTCCCAGCTTCTTGGCCAGGCTGTTCACATCTTCCTCATGGCCGGACAGATGAATACAGACCTCCAGGCGCTTGGGATTGGAGAGCTGGCTGAGAAGATCTGCATGATAGATGAGACGCTCGTCTTCTGTGGACTGATCTGAGTACATCGCGCGGCCGATCGTTGGTGTTACATTATAGAGCCCCGAGCATCGCGAGCTATAAACGCAAAAGTTGCAAAATTATGGCCTAAATTATTGCAAAAACCTTGCGCGTTCGCTGAGCAAACGGCCCTCCCACGAAGGCTGATCGCAATTGATCAACCCTTCCTCAGCCGACAACTAGGGTCCTATTGTATTTTGGGAATATGTCTCTCCGTTCGATTTGCAATGAATCTGTAACAAAATTGAACGAACTGCCTTGTTTTTGTCCGGCTTTTGACATCGCACTGCTAATTAAGCGGTCTATCTTCTGCGCTAACGAACAGGAGGTAACCATGACCCAAAGGGACTTGACGATCGCCGAAGTTCTTAAAGATCCGCTGATCCGCCAGGTCATGCGCGCAGATCGCATATCCGTCACCCGGATGGCGGATCTGCTGCAAGATGCTGCGCGCAGGCAAGAACGCGCCTTGTCGGCCGATCTTGCATCGATCGCACATGTGACGGCACGTTCCGTACCGCAAGCCGACTTGCGTTGATATCCCATTATCTGACAGCGACAATCGCCGGATAATCCTGGCAATTGTCGTTGCAGCATTTCCGTTTATAAACCTTCTACCGGTGTTGAGGCAGCCCAAGATCGCTGGCTTTTCCTAAGCCTCGATAGGCTGTCCCTGTTGCTGCGCCGCTCTACGGATCGCTTCGCAATGCGGTCCTACCTGGCGTTAAATTGCGCCGCTTCGGTTGAGCGAGATCGAATAGACGCTGGTCGTCGCAGTCATGAACAGCTTGTGCTTGCCGCGGCCGCCGAAGCAGAGGTTGGAGACCGTTTCCGGCACCAGGATCTTGCCCATGAGATGGCCGTCGGGGGCGATGCAATGCACGCCGTCGGCCGCTGACGACCAGAGATTGCCATCGCTATCGAGGCGCATGCCATCGGCGCAGCCCGGTGAAATCGCATGAAATACCTCTCCGCCGGACAGCTGCCAGTTTTCACCGACATTGAAGACCCGGATATGCTGCGGATCGTTACCATGCATACGACCGGTATCGGCCACATAAAGCTTCGTCTCGTCCGGACTGAAGGCAAGCCCGTTCGGGCAGTTGAAATCCGTCAGGACGGCCTGCATGGAGCCATCGGGATCGACGCGATAGACATTGCAGGGCAGCTCCTGCTCACTTCTATATCCTTCGTAATCCGTCGCGATGCCGTAGTGCGGATCGGTGAACCAGATGGCGCCATCAGAGGCGACGATCACGTCGTTGGGTGAATTCAGGCGTTTGCCCTGATAGTGGTCGGCGACAACCGTGATCGAGCCGTCATATTCGGTCCGCGTGACGCGTCTGCCCCCGTGCTCGCAGCTCACAAGCCGGCCCTGCCGATCGCGCGTATGGCCGTTCGAAAAGTTCGACGGTTCGCGAAAGACGCTAGTGCCGAGCCCCGGTATCCAGCGCATGATGCGGTTGTTGGGAATATCCGAAAAGAGCAGGCAGTTCAGATCTCCGAACCAGACAGGGCCTTCCACCCAGTCGAAACCGGTGGCGATCTGCTTGACGGGAGCATTGCCAAGAACGAATTTCCCGAAAGCGGGGTCGATGATTTCGAAGAACGACATTGTGACAATACCTCCCATAATGTTAGATCGCAGATTGATCTGTTATCGATAACATATCCCAATGAGTCCGCAATGAGGAGGATAGTGCATGAGCCATGTTCTGACGTCGAGCGTCTTGAGTGACGAAGGTGTGATGACCTTGTTGAACGCCGCCATTTCAGCGGCGACCGCGATGGGCCAGCCGCAATGCATCGTCATCGTCGATCAATCCGGCGTGACGCTCGGCTGCTTCCGCATGCGCGGTTCGCGTTTTCAGTCGCTGAAAAGCGCCACTGCCAAGGCCCAGACGGCTGCTTCGATTGGCGGCGCCAGCCATTCGCTGCCGGAACATGCGCGCGTGCCGCTGGCAATCGCGACCCATGGCGGTATGACGGGTTTGCGCGGGGGCTTGCCAATCCGTGTCGGCGGCACGCTTGTCGGCGGTATCGGTGTCGGTTCGGGGTCCGGCGAGCAGGACGAGCAAGTTGCCCGCGCCGCCCTCAATGCGATCGGCGCCGATCTTGATTGAACGAATGGTCGCGAAATCCATCTTCACTTTCGATCGAGTGGATTTCGCGCCGCTTCCGTTCAGCTGAAGGCGATCTGCGCCTTCATGGCCTGGCTTCGATCGGACGCGATCTCGAAAGCGCTGATCGCGTCGGCAAGCGGTACCGTGTGGGTAATGAGCGGCCGTACGTCGATGAGGCGCTTGCGCATCAGATCGACGCCGACGGCAAACTCCTCGTGAAAGCGGAAGGAACCCCTAAGTTCCAGCTCCTTGGCCGTGATCGCCAGCATTGGCAAGCTCATGTCGCCGCCGATACCAAGCTGGACGATGATCCCTCGCGGTCTCAGCGCGGCAATGCCGCCGGCGAGGGCAGCAGCAGCGCCCGAGCATTCGTAGAGCACATCGAAAGTGCCCTTGTCGGCGGAATAGGCGGCAAGCGCTTCGGGCTCGTCTTTCGTATTGATGACCCTGTCGGCACCCGCTTGCCTGGCAAGCGACAAGGTGAAATCCGAAAGATCGGTTGCCACGATCTTGACGGCACCTGCGCGGCGTGCGGCCAGGATCGAGAGGACGCCGATCGGGCCGCAGCCGGTCACGAGAACGCGTTTGCCGAGCATCTCGCCCGCACGGCGCGTGGCATGCAAGGTCACGGCCAAAGGTTCCGCCATGGCCGCTTCACCCGCTGTTAGGCCATCGGCCGGCACGCATTGGATGGCATCGGCCACCAGCGTCTCGCGGAAGGCACCCTGGATGTGCGGGAACGGCATGGCGCTGCCATAGAAGCGCATGTTGAGGCATTGATTGGGCAATCCCTCCAGGCAATAGCGGCAGGTCCGGCAGGGGCGGGAGGGGGAAACGGCAACGAGCTGACCGATCTCGAGACCTTGGACGCCGGGGCCGAGTGCGATGACAGTCGCGCTGACTTCATGCCCAAGGATCATCGGTTCTTTCAGGCGCACGGTGCCGAAGCCGCCGTGATGGTAGTAGTGCAGGTCGCTGCCGCAGACGCCGCCAGTTGCGAGTTTCAGCTTCACTTCTCCCGCACCCGGTTCTTCCTCAGGATAATCCTCGATCCGCACATCCTTGGCGGCGTGGGCGATGATGGCCTTCATGTCTTCCTCCTCAAAGAACGGGTGTCGGCAGCGTCTGGCCGGCGAAATGAGCGGCGAGATTGTCGCGAACCAGCTGACCCATGGCCTTGCGCGTCTCAACCGTGCCGGAGGCATGGTGGGGCTGCAGCAGCACATTGTCGAGTGTCAGGAAGCGCGGATTGAGCTTTGGCTCGCCTTCGAAGACGTCAAGGGCTGCCGATCCGAGCCTGCCGGTTTGCAACGCGTCGAGTAGGGCGTCTTCGTCTATATTGGACGCGCGGGAGATGTTGATCAACATGCCTTCCGGGCCGAGCGCCTCGATCACTTTACGACCGACGATATGACGTGTCGCGGCGGAAGCGGCGAGCGTGACGAACAGGAAATCTGATTCTGTCGCGAGCTCGACGGGATCGGCGACAAAGGTCATGTCTGATGCGTAAGATTTCGCCTCGACGTCCGAATAGGCAATCTGCATATCGAAGCCCTTTAGGCGCTTGGCGACCTCGAAACCGATGCGGCCGAGGCCGAGCACGCCGGCACGCCGTCCCCAGACGCGGCGTTTGAGGGGATAAAGCCCCTTCTCGGCCCAGCTGCCGTCACGCACCCACGTTTCGGCACCGATCATGCCGCGCGACAGGCAGAGCATCATCGCGATTCCCAAATCCGCGACATCATTGGTCAGGACGTCGGGCGTGTTGGTGACACGAATGCCGCGCTCGCGGCAGGCTTGCAAATCAACGGCATCGAAGCCCACGCCATAGACCGAAATGATCTCCAGTTTGGAGCAGGCCTCGATCATGGCGCGGTTGGCACCGAGTTCGCCGCGTGTCGCAATACCCCTGATCGATGGTCCGACCTCGGCGAGCAATTTGTCCTTGTCGGCAGCCTCGAAATAGCGATGAACCTGAAACGCTGCGTCGAGCGGCTCTTGATCCCATTGCGGGTAGGGGCCAATCTGCAGGATCGGTGGCTTGTTCATCTTATGCATCCTCCCTTGACATCAAATGTTATCGATAACATAAACGGGGGAGGCGACCAATGTCGAGATAAAAAACGGAGGAAACGATGTCTCTCGGTCTTTTCGATCTGAAAGGGCGGCGCGCCCTGGTGACGGGTTCTTCCCAAGGTATCGGGCTTGCGCTCGCCACCGGCTTGGCGGATGCCGGCGCCGAGTTGGTGCTCAACGGGCGCGACAAGGAAAAGCTTGTCAAGGCGGCTGAGGGCTTTGCGGGCAAGGTGCATGTGCTGCCATTCGATGCCACCGATCACGAGGCGGCGCGTCGAGCTGTCGATGCGTTCGAAGCCGAGACGGGGGCGATCGACATTCTCGTCAACAATGCCGGCATGCAGTTTCGCACGCCACTGGAGGATTTTCCCGCCGATGCCTTCGAGCGGCTGCTGCGGACGAACATCTCGAGCGTCTTCAATGTCGGCCAGGCGGTCGCCCGTCACATGATCAAGCGCGGCGCCGGAAAGATCATCAATATCGCCAGCGTGCAGACGGCGCTGGCGCGTCCCTCGATTGCTCCCTACACGGCAACCAAGGGTGCCGTTGGCAATCTCACCAAGGGCATGGCGACGGATTGGGCGAAGTACGGGCTGCAATGCAACGCCATCGCGCCAGGCTATTTCGACACGCCGTTGAACGCAGCTCTCGTTGCCGACGCCGATTTCTCGGCGTGGCTGGAAAAGCGTACGCCGGCCGGCCGGTGGGGTCGTGTCGATGAATTGGTCGGCGCCTGCATCTTCCTTGCTTCCGATGCCTCCTCGTTCGTCAACGGTCATGTGCTCTATGTCGACGGCGGCATCACGGCTTCGCTTTGATGGCGCTTTGCCGCGCCGCTTCGTCATCATGGGTGTCAGCGGCTGTGGGAAGTCGTCGGTCGGGTCGGCGCTGGCCGCTCGCCTTGGAGGCATCTATGCCGATGGTGATGATCTTCATCCTACGGCAAACGTCGCCAAGATGAGTGCCGGCATACCGTTGACCGACGCCGATCGCTGGCCTTGGCTCGACGAAGTCGGTCAATACCTGGCTTTGGCGCAGGATACGGCACTGATCGGATGTTCGGCGCTGAAACGCATCTATCGCGACCGGATTCGCGGGGTTGTCGACGCGCCGGTTTGCTTCATTCACCTTGCCGGGACGAGGCAGACCATTCTTCGACGCATGCAGGCAAGACGGGATCATTTCATGCCGCCGGCATTGCTCGACAGTCAATTTGCAACCCTCGAGCCGCCTGGATCAGACGAGCAGGCGATTACCGTCGATATCGATCAGCCGCTGGATCAAGTCGTAGCGGCCATCATCATTGCATTGGAGGAGACGCAATCATGAGCAGCAAAGTGGCGCTGATCGGCGCCGGCGCAATGGGCGGAGCGATCGGCGCCCGCCTAGTGGAGACCGGCAATCAATTGACGGTTTTCGATCTCGACAAGGAAAAGGTTGCGGCTCTGACTGCAAAAGGCGCTACGGCAGCCCCGAGTGCAGCCGCAGCTGCAGCCATTTCCGATTTCGTCGTCCTCAGCCTGAACTCGCCGAAGATCGTCCATGCCGCGGTATTCGGGCCCGAAGGTGTTGCCGCGGGTGCAAGAGCGGGCACGTTGGTCATCGATATGTCGTCGATCGATCCCGATGCCACCAAGGCACTTGCTACTCAAGCGGCAGAAAAGGGGCTGCGCTGGGTGGATAGCCCACTGTCCGGTGGAGCGCCGAAGGCCCTGATCGGACAATTGACGCTGATGGCCGGTGGCAGCGAGCAGGATGTCGCGGATGCGCATCAAGTCCTGTGTCATGTGGCCTCGAACTATACGCATATGGGTCCTGTCGGTGCGGGCCAGACCACGAAGCTCATCAATCAGGTTCTTTGCGCGTTGAACTTCCTTGCGGTTGCGGAAGCGACGCAACTGGCGCTCGATGCCGGCGTCGATGCGGCTAAAATCCCGCAGGCGCTGAAGGGTGGCAGGGCCGACAGCGCCATTCTGCAGGAATATATGTCGCGCTACGTCGCCAGGGATTATCGCCGCACCGGCCGGATCGACAACATGGTCAAGGATCTGAACGGCGCTCAGGATCTGGCCCGCCGAACCAATACCGCCATGCCGCTGACGGCGGTCTGCGCCGAGATACACCGCATGCTGACGGCTTCCGGTCTTGGCGGTGAGGATCAGGCGGCACTGATGGAATTCTTCAAAGGGCCGAACAAGGAGATCGCCGGATGATTACCCGATACGCATTATTCGAAGGCAAAGTCAGGGATGGGGAAGCAGAGGCATTCCGAACGGCCGTCATGGAAACCATTCTTCCGAAGTGGAAACAGTTTCCCGGCGCTCTCGATGTGCGGGTTACCTTTGCCGAGGCGCGCGACGAAGGCGCCCCGGAGTTCCCGATGATTTTGGCCGTCAACTATCCGGACATGGCCGCCGTGGAGAAGGCACTTGCAAGCCCGGTGCGCACCGAGGCACGCGCAGCGACGGAAGCCGTTCTCTCTCGCTTTTTCGAAGGACGCATCCATCATCATGTGACGCTTGCCCATGAGTTTGAATTGTAGACCGCCATCGCATGACGCTTTCCGATGCGCGGCGCCGATCGTGTCTTGCGCGCATGGCGGGATAGCTGAATGGGCCTCTTGCTATTCTGGGAAGAGGCATATTACTCTGATGGTAACGATAACATAGGCCATTGATGAGTAACGATCGCAAAACGCCAACGATGGCGGACATAGCCCGCGTCATGGGAGTTTCTCCGATGACGGTGTCGCGCGCCTTCAAGGCCGATAGCCTGGTCAGCCCGGAGACGCGCGAGGCGATCCTGCGAACGGCGGAGGAGCTGGGCTACGTCTTCGACAGCACGGCTTCCAACCTGCGTTCGCAAAAGTCCGGCTTTGTCGCCGTCACCATTCCGTCCATCAACAATGCCAACTTCGCCGATACGGTCGGCGGCCTCTCGGACACCTTGTCCAAGCGGGACATGCAGATCCTGCTCGGCTATACGAACTACGATGTCGAAGAGGAGGAGCGGCTGATCGAGCAGCTGCTGCGCCGCAAGCCGCAGGCAATCGTCGTGACCGGCGGCACGCATACGGAGCGAGCGCGTAAACTCCTGCAGACCGTGGCAATCCCGGTGATCGAGACCTGGGATATGCCGGCCGATCCGATCGGCCACTATGTCGGTTTTTCCAACAGAGCCGTCATACGCGATATGGTCGATCATTTCGTCGCGCTCGGCTGTCGCCGCATCGCCTTCATCGGTGGTGACGTTCAGCGGGATTCACGCGGCAGCGAACGCAGGCTCGGCTTCATTGCTGCCATGCAGGCGCATGGGCTAGACGCCACCAGGCTGATCGCCGCGGGATCACCGCCGATCTCGATGCGGGAAGGCGCCAATGCTATGGCAAAGCTGATCGAACTCTATCCCGATACGGAAGCAGTCGTCTGCGTCTCGGACCTTGCCGCCTACGGCGCTCTCACCGAATGTCGCCGGCTAGGAATTCCCGTGCCCGAACGCTTTTCCATCGGCGGTTTCGGCAATTACGAGATCGGCGAGGTCTGCGTGCCGACATTGACGACGATCAACGCCTTCGCGCGTGAGATCGGCGAGCGGACTGCACAATTGATCCTGGATATTCTCGATGGCACACAGCAGGTCCCCGATGTCAGGATCTTGCCGCAACTGATTGCGCGCGATAGCAGCCGTCGAGCTTAGTCTTGTTAGCGAATTAAGTGGCCGGGCCTTTAGGCCAGGCCACTTCCCGTTACTGGGATCACTTACCCCAAATCTTCTTATACTCTTCCTTATAGCCGTTATCCGGATCGAAGGTGTTCTTCGGGCCGCCATCGGATTGGATATTGTCTGCCGTCACGACATGTAGCGGCGACAGGTACCCAGACCATTTTTCGCCGGCAAAAGCGCGATTGAGTTCGTCGACCAGTTGCCAGCCCTGGAGATTAAGGGGTTCGGCCACCGTGACCTTCTGGAACTGGCCGGCGCGGATGCGCTCATAGGCCGATTGCGAGCCGTCGCCGGCGGCGACATTGATCGGCGCATCGGTGCCGCCCTTGCCGGCCGACGCAAGCGAAGGACCCATGAAGTCGAAATAGAGGTCGTTGATGGCAAGCGAATGCGTCCAGCTGTCACCGTATTTCTGCAGGAGTGAGGTGGTCAGCTGCGGCATGCGCTGCGACGTCTCGGCGATTGGCGTATCGACATATTCGAGCACCTTGCCGCCCAGTCGCTCGATCTCCTGCTTCATCTTGTCCGCCTTGGCGATGGCGATCGCATAGGTGGAGTCGGTGAAGATGATGACGCCGGGCTTGCCCTTGGCATCGACGAATGCCCAATCGGCGGCAGCCTTCGAGACTTCCATGGCGTCAGTGCTGACATTAGCGAAGAGCCCATTTTTGTCGTCGGGGCCGATCACCGGGCCGGCATGCCAGGCGACCAGAGGGATCTTGGCGGCCTTCGCCTGTTCCAGCGCCGGAGCCTGTTCGACGGCATCGAAGCCATCGATGATGATGCCGGCAGGCTGCAAGGCTATCGCCTGGCCGAAAGCCGCCGTACGGCCGCCGATGGAACCAGCGCCATCGAGAACCTTCACCTCCCATCCGATCGCCTTTGCTGCTTCCTCGACACCGTTGCTGACGCCGAGAATGCCGCCATTCTTGAGATCGCCAGCGAGCACGACAATGGTTTTGCCGGCCTGCGCCTTCGGCCCCGTGGTCGGTCCGTCCCATTTGGTGACGGGCGTGGCATATTTGTCGACGACGGCCTTCGCATCCGCCAACGGATCGGCATAGGCCTGGCCGGCACATAGCATCAGGACCGCCGTCGTGGCCTGCAGGAATTGTCTACGGTTCATGTCTTTTCCTCCCTTTGGACATTCGAATTTCAGATGATCTTCATTTCTCCGCCGGCTTGGCGGAAAGTTGCGGTGCCTGGGCCGGTGCCATGCGCCCTGCATGGCTGCGGCGGCGCTGCGCGTAACCGGCAATGCCGATGGCAACCAGCAAGGTGACGCCGTTGAAAAGGGGCTCGACATAGAAGGAGCCGCCGAACTGCTGGATGCCGGCAATACCGACGGCGAGGATGATGACGCCGATCATCGTGCCCCAGACGTTGACGCGGCCCGGCTTGATGGTGGTCGATCCGAGGAATGCGCCGACCAATGCAGGCAGCAGATATTCAAGCCCGACGCTTGCCTGACCGATGCGCAGCTTGGAAGCAAGCAGGACGCCGGCGATGGCGGCAAGCGTTCCCGAGGTGACGAAGGCGCCGATGACGAAGCGGCGGACGGGAATGCCGTTGAGCGCGGCCGCCTTCGGGTTGGCGCCGATCGCATAGATGTAGCGGCCGATCGGCAGATATTCGAGGACGATCCACATGACGAAGGCAAGCGCCAGAACATAGATGCCGGTGATCGGCAGGCCGAAGACCATGGTGCCGTTCAGCGCATAAAATCCTTGCGGCAGCATGCCCACAACCTGCCGCCCGCCGGTATGCCAGAGCGCGATGGCGTAGAGGACCGTGCCCGTGCCGAGCGTTGCGATGAAGCTGTCGATCTTGGCGATCTCCACCAGAAGACCGTTCAGGAAGCCGGTGAGCGCACCAAGCGCGATGACGATCAGGACGGCAACCGACCAGGGCAGCCCGAACATCGTCTGAAGGCTGATCGCCAGCACGTGCCAGAGCACGATGCCATAGCCGATCGTCAGGTCGATGCGCCCTGCCGCCATCGGGATCATGGCCGCGAGCGACAGGATGGCGATGATCGTCTTGTCGGAAATGATCGAACGCAGGTTGAGCATGGTCGGAAACGTCTGCGGCAACAGAATAGAGAAAAGCAGGATCAGGAAGACCGTCAGGATGACGAGGCCATAGACAGGCAGCAGGCGTTGGATCTTCTGGCCGAAGCTCATGGCCGAAAGCTCGGCGCGGGTCGGCTCAAGCGCGTTGGATTCGATCGATTGCATAGTGTTCTCCTCCGATTCAGGCCGCTTCTGACGCAGATGCGGCGGCGATGACCGCCGGTGTTGTGAGGTCGGCACCGCTGAGTTCGCGCACGATCCTCCCGCGCGAAAACACAAGGGCACGATGGCAGATGTGAGCGATTTCCTCGAAATCTGTGGAGACGACGAGCACGGCAAGGCCTGCCTCGACCGCCTCGGCGATCAGGCGATAAATGTCGGCCTTGGCGCCGACATCGACGCCGGCAGTCGGATCCTCGGCGATCAGCAATTTGCGGCCCGTCGCCAGCCATCGTCCCACGACGACCTTCTGCTGATTGCCGCCGGATAGCGCCTCGATGGCAAGGCTCTGATCGTTGGGCCTGAGGCCGACACGGCTGCCGAGGGAATAGGCGGCTTCAGCTTCGCTGCGCGGAGACAGGAACGAAAACAGGCTTCTGCCGGAAGCACCGGGATTGAGGAAGGTATTTTCGCGCAGGCTGAGCGACATGGCGACGGACTCTTCGGTCCGATCCCTGGCGATCAGCCCGATACCCGAAGCCATCGCGGCGACAGTGCTGGAAAGATCGGGTATTGCCCCATTCAAGCGAACGCTGCCTTGCGATGGCTCGCAGCCGAAGAGGGCGCGTCCAATCAGTTCCTGGCCGGCACCGCGCAAGCCGACGAGACCGAGCAGTTCGCCCTGTCTGATATCGAAGGACACGGGTCCTGCGCCGCGGCAAGAAAGCTCTTTTACGGAAACGATGACAGGGCCTGCGCTTCTTTCCGCCTTGACGAACAGCTGATCCGCTTTGCGCCCTACGATCATGCGGATGAGCTCATCCGGCGTCGTCTCGGAGACTGGCTTCTGGCCGACCAGCTGACCGTCACGCAAGACGGCAACGCGGTCGGCGATACGGAAGATCTCGTCGAGGCGATGCGAGACGTAGATCATCGCCACGCCGCGCTCTTTCAGCGGGCGGATGGCGGCAAAAAGCTTCTCGACCTCATCGGCGGGCAGGCTGGCGGTGGGTTCATCAAGCACCAACACATCCGCTTCGACGGCCAGCGCGCGGGCGATGGCGACCAGCGACTTTTCCGTGCGGGTCAGCTCCTGGACGCGGGTCGACGGATCGAAATCGCAGCCGACGAGCTTCAGTGCCTCGGCGGTACGCCGCTCCGTGGCGCGCCAGTCGATCAATTTGCCGCGTAGGGAATAGCCCTGCGCAAGCCCGACATTCTCGCCCACGGTCATCCATTCGATCAGCCCAAGATCCTGGTGGATGAAGGCGACCGGCTGGCGCTGGTTGGGCTGCGGCGGGCGATGATGATAGGGCTTGCCGCGAAACAGGATCTGCCCGCCATCCGGCTTGTAGATGCCAGCCAATGTCTTGATAAGCGTCGATTTGCCCGCGCCATTCTCTCCGAGAAGCGCGAGAATTTCGCCCCGCTGCAGGTCGAGAGATACATTCGACAGCGCGCGCGTTCCGCCAAATTCCTTGGTGATATCGGAAAATTCGAGCAGCTTTTCGTCGTCCATCCTGCTCCTCCCAAAGCTTCGATGAGAAGAGGCTATGTTATCGATAACATTCCGTCAAGAGGCTCAAGAGCACCTGAGGAATGCCGGGCACTTAGCGGCAGCTTGTGCCAAAGTTGACGTATTAACCGATGGATTGGTTTAGGTATAAAATATATTCTCGGAGGTCGGATCATATTATGAAATAATATAAGTATAATCAAAATGTATATAGCGATGATGTGCTTACATATCCATATGGTTGCAATTGTAATATTTATTGTTTGGCGAATTGATTTTGTTTATCATTCGGGGATATTTCGGGTGGGAATGTGAGCGACGATTTACTTTTAGGGATATAATTGAAACCTGAAAGATAAGCCGCTGATGCAGCACATGAGAGGATTATTTGACCTACGCGACGCTCTCGGTGTTCAAAGTCGATCAGGCCGATGCCGAGGAGATGACGGCGCATTATGCGAGAACCCTGTTTCCCGCCATTGTCGAGCCTCTCAATGGCCGCGGCACGATTTCGGTGGCGGATCGTCACTACACCATCGGTTCCTGCAGCATCTGGCGTGGCAAATGTCATTCCGGCATGAGCGTCGAACTGTCCGGCGGTCCCGATGCCTACGGCCTTTATCTCCCGACCGCTGGCAAGATGCTGATCGACACGGAGGGGCGGCAGCTGGAGTCGCTGCCGGGCAGGGGGCTGCTGGCCGATATGTCATCTTTTGACCATCTGACATTGTTCGAACAGCGCGGCCACATGGGTATCGCATTCGAAAAGCCGGCTATGGTCCGGCAGCTCAGCGAATTGCTTGACGCACCGGTTCGAGATGATCTGAAATTTACCGGCCCGGTCGATCTGATGTCGGGGCGAGGGATGCAGATCGCAGCGCTTGCAAATCTCATCTGGCAGGATCTCGCGGCAGGCAGCGCGGAACGATCCTCGGCCGCGTTCATCGAAAGCCTCCTGCAGACGATGATGATCGCTTTGCTTGAAACCGTCCCACACAACTATTCGGCACAATTGCTGCGACCGGCGTCACCGGCCATCCCGAGGCAGTTGAAACGCGCAATGGAATATATGCATGCCAACGCCGGCGCAGACATCAGGATGGCCGATATTGCTCGGGAGACTGGAACGAGCATACGGTCCTTGCAGGCGGCGTTTCAGCAGTTCAAGAACACAACGCCTCTTGGCTACTTGCGGAACATACGGCTGCAGGGTGCACGCAAAACCCTGATGGATTCGGGCCCTTCGCGGCTGGTTGCCGACGTCGCACGCGATTGGGGATTTTCTCATATGGGCCGCTTCGCAGCGCTTTACCATCAATCCTTCGGCGAGATGCCGTCCGAGACCGTCAGGCAACCTCGGCGCGGGAATGAATAGCGCTGTGATCGGTTTGCGCGAGGAAGCAAGGACCCGCAAAGGTAGAAGATTTTGACGAAAAAATTGTTATGCGCGCCTTATAGAAGTGGCGTCGGCGGAAGCAGAACGACACGCTCGAATTGCAATGAGGTTCGCGCGTTTTCTTTCTGTATTGCCTATCGATGCGGTCGTCCATGATTCGCGTCGGCGCTCATATTTCGGTGCAGGACAGCCTCTCAACCGCCATTGAAGAAGCCGCGTTTTGGCGCTCGGGACCGCAATCGGTTGCCATTTGGACACAATGGTAAACAACCGAACTGTCACAATTCATTATTTATTAGCTCCGCATATTGCCTCCCGCCTTATGGTTGATATTTCTCCCTGGCTTCTAACATCCGAAGGAGATTCCGGAATGCGGAAATGGGCGGCGATTTTACCCTTGGTTGTCCTCAGCGCCTGTGCAGGGCCGTCTGATGGGCCAAGCGCCCTCAATATCCGCAATGCAAGGATGCCCGATACGCAGCGGAAGATTCCGGTCGTGCCGCTCTCCGAAGCTCCGATGGGTGCACAGGTTGTTGCACCGTCCTATTCGCCCACCGATCAGGGGCTTACGAGCCTGCGCTCTGGCGGTTTTTCGGATGCCCGTCTGCGTCCGGGCGACGTATTCGACGTAACGGTGCTGGATACCGGTGAGGATGGATTGCTGTCTGCCACGCAGAGCAAATCGCTCAATCTCGGCCGCTTCACCATCGATTCCCGCGGTTTCGTCACCATGCCCTATGTCGGCAAACAGCGCGTCATCGATTCGACCCCGGAAGGGTTGCAGTCGAAGATCGTCACGGCCCTCAAAGGCTCATCGGTCAACCCTCAGGCCGTCGTGACGGTCGTCGACAAGCCATCCAGCGCCGTAACGGTCGATGGCAAGGTTCGTTCTGCCGGCCGCTTCCCGTTGACGGCGCGCGGAGAGCGCGTGCTTGACGTCCTCGCCCTTGCCGGCGGTGCATCCTCCGCACCGGCCAACACGACCGTGACGCTGACCCGAGGATCGCAAAGGGCGAGCGCGCCGCTGGACCGCATCCTTCAGGATGGCAAGCAGAACGTGCGCCTCCTGCCGGGCGATCAGCTATTCGTCAATGGCACGTCGCAGACCTTCACGGCGCTTGGCGCCTTCAAGAGCGTCGGCGAGTTCCCGCTGGAACCCGGCCAGACCACCTTGGCGCAGGCGCTTGCCCGCGCTGGCGGCATGCTCGATGACCGCGCGGACTCCCGCAACTTCTATCTTTTCCGGAACCAGAAGATCTATTCGCAGGTTGCATCCAGCCAAGCCAAGAGTGCCGGTGCGCCGACTGTCGTTTCGGTCAAGCCGGTCATCTACAGCGTCAACCTTAAGCAAGTCTCGAATTTCGTGCTGATGCAGCAGTTCAAGATGCAGGATGGTGACACGATTTTCGCCAGCAATGCCGACACGGTCGATTTTGCCAAGCTGCTGACCGTCTATCAGAAGAGCGTGCCGACGGCTGCTGCCCCGCTGCCGGGCAGTTCATCGTCGAACTGATAGGGGTTCGACCTAGTCTGTCTCTATCAAAGCAAGGGCCGCCATTGCGTTTGGCGGCCTCCGGGAAGGAGCGGGGTCTGCCAGATGCCGGGCGGCTGCCCTTATCGCGGCGATCGATTGCCCGGTCTCGTCGCAATGTTCCAGAAGCAGGTTCATGACGCGTCCCGCTGAAAAGAGGTCGGCGCTGAATTGCATGGCGGCATTGCTTGAAACTTCTGGCGCGGTGAAGTCTGGCGTTACCGCCTTGGCGATATCGAGATCGCTGTATCGGCCTCCACATTCGACCGCCGTGCCGAAATCGGCGATCTTGAGCCGATTGAGATCACCATTTCCAAGCAGAAGATTGGCCGGCGAAATATCTCCATGGACATAACCGGCCTGATGGATCGCACTCAGTCCGACGAGCATGGATTTCGCCGCCGCCCGGACGTCCGCCGCCGACACAGAACCTTCCGCCAATCGTTGCGACAAGGATGGCCCGACCCATTCCATGATGAGCGCCGGGCGCCCATCGGGCAGACGGATGGCGCACTGAACAGAGGCAAGGTCGCTACAGCGAAGCGTCATGCCAATTCTTGCCTCACGCAGCAGCAGAGCTTTGGCGGTCGCCTCGCTTGATCGATCCGCCGGGATAGTTTTCATAGCATGGAGCGTGCCGAGATCGCGATGGCGCAATCGGCTGATTTCCGTCCGTTCGATGTTGTGCGTAACCGCCTCGACGAGAAAGGTATTGGCAATGAAAGCCGGCTCACTATCGGGCAAGGAAGGCAGGCGCCGGTCCAATGCATCGCGCAATCGATCGATCAGCAGATCGCGCATCTCCTTCGGCCGTTCGACGTCGCCATCATGGGTTAGAAGATGCTGTAGCTCAGCAAAGCTGGCCGCAATCCTTTTCAGGCCCTGGTCGCTTGCATCCCCACTCATGTCGCGCCGATGACGATTGCGCTGACATTCTCGCGGCAATTGGCGATGAGCGCTTCTTGAATCAGCGCCGCGGCGGCTTGTTCCAGCGGCGTCTCGATCAGGATTTCGGCGATGACGCGATCGGTAAGCGTGCGCGAAAGCGGAGCGCTCGCAAGCAGGAGCCGGTCGCCGCTTTGAAGCTGGTCGCCAACGGCTTCCGAGACGAATTGATCCTTCAGCCCCAGAGCTCGGCCAAGTGTTCGCCGCAACCCTATGTCGATGTGGTCATGGGTCAACAGCCGCATCATCCCATCGCGCAGCAGATAGCAGCGTGCATCTCCCGCCCATATCGCCGTAAACTCGCCATCCAGCAATGTTGCGGTCACGACGCTGGCGATAGGAGGCTCGCGTTCGGCGGTAGCAGCCTTGGCGCGCAGGATCGCATGGGCATGGCTGAGCTTGCTCTTGATATCCTGTACCAGCAGCGGCAGCGCTTCACGTTGCGGAATGCCGGCGAGGATTCCCGTTGTGATCCGCGCCGCCTCGATGGCGCCGATGCCATCGCCGACGCCATCCGCAATAGCGTAGACATGCGGTGCTGCACTCACAAGGAGTGCATCGGCATTCAGTGAGAGACGTGTTCCGGCATGGCTGGCATGGCTGTGTGCTATCGCGAAATCTGGCCGTGCTGCCTTCGTCCTTTGTTGTGGTTCGATCGGAATAGGGGCGGCCGAGTGTGCGGCTGGTTCGGCAGTCTCAGCTACTTTGCGAACGTCTGCCGTGATGAGCCTGACGAAATCCTGTGCCGCGGGGGCAGTCACCGTGCGAAACCCCTTGCCGTGACGGGTGCCGGGATTGATGCGCCACCAGAGAGACGCGGGTGGCGGGGCATTGCCAACGGTCTCGAGCTGTGTCGTGGTCGATCGCTTGTCGATGAATGGCGCGCGAAGCCGCTTGATGCCCTCGACGAAACGTTGCATCTCGAAATCGGCTTTGTCAGAGGTCTCCGCCAGAGCTTCGGCAGCGGTAAACCAGCTATCGTCTTCGCACAGATCACGCAGCTGTCCGGAAAAGCGCTGCAATTGAGCGGCGATAATCAAAGGAAAACTTCGGCCGACGCGGTCACGGCTCGGCAGAAGAACGCCTGCGACAGCAGAAGGCGCCCAGACGCCCTTGCCGACGACGAAGCGCCAGGCATTCGTTGCATGAAACAGCCGGCGCCAATCCGATCCCAATGCTGCTTCGAGTGCGAGCAGGCCATTGTGAACCCATTGATCGATTTCGCTCTGGAGACGCGAGCCGAGGGCTGAGGAAACGAAATCTCCGTGCGTCGGCAACTTTCCGAAAAAGCCGATCGTGTCGGCTTGCATCGGCGATTGAGTGCGGGCGAGCGGTTCGTTCATCGGCGGACCGTCAGAATTGCGCCGGGCAGCTGAAATCGGACAATGCCTGCAGCCGGAAGGGATTGAGCACCGAACCGAACTGCACGTCGAATTCGGCTTCTCGGCCTTGGTCTTCAAATCTCGCCCGGAAGAGATCGGGAGCCTGAATCGTCACCTCGGCGGCATCGAACAAGCGGAAAGGCGACCAGTCTCCGCTTTGGGCTATAGCCGGCTGGAAGTCTCCGGGAAAGAACCTGACTTCGGATTGGCTGTCCGTGGTGGCTGCCGGCCAGGCGATGGATTTCGGCACTACTCGGCTGCGATTATAGAAAACACGCTCGCCCGCGATGGCTATCATTACGGCATTGGCCGAATCCGATAGCGTTACGGGCTTAACATTGATCGATATCGCCGGCTTCTCACTGCCGGCCGGGAAGAAGGCATGTTCGATCTTGCTGGCATTTTCGAACTGCGCGATTGCTTGGCTCGGAATGCTGTCGCCACCGAACGTGCCACGCCAGCCCCAAGGCTGAGCGCTCGTGTCGACAAATGCGTCAAGCCGGTTTTTGAAGAAGGACTGAAACAGACCTTGCGGTCCGAACAATCGAATGAAGTCCGCCATGGCGATATCCTGGCTGGATTTCCGGTCGAACGGGTAGCGACCGGTGACGATGCGGGCACAGAGATCAGCACCCTCAGCAGCCCAAAGATCGTTGATGCGGGCGCGGGCTGTCTTGACCGCCAGCGAGCCGATATCGGCGGCAACCGCCACCATCCATGCATCGGCGGGCGCCGGCAGCCCGCGGGCTTGCTGTAGCAAATCCTGATTGGCATTGGCGAGCTGGCCACCGGCGTCGAAGACGCGCGCTACTTCTGCCGTCGAGTTCGCTGCGCGTGACAACTGGCCATAGATATTCTGGAGGATCGGCTGGAGACTCTGAATCTGGGAGCGCGGCTTGTCGCTGCCATTGGCGTTACCGTCCTGGGACGTCGGTTGCGCATTGGCGGCATTCGCCTCGAGCGCGGCCCGCAACGGACCGTAAGGATCGGGCGCGCTGACCGCGCCTGTGGTGGCGGCAGCCAGTGCTGCATCCGGAACATCGTCAAGCGCGGCAATTTCGGCACCTGCCGCAGGCCGCAGATCGGTGGCGGCTGCTATGGATTTCAGCGCCATCTCCACAGGGCTTGGATTGGCCGCCAGGATGCGCGCCGTCTCGGTGGCATCGGCAAGATTGCTCGACGGGCGTACCTGAAGGTCGGCCAGCAACGAAGACCATTGCTGCTGGAATGCGTCGAAATAAAGCTGCAGCGTCGCCTGGGAAATCGCGTCTGCGGTCATTCCCGAAGGAGCCGCACCGCTGTCGCCGCGAACCCATTGCTCCTTGAGCGCTTCCGAGGCTGCGGTCGCGACCATCGGCAGCACCACGTCACGATAGCCCTTGCCCGTGAAAATTCCTGGAATGCCCTCCCGCAGCGTTGCCTTGGATTTGCGCTGGAAAATCTGGGCTCCGAGCGGCCCGAATGCGTCCATGGGAAGCCAGGCATCAAGCTGGCGGGCCTGCCGGGAATGGATGAGGATATCATAGGCTCGGGCTGCAAGACTTTGCGAGTGGATCGTCTCCCGTGCCTTGGCAATCAAAGCATTGTCCAGCTCGATCTGCGGCAGACCGCCTGCAGCCATCGCCTCGACATGTCCCAGGAGTGCCTTGCGTGCAGCCGATCGCCCTTCCTCACGATAAAGCGCTGCAAACATGTCTTCCGATTGCTGAGAGACGAAATCCTTGTCGACCGGTCCTATTCCACCGAGCATGCCGTACAGTTTCAAGGCATCGAAAGTCTTCTGGACATTCGATGTCTGCTTGAGCTCATTTTGAAGTGCGACGAGCATGCGAGGCAGAAGAAGCGCATTCAAGGCGCGCTGATAGGCTCCGCGCTGGCGGCTGGCGATCTTATCCCCTTGGTCGAGGCCGAAACTCGTTGGCCAGACGCGCGCCTCGTCGAAGCCGCTGGTGACTGCGCGCAGATTATCGAGCGCCGGCAGGATCCGCAGGAAATCCGCATCGGTCACCTCGCGAACCTGAATGCCGCTTGCCAGCTTCTCGTAGTTGTCGATCCGCCGTTCGGCTGCAGCGATCGCGCGCGAGTTCTGAAAATAGGTTGCCGTCCAGCCGGTGAAGACGATCGCCAGCGCGATAGCGGCTGCGCCATAAGCAATCCGCCTGATCATGGCTTGCCTGCCGGACAGGCGCCTGTCACGGGCAACCAGCGACGCTTCGCCGAAGATCACCTCCTTGAACAGACGCGACAGGAAATAGCTGCGCCGGGTGCGCGGAGTATCCGTCTCACGGCTCTGTGTGCCGGAGGCGAAATAGACGCCGCGAACGAGGGGGGATTCGATGAGGCTGGAAGATGCGCAGAGCTCGGTCAACAACTCCTGCAGACGCTCTCCCAAGGAGGCAAGCTCTGCCGGGAAACGGAAAATGCGGCCGCGAACCTCAACATTCGGCTCCTGCTGCAGGCGTTCGATCAGCATGGCATCGACCCGCTGCTGCAACAGCGCGAACTCTTCCATGAAACGCTCAGGCAGATTCTCGCCCTTATAGCTTTCGTCGAGATTAAAGGTCGTGCCCCAGACCTGCTCACGGTCGGTTTTGGCAAGACCATCGAAGAACTCGACAAAGCCGGTCAAGAGATCGGCCTTCGTCAGGACGACATAGACGGGCACGCGCGCATGCAGGAACTCGTCGAGCTCCGACAAGCGTTTGCGAATGGAACGCACTTCCTCAAGCTGTACCTCGTGATCACGGCCGAGAAGGTCACCGATCGAGAGGGTGACGAGCGCGCCGTTGATCGGTTGCGAGCGGCGGTATTTGCGCAAGAGCCCGAGAAAGCCTTCCCATCCCGCCTTGGATGCACCGTTCAAATCGTCCTGCGTGGTGTATCGGCCGGCGGTGTCGATCAGGATCGCCTCGTCGGCAAACCACCAATTGCAGTTGCGGGTGCCGCCAGCGCCCTGCACGGAGTTGCTGCCCATCGCATCGCCGAGCGGGAACTTCAGCCCCGAATTGGTCAGCGCCGTCGTCTTTCCCGATCCAGGTGCACCGAAGATGACGTACCAGGGCAGCTCGTAGATATAGCCGAAACGCTTCTTGCTGATACGGCGCAGAAGCAGCAGGGCTTCCTTCAGGCGGCTATGAATTTCGCCCACTTCCGCCTGTTGGCTGGCGGCATCGTCGGCAATGCCGTCCACCAGCGCCTTGTCGCGCCTGCGGGCGCGCAGCGTTGTTACCAGCAGATAGATCAGCCAGCCGGCAATGATAATGCCGATCGCGATCATCCGTGCAGTGGCGCTCGCCAGCGGCTTGAAGCTGCCATAGCCGGCCATATAGCCATAGAACCAGATAACGACGCAGATCGCCGCAACCCAGATCAATGATATGAAGCGCTGGCCGAGGAGGCCGGCATAGGCCGAAACGTACGAGCGAAGCGTATAAAACGCGCCAAGCGGATTCATCGGGCTCCTCCCGTCGTCGCAGATGTCGCCGGTGCATTCGCACTTGGCGTTTGCGGCGTTGCTTGCGGATTAAGGGCGGCATCGCCGAGGCGTTGTGTCGGATCGGTCAGCACAAGGATCTCCGTCCGGCGGTTAGCCTCGCGTCCTTCCGCCGTGTCGTTGCTTGCGAGCGGATCGCTGTCGGCGCGCCCCTCGGTCAGGATGGCATCTTTGCCGGTATAGGCAGCAAGGATATCGCCGACGGCGCGGGCCCGGGCCTCGGAAAGGTGCCAGTTCGACGGGAACTGAGCTGTGCGGATCGGCACATTATCGGTATAACCGACGACGACTGCGCGGAATTTTTCCGAAGCCAGCGCTCCGCCGATACGCTGAAGGAGATCGCGGAATTTATCGCTGACTTCGGCGCTGCCCGTGTCGAACAGGCCGGAATTGTTGATGCGCACCAGCAGCCTGCCATTGGAATTCGATAGCGTGACCAGCTTGCGGTCGACTTCCGGCTGCAGGAAGGCGAGCAGATTGTCGAGCGGCGTCGGTTGCGCCTTGACCGGAGGCGGTGTCTCCGGCTGCTTCCTCACAGGCGGCGGCGTCTGTGCGACTTCTTTCGGCTTGGGCGCGTCGATCAGAACGCTCGGCGTATCGCGCGGCGGCAGGTTGGCCAGGCGCTCGAAGGTGGCGTCGGAGGCGTTGTTGAGCGAAAGCGTGAAGAACATGTAGCCGAGCGCAAACAGAAGCGCGAGGACGGAAAGGATCGTCCAAAGCGCAACAGCCGTACGCAACGGCTTGTGGCGCGCCGAAACACCGCGCCAATGTGGCGACAGCTCGCGCTCGAAGACGCCGTACTGACCGAGCAAAGTCTTGTAGAGACTGTCACGGATGCGCCCAAGTTCCAGCGATCCGCGCGGCGAAACGCGCGTGCGGCCTTCGAAGGCGAGCGACAGGCAGAGATAGATGAGAAGCAGCAGGTCTTTGTTGGTGCCCGGGCTTTGCTGGAAGTGGTCCAGGAGATCGAAGACGCGATCGCCGCCGGTCACGTCCATATGAAAGGTCGAGACCAGTCCGGATCGCGCCCAGCCGGCGCGCACGCCCCAAGGCTTGCTCAAAACGACATCGTCGATGGTCGCACAGATGACATAGTGCGCCGCGCGTGCCCGTTCCGGGCTGATGCGCGCGCTTGCAAGATCGCGCTCGTAACGTCCGACCGCGTCGATCGTCACGCGCCTGAGTTCGGCAATGTCGGGCTGTTCTTCGGTGTTGCGCAGGCTGTGGGCGAGATTGAGCAATGGTGCGGCGGAACGCACGATGGTTGGAACATCATCACCGCCGAAGCGAAAGCCGCGGATCAACGCATCGACGGACCAGCCGCCGGCTGCATTGCCCGATTTGTCGTTTGGCTGCTTATCCAGCTCTTCATCGAGAATATCGGCCATCTTGCGGGCGGCTTCGTTCTTGCGCGCGCCGTCCTCGGTCAGCTCGATGATCGTCGGCAGCTCGTGCCAGGGTGTTGAGCGCGTTGTGTTCATTCTCTGAGAGCCCACAGTTCCATCTCAAGGCCAGGGAAGTCGCCCGCAAGATGCAGCGCGATCGCACCGGAGGTATCAAGCTGTTTCCAAAGCGGATTTTTCGTATCGAGTTCGAAGTAGATTGTGCCGGACCGGTACGGCAACTGCCGCGGCAGTACGGGAAGCGGCCGGACGGGAATGCCGGGCAGCGCAACATTGACGAGCTCGGCAATCCGTTCCACAGGTCCGATCTTGATCTGCGCGGGCAGCTTGCGTCGCACATCCTCGGCCGACATCTCGGCGCGAACCGCAAGCACGAAGCCGGCATCCTTGAGCAACGAGCGGTCGTTAATGGTCCCGACGCGCACGTCGTGACGGCGTTCGATGAGTTCGATTGCAACCGCTGCCTGCTCGAGCACTGCGGAAAGAGACGCGCGCAGATCGTTGAAAACAGCTGCAAATGTCGCTTTCAGATCATCATGGCGATAGGGCGGAAAGTCGCTGGCACGCTTGCGGTCAGTGGTGAAAGTGGCAAGCTCGCCTGCGAGCTGGATGCATTCCTCATAAAAGCTTATCGGATGCATGCGCGAAGCATTTGCCGCAATGTGGCGTAGCATGGGGTCGGCGCGATTGAGGATATGCAGCAGAAAATAATCGCCCACTTCCGCAGTGCCGCGTACCGTGGGATCGCCGATGCGTTCGGCGATCGCCTCGGCCCGGTGGCGGACGATGCCGAGCAATTCGGTGATGAGTTCGTTCAGCCGCGCTTCGGCCGCACAATTCAGCGAAGGGGCGATGTAGTCCGGATCGAGAATGACCGCCCGGTCGGAGCGAACCTCGATGATACGGGCAAGGCCGATAAGATCATAGCCGGCGAGTTCGTCACCGGTCTTGAGGTAACGCAGGCTCAGGCGGCCAACATCGATCGGCGCCATGAAGTCGGTCTCCAGATTGGCATCCGGTGCCTCGTATTGCGAGGCGGTGATGCGCACGCTGTTGCGCATGGCGCTGCCGTTCATGGCGACATCGGCTCTGCCAGGCTGACGGCTGGGCAGGGCCAGATAGACGATAGCGTTCTTCGTTGAATCGTCGAGTTCCAAAGGGGGCGGTAGATCCGCATCAACAGGCGCTTCGAAAGGCGTGCCGTCGGGCAGGATGCCGCGCAGGTTCGACAGTGCAAACTGGCCGATCGCGAGCGCGCTGCGATCGATGCCGATCTCTGCAATGCCCCAGGGGTAAGGCGCAAGCCCTCGCGCGGTCGTTCGGACCAGCCGCTCCGTCCAGCGGTCGGCCTGCTGAAAATGCTGCACGCGAAGGAACATGCCCTCGCTCCAAGCCACGCGATTTTCGTTCTTCATCGGGTGTTGCCCGTCCTCTCTGCCAAACTGGTGGTATCGTCTTCATCGCGGCCATCGGCAGAAGCGCTGAACGCCTCGGCCAGCAGATCGCGGACCGAAATGCTTTTGCCGCCCCTTTCGAACTGCGCGCGGTAGGCCTTCCAGTAATCACCGTTGCCGCGCCAAAGCGCCTTGCGTCGGGAAGCATCGACATGCGCCTCGACCATACGAGGCTCGAACATCTGGTTGGCCTCACGAACGAGGTTTTCAAGGCCGGCGTTAAGTGTGGATTGCCTCGAAATGAGCGACCGAAGGCGGTCGGCGAGTTGTTCCGTCCGTTCGCGGCTGAACAGCGAAGCGGATGAATGAGCCCGGCTCTCTTCAATTCCGAAGATGGACGCTTCGTCGTCGATTGTCTGCTCCAGCGTCGAGACGAGCGCTTCAAGCTGGCGCAGCGGATCGAATTGCAGCGCGAAAGTCGTATCCTCCGCGCCTTGATCCGTACCGTCGGCAATTCGCGCATCATTGGCCGGGACGATCGTCTTGGTAGTCTCAACCGTCTCGGAACCGGAACTGCGGGCAACAGCGACGGAGATATGGGTTGCCGCGCCATGTTCCAGTTGGCTGCCCAGATCGAAGTCCGAATTCCAATCATCCGGAAGTACCGGCTTGATGCCGTTGACATCGGGCGGGCCGTTCCATCCGATATCGACGTTCCTGCTTGGCGACTTGCCCTTTTTTGACGATTGCGGAAGTGCGGTTATCCAATAGTCACCGGGCCGCTGGCCGAGCACGCCAGTCGCCGTGCCGCCGCCAGGCGCGATGTCAGCAAGGATCGACGAGATCGTCATGGTTTCATCGCTGAGACGCAGGTCTTCTGCCGGATCCTCGATATCGCGGTCCGCTTCCCCGGTGATGACGACATTGAAGGCGATATTGCCGAATGCGATCCTGGATTTGTCCGCAAGCCTTGCCGTCTCGCCTTCCAGAATGGTAACGCCATCCACGCGGGTCCCGTTGGCGCTCCGGTCGCGCAGGAGGAAGCCGGCACGATCGCGTTCAATCACGCAGTGAACCTTCGAGATCGACCGCTGTTGATCGGTAACCTGCCAGTCGCAGTCCGGCGACCGCCCGAGCGTGCGCTTGCCACGCTCGAAGAACCATCCCTTGCTGGAGCCTTCCCCGGATGTTTGCCGCAGTTCAAGCCGCATGGGGGCCTCCCTGGTCGGATTGTCCCTGCGCCTTACGTGGTTCGGCGATGATGGCATCACCGCTGTCGCGATCCGCCGCAGCAACGCGTGCCCAGCTGTTCCATCCAAGCCTCGGCGGATCACTGCTTTCCCCGAGCCGGCAGAAGGGGATATGTTCCTTCTTCAGAACCACCTGGATGTCGAACTCGAGCGAGGGATCGACATAAAGCCGCGTCAGGGCAAACAGCGCATCGATATTGGCGCTGCCCGGGGACAGAGATCGGTAATCCTCATAGTCGACAGGCCCGACAACGACACGGAAGCTGCCGCCGAAATCATGGATTGCAGTACCCGCCATTGAGTTGATGCCGAGCTGTACGCCATGTGGCGGCCCCATGCGGCTGCGCTCGCTTTCGGGAATGGTAAGCCATCTGCCCTTGAACAGTTCGATCGCGACCGGCAGCCCGCTGAACTCCTGCAGCATGGCCTGCAGGTTGACCGCATTGCGGGTCCGTGCCGCAAAGAAACCGGAAAATCTGAGGACCAGCTCGTCGTCAGGGCGAACCTTTTCCTTCAGCCGCGCCGTGCCGAAGCCCGCCAGCGAGAACAGCGTCTTGATGAAGGCATTGCCGTTCCTGTGCGGGCTCCATCGCAGCCGCCGGGCAAGGCGATATTTCTCGCTTGCATCGACGAAGAGCTCGGCGAGGCGGCTTGTGAAGAGATCGAAGAAGCTCGAGAGGCCATGAGCCCGATTGCGCTGTTCGCGGATGACCAGCTCGTTGTAACTTGGCGGCATTGCGCCAAGCGGGCCGAGCAAGCCAGCCATGCTGGCCTTGACCGATCCTGTCGCGCCCTTCCTCTTGAAATCGCTGACGGCAAGCGGAACCGGCGAAACGCCGACGGGTGAGGACACTGTCAAATGATCGCCAGCTGCGTGCTGGGCAACGCGAAACGCCGTCGACGGTTCGAAACGACCGGGGTCGCGTTCGAGCAGCGCAGCAAGCATTTCGCTATCACTTGGCCGGAACTGGTCCATCGCTTGCGATCACCTCTTCGTCACAACAAGGGCCGTTCAGCGGCGCGGGCCGGCCAGACAGCGATTGGTTTCGATTGCCCCTTCATCGAGATGGAAAGGCGGGTGAAACTATTGATCGAGGTGTAAAGCCCGAAGAACCGGTCGAGGACACCGCCGAAGAGATAAGCCGAGGGCCTGTCGATGGCGGCCGGATCGAATTCCAGCCGGATATCTGTGCCCGTCACCATCCCGCCGCTGCCAAGCCGCGTCATCGAGCTTTTGGCTTCGACCCGAACGAGAGCGTCGGCAAGCAGCCTGGTTTCGCGGCTGTCTCTGAAGGCATAGAGCGCCAGAATATCCTTCAGCGCGGCACCATCATTGTCGAAGATGGAAAGATGATTGAGCTGGAGATGCGACATGAGCCGCCAGTTGCGTCCTTGCTGCTCATTCATCCGCACCGACGGCGTAGGCGCCATCAAGGCTTCGACCGAGCCAACAGCTTCGCTGCCAGAGGCCAGCTGCAGATAGGGGTGACCGCCGCCAAAAGGCAGTTGCTCCGGCAGTTCGCGGTTGAGGCACAGCGCGTCGATGCTGGCGATCTTGTCGAGGGGACCGCTTGCCCGGCGGGCACGGTCTACGAAGGTGATTTCCATATCCGAGGTATGGTCGTCGGCATCGAAACGGCGCGTGCACTGCCAGAAAAGCGATGAAGCTCCGCCTTTCAGGCTGCGGCCGAAGAAGGGTTGGCACTGTTCCTCCTCCCCGGTGCGCGCGGATACGACCACTTTCTCGATCGCATAGATCTCACGCGTCTTCTGGCGCCTGGCGTCCGGTAGCACGCGATATTCCGTGCGTGTGCCGTCGAGCGCAATCGGTTCGCAGTTTTGGCGAAACAGGTTGACGATCGGAGTGGCGTTCAAGACGAAATCACGGGCGGAAATGGCGCGCTCCAGCTTGGTGCTGGTTTCATCGAGATAGATGAAGATTTCCAGCGTTTCGCCGCGCCAGGCCTTCAGGCCAACGATATCGATGAACAGGAATTTCTGCGGCAAGGCAAAGAATTCCGTCAGCAGACGATAGCCGGTAAAGCTCGAGCTTGGATAAGGCAGGATCGCTTCATCCGGCTCGAAACCGACAGCCTGCAATGCCTTGGCCGGCAGCATGATCGGGGCACGGTCGTCGGCGTGGTGGGCAAGAGCGACGCCGAGCGTGTGATTGACGATAAGCTCGTGGATGGCGACGGCCTGCTGCCAGGACGAACCGATATGAAGCCGCAGCCTGTCGAGGCCGATCTCGCTGAGAGGCTTGTTGGCATCCCGCGCCCGGATCGACAGGCGCAGACAACCGGCAGCACCTGTATAAGGAGACGGCGGCGCGCTGATCGGATGGCCGGTCAGCGACGCCGAGACAATTTCGATCGGCGCGACCTGCGTATCCTGTGTCGTGCGGAAACGGCAGCTCTCGCCACCGATCGGCTCTGCGAAGATTTCGGTGTGACGCGGCACGATCTGGACGGATGCCAATGTGCTGCTTGGCGTGAAGCGCACGATGCTCATCGAGGGCAGCGGCGCCAGATAATGCGGATAGAGCGTTTCCAGCAGCCCGTCCGTCAATTCCGGAAACTCGTCGTCGAGCTTCTGGCGCACGCGGGCCGCCGAATAGGCAAAGCTCTGGATGAGGCGCTCGACATGCGGATCGTCCGCGACCTCGCCGGTAACGCGCAGACGGCCGGCAATTTTGGGGAAGGCATCGGCAAAACGCGCGGCACGCCGGCGGATCGCGGCCAGTTCGTCATTATACCGCTGCAGGAAGCTATCAGCCATTATTGGCCTCCACGAGGAAGCGCTGCGTCGAGGGATCGATCGTCGATTCAAAACTGATCGGCGGCATTCCCTCATGCACGCGGAATGTCGCGTGGATGCGTAGCCTCAGCGCGCGCTCGCCGCTCCCGCGGCTTCGGAGAATGCTCACCTGCACGTCGGAAAGCCGTGTTTCGAACAGCGCGATGCGTCGCTCGATCAAACGAGCGAGACGGCTCTTGGCTTCATCGGTGACGAGGTTTGCCGAGACCATGCCATCGACGCCGAAGGACACCAGTGCATCGCCCAGTTCATCGTAGATCGCAGGCGGTGCGGTCGGGCAGCGGCGCGTGTTGAGCAGAGCCTCAAGATCGCGGCGAATGCATTCGCGCAGTTCGCGCAGCTGTTCGGCCGGTGTCAGCGGCGGATCCTGCAGGCGATCGGGGTCCTCGTCGATCAGTCGATCGATAATCGACCGCGCGACGATCCTTTCCCGCGGCCTATAGCGCTCCAACGGATCAGCCATGGGCGGCACGCCTCGTCTCGCCAGAGCTTGAAGCAACTTCCAGTGACTTCAGATCATGGAAGGAAACCAGATCGTCGCCCGCCAGGAAACATTTCTGGCCGCGGCCCGTCGTAATGCCTGTCGCCTCGTCGACCCATTCGGTCTCGCGGCCAAGCAGCAGCTTGGCGCCTGTCGTGCCGTGATAGATCGCAGGCAGGAGCACGGGGGCGCTTGCACCGTCCACGAGTTCGAGCTCTGCCCTGCGGAAGGCGAGATCGCGGGGGCGGGCGATCGGTTCGATACGGAGGGCCGCAATCCTGGAAAAGTCGATCCACAGATAGGAACCGCCGGTCATGATGACTTCGAGAGCATGCGGAATGCGATCATCAAGATCGCGAAGGTCCGAAACGAGCTTGCCATTCCACCGCATCGACCGTTCGCCTCTGATCTCCTCCAGGGATTGCAATGCCGCGGCCGCATCCGAAGCATGGTCGCGGTGGGCGATCGCTACCTTCAGTGCCGCTTGGTCGAGGGCTGTCGGTCCATTCGGGAAGTCCGGAGCGGCCGCCGCGTCAAACCAGGCCGAACGCGCCGCCATCGCGCGCAGCTGATTGCGCAGCATGGCGAAGCCCATCATATCTTCCGGCGCGAATGTCGTCGCAAGGTTGCACTGCGCGTCGGCGCGAGCGTAGTCGCCGGCGAGGATCAAGAGATCGATCAGGATATGCCTGCCGTCCTTATCCGTCGGCGCTGCTTTGACATGTGCCTTCGCCTGCTCGATCGCATCATCGAGCGCGTTTTCGCTGAGAGCTTCGGCGATCTTGGCGGAGAGCGTCATGCGGACATCCTTTGCGGTGCGTCGGCGGAGCGGGAGAACGCGTAGGTCGCATTCGCGGTCTCCGCGATGAGGTGAAAACTTGTCGAGACGTCGTCGAGCTGAAAATGCGGCTGCAGCCGCACCGTGCAGGCGAACATGCCGGGCTTGCCCGGAATTTCATCGACGCTGATGCCAGCCGAACGCAGCGGGAAGCGCGTGCGCAGCGACAGGTCGGCGTCGTCATTGCCGAGCGTATAGGTCGACAGCCAGTCATTCAATTTGCGTTCGATCGATGTTCTATCGGCCAATTTGCCGATGTCATCGCGCATGATGACCTTGAGGTAGTGCGAGAAGCGCGAGGCGCAGAGCACATACTGCAGCATCGCCGCGATGCGGGCATTCTGCCGGGCGTGCTCGCTCGAATAATGGGGCGGAGCATGCAGCGACTGATTGGAATTGAAGACCGCCGAGGAAGAGAGGTAGGTGGTCGCTACGGGCACGATACCGAGTTCACAGAGCTGCTGCTCTTGCCCGCTGGTCAGCCGTATCTCGACGGGAGCCTGCTGCGACAACCCGTTGCTTTCGATGCCGAGATCATAGGGCGCAAGTTCCTCCGTGCTCAGCATGCCGCCATCGATCGCATCCTGCGTCACGCCGCGAATATCGGCGAACCAGCCGGATTCGATGAAATTGCGGATGACGATCATCGCGAAGGCGAAGGCGCCATTGCCCCAAAGCAGGGTGCTGCCGTCGGCAGCGATGCTTTCGCGGAACGGGAACCGATCGTCGCGCCCACGGGAAAACGCCTCATAGGGCGCACGCATCAGGATACGCGGGGCGACCAGGCCCAAAAACCGGGAATCCTCTCGGGCGCGGAGCCCATTCCAGCGGATGCGGGTGGGATCGTAGGCGAGCCAGGAAAAATCCTGGACGCGATTGAGCTCGTCAAAATCCTGCAGACCGATTGCCTGCGGAGCGGCGGCGGCTACGAACGGGCAGAAGGCGGCTGCCGCCGCCATGCCGATCTGAGTGAGCGCTCCGATCGTATCGCTGCCGGCCGGACCCTGTGGGGAAAGCTCGTAGTCTCCGATCAGCAGACCGAAGGGCTCTCCACCGGGCATGCCGAACTCGCGGCTGTAGATCAGCTCGAAGAGATGGCTCTGGTCGAAATCCGTCGTCCGCTCGAGATGCCGCGTCAATTGCGCCCAGCTGACGCTGAGGATCTTGACCTTCACTTCTTCCGATCGGCCGGTGTGGCGCATAAGCATGGCAAGCCCGCGCCACCGCGCTTCCATTGCCTGGAACTCGGGGTGGTGCAGGATGGCATTGACCTGCCTGTTGAGCGCATCGTCGATCATGGCGATCACGCGATGCACCTGACGCGGCCAGGCTGCTCTCGGTTCCGTCGTTGTCGCGGTCATGGCGCTGACTAAAGGTGCGCGGCGAGGAGATCGCCGCGCTACCTCTCCTAGTTCTTGCTCGGAATACGGGCGACCATGCGGAGCGAAGTGGTCAGCTCTTCCATCTGCAGCCAGGGGCGCATCCAGGCGACGGCGTTGTAGGAGCCCGGCTTGCCCGGAACTTCCTGGACGGTCACCTTGGCATCGCGTAGCGGATATTTGGCGCGGGATTCCTCGCCGGCATCGTCATTGGCGTTGACGTAGTTGGCGATCCAGCGGTTGAGCCAGTTTTCGCAGTCCTGCGCTTCCATGAAGGAGCCGATCTTGTCGCGGCCCATGACCTTCAGATAATGGGCAAAGCGCGAGGTAGCCATCATGTAGGGCAGGCGGGCGGATACCGCGGCGTTGGCCGTCGCTTCGGGCTTGTCGTAAAGCTTCGGCTTATGCGTCGTCTGTGCGCCGAAGAACACGGCATAGTCGGTGTTCTTGTAGTGGCAGAGCGGCAGGAAACCGAGCTTGCCGAGCTCGGCGTCGCGACGGTCGGTAATGCCGACTTCGGTCGGGCACTTGAGGTCGAGGTCGCCATCGTCGCTCGAGAAGATGTGCATCGGCAGGTTTTCGACCTTGCCGCCGTTTTCCGCGCCGCGGATCGCCGTGCACCAGCCGCTCTGGGCAAAGGCATCCGTCAGCCGTGTTCCCATCACGTAGGCTGCATTCATCCAGCAGTAGGCGTTGTGATCGAGCTCGCCTGTCTTCGAATGATCGGTTTCGTCGAAAGCAAAGTCGTCGATCGGATTGGTCTTCGGGCCATAGGGCATTCGGGCAAGCACGCGGGGAAGGGCGAGCGTGACGAAGCGCGAATCCTCGCTTTCGCGCAAGCTGCGCCACTTGGCGTATTCGACCGTTTCGAAGATCTTTTCCAGGTCGCGCGGGCGGGCAAGCTCGCGATAGTCGTCGAAGCCGAACATGCGCGGGCTGGCAGCGGAAATGAACGGCGCGAAGGCCGCGGCCGCAATCGACGAAATCGACTGCAGCGTCTGCACGTCGTCGAAGGAATTGTCGAATTCGTAGTCACCGATCAGCGCGCCCATGGGTTCGCCACCCGGCGTGCCGAACTCGTCTTCGTAGATCGACTTGAAGAGCCGCGACTGGTCGAACTCCACAGCCTTTGCGAGATCCTTGGAGACGTCGCGCTTGGAGGCGTTCAGCACACGGATCTTCAGATTGACGCTGGTTTCGCTGTTCTTGACGAGATATTGCAGGCCGCGCCAGCTGCCTTCCAGCTTGGCGAATTCAGGTGACTGCATGATCGCGGCAAGCTGACGCGAGATTTTCCGGTCAAGCTCGGCAATCGCCTTGTTGAGCGTGACGGTCAGGTTGCGATCATATGTGACCGTGCCCTTCAGCGCCTGGTCGGTCAGCGTTCTCAAGAGATCCTGGGCACGATCGGGTTCGGTTTGCCGGGTTGCGGCCACGATCTGCGACAGCAGATTTTCCTCAGGCGCAAACTCGGCCTCTTTGGTCTTCAGTTGGCTTTCAGCGCTCATTTTTCGATCCTTGCGGAAAATGCGGGCGATATCGTTGGAGCTTGAAATCCGTCGCTACCGGCCGCTTGAAACGGGTTTGGGCGATCGGCAGTGGCTGATCGCCGACGACGATCAGCTTGCGGCGGGCTTTCCGGCCAATCCGAGCTCCGACATCAGCTTGGACAAATCGGCCTTGTTCTGTAGGACGTCTTCGAGCAGTCGCTCCAACTCTTCCGAGCGATCCGCCTTGCTCATGAGGTCGCGAAGCTGGTTGCGCGCATCGAGAAGCGCCTTGAGCGCCGGGACCTGGCTGACGACGGAGCCGGGCTCGAAATCTTGCATGCTTTCGAATTTCAGGGAGACGGGAAGCTGCGAGCCGTCGCCCTCGAGCGTGTTTTCGACCGAGATGTTCAGGCCCGGCGTCATGCGGCGCATCACGTCGTCGAAATTGTCGCGGTCGATCTGAACGAACTTGCGCTCGCCGAATGGTTTCAGCGGTTGTGTCGGATTGCCCGAGAAATCGCCGAGAACGCCGACGACGAACGGCAATTCCTTCACGACCATGGCGCCTTCGGTTTCCACTTCGTACTTGATGTGGACCCTGGGCTTGCGCACTCGCTCCAGCTTTTCGTGAACACTCGCCATAAAATTTCTCCTTCAATGCCAGCGGCAAATTCGCTCTTCACATGTGGCGCAACTCGACTTTGGAAAGGGCCGGTTGCAAAAAGTTCGAAAGATCGGTTGTATTTCTCACCCGCTCTTGTTCGATTTCAGCTGAATGCCGGCGGCCGTCAGCACGGCATTGCGGGCCTGCTGTTCCGGCAGCAATTCGGCCAGTAGTTCTGAAAAATCCATGCGGCCGCGCCTGACCATCGTCTCGATCGACATCGAGATCGGCGAGTGCGGTTCGGTGCGGCGGAAGTAACGCGCGACGGCAAGCAACAGCTCGAAGGCTTCCTCGCGCGAGCCGATCTGTTCGGCGCTCAAGGGCCGGGGACGGCCTTGCGTCTGCTCGCCCGCACCCTCCTGCTGTTGGGGCTCCGCCACGCTCTCGATCGTCTGCGATTCGATGCCAGCAAGAGTGCGCAGCGCCAAAGCAGCCTCCTGCAGGACGTTGTGCGTATTGGAACTCGGCGGCGCCATCGGTCCGCACCGCTCGTTCAGAACGGACACGAGCCGGTCAAAAGCGGCAAGGCAACCATTGACCATTTCGAGATGCGAACTCATCGCGGCCGTACCAGCTTCAAGGGCCGCCTGACTCAGCTCGTCACGCCGTTTCACCTCGTTGGGACGTTGCGACAACTGAAAATCCCAGAGGGAAAACTGGCCGAATTTCGCGCCCGGAACGAGTGGCGACAGCCTGATCGCCTGGATGATGGTTCCCTCGCCGCCTATGCCATTGAGACCGGAAAGCGGCGCGAGGCGCTCTTCGATATCGTCAGCGCCGACGGAATGAAATTTCTCCCAATGCTTGTCCAAAAGCGACGCGATTGCATAGTAGACATCCCGCAACCCTTCGAAACCGCGCAGACGTAATTCCGCCTCAGCCAGCCACGCTAATACTTCGAGATCCTTACTTTTCGAAGAAATAATCTGCAATCCGAGATTGCTAACATCTGTCCAAAGCGGAGAAAGGCCAATATTTTCGCCTGGCGATATACCTCGTTCTGCAGCGCGAGCTTGGTTTCTTGCATCCTTTATTCTATAGTATATTTCGCGCGTAGAAGTATTGTTGCGAACATTTTCTCCGCATGGCGCGTTTTCTTCGAGTGGAGTTTCTATGTCGCGAACGTTCAGCAGGGGATTAACTCCATATCATGAACTACATCATTAGAGGGCGTGATAGTTAGGTCGATATATTCCTTTGTCAACCATGTCTATTCTGCAACAGATTTATGACGATCCCAATTTTTGACCACATGAAAAAATCTTTGTAGTCCATCTGGACGTGTGGGAATAACCGCCCTAGTTGTTGCCGCGATTTGGAGGGTGTAGTTGAAATGAAACCACAAGGAGGAAACTTCTAGGTGTCGAACATCGATCTCAATCGTCTGATCAGAACGCTTGAGCCCGCATTGCGCGTCGGTCTCGAGGCTGCGGCGTCGCTCGCAGCACGTGATCGTCATGTAAATGTCGATGTCGCACATTGGATACTATCATTGCTGGATGTATCTGAAGTTTGCTCTTTGTTTGAAGAACTTAGCGTTCCCTCTGCGGCGCTCCGCACGGAGCTTGATAGCGCCATCGCAGACTTGCCGAGGGGCGATGGTGCCGCGTTGGTGCTCTCTCAAAATTTGCTTGCTCTGATGCGCGAGGCGTGGCTTGTCGCGTCGCTTCAATGTGGGCGGAACAGCATCACCCTCGCGGATCTTCTGACCGCGCTGAGCGATGACCAGTCGCTGCGAATCATGGCGCGAGGCATGGCACCTTCGCTGCGTAACATTGATCGCACCGCGCTCGAGAAAAAGTTGAATGCGGTTTCCACTGCGAACGGCGCATCCTCGCCGTCACAGAATTCCGAAGCCGCTACCGCTGCCGGTGAGAATGAATTCCTGCGCCTGTACACGCGGGATATGACGGCGGATGCAAGGCTCGGTCGTGTTGATCCGGTCATCGGTCGTGATCGTGAGCTGCGCCAGGTCATCGATATCCTCATGCGCCGCCGTCAGAACAATCCGATGCTGGTCGGCGAGGCAGGTGTCGGCAAGACTGCCGTTGCCGAGGCGCTGGCATTGGAGATTGCCGCCGGCAACGTGCCGGATATGCTGAAGCCGGTACGGATTCTCCTTCTGGATCTCAGCCTGCTGCAGGCTGGCGCCGGTGTGAAAGGCGAATTCGAGCGTCGCTTGCACGGCGTTGTCGCGGCCGTGCGGGCCTCTGTGGAACCCATCATCCTGTTTATCGACGAGGCGCATGGCCTGATCGGTGCCGGCGGACAGGCTGGGCAGGGCGACGCCGCCAATATTTTGAAGCCGGCGCTTGCGCGCGGTGAGCTCAGGACGATCGCGGCGACAACCTGGAGCGAATACAAACGCTACATCGAGAAGGACGCGGCGCTGACCCGACGCTTCCAGGTCGTTCAGGTGCTCGAGCCCGATGAAGAAACGGCAATCCGCATGTTGCGCGGTGTGGTCGGCAGCTTCAAGGCCCATCACAAGGTGCGCATTCGCGACGAGGCGCTGGCGGCTGCAGTTCGCCTTTCGGCTCGCTATATTCCGGCGCGGCAATTGCCCGACAAGGCAATCAGCCTCATCGATACCGCAGCAGCCGCTGTCTCTCTGGCGCGCCAGACCGTTCCTGAAGCGCTGAAAGGATTGCGCAACGAGCAGGAGATGCTGGAGGTCGAAGCCGCCGCACTTTCCGCCGAACCACCAACATCGGATATTGTCGCGCGCCTTGCCATCATCGAGAGCGAAAAGCACGAAGTGGCAAGCGAGATCGAGCGGTTGCAAGCCAAGCTCGATGCTGAAATCAAGCTGTCGGCCGAAGCCGATCGCATCGAAGCCGCACTCGCCGATCCCAATGCTCCGCAAGCAGAAGATGGCACTCGCCCACGCGGTGACAATGTCGCTCTCTTCCCGCCCAATGGCTCATCCGTTGACGTCGCTCGCGCAGCCCTCGTGCAGGCCGAGCGCAGCCTTGCCGACGTTGCCGGTGAAACGCCGCTGGTGCCGCGCGTGGTCGACAAGGAAGTGATCGCCGGGATCGTTGCGCGCTGGACCGGCATTCCCGTCGGCAAACTGCTGTCCGATCAGGTCGAGACTGTCAAGACGCTCGATGCAAGGCTGAAGGAGCGCGTGCTCGGACAGGATAATGCAATTGCGCGGATTTCGGCCGCGATGCGGTCCGCACGCGCCGGCCTTTCCGATCCGCGCCGCCCGCCTGCCGTCTTCCTGCTCGTCGGCATGTCGGGGACGGGCAAGACCGAGACGGCGCTTTCGCTGGCCGATCTTCTTTATGGCGGCAGCCAGTATCTGATGACCATCAACATGTCCGAGTTCAAGGAGGAGCATAAGGTTTCGCTGCTGCTCGGATCGCCGCCCGGCTATGTCGGCTATGGCGAGGGGGGCGTGTTGACCGAGGCTGTCCGCCGTCGCCCCTATGGGGTGTTGCTACTGGATGAGATCGACAAGGCGCATCCGGGCGTCCAGGAAGTGTTTTACCAGGTTTTCGACAAGGGAACGCTGCGTGACGGCGAAGGCCGCGACATCGATTTCAAGAATACCACGATCGTGATGACCGCAAATACCGGCTCGGAACTCCTGGCCGCATTGGCGGCCGATCCGGAAACCATGCCTGAGGGCGACGCGCTGGAGGCACTGCTGCTTCCCGAATTGCAGAAGCACTTCAAGCCCGCCTTTGTCGGCCGCACGACTGTTCTGCCCTTCATGCCGTTGAATGGCGAGACGCTGAGCGGGATCGTCGACATTCAGATCGGCCGCATCCGTGATCGCGTCGCCGCCTCCTATGGCACGAGCGTTTCGCTTGCTCTGGAAGCCCGCGAGGCGCTGGTCGGCCGCGCCAAGGCGAGCGAGATGGGCGCCCGTGCCATCGAAACCATGATTGGCCGCGATCTTCTGCCAGAGCTTTCGACCTTTTTCCTCGATGTGGTTGCGACGGGGCGCAAGGTTGGCGGTATCACCATCAGCTTTCACGATCACCGCTTTCTCATCGAGGAGAATCCGGTGGGCGATCATGAATTCGCTGGCCCCGAGGAAGGCGGCACGGCGAATAAAGCAGCCCCGGACGAACACAGCGCCCGGATGCAGCATTAGACGGAAGGGTAACCCCGCCCTGCAGCGACAGGGCGAATTCAAATCTCAACAGGAGAGTTCAGAGCATGCCGATTTATCTGCAGATCGACGGAATTCAGGGCGATGCAACCCACGAGCAGCACAAGAAGTGGATGGATATCGAAGTCATCCACTGGAATGTTTCGCGTAACATGAAGACGTCAGCCGGTTCGGCTGCGAACCGCGAAGCTTCCGAGCCGACCGTTTCGGAAGTTATCCTGACCAAGGTCAGCGATTCCTCGTCGACGAAGCTGTTCCAGGAAGCATGCTCGGGCCGCACCGGCAAGCAGGCCGTGATCCATCTGGTAACGACCGGCAACCCGGGCGATACCTACATCGAGTACACGCTCACCAACACGCTGATCGCCAGCTACTCGGTCGATTCCAACGGCGACCGCCCGGTCGAAACGATCAAGCTCAACTTCACCAAGATGGAAGTGAAGTACACGCCTTACGACGACTCGCAGACCCCGCAGTCGCCGATGATCGCGTCTTACGATCTGGCAACCACCAAGGCTGCCTAACATTAGCATCGCATTCCGGCGCGTTGGCATCAGCGCGCCGGAATCGTGTCTGGTACCAAATCGCTGTGGTGACAGCGATTGTCATGTGCCGCAAACGCCCATTAATCGAGGTCGCCATGGTAGATTTTTCAGTTTCGTCGCCGGCGCTGCAGATGGAGCCGGTCAAGCAGGCCGATCTTCCGCCCGTTCGCCGTGCAGGCCGCGGCCCATCCTATGATTATTTTTCCTATCAGAGCGGTCCGCGCGAATTCGCGGCACGCGGCCAGGCCGTGGGTGCCGCCGCATCGCTTTTCCGGATGTTCTCCGAAAAAGCCAACGAGATGTCGCTGACGCATTGGCTCCAGAGATGGCTGCGCAACAATGAAGCGCACATCATCCGCGAAATAGATACCAACCATCATTCGGTGTTCGTTGCGCAATTCAATTATTCCGTCAGCGATGGCGAAACGCGCGTCCTGATGGCGCGCGGCGCCTATCTGCTTGGCACGGTGCCGAAGCGTGCCGATATTGGCAAGATCCTGACCCCGCAGGTGCTTTACGGGCCGGGCATGCACGAGACGCTGCCGAACGGCACCCTGTTCCAAATCGTCTATCTCGTTGGCGGTCGCAAACAGCAGATCGGCAGCGCCGGCACTGTAGGCTCGGCAGGCTCACTCGTAGGATAAGCTCAGATGAACGATCAGCCTTCGGCCAATGATTTCATCCAGGCGACCCGAAATCTTCGGGTCTCATCTCCGCTTGGTACGGACCAGCTCCTGCCCGAACGGGTGATGATAACGGAAGGCGTATCGTCGCTCTTCGACATCAGGCTCTCCGTGCGCGCCAAGCGCGAGGTGATTCAGCCGGAGGAACTGATCGGTCGTCTGATCGACGTCTCGCTGGAGGTTCAGCAGGCCGAAGACGGGGGTGACGGTGTTCGCCGCCCCTTCAACGGCCTGGTGACTGCACTCCAGGAAGGGCCGCCGATCACGCGTGGCCTGCGCTCCTATTCGATGGTGTTGAAGCCGCAGATGTGGCTGCTGTCGCAGCGTTCGGACTGCCGCATCTGGATGGACAAGACCAGCATCGATATCGTCGAGACGCTGTTTTCCGAACACGGGATTCCCGCCCCGGATGTTTCCGGCGTCGTCACGCCGCCGCCACCACAGCATTATTCGGTGCAGTGGAACGAAACGGATCTGGATTATCTGACGCGCCGCTTCGAGGAAGACGGTCTCTTCTACTGGTTTTCGCATGAGGAAGGCAGCCACAGGCTGCATGTTGCCGATGGCGCCAATTCCTGGGCGGGGCCGTCCCCCTCTGCGCAGGGTGAAGGCAGAGTGCGTCTTGCCCAGGGCTCGACGGACCGCAACCATATCAACGATTGGATGAAGCATTACGCTTATGTCCCCGGACAGCGCGCCGGCGCCGACTGGAATTTCGAAACGCCGCAGATGGTGCCAGGCACCGTGACACCTTCGCTGGTGCAGATGCCGGGGGCGATGAAAAGCGAGCTCTACGAATATCCGGCCCGCATTTCATCGGTCGCTGAAGCCGAGCGGGCCCAGAAACTGCGCATGCAGGCGAGCGAGGCCGATCACAACCGGGTCGTGGGACGATCGTCATCGCGCATATTAGAGGCCGGCCGGCGGTTTACGCCCTATGAAGTGGCCCATCCCGAGCATGTCTATGAAGAACATGTCGTCGTGCGCGCGACCCATTATGCGGTCGATCCCTCCTACGAAACCAATGCGGATCAGCCGGAATATACCAACGAATTCGAAGCCGTGCCGTCGCGCGTCGCAATGACGCCGCATCGCAAGACCGAACGGCCACGCATCCGCGGCACGCAGGTGGCGATCGTTGCCGGCCCCTCCGGAGAAGAAATCCATCCGGACCAGTATGGCCGCATCAAGCTCTGGTATCCTTGGGACCGCCGCGCCAAGAAGGATGGATCGGATACCTGCTGGGTGCGCGTCGCCCAGAGCTGGGCCGGCGGTACATGGGGCGGCCAGGTCATCCCCCGCATCGGCATGGAAGTCATGGTCGCCTTCATCGACGGCGATCCGGATCGGCCGCTGGTGACGGGCGTGGTGCCGAACCCGAGCAACGGCGTGCCCTACGACCTTCCCGCCAACAAGACCCGCATGGTCCTGCGCTCCAATACGCATAAGGGCACCGGCTTCAACGAGATGACCTTCGAGGACGATGCCGGCCGCGAGAACATGTTCTTCCACGCGCAGAAGGACCAGACGACGCGCGTGCGCAACGACCGCACCAAACGCGTCGACCGCCACGAGGTCGCCTCCATCGGCGGCAACCGCGCGGTCGAGGTGAGCGGCAACCAAAAGCACGAGATCGGTGGGTCGGTGAATACGGTGGTCGGCGGTACGGGACCGATGGCCATGGCGGTGATGGGTGCGGTGCAGGGACTTTCGGGGCAGACGGCCGGATTGCTTTCACAGGCGGGTCAAATCGCAGGCGGGGGTGGGGAGGGGCTTGCCGCATTCGCCGGCACTATTGCCTCCTCCGCCTTGGGCTTCCTTGGATTGGGTGGGCTTGGCAGCCGCGAAGGCGTGGTCTCGGGGCCAAATCCGAGGGCGGATGCAGGAACGAATCTGTCTGGTTCCGGCAGTGGATTGGGCGAAGCGGCAAGCGGCCTCTTTCCACTTCCGGGCATCATGAACACCGTCGTCGGGTCGTTCAAATCGGACACCATCGGCATTGCAAGAGCCGAGCAGATCGGCGTCAGCAAGGTGACGCATGTCGGTCAGACGTCCCTCGAAAAGGTTGGAAAATTCAAGAAAGTGATCGTGGGCGACGAGTTCGTCATCGAATGCGGCGCGTCGAAATTCATCATGCGCCAGGACGGCACGGTCATCATTCTGGGGACGCATTTCAACTTCACCGCATCCGGCCCGACGCAGATCAACGGCAAGGTCGTCGATCTCAACAAGCCGGGCGGCGGCTTTGCCGAAGCCTCCCCGTCATCGTCGGATACGACGGCGCAGGGCTGACGCGCCATGTCGGTCGACAATCGCACACCTTTTCCGGCACTCGCTTTCCGGCAATATAATTTGGCGGGGGATTTGCTAGGGGTTGTTGTCGCCAGAGGCACGTTCAAACTGACAAAGGACGGTCCGCTGGTCTTGGACGACAATCAGCAACCATTGGTCATGTCGGATGTCTATGACGGCGATCCGCATGAGGCACCGCAGATGGCTTGCACCGATCTGGCACCATTCAAGCCAGGTACGGATGTAACTTTTGTCGGAGCTGCCTTTGCGCCAGGCCGCGTCGAGGCGTCTTCCTGGACCTGCGGCCTGAAAGTTGGGTCCGTGCAGAAGCGCCTGCGCGTCCATGGGCCTCGTGTCTGGCGGGCGAAGACTCGCAAGACGTGGCGTGGACTGATCGACAAGGAGAAAGAGGATGCGCTTGACGGGTGGGATCTGACCACGGGAGAGCCTGTGACTTATGTGCCCATTGATTGGCGATTAGCGTTCGGCGGCAGGATCGAGAACGGCGAGATATTCGAACGGAACCCCCTTGGGATCGGGCTTGTCGATCAGGACCAATACCGTGAAAGATCGGAATGGCCGGCGCCGCAGATTGAGGATGCAAACGAACCGGTTCGCTCCGTCGACGATAGGCCGGCGCCGGCAGGTCTTGGTCCGCTTTCGCCATTCTGGGAGGATCGGATACGGAAAGCCGGAACCTATGACGAAGCCTGGCTAAACGAAAGGCATCCTCTGCTCCCCCATGACTTCGATTTCTCCTTCTGGCAGGCCGCGCATCCGGACTTGGTGGCAAATCCCTGGCTGCGGGGCGACGAAGCCTTTGAGCTGGATCACCTCCTGCCGGGATTAGAGATGTTCCATGGTCGCCTGCCTGGCGTTGGTCTTCAGATTGAAATCGATCGGGGTACAGGCCCGGCGCGTGGCCCCATGGTGCTCGACGGCGTCCATTTCGACATGAGGCCCGGTGTGGGGCGCGTTTTCCTGACCTGGCGGATCGGCTTTCCCTGGCCGGAGCGTCGCGGGCTGCCCAGGATGACTGTTGTCAATCTTTCTGAAGGTGTCAGCTAATGGCCGGCAATCAGCCTGCAGAAACGCCCCCAGAGCCAGAGCCTCTGGAGTATGTACGGATCGATCCCAATAGTAGTTTGCTGTTGGACAACGGCAAGCAAGCCACGAAAGGCCCTCGAATAAGCCCTACGGCAGCCGTTCCACCGCCCCCGGAATTCATTCCCGATGACAGCTCCGCGATTGCGGTTTGCCTGTCGCCGGATGTTTGTCGTTCACCAACTGCACCCGTGCCCTACATGGTATGGGGCAAGGCCGACGATAAACAGAATTACTCCCCGGATGTGAAATCCAACGGGAAGGTTATCAAGCGCTCCAATTCACAATTCACAGCGACTTATGGAGATCAGCCTGGAACGGGACTGGGTGTAAAATCAGGCACCGTGGGAAATGTCGTAACGCCGGTGACCTCGTCTAACATCGTGCGAGCAAACGGCGTACCGGTACAGCGTCATACAGATCGTTGCACATTGAACAATGGCAACTGCCCTGGCGAGTATGTTTATGTTCAGTCGACCGAGACTGACAAGGCGCCGGATGCCACGGATAAACAGAACCAGAGCTCCGGGAAGACGCAGGACACACGTAGCACCGGCGAAAAATTTGCCGATGGTTTTACCGAAAACGCCAGCGAAACCTGGGACGGTGTCAAGAAAGTCAGCTCAAATCTCTGGGACGGTACGAAGAATCTGGCGTCCGACCTTTGGAATGATCCTGGCGGGACGGTCGCCGCGGGCGCTGAAAGTGTCAAGGATGGCGCAGTCGGGGCCGCTAATTGGACCGCCGAAGTTGGGCAGAACCTATATGACAACCCGGGTGCAACTCTGGCCCGAGGATGGGATAATACTACCAACACCGCGAGTTCAATATGGCATGGTGTGGCTGACCCTTACAGCGAAGCCTATGCAAAGGGTGGTCTGGCACAGGCCGCTGGTCATGGTACTTTTGACGTTGTAAAATTAGCTGTGGAAGCTCTCGCGACCAAAGGTGCTGTCACGGTTGCTGGCAAAACGGCTTCTGTTGGGGCTAGCGTTTTCGCGAAAGCTCATCGCGCGGAAGAAGTTGCGGAAACGGTAAATGATGCGCGGCGTATTGAGGGGAAGATTGAAGACGGCGCACAGGGTGCGAGGAGTACGAAGTTAGACCCAGAGAAATCGCCGAAAAAGAAGCTCTCGAAAGAAGAGTACGATAAACTTAGAAAGAAGACGCCATCTCAGGCTATGCGAGATAAGGTCAATGAGGGACAGCCCGTTGCCACGCCCGAGAATCCAGTTGATGATCCTTGGCTGCCGGGCAAACAACGTACTGGACCCTTGGAGGCAGATCATATTGTTTCCATGAAAAATATCACTGAGATGGACGGATTTGCAGATTTGAGCACTGAGAATCAGCTTAAAGTCCTAAATAATCCTGATAACTTCACAGGGCTTAGCAAATCGGCAAACTCCTCAAAGGGGGCGAAGTCCTTCGAAGACTGGATTTATTATGGGCAAGGCGACGATAGAATCGCGGTTAATTCGACTCTTCGGCAGCAAATGATCGAGCGCTCAAACCAAATTAGGCCTCAGTTGCAGCAGCAAATTAACGATCTATCTTCTGGAAGATAAGCACCATTCATGAGGTTTTGAATGAACGACACCTATCTTTCACGCTTTTGGGGGAGTGATTATCAGGTCATTCTCAATGTGGCAGATATCGGCCGTTCGCTGCCGCCTTTTTGGGTGGACATTGCGACTGCGGATCAAAGCCGGAGATTGGAGGCCTTTAGGGCGCTTGTGCGCCAAGTCTTCATTCATATGCCAGAAACGAGCAGTCTTCTTCTGGAGAGAACGACCGATGCCTATCTCGTCAAAGTACGAGACGATGTGGCGCTAGTTGCCGACCGGCAGGCGGACGATCAGGTCTTATCATACAGGGGATTTGCACCGACTGATAAATCCATGTTCGGAGGAAGCGTTGGGGCTTTCTACAAAGCGCTCGACGGCTTCTGCGACTTCCATTCTATGGGCGGTTTACTCCCAGAAAGAGAAATCCGTCCGATAGGCAAGGATGGCAACGAGTATTGGACGGAGCCTTCCTCGAAACTATTCGAGACGGTCAAATCGAAGGACTATTTTCACATATTCAACAGCGGTGGAAAGGGGCAGGGCTATATCAGCCTTCACAGCACCGTCGTTGATGACCCGGAGGGATTGCTTCTCTGGGTTGATGATGACGAGCCCATGACGAACATGGACTTCTGGGATCTTTTCGACAATTGGACCTCCATAGCAATGGAAGACAATTAATCGACGCGGTGTTTTCGAAGCAATCGGAATCAAGCCGCCTTGAGTGGAAGAATTTTACCCTGGAAGCGATAAATCAATTACGGGAGTGGATCAAAGAGAGGAGCAATAGCAGAAACACACAAGGCGAGGCGATCTTTGTCAGAAGCACGCAGACTTATGATCCACCGGTTGACACCGATCCCGTGTCTGGGTCGCTGCGAAGCCAGCAAAGGCCAATTCAACTAGCCTTTGACGCTAGCTCCCCCGAAGGTCAGCAATTGCTGAAGCAATTTATGGCTGATGCGCTGAAGGAAGCCCCTCAAATACCAAAACCGCCAATCTCATCGTCATCGAGAGCCGTCTCTGTCCTCGAGCGGTTTGGGATGTTCGGCAAGACCCTTGGGAAAATTGCTGGTCCCCTTGCGATTGTCACTGGCGGAACTGATGAGTTGGACAATGCAATTCTCGCGAACAACGCCGCCGAGGCTGAGCTAAAGAACATTCATCCCATGGGAGCGGATGAAAACGCGCTTTATGATCAGACAAAGAAGCGCATTGCCGATCACATTTACAGCAGGTACGGCACCTTTGTCGGAGCCGATGAAGACTACATTGCCAAAGAACGCAATTATCTCGAAACCATTCTGAAGATCGAGAGATCGAAGAAGCTCGAATTGGCGATGAAGCAGGGCGTGCGGGTCGACACCTCGGATAAAGACGAGTGGCCCTGTGTCGTCGGCCCATACAAGTATGTCAATATGGTCTGCCCGGGTGAGGCGCACCATATCATTCCCGATATGGTCTATCGTCTTGGCTCGGCTCCAAATAGCGAGGCGGAAAAAAACTCCACCGAAGGGCGGATACCAAATTCGCCCGCTTATAATGAAGGACAGGCGATTTGCCTTTCGGAAGGGATGCACCGTACAGATGACGATGCAGTACACTCGTCTCTCAATCCGGCGCTTACGGCGCTGGGAAAGACTTACAATCCACAAGGGACCGCGCCACTTGGGAAAATCAGGGACGAGGCGCACAAGGCTTAGATCAGGTAGAAAGCCTTCCAGAAAAATGTAGGAAAATGGCGAAGCAAGCTGCTGACATGCAAGTAGCGGGCAAAAGGGAACAGCCTGGTCGCACGACAATGCGTCCGCCCAAAATGCCGCGAAATGAAGACGTGATCAAAGTCCTTAACGCAGGGAAATATCCGTGATGAAGCCCTTCGACCCATATCGCCTCTATGCCGCCGTTGCCTTGGATCGGAGCACGTTCGCGATCAGCTTCAGCAACAAGGACTATGAGGACATGTACGCTTATGTTCTCGTTTACGAAGGGCAATTTGAGCAGCCGTGGACTCGGTTCGATATGCCGCGCAATATTACCGGCCTGACGGCGCAGCGCGGGGCTGACGGACGACCACTCGTTCATGCACTCAGTGACGAGGGAGAGGTCTACACCTTGCCCGTTGACGATCAGAAGCCCTCGAAGCTCAAGATCGGCGGTGCGGGCGTCTATTCTGAAGACGCGACCGACCTGGATACGTCAATGCGATGACGCAGATTGACGATACGTTTCTCGTTACCGGTCATCACTCGCAACTCTACCGAATCGCCGGCGGCCGCTGGGACTGGTTCCACAAGGACAAGCTGCCTCGAGCGCCCGAAACCTATGACTATCTGAATTTCGGATGCCTGACAGGTACGACGGATACTGACCTATATATGAGCGTCAGCTATTATCCGAAGAATGAGAGGCGGAAGCTTACCGAGGAAGAAAATGCCCGCCATCAAGAACTCGTAAAACAGGGGCGTTACGAAGAGGCATTGGATCTGGAAGAGGCCGCTAAGAAAGCTCCAACACGCGTTATTGAGGGCCGGCTTTACCACTGGGATGGCCAGGATTGGCAGGTTGTCGCCATGCCTCGATCTGGAAAATTCTATCCAGAACCGGCAACGCTCGCCGATATCTTCATTGAGAGCAAAGACAAAGTCTGGGCCGTCGGCGACAATGGTGTGATTCTGGTCGGGAACGCCGACCTTGGATTTCAGGACGTTTCTTTCAAAGGAGATAGTGAAAAGCTCATTTCGATCACCAAGTTCAAAGACCGCATGGTGCTCGCCTCAGACTATGGCCTTCATTGGTTCGACGGACATCTTTTGTCTCCTCTCAAGCCAGTCCTTGATCCGACAGTCAACAAGAACATTCCGACGCCCATCAAAGTTCAGACCGTCGATGATATGCTTTATTACTTCGACGCAAAACACGGTGTGCATAGCTTCGATGGCGAGCGCTGGACCGAAATCGACATTCCATCGGAACTACTGCAGCGTGATTTCAAAGGTTTGTCATCGAAACCGTGAGAAAACTCTCTGTGTAGGTCCATGCGCTGGCGTAAAGGGAGGTACCCATGGGGACGCCTGATGTGACGAAATGGAGTTCCATAAATATCCGGCCGGCGTTTTCTCAAGCGACGGAAACTTTAACCAAGGCTGATATATTGGACGATGAGGACAACTTCGAAGAGCTTTATGGCGAATGGAATCCGAAGCTCTACGGTGCAGCCATGGCCGACGATGGTCGCTATTTTGCTCTTCTTGTTGGTGGTCCGCGTTGGGATGATCCCTATACCATTATCCTTATGCGTGACGTTATCGGGCAAACCTTCTCTCGCTCAGACGTTCGGCGAGAACTCCGTGATATCCAAGTGCTGCCTGCGACGGATAAGGATGGCGCGCCATCCTATGTAGCGATCAGCCTCAACGGCGACATATATGTTGTGGGTCCTCAAGGGTCGGAACATTCAGTCATTCCAGGTACCCGGGCCGAATCTGAGGCTGCGCCGGACATCGAATTCAACTCGATCCTTCCATTTGACAATCGTTGGTTAGTGGCAGGCAGTGACGGTTTTCTGAAGCTCGGCAAGGATGCGCTCTGGGAAGAGGCGGCCCCGCCCTTGAAATCGGAGTACCCCTACCGGGAGCCGAAATGGTCGATTCTTGGAGTCAGCGGCGAGGGCGATATTTTCGTGGCTGCAACTCAGGCCGCGGATACACGGTATTTTAATCTCTATCCCGGCCATCCCCTCTATCGCAAGGACATGACGGGAGATGAAGTGCTCGCGCTTCAGAGAAAGCTGTCGGCCGAGCGAAATGCCTTTCCGCAACTGACGACGCTCTTCAGCGGCAAACCTGATGCGTGGAAACAGCATAAATTGCCGCAGCGTATAGCCAGTGCAATATCCGACTACCCGTATGTCGCGAGTTTCGTAAGCGGAGTGAACGGTAGTGACTACGTCATAGGTTCGGACGGACTTGTAATGGAGGGTGTCCCTCCAAGAGGTCTTTCGGAGATTTCGTCAGTTCCCGATCGAGAAAAAAACTTTTTTGGCGGGGCGTTCTGGCAAGGCAACTTAGTTCTTATCGCTGATTCCGAAATATTCCAATTTGATGGTCATCTCGCGAAGACCTTCTCACCGAAGGTAAAGATCAAGCTAGGGTCCCGGAGAATTCAGCCATCGACTATTTTTGCCCGCAACGAAAAGCTCTACGTTTTCGACTACGGCCTTCGTTATTTCATTTTTGACGGCCAAGAATGGGTCCAACGGGACATACCGGCGGACCTCTCAGAGCGGCCATTTAAAGGGAGTAGATAGAGGCAGTGGCGTTGGTGCGGGGACAGACGTTTCTTCAGATTCTGGTCTTTGATACAGCCATTTATGCTGAGGCCGTTTCCGGAGCGAACTTAAAATAGTGATCGAGAAACTTAAGTTAGAACTTACCCGTGCCTGCGCTTGGTCCGACAACGTCGTGATTGTCAATGCGGTGCAGGAGACGTCGGACAGGTATGATCCTGACTGCCGGATCTATCGTTTTGAGCATGACGGTAAAGTTGGCGAACAATGGTACTATTGCAACTTTAATTTCCACATGCAGGACATAACGTTGTACCGCAATCCGGATGTTGACCCGACGACCGATTATCTGACCTACATGTCTTCGGAGGGCGACGTATACCACGCGTGGCGAGAGGGTAATTTTCGCGAGAAAATTCATGGCGCCGGAAGTTGGGCCGATGACGCTAAGGGCTATGGCCGACTACTGTCGATCGCGTCTATAGAAGACGTATTATATGCTACCGGAGCGGGCGGCCAAATTTACATACGCGACGGGCGCGATGACTGGCGTCTTTTGACAGATAAGCTTCTATATGATCCGGAAGCTCATCGTAAAGTCGCTGCCAAAGCTCCCGATACCACTGATCCCAAATTTCTCGATTGGTTGATGAATTCTGAAAAGGATGAACCGCGCAATGTCTATTTCAATTGCATAAGAGGTGTCCGTGGCGACGCAATATACCTTTGCGGAGAGGAAGGCACAAAGCCAATTCTATGCTTCTGGGATGGCGATACGCTTCATGAACTGAATACCCACCTTTCGGAGGCAGCTCTCACCGGCATAGCCCTGACAGCATCTGGATCTGTGGTCGAGAAGGCGTATTGCTGCACGGCAGCTATGCTCGCGGCTTTACACCGGTTTCGTTGCGACCGCAGCGTAATCTTTTTCATATGATTGCACCCTATCGAGGCAAATTGGTCTTGCCATCGAGCACGCGTCCGGGCGGGCTCTTCGAGCTCGATCCGAAAACCTCCGATCTGAAGAGATTTTCACCCGCATTGCCGAAACTGCGCGGCGACTACATTTTCTATGCTGGTGCAATCGAGGATGTTCTCTGGGTTGTCGGTCAGAAGGATATTTTTCGCTTCGATGGAAACAAATGGGAGCGGATTGAGCATCCGGATCTTTAGCGTATTTGCCGGAAACGGAGGCGGTACGAGGACACATTCGAAAGGCGAGCAATAGCGTGAGAATGTTATCCCGAGCGTGCGCAGCATCCGAGAATGTGCTTTCTATTGTCGCGGTGCTAGGGAATTCCGAGATTTATCAACCCGACGCGCGTGCTTATCAGTATCGCCATCGAGCCGATCTTGGTGAACATTGGTATTACGAAAATTTCCCGCTCAGCGTTCAGGATGTGGTCTATTTTAATGACCACGATTCATCTCAGTCCTATTTCGTTCTATTGTCAGCAGAAGGCGATGTTTATCATTTCGCATCGCCCGATAGATTCCAGGAGCGGATTGTCGGTGCAGGCACAACGGCGGACGATTCCAAATTCTACGGCAAGATGTTGAAAATCTCCCAGATTGGCGAGCGGCTTTACGCTTGCGGCGCCGGCGGGCAGGTTTACGTGCGTCACGGCCGCGATGACTGGCGAATGCTATCTGACGCGGTGCTGAATGATCCTGAAGCAAAGAAGCGGTTGTTGGAGAGTGGCCCTAGCTTGGGGCAGCTCGGCTGGAAAGAATGGATAATCCAGAAAGCTCTCAATCCAGGTACGCGAGAGGTAGTTTTCTACGATATCAAGGGGCTTTCAGAAGATGCCGTCTATGTGTGTGGAACCGAGCGAACAAAGCCTGTCCTTTGCTTCTGGGACGGCAGTGAGCTGCATGAAATCAATATTCCGCTGGCTGAAGCTGCGCTGACCGGCATTTATATTGAAAACGCCGAAAGTGTCTGGGTCTGCGGTCGTGAGGGTGTTATTTTGCATGGCAGCCGCAATCGCGGCTTCGCTCCAGTAAACGCCGACACGCGATTGAATCTGTTTCATTCTATCACGCCCTATCGCGGCAAGCTCGTCTTGCCAGCGAGCGTCAGGCCGGGCGGCCTTTACGAGCTTGATCCAAGCATCGGCGAATTCCGCAGATTCCAGCCGCCCCTGCCGCGTCTTGTGAGTCGCGATGATCCTGAATCCATTGATAATGGGCCGTTCTTTGCGCAATCTTTCGGAGATGTTTTATGGGTGGTCGCTTCAAAGGACATTTTTCGATTTGACGGTCAAGCGTGGGAGCGAATCAAGCATCCGGACATCTAATTGTTGCCTCGATAAGTCTGAAATCGGAACGACGAGAGTGGGCTAACCAATATCGAGTAGGCATTGATGAGCGCAATTTGGCAAGATCACATGTCAGTAAGCTCCTAATCGCCTAACCATCCACCATACCCGCCTCAAACGTATCCCGCATCGCCCGCAGTATAATCACCGCCGAAGCCGCCCCCGGATCGATATGTCCCAGCGATCGTTCCCCCAGCCGTGCCGCCCGGCCGCGGGCGGCCACCATGGAGCTTGTGGAATTCGCTCCGGCTTCGGCGGCGTCGACGATGGAATTCCACATGGCGATAACATCGCGTGAGCGTGCCTGTGCCTCGATGGCGGCTTCGGCGGCGGGGATCCAGGCGTCGAGCATGGTCTTATCGCCGCGCTGGCCCTTGCCGCGTTGCTGAATGCCGGCCCGCATCTCGTCGATGATCATGGCCTGGCAGGCCGGAGAGAGGGATTCATCCGCCTTCAGTGCTTGCGAGGCCCGCCGGAAGGCGGTGGCATAGAGCGGGCCGGTCGAGGCGCCGACGGCATCCAGGAAGGCAGAGGCTGCGGTAGAGAAGATCTCCGAGGGCGATACCTGCGCGAGATCGAGTTTTGCCAGCTCGGCATTCACCGCCATGAAGCCGAGCGACATGGTGATGCCGTGATCGGCGTCGCCGATCGCGCCATCCAGCTCGGAGAGACGGTCTTTTTCGGCATTGATCGCAATCGATATGCGCTGAAACATCGTGCCCAGGCATCGCGCGGCTTTTTCCGGCATGGTCTTCCTCCCGGTCCCGGCCATTTCTGTTGTCGCCGGGCACATTTTTATAGCTTCATCCGACCTTCAGCGCGAAGGTGTCGCATGGACGGTTCAACATTTCGGTCAATTCCTGATCGAGATGCAGGATGGATATGGATGCACCGACCATGTCCAGCGACGTGCAATAATGCCCCACCCAGTTTGCCTCTATCTTGATGTCCTTGGCGCTCAGCCTCTGTTCGACGCGGCGGAACAGAATGTAGAGCTCCATTAGCGGCGTCGCGCCGAAGGAGTTGATGAGCACGGCCACCCGATCGCCCGCAACCGGCTTCATTTCGGAGAATATCCGGTCCATCACCCGGTCGGTGATCTCGTCGGCGCTCATCATCTTCTCGCGGGTCACGCCGCGTTCGCCATGAATGCCCATGCCGAATTCGATATCGTCAGGCCCAATTTCGAAGTTGTGGCGTCGCGTCTGCGGCAGGGAGCAAGGCTCCAGCGCAACGCCCATCGTGAACGTCCGGTCATTGGCCTTGCGTGTCACTGCCTCGCATGCATCGAGCGACAAGCCCTTGTCGCAGGCAGCACCCGCGATCTTGAAAATGAAGAAATTGCCGGCAACCCCACGCCGTCCTTCGCGATCCTCGATCGGCGAGGAGGAGATATCGTCCGTCGTCAGCACGGTTCGAACGTCGATCTGCTGCTCTTGCGCCATTTCGGCGGCCATCTCGAAGTTCATGACGTCGCCGGCGTAGTTGCCATAGACGAAGAGCACGCCTTTGCCGCCGGACGACGCCTTGGCGCATTCGAGGATCGGCGTCGGTGGCGGTGACGAAAAGATGTTGCCGATGGCAACGGCATCGGCGAGCCCCTTGCCGACATAGCCGAGGAAGCAGGGCTCGTGCCCGGTGCCGCCGCCGATCACCAAGCCGACCTTGCCCGGCCTTGGGCCGGTTCGCGCCATCAGTGCGCGGTTCGATCCCTTGATCGGCACGATATGCGAGGCATGTGCCTTGACGATGCCTTCGAGCATCTCGTCGACGACATCGTCGGGATTGTTGAGGAATTTCTTGATATGGGTTCTATAGCTGCTGGGCAGGGCGACGCTATTGTCCACGCGCGGACGCTGCTGGGCTTTCTGATCGAATTCGGTGACGCCATCCGCATTCAGAATGCCGCGCCCGGTGGCAGCGTCGGTTATCAGCACGTTGATATAGCCGCCGCGCAAAGCGGCGAGGATTGCGGGCACCTTGTCGAAGCCGCCCGCGACGGCGATGCGTAGCCCGATGGATTTCAGCATGTCGAGGGATATGCCGATGGTGCGATCATCGAGTGGCCCTGCAACGGGCTGGCCCTTGGCGTCGATGAAACGGCCAGCAAGAACGCCGACAGCATTCTTGGCCAGATAATCCTGCAGGGAGACGGACTCGAAGAAACCGCTGCTGTGAACCGTCGAGTTCGGTCGCAGCGACGCCACGCCGAAGATCGCCTTGTTAGCTTTAGAGAGCGTGGCAAACTGATCCTCGACCAATGGTTCGCGCAACAAGATCTCCCGAACCTCGGGCGCCGAAACGATGGCAGGAGCCGTGATATTGATGAGCCTGCCGCCTGTCACATTGGCAAAGGCACTGGCACAGAGTTCCGGCGTGTAGGCAAAGAGTGCACGGGTGCCACCGGTTGCCTGGACGATGGTAACATCCTGCAGGTTCGGCACATTGGCCTGCTCCGCGACCGCGAGAACCGTTCGGCCCCAGGCGACGGCAAGCGTGTCGCCGGATTTCAGCAGGCGGGCGATGGCCTGCGCGCCAGCGGTTCCAAGGCGGTCGATCAGCGGCCGCGATCCGTCGTCGCTCGGCACCACGAGACAATCCTGCAGGCCGAAATGGCGCTTGAGTTCTTGGGCGATGGAGAGCGAACTCAGGCGAGAGGGCTCGAGTGAGATATTGACGATGCCGCGGCTGCGGGCATCGGCGAGATAGCTGTTCACGGTCGCCCGCGAAATGCCCATAATCTCGGCGATGTCGCCTTGGGTCTTGCCATCTTCGTAATAGAGCCAGCAGGCCCAGACATAGGGGTCGTCGCCATAGCGCAAGGGCATGCTATCGGTCGCATCCGGCACGCCCGTCTTGCTTGCACTGTTCTTGCCGACCGAAGATGCTTTGCCTGTCATAATGATTCACTGCTTCCCGTTTTCGCCTGAAGATGAAAGCAATGACGCATGTTTGCAAATGCTTCTTCTTGGGGAAGGGCGGCGCGCGACCCCGTGGTGGAGCACGGGATCGCGCAGCCTTGGGAGAGCCCTGTTATTGCAGCCGTGCGCGCGCGCCTTCCGAAAGCTCCTTCAGGATGATGGCGCAGGAGGTGGCGCCGGCGTCCAAAACGCCAAGCGAACGTTCACCCAACCGGCTGGCGCGGCCGATCTTGGCAACGAGGTTAAGCGTCGAGTCGCGACCAGCCTCGGCAGCTGCGACTAATGCATCGAGCGCCTCGGCAAAGGACTTGCCCACAGCATTGGCAGCATCGAACGCCTCGATTGCCGGAACCAGCGTGTCCAGAAGCGTCTTGTCGCCGACTTTGGCGGAACCGATCGACTGGATACCTTCGAGCCCGGCATGCAACGCCTTGCTATAGGCTGCGCTATCGATGGCCTCGATGCCGTCGAGCTTTTCGGCAATCTCGGTGAACATGACGCCGTAGAGCGGGCCCATGGAGCCGCCAATCTCGGTCATCAGTACCGTGCCCAGCGTATCGAGCGAGGCTGACAGCGACTGGTTCTTGCCCTTCAGGCGTTCCGCGGCCATGCCGAAGCCCTTGGCCATGTTGACGCCATGGTCGCCGTCGCCGATCTTGCCGTCGATCTCGCTGAGATAGGCGCGGTTCTCGACGATACGATCGGTCATCGCCAAGACGATATCACCCGATGTTGCATTGTTGAATGTCTGCATGCGTGCGTCCCCCTCAGAGCAGTGTCATGCACTCGACCTCGACGTCCAGAAGCTCTTTCAGCTCCTCGTCGAGTGCCATCACGGTCAGCGTCGCGCCGACCATTTCGAGCGACGTGAAGTAGTTGCCGATATAGGTCCTGTGGATATTCAATCCCCGTTCGGAGATCTTCGTCTCGATCGTGTCGTTGAGGATGTAGAGCTCGTTGACCGGTGTCGCGCCGAGGCCTGACACGAGGACGGCCACTTCCGTTCCAGCGGCCAGATTATGATCATCGAGCACGATCTGGCACATATCCTCGGCTATCTCCGCTGCCGTCTTCAGCGGCTCGATGCGAACGCCGGGTTCGCCGTGATGGCCGATGCCAACTTCCATCGTGCCGGGTTCGATCTGGAAATTCGGATGACCGACGGCGGGCAGAGTGCAGGGACCAAGGCCGATACCGACGGAGCGGCAATTGTCGATCGCCCTTTGCGCGGTCACGCGTACTTCCTCCAGGTTCGCACCCTGGGAAGCCTTGGCGCCGCCGATCTTCCACATGAAGATTTCGCCGGCCACGCCGCGGCGCTTCTCGCGCTCCTCCGGTGGTGCCGAGCAGACATCGTCGTTGGCGACGACGGTCGCGACTTCGATGCCGTCCTTGGCGGCAAGCTTCGTCGCCATCTTCACGTTCATGTTGTCGCCGGCATAGTTGCCGTAAAGGCAGATAACACCACGTCCGCCATTGGCCTCGCGGATGGCGTCGTGGAAGCTCTTGGCCGTCGGGGACGAAAAGAGCTCGCCGACTGCGACCGCATCCAGCATGTTCTTGCCCGTATAGCCGATGAAGGCGGGCTCGTGACCGGAACCACCGCCGGTGATCACGCCGACCTTGCCGGCATGCGGAGCATCCTTGGCGACGACAACGCGCGGATTGTCTGCCAGACGGACGATGTCCGAATGCGCCTTGATGAAGCCTTTTACAGTGTCTTCAACGACTTCATCGGGATTGTTGATGAACCGCTGCATGGTCTCTCCTGTCGAAATTGTCGAGCGCTTGCGCTCAAAGAATGGTGTAGCCGCCGTCGATCAGCAGATCGGCGCCGTTGATCATGTCCGCGCCGGACGAGGAGAGGAAAACAGCGGCGGCTGCAATCTCCTGCGGCAAGGCGAAACGGCCTGTGGGGATGCGCTTCTTGGCGGTTTCGCCTTTTTCACCGGCCCAGGCCTTCTTGCCGAGTTCGGTCAGCACGATGGTCGGCGAGATGGTGTTGACGTTGATGCCGTGTTTGCCCCATTCGGCGGCAAAGGTCTTGGACATGCCGATCACGCCGAACTTGGAGGCGCAGTAGGCGACATGCTCTTCGATGGCGACGGTGCCGGCCTGCGAGGCGAGGTTGACGATCTTGCCACCCTTGCCGGCGGCTATCATGGCGCGGCCAACAGCCTGCGTGACCAGGAACGTGCCCTTGAGATTGATGTTGATCGTCTTGTCCCAGTAGTCGAGCGGCAGATCTTCGGCGGCGGCTAAGAAGACGACGCCGGCGCTGTTGACGGCGATATCGATGCCGCCGAAATGCGCGACGACATCACTGACCGCTTTGTTGACCGAGGCAGGATCGGACACGTCGCAGACGAATGCTTCAGCGCCGCCACCGATTTCGGATGCCTTGGCCTTTGCCATATCGACATTGATATCGAGAACCGCGACTTTTGCGCCCTTGGAGGCGAATGCCGCCGCAACAGCAGCACCGATGCCGGAGCCGCCGCCCGTGACAAGCGCTGTCTTGCCTGAGAGCGAGAAATTCAAATCAATGTCTGAGGATGTCTCGGTCATCTTTTTCAAGCCTCTGTTTTCGGGGTGCGGCGAGGCGATGGTTCGCCCCGCCACATTGATCTTACTTGCGGGTTTCCAGCAGCTTGTCGACGTTCTCGGCCGTTACCGGGGTCCACGGAACATTGTAGTTCTTGTCCTTGCCGTCGTTGAACGGCATGGCCGGATACTGTTCCCAGATCTTGGATTCCGGCTTGTAGTTGCCCTTCTTGGCGGCAAAGATCGCGAGATCGAGAGCGCCCTGGGCCTGCGCGCTGGCGTCCTGCAGGATTGAGGTCATCGTACCCTGTTTGACTGCGTGGAGCGCATCAGTGATGCCGTCAATGCCGGCAATGGCGAAGTCTTTGACGTTAAGTTTGGCAGCCTTGATCGCTTCGATCGCGCCGAGCGCCATCTCGTCGTTCTGGCCGATGACGCCGTTGATCTGGCCGGGATGAGACGTCAGCCAGTTTTCCATCAGGGTCTGGGCTTCGGCACGCGACCAGTTGGCGGTCTGGTCTTCCAGCACCTTTACGTTCGGGCACTCGGCAAGCGCCTTCTTGTTGCCTTCGAGACGCGAAATCTGCGCCGACTGGCCGATCGGGCCTTCGAGGATGACGACATTACCCTTGCAGCCGATCTTATCGAGGACGGTCTTGGCTTCCATGTAGCCGGAGATCGTGTCGTCGGAACCGACATAGGCGGTCAGCAGATCGGAATTGACGCGAGTGTTCGAGCCGACGACCGGAATACCGGCGTCATGAGCGGCCTGAACAGCCGTCGCTGCAGCTTCGATATCGATCGGCACGAAGATGATCGCATCGAACTTCTGCGTGATCATCGTGTTGACCTGCTCCTGCTGCACGAGCGCATCATAGCGGCCGTCGAAGATGGTCAGATCGACATCGCCATTCTTGACGGCGGGATGTTCCTTCAGCGCTGCAGACCAGATCTGCATGAATTCGGCATTCAGGCCGTAGGGTGCCGCGCCTATCTTCAGTTTCTTGTCCTGGGCGAGGGCAGGTGACGCCAGAATTGCGGTCGCTGCAGCAAGAGCAATCAATAATTTCTTCATTATAAGTCTCCTCCGTTGAAAGTCCGGCCGTCGTCTTGACGTGCCGTTTGGTTTTCCGAGTGCCAACACTGGAATGTCTTCGGGCTCAACCGCCCAGGTTTCTCTTTTGGTCGAGCATGACGGCACCGACGATGAGCGCGCCCTTGAGGACCTGCTGGTAGTAGGATTGGATGCCCATCAGATCGAGGCCGTTGTTCATGACGCCGATGATCAATGCGCCGATCAGTGTGCCGGTGATGCGGCCGACGCCGCCGGAAAGGCTGGTGCCGCCGATGACGACAGCCGCGATCGCGTCGAGTTCGTAGGCGATGCCGGCCTGCGGCAGGGCGGAGCCGGTGCGGGCAGCAAGGATCATGCCTGCCAGACCGGAGAGGCCGCCGGAAATGACGTAAACGAGGAAGCGCAGCTTGCTGACATTGATGCCTGAGGTGATGGCAGCATGTGGATTGCCGCCGACGGCATAGATGTATCGGCCGAAGCGGGTGCGGTTCAGGACCCACCATGCGACGATGAAGACGATGGCAAGCAGGATGACCGGCATCGGGATCGAGAGCACGTTACCCGTGCCGATCCAGCGGAAATCGGGAGTCAGTGCCGGCACAGGCTTGCCGCCGCCATAGATCAGCGTCAGGCCGCGGGCAGCAGAGAGCATGCCGAGCGTCGCGACAAAAGCGGGAACGGCAAAGCGCGAGACGATGAGGCCGACCACGGCGCCACAGGCGACACCAACCAAGAGGCCGGCGGCGAGCGCCACATAGGGCGGATACGGCGCACCGACAATGCCGGCCGTCGCCGAGGTCGTTGCGAAGCTTGCGCTGACAATCCCTGTGAGCGCAACCACGGAGCCTACGGAAAGGTCGATGCCCCGCGTCAGGATGACGAATGTCATGCCGATCGCGAGCACGCCGTTGATCGAGGTCTGCAGCAAGACGTTGGAAATGTTGCCGGCCGTCAGGAAATACTCATTCGAGAATGAGAGGACGATGGCGAGCAGCAGGAAGGCGAGAAAAATCCCGTATTCCTGAATGATCAATCGGCGCCGGTCCGAGCCGAACCAGGAATTGGGCTGATTGTTATCAGTGGCGGACATTGCAGATACCTTTTGTTGCCGGACGCATTCTCTTGAGCTTCGATGCCTGTCGCATTCAGGTCGACAGATGCACGAGCGATTGCGCGTCGGCCTCCTCCCTCTTGAGAATTCCGGCAGATCGTCCCTGGCGCATCACCAGGATGCGGTCTGACATGCCGAGAACCTCGTCTATTTCGGATGAGATCATGATCACGGTGCCGCCTTCAGCGGCGAAGTCGCAGATGATGCGATAGATTTCGCGCTTGGCGCCGACATCGACGCCGCGTGTCGGCTCATCGAGCAGCAGCACTTTCGGCTTGCGCAGGAACCACTTGCCGAGCACGACCTTCTGCTGATTGCCGCCGGAAAGGCCGGAAACCGGCATGCTGTCGCGTGCCGCCTTGATGCCGAAGCGCTGGATCATGTCCTGGCTGGCGCTGGCCTCGGCCCTGCGATCCATCGAAAAATTCGGGCTCATTTCGGGCAGGCTCGCAAGGCAGATATTGTTGCGAACGCTATCGATCAGGTTGAGGCCGGTCAGCTTGCGATCTTCGGTGACGAAGGCGATGCCGTGCTGCATGGCTTCGGCTGGTTTGCGCACGATGATGGGCTCGCCAGCAAGCTTGATCTGGCCGCTGCTGACGGCATCGACGCCGAATATGCAGTTGAAGATCTCGGTACGACCGGACCCCATCAGGCCATAAATGCCGAAAATCTCGCCCTTGTGTGCGGTAAAGGAGATGTCGTTGACCTTGCGCTCTGCTGTAAGCCCGGCGACTTCCAGCCCTGGCGCTGCCGTCGGTACGTTGGTCTTGATGTATTCCTCGCCAAGTTCGTGGCCGACGATCATGCGGATGAGGCCGGGCCGATCGATATCGGCAAGCGCGCCGCTGCCGACATAGGTCCCGTCGCGAAAGGCCGTGTAGGAATCGGCGATCTGGAAGATTTCGGACAGGCGGTGCGAGACGTAGACAACACCTTTGCTTTCAGCCTTCAGCCGCTCGATGGTCGCAAACAGCTGCTGCGCTTCCTTCTCGCCGATCGCCGAGGTCGGCTCGTCCATGAAGATCACCTCGGCATCGTGGCTGAGCGCCTTGGCAATCTCCACCAGCTGAACCTGCGCGACCGAGAGGTTCATCATGAATTGCGTGGCGCGGATATTGAACTGCAGCCGGTCGAGCAGCGCCTGTGCGTTGCGGTTCATCGTCTTGAAATCGATGCCGCCAAAGCGCGCCGATGGCTCGCGGCCGAGATAGATGTTCTCCGCAACCGTCATGTGCGGGATGGGGCTGAGTTCCTGCTCGATGATGGCGATGCCGGCGGCGAGCGCTTCGGCGGGGCTGGCGTAGTCCACATCCTTGCCGCGGCGGCGAATGGAGCCGGCATCGCGCTTGTGAATGCCCATCAGGATCTTGAGGAACGTCGATTTGCCCGCACCGTTGCCGCCGCACAAGGCGTGGACGGAACCGGGGCGCAGCTGCAAGCGCCCATCGCGCAATGCAGCGACGCCGCCAAAGGACTTTTTCAGCCCCTCTACTTCAAGCAGGAATTCCACTTTCTCCTCCGCATTCCGGATGCCGGAGCGAGCCACGACGTCGCCGTCGATTGCTGCTCAGCATGATTTTGACAATATTCGAAGTGCTTTCGACAAATGTCAATATGATTATGCGGAAATCATGGGATTGCGATATGGCGCCTTGCTGTCACGGGGAGAATTCGCTTGAGGATGTACCGATAAGGCTATGTAATTATTGCTGTTGAAAAGAGATTATTTAGTGCGGAGGCGATGAATGAGCCGGCTTCGGAAAATGCGGTTTTGACACGACGCGGCGTATGCGGCATCGATGGAATGCAGCGATTGCGCAGAAAAAAGTGCGTTGTAGACAGGGAGAATCCGCTTAATCCTAAGATGCGGTGCGGTTTCATCTGATGCCGCTGACGACGGAGCAAAACAGAGATGCATCCATCGAAAATCACCATTCTGTCCTGCAGCATGGACCCGGAAAGTCGGAGCCGCCGCATGGCGCGTGAGGCAGAAAAATTATTGCGAGAGAGAGAGGTTGAGGTTGAGTTTATCGATCTTCAGGATCTCGAGCTGCCTGTATTCGACAACTTGAACTGCTATGAGCATCCTTCATACGAAAGGCTGTATCGCGCAATTCGCGATGCGGACGGTGTGCTGCTTGCTGTCCCCATTTACAATTGGTCGGTGGGCAGCGCTGCCAAGAGCCTGATCGAGCTTACCGGTGCGACCGGGGAGGGCGGACGAAAATCGGCCTGGTTCGACCAGATTGTTACTTTCGTCTGTTCCGGTGGGCTCCCGCATAGCTATATGGCATATGGAAGCCTCGCCATGTCGCTGATGCTTGATTTCAAATGCGTGATCAATCCTTATGTCGTGTATGCCACGGAGAGGGATTGGATCGATGGCTCAATCCTGTCCGATGCCCTTGCGGCACGGCTGAAGAAAACGGTCGAGGTCAAGCTGGAATTGTCATCCGGCTTACGAGCCAGAGCATACACGTCGGGCTGGGAAATCTAATTGCCTGCCTGCCCCGATTGCATTCGATGCGCCCCATGTTAAGACTATTCGTATTATGACTTAACGCTGACCATAAGAAGCGACTGCGGATGAACAGCGGGAATAGAATCGGGGATCGGGAATGACGACAAATGCCCGGGCGAGGCAAAGGCTGGCACAAAGGGTCATCGATGAATTGCGCATGCAGATCGAGTCCGGCAAGCTTCAGGCAGGCGACCAGCTTCCGACGGAACCGCAGCTCGAAGCGGCCTTCGATGTCAGCCGTACCGTGGTGCGCGAGGCGATTGCCGATCTTCGTGCCGCAGGTCTCGTCAAGCCCGTTCAGGGCAAAGGGGTATTCGTTTCCGAAACGTCGGCACGATCCGGCCTGCTGCTGACGCCTGTCGAAGTCAAAAGCATTCCCGAAACGCTGGAGTTGCTGGAATTCCGCATGGCTGCGGAAGGCGAGGCGGCGGCAATCGCCGCCTATCGCAGAACGGCCGAACAGGAGGCTGCAATTGCTGCCGCCAACCGCAAGATGGCGCTGCTGATAGAGCAGGGGCTCTCGACCGTCGAAGCGGATTATGAATTCCATATGGCGATTGCCGCTGCCACGAACAATCGCTTCTATGTCGATGTACTCCGGCATTTCGGCGCCCGAACCATCCCGCGCAGACAGTTTCCGACATTGCCTGAAGCGAATGATCGCGCCTATCTGGAGAAGGTGCATGCCGAGCATGCGGAAATACTGACGGCGATTGCCGACCAGGACCCTGAGCGGGCGCGTCAGGCGATGCGGGCTCATATGCTGGCGAGCCAGCGACGTTATCGTCTTCTGGCAGAGCTGCAGGCGCAATAATGCTCAACACATACCATGGTCATATTATGACATATGATATCAAGCGATCATCGGCGGTTACATCCGACGCTCAGACGAGGTGATTAGTGGTTCAGACGCCTTCCAGCGTATCTCGCACATTCGTCTATGTCTCGGCGGCGGTTGCCGGAACGATCGATACGTACAGGATGGATGGGGCGACGGGCACGCTCATGCCAATATCCAGCGTTGATGTTGGCCCGATGGTCATGCCCATGGCCGTCAGTCCGGACCGGCGGCATCTCTATGCGGTCATTCGCGAGCAGCCTTACCGGGTATTGACGCTGGCGATCGACCCCGAAAGCGGCAAATTAAGGCAGGAGGCCGTCGCCGCTTTGCCCGACAGCATGGCCTACATCTCCCTCGATCCGACGGGTGGGCTTCTATTCGCTGCTTCCTATGGCGGCAGCAAAATCGCCGTGCTGCTGATCGGCAGGAACGGGTTGGTCACCGCGCAGGCTCAACAAGTGATCGCAACCGGACGCAACGCCCACTCGATCGTCAGTGACCGGACAGGAAAATATGTCTTTGCCACCAATCTCGGCTCTGATGCTGTGCAGCAATTCACTCTCGACGCCGAGACTGGAATACTGAAGCCGAACGATCCGACGCAGGTTGAGACCGGCGCTGGTTTTGGTCCGCGCCACATCGTCATTTCTCCCGACAATAAAGCAGTGTACGTCCTGAGCGAACTGACCGGCCATGTCATCCATTATGCGCTCGATACCAATAAGGGCACTTTGAGCGAGATAGAAAGTGTTACTTCCGTTCCTGAGCTTGCCGGGCTGTCACCAGGCATCGCGCCGGCTGGTTCGGCGACATCCGGTGCGCCTGCACCGACCGTGGCTTCAGCAGACAACGACAAGCCGAAGGTCTGGGCCGCAGATATCGGCATTACACCGAACGGCAAATTTCTTTATACGACGGAGAGAACCACCAGCCGAATTGCACTCTTCCGCGTCGACGCAGGCAATGGAAGACTGACCTACATCACAAACTATCCGACCGAGCAGCAGCCGCGCGGCATCCGCATCGATCCATCGGGCCGATTTCTTGTCGCATCCGGCGAGAGGTCCGACAGGCTGTCGGTCTATGCTATCGACCATGCCGATGGCGGTCTCGACCTGGTAGGGCGATATCCGGTCAATGCCGGTGCGAACTGGATAGAGATCGTGACATTTCCTTGAGACGCGTCCGCATGCGGCAAGCATCAAGCCGCTTTCGGGTGAATATCTACACCGCTTTCGCAGCGGTTCCGGCAATCAGGCTTTCGATCTCGGAGGAGGGAAGAGGCCGGGCGAAGAGATAGCCTTGAAGCAGTTCGCATCCGGCGCCTTCGAGAAAACGGGCCTGCGCCTCGGTCTCGACACCTTCCGCCACGACTTCCAGATCGAGTGTTCTGCCAAGCGATACGATGGCGGAGGTAATGGCCATATCGCCGGGCTTTTCCGGAATATCGGCGATGAAAGATCTATCGATTTTCAACCGGGAAAGTGGAAAGCGCCTGAGGGTACTCAGGCTTGAATATCCGGTGCCGAAATCGTCCATCGCGAGGCTGACTCCCAACTTCTTCAGTTCTTGCATCCGCTCGATGGCTCCTTCGATGTCACGCATGATCAAGCTTTCCGTCAATTCGAGCTCGAGCCACTGCGGATCGAGATGAGCGGATTGCAATGCCGATGCGACCTGGTTCGTCAGCGAGCTCTCCAGGAATTGCCGGGCTGACACGTTGACGCCCATACGTAGTGCGGGCAGGCCGCGATCCTGCCACAGCCGCGCTTGCTGACAGGCTCTGCGCAGAACGATTTCGCCGAGCGTGACGATGAGTCCCGTCTCCTCTGCGAGCGGAATGAAGGCGCCTGGAAGCAGCAAACCTTCGGTAGGATGCTGCCACCGGACGAGGGCCTCGACGCCAATGATCTTGCCGCTGCGAACTTCCTTTTGCGGCTGATAATGGAGCACGAATTCGTCCCGCTCCACGGCACGCCGTAATTCTTCGATACGGATCAGCTTGTTGCGGGCGTCCTCCGCCATGGCCGGCGTGAACAGGCGAATGGCATTGCGTCCCGCTTCCTTGGCTCGATAGAGCGCCATATCGGCATTCGCGAACAATTCCGAAGCCGTCGTGCCATGCTCCATGGCGCAAGCCACACCGATGCTACAGCCTACCCGGATCTCGACGCCTTGTACGATCATTGGCTTGGATATGTCTGCCAGGACGGCCGCGAGCCCCTCATATATCGGCTCAGCGGGATCTTCCAGAACGATGATGAATTCGTCACCGCCGATCCTCGCTACGATGCCGCCATTGCCGACATGGGTCGATATGCGCCGCGCGACCACCGTCAGCAATTCATCGCCGGCCGCGTGGCCGAGTGTGTCATTCACCAGCTTGAAATTATCGAGGTCGATGAACGCTACGGCCAGAGACCTTTGTTTCCGTGATGCTTTTTCCAAGAGGGCGCTGAGCCTGCGATCGAGCAGCATGCGGTTCGGCAGGCCGGTGAGCGCGTCATGTTCGGCCAAGTATGCAATATGGGCGATGTCGCGATGGCGATCGATGGCTATGCCGACAGTCTGTGCTATGCCGGCGAAAAATTCCATAAGCCCGGCCTCGTCACCATCGGTTTGCACCGTTACTAGGGCTCCATGCCGGCCGCCGTCTCGCGAAAAAATGGGAAATTCCAGGATATCGCCGGCAAGCGGTTCGGCTTGCTCGCCATTGAGGATGAAGCTCACCCGTCTGCCGTTGAGCAAGTCCTCAAGAAGGACTTGGGACTCCCTGAGAAATACGTCGAGATCAACGCCTCGGGCCACATCCTGTAGAAGCTTCGTCTGGGCACTCATCAGTTTTTCTGCCCGCTTTCGAGCGGAGATGTCGCGCGATGCGCCGACGACGCCGATGATATTGCCGTTTCTATCGCGCAGCGGCACCCGCGACATCATGAGCCAGCCTTCGCCCTTGAGGCGCCGCTCTTCGACGCCAAGATCGGCCTCGCCGCTCTCCATCACCTGCTGTTCGACTTCTTCGATCTTGTGAGCATCGGCCATCGGGTGAATTTCGGCATCGGTAAGGCCGATCAGCTCATCGACATGCGTGAAGCCATTGTTGAGGACGATCGCCATGTTGGCGAAAAGGAACCGGCCATCCCTGTCCTTGGCATAGATATAGTCCGGCACATAGTTGATCATCGCTTCGAGCCATTCGTAACGCTCGGCGAGAGACAGATATCGAGCCTGAAGCAATTCAAACGGCTCGCGGACCTGCTCATCCTCACCGTCTTGATCTCGGTGCGTCGGCTCTGATGATCCATCCGGCGGCTGCATCATTTATGTTCTCTCACCCGGCAAGCGGACTATATCGGCAGGTAGTTCTGCAACAATGAAAGCGTATGGGCATGTGGACCGTCCTCGCTGGCGAGTTTGGTTTACCCGTTCACGTAAACGTTATCATATAACCGAATTTATAAACATCCGCTCAAGTTTTACAGAAAGAGCGCGTGCCACAATGAGTGCACAGGTGCTGGATTTTCCGGGATGAACCGTCGCTGATGAGTGCCATTGCGGGTAGGGGGCAAAACCGGCTAAAGCGCAGGTAGTGGAAACGCGGATTCGCAAGGATAAAATAGTATGCGCGTGAGCAAAGCCGTAACAAGCGGCAATCTTGTGCTTGCCGGCATGCTGATGATGCTTCTCGGCGACTTCCTGTTTTCGCTGAACGATGCCATGGGCAAGTGGCTGGTTGCGAGCTTCTCCGTAGGCCAGATTCTGGTGATACGCTCGTTCGGTTCGTTCATTATCCTGGCGCCGATGATCGCTCGGCAGGGCAGCGACGGGCTTTTTCGCCTCGAACGGCCGCCGCTGCAGCTTCTGCGTGTTGTCATGACAACGCTCGACGTTGCTCTCTTTTACGCCGCTGTCGCTTATCTGCCGCTGGCCGATGTCATGACCTTCTATATGGCCGGGCCCATTTATGTAGCGGCGATCTCGCATTTCTTTCTCAATGAAAAGATCGGTTGGCGGCGCTGGCTGGCGGTATTCGTCGGCTTTATCGGCGTATTGATCGCTCTCCGACCTTCTGCGGCAATGTTTTCCTGGCCATCGCTTTTCGGCCTTGGCGGCAGCCTCTCATTCGCTTTGACCCTGGTGCTCGGGCGACGGCTGCGGCAGACGCGGGATGCGACTCTCGTCGCATGGCAGACGGTCGGTGCGCTCATTGCCGGGTTGGTACTCAGCATTGGCGACTGGCGTTCCGCCTCAGCGCTCGATCTTGGCGCCATGCTCGCCCTCGGCATCGTCGCCGGCAGCGCCCATATGCTGATAACCCGATCCCTGAAACTTGCTCCGGCATCGCTATTAGCTCCGCTGCAATACAGCCTGCTGGTCTGGGCAATCGCGCTAGGCTTCGTTTTCTTCGGCGATATTCCGGACACCCAGATTGTCATCGGCTCCGTCATCATCGTCCTTGCCGGGCTGTTCATCTTCCATCGGAAGAATTTGGTCGATACTGTCCCGAAAGATGCAGTTGCTCGGGATGGGCATTGAGGCAGTCGCATCGCATGGCAATCTGCCCGGTGGAGAAGCTAACCCAAGTGCATCACGCCTGTTTTGCAGGGTAGGGGATCACGCCTGATCCTGCAAATGCGCCATGAACACTTCGGCCGGCGTCTTGTATCCAAGGCATTTACGGGGTTGGTCGTTCAGATGGTGAGCGAGTTGAACCAGCGCCGATTGCGGCACTTCGGCCAGATTTGTGTCGCCTGGCATGAAGCGGCGAATGCGCTTGTTGGCGTTTTCGACCGCACCTTTTTGCCACGGCGCGCTGGGATCGCAGAACCAACTGCATGCGCCGATGCCATCTTCCAAAGCCCTGAAGCCGGCAAACTCGGTGCCGCGGTCAAAGGTGAAGCTCTGGCGTGCAAAGGCGAGAAGGCTTCGATGATCTTGTCCATGATCGGCCGCGAATGCCGGCTTGGGTTCTTGATCGTCACGGTGTAGCGGCTCTTTCGCTCGACCAGTGAGGTGACGTTGGCAAGGCCAAAGTCACGCTCGAAGATCAACAGGTCGCCCTCCCAGTGTCCGAACTGAGACCGATCACTAATAAAATCAGGCCGTTGTGATATCCTGTGACTGGCGGGGAATACGCTGTTTCGTGGCTTTCTGGAGCCACGAGGGCGACGCTTGCGGCGTGCCTCCGGTAAATAGCGATAAAGACCAAGCCCGTAATCTTCCTTGCCGTAGATGAAGCGATAGATCGTCTCGGCGCAGATGCGAACCATGCTGACGCTGTCTGCCAGGAGACGGCCGGCAATCTGTTCCGGCGACCAATAGGCCTCCAGTTTCTCAATGACCATGCGACGCAGATGCGGATGGCGTCGAAGCTTTCGCAAGCGCCGTCGGCGTTCTTTAGCAATGTCGTCAGCGACCGTCGAGAAGTAGCCGCTGTATTCGGGAAGCTCGCGGTCATGGAACGTGTTGCGTCTAATCTCACGATAGATGGTCGAACGATGGCGCCCGAGCTGACGGGCCATCTCGTTGATCGGCACCTTGCGCTCGACGAGGTAATGAAGGCGACGGCGGTCGGCGAGGGTCAATTGCGAATAGCAGCGGGACATGCGAAAATCTCCAAAGTGAAGCCATTGAAATCATTGGCATGTCGCACTTGAAAATAGAATGTACCCGGCTACAGCCGCAAATCAGATAATCTGTGTTATGGAACATAAGCCGATCCGGCGAGCCTTGTCTTTTAGGGCGAAACGGATTTCATCAAATGGCTATTCTTCGGGATAATGCGTGGCTCTCTGATGAGTTTCAGTGATCGGCTTCGCGAGCGTCGTCCGCGCTCACCAGCAGCTTGTCGATCCTGCGGCCGTCGAGATCGACGACCTCGAAGCGCCAGCCGCTCTTCGAGAAACTTTCGCCCACATCCGGAAGATGGCGCAGCTCTTGCAGCACGAAGCCTGCGACCGTCTGGTAGTCGCGATCGCCCTCGATTTGCAGGTTCATGAAGTCGGCGAACTCGTCTATGGGCATCCAGCCGGATACGAGATAGCTGCCGTCGTGGCGACGGACGAGAGCCTGCTCGCCGTCGGCATCGGTTTCCTCCTGAACAGCTCCCACGATGGCTTCGAGGATATCGCCCGATGTGATGACACCTTCGAAGTGACCGTATTCGTCGTAGACGAGCACCATGTGTGAAGAAGAGCGACGCAGCGCCTTGACCACGTCAAGGGCGCTGGAAAGGTCCGAAACGATCGGCACCTGTTTGGCAAGCTTCAGGATGTCCGCCTGACCGCCAGAAGCCAGCGCATCGAAGAAATCCTTGGTGGTCAGCACGCCAATGATTTCATCGGAGCTATCCTTACGCAGCGGCAGCCGTGCCTTGTCGGTGCGGCGAAGCTGTTCGCGAACATCATCGAAACCGTCTTCGATATCGATGACCTCCACGTCGCGTCGCGGGGTCATCAATGCTCTTGCGGTGCGGTCGGCCAATCGCATGACACCCGAGATCATCGCCTGCTCTTCCGTAGCGATGACGCCGGCGCTCTGTGCCTCTGCAAGAACCGTTTTGATTTCCTCGTCGCTGACGCCATCGGCAGCCTTGCCGGATTGCCCAAGTGCCCTCAGAACCAGCCGTCCCGAGAGATCGAGCAACCAGACAAGCGGGGCCGCAGCCCGGGAAAGAAACACCATGGCCGGCGCAACCTTGCTGGCGACCGCTTCCGGCGCTCGCAGAGCAACCTGCTTCGGCACGAGCTCGCCGATGATCAGCGATAGATAGGTAATGGCGACCACGACGGAACCGACGCCGATGGCATCGGCGGCTGCGACCGAAAGGCCTTGCGTGGCAAGCCAGCCCGACAGCCGAGCGCCGAGTGTGGCGCCCGAGAACGCGCCGGACAGGACGCCGACGAGCGTGATGCCGATCTGCACCGTTGAAAGGAAGCGGCCCGGCTCTTCAGCCAGTCTCATTGCCATGGTCGCGCCTCTGCTGCCTTGGTCGGAAAGCACTTTCAGGCGGGCAGGACGGGATGAGACGATCGCCAATTCCGACATGGCAAGCACGCCGTTCAGGAGGGTGAGAACAATGACGATAGAAATTTCGAGAAGCAAAATCAGCCCTTTTTAGTTTCAGCGGAAAGATAGGTGGCAAGGGCTGCAAAAGCCAGGGTCCCCACGAATATGATTTCCACGATGCCACCATTGAGGGCAGTTCGCGAAGCTACCGCATGGCCGGCAGAATCTCCGCTGCGATCTCTTCCATGACCTCGCCGGGCGGTCTGCCCTGGGTAACGAGGTTGAAGGCGACATGATGGATGCCGGCTTCACGCATCGCCGACAAAGCGTCGATCAGCCTTAACCTGCCGGCTCTGACGCCGAGATTGATCTCCTCATAAGAGGCCTGAGGATTATCGAGCAAATCCAGGACCATGGACTGACCGAAGCCGCGAAAATCAGCGGTGACCTTAGCCCGGGCATTGTGCCAAAGCGCCAACCGATCTTTTTGAACGGGTAGCGGCCGGTAATAGGTCATCCAGGCTGTTGCGTGGCGGGTAATCCATTCGAGCGATTGCGACGATGAACCGACCGCCACCATGGGAATGAGCGGTTGTCGCAGCGCAGGCCTGATGGCGAACTCGTTTCGCACGCGACCGCCTTCATCGACGACCTTCTGATCCGGACTGAGCGCAGCGGCGAGGCGCTCCCAATGCGATTGAAAGAGTGCTTTGCGGTTCTCAATTTCCTCTCCGAAAACATCATATTCGCTCGGCCGGTCTCCAGAGCCGAGACCGAGGACGAGCCGGTCTTTCGAAAGGGAGGCGACGGACAGTGCGGCCTTGGCGATATGGAGCGGATGCCGCAAAGGCAGCACGATTGCACCCGTCGCCAGGGCGATCCTGGATGTGGAAGCGGCTAGAGCTCCGAGGAGGACCCAGGGATCGGCATGCCCGATCGGATCGGGATAGCTTTCACTGTTAAGAGGGACATCCCTCACCCACAGCGCATCGAAGCCTAATTTATCGGCTTGGGCTGCGATGCCGAGCTGAGCATCGAACTCTATGTCGGCAGCAGTTCTCGTTTGCGCCGGCAGGACTATGCCGAATGAAAGCCTATCTGGATGGAAAAGCACGCCGCACCCTGAAATTTATATCCTTGAAGGAGATAAGGAGGCTTGCGCTCGAGGAAAAGGGTCGCGTGAAGCGTAGGGTGATTGTGCGAGGCAAGTAGTCCGCCCTGTGGAGCGGACTGTCATTGTGTGACGGGTCCAGTGCGGATCCGTGATCCCGGGCCGATGTTCAGCTCGCGGTGATGCATTGCTTGACGTAGTCGCGCAATGCTTTCTTCTCCAGACCTTTGGCGGTGCCTTCGTCATGGCAGGTCTTGCGTTTTGCCAGGACCGGATACTTCTGCTGCAGGCAGCTTTTGACTGCGTCCTTGCGCGCCTCGCCCTTGAGGCCCTGCCCCGTTGCATCCTGTCGGCAGGCTTGCCGTGCCGTCTTGATCTCGTCCCTCGACGGCATCGTCGATGATGGCGTCGATGTGGAAGGCGTCGTGGCGGGAGCTGGCGTTGCAGTCGTCGCAGGTGTCGTCGTCTGGGCGAAGACGACGGTTGCGGAAGATAGAGCGAAAAGAGCAGCGGCGGTCGCACTTAGCAGCTTGCTGGTCATGGGCATATCCTTTTGCCTGAAGGCTATTCATGTTCAAGCCGCCGACCCCATCACGAGGCCGGCGTCCTTCTTGAACGGTGGTCATCGGCTTATCCGTCGTTCGGACTGCCAAAAAACCTCCAGCAAGGTCCCTGCAACGTCAATACAGCACGACGCTGCGGATGCTTTCGCCGGAATGCATGAGCTCGAAGCCCTTGTTGATGTCTTCGAGCGGCATGGTGTGGGTGATCATCGGATCGATCTCAATCTTGCCCTCCATGTACCAGTCGACGATCTTCGGGACATCGGTGCGGCCACGGGCGCCGCCGAAGGCCGTGCCCATCCACGAGCGGCCGGTGACGAGCTGGAACGGACGCGTCGAAATCTCTTGGCCGGCGCCGGCAACGCCGATGACGACAGACTTGCCCCAGCCGCGATGGCTGGCTTCGAGAGCCTGGCGCATCACCTTGGTGTTGCCGGTGCAGTCGAAGGTATAGTCGGCGCCGCCGATCTGGTCGGCCCCGCGCTTCGTCATGTTGACGAGATAGGGCACGATGTCGTCGCCGACCTCCTTCGGATTGACGAAATGCGTCATGCCGAAGCGCTCGCCCCATTCCTTCTTGTCATTGTTGAGATCGACGCCGATGATCATGTCGGCACCGGCAAGCCTCAGGCCCTGGATAACGTTAAGCCCGATACCGCCGAGGCCGAAGACGATTGCCGTTGCGCCCATCTCCACCTTGGCGGTGTTGATGACCGCACCGATGCCTGTCGTCACGCCGCAGCCGATGTAGCAGATCTTGTCGAAGGGGGCGTCGGGATTGACCTTGGCGACGGCAATCTCCGGCAGCACGGTATAATTGGCGAAGGTCGAGCAGCCCATATAGTGATAGATCTTATCCTTGCCGATCGAGAAGCGCGAGGTGCCGTCCGGCATCAGACCCTGGCCCTGGGTTGAACGGATCGCCGTGCACAGATTGGTCTTGCGCGAGAGACACGACGGGCATTCGCGGCATTCGGGCGTATAGAGCGGAATGACGTGATCGCCCTTCCTGACCGAAGTGACGCCCGGCCCGACATCGACGACGATGCCGGCGCCCTCATGGCCGAGGATGGCCGGAAATAAGCCTTCCGGATCGGCCCCCGACAGCGTGAAATCATCGGTGTGGCAGATGCCGGTCGCCTTGACCTCGATCAGCACTTCGCCGGCTCTCGGCCCCTCCAGCTGAACCGTCATCACCTCAAGCGGCTTGCCTGCCGCAACCGCGACCGCTGCTCTTACGTCCATGGAAAATCCTCCAAAATCAATAGTCTATTGCTGATACTTTTCTTAACTCATTAGCCGGTGGTTCTTGCCCATAAATCACGTATTTCCTGCTTCATAAGCAGGGATTCTTCCCAGCGGTCGGTGGTGTCTTCACCGTCCCTTCCGGTGATGGCATAGGGCTTCGGCCCTAGTTCGCAGGTGAAGGCAAGTGTGGCGTCTTTGTCGGCGCGCTTCCGCCAGCTTTTGAAGCCATATTCCCACCAGCCCAGGAACAGATCGACCCAGGGTCTGTGATGCGGGAAGGAAATTTCGATCTGAACCTGTTCGCGGGAGGCAATGCGGCCGTGGAAGGCCCAGGAGCTGTCCAATATCCGATGAATAAGGGCGTGATTTTCCTCGGATACCGGCCAGGCGAATTCCCGCCCGACAAGGAAATGAGAGATATCGCCGAGCAGACGCAGGTTTGGCAGGCGATCGAGCAGATCGAGCGTGAAGAAGAGATCCGTCGTCATGCGGTCGCGATGGGTCTCGATCCAGACATCGATACCGGCCTCTTCCGCCAGGCGTTGCCATCCCTCCAGCAACGGAATGCAATCCTCAAGCCGTCGCAGGCGCACGTCCGGCTGCAGACAGATGTGGTGGACATCATATTCGGCGGCGATCTCGAGCACCGGCTTCAGATCGTCGACAGTTTTCGGGAAGCACTGCCCCTCCGCCCGCAAGCCGTGCTGCTTGAGCAGGCCCGCGACACGGGAGACAAAATTGCGATCGGACCAGTGGGCGCTGACGCCATCGAAGCAGGCAGCTGCTATCTTATCGATGCTTTCCTCCAGGGAAAGCTCCGGATATCTCGCACTACGCCGCTCCATGGACCAGAGCGACTGGAATATAAGCAAGTTCTGCATAGGTCCTCCCGTATGGGTGGCTTGCTCAGATCACGAATCCCGGGGCTTGGCCAGTGAGCGCGATGATGGATTTTGATCATCGGCGTTTTTCACCGCAAAGCGGATATATTCGCCTGGTCGAGAGCCCTTGGCGTGATGGTTTTTCATCAAAATACTCCCGGACGCCGATCTGCCCCATCGGTAACTCTTTCCAGGCGGTCAAGGTGGGCCGCCGTTTCCTGGGAGGAGAACATGTTGAAATTTCTGAGTGCAAGCGCGCTCGCGCTGGTGCTGTCGTCGCAAGCCTACGCCGCCGATAGGATCGGCGTTTCGATGGGCTACCTGACGACCAATTTCCAGACCCTGATCGCCAATGGCATGCAGGATTATGCCAGGACCAAGGGCCTTGACCTGCAGGTGGTGGATGCCGCCAACGACGTCAACAAGCAGCTCGATCAGGTGCGCAATTTCGCAGCCGGCGGTGTCTCGGCCATCATCGTCGATCCGGTGGATTCGGACGGCACGCCGGCGATCAGCAAGATTGCCGAAGATGCCGGCATTCCCCTGATCTACGTCAATATCCAGCCGACAGATCTCTCCACGCTCGGCAAGAAGCAGGCATTCGTCGGCTCGAATGAAACCGAATCCGGCACGCTTCAGACGAAGGAAGTCTGTCGCATGCTCGGCGGCAAGGGTGAGGTCGTCATCATGGTCGGCGACCTCAGCAGCCAGGCGGCCCGCCAGCGGACGCAGGATGTGCATGACGTGCTCAAGACCGGTGATTGCAGCGGCATCAAGGTGGTGCGCGAGCAGGTCGGCAATTGGAGCCGCGTCGATGGCGCCGATCTCGTTTCGAACTGGCTGACCTCTGGCCTCTCGTTCGATGCCGTCATTGCCAACAACGACGAAATGGCACTTGGCGCGATCTCAGCGATCAAGAACGCCGGCGGTTCGACCGATAAGACGATCGTTGCGGGCATCGATGCGACGCCGGATGCGCTGCAGGCGATGAAGTCGGGCGACCTCAAGGTCACCGTGTTCCAGGACGCCAAGGCGCAGGGCCGCGGCGCCGTCGATACGGCCATCAAGGCCATCAAGGGCGAGCAGATCGACCGCGAGGTCTGGATCCCCTTCAAGCTGGTGACGAAAGGCAACATGGTTCAGTTCGAGAGCCTCAACTAAGCGCACATGCGCCGGCAACGAGGAACACGACTGCCGGCGCACGGGAAGGAGGGCGACCGGCCCCCTTCCCGCCTTAGATTGCGCGGCAGCGAACTTCCGGTCGCCATGAGCAAATTTCATCAAATCAATGCTGTCGTTTCCAGCCGATGCCGCTGACACTGACCGCATCTTTTCATTCATCGGGAGGCACATCATGGACGACACGCTCTACGGCACGCGCGACAAGCGCGGCGACTGGAAGCCCAATAAGCTCTTGCAATATCCGCCTGTTTTCATCTGGCCGGCAAAACCGGTCGCGTTCCTGAAATGGTTCTTCGGATATCCCGGCTATCTGATGCCCTGGAATGTCGTCTATGCCGTCGTCGCAACGTTGCTCTGGCTTTACGCGACGCCCTCCATGGAGACCATGAAGACGCTGGCGCCAGGCTGGATCGCCTATCTCTTCCTGCGCAATGCCGCGCTGGTCTTCCTGTTCTTCGGCGCCTTTCACTTGCGTCTCTACATGCAGAAGAAGCAGGGCACGAGCTTCAAATACAACAGCAAATGGCCGTCGAAGGATAATTCCGCCTTCCTCTTCAGCAACCAGACCGTCGACAATGTGATCTGGACCTTTGCAAGCGCCGTACCCCTCTGGACGGCCTTCGAAGTGCTGACGCTATGGGCCTTTGCGAACGGCCTCATTCCCTATGTCGACTTCGCCGAACATCCGATCTATTGCGCCATCATCATGCTGTTGATTCCGGCGTTCCGCGATCTGCATTTCTATCTCGTGCATCGCCTGATCCACTGGCCGCCACTCTATCATGCGGTCCACAAGCTGCATCACAACAACGTCAATCCCGGTCCCTGGTCCGGCCTTGCCATGCACCCGGTCGAGCATCTCCTGTATTTCTCCGGCGTTCTCATCCATTGGATCGTACCGTCCAATCCGATCCATGCACTGTTCCATCTGACCCATGCGGCACTTGCACCGGCTCCGGGCCATGCCGGTTTCGACAAGATCGTGATCGGTGAGGAAGCCGGGATCGATACCCACGCCTATGATCACTATCTCCATCACAAATTCTTCGAGTGCAATTATGCCGATGGCGTGATCCCGCTCGACCAGTGGTTCGGCACCTTCCACGACGGCTCAAAAGAGGCCGAGGACCGCATGAACAAGCGCTTCATGGAGCGCGCCAAGAAATACGCGGAGAAGCAAGCGCGTCGCTCCGGCACGCCGAGCTAGCAAAGAGCCGAAGCCCGGCCGGGTTTCTCCGGCCGGGCAATGATCTCAAGGAGTTGCCAAAGGCGCTATATGCTCCATATGCGCGAATTGAGCTCCCTCCCCCCGCCACCGGTTCAATCGGCCGTTGATGGCCGGAAATGCCGGAGCCTACGGCCCTCCTTCCGCAGGCTCCGGCCTTGTCACTTACTGGTGACTGGATGCCGGGCTAATATTCTCCGTCGTATAGGTCAGGAACGGAACCGGCTCTTGGCTAACGGGCACGTCGATAATCCCCATTCGCGATAATATCGTATCCAGTGCGCGCCTCGCCTGGGTTTCGGGTGCCTGATCGAGAACGAGTGTCATCAACCCAGAGGTGATGAAGCGGCGTGTTTCGTCATTGAGTTCGTGCCCTATCCAGATGCAATCCCTTCCCTGTTGTTCCTGAAAGCGCCGAAGCACCGAGCCGACCCCGAGATTGGCACCGCCGGCATTGTAGATACCAACAATATCCGGACAACGACGCAGCGCCTGCGTCATCACTTCCGCGGATTTCACATCGTCATCCCAGCCGAATACAACCTCCGAAAACGGTAGCGCAGAATCACGCTGAGAACCGAGATAATCGGAGAAGCCACGAATGCGCTCCCGGTGAATCTGATAGGCCCAGCTATGACAGATGGCGACAATGCTTCCCGCCGTGTGCCGAAGCATCCGCGACATGTAGAAGCCGGCGGTTCGGCCCGCGGCATAGTTGTCGATCCCCACGAACACGTCGTCCCTTCCCGTGAGATATGAAACGATCTGGACGACTTCGATGCCGGCGGCACGCGCCTTTCGCAAGCTCTCGCGGATTGCCGGATGATCGACTGCCGCAACGATCAGGCCATGCCGGCGAATGCTGCTATTGGCCACATGCGCGGCAAACTTCTCCGGCTCGCTTTCTTCGACAAAGGTCCGGTGGACCGTGATCGAGCTATCCAGTGAGGCAGCGATCCGCTCGAAGGCATGGTTGAGCCTGCTGAAGAACGGCGACTCCGGCCTGACCAGGATGACTTCGATGCGGATCGTGCCACGATAGAGACTTGGGATGATCCCCTTGTAGCCTAACCGCTTTGCGGCCAGCACCACCTTCTCCGCCGTCTGTGGCCTGACGCTGCCGCGTTCGTTGAGAACGCGTTCAACGGTCGCAAGGCCGACACCAGCGACGGCCGCGATGTCCACGAGACGTGCCTTCTTCATTTCGCTCCTCCTGATGAAAAATGATCATAATCGGCGTGGAATGTGAAGGGTCATTTCGCGCATGCTTGAAACCAGCCGGGAGGAAAAAACGATGCGCGATCAAAGCGCAACGGCAGCCTGCTCCCAGGATTGGGTGATGCCTTTCAAGCCTTGCGGCGATTGCAATGAGGAGGAAGAAATGACGAACTGGGTTGATGCCTGCGCTGCCGATGAAATCGATCAGGAGGATGTTGTCCGCTTCGATCACGCCGGGCGAACCTTTGCGATCTATCGCAGCCCTGACGATGAGTATTTCGCCACGGATGGACTTTGCACCCATGAAAAAATCCATCTGGCAGACGGGCTCGTCATGGACGATACGATTGAGTGTCCGAAGCATAATGGCCGCTTCAGCTACAAGACGGGGGAAGCGCGCGGCGCTCCGGTCTGCATCAATCTGAAGACCTATCCGGTTAAAGTGGAAGGCGATCGCGTCATGATCGGGCTCAGCGTATGAGCGGCGATGCGGGCATCATCATCGTCGGTGCCGGTGAATGCGGCGCGCGCGCCGCCTTGAGCCTCAGGGAGAATGGTTATCGGCACGCGATCACCCTTATCGGCGACGAGGTCCATCTCCCCTATGAGCGGCCTCCCCTTTCCAAACAGATTTTGCTCGATGCGACAGAGCCAAAGCTGCCCGCTGTCCTCAGCGATCTTGTGCTGGCGGAGCAGGCAATCCGTCATATCGGCGGCACCTCGGCCGATGCCATCGACACGTCGGGAAAGCATCTGCTCCTCTCCGATGGCCGGGCGCTGCCTTACGACAAACTGCTGCTGGCGACCGGCGCGGCACCACGGCGATTGCCGAACGCGCCCGTCAGCCGCCGCATAGTCTACCTGCGGACGATCGATGATGCGCTTGCACTCCGTTCCCTCGTCCGAGCCGATATGCATATTGCAGTGCTTGGGGGCGGTTTCATCGGCCTGGAGGTCGCCGCTTCGGCGCGCGGCCGCGGAGCGAAGGTTACGGTCATCGAGTCGCAGGAGCGTATTCTCAAGCGCGGTGTCCCCGAACCGATCGCCGAAACAATCACTGCCCTGCACCAAGGCAATGGTGTCGTCGTGAAATGTGGTGTGGCGGTTCTCGGGCTCGAAGCGGATGAGCAGCGTGTCGATATTTCTCTTTCCGATGGAGATGCGATTTCGGCCGATGTGCTCGTCGTCGGGATCGGCGCGCAGCCACGCACGGAGCTTGCTGCTCGGGCCGGCATCGCGATCGATAACGGAATTGCGGTCAATGAGCGTCTGGAAACATCGGAGCGCGATATCTATGCCGCCGGCGACTGCTGCTCGTTTCCGCATCTCCTCTATGGTGGTCGCCGCCTGCGTCTGGAAGCCTGGCGCAATGCACAGGATCAGGGCATTCTCGCCGCCGCAAATTTGATGGGAGCGGCTCGCAGCTATCAGGCTGTTCCCTATTTTTGGTCCGACCAGTTCGATCACACATTGCAGATTGCCGGCCTTGTCGATGAGGGGCGCGTGGTCGTGCGCAGAGACCTAGGAGACGGCGCCTTCATCCTGTTTCATCTCGACGACCAGCAGCGGCTGGTCGCTGCAAGCGGTGTCGGCCCCGGCAATAAGGTCGCCAAGGATATCAAGCTCAGCGAGATGCTGATTGCCGGACGCGTCACGCCCTCGACCGAAGCCCTGGCTGGCAACATGAGCCTGAAATCCATGCTGCCTCGAGCGGCGTGACAGACTATCAAGATGCGCTCGCCTTGCGTCTTCGATCACGACAGCCTGCCGGCATTACCGGCAGGCTGCAGCAATGCATTCATGAGCAGGCGCCATAAGTGCTTTCAGCATTCAGGTGCTAATCCGGCATCCGGATCGTCCTACATTCCTTTTGCGGTTCCCTAAGGTATAGCAGCGATCGCCATTCGTCCGGATCGCTGCGAGATCCGATGCGGATAGCTGCCTTGCTCCGCAAAGGCGTCGAGACGAGCCGAAAGCCCCATGAGCGACGTCGGAGGCAACGCCAGACCCAAGTAAGGATAGCCATGGAATGCACCCTTCCGCAGCAAGCTTCATCCTCTCAGTGCTTTTCCTATGCGGACAAGCAAAGAGCATGGAGCTTGGTCCGGCGGAGACTTTTACCGGCCCGACAATCTCCGACAAACACAGGAATGACCCGATGCCCCATATTATTTTGAAAATGGCAGCAGGAAGAACCGACGCAATGAAGCATGCCATGGCTGAAAATCTGGCCAAGGCGGTCATCGAAACACTCGGCGTTGACGAGAGTTCGGTTTCCGTCGCGATCGAGGATGTGGCGATGTCCGATTGGGCCGGGAAGGTCTATGTTCCCGACATCCAGGGCAAGTCAGACACGATCTATAAAAAGCCGGGCTACGATCCGTTTCGGTGAGGGGCCGGTCAATCGGGTCTGGCAGAGAGACGCAGACGACCATTTGCATCGATGCTCGCACTGACGCGATCATATTCCTCAATAGTCGGATGCCGTGTGAATAACGGCTTCCGATGGGTTGCGCTGATCACGAGCACGGAAGCACCCGAGGCTTCTGCTGCCTCTATCCCCGCTGGTGCATCCTCAAAAATAAGACATTCTTCAATAGGTTGCGCCAACATCCTTGCAGCCAAGATGAAGCAATCCGGCGCCGGCTTGCCATGTTGCACATCCTCGCCCGCGATCAGAATCTCCGGCCAGGGAATACCGGCTGCCGCAATGCGGACCTTGGCGAGTTCGCGTGGGGCGGAGGTGACGATCGCCCAGCGATCGGACGGCAGGCTTTTCAGAAAGCCGATAGCGCCCGCGATCGGTTCGACGCCGGCAACATCATCGATTTCGGCCTGTGTGAGTAGCCTCACCTCTTCGGCGGGATCGATCCCTGACAGGCCGAGGCGGGTGATCGTCTCGATCGCCTTGCGACCATGAACGGTCGCCAGCAGGGCGATAGCATCGACGCCGCGTTTTTCCGCCCACGCGGTCCAGACCCGTTCGGCGACCGCAATCGAATTCAAGACGGTTCCATCCATGTCGAACAGGAACGCGCCGAAGGAGCGGTTGTCAAAGGGCATCAGGATCGATCCTCGGCTTTCTGATGGGACGACAGACGATCGAGGATAGCCTGCGCTGTATTGGCATCGGTGACCAAAGCGTTGATCATTCCCGATCGCGCCGCGCCGATAATGCCGCTTGCCTTGCCGGGGGTAGCGGCAACCGCGATGCAGAGCGGCACCTTGCGCAATTGCGCGGGAGAGGCTGCAATCATCCCCTCCTCTCCATCCCAGTGCAGGATCTCGCCTTCTTCCGTGACGTAGTGGCGCAGCACGTCGCCAGCTGCTTGGCTCAGCGCCTTTTCACCCGGCAACGCTGTTTCCGAAGGGTTGGCAGCATGTGTTAGCCCGACGCCGACGATTGCCGCGTCCAGCCTGTCCCAGAGAGACGTCACCTGCTGGACTGTGGGATCTCCGAGAAATGCATCCCGGAGTTCGGTCGAAGAAATATAAGGCGCATGCAGGAAATGCGGCACGCCACCCATCTGGATCGCCGCCTGGCGTACGAATTCATTTATCTGAAAGTGAGGCGCTGCATGCTGCATGCCACCGTTCAGCGCGACCGTGACGATGCCGGGCAATTGCGGCAGGCCCGCCATTGTCACCTCGCGCACCGCCCGCCCCCAACCGATGCCGAGCGTCGAACCCGAACGCAGGCCCGCCTGTTGCAGAAGCGAGCCGACAGGCGCGGCAAGCGCGCTCAAGACATTTGATGACGGCGTATCGATCACCGCAGCGGTGCGCAGCTTCAGGCCGTCGATCAGTGCGGCACTCAGGTCCTCGGCAGGTGAAAGATCGATCACTTCAATCCGGACGATCCCGACTGCCCGGGCTCGCTGCAGCAACCGCGAAACCGTCGCCGTCGACAGGCCGAGCTTCCTGGCAATATCCACCTGCGCCATATCGGATTGGTAGTGCAGTTTGGCGACCGTGTGCAGCAACGCGCGATTTGCCGCAGCCTCCTGCGATTGAGATGAATTCAGCTTGAAATTCCTTTCTGCAATGTGTTACACATACGCCACTTGAGGAGTTATCGCTTAAAAAGCCCGGTTTCGCAACGTTTATACCGCGCATGAGAGTCCTCAATTTAAGGAGCACTGCCCTCTTCGAGGAGTGGGGAAGGCGTGCCCGTATGGGTGCCGTTTCGCAACGGCTGGAGGAAGGATCACATGACGAAATTGACGACAGCGGAGATGCGCGGCTACCAGCAGATTTGCGGCAGCGACGGCGCCATGATGGTGATTGCCTGTGACCAGCGCGGCGGCATGCGCAGCCTTCTGGCCAGGGATCCGGCCGAGCAGGCAGCGATCTCCGACAAGGTGCTGGGGGACACGAAAGCCGATATCGCCCGGTTCCTGGCAAGCAAGGCGTCCTGCGTGTTGGTCGATCCCATCTGCGCCGTGCCGGCGCTGGTCGATGATCGTGTCCTTCAGCGCGATACCGCACTGCTGATCGGCCTCGATGCTTCCGGCTGGGATACGTCGCCGGAGGGCTATCGTCTGTCGAAGCTGGTTCCCGGCATCTCCGCGCGCCGCGTGCGTCAGTTGGGGGCAACGGGCGGCAAGATCATGGTCTATCTGCGCTCGGATCGGGATGCGGCGAATGCCTACAATATTCAGATCTTGAAGCAATGCATCGAAGATTTCGCGCATGAGGATCTTCTGCTGGTCGTTGAATTCCTGACCTACAAGTTCGAAGACGAGGATGAGGCCGAGTACAAGGCGAAACTACCCTCTCTGATCGTCGGCGGCAGCAAGATCTGCCTCGATCTCGGCGCGAAGGTCTTGAAAATCCCTTATCCGGGCTCGTCGGGAGCCTGTGCCGAAGTCACGCGCCTTTCGGGCGACGTGCCCTGGGCGGTGCTGTCGGCCGGTGTCGACCATGCAACCTTCCTCACCCAGGTCGAGGATGCCATGCGCAACGGAGCTTCCGGCGTCATCGCCGGTCGCTCGCTCTGGAAAGACTGCATCTCGCTCGACCGTTCGGTAACGAAGGATCGGCTGGAGACGGTCGCGGTGCCAAGGCTTCGCGAAATCCAGGCCGTCATCGCGACGCACTTCAAGGGCAGAGGCTCGCACGGCGCTGATCAAAGGCAGCGCGCCCATGGCTGATATCGCCATCGGCGTCGATATTGGCGGCACGAATATTCGCGCTGCCCTCGTCTCTGCCCAGGGCGAGATCCTTGCCAAGCTGTCGGAAAGAACTCCGACCGATCCCCTGTTGGCATTGGAGCGCGTGATCGCGATGGCGCGCACTCTCGACACTCCTGAAGTTTTAGGGATCGGTGTGGGCATACCAGGGCGGGTCGATGTCGACAGTCGCGAAATTCTGTCTGGCGGCATCCTCAACCTCTCGAGCCTCGACTTCGTAAAGCGGCTTGAGACAGCGCTGCAAAAACCTGTTGTCATCGAGAATGATTGCAGCATGGCGCTGATCGCAGAAATGCGGATCGGTGGTGCCAAAGGCTATCAGAACGTCGCGATGCTGACGATCGGGACGGGCATTGGCGGTGCCGTCGCCCATGCTGGGCGCATCTATCATGGACACAAGGCGGCCGGACAACTCGGCCATATTTGTGTATCGCAGGATGGCCCGCCCTGCCCTTGCGGCAGACGCGGCTGTGTCGAAACCTTCAGTTCGGGAACCGCTTTGCGCCGACACATCGCTGAAGCGGGATTGTCGGTGAAGACAATCCGCGAAATCTTCGACATGGCGGCAGAAGGAAACGATACGGCAGTCCGCGTGCTGCGCCAATGGGCAACACCCTTGCGTGCTGCGCTCGACAATATCGCAGCGACCATGGACCCGGAGATTATCCTGCTCGGTGGCGGGCTCGGCTGTGATGCTGCGCGGGCGCTAGCCGACTTGCCGGCACCCGCCCCCTGGTTTTGCCCCGCCATATTGCCGGCGAAGCTTGCAGACGATGCCGGCGTGATCGGCTCGGGGCTTTTGATTTTCGGCGCTGATGCCCTACCGCAAGGAAAGCGGGTTGTCCTCGTCAACGGCGTGCCGGCTTCCGGCAAAAGCAGGCTGGCCAAGGCTTTGTCGCTGCGGACCGGCTGGCCGATCCTGTCTCTCGACGGCATCAAGAACCCGTTCCTGCAGCACATCGGTCCGGTCGACCGCGACTTCAATCGGACGCTGGGAAAGGCGAGCTACCAGGCGATCTGGTCTTTTATCGCGGAGGCGCCGACGGGTTCGACCTTCATCGTCGATGTATGGTTCGGCTTTCAGCCGAAGGCTCAACTGGAGAGTTATCTCAATGCTGCGCAGATAGACCGTGTCGCCGAGCTTTGGTGCAAGGTGCCTGGATCGGTCGCGGGCGAGCGCTATGCCAGCCGGCTCAAGGAGCGGCTGCCGGGACATCCGGGTGCCGAATATGTGCCCGAACTGATAGCGCTTGCCGATCGGGCTGAACCCATGGGCTGTGGTGCCGTGATGACGGTCGACCAGACGGAGGAACCGGATATGGAGGCTGTCATGACCTGGCTTTCAAAGGTCTTCGAGCGCGAATGACAGGCGCCGCCGTCCGGGCAGACGGCATAAATGCGAAATAATCCTGAACCGTCGTGCGACGCTATGTCCCCCGCGGATGTGGGCATCGTGTGCATGGCGGAATTGTGTAGCTATATCAACAAGATAAAGGAAATTCCTTGCAGAAAAAAATTACTTGACGTGCCGCAGTAACCCACTGATTATCGCGTTGCCGGACAGGGGAGGTTCGGTTTCAAGAGGAGGAAAATTATGGAGCGCCGCTCATTTCTGAAGGCTTCGGCCGTGGCATCGCTCGCTACCGGTGTTGCCGCTATTGCCGGTACCACCAAAGCTGCAGACAAGAAATTTACGATTGCCCTTATACCGGGCCTGACGACCGATGCTTTTTACATCACCATGCGCAAGGGCGCCGAAGCCGCGGCCAAGGCCATCGGCGCGACGCTGGTGTTCCAGGGTGGCCCCGATTTCAACCCGGTGACACAAGTTCCGGTCCTTGATGCAGTGATTGCCAAGAAGCCCGATGCAATTCTCATCGCACCGACCGACAAGGACCAGCTGATCCAGCCGCTGAAAAAAGCCAATGATGCCGGCATCCCGGTCATCACCGTCGATACGTTCATCGGTACCGGTGTCTACCAGACCGGCAAAGGCGATGCCGATTTTCCGCTGGCCTACATCGCGTCCGACAATCTGCTCGGCGGCGCGATTGCCGCACGCGCGCTGGCGAAAGCCGTCGGCGAAAAGGGCAAGGTCTACGTTTCCAACGTCAAGCCCGGCATCTCGACCACGGATCAGCGCGAGCAGGGCTTCAAGGAGGAAATGAAAAAATATCCGAACATCACCGTTCTGGAGACGCAGTATAATGACGACGACGCCAACAAGGCGGCATCGCAGCTGCAGGCGGTCTTTGCCCGCAACTCCGATCTCGATGGTGTCTTCGGGGCCAATCTGTTCTCCGCTCTCGGTGCTGCCAACGGCGTGCAGCAGGCTGGCCAGACGGGCAAGATCCGCGTGGTCGCCTTCGATGCGCCGACGTCGATCGTCGACAACATCAACTCCGGCCTCGTCGATCTGGCGATCGCACAGCATCCGGCTGAAATCGGCTATTTCGGTGTGATGGCAGCCTATGCGCACCTGACCGGCAATTCGATCCCGACGGCGATCGGCACCGGCTTCACGGTCATCGACAAATCGAACGTCGCCGATAAGAATGTCGCGAAGTTCATCTACTCCGATTAATCCGGAGATAGTCTGTGCCTCGCCGAAAGGCGAGGCACATCATCCAACGATGATAGAGCGAACGGCGCCGTGATCTTCGCGCCTTCAACGCTTCAGTTTGGACCAGTCCATGACAATCGACAATGCAGAGGTCCGCAAGGCGGATCAGCACGTGGCGCCGCAGGCGGACCATGGCGACCAGGCAAAAACCATCCTAAACCGCATCGCGCAATTGCGTGCATGGCTCTTTCTTGCCGCACTCATCGTGACTTTCGAGATCTGGGCGCGGATCGATTTCGGCGGCACGTTCATCGGCTCAAGCTTCAACTGGCAGTCCGTTGCCATCTTCGCGGTGGCACCGCTGCTGCTGGCGATCGGACAAACCTTCGTCATCATTTCCGGCGGCATCGATCTATCGACCGGCTTCATCATGGGGCTTGCCGCAGTTGTCGCGGCGCATATCGCCAATATCGCCGGCCTCTACATGCCGCTGCCGGTCGCGATGGTGTTTGGCATTCTCGTTGCCATGCTGGCCGCCGCCGTACCTGGCTTCATCAACGGTCTCCTGATCTCCCGTCTCAAGGTTCCGCCATTCATCGGCACGCTTGGCATGTTCGGCGTCGCCCGCGGCACGGCCTTCCTGATTGCCGGCGGCACCACCGTGCCGGTCAAGAATTCCTATTTTGCCGAACTCGGCAACGGGCGGTTCTATGGTGTTCCCTATCTCGTCATCGTCACGCTGGTCTTCGTGGTGATCATGCATTACCTGCTCAGCCAGACCCGCTTCGGCCAGCATAATTATGCCGTCGGCGCCAATGCCCAGGCCGCCCGCCGCGCCGGCATCGACATCAAGTCCCATCTCTTGCGGCTCTATATTCTCTCGGCCGTCTGCGCAGGCTTGGGCGGCGCACTTTATGCAGCCCGCTTCACAGCGGGCGCGGCTCAGGCGGGGGAGCCCCTTCTGCTTGATAGCGTGGCTGCCGTCGTCATCGGCGGCGCCAGCCTGTTCGGCGGCTCCGGCACGATCATCGGCACCGTTGCCGGCGCTCTCGTTATCGCCGTCATCCAATACGGTCTCGTTTTCATGAACGTGGAACCGTTCTGGCAATTCATCGCGGTCGGTATCGTCATCATCATTTCGGTGCTCATCGACCAGGCGCAGCGCCGGTTCAGCGGAGCAAAACAGGATGAATAGTGCAACTCCCCTCCTCGAGGTCCGCAATCTCTCGCGTTATTTCGGCGCGGTGCGTGCCCTCGACAATTGCTCCATGGTCGTCCGGCCCGGTGAAGTCGTAGCACTTGCGGGCGATAACGGTGCCGGCAAGACGACGATGATCAAGGCGATCTCCGGCGTCTATCCGCCGACCGCCGGCGAAATCCTGATCGAAGGCAAGCCTGTCACTTTCTCCTCGCCGCAGGATGCCCGCGAAAAAGGCATCGAGACGATCTACCAGGACCTTGCGCTTGCCGACAATCTGACGATCGGCTCCAACATTTTCCTTGGGCGCGAACCGATGAAGAAGCTCTTCGGTTTCCTGCCGGTCCTCGACCGGAAGGCCATGGCGGAGGCTGCGCGCAAGACGATGGCGGAGCTCGATTTCCATGTGAAGCGGCTCGATGCGCCGGTCAGCAATTTCTCCGGCGGCCAGCGCCAGGCGGTTGCGATCGGACGTGCGGTTTACTGGAATGCCCGCATCCTCGTCATGGACGAGCCGACCGCTGCACTCGGCGTGCCCGAACAGCGCAAGGTCGTGGCCCTCATCAAGTCGCTGAAGGCGCAGGGGCGCGGCGTCATCTTCATCTCGCACAATCTGCAGGATATTTTCGCCGTCTCCGACCGCATCGTCGTCCTGCGTCGAGGGATTGTCGCCGGTGAGCGTAACATCGCCGACACCAATCATGAGGAAGTCGTGAGGCTCATGATCGGCGGTTAGCAGCATCGCCAGCACATGATTTGTGCGAAGAGCGGCAATGGTATTTCGTCGCCATTGCCGCTTCGGTATCGGCAATCAAAGGGGCTTATTTTGGAGTTACCAAAACAAGTAGCAAAGACTGGGTGCCGGCAGTTCATGCTGGAGCGCAGTAAAATGCGGCCAAACGCGATTCCACTTGCTTTGCTTGATTGCAATCTTATATATTGCCATCAATGCAATCAAATATGAGAATGCGAAGCAATGGCATCAATCACAATCCGTAATGTGCCGGATGAGGTGCATCGCGCGATCCGGGTGCGAGCTGCCATGCACGGTCGCAGCACTGAAGCCGAAATCCGCGACATTCTGGAAAAGGCAGCAAAACCAGAAGGCCGCCTGAAGCTGGGTTCGCTGTTGACATCCATTGCCCGTGAAGCGGGGGGGCTAACCGAAGCCGAAGCCGAGGGTTTCAACCAGCTTCGCGACAAGACCCCGGTCGAGCCGATTAGTTTCGAATGATCGTTCTCGACACCAATGTCATTTCCGAGCTGTGGAAGGTCGCGCCCGATCCGAATGTGTTGTCATGGATCGATGCGCAGATGATCGAAACACTCTACCTCTCGATTATCAGCGTTGCCGAACTGCGCTTCGGCTTGGCTACCATGCCCGAGGGCAAGCGGCGCACGATTTATCAAGACCGATTGGAGAGAGAGGTTTTGCCGGCTTTTGCCAAGCGGGTTCTGCCTTTTGACTTGGACGCCTCGCAAGCCTATCCCGACTTGATGGCGGTAGTGAGGGCGGCAGGCAAATCCATTGGCACGGCGGACGGCTATATTGCCGCCACCGCTGCCTCACATGGCTTTGTGGTTGCCACGCGTGATACAGGCCCTTTTGAAGCTGCCGGTTTAAGCGTCATCAACCCATGGAACGTGAAATGACGGCGGTTAAGGCAGTCGCGTGACAAGTCCGCCGAACAATCCGAATATTCAAACGGCAACAGCTTGTTCATGCTGAGCATCGCCTGATGATCCGCGTTACCGCACCCGTTGATGTCTCCCTGCTCTCGCGATCCCGAATGCATTCGATCGTTAATCGGGGAGCTGACAAGGAAATGTTCGTGATCTTCAAGCGAGAGGTGCGACTCCTTAGCCATCCGGCAACAAATGCAATCTAGGGGCTGGATCGAGAAAGAGCCACCGGCCTATAAGTGCTTTTCCTGGAGGCAAACAGGCGTGACCGAAGCCATACCCATCGTGCGTTTCACTAGTACCGCACCGAAGATAAGCGACATTACTTCCATCGCGCGCCGTAGCGCACGGATCGAGATTTCGCGTGACGTCGAAAACAAAATTAACGCTGCGCGCGCTGTCGTTGAACGCTATCTGGCGGCCGACCGGCCTGTTTATGGTTTGACCACAGCCTTGGGCGCCGGGGTCGACACCCGGCTCGCCACGGAGGACTTGATCGCCTTTCAATTACGTGTACCGCAAGCTCGTGCCGTCGGGGTTGGGCCGGCGCTGCCACGCGAAACCGTCAGGGCGATGATGGCGGCTCGCATTGCCGGTATGGCGGCTGGCGGCTCCGGCGTATCGCTCCCGGTTTTCGCCGGTCTCGTCGCCGCACTGAATGCAAGCTTTCATCCGGTGGTTCCTTCGCTCGGTTCGATCGGTGCCGCCGATCTTGCGCCCTTGGCACATTTGGGACGCGCTTTGCTGGGGGATGGCGAGGCGGAACTCGATGGCGCGATCATGCCGGCGCGGGATGCCCTATCGAAGGCTGGCCTAGCACCTTTGCCGATTGCGCCGAAGGATGGTCATGTCCTCGTGGTCGCCAATAGCCTGTCGGTTGGCAAGGCCTGTCTCTGCGTCGAAGATATCGAACGGCTGTTCGATTGGTCGCTCGCAGCCGTCGCTCTGAATTTCGAGGCATTCCGCGCCAATGTCTCGGCTTTCGACGATCGGGCACTGGCGGCTAGACCAGCCTTCGGCCAGCGTGAAGCCGCGGCAAGATTTCGCGAGCTGCTTTCCGGGAGTTCTCTTTTTGTCGACGGCGCGGCACGGCGCTTGCAGGATCCGTTGAGCTATCGCTGCGCCCCGCAGGTCTGGGGCGCCCTGCTCCACGCAATCGGCGAAGCGCGCACCGCAACCGAGATCGAGCTTGCAAGCTGCGGGGACAATCCCGTCGTGCTGGCCGACGAGGGACTTATCCTGTCTCACGGCAACTTCGACATGACGGCCTTCGTTCTCGCATGGGAGCGGCTCGGTCAGGCCATCGCTCATTGTGCGGCGGCGACCGCCTATAGAACGATGAAAATCATGTCTCCGGGCATGTCGGAGCTGCCGCGCTTCCTGACCCCGCTCGGGCAGAGCAGAGCGGGTTTTGCCACGGTGCAGAAAACGGTCTCAGCACTTGAAGCCGAGATACGACATCTGGCCCATCCGGTATCGCTCACACCGATCCCGGTCGCGGATGGTGTCGAAGATCAGGCGTCGATGGCGCCGAGCGTCCTAAGCAAGATCGAAGCAATGATCGAGCGAATGCGTTATCTCGTGGCGATCGAACTTGTCGCGTCGGCCCAGGCAGTCGAGCTGCGCGGCGTGGCGGGCGAGCTCGGCAGCGGGACGCTGGGCGCCTATCGACAGGTGCGCCAGCTGGTGGCACCGCTTGAGGAAGACCGTGCTCAAGGTCCTGACTTTCAAAGAGTGTCGGAATTTATCGCAGAGACCGCGGCGAAAGCCGGTGACATGCCTGGAGAACGGTAATGCAGGAAATCTGGATCGACTATCTCAATGCCATCGACGCCAAGGCGCTGGCACTTTCCAACGACGAAATACTCGACGCCGTGACCAAGGCGCTCGATGCGCAGGGGCGCGGCGAAACGGTCATCGAGCCTCGCGTTCATCTCGTGCCCGAGAGCTCCGACAAGGGTCATTTCAATGTGCTGCGCGGCTATGTGAAGCCGCTCGATTATGCCGGCGTCAAGGTCGTCGGCGATTTCGTCGACAACTACAAGCAGGGCCTGCCCTCGGAACTGGCGGTTCTCAATCTCTTCGATCCGCGCACGGGCGTACCGAAGGCGATCATCGATGCGACTGACATCACCGACATGCGCACCGGTGCGGTCACCGCTATCGGCGCGCGCCATCTCGCCCGTAAGAACAGCAAGATCCTCGGCCATATCGGCGCGCGCGGCACTTCCTACTGGAACGTGCGGCTGCTCGATCACCTCTTCGATTTCGATGAAATCCGCGTGCATTCGCGCCGTCCGGAAAGCCGCGATGCCTTTGCCGCACGATTGGAAAAGGATCTCGGCAAGAAAATCATCGTGACGGACAATTGGGAGGATTGTCTGAAAGGCGCCGATATTATGATCGAGGCAAGCCGGCTGCCGGAGCCGACGCCTCTCTTCAAGACCGTCTGGGTCAAAAAAGGCGCCTTCGTCGTGCCTTACGGCACGATGAGCGCGCTCGAATTCGACCTGACCGACATTATGGACAAGGTGGTTGTCGATGACTGGGGACAATGCGGACCGGGGCGTCCCTTTGGTGCCCTTCGCCGTCATGTCGATGAGGGTAAGGTGACGGCGGAGACGCTGCATGCCGAGATCGGCCAGATCGTGTGCGGCACGAAGCCGGGCCGCGAAAACGATGACGAGACCATCCTCTTCTGGCATCGCGGCCTGAGCACCACCGACGTCGCACTCGGTGCAGCCATGGTCGAAAAGGCAAAGCGCATGAATCTCGGCCAGCGCCTCCGGTTTGCGTGACGCGATGACGACTTCCAGTGCCATCGCCTGCTCGCGAATGTATAATCTCAGCCCCAGAATATCTGCTCTCTGGGATCGACTTTTTCATTGGCTTGCCGACCGATCGGGCGTCGAGCTCGAAGTCATTGCCCATGCGGCTCCGGCACCTCTGTCCGAACTATGGGGACGTCCGGACATGGGTGCCGTCTTCATGTGCGGTTTTCCGTTCTCCCAGCTATCGCCGGCGGAGCGCCCGCAGCCATTGGCAGCCCCAGTTTCTCTGGCGGACTGGGCAAACGGACAGCCAGTCTATGCGAGCTATATCGTCGCTGCTCAAGGCAAGTCGCTCACAGAAGCGGATCTTGCAACCGCACGCTGGGGCTGGACGGTGCGGGACTCTCAGTCCGGCTATAATGCGCCGAGGGAATTCTTTGCCACGCTTGCGAATGGGCCGGCAGCGGCACAAATCGTCGGTCCGCTTCTCAATCCGCGTGGCGTAGTCGACGCCATTCGTTCAGATACGATAGATGTCGGAGCCATCGACGCCTATGCCTTCCAGCTGATGGCAATGCACGAGCCGGACATGATCGCGCCATTGCGGATTGTTGCTACCACAAAACCGGCACCCTTCCCCTTGCTGGTGGCCGCAAGGCGGCAATCGCCTAATGTTGTCAATGCGCTACGCACCGTTCTTCTCGGGGCGCATCGAGATCCGGAAGGGAGCGATATTCTCGCATCGCTCGGACTGGCGGCCTTTGCCGAGCCGGATGTTGCCGCTTATGACCAGCTTCCCGCAAGAGCGAGGGCCATCGATGCTGCTCTCGGAACATGGTGAAGTACGAGCTAGCCAATCAATAGCCGGCACATTATGCGCTGGCGACTTGCTTCAATAATTTCTTTGCGGCAAGCCCCAGGCATTCCTCGAAGGCCGTCAGATCCAGAAAGAGCTGCTCAAGCGCGACCTGGCGCGTGACGATGACGCCATCACGTGCCGCTATGCCGCCGTCGAGCATCAGATTGTCAGCCATGTCGAAGTTTTCCAGCGCCATGCCGTCGGGACCACGGTGGCGTCCGTCCTCGCCGAGCTGAACTTCGCCGCCGTAAAGCCTGCTCACGCGCTCGAAGTGGTTATCGACGCAATTGGAAAAGGCAAATGCCGGGCAGCCGCGAGCGCACATGAAGCCGAGTTCGAAGGCCGTGCCGATATCGGCCGCTATGCCACGAAACGGCGTCAGATTGGCGATGATGAGATCCGCGCTCGTCATGAGTTTTTCATTGATGGCGCTGATGGCAAGGCCGCGCTGCCGGCGCGTCTCCGTCTCAGGCACGGCAAGATCACCGGGCGAAACCGGCGTAAAGCCATAGCTGCGCGCCAGCGCGATCTTGCGATCGAGGATTTCCCTCGCGTTCGGGAGGAAGACTTCCGGACCTGCCAGATATGCTCTCAATGCCTCTCTCCTCTTCAATGGAATCTTGCACCGCAGCAGTTGCGGAACCATATGAAGCCTATGGCTGATTCAAGGCGCAGCCGCCATAGCTGGGCGCATAAATTACGAAATCGCGAAATCACGGCGATTGCCGTTCCCGGTCAACGACGAGACGCGTATAGTTCCTTTCGGACCGAATGGCGCTCTCTGTCCAGGACAGGTGACGGAATTTGTGGGGTATAGAAAATGCAATCTTCCATTGAGGCCGTTACCGCCTCGAACCAGGACGACCAGGGCAACTGGCCGACGAAACAAAGCAAGATCCTCGATTGGCTTATGAACGATGTCCGCGATCAGCGGTTCATCGACAATATCCTCGTGGAACTCTGCGAGAAAATGCGGGCAATCGGAGTTCCGGTCGCAAGAGCGACGATGCACTTCCGAACGCTGCATCCGCAATGGCTAGGGGCGAGAATTCTTTGGCGCACCGGCATGAAGGAGGCCGATATTGCGACCTTCAGCTACGGGGTGGAGAATACGCCCCAATTTCTGGCAAGCCCTATCAACGAGATCTTCAATGGCGCTACAGAAGTCCGGAAAAATCTCGAGGTCTGTGAAACGTCGGAGCTGAAATATCCGTTATATAAAGAAATGCAGGCGGAAGGACTGACCGACTATATCGCCTGGCCCATTTATCACACGCTCGGCAAGCGCCACATCGTGACCTTTGCCTCGGATGCTCCTGGCGGTTTTGCCGAACAGCACATCACCTTCTTGAAGGACCTGTTGCCGGCCCTGACAATGGTGACGGAGATCCGCTTGAAGAACATCATGGCCCGCACGCTGCTGCGGACCTATGTCGGGCCGCATGCCAGCGAGAAGATCCTGGCTGGCGCCACGACGCGGGGCAGCGGCACCACCGTCGGTGCAGCGATCCTCATTTGCGATTTGCGCGACTTCACCACCATCTCGGACATGTGGCCGCGCGACGATGTCATCGAGCTACTAAATGGCTATTTCGACGCTATGGTCGACCCGATCGAAAAGCATGGCGGCGAGATCCTCAAATTCATGGGTGACGGCCTGTTGGCCATTTTCCCGTTGAGCGATCCGAATGCCTGTCACAATCTTCTTCTTGCCATCAGCGAGGCGCAGGCGAGCGTTGCCGTGCTCAATGAGGAAAACCGCAAGCATGGCCGTGAAGTGCTGCGCTACGGTGTCGGCGTGCATGTCGGCGATGTGATGTACGGCAATATCGGCTCGCGCACACGCCTTGATTTCACGGTCATCGGTCCAGCCGTCAATATCGCCTCACGGCTGGAGTCCTTGACTAAGGAGGTCAAGCGGCCGGTGCTTCTGTCCAAGGCCTTCGTCGACATGGCCGGCTGCCGGCGGGATATGGAAAGCCTCGGCGCCTTTCCTCTGAAAGGTCTCGGCGAACCCGTCGACGTCTTCGCTTTCGCTGCAAAAGACAAACTCCCGCAGAAAGCGGAGACGCAGGCCGAATGAACATTTGGTCCGAGAGGCCATCAATTCGGTACGGCGCGATTCAGTCGGTAGCAAAACGTGAAATGGCAAAGGGTGTCCCGGTATATAGATCCCCCTATATTATGAGGTGGATCATGACGATAGCCGCCTTAATTTTGGGATCGTTCTGCGCGTACGAACGTTAATTGAGGGTTGATTCTATCGGCTCGACCACGAGGGTGCCAGCCACCCATAATACTCTGACAAGGAGAAAACAGATGAGAAAAATTCTGACCCTGGCGTTTTCAGCGGCGTCGTTGATCGTTGCGGGCACCGCTGCGGTGCGCGCAGCCGACATGCCGGCGACCTATAGCGAGGAGCCGGATGATCGCAACGGCGTGAAGATCGGCTATCTCGAATGCGATATCGGAGGCGGCGTCGGCTATGTCCTTGGTTCCGCCAAGGAAATGGATTGCACCTTCCATTCGACGGTCGGGCATTCGCGTCGTGTCGATCATTACACCGGCGCGATCCGGAAGATGGGCGTCGATCTCGGCTTTACGACCCGCAGCCGGCTCGTTTGGCTCGTCTTCGCGCCGACAGCCGGCTATCATCGTGGTTCTTTGAGCGGCCTCTACCAGGGTGCTACCGTTGAAGCGACGGTAGGTGCCGGCGTGGGCACGAACATCCTTGTCGGTGGCACCGCCGGCTCCATCCACCTGCAGACGGTTAGCGTCACGGGTCAGCTCGGCTTGAACGTCGCGGCTACCGGTACGTCGGTGACCCTGACGTCGGTCGATTGAGTATTTCGCTCAAAGTTTTGACCATATGATATGGCCGCTCTCGCCTGGCGCTGGAGCGGCCTTTTCCGTAGAGGTGCGGCGCAGCCGCTTCGAATTATCAACGCCTTAGCGCGAATTGGTTTATCCATGCACTCGCGCTGCGCTATAGCTGTGTAAACCCTGAGATTCTTTGGAGCCAGAGTCATGACCGATACCGTCACCGATCGCTTTCTTCGCTATGTCGTCGTCGATACGCAATCGGACCCGTCTTCGGTCACGCAGCCTTCCACCGCGAAACAGAAGAACCTCGGGCGCATCCTAGTTGAGGAGCTGCTGACGATCGGCCTTGGCGATGCACACCTGGATGAACATGGCTACGTCTATGCCACCATTCCATCGAATGTCGACAAGCCGGTTCCCGTTATCTGCTTCTGTTCCCATATGGACACAGCGCCCGATTTTTCCGGTACGAACGTCAAGCCGCAGATCGTGCGCGACTATTCCGGCGGTGATATCCGCCTCACCGGCGATTCACAGCAGGTCATTCGCGTTGACGAGCACCCTGCCCTAAAAGATCAGATCGGCAACGACATCATCACGTCGGACGGGACGACGCTGCTTGGAGCCGATGACAAGGCTGGCCTCGCCGAAATCGTCGCGGCCGCCAAATATCTCGTCGACCATCCCGATATCCGCCACGGTACCATCAAGCTTCTGTTCACGACGGACGAAGAGATCGGGCGTGGTGTCGACAAGGTGGATTTGAAGAAGCTGGGAGCGCAATTTGCCTATACGGTCGATGGCGAAACGGCGGGGCATATAGAAGACGAGACTTTCTCGGCTGACAGTGTCGAGGTTGTCATCCATGGCGTCGCCATCCATCCAGGCTTCGCCAAAGGAAAAATGGAAAATGCCATCAGGATTGCGGGCGCGATCGTCGACAGGCTGCCGAAGAACATAGCTCCCGAAACGACGGATGGCCGCGACGGCTTCATCCACCCTACCGGCATCAGCGGCTCGATGGAAAAGGCTTCGCTCGGCTTCATCATCCGCGATTTCGACGAGCAAGGCCTTGTCGACAAGGAGACCATGCTGGAGGCGATCGTCAAGGACGTCATGAAAGCCTATCCCGGCTCCTCGTATACTTTCACCGTTCGGCATCAGTATCGCAACATGAAGACGATCCTCGATTGCCATCCGGAAATCGTCGAAAATGCTGTCGAGGCCATCCGGCGTGCCGGCATGACGCCAGTGCGCGGCAGCATTCGCGGCGGCACGGACGGTTCCAGGCTCTCCTTCATGGGTTTGCCTTGCGCCAATCTCTTTGCCGGCGGGCATGCCTTTCACTCGCCGCTGGAATGGGTGAGCCGGCAGGATATGGAACGAGCCGTAAAGACGCTTGTAGAGTTGGCTAAGGTGTGGGCGGAACGCTCCTGAACGCTTTTGAGAAAAAGCCTCGTTCATCCTATAAAAGCCTAGTAACCCTGTCGCGAAATAGGTCATTTTGGTCTGTTCGGAACCAATCTCCTTGTCATTATGCAAGCCATCCGTGAATTTTTATATTGAAGCATTAGTAATTTAGATTATTCTATAATGTAGTCTTGGGAGGAAAGGAGAATAAGTAAGCCCCTTCATTCCAACTCTACGGTGCGCGCGCTCCGGCAATCAGAACCAGACTGTCATAAAGTCTAAGCTGAAACGGAGTTTAGTCATGAGAGTACAATATTCACGGATGGCAATCGCTGCATCCGCTCTTCTTCTATTGGCCTCGACCAGTTATGCGGAGCCCGGCGGCGGTACGGATCACGGCGGCAGCCGGTCCGGAAGCGGCGGATTGGGCGCGGGTGTTGGCGTGTCGGTGGGCGGTATCAACGCTGGTTTGGGCGCCGGGCTCGGCTCCAATGGGCTTAATGCCGGCGTCGGAGCTTCCGTCGGCGGCACGAATGGCGTCAATGCCGGAGCGGGCGCTTCCGTATCCGGAACGAGTGGCATCAATGCTGGCGTCGGCGCATCGGTTGGTGGCTCCAGCGGAGTGAATGCCGGCGTGGGCGCATCGGCCAGCAGCAATGGTGTCAACGCTGGTCTCGGCGCTTCGGTCGGAGGCTCAAGCGGCGTCAATGCCGGCGCTGGCGTCTCCGTCGGCGGATCCGGGGTGGGCGTTGGAGTGGGTGTCGGTGTCGGAGGAAGCGGTTCAGGCGGCGGAAGCGGCGGTGGAACCGGTAGTGGGACTGGTGGCACCGGCTCCACGGGTGGTACCGGTTCCAGCGGAACCGGTATGGTAACCGGAGGGACCGGCGGCGCGAGCGGCTTCGGGCTGGGTTCGGGCAATTCCGGCACGGGATCGAGCACGCGCACGCTTGCCGCCTTCCGCACCATGTCTAGCGCTGAGCAGAAGCGTATGCTGATTGCCTGTCGTCAGGTGACGGCTTCCGGCAATTTCGATGCTGGTCTTGTCAGCCTTTGCCGGCTGCTGCGCAGCACGGCAAGCGCTGGTGGCCTATAGGCGGCTTGCCGCCCCTTCGCTTTAGGTGACGGACTCATAAGA
>UCII01000041.1 GCA_900472485.1 Hyphomicrobiales bacterium
GGCATCCATCGTCGAGTAATTCGAAGACGGCCACTTCATCCGAGTGGCCGATTCGATGACAATATTATGATGCAAGCGGCTGTAGCCGCTTGCTTATGACATAGAAATGTTGCAAATGGCGCGCGAGCGCGATTTGCGCGCTGCTTCGGATGACGAAGCGGCCAATGAAATTAACAATAAGGTGGGCCGAAAGGCCTAAAGAGTGGATGGGGATGCCGTAGCCGGCGTCCCTCTCGATCTTTGAAACCGGTGGTCCGCCTTAGGAAACAGAACAATCCGTGCCTTTTCGAGAGGCGCGCGAGATAACAAACACAAGGATAACGTCGAATGAACGGCCAAAATATCCGCATTCGCCTGAAGGCGTTCGATCACCGGATTCTCGATGCTTCCACGCGCGAGATCGTGTCGACGGCGAAGCGCACCGGTGCAAGCGTCCGGGGCCCCGTTCCGCTTCCGACTCGTATCGAGAAGTTTACGGTAAACCGGTCCCCGCACATCGACAAGAAGAGCCGCGAGCAGTTCGAGATGCGCACGCATAAGCGCCTCCTCGACATCGTTGACCCGACCCCGCAGACGGTAGACGCGCTGATGAAGCTCGATCTCGCCGCCGGTGTCGATGTTGAGATCAAGCTCTAAGACCTCCGGTCCTCGAGCTGAGTGAGAAGGATTGAACCGATGCGTTCAGGTGTGATTGCACAGAAGGTGGGAATGACCCGCGTCTATAACGACGCCGGCGAGCATGTCCCGGTTACCGTATTGCGTATGGAAGGCTGCCAGGTCGTAGCCCAGCGCACAGTTGAAAAGAATGGCTACACCGCAGTTCAGCTCGGTGCCGGCCAGGCTAAGGTTAAGAACACGACGAAGGCTCTTCGCGGCCATTTCGCCGTTGCAAGCGTAGAGCCGAAGGCCAAGCTCGCAGAATTCCGTGTCACGGAAGACAATCTGCTTGAAGTCGGCACCGAGCTCAACGCAGGTCACTTCACGGCGGGTCAGCTCGTCGATGTGACCGGCACGACGATCGGTAAGGGCTTTGCCGGCGCCATCAAGCGCCACGGCTTCGGCGGTCTGCGCGCCACGCACGGTGTGTCGGTTTCGCACCGTTCGCACGGTTCGACCGGTTCGCGCCAGGACCCGGGCAAGGTGTTCAAGAACAAGAAGATGGCTGGTCACATGGGCCAGACGCGCGTTACGACGCAGAACCTTGAAGTAGTATCGACCGACGAAGATCGTGGTCTGATCCTGGTCAAGGGTGCGGTTCCCGGCTCCAAGGGCGCCTGGATCATCGTGCGCGACGCCGTCAAGTCGGCAGCGAAGTAAGGGAGCCAAACCAATGGAATTCAACGTCAAGACCCTTGAGGGCAAAGACGCCGGGAAGGTTTCCCTTTCTGATGCGATTTTCGGCCTCGAGCCGCGTGAAGACATTCTCGCTCGCGTTATTCGCTGGCAGCTTGCCAAGAAGCAGCAGGGCACGCATCAGGCAAAGGGCCGCGCAGACGTAGCGCGCACCGGCGCCAAGATGTACAAGCAGAAGGGTACGGGCCGCGCTCGTCACCATTCGGCTCGCGCTCCGCAGTTCCGCGGCGGTGGTAAGGCTCACGGCCCGGTCGCCCGCAGCCACGAGCATGATCTGCCGAAGAAGGTTCGCGCCCTCGGCCTGCGTCACGCTCTCTCGGCCAAGTTCAAGGCTGAAGACGTGATTGTCATCGACAATCTCGTCGCTACCGAAGCCAAGACCAAGGCACTCGCTGGCGCTTTCGAGACGCTCGGCCTGACGAACGCTCTGTTCATCGGCGGTGCTGAACTCGACAGCAACTTCAAGCTCGCAGCCCAGAACATCCCGAATATCGATGTTCTGCCGGTTCAGGGCATCAACGTTTACGACATCCTGCGCCGCGGCAAGCTCGTGCTGTCCAAGGCTGCAGTTGAAGCTCTAGAGGAGCGATTCAAGTGACGGATCTTCGCCATTACGATGTGATCGTTTCTCCTGCGATCACCGAAAAGTCCACGCTGCTTTCGGACAATAACCAGGTTGTTTTCAACGTTGCTAAGACCGCGACGAAGCCGGAAATCAAGGCTGCCGTCGAAGCGCTCTTCGGCGTCAAGGTTACGGCCGTTAACACTCTGCTGCGCCTCGGCAAGACCAAGCGGTTCAAGGGTCTCGTCGGCAAGCAGAAGGACGTGAAGAAGGCTGTTGTGACGCTCGCCGAAGGCCAGTCGATCGACGTCTCCACCGGTCTCTGAGGAATAAGAAAATGGCATTGAAAACATTCAATCCGACGACCCCGAGCCAGCGTCAGCTGGTCATCGTCGATCGCTCCTCGCTCTACAAGGGCAAGCCGGTCAAGACGCTGACGGAAGGTCTGACCTCCAAGGGCGGCCGTAACAACACCGGCCGCATCACCGTTCGTTTCCAGGGCGGTGGTCACAAGCGCACCTATCGTCTGGTCGACTTCAAGCGTCGCAAGTTCGACGTCGAAGCAACCGTCGAGCGTATCGAATACGATCCGAACCGTACCGCTTACATCGCTCTGGTGAAGTACACGGATGGCGAACTGGCCTACATCCTCGCTCCGCAGCGTCTCGCTTCGGGCGACAAGGTCATCGCTTCGGAAAAGGCAGTGGACGTGAAGCCGGGCAACACCATGCCGCTTCAGTTCATCCCGGTCGGCTCCATCATCCACAACGTGGAAATGAAGCCAGGCAAGGGTGGCCAGATCGCTCGCTCCGCCGGTTCCTACGCTCAGCTCGTTGGTCGTGACCAGGGTATGGCGATCCTTCGCCTGAACTCGGGCGAACAGCGCCTCGTGCACGGCACCTGCCTTGCAACGATCGGTGCTGTTTCGAACCCGGATCACGGCAACATCAACGACGGTAAGGCCGGTCGTTCGCGTTGGCGTGGCAAGAAGCCGCATAACCGCGGCGTTGTCATGAACCCGGTCGACCATCCGCACGGCGGTGGTGAAGGCCGCACCTCCGGTGGTCGCCATCCGGTGACCCCATGGGGCAAGCCGACCAAGGGCAAGCGTACGCGGTCGAACAAGTCGACCGACAAGATGATTATGCGCTCGCGCCATCAGCGCAAGAAGTAAGAGAGGAAGTCTCAAGTGGCTCGTTCAGTATGGAAAGGTCCGTTTGTTGACGGCTATCTTCTCAAGAAGGCTGAGAAGGTGCGTGAAGGCGGACGTAACGAAATAATCAAGATGTGGAGCCGTCGCTCCACCATTATGCCGCAGTTCGTTGGTCTCACCTTCGGCGTCTACAACGGCAGCAAGCACATTCCGGTCAGCGTCAATGAAGACATGGTCGGACACAAGTTCGGCGAGTTCGCCCCGACCCGTACCTATTATGGTCACGGTGCGGACAAGAAGGCGAAGAGGAAGTAACAATGGGCAAGGCAAAAACCGAACGCCGGCTGAAGGACAATGAGGCGCAGGCAGTTGCGCGCACGCTCCGTGTCAGCCCGCAGAAGCTCAACCTGGTCGCGGCTTCGATCCGCGGCAAGAAGGTTGACCGCGCGCTCGCAGAGCTGGAATTCTCGCGTAAGCGTATCGCTGGCGCCGTGAAGAAGACGCTCGAATCTGCGATCGCCAATGCAGAAAACAACCACGATCTCGACGTTGACTCGCTGGTCGTAGCGGAAGCTTACGTCGGCAAGTCGATCGTCATGAAGCGTTTCCACGCTCGTGGCCGCGGCCGTGCATCTCGCATCGAGCGTCCGTTCGCGCACCTGACGATCGTTGTTCGTGAAGTGGAAGCTCAAGAGGAGGCCGCATAATGGGTCAGAAAATCAATCCGATCGGCTTTCGTCTTGGCATCAACCGCACTTGGGATAGCCGCTGGTTCGCGGACAACGCCGAGTACGGCCAGCTCCTCCACGAAGACCTGAAGATGCGCAAGTTCGTCATGAACGAACTGAAGCAGGCTGGTATCTCCAAGGTGGTCATCGAGCGTCCGCACAAGAAGTGCCGCGTCACGATCCACTCGGCTCGTCCGGGCCTGATCATCGGCAAGAAGGGCGCTGACATCGACAAGCTCCGCAAGAAGCTGTCGGACATGACGAATTCCGAAACGCACCTCAACATCGTTGAAGTTCGTAAGCCGGAAATCGACGCGACGCTGGTTGCCCAGTCGATCGCTCAGCAGCTGGAACGCCGTGTTGCTTTCCGTCGCGCCATGAAGCGCGCCGTTCAGTCCGCGATGCGTCTTGGCGCCGAAGGCATCAAGATCACCTGCGCCGGCCGTCTCGGCGGTGCAGAAATCGCTCGTACGGAATGGTACCGCGAAGGCCGCGTGCCGCTGCATACGCTGCGCGCCGACATCGACTACGGTACGGCTGAAGCAGAAACCGCTTTCGGTATCTGCGGCATCAAGGTCTGGATCTTCAAGGGCGAAATCCTTGAGCACGATCCGATGGCCTCCGAACGCCGCGCGCTCGAAGGCGACGCCCAGGGTCCGGCTAGCCGCGATCGCGATAGAGACCGTCGCCGCGACAACGCTTGATAGCGTACGTGGCAGATAAGTTCGGAGAATAAGAAAATGTTGCAGCCAAAGCGTACGAAGTACCGCAAGCAATTCAAGGGCCGCATCAAGGGCGTTGCCAAGGGTGGTTCTGATCTGGCTTTCGGTGAATTCGGCCTGAAGTCGCAGGAGCCTAACCGCGTCAACGCTCGCGAGATCGAAGCGGCTCGCCGCGCGATCACCCGCTACATGAAGCGCGCCGGCCGTGTATGGATCCGCGTGTTCCCGGATGTTCCGGTAACCGCAAAGCCGACCGAAGTCCGTATGGGTAAAGGTAAGGGCTCTGTCGAATACTGGGCATGCAAGGTCAAGCCCGGCCGTATGATGTTCGAGATCGACGGTGTGAGCGAAGAAATCGCTCGTGAGGCTCTGCGCCTCGGCGCTGCCAAGCTCTCGGTCAAGACGCGCTTCGTTCAGCGCATTGCAGAGTAAGGAAGAAGCTCATGAAAGCCGCAGATGTTCGCGCCCTGAGCGCCGACCAACTCAAGGACGAGCTTGCCAAGCTGAAGAAGGAGCAGTTCAACCTGCGCTTTCAGAAGGCGACCGGCCAGCTCGAGAAGTCCTCGCGTATCAACGAAGTCCGCAAGGACATCGCTCGCGTGAAAACCATTGCCCGCCAGAAGGCGGCAGAAGCAAAGGCCTAAAGGAAAAACAACATGCCGAAGCGCATTCTGCAGGGCGTCGTGGTCAGCGACAAGAACGAGAAGACGGTAGTTGTCCGCGTTGAGCGTCGTTTCGCTCACCCGCTGCTCCAGAAGACCGTTCGTCGTTCCAAGAAGTACAAGGCTCACGACGAAAACAATCAATACAAGACCGGCGACGTCGTTTCCATCGAGGAATGCGCGCCGATCTCCAAGGACAAGACCTGGACGGTCATTTCCGCCCAGTCCAAGTAACAGAATTTCGCTCAGGCCCTTGCGCTTGGGCGAAATATCTGTATGAAGCACGAGCTTGGAAGCAGGACGCTCGAGAACGGGCGTTCTTTTGCTTTATTGATGGCCGGCAGAGACGATCCTTGTGGTCGCAAAGCCAGGCATAATCGGACAAGACACTAGTCCATAAGCCGGGGTAGGGGGTCGATTGGCCCAACCATTCCGGTAACAACAAGAAGGCGACCTGACATGATTCAGATGCAAACAAACCTCGACGTGGCGGATAATTCCGGCGCACGTCGTGTCATGTGCATCAAGGTGCTGGGCGGCTCGAAGCGCAAGTATGCCTCGATCGGCGACGTTATCGTCGTTTCGATCAAGGAAGCTATTCCGCGCGGCCGTGTGAAGAAGGGTGACGTGATGAAGGCGGTCGTCGTTCGTACCGCCAAGGACATCCGTCGTCCGGATGGCAGCGTCATCCGCTTCGATACCAACGCAGCAGTCCTCATCGACAACAAGAAAGAGCCGATCGGCACCCGCATCTTCGGACCGGTTCCGCGCGAACTCCGCGCCAAGAACCACATGAAGATCATCTCGCTGGCTCCAGAAGTACTGTAAGGAGCGGAGCGATGCAGAAGATCCGTAAAGGCGACAAGGTTGTCGTATTGACCGGTAAGGACAAGGGCCGTACCGGCGAAGTCATTCAAGTGCTGCCGAAGGAAGACCGTGCGGTCGTTCGTGGCGTCAATGTCATCAAGCGCCATCAGCGCCAGACGCAGAACCAGGAAGCTGGCATCATCAGCAAGGAAGCCTCGCTTCACCTGTCCAACCTGGCAATCGTCGACAAGGACGGCAAGCCGACCCGCGTCGGTTTCAAGGTTGTAGATGGCAAGAAGGTCCGCGTGGCGAAGACCTCGGGAGAAGTGATCGATGGCTGAGGTAAAGTACGAGCCGCGGCTCAAGAAAGAATACGTTGCTCGCATCCGTGCAGCCATGCAGGAGAAGTTCTCCTACGCTAACGAGATGCAGATCCCGAAGCTGGACAAGATCGTGATCAACATGGGCGTTGGTGAAGCGACGGCTGATTCGAAGAAGCCGACCGTTGCTGCTGCCGACCTGGCGGCCATCGCTGGCCAGAAGCCGGTCATCACCCGTGCACGCAACTCCATCGCTGGCTTCAAGGTCCGCGAAAATATGCCGATCGGCGCGAAGGTTACCCTGCGCGGCGCCCGCATGTATGAGTTCCTGGATCGTCTGGTCAACATCGCGCTCCCGCGCGTTCGCGACTTCCGCGGCCTGAACCCGAAGAGCTTTGACGGTCGTGGCAATTTTGCCATGGGCATCAAGGAGCACATTGTGTTCCCTGAGATCAACTACGATAAGGTTGATCAGATGTGGGGCATGGACATCATCGTTTGCACGACGGCGACGACCGACGACGAAGCACGGGCTCTTCTGACAGAGTTCAACTTCCCGTTCCGTCAATAACCGTAACGACGAGCGTAGAAAAGGAACCCTGATATGGCGAAGACAAGCGCAGTTGAAAAGAACAAGCGCCGCCGCAATACGGTTGCCAACCAGGCCGCGAAGCGGGCTGCTCTCAAGGCAATCATCATGAACCAGTCTCTCTCGATCGAAGACCGGTTCAAGGCCACTCTGAAGCTGGCATCGCTGCCGCGCGATGGATCGAAGACCCGTATTCGCAACCGTTGCGAAGTGTCCGGCCGTCCGCGCGCCTACTACCGCAAACTGCGCATGTCGCGTATCGCGCTGCGTGAACTCGGCAATCTCGGCAAGGTGCCGGGCATCGTCAAGTCCAGCTGGTAAGGAGCAGATTAGATGTCTATGACTGATCCTTTGGGCGATATGCTCACCCGCATCCGCAATGGCGCTTCGCGCCGCAAGTCGTCGGTTTCGACGCCTGCGTCCAAGCTCCGTGCACGCGTTCTCGATGTACTCCAGGCTGAAGGCTACATCCGTGGCTATTCCGTCGTCGATTTCGGCAACGGCAAGTCTGAGCTCAATATCGAACTCAAATATTACGAAGGCGCTTCGGTGATCCGCGAGATCGGCCGTGTGTCTAAGCCGGGCCGCCGGGTTTATGTCTCGGTCAAGTCCATTCCGCAGGTCGCGAACGGCCTCGGCATCACCATCCTTTCGACTCCGAAGGGTGTGATGGCCGATCACCAGGCTCGCGAACAGAATGTTGGTGGCGAGGTTCTCTGCTCGGTCTTCTAAGATCGGACAGAGATATCTCCTTCGAAACAGACAGGTTTGAAAAAATGTCTCGTATCGGTAAGAAGCCCGTTCAGGTACCTGCAGGGATCACGGCCACGGTTGATGGCCAAAAAGTGACTGCCAAGGGCCCCAAGGGCGAGCTGTTTTTCGTCGCTAACGACGAAATCGGTCTCAAGCTGGAAAATAATGCAATCGTCGTGACGCCGCTCAACGACTCCAAGGATGCTCGCGCAAAGTGGGGCATGTCCCGCACGATGATCGAGAACATCCTCAAGGGTGTTAAGGACGGCTACGAGCGTAAGCTCGAAATCAACGGCGTCGGCTACCGTGCCTCCATGCAGGGCAAGAACCTGCAGCTTGCGCTCGGCTTCAGCCACGACGTGGTTTATGAGCCGCCGCAGGGTATCTCGATCGCTGTGCCGAAGCCGACGGAAATCGTCGTCACCGGCATCAACAAGCAGCAGGTCGGCCAGGTTGCCGCTGAAATCCGCGAATACCGCGGCCCCGAGCCCTACAAGGGCAAGGGTGTTAAGTATGCCGAAGAGCGGATCATCCGCAAAGAAGGCAAGAAGAAGTAAGGATCACGCGAAATGGCTAGCAGGAAAGAAGCACTTGCGCGTCGCGCCAACCGCGTGCGCCGTCAAATCAAGTCGGTGGCCAATGGCCGTCCGCGCCTGTCGGTTCATCGCTCGTCGAAGAACATCTACGCCCAGGTCATCGATGATGTGGCTGGCAAGACCCTCGCGGCTGCCTCCACCCTCGACAAGGATCTGCGCGGTTCTCTGAAGACCGGTGCCGATACCGCAGCCGCAGCCCTCGTTGGCAAGCTCGTTGCAGAGCGCGCCTCCAAGGCCGGCGTGAAGGAAGTCGTGTTCGATCGCGGCGCTTTCATCTACCACGGCCGTATCAAGGCCTTGGCTGAAGCAGCCCGCGAAGGCGGCTTGACCTTCTAATCAGATTTCCGGCCGGCGATCCCAGGATGCCGGCCGGATATTCACCGGACCGCAGGTTTTCCGCAAGGGAAGGCATGCGGTCTTCGTTTTGTTTGCCGATTGCACCCGGAAAAGAAAAAGGAAGAGGACAATGGCACAGGAAAAGAGGGCTCCGCGGGAAGACCGTCAGAGCCGTGAAGAGCGCGATAGCGAATTCGTCGACAAGCTGGTCGCGATCAACCGCGTCGCCAAGGTTGTCAAGGGTGGCCGTCGCTTCGGCTTCGCCGCTCTCGTCGTCGTTGGTGACCAGAAGGGCCGCGTAGGCTTCGGCCATGGCAAGGCACGCGAAGTGCCGGAAGCCATCCGCAAGGCAACCGAAAGCGCCAAGCGCGACCTGATCTTCGTACCGCTGCGCGACGGCCGTACGCTGCATCACGACGTTCATGGCCGTCATGGCGCCGGCAAGGTTCTGCTGCGCTCCGCCAAGGTCGGTACCGGTATCATCGCCGGCGGCCCGATGCGCGCCGTTTTCGAAACGCTCGGTGTTCATGACGTCGTTGCCAAGTCGACCGGTTCGTCGAACCCGTACAACATGGTTCGCGCCACGTTCGACGCCCTGAAGCACCAGGTTCACCCGAAGGACATCGCAGCTCAGCGCGGCATCAAGTATGCCACCCTGCAGGCTCGCCGCGCCGCTTCGGGCAACGCCTCCGAAGAATAAGGGAGTTTGACCTATGGCCAAGACGACCAAGAAGGCTGAAGCTAAGGCGACCGTTACGGTCGAGCAGATTGGCAGCCCGATCCGCCGTCCGGATGTTCAGCAGAAGACGCTGATCGGTCTCGGACTGAACAAGATGCACCGTCGCCGCACGCTGGAAGATACTCCGGCTGTTCGTGGCATGATCCGTGCTGTCCAGCATCTCGTTCGCGTTGTCGACGAGAAGTGAGCCGGAGGTAATTCGCTATGAAACTGAATGAAATCAAGGATAACGAAGGCTCGACCCACAGCCGCAAGCGCCTCGGCCGCGGCATCGGCTCCGGCTCCGGCAAGACCGGTGGCCGTGGTGTGAAGGGTCAGAAGTCCCGTTCGGGCGTTGCGATCAACGGCTTCGAAGGCGGTCAGATGCCCATCTACCGTCGTCTGCCGAAGCGCGGCTTCAACAACATCTTCGCATCCGACTACGTTGTCGTATCGCTGGCACGCATCCAGGCTGCCGTCGATGCCGGCAAGCTCGATGCCAAGAATACCGTTGATGCAGCTGCCCTCAAGGCTGCCGGCGTCATTCGCCGCGTCAAGGACGGCGTTCGGGTTCTCTCGGACGGTGAACTGAAGGCGAAGCTTGCTCTTGAAGTTGCAGGCGCTTCCAAGTCTGCAGTCGAGAAGATTGAAAAGGCTGGCGGTTCCGTCAAGCTGCTCGCTGCTGCCGCAGAATAATATTATCAATAATCGCCCGAAGTGACTTCACTTCGGGCGATTTTGCTCCCATATGTGAGCCTCACGAATCTGATCGATGCGGCAAGTGTCTTTCCGATCGATAACGGGAACCAAGGGTGAGGCGCCCGATTGCAGCGCAATCCGTCCGAAGCCCGGCTTTTGAACAATTTACAGACTGATTCCGGGCTCGGCCGACTATGCCGGAATTGGTGATGCGGAGATTTGCATGGCTTCTGCAGCGGAACAATTGGCGTCCAACCTCAATTTTTCGACCTTTGCCAAAGCCGAGGATCTCAAGAAGCGCCTATGGTTTACGCTCGGTGCTCTCCTCGTCTACCGGCTCGGCACCCACATTCCGCTTCCTGGCCTCAATCCTGCTGCTTATGCCCAGGCTTTCCAGAATCAGTCGGGCGGCATTCTTGGCCTCTTCAACATGTTCTCGGGCGGCGCCGTGCAGCGCATGGCGATCTTCGCGCTCGGCATCATGCCGTATATCTCGGCCTCGATCATCGTTCAGCTGATGACCTCCGTCGTCCCGTCGCTTGAAAACCTGAAGAAGGAAGGCGAGCAGGGCCGCAAGATCATCAACCAGTACACCCGCTACGGCACGGTGCTGCTCGGCGCATTGCAGGCCTACGGCATTGCGATCGGCCTTGAGCACGGCAATGGCGTCGTCGTCGATCCCGGCTGGTTCTTCCGCATTTCCACCGTTATTACGCTGCTCGGCGGCACCATGTTCCTGATGTGGCTTGGCGAGCAGGTGACGTCGCGCGGCATCGGCAACGGCATCTCGCTGATCATCTTCGCCGGCATCGCTGCAGGTCTTCCGACCGCTCTTGCTGGTACGCTCGAGCTCGGCCGCACCGGCGCGCTTTCCACGCCGCTCATTCTCGCCGTGCTGATCGTCGCCATTCTGGTCATCGCGCTTATCGTCTTCGTCGAGCGCGCCCAGCGCCGCCTTCTGATCCAGTATCCGAAGCGCCAGGTTGGTACGCGTATGTTCCAGGGCGATACGTCGCACCTGCCGCTGAAGCTCAACACTTCGGGCGTCATCCCGGCGATCTTCGCGTCGTCGCTGCTGCTGCTGCCCGCAACCGTTGCAGGCCTCGGTAACAACACGGCGCTCCCGACCTGGGTGACCTCGATCGTTGCAGCACTCGGCCACGGCCAGCCGGTCTACATGGTGCTTTACGGCGCTCTGATTGCCTTCTTCGCCTTCTTCTACACGGCTCTCGTGTTCAATCCGAAGGACACGGCCGACAATCTGAAGAAGCACGGCGGCTTCATTCCGGGCATCCGTCCGGGTGAGCGCACTGCCGAATATATCGATTACGTGCTGACCCGCATCACGGTCATCGGCGCGATCTATCTTGTCTTCGTCTGCATCCTGCCCGAAATTCTCGTATCCCAGACAGGTATTCCCTTGTCTCTGGGTGGCACTTCGCTTCTGATCGTGGTTAGCGTTACGCTGGATACGGTGGCGCAGATTCAGGGTCACCTGATCGCACAGCAATATGAAGGCCTGATCAAGAAATCGAAGTTGCGTGGAGGAAAGAGGGGGCGATGAGACTCATACTTTTAGGGCCGCCGGGAGCAGGTAAGGGGACCCAGGCCCAGCGCATTGTGGAAAAGCATGGCATTCCGCAGCTTTCCACAGGCGACATGTTGCGCGCGGCGGTTCAGGCCGGCACGGAAGTCGGCAAGCGCGCCAAGGCTGTCATGGACGCTGGCAAGCTTGTTTCGGATGAGATCGTCAACGCGATCGTTTCCGAGCGTATCGATCAGCCGGATTGCGCCCGGGGTTTCATCCTCGACGGTTTCCCGCGCACACTGGTTCAGGCGGATGCAACGGAAAAGATGCTCAATGCGAAGGGCCTCGAGCTCTCCGTAGTTATCGAGCTCAAGGTCGATGACGCCGAACTGATTCGCCGCGTCTCCGGCCGCTATTCCTGCTCGAACTGTGGCAGCGTCTATCACGATACGGACAAGCTTCCGGCAACGGCAGGCGTTTGCGACAAATGCGGTTCGACACATTTCAAGCGCCGTCCGGACGACAATGCCGAAACCATGGCGACTCGTCTTCAGGTCTATTACAAGGAGACCTCGCCGCTGATCGGTTACTACTATGCAAAGGGCAAGTTGCAGAGCATCGACGGCATGGCCGATATCGAGCATGTGACCGACAGCATAGAGGCTATCCTGGCTAAGCTTTAGATAGCCTAAAATAAACTTGCCGGAGCGGTTGCTTTTTTGCGCTGATTCCGCTAAACACCGCGCCAACTCGCGACATGCTATGCGATCGGCGCGGATTTCCAACGGGAAGTCCGGGTACGGTCGTTTTGACATGTGGCGGACGCACATTGAACAAGCAGCTCCCGGGCTGCATAACAAGACCTTTGCCAAGGCAAAAGGAATGCAAGGAGAACAGGCGTGGCTCGTATCGCTGGCGTCAACATCCCGACTGCAAAGCGCGTAGTTATTGCGCTTCGTTACATTCACGGGATCGGACCGAAGTTTGCTCAGGAAATCTGCGAGAAGGTCGGTATTCCGGCCGAGCGTCGCGTCAACCAGTTGACGGATGCCGAAGTTCTGCAGATCCGCGAAACCATCGACCGTGACTATCAGGTCGAAGGTGATCTGCGTCGCGAAACCGCGATGAACATCAAGCGTCTCATGGACCTTGGTTCTTACCGTGGTCTGCGTCATCGCCGCGGCCTGCCGGTTCGCGGCCAGCGCACGCACACCAATGCCCGCACCCGCAAGGGTCCGGCAAAGGCGATCGCCGGTAAGAAGAAGTAATTTCCGGGCAACCGGATTTGGGAGGCTGGCGGTCCGCCGGCCTCTTTTGAGTTTGAAGCGGTGCTCCGTGGGTGCCGCTTCGGTGTAGCCGCTGGCATTACGGCGGTGCAGAGATCCAAGAAAGGACTAACATGGCCAAGGAAGCCGTACGCGTTCGTCGTCGCGAGCGTAAAAATATCACGTCGGGCGTCGCGCACGTCAATTCGACCTTCAACAACACGATGATCACCATCACCGACGCACAGGGCAACGCCATTGCCTGGTCGTCCGCTGGTGCCAAGGGCTTCAAGGGTTCGCGCAAGTCGACCCCGTTCGCTGCCCAGATCGCTGCCGAAGACTGCGCCAAGAAGGCTCAGGAACACGGCATGAAGTCGCTGGAAGTTGAAGTTTGCGGTCCGGGCTCCGGCCGTGAATCCGCTCTGCGCGCCCTCCAGGCTGCTGGTTTCATGATCACGTCCATCCGCGACGTGACCCCGATCCCGCACAATGGTTGCCGCCCGCGCAAGAAGCGCCGCGTCTGATCATCGCCACTCACGACACCGGCCGGGGTAGATGCGCCCGGCTTGGTGTTACTCAAGCTCGGTTGCCACGATTGGATGGTGGCAACGAACGGAAGGCAAAAACATGATTCAGAAAAACTGGCAGGAACTGATCAAGCCCAACAAGGTCGAGTTCACCTCGAGCGGCCGTACCAAGGCAACGCTCGTGGCCGAACCGCTGGAGCGTGGCTTCGGTCTCACCCTCGGCAACGCGCTGCGTCGCGTTCTGCTGTCTTCTCTGCGCGGCGCCGCTGTAACGGCCGTGCAGATCGACGGCGTACTGCATGAGTTCTCCTCTATTCCGGGTGTCCGGGAAGACGTGACGGACATCGTGCTGAACATCAAGGAAATCGCCATCAAGATGGACGGCGATGACAGCAAGCGCATGGTCGTCCGCAAGCAGGGCCCAGGCGTAGTAACGGCTGGCGACATCCAGACGGTCGGCGATATCGAAATCCTCAACCCCGAGCATGTCATCTGCACGCTCGACGAGGGCGCCGAAATCCGCATGGAATTCACCGTCAATAACGGCAAGGGCTATGTGCCCGCCGAGCGCAATCGTGCGGAAGATGCTCCGATCGGCCTCATCCCGGTCGACAGCCTCTATTCGCCGGTCAAGAAGGTGTCCTACAAGGTTGAAAATACCCGCGAAGGACAGGTTCTCGACTACGACAAGCTGAGCATGTCGATCGAAACCGACGGTTCGATCAGCGGTGAAGATGCAGTCGCTTTCGCAGCCCGCATTCTTCAGGATCAGCTTGGCGTGTTCGTCAACTTCGACGAGCCGCAGAAGGAAACCGAAGAGGAAGCAGTTACCGAACTCGCTTTCAACCCGGCGCTCCTCAAGAAGGTGGACGAACTCGAACTGTCCGTTCGTTCGGCAAATTGCCTGAAGAACGACAACATCGTCTACATCGGCGACCTCATTCAGAAGACCGAAGCAGAAATGCTCCGCACGCCGAATTTTGGTCGCAAGTCGCTGAACGAAATCAAGGAAGTTCTCGCTTCCATGGGCCTGCACCTCGGCATGGAAGTGCCGGCATGGCCGCCCGAGAACATCGAAGATCTCGCCAAGCGCTACGAAGACCAATACTAACGTTTCAAACGGCAGGCGAACGATGCCTGTAAGTGAAGGAGAATAGCAATGCGCCACGGTAAAGCCGGCCGCAAGCTGAATAGAACCGCTAGCCACCGTAAGGCGATGTTCGCCAACATGGCGGCTTCGCTCATCACCCATGAGCAGATCGTCACCACGCTTCCGAAGGCGAAGGAAATTCGCCCGATCGTCGAGAAGCTGGTAACGCTCGGCAAGCGCGGCGACCTGCACGCTCGTCGTCAGGCCATCTCGCAGATCCGCGACGCTGCTGTCGTCTCGAAGCTGTTCGACGCGATCGCAACCCGCTACGCCACCCGCAACGGCGGCTACCTGCGCATCATGAAGGCTGGCTTCCGCCAGGGCGACAATGCCGCTCTCGCAGTTGTCGAATTCGTCGATCGCGACGTCAATGCCAAGGGCGCGGCCGACAAGGCTCGCGTTGCCGCTGAAGAAGAAGCCGCAGCCGCTTAAGGCTGAGCTTTGGATTAAATATTGAAGGCCGGATGAGCGATCATCCGGCCTTTTGTCGTTTGTGCTGTGGACGGGGTCTTTCAATCTCCCTGAATGCTTTGGAGTATCGCAAGCAGCCTTGCTGAGTCGCAGTCGACTCGGGCTCATCAGGGACAGGGAGCCCCGTGGGATATGCAGCGAAAATTGACGCGCGGGAGACTGCTGCTGTTCGTGGCGCTGCTGATGACGATCGCCAGCGGTCTTGCATTGCGGGGCTATGGCTATGCGATCAATCTGCCCTTTGCGGTCGTCAAATATGGCGGCTCATTATTGTGGGGAGCGATGGTCTATTGGGTCCTGGCGGCAATCTTCGTGTCACAGCGGCGTTTCAGGATTGCCGTGGCGGCGCTGCTCATCGCCGTCGCCGCAGAGCTTTTCAGGCTTTGGCACACGCCTGATCTCGATGCTTTTCGATTGACCGCCGCCGGAGCCCTGTTGCTCGGAAGAGTGTTCTCGCTCTGGAATATCCTGGCCTATGCCGCCGGCATCGCGCTGGCGCTGGCGCTCGATTGCGTCTTGTGCGGAACGAGGCGTTCGGCTTGATGTTATTACCCAGCCTCTATCTCGGCGACCTCGATCGTCGCTGAGTGATTCACTAGGCCATCGGTCGCTTGCGATCCCGGCCGGTTACCGCTGCCCCTCCGATATTCGCATGGCTGCATTTCGCATTTCATATAGCGCTTTTAGTCATAATAATTTGAATCCTAATTAGTTTAGTGCTAATAGGTTCTCATGAACTCGTCAAACACCCTGCAACGCCTATTCACCGCCAATCTGCTCACCACCGGCCGCCAATGGCGCCGGGCTGTCGATCTCGCACTGAGTTCCCATGGCATATCTGAGGCTGTGGCCGCACCGCTGCTTTGGATCGGCCGCTTGGGGGGAGGCGTGAGGCAGGTGGTGCTCGCCACCTATGTCGGCATCGAAGGCCCGTCTCTGGTTCGGCTGATCGATCAGCTCGAAAGCATGGATCTTGTCATCCGCAAGGATGATCCGACGGATCGGCGTGCGAAAGGCCTGTGGCTGACGCCCGAGGGCGAAAAGCTCGCGTCCCGTATGGAAGACGTGCTTGATGAGTTGCGTGGCAAGATCCTGGCCAATGTCGACCCTGCCGATATCGAAGCTGCGGTTCGCGTCCTGAAGGCTTTCGAGGAGTTTGAGGCATCCAAGGCCGTCGAACCGGAGCCGGAGAAGGTCTCATGAGCATTCCATCCTGGCGCGAGTGGTTGTTTTCCGTCAAAGCCTTCATTGCTGCGATCATGGCGCTGTTCATCGCCTTGTCGCTCGATCTGCCGCGTCCCTATTGGGCGATGGCGGCTGTTTATGTGGTCGCCAATCCTCTTGCCGGCGCAACCAGCTCCAAGGGGCTTTACCGCGCGCTCGGCACGCTGATCGGTGCCACCGCATCGGTGATCCTCATCCCGCTCTTCGTCAACGCGCCGGAACTGCTTTCGATCGTTGTCGCGCTGTGGACCGGCACCTTGCTGTTCATCTCGATGCTCGATCGCACCTCGCGCAGCTATGTCTTCATGCTGGCCGGCTATACGTTGCCGCTGATCGCGTTGCCGACCGTCGGCTCGCCCGAAACCATTTTCGATGTGGCGCTTGCCCGCTCCGAGGAGATTATTATCGGCATCGTCTGCGCGAGCGTGGTTAGCGCCGTCGTCTTTCCGAGCAGCGTCGGCACCGTGCTCGGCCAGCGCATAGGTTCCTGGCTGGACGACGCCGGCACCTGGGCAGACGAGATCCTGCGCGGCGAGGGCGCTTCGCCCGCGACTCCCCTTAAGCGACAGAAGCTTGCCGCCGACGTTTCCGGCCTCGATCTCGTCATCAGCCAGTTGCGTTATGATGCCGGCAGCCGCGACATTGTCAGGCATTCGCGCGAGCTGCGTGGCCGCTTGTTGATGCTGCTGCCGCTCTTTTCCTCTCTTGCCGACCGCCTGCACGCCTTGAAGGCCGGTGGCAAGCCGCTACCGCAGGAGCTGGCCGTTGTTTTGAACGAGGTGGCCGACTGGCTGAGGCAGGGTGGTCGCGCTAAGGCCGATGAGACCGCTGAGACCTTGTCGGAGAAGATCGAGGAGTTGCAGGAGAGCGACCTCGATATCGGTTGGGACGATCTCGTCCGGTCGAGCGCTCTGGCTCGCCTCAAGGAAATTGTCGACTTGTGGCAGGATTGCCTAACGCTGCGTGCCCAGATCGTCTCGGGGCAGCAGGTCGGCACCTGGCGCCCCGCCTTCCGCTACCGCAATGTCGTCGGTCGCAGCAGGCATTATGATTACACCCTGCTTGCCTTTTCGGCCGGTAGCGTCATCGCCGGGATTGTCGTCGCCTGCTTCTTCTGGATCTATTCCGGCTGGGCGGATGGTGCCGGCTTCATCGCCATGGTGGCCGTTGCCTGCTCGTTTTTCGCCGCGCTCGATCGTCCCGCACCCTTCATCACCACCATGTTCATCTGGACTGCGGTGAGCCTGGTCATTGCCTGCGTCTATATCTTCGGCGTGTTGCCGTCGATTTCCGGCTTCGAGATGCTGGTGCTGGTCTTTGCGCCGCCCTTCCTGGTGATGGGGCTGCTGATTACCCGCCCGCAAACCAACATGCTCGGCATGCTGCTGGCGGTGAACGGCGCAAGTTTCATCGCGCTGCAGGATCGGTACACCGCCGATTTCGCCAGCTTCACCAACAGTGCGATCGCCGCTCTGGCCGGTGTTGGTTTCGCCTTGGTCTGGACTTTGCTTACCCGCCCATTTGGTTCCGAGCTTGCCGCCTGGCGGTTGGTCCGGGCCGGCTGGAGAGATCTGGCCGAAACTGCCGCCGGTATCCGCCGCGCCGATCATGAACGCCTCTCAGGCCGCATCCTCGATCGCCTGGGCCAGCTCGTGCCCCGCCTTGCAGGCATCGAAGACCGCGAACTGAAAAAGGTCGATGGTTATGCAGATGTCCGTCTCGGCTTCAACGTGTTGATGCTTCAAAAAGAGCGTGGCCAACTGAAACCGGCTGCCGCTGCCTCGGTCAGCGAAGTGCTGATCGGCGTGTCGGATTTCTATCGTTCGCGGCTGAAGGCAAAACGGGCTGTGGATCCGACCGACGAACTGCGCGTGTCGATCGACCATAGCCTTGAAGCCGTCGCGCAGGAAAAGCGAGATTCCGCTCGGGCGAGCCTTGATGCGCTCGTCGGTCTTCGCCGGGCGCTCTTCCCGCATGCCGAGCCGCCGGCGAGCTGGCGGCCACCGCTATCCGATACAACCCAACCTCTTCCCATTGCCGCCGAGTAATATCATGCCCGCAGAATTCGATCTTTATGGCGTCTATATCCCGCGCCTTCTCGTCCTCATGCTCCTGACGCTGTTTGTCGTCATCATCCTTCGACGCCTGCTCGCATGGATCGGCGTCTACACTCTGGTCTGGCATCGCGGTCTCTTCGATCTCGCGCTTTACGTCCTGCTGCTCGGCGCCGTCTCCTCAGTCTCTCGTTGGTACTTCACATGAACGCGTTAAAACTCATCGGCCGTGTGGCCGTTACACTCATTTTCGTTGTTGCCGCCGTCTATGTCGGCCGTCACCTTTGGGGCCATTACATGGATGAACCGTGGACGCGCGATGCGCGCCTCAGGGCCGATGTCGTCGGCATCGCGCCTGACGTCTCCGGCCTGGTGAGCGAGGTCCTCGTCAAGGACAACCAGACTGTCAAGAAGGGCGATGTCCTCTTCCGAGTCGATCGCGATCGCTTTGCCATCGCTCTCGAACAGGCGGATGCAGCGCTTGCAAGCAGCAAGGCAGCCCTTGAGCAGGCTCAGCGTGAAAGCGCGCGGCAGGCGCGCCTCGGCGATGCCGCCTCCCTGCAGCAGAAGGAGCAGGCGCTGACCACCGTGCAGCAGGATGAAGCCGCCGTTCGTCAGGCGACCGCCAATCGCGAACTCGCCCAGCTCAATCTCGACCGCTCCGAGGTCCGCGCCACCGTCAACGGCACGATCTCGAATCTCAGCCTGCGTCCGGGTGATTATGTCTCTGCCGGCACCGCCAAGGTGGCGCTGATAGACAGCGATTCCCTGCGCGTCGAAGGCTATTTCGAGGAAACCAAGCTGCCGCGCATTCATATCGGTGACGAGGTTCATATCCACCTGATGGGCCAGCCCGAGAAGCTGACCGGCCATGTCGAAAGCATCGCCTACGGCATCGAGGACCGCGAGCGCACCTCCGGCAGCCTGCTTGCCAATATCACGCCGACCTTCAGCTGGGTACGGCTGGCGCAGCGCGTGCCGGTGCGCATCGCGCTCGACAAGGTGCCCGATGGCACGAAGCTGATCGCCGGCCTGACGGCGACCGTCGAGGTGCAGGAACAGGGCCAGGCGAAGATCGCCAGCGCCGCGGAATGACCATTGCTTGAAGCACAGGGCGACTGCTTTAGGCCGCCCTGGAACTGGAAGCTGCGGCCGGCTTGCGCGCCGCCCGGCGCCTCTCCATCATGATCGGTCGATAGGATCTGTAAAGGATCATGGCGATCAGCAGGCCGATATAGATGAACTGCTCCAGCGACAGCACCTTGGTCGATAGAGCAAAGTGCAGGGCGCCACAGGCGGCGATGATATAGACGAGGCGATGCAGCCAGATCCATTTCTTGCCGAGACGCTTGATCGAGAAATTGTTCGAGGTGACAGCCAAGGCCAGCAGCATGACGAGCCCCGCCATGCCGAACATGATGAAGGGCCGCTTTAGCACATCGTCGATGACGGCCTGTACGTCCAGCGCCTGGTCGAGGACCATATAGACGGTCAGGTGCATCAGCGCATAATAGAAGCAGAGCAGGCCGAGCGCGCGGCGATAGCGCAGGTAATTCCAGCCGAAGAGATCGCGGAGCGGCGTGACCGCAAGCGTCAGCAGCAGGAAGCGGATCGCCCATAGCCCCAGGAAAAGCTCGAAGGTTTTCACCGCATCGGCGCCGAGCTGATCGGTAGCGCCAAGATAGAATTCCCATGCGGCCGGCAAAAGCCCGACAAAATAGAGCGCCCAGACGGAGGCAGGCTGCCAGCGCTTGGGCAGGGCGAAGGAGAGGGCCATCAGAAATTCACCCGGAGATCCATGCCGCTATAGAGGCTGGCGACCTGATCGGCATAGCCGTTGAAGGGCAGAGTGGGATGACGGTTGGAGCCGAAGAAGCCGCCTTCGCCGATGCGCCGTTCCGTTGCTTGGCTCCAGCGCGGATGGTCGACGGCCGGATTGACGTTGGCGTAGAAGCCATATTCCTGGCTGTTGGTTGCCTGCCACGTATTCACCGGCTGCTTGTCGGTAAGCGTGATACGGACGATCGACTTGATGCCCTTGAAGCCATATTTCCATGGCACGACGAGCCGGATCGGTGCGCCGTTCTGGTTGGGCAGGGTCTCGCCATAGAGGCCGACGGCAAGCAGCGTCAGCGGGTTGCGCGCCTCATCCAGGCGCAGGCCCTCGACATAGGGCCAGTTCAGGGATTGCAGGAGGCCCGACTGCCCTGGCATTTCTTCCGGCCGCACCACGGTCTCGAAGGCCACATATTTGGCGCTGCCCTGCGGCTCCACCTTGTCGAGCAGGGCAGAGAGCTGGAAACCATCCCATGGAATGACCATCGACCAGGCTTCGACGCAGCGCATGCGATAGACCCGCTCTTCGGGCGGAAACTCCTTGATCAGCGCATCGACATCGAACGTGCCGGGCTTGTTGACCATGCCGTCGACCTTGATTGTCCAGGGACGTGGCTTGAACTTGCCCGACAGGCTGGCCGGATCAGCCTTGTCGAGGCCGAATTCGTAGAAATTATTGTAGGTGGTGACGTCCTTGATCGGCGTCAGCTTCTCATTGACCGTATAATTGCTCTTGGTCGCCGTCAGCGCCTCGGCCAGCGCCGCCTTGCCTCCGATAGCCGCCATGCCGACGCCGGCCGCTGCGGCCGTCAGGAACTCGCGACGCTTCAGATAGACCGAGCGGGGCGTGATCTCGGAGGATGTGATTTTCGGTGGGCGGAAGGAGGCCATGGAGCAATTCCTCTATGCGGTAACAGCTTCGATATGAGCGATACGCAACGGACACAGGTTTTGTTACACTCTTAGGCAGGCATTTCTTTGGAAGTGAAAGCAACTTTTTGTGTGCGCTTGCGATCGGGCCGTTTCGTTCCCAACTTTGGTCGAGCGACTTGTTTGGCCGGACGCAGCCCCTTGCCCGGCAGCGTACCGGATTCGCTTGAGTTGATAGTGACAGTACGGCACGATTGGATTAGGACAATTCCAAAAAGCGGAGTTGCCGGCGCCCCCTTCGGCCCAAAACCCTTGGCCCCTGCCGACGCCGCACAATTTCCAGAATGACGAGGAAGACACCATGCCAGCTTATCGTTCCAGAACAACCACCCACGGCCGCAACATGGCCGGTGCGCGCGGCCTTTGGCGCGCGACGGGTATGAAGGACAGCGATTTCGGCAAGCCAATCATTGCGGTGGTCAATTCCTTCACCCAGTTCGTGCCCGGCCACGTTCACCTTAAGGATCTCGGCCAGCTCGTCGCGCGCGAAATCGAGGCGGCAGGCGGCGTTGCCAAGGAATTCAACACCATCGCCGTCGACGACGGCATCGCCATGGGCCATGACGGCATGCTTTATTCGCTGCCGTCGCGCGAGCTGATCGCCGACAGCGTCGAGTATATGGTCAACGCCCATTGCGCCGACGCCATGGTCTGCATCTCCAACTGCGACAAGATCACTCCCGGCATGCTGATGGCCTCGCTGCGCCTGAACATCCCGACGGTCTTTGTCTCCGGCGGCCCGATGGAGGCCGGCAAGGTCGTCCTGCAAGGCAAGAAGGTCGCCCTCGATCTTGTCGACGCCATGGTTGCCGCGGCCGACGACAAGATCAGCGACGAAGACGTCCAGGTCATCGAGCGCTCGGCCTGTCCGACCTGCGGCTCTTGCTCGGGCATGTTCACCGCCAATTCGATGAACTGCCTGACCGAAGCGCTCGGCCTGTCGCTGCCGGGCAACGGCTCTACGCTTGCCACCCACGCCGACCGCAAGCGCCTCTTCGTCGAAGCCGGCCATCTGGTCGTCGATCTCGCCCGCCGTTATTACGAGCAGGACGATGCGTCGATCCTGCCGCGTTCGGTCGCTTCCAAGCAGGCTTTCGAGAATGCCATGGCGCTTGATATCGCCATGGGTGGCTCGACCAACACGGTTCTGCACATTCTGGCCGCCGCGCATGAAGGCGAAGTCGATTTCACCATGGCCGACATCGACGCGCTGTCGCGCCGCGTCCCGTGCCTCTCCAAGGTTGCGCCCGCCAAGAGCGACGTTCACATGGAAGACGTGCATCGCGCCGGCGGCATCATGTCGATCCTCGGTGAGCTCGATAAGGGCGGCCTCATCAACCGCGATTGCCCGACGGTTCACGCCGAAACGCTCGGCGACGCCATCGACCGTTGGGACATCACCCGCACCAACAGCGAAAGCGTACGCGAATTCTTCCGCGCGGCTCCGGGCGGCGTTCCGACGCAGGTTGCCTTCAGCCAGAGCTCCCGCTGGGATGAACTCGATACCGACCGCGAGAAGGGCGTCATTCGCTCCGTCGAGCATCCCTTCTCCAAGGATGGCGGTCTGGCTGTCCTCAAGGGCAATCTCGCGCTCGATGGCTGCATCGTGAAGACCGCCGGCGTCGATGAATCGATCCTGAAATTCTCCGGCCCCGCTAGGGTCTTCGAAAGCCAGGATGCATCTGTGAAGGCCATCCTCAGCAACGAGATCAAGGCCGGCGACGTCGTCGTCATCCGCTACGAAGGCCCGAAGGGCGGCCCCGGCATGCAGGAAATGCTCTATCCGACGAGCTACCTGAAGTCGAAGGGTCTCGGTAAGGCCTGCGCGCTCATCACCGACGGCCGCTTCTCCGGCGGCACCTCGGGCCTGTCGATCGGGCACGTATCGCCCGAAGCGGCCAATGGCGGCACGATCGGCCTGGTGCGCGAAGGCGACATGATCGACATCGACATCCCGAACCGCACCATCAGCCTGCGTGTAGACGATGCTGAACTTGCCGCGCGCCGCGAAGCTCAGAATGCTAGGGGTTGGCACCCGGCTGAACCGCGCAAGCGCAATGTGACCACGGCGCTCAAGGCCTATGCCGCCTTCGCCACGAGCGCGGACCGCGGTGCTGTTCGCGATCTGGGTGGAAAGTAACCAAGCCCCTTCGCCCTGCGCAGCGGGGAGAAGGTGGACTCGAACGGTCGAGCATAGCTCGACCGCGAGAGGACGGATGAGGGGCTTTCGAGCTTTATCGCAGCGGCGGAGCTTATCTGTCCCTGCGTTTACCCCTCACCCTAACCCTCTCCCCGCAGGCGGGGAGAGGGGACATCTCCGGTGAAAGCCTTCAAGCCATCGCAAAACGCGCTCCTATAGCGGGCGATTGATCTGCTTGTAGGCGTCATTCAGTTCTTTCTGACGCTCCTGGTAGGACGAGGTAAGGCAAGCGATATCGGCACCGCAAGCCTGCCGTTTCTTTAGCCACTCCGTCTGCTGGTCCTGCATCGTGCCGCGCGCGCCCATGGCAAGAAGCCCTGAAAGCAGGTCGAAGGTCGTTACCATCCTCACGTCGGCATCGTTGAGAGCCCTCACATCGCAGATCGTTTTCTCGTCCGGCTTCAGGTTCTGCGCCTCGCAATCGAAGCTAGCGGCCTGGGAAGTGCCGGCCATGCCCAGCGAGACGAGGAGGGTGGCAGCGGCAAGATGGATCGATCGCATATGTGGCTCCCTTTGACGATTCCCAACGCGAAATGCATGACAGCATGTTTTTGTTCAGCGAGCCTGTTTTTTATCGTCGCCGACTTCCATTTATGCTTCATGGTTCCGCCCTCTTTTCTTTCTAGCGTCGGGCGCTACAACGTTGTTTAAAGAGAATTAAAAAGGGAAATTTCCATGCATGTCCTTCTGAAGCGCACTGCCGTTTCGATGATTGCCCTCGTCATGGCGATGCCGCTTTCCGCTGAGGCTCAAACGGCAAAGACGCTGCCGCAAAACCAGACGCAGATGCAGCTTTCCTTCGCTCCGCTGGTCAAGCAGACCTCCGGCGCCGTGGTGAATGTCTATGCCGAGCGTGTGGTGCAGCGTCAGTCGCCGTTTGCCGGCGATCCCTTCTTCGAGCAGTTTTTCGGCCAGCGCATGCCGAATCGCACCGAGAAGCAATCGTCGCTGGGTTCCGGCGTGATCGTGGAGGCGAATGGCACTGTCATCACCAACAACCACGTCGTCGACGGCGCTGACGACATCAAGATCGCGCTTTCGGACGGCCGCGAATTTCCCTGCAAGGTCGTTCTGAAAGACGATCGCGTCGATCTCGCCGTCTTGAAGATCCAGTCGAAGAACGAGACTTTCCCGGTTCTGCCGTTCGGCAATTCCGATGGCATCGAAGTGGGCGATCTCGTGCTTGCGATCGGCAATCCCTTCGGCGTGGGCCAGACGGTCACGAGCGGTATCGTCTCGGCGCTTGCCCGCAACCAGGTCAAGAACGAGGTTGGTTTCTTCATCCAGACCGATGCCTCTATCAACCCTGGCAATTCCGGCGGCGCGCTCGTCAACATGACCGGCGAGCTGATCGGGCTGAATACGGCGATCTTCTCTCAGGGCGGCGGCTCCAACGGTATCGGCTTTGCCATCCCCGCCAATCTGGTCAAGGTCTTCCTTGCCGCTGCCGATCGCGGCGACAAGGCGTTCGAGCGCCCCTATATCGGCGCGACTTTCGAGCCGGTGACATCGGACGTCGCCGAAGCGCTCGGCCTCGACAAGGTGCGCGGTGCGTTGGTAACGAAGGTGGTCGACGGTGGCCCTGCTGCCAAGGCCGGCCTCAAGCCCGGCGAAGTGATCACAGCCCTGAACAATATCTCGATCGAGCATCCCGATGCGCTCGGCTATCGCCTGACGACGGCCGGTCTCGGCGCGACGGTGGCATTGACGGTGCTTGACAACGGCAAGGAGCATCAGGCCACGATGACGCTGGCCGCCGCACCCGAATCCACACCGCGCGACGAGCGGGTGATCGAGGGCAACAATCCCTTCTCCGGCGCGACCGTTGCCAATCTCTCGCCGCGCGTTGCCGATGATCTGCATATGCCTCCGGATTCCACGGGCGTCGTCATTGAGAGCCTGAAGCAGAACTCCCCGGCCGACCGGCTTGGATTTGCTGCGCGTGATATCGTCATTTCCATCAATGGCGTTGCGATCAACACCACGGAAATCCTTCAGAAGGCCGTCACCTCCAACCCAAGCTTCTGGCGCGTCGAGATCGAGCGTGACGGCCAGCGTATCCGGCAGTTCTTCCGATGAGTGATGACCTGTTTGCACCACGGATACCGGAGGAGGTCGCCAACAAGCGGCCTCTTGCTGATCGTCTGCGGCCGCAAACATTGGCTGAAGTCACCGGCCAGGAACATCTGACCGGCGAGGACGGCGTGCTGCGCCGGATGATCGAGGCGGGTTCGCTTGGATCGATGATCTTCTGGGGGCCGCCAGGCACCGGCAAGACGACCGTTGCAAGGCTACTTTCGGGCGAGGCGGGCCTCGCCTTCGAACAGATTTCGGCGATCTTTTCCGGTGTCGCCGATCTCAAGAAGGTGTTCGAGGCGGCGCGGTTGCGCCGCATGGATGGCCGCCAGACCCTGCTGTTCGTTGACGAAATCCATCGCTTCAATCGCGCCCAGCAGGATAGCTTCCTGCCAGTCATGGAAGACGGCACCGTCATTCTCGTTGGCGCGACCACCGAAAATCCATCCTTCGAACTCAACGCCGCACTTCTCTCCCGCGCCCGTGTCCTGACCTTCCATTCGCACGACGAGGAAAGCCTGGAAGAGCTGCTGCGCCGTGCCGAAACGGTGGAAGGCAAACCGCTACCGCTGACGCAGGATGCTCGTGCCAGCCTGATCCGCATGGCGGATGGTGATGGCCGCTCGGTGCTGACGCTGGCGGAAGAGGTCTGGCGCGCCGCGCGCAAGGACGAGCTTTTCGATCCAGACATGCTGGTCAAGATCGTCCAGCGCCGCGCTCCGGTCTATGACAAGGCGCAGGATGGACATTACAATCTGATTTCTGCGTTGCACAAGTCGGTTCGCGGCTCCGATCCGGATGCCGCGCTCTATTATCTTGCCCGCATGTTCGATGCCGGCGAGGATCCGCTCTATCTCGGGCGCCGGCTGGTGCGCATGGCGGTGGAGGATATCGGCCTTGCCGATCCGCAGGCCCTGGTCATCTGCAATGCCGCCAAGGATGCTTATGATTATCTTGGGTCGCCGGAAGGTGAATTGGCGTTGGCACAGGCCTGCGTCTACCTCGCCACCGCGCCGAAATCCAACGCCGTCTACACGGCTTTCAAGGCGGCGACCCAGGCGGCCAAGCAGAACGGTTCGCTGCTGCCGCCCAAACATATCCTCAATGCGCCCACGAAGCTGATGCGCACCGAGGGATATGGCGACGGCTATCGTTACGATCATGACGAGCCGGATGCTTTTTCAGGGCAGAATTACTTTCCAGAGAAAATGGGTCGCCAGACCTTCTACGATCCGCCTGAGCGTGGTTTCGAACGGGAAATCCGCAAGCGGCTGGATTGGTGGTCGAAGCTGCGCAAGGAGCGTGGGGAACGCTAGGTCACATACCCATAA
>UCII01000035.1 GCA_900472485.1 Hyphomicrobiales bacterium
ATCGAGGCGGGCGGGTGGGCATTCATGCCGGGGCAGACATCGGTCGACAGCAGTATCGCCGAAAGCTGCAGCGCGGCGCTCTCCGTCTAGGGTCGTGCTTGATGCTCCGCTAGCTTAGGCGCTCCTGCGGGAGCGCACTCGTTTGATGCGAGTGCTATAGTTTGGCCAGCTTGCATCTGCAGAAGCTACAGACCACCTCCCCGAGTCTGAATATCTAAGCGAAAACGAAGAAATCATCGCAGGCATCGAACAGGACGCTTAGTATTTCCTTTCAGATGTCCTCCGCATTTCGAACGGCGGCGTAGACACTATCCAGCTTCATCAGCATCATCCGCCTTGAAAAGAATCGAACCTGCGCACCATCAAGCGTGAGAGCTAAACGATTGAAATACAAAAATTTCGGCAGAATCCTGCAAGGATGTCATTTCATCGTCTCTGCTGGCGTGGGTGCGCTCGTAGGTGCCTGCTGAAATGCCATAAAAACCGACTTCGGACTTATCGAGATGATCGTGGACGCTCCATACACTTAGAACATAATTGAGCACGTGACCGCGGGACGGCTTATCAACCAACGCTTCATGCGGTCGCTAGTATCCTGGTGATTGTCTCCCGGATAGGTCAGCGAAACTGCAGCAATTCCATGCCGAGCAAGCAATGTTGCTGTATCGGATCGGTCGCCGTGCCAGCCTGCATTTCCGTGTAAACGCCACCAAGAAAACCGTTAAAACAAGCCTTAATAAGATGGTCATGCAGACATCTGCGGACGGGCTGCAACAACATGGAGGGCGATGCACAATGCTCCAATTGGACGTTTGACGTTAAAAATACTGTCTAAGAGTCGAGATATCGCATTCAGTATTGCGCGTTGCAGTTGATGCGATAACATGCATCTGGCTATTTTTTGGGGTGAGTACCGGTGTTCCTGCGTCAATCCGTTCTGGCCATCGTGGCATCCGCAACCTTGTTCGGCGCGGCGCATGCAGACATGACGATACAGCGCATACCAATAGAAAACGCTGCTCCCGTTCTTCTACTGAAGGGTGAATTCAGCCAATCCGACGATCCGCAGCAGCTCTCCCGGGAGGTCACAGCAAGCGGCGCCAAAGCCGTTACCTTTGACAGCAACGGCGGCAACATCCTTGCAGCCATGGCCTACGGCAGGATGATCCGGTCGCTCGGCCTAGCGACGTTCCAGCTGCGTGCCAGCCAATGCGCATCCGCCTGCACGCTGGCATTCGTCGGCGGGGTGATTCGCCAAGCAGAGCCGGGCGCTATCGGTGTTCATCAGTCTTCGTTTGCTCCGGGGACCGGGCTCGATGGCCCGACCGCCGTGGCTGCGGTACAGACGATGACCGCACAGATCATGTCATATTTTACGGAGATGGGCGTCGATCCCAAGCTACTTCAGCTCAGTCTCTCCGTACCCAGCGACGATATGCGGTATCTCACCGCCAGCGAGATGCAAAGCTATGGGGTAACATTCGGCAACCTCAATGATATAGCTGGTCGGTTTGCCACAGCAGGAACGGCTATGCCGGCGGTTCCCTCTTCCGCAACGCAGGCACCTGCAGCACAGACAGACGAGCAGAGGGCCCGGGCCTTCATATCTGCCTATTATGACGCCTGGTCTCACGGAAACGCCGACGCGGTCGCGTTCATGGAAAAAGCGTATGGCGATACCGTGGACTTCTACGGGAAAGCGACACCCAAAGCTGAGGTGGTGACTGCAAAGCGCGACTTTGCGACACGATGGCCCATCAGGGCCTACAGCGAAAGACCACAGTCTCTGAGGATCAACTGTTCGAATACTTGTAGTATCGAAGGAAATGTCGATTGGTACGCAAAGCGCGCCGGCGATCGCATATCATCGGGGACTGCGGAGTTCCTCTTCGTCTGGGACCAGAAGACGGGTACGATCGTATCAGAGAGCGGCAAGGTTAGCGAGACGGATAAGGGAGCCTCCGCGCCGGTTCGGCTGATATCGCAGTGGCAAGAACAAAACGGAGCATGCCGCGGCGGTAGCGGAGATTCGGCTGAAACCCTGGCAGCCTGTGGCAGGCGCGAGCGCATCACAGCGAAGCTTCAGACTGTCAACTGGTGCTTCGGTCGGGAAGGCGAGTATGGTTATCAGATGGACTGGCATGATTGCGATGTTCCATCGTCTCAGCAAATAGCTGCAGGCGCCAACGCATCGGCCGTATCGAGTGGTGCAGCGCGGAAAAACCCAGCCGACTTTCCGATCTCAGGTCGATTTGCCGGGAAGACGATGCTGCCGGACTTCAAGGGTCGAGACCGCCAGTTCAATTCTTTCAGAACTCGCATCCGTGATGGCATACGCCAAGGACCCAACTTTGCAGGGCACTACACCCTTATTCAGATCGGCTGCGGAACGGGATGTTCCTTCGTGATCGTCGCCGATAACAAGACTGGCCGCCCCGCGAGTTTTCCACGCGGCGGCGAAGCGAACATGTATCTTGCGTTGGATTATCGTCTCGAAAGCCGCCTGCTTGCGGCTCAATGGTTCAGCTACGATTCCGGTCGCTGCTTACTTGAGTATTTCGATTTTGATCGAGACGAATGGAAGCCGCTGACGAAGGCCGACATCGGAAATAACGACACCTGTTACAAGACGATCGAAGAAAATCTTCGCTGACCCCGCAGGTTGCCGGAGAGGAAAAATGGTTATCTGAGGCTTGAGCCGTCCCCATCCGTATCCCGAGCTCCACGCGGCTGGCTTGCACCGCCTGTCGATGCGGGATCTGCGGGACGGACACTCTCGACATAGAGACCATGCCGGGTGCCGTAGCCTGCAACGCTCAAGCGCATGCCGGGTGCAAGGCTCTGTCTAAAGCTATCCGGAAAGCCGCACAATTCTCTGAACATCAAGGGCAATCCCTCAAGCTTGATCGGTCGGCGGCAACCCTTGCTCTCAAACCCGTCGATTTGCACTACTGTATAAGGCAGCTCGACATGGGCGCCGGTGAACAGTGGGAAGATCATTGGAACGATAAGAATGGCAATATTCCTACCGGCCGCAAAAGCAAGTAGTGCCGCACCACCAATTATAATTGGGTAATCATCCCTCAGCTCCCAATATGTATGAAGTACCAGTACATAAACTGCGGCAGATACTAGACCGGCAGCAACGCTCGGTATGCCCATCAGCGCCGCCCACTCCGTCGACGGCAGGAATAGTGGAATGAACACGCCCACGATCATCGGCACCGCGACGCCGACCAGTACCCAAAGCCAAAGCAACTTGCGCGCAAGCCAAGGAAGCTGCCGTCGTGCCGAACGCTGTTCGCCACGTGTTCTCGCCGGCCTATTCGCCGCGATAATACCCCTCGCCTCCGCCGCGGTCATGGCGTGCGGATAACGCGGTGGCATCTCGATCTTCCCAGATGCAATCCATCGCTTGATTTGCTTGATCTGATTATCCGAAGCAGGTTCATGGACCTTGATCCAGGCAGACAGCTCTTTGTCGTTGCCGAGGGCAGCGTCCGGGATCGCCTGATTTATGCGCAATGCAATCCATTTAGCACGTTCGACTTTGGTCGAGGAAGGGCGACGCACTGTCATATGTTTGCGCTGGCCTCGTCAGGCTTTTCGATATTGCACGTCGTCATGAGCGAATTGTATCCTCCCGACCGAATCTCGTCACGATTGCGTGGTCAGTTTATGGGGAAGGAGCGCCAGCAGTACAATGCCTTCATCACCAGAACCGCTGATGGCATGCGAATTTGAGAGCGACCGTGGTAGGCCAAGCTTCTGAATAGGTCGGCCCCACACCTTCCGGAATGGTCATAGGTCGTCATCGAGGGGCTCCCAGAGGATATAAGCCAATCGACAACAACGTTGCGTCAATGGCCGCGGCAGGCACGATAAGAAGAGTTTGCGAAAGTCAGGTCGTCGATAACGGCGAAGGGATAATGGCGCGATAACGATTGGAAGCGTGCCGCCAGCTTTCTGCGCTCGATGAATGTTGCCCTGCGATCAGTGGCGCCAAGCTGCGCCAGCGATTTGCCCACTTACCGGAGCTTGCAAGTGTGCCATCTTGGTTGCGGACTTTCGCTTAAAGTTATAAGGAGCCGTCCGTAAGTGCTTGCTATGCGAGCTAAGTTGGTGCGAGCACTGATCGGAATTATCAATCAGCACTAAAGATTGACCTCATTTGCCATCCAATTCCGGCAAGTGTTCCAAATGAGGCTTAGCTTGCCCGGCGCTGGCCGTGGATACAGTGGGTATCTAATCGTGCGTCGCGCTTCATTGCTTGAAGCAATTTTCGCGATGCCACTGGAGAAAATGCGGATGTGGCCGCGCAGACGGTCTCAAGGGGACGATCGCTCTGCCAGTCTTGTTGAGAAGCCCTCGTATGCTCTCCGGGTCGTTTGCTTGCCGCGAAACCAGGATATCCAGGTCATCCGAAAGACTGATGAGGCCGCGATCGAACATCCAATGTGCGGTGCCCGATAAGGCAACGCCGTTACCAAGGGTGTCAGGTCCATTCGCCTCCACAGGTCGGATATGAGCCGCGTCCACTTCAGCCCGTCCGCCACCATTGATGAGTTTCAGGCCGGTGATCGCGCATCGTTTGTCGTAGGCCTGTAAAATGAGCCGCCGAAACAGCCGATTGCGAATAGCGCGGGAGGTGAGCTGCATCACGCGGTCACGCTCTTGCTCAAATATGAACGGTGCTTGAGCAGCGTCTTCAAATCCGTTTGTAAGATCAGCCGTTCCCGCTCCATCCAGCCGCGGCAATTCGGGTTCAGGCTCATTCAGGCCGACCGATAGGATGCGATTGAAGTCGGCAGCCGAAATGGGCCGCACCGCCGATTGTGCCCTCCCTGAGATCCGCCCGCCGTCGTTCAATACACCGAGTTCGATTACTCCATCAGGGCCGCTGAACGGAACGGGATTGATGAAATCGAGATAACTGCCAGGTTCGATCAGCGCCAAATACATACCCGCAGCCTTCGGGTCCGGGATGACTTGGGCAATCTTGGCGATGGCGAAGTAACCGCGCGTGCCGGCAACCTTGCGCGGCTCATAATAGACGATCCAGTCCCTGACGCAGCCTTGAACACGACCGAGGTACTGGCTTGGAAACTGATACTGTTCAGCCGGACTGTCGTCGTAGATCGAGTCCGAGCGGTGAATGAAAACTCCGAATCCCATGCTCGATGCTTAGCACGACAACATCGGTTTCGGATATGATGTCTGTTTTTCGTTCGAAAACAAATTGTTCGGAGCGGAAGGTTTTAAAGGCAACACTTTATGAAGCTCCCGAACAGCAGCGGCACCTTCGATTGCCAGCCACCTCGGGCCTTCGCCACGGTCGATGTCGATCCGGTTTATGATTTGACAGCCAATTTCCGCCACATTCCAAAGCGCCCGACTTTAACCCTTCGCTAACATTATCCCTTAGCAGGCCATGCCCCGGGGCTGGAATCTCATCGGTAAGGGAAACCTGAATGATTATGAATCCGACGGCGAAAGCCTTTCAGCGCAAGATCGCGAGCTTTTGCGAGATGCGGCTGGCGCCACTGGTAAGTCCAGCTGAGCTTGAGCGTCTGACCGCTTACATGTTGGCACTGATCACCGATCACGCCACTCCGCCCATGAAGGGTAAGGCGGTTGATTGGACCGAAATCGCCGCCGCATGCCGGCTGGTTACCAAGCCAAGCACAAAGCTGATGCGTATTGGACAGCACGGCTTTGATGCCATCATTCGCTGGGTGAATACAAACGCTCCTACACCTCGCAACCGCACAAGTTCATTATCGGGTTCGCCGCAGATCTCGAAAGCGCGAGCCGCCGGCAGCCGCCGCTCTGCGAAGAAAAATTCAAAACCTGTAGCAAAGCCCAAGCCGATTGAGGAATTCCCCGTTGCGCTGTTCGATGACTATCCGGAACCTGTCTCGGTTCAGGCGGCATTGGAATTGCACATCAGGCGCTTTGGCGAGACCTACTACCATCTCCATCGTGCTGTCATGCAACCTGGCGACAGTTTCGATGTGAAGACTCTTCTCAGTTGGCTGAAGGGCACAAAGGTCCCGCGCAGCGTCGAGAGCTTTGAGATCCTGGAACGCATCGAGCAACGGTATCGGTTGCCGCCTGGCTACTTCAAGGCAAAGCTTCCACATCAGTCGCGAGCCGGCACCGGCCACGAAATCGACGAGGAAATTTCTCGCGCGGAGCGCCGGCGACTGGCCTGGCATCTTCCCGACAATTTCAACAAGCTCTCAAAATCAGAGCGCCATGAGATCCTCGAATGGGTTCGTAGGGTGATCATCACCGGCGCAACCGACTACCGCCGTTTTCAGGCGGCGGCAATCAAACAACGATATGCAATCCGCTTTCCAGCAATGGCTTACGGTGGACGGGCGTCATCGGTCCCAATCGGACGCGGCACCTCGATCACGGATAATCCCATTGGAGACCTTGATGACCCCGATTTGCTATCGGGTGTCATTGATGCCCCTCCCCGTCTTGCGCTCGAAATGGCAAACCTGATCTCATTCAAGACGTCTACGCTAACGGCAATCGGGTTTCAGCGGAACAGCGTCTGGGGCGAAGAGACGGCTTCCCAGAAGCTGGAGCACCTTGGGCTCATGTTCGGAGCCCTTGCCGCATCTCCTGATGGCCAGGTTGCCGGGCGAGGTATTCCGCTCGGCGCCCTCACCTTCGGTCTTCTGGTATTTCCGGGTATCTGGGACTGGTATCTGCAATGGCGCGAACACCGGCGTGGGTTTTACACCGCCTGGGAAGCAGACATGCTGAGTATCGCTTTATCGCTCACCCGCGAAGAGACTGGCTGGCTCAGGCAGCACCCGGAACTGATTGAGAGAGTTATTCCAATTGAAGGTCTGGTTTCGGCAGAGGAGATCGCTTTTGCCAAGCGTGACTGGCACGCCTGCTGCGATGCGTTTCATGCCCATGCGCGTAACCGCGTCAAGGAAATCCAGCGCGTTATGCGCATACATCGCGATCCCTTCGAACCGATCATGTGCGTACTCGAGGCACCAAGCCCACTGGCGGAGTATCGAAAGATCACGGACGAGATCCTTCTCAGGATGCCCGACAAGGATCGATATCCAAGGGCAGCAGCCGAATCCGTCAGATCATTCCTGATGCTTCGGCTCGGCCTTCATCTCGGCCTTCGTCAGAAAAATCTTCGGCAGCTCCTGTTATGTCCTCGCGGGCATATTCCAACCTCCGAGCGCCGGCTTGAAGAGCTGAAACGCGGCGAAATCCGCTGGAGCGACCGAGACAATGGTTGGGAGGTTTTGATCCCGGCCAATGCCTTCAAGAACTCCAATTCATCCTTCTTCGGCTCCAAGCCATTCCGGCTCATCCTGCCAAATCTGCTTGACCTCTATTATTACATCAACGCCTACATCGATCGGCACAGGCGCATTCTGCTAGCGAATGCCAATGATCCCGGCACCTTCTTTATAAAGACCGTCAAGCAATCGAGCACGGAGGCCTCATACAACCAGACCACCTTCTATGAGGCCTGGCGGCTGACCATTCAGCGGTACGGGATCTACAATCCTTATACCGGGCGCGGAGCGATCAAGGGCTTGCTGCCACACGGTCCGCATAACGTCCGGGACGTGTTGGCCACCCATATTCTCAAGCTGACGGGATCCTACGAGCAGGCAAGCTATGCGATCCAGGACACACCGGACATGATCCAACAGCACTATGGGCGCTTCCTGCCACAAGACAAAGCCGCGCTCGCCGCCAAGATATTGAATCAGGTTTGGGAGGCGGCATAAATCCAATGCGTTGAGTTGGCTCGATAAGCGTCAGCGACGCGACTTGGGCGCCTCAGCAAACCGTGGCCGCACAACTTGCTGAAATCGTTGTTTATCGGCCACCGAAATCGTCTCTTAGCCATCTCCTTGTTCGTCAACGACATGGCTCGAAACGTGGGCACCAGCGCAAACGGCATGATCACGCAGCAGATTGGCTAGTCAACGGCTCGTCCGCGCGCTCGGCGTGCTAGTTTATCTTGCGCTTGATGAGAAGACATTAGCTCCTTCTGAGCATTATCCAATTTTAATAGAAGTCTCTCTCTAAGGAGCGTCAGTATCTTCCACTCTATCATTCGATCCGCGCGTTTTGTTCCATTCGCCAGAAGGGCAGTCACCTGTACCAAGTCGTATGCGGTGTTCTGCGCGGGGTCGACAAATCCCGCATTGCTAGGACCTGCCAAGGCCGTCGGAGTTCCCTCGCCATCTAGAATCCCAAGACGAAAACCGATGCCGCGCGAGCCAGCATGAATATTGTAGCTCGCCATTCGATAGTAGGATTGCATCATGGCTTTGCCAACCGCAGCCTCAAGATCAACTAGTCTCGGCTTTTTGATTTTCAAATGGTGTGCTGCCCATCCATATTCCGAGCCGAAATTGTCGCCAAAGCGCGCCAGATTGTCATGGTACGCCGTATCTATGCGATTTATTTCTGCCGGTGTGGGAAGTGAGTATCCAAGCTGCTCATGATGCAAGACATAGCGGTCCATGGCTCGCTTAGCTTCCACAGCTTCATGGCACCTATATCGAACCGCTAATTCTTCCCCCTCGTCGGCAATGAGGGTGGCAACTACCGTTATCTCGTGCAATGTTCTCCATCTTGCCATAGCGCCATCCGCAAGGCCGTTCTCCATGAGAATAATTATTTCCAAGACAACTTGGCATGCACGCGCATGCAGACGAATGATTGTGTCACTCAACACAGGCCGCGACCGTCCACGGCTTTTTGCGATACTTTCACCGATCTCAATCGAGATCGTGTACATCATTCGCAAAGTTTCAAAGGCATCGCCCCATCGAGCATATAGATTCGCGCTGAACTGTGCCATCCTTGCTTGGTCATGTGCCCGCTGGATAGGCCAATCTGCCTCAAGCGTTTCGAGGATTATTCGCGCCGCACTGGTTAGGGCTTCTGAGTAGACTTTCGGCATTTCCTCCTGGCTAAATTTGATTGTAGCTTCAAGGATCGGGGCAAGATCTTCAGCGGTCAATGACAATTCAATGTTATCGTCATCATGGCTATTGGTGCCCCACACGAAGGGCTCTGTTGGAGCTACTATGAGGTGATTGGCAAGCGCGGAGGCAAAGCCATCGGGGGCATCTGGTATCTTCGTCCCGATCAGATCAGACAGTCGTCGGACAAGAAACTCTTTCGGTGCATTTTTTAAAAGCCCTTTAAAAACTCGATTAAGGCTTGAGAGCGGCCTATTGTTCCTCGATTTTAGCGAGAATCCTTTTCCTCTTCTGACCACAGTACACTGTCCCTGTCCCAAAGATTTATCGTAGAATCGCTTCCTGTTGATTTTCGAGTCGCCTCATTTTGTGTGATCAAATTATGAAGGGCAACTTTCCTACTGGAGGCAATTTCTGGGCTCTCAAGTAAAATCACCAGATTGATTGCGCGCGAGAGTTGATCCGGCCCTGTCCCTAGCCGAACTGCTGCGCAAAAGGGTCTATCAGGACAAGGCCCCTTCCATCAGTAGTCGAGCCGCTCAGTATCGCTACGGTTTTAGTCTGGGGGCGTTATCCTCCGGTCAGCTTCGGAACTCAGACCTTAAAATCGGGGCTAGCATCCGGGTGACTTGCGTGCGACTGTCACGATGAATTTACGAGGATCCCATTTGCTTGGTTACGTGAGGAGGCTGCATGAGGTCTAAAACACCTCGAAAAGGCAGGCGTAGCGGCCAGGCAACTACTCGACAAACGGCTGGTCCAGGATTCACTTTCGAAGACCTTGTTGCCGCATGGGTATTAACCAAGCTTCTTATTGATGAAGCGTTGCCGGCCATCGGGAACGCAGGAAACAAAATTCAATCACAGACGGACGCACTGCGATGGCAGATCGACGATTTGCTGGTAACGGCTGAAGCCGATGACAAACACCTTGCCCTGTCATGCAAGAGCAATATGCAGGTCACCGCTAACGGTCTCCCGGCTGACTTTGTTCATCGCGCCTGGACACAATGGCGCGCCTCCGACGGGCCAATGCAGCAAACGACCGATGTACTTGCGCTCGTGACGCGAGGGCGCCATGCGGCATTTATGCCGCCGTGGAGCGATATTGTGACATGGTGTTCGGGTGTCGATCCCGAGCTTGCCATCGCCCGCATCCGACAAACCCGAACCCACACGCGCATTTTCGAAAGCATCCAGGCGCCTGACGGCACCCGCATGGCAACAGACGCCGAGACAGTCGAACTGATCCGACATCTCGTTATCATGCCGCTCGACTTCCAACTCGACCAATCCACGTCGCTTGAAGAGGCCATTCGCCGATGCCGTATGCTGCTCCAAAGTGGCGATCGAACAGAGGCGGAGCGTGTTTGGACCGACCTCGTTCAAATGGCTACTGACACCCGCGTCGGTTCTGGCACGCTAACGCTGCAGGCGATCTGGGAAAATCTCCGCGCAAAATATCGCTTCAAAGATCGGCCGAGCTTCGTGGGATCATGGGACGCGCTTGACGCCTTAACGTCGGACTACAAAGCCCAGATCGAAATGGTGCTTCCTTCGGGTGTTGTCATCGACCGAACTAAAGATCAAACCAAGCTTGCCGAACTTCTCCGTGATCAACCGATTGTGCCGGTAATTGGCGAATCCGGCAGCGGGAAATCCGCGCTCGTGAAGGGAACGTTGGACGCATTATTCCCCTCGGACAGGCAGGTATGGCTTGGCCCGGAGCAAGCCGTAGCCGCGACCAGCGATCTCGATCGATCGCGGCTGCAGCTCGCATATCCGTTGCACGAGATTCTTCTGGCGAGTGCCAGCCCGCGCAACGTGCTGGTGATCGATGCGGCGGAGAAGCTTAGTGCCGACGCACTCGCGCGGATCAAGCTACTCGTTCAATACCTTGTTCCCTCTGCCGACCCAACTGCTGACCGACTGTGGCGCATCGTGATTGTCAGTCAGCCCGAAGGATGGGGTGATCACCTCCAGCCATTGATTGGCGTAGCGGCACAGCGCCCGCTTGCCATCGGCCCGCTCAATGTCGAGGAAGTAAAAGCAGCGCTCCGCGCAAGTGGTGATCTTCGCTGGTTGGCCAGCCGCGACGAAACCGTGAGCGCGCTTACCAACCTCCGAGCGTTGAGATGGGTTGTTCAGGCATCGGCGCTGTTTCAGGCGGGAAGCACGGAACTGACATCGCCTGCGGCCATTGCCGATCGTATTTGGACTTTTTGGACGCAGGATCAACCAGCCTTGCAAGGCTTGCTTGTTCGGTTGGCGGAACGCGAGGCAGAGTTCGTGCGGAGCTTTGCGCTCAGCGAACTGGACGCCACGGACATCTTGATTTTCCAGAGCAGACCGCCACATTTTCCGTTGCGGCGAAACACTCGCAACCGAATCGAGTTCGACCACGACCTTGCCGCGGACTGGGCGCGTTTCCAGCGGCTGAAGGAAATCGCGCATGATGTCGATCGATGGGCTGCGCTGGCCAACAATCCGTTGTGGAGCGGCGCACTTCGCTTGTTCGGGCAATTCCTTCTACGGGAGCCTGCCGGCGGCGTCAGTGAATGGGATCAGGTGTTGGCGATTCTGGAGGCGAGTGGCGCTACTGCGGCTGCGGATATCTTGCTTGATGCGCTGTGTCTTGATCCGCAGGCCGGTCGATTTCTGAAGGAACGCGCTGGACTGCTGTTCGCCAACAACGGTGAACGCCTGAATCGCTTGCTCCGCCGGTTCCTGCACATCGCCACAGTTCCCAGCGCGCTCGACGCATCCCAAAGTATCGATCGCGCTCTTGCGCTCTATATGGAGGATAAATACCGCATCCCGATCGTCGGGTTGTGGCCTGCGATGGCGAACTTTCTCCACAATCACCTCCAGCAAGTTGCGGAACTCGTCTCGCCAACAGTCGCGGACATCTGCACGACATGGCTGACAGCGACCCCGCTGCGGCTGTACAGCGATGTTCCAATGCCTTTCCGGAAGGAATTTGCGGAAATCGCATTGGCGACGGCAAGAGCACTCCAGGTCGATCAAGGCAAGGACACGATTTACATTGGCGATGGCGAGCGCTCTATCTATGCGGCTGCCTTTTCTGGAGGCTGGGACCTTCCTAATGACGTGGCGGCCTGGTCGTTAGAAATGGCGCGCCGTCGCCCCCAGCATGCGGAGGTCACGGAAAAGGTTGCCGCGGCCAAAGCAAAGGCAGCGGCGGACCACGCCGAGCGGATGAACTCCGATTCAAACTATCGGGCTCGTCAGAAAGACCTGGAAAAGCGGCAGCGATCCAGTGGTCCGGTGGGCTTTTTCACATCACGGAAGCTGCCGCCGTGGCCGATGGGGCCAATGGGCCGTATCGAAAATGATTTTCGCCACACCGTCCTCCATACGGCAGCTTTGACTCCGCTGATGAATCTACTGCCCGAACTGGCTGCGGAAATTATGCTTGCCGCCATTATCGAGAGCAATCCGCGCGAGGAAAATTCCGACCGGTTCGGTTTCGAAAAGGTCGGGCTGGAATATGACGCAGAAAGTTATCCGACCGCCTTCTGGAAAAGTCAGTTTTTGGCCTTCTTGCAAATCAACTGTGACATAGCTCTGATAACCCTCATAAGGCTGGTGAATTTCGCCACCGAACAGTGGGCACATGCTTGGAAAGCCAACCGTCGAAACCCGCCCCAGACAACTCTCGTGAAACGCGACGGTACAAAGGCGTCCTATTTCGGCGACGGGATGGTTTTTGACTGGACTCATCGAGACTCCAACGCGACCGGACAGCTTCACTGTGCCTTGAACGCGCTGGAACGGTGGCTGACGTTGCAATTAGACAAGGGAGCGAACATCGCCCCTTATCTGGAACGACTTATGAAGGAGAGCAACTCGCTTGCCTTCGTTGGATTGCTTGTGAACGTTGGAAAATTCCGGAGCATCTTGTTTTCGGGTGTGCTGATGCCGCTGCTGAGCAGCAAGGATGTATATCTGTTCGACGAGAACCGGGTCAGGAACAACCAATTTTTCCCCGCAATTGCATGGTACCCCGCAGGCGAAACCGCCTTCAATATGGCGCGGGAATGGGCGGCGGCGCCCTATCGGCGACAGAACTTGCTGGAGATCGTCGGCCAGATCATTCCGAGAGACAAAAATGTTGCCGCTTTCCTCAAAGCGGCGACTGCAAAGTGGCACAGGCCTAAGGCGCCGAAGGAAGCCATCGAGTTCGACATACTTTGCGCGCAGCTTGACGATGCAAATTATAGGATCGAACGCGATCCCGACACCGGTGTGGCAACAGCCGTGTTCGATCTTCCCGAAGCGGTGAAGGCAGAGGGGATGGCGTTCCAGGCGGCGAACGCACCCAAGTTGCAGAGTCTGACGCTCTCATATCGTTGTGAGCAGATCCTTGAGACGCGCGGCGAACTGGCGGACACTGACGCTGAATTCCTGGCCAATGTGTTGGGCGCTCCACACACTGATGATGAGCCAGGTGACGAGGGGCGTCAGGCGCTTAACCGGTTGGCGGCGGCCGCCACACTACTGGTCTGTGGCGGCGCATGGCTTGCGACTCAGTCCGCCGTGCGTGAAGCCGCCAAGTCCCAACTCCGCGCCGCGGCCGACGGCGCCGCAACCGACCAAGAGTCAATGCGGCGTCAGCGTATCAGCTTCGACAGCCGTCTGAAGTTCGCGGCGCACGGGGTTTTTCATTTGTGGCTCGGTGGCGGCAGCGAAGAAACCGAGTGGGAACGGGCACTGCTTTGCATCCTGACTAGCGACGACACGAATGCGGTTGGCGTACTCGGGTTCCTTGCCCATCGCCACCGGACAGAGCTTGGTGCGCGGTGGTGGCGCCTGCTGCAACTTGGCACGTTATGGTCAGCCCTCTCGATGCTCCGACCAGACTATAATGATCCACCCAAGGTCGTGGCGCGCTGGCAACGCTGGCTGAAATGGCTGCGTGGTCGCCAAGTGGCCAGCACGCAAGCTGATGCATCATGCCTTGATCCACTCGGCACGTGGCAACGATCCAAATCGCTTGAACGGGCGCGCCGGCGTCGCCGAATGGCCGGCGAAGATAAAGCCTGGCTTCGAGCCATGAGCGATGAAGCGGTTTCGCGCGGCCTCGATATGGGATTCCTCGCCTGCTTCTACGGTTGGCTGGTCGCCGAGGACTTTCGTCCGGAAGGAGAGGAGCTCGAAATCGGCCGCATAGTTATCTCGTCGCTCTGGGCTTATGAAGCGACCTTTTGCTTGGAGCATCGCAACGAACGCGGCGAATATCGGCTGCCGGATCAATTCGGATACGAAATTATCGGCAAGCTCGCTTTCTATGCGGCGCATGTCCCGGCGGAGCGAGCACCGGAGATTTGGCGTGGGGTCCTTGGCCTTGGTCCGGCTGCGCGCCACCTTATCGAGCAGTTTGTCGGCGCCTGGTTCATCGAACTTAATCGCGGATGTGATGCGGCTGAATTTTGCACCCGTTGGCGCGACATGATCGAATTCGCCTTGAGCGCCGGCTGGGCTGAGGGTGGTCATTGGTTCGATGAACAACGCATATTGCTGCGATTGCTCGGATTTGGTTCCGAGGCATTCCTGAGCAATTTGCCGGACGCCGCGCAGACGGTGCTTGCCATGCGCGACCTCTATCGACGCTGGGCGGAAGCCAACCTCAAAGTTGACGAGGAAAATGTCAATGCGTTTGCCCGCTTTCTAGCCTCGAAGTCCGGCGAGGGACTACGGATAGACGGCGTGAAATGGCTGTCCGAATCGTTTGCCAATGCAAGCCGGCAACAATACTGGCGAGACCAAGGAGGAACGGGTGATGCGCTCGTTAATCTTCTTGACATCGTACTGCATGAGAACTCCGCCGCGTTCACACAGGAACAGGAAGCACGGGACGCTCTGCTGGCACTGGCGGCCTACCTCGTGGCAAGGCAAGTCCCTGCGGCGCTTCCGCTTCAAGAACGCATCAAGCGACTCAGACGATAGCGTTTGACATCATGTGACGTCGGAATGTTCCAACGTCGGAGAGCGGCCCTGACATTTCTGCCCGAATTGAATGGCTGCTTTCAACGATCGAGACCGGGGTCTCAATGACCACAATGAGGGCGCAAAGCGACCGCCAGTTCGGAGTTGGCCCAGAACCGCCTGTGGATCACGTGCTACCATAGAGCTAATCCCGCTCCGGTGTGACTGGCCAACTTTACGGCCGTCGCAATCCGAAAAGAAGCCAGAAGGCTTTGAGGAGTGGCTGAAGGTTGGCTTCGTCGACCTGATCGGCTACCAGCGCACTCATCAAAGCCCGATCGCGCCAGGCAGGCTTGGAAGTGGAGTCGTCATTAATTATGAGTTGGTAACCAAGCACGTCGATAACAGTAGCTAGGACCACCCACGGGCCTTGGAGACCGTGTTGCCGAAGACGTGCAGCGGCCGAGCCGGCTGCGTCGAGGAGGCCCTGTTCGAAGCGCTTGGGCCACACCAACTTGTATTCGTCGCCACGTATCTCACGTATTCCGCCGATTGTCCAAGCGACATCAACACGCCCGCCCCGATGGGTAAGTGCGTATGAACGAACCCGCCCTTCGTCGTTAACAGCTGTATGCATCAACACACCTTCCAGCGTGTCGATCCAATCGACTCCTCTGCTTACGTCAACAGGCACCTGAACGTTCTCATGCGTTATGGCGAGGTCTCTGGCTTCTTGGAAGAAAGCTAGTGGAACAATCGAAACTACTGCGGCTGGTTCTGGATTAAGAGCGAAAGGCATATTGCGGCCTCCCGCGGCTTCAATCGCGTCAGCGTGGAGCTGGCGAATTTTCTCGGGCAACTGCTCCGACTTTGTGAATGCGACGCGCAGCTCTTGAGCGTCCATCTCGTATTTCCCCCGGCTGTTGCGGCCGAAGAAGAGGCCGCTCTTCTTATAACGGACCCTGTGAGGTGCTGCTAGGCTCGCCGGCACGCGGATGATAACGGCGCCGAAGGGTTCATCGAGCGGAATCCACTCCATTTGAACACCGATCAACTTTGGGTCAATAGAATCTCGAAGCACGTTTTCGAGACGCAGCAGGGTCTTGTCCTGATTTTCGACGGTCAGTCCGACAAGCGCCGTGGCGACGCCGGCTTTCTCCTCTATGCCGAATATTAGGTCGCCTCCTTGTGCGTTAGCCAGCGAGGTAACGTCAGCTAGGAATTCCTTGATCTCCTCCGGCGTCTCACCCGGAAGATCGCGCTTGAATTCCAAATCACGGCGTTCGCTCACACTATTGGCGACCAGCGCCTCAAGATCACTGCGATCCACTTCATCGAAAGATCGGCTAATCATGATGACGGATCTCGGTGAGAAGCCAGACTTTCGCTGAGACGGAGCATACGCTGCTTATTCCTTGCGGAATTTATCGGGACCTGGGGGGGTGCCGCGAACCCTCTGGATATGAACTGCCGCATCGGGATCAATTTCCTTCGCCCGATCGATTCCCTCACGCTGGGTGTCCGTCACAGCGCTCGGTCTCTCAGCATTTGGCCGAAGGACGTTGTAGCGGCCATCCGGCCGACGCGTTACGAAAAATTCATTCGTCTTATCTTTGCCGATCATAACAACTCCATGAGTTATTGGGAGATTTTTATTTGAGAATGCAGTGTTTTCTTTTAAAGATGCGCTTCCTATTGCCAATTTCGCTAAACAGCAGAGTATTATTGACGCTTGTTAACGCCCGTCACGAGTCGAATCCTTTCGTTGTTGCCGGATCTTCGACACCAGTTCTTTTTTCGCAAAGAACGGCTCCGTGCTTGACTTAAATTATTCTCGAAGCCATTTTATCCGGCAGATAAGGTCATATCTCCCCGGGATTAAACAGAACCGAGCAGTCGCCCATACGCGGCTTGATATGTATCGTATTGTGTAGCGCTACACAATACGATATTATGATCCCAAGTTGATTTTTCGCTTGGAGATTCCAGATGACCTCGACTACCGATATTCAGCATCCGGGCACGCGTATAAAAGCCGACGTAATTCCTGCCGGCATGTCGGTGACGAAGGCCGCGGAATTGATAGGCGTAGGCCGGCCAGCATTGTCGAACCTTCTCAACGGAAACGCTGCTTTGTCGGTTGAGATGGCCACGCGCTTAGAAAAGGCGTTCAATTATCCTCGAGAAAGCCTGTTGGACATGCAGGCAAAATACGACGAGGCACAATCTCGGAAGAAGAATGCCCCCGCCGAGACTAGAGCTTACGTTCCCCCTTTTTTGGCGATCAGGGCCAATCATATTGAGGAATGGGTCGACCACAATATTCAAGCACGTATACGATTTGCGGTTCTTCTACGAACTCTTGTCCACTCTACCGGCCTCGCGCTTAGCAAAGTGGACTTTCCAGGAAACGATGACGCCGAGCGTGCAGGTTGGGACGGCGTTGTTGACGCGGGAGATGGAACGCCTTGGATTCCCAGCGGTCATTCCGGCTGGGAATTCGGCACCAACGAAGACGTTAAAGCGAAGGCGGACGGCGATTTTGAAAAAAGCGTCAAAGCGCTCAATACAAGCGAGCGGGAACGGATAGTCTTCGTATTCGTGACGCCCCGTCGCTGGCCCGGCAAAGCCACCTGGATTAACGCAGCAAAAGCACGAAAGCTCTGGAAGGATGTCCGCGCTTACGATTCAAGCGACCTCGAACAATGGATCGAACAATCGCTTCCCGCGCAAGCTTGGTTCGCCAATGAAATCAATATCCCAGCTCAGGGGGTCCGCTCACTTGATAAATGTTGGGCCGATTGGGCAGATGTTGCCCACCCCCCGCTCAGTGGGGCGCTCTTCAGCTCCGCCATCGAAGCACGCAAACGCACGACGCTCGCTCGCTTGTCAAAGCCGTCAGACGGACCAACAGTAATCGCGGCAGACTCGACCGAAGAAGCCCTTGCATTCCTGTCGCAATTGCTGGGTGAGCCGGGTGGCGAAGAGCTCGCCGCCTATCGTGATCGCGTTTTGGTCTTCGACGAGCCGGGAATTCTTCCGCGATTGGCACAAGGAGCGCAAACCTTTATTCCCGTCGTGCATACGCGAGAGGTGGAGCGAGAACTCGGCCCGTATGCAAAGAATATGCCTTCAATCATAGTCTACCCTCGAAATGCTACAAACGCTGAGGTGCACATTGCTCTTGAACCCACGAGCTACGACACCTTCAACAAAGCACTAGAGGCAATGGGCTGCGATCGCGATACGATCTTGCGGCTTGCGAATGAAACAGGCCGCTCCTTGACAGTGCTGCGTCGCCGACTTGCGACCGTTCCCGCACTGCAGACTCCTGAATGGGTTCGGGATCCGAAGACCGCGGAAAGCCTGGTACCATTCCTGTTTGTAGGTGCATGGCAGAGCGCTAACGAAGCCGATAAGCTTGGCCTTTCCCTCATGGCGGGCGATCGGCCCTATGACGAACTCGATAAATTAATCCAAAGTCTTACGCGATTGAATGATGCTCCGGTCTGGTCGATTGGCAACTATCGCGGTGTCATTTCAAAGATCGATTTGCTTTATGCCGTGGCTGGGGTTGTCACCTCCGATGATCTGAACCGATATTTTTCTTTGGCAAGGATGGTACTTGGTGAGGACGATCCAACACTCGATTTTGAAGACGACAAGCGGTGGGCCGCTGCTCTGCATGGAAAAGTACGAGAATTTTCAGGTGCCTTCCGCGAAGGTATTTCTGAAACGTTGGTTCTGCTTGCGGTACACGGAACGAACCTTTTCAAAAATCGCCTGGGTGTAGATATTGAAGAGGAAGTCGCGCGTGTCGTCCGCGACTTACTCCCGACGCCCCTTACCACCCGCGTTCTTGAAGCAAATGATCGCGACCTATCCACCTATGCAGAAGCCGCTCCGGACGAATTTCTATCAATTTTGGAACGTGATCTGAAGGCGGATAATCCCGCGGTGATAGGGTTACTTCGTCCTGCTGGGCCGGGCCCTTTCGGGCACCCGAGCCGAACAGGCCTTTTGTGGGCACTGGAGGGCCTCTCTTGGAGTCCGAAGACGTTTTCACGTGCAGTATTCATTCTTGCCCGCCTCGCGCAGGTGGAGATCAACGATAATTGGATTAATAAACCCGCTCATTCCTTGGAATCGATATTCAGGGCCTGGATGCCGCAGACGGCAGCCAACCATCAGCAACGCGTCGGTGTCCTAAAAGGATTAGCAGAAAAGTATCCCGACGTAGCGTGGAAGATCTGTGTCGCGCAGTTTGGCAATCACCATCAGATCGGCGACTACAGCCACAAACCACGCTGGCGCAACGACGGTTTCGGCTTTGGCGAACCATTTCCTACTTGGCAGCCAGTTATCGAATTCGTTCGTGAGATGGTGGAAATAGCGCTCACATGGAAAAGCTATTCTCTGTCAATGCTATGCGACCTTGTTGAGCGACTTCATGATCTGAATGATGCTGATCAAGATCGCGTTTGGATGCTGGTTGACGTCTGGGCAAAAACAAGTGCGAGTGATTCAGACAAAGCTGCCCTTCGCGAGAAAATTCGGATCACTCGGCTTTCACGGCGTGCCACAGCGCGCGCCAAGAAGGATGGTCAGCCTCCCGAATTGAGTGCCAAAGCCGCAGTAGCCTATGAAGCCCTGCAGCCGCAGGACCTCCTGAACAAGCATGCTTGGCTATTTCGCGAGACTTGGATTGATGAATCGGCTGATGAGTTGGAAGATATCGATAAGATTGACTTCCAGAAGCGCGACGAGCGCATCCAAAGGTTGCGCGCAGATGCAATACGGGAAATTCGGGAAGACAAAGGGCTCTCGGGCATCCTTGAGCTCGCTATCCACGGTAAAGCATCGTTTCAGATCGGCGCCCTCTCCGCTGGAGGTCTACTGCCGGAAATTGAGTTGCAGCAGCTTCTTCGCTTAGCACTTCCACGAATTTCAAACGGTGGGGACGCCGCCTATGCCTGTAAAAACCTAATTGCAGGATCGTTGCGGGCGATATCAGACGACGAGAAGCGCGAACGTCTTTTGAGGGCGGTCGGAGCAAATCTTAGCGAGGAAGAGTTCGTAAGCTTACTCGTATTGGCACCGTACAAAAAGAGCACCTGGACCCTGATCGAGCAGTTAAAGGAGTCAGCACAAGCGAGCTATTGGCAAGAGATTACACCCGACTGGAATCCCGACTCAGATGAGGAGAATAACGAAAGTGTTGAGCGTCTCCTAAAGGCGGACCGACCACGTGCTGCGTTTGCGAGCGTTCGCTTCGGCCTGGGAAAACTGGACGCCCAAGTGTTGCATCGCCTCCTGTCGCGAATGGCAAAGGGAGGCAGTGATAAATCTGGCGAATACATGCTTGATGAATATTATATCGATCAGGCATTCAGAAAGATAAACGCCAGCTCGGTCGTTACTGCCGACGAAAAGGCTATGTTGGAATTCGCATTTTTGGCTGTCCTGGCCAAACCATTGGGCGGGAGCTCGAGCGGGTATGGTATTCCTAATCTAGAACGGTATGTAGAAGTCCATCCTGAGACTTATGTTCAAGCCGTAGTCTGGGCCTATAAACGCAAAGACGGTGGAGTAGACCCTAAGGAATTTGAGGTACCTGCCGACCGCGTGAAAGACCTGGCAGAGCGTGGCCACAAGCTGCTTGAGGCGCTTCAAATCATTCCCGGCCACAATGATCTCGGCGAGCTGCAGGTCGAGCGGCTCGCCAATTGGATCAGGACTGTGAGGCAAATGAGCTCCGAGCTAAGCCGCGGTGAAATTGCGGATTACTGCATCGGCAAGACCCTTGCGCATTCGTCAGTGGGTCAGGATGACGTCTGGCCCTGTGACGCGGTCCGCCAGGTGATGGAAGAGATTCAGTCCGAATCGATTATGGAAGGAGCGCGCATCGGTCTCTACAACTCGCGCGGCGTCCATTCTAGAGGAATCGGCGGAAATCAGGAGCGGGAGCTCGCGGACAAGTATCGCGAGTGGGGCGAAGCGCTTCAATTCACCCATCCGTTCGTCTCGTCAAAGCTTCTGATGGCGCTCGCAACAACTTATGAACGCGAGGCCAGCTTTCACGACACCGAAGCAGGCATCAAACGCAGACTTCTAGAGTAACCGGTTCAAGACAGCCTGATCCAGAGAACTCAGCTCTGAGTGTTCCCGGCCATTCGTCCGTCCTTAAGTTGATAAAATATCATGAAGAGACCTCGCCAACCAACTTCGATCATTTTCAGATCATGACCCCGAAAATTGAAACAATCGTCACGTTAGCCGACCGTTCACCGTCTTACGAGCGGCAATCTTGATAGCCGCCGTAGGAGCCGTTACTCGGTGAGGAGACCGGAGGCCAGAAATTTCCAATGCATATTATCATCGATACGACGACCGTTTTCCGCGACAAACGGCTTCTGAGCCCGAGACTGCGGAGCGTCGCCCTGGCTGCTCGTAAACTGGGTGGCGGGGTGTGGGTTCCCAACGTCGTCCTCGATGAGTTGAAAGGTCAAGTCCGCAAAGAGGTTTCTGCCAAATCGGCGGATATTGGCTTAGCCCTAAAATCCCTCAGCGTCCTCGCTCCGCCACATCTCATGCCGATTTTCAAAGAAATCGATGTCGATGAGGTTCTGAAGAACTATCTGACAGAGCGCGACCAACAGCTGGAAAAATTGGCAATCGGCACCCTGCCCTATCCTAACTTACCGCTCCAGCAGCTGGTCGAGCGCTACTACCAGAACCTCAGACCGTACAAGGCGGATGGAACCGGCTTCAAGGATCACATGATTTGGCGATCCTTCCTGGAGTTCGTGGCGGATCGACAAGCTGCTTCGCCGCATATGTTCTATCTCGTCACCGATAACGCCAGCGATTTCGCAGACAACAAAGGAGGCTTTCACGACGATCTCCTGCGGGACGCACAGGCTTTCGGTGTCGACACGGCAAGGATCGGGCTTGAACGCCGGCTTCACGACATCATCAAGACGATCATCGAGCCCCAAAGCGAGAAGATTAAGGAAACGGAAACCCGACTTCGAAGCCGGGCTTTGGAGGTGATTGCCGAAAAAGGCGAAGCAATCGTCACCGACGGTATCCGTAACCACACCGTGGACATCGGAATGCCGTCGGGGATCTCGAATTTCGGGATCGAGAGCTTTCGACTCGATGTGGGCGATCCAGAACTGACGTTAACACATGTCGTTGATGAACTCCTGGTAGAAGCTATCCTTCCCTTCGAGTGCTTCTTCAATGGGGTCGCGCAACTGAGTGACTGGGAATGGGTCGAGGCACAGCTAGACGTACGTTATAGCGACATTGACGAAGAAGGCCATTTCGTCGCGTTCACCGCTGCTGTCGACAGCATTGCCACGGTTCGTTTTACCCTCGATGACGCTTATAAAGTCACCTCTATCGAGGCCACGGGGTAATCTCGGCCCTGCTGGATCCTACCGGCTACATCCATCTTCGACATGAACTGGCTTGTCCGGCTCAGTTCCGCGTGGAAACCAATACTCTTTGGTTTCACAGGTCTAAATATCATCGCCAGAACCCGTTGAACTGGCAATCAGCATGCGACTGGTTGCCGGCCATACTTCCGGTCGATTCACTGGCTGACGATTCTAACTTCCAAGTCATACGGTTTCGGCTGCCTTGGTCGGTCGGTACAGTCGTAATACGGCATCTTCTGTCACGTGGATGGTCCACAATGGCTACATGATCGATTGCAGTTCGCTTCGGCAGAACGAGGCAAAACTCACCATTGTAGGGTATTCCTTCTAGGTGATCACAATCGCCATATTCAGTTCCGCATATTGAGCACTCTTGCGATCCGACGATAAATCCCGTGCTTACAAACACTTGAGGTGGAAATACAACTTTTTCAATACAGTCTAATCTCTCTACATGCTCCGTCAGCGCAGAAAAGCCCCGATGAGCCCGAACAGCTGCACGGCCTGCTTCTTGCGCAGAAATAAGTCTATCCCACGCAGCGTCCGGTTGCCCCTCTTTCAGGGCGATCCACATCCGAAGCTCGTGTCTAAGACTGTCTACAACACATTCAAAACCGAGCAAAATGTTGGCAAAATCTTCGTTGACCTGATCAAGGGCATTCTTCTTGACTTCAGCACACTCCCGTCTCATTTCTCTCAATCGAGAAATGCACTCCTCCTGCAACTCGCTGTCTCGCGTCATCGACGGTGCGGTTGAAGTATTCAATCCACTCGAAGTCAGATTTATTCGTCCGCGAGCCGTCCAATAGCGGCGGCGAGCTCTCGGATCCCTTCGGCGTCTCCTTCATATTTTAGCCTTGTGCAGAGTGTTGATCTCCTTTTTTCGACGACAATTTCGAGCTTCACCGTCTTGCGTCCCGGCGCTCCCTTAAAGAAGTCTGTAATGTACGTGGATAAGACATTCAACGCTAGATTGACTACATTGGGCTCTTGCGACCAGATCGAGCCGGCAACAAAAAGCGTAGGAGCAATCCATTCGATTGAATTATTCTGAATATAAGCTCCACGCTGTTCCCTCGATACCAAATCATCGCTCGGCACTCCGTTCAACCGAAACAAAGTCCTGAGTGTCGCAGCCTCAGTACGTTGCAAAAAATCATTGATGGAAACGGCTGATTCGAAATTTGCCGGCAACACTGATATTCGATCGGAAACCATGCATCCAAGTTGCTCGGCTCGATCTCGAACAGAGACGTAGTTACTAACGTCAGTGATCATAAAGTCCCCTTGGGCCTGCCGTGAAAATCCCGCTGCGTTGAATGATCGCTCACCAGGAAAGCGTTCTGTTCAGACTTGCTCGTATCGAGTTCATGCTTAGCGAGCGAAGAAAGGGATGCCATGGCTGCGGGCCGATAAATCTCATCCTTCCGCCGCTTGTCCAGACTACGACAACCGTACCTCGCAATCCGGCGCTTTGCGCTGCCACTTGAATCTCGTCAACAGCATCGTTCTGATCATCTTGAGACTTGTGCTCAAAAGAAGTATCGAGCGGGACAATTATCATGTCCTGCCCCTGCTCTCGAATATGCGCGATCTTTAATGTCGGCATGAGTCCCTCCAATGGTCTCTCAACCTTATGGCGAGCGTGGAAGGACTGTCAATTGTGGAACGACAACAGCGAACCGTGCTACAGCGTGTCGGCGTTTCAACAATATGTTGACAATCATTACGCCTGTTGCGGTTTCTCGTTGCCCAACAAGCAAACTTGTAGCACGGTATTTTTACTGCGATGGAGGGAAACAGGTGCTAACTGTTTCCCTCCTGCGGGTGCAGCGCCAACAACCAGGAACGATATTTGAGCGTTGTCAGCGTATCGTTTCCAGGTTGTTGGCATAATATGCCGAATATCAGCTCGAAATGCGCGGTCGGGTGGTACTCGAGTTCAATTCATCCACAAACAAATTGATCTGATGAATTTGTTCCTTTTTTGTTCTCGCGAGAAAGCGTGATCCAATTGAAAATGCGATCCTAATGTGAGCGGCGCGGATCGTAGACACCGTGAGGTCGCGAAGATACTGCACATCGAATCACGATGGTACACGGTACCCACCTGACCAAGTAGAAGGCGTGTCAGCAGAGGCTTCCGCCTAGCAGATCAAAACCGCTCTCGAAAGCGTCCTCGTCACCCAGATCTCGGGTGCCATTTTCAAAGTTGCGCTATATTAACCATATGAATTAACGCTGTTCTTTTGCCTTGTTGAAGCGAAATTGGCCATTGCTTCCGTTGCTCGGACGGCCTTTTTCTGTGCCTATCACTATCGATAGGATTCAAGTATCGATAGTGATGGATTTCGGGGCGCAGAATTGGTAAAGTCGGGGGCAATTCACAGCGCCGGAGACGATCTTGCCGAAGCCAAAAGCCCTCCCCTCCCCCGCCGATCCGGTGCTGGCCCGCGCCGAAGAACTCGATGCGCTCGACGCCATCCTGCCCTTCGCCCGCCGCGATCAGCTAGCCGCGCTGCTGACCGACGAGGATGTCGCCACCCTCAAGCATCTGGCCAAGGAGGGCATGGGCGACAACACGTTACGCGCACTCGCTTCCGACCTCGGCTATCTCGAAGCCTGGTGCGAACTGTCGACCGGCGCCCCTCTCCCCTGGCCGGCGCCGGAGAGCCTGCTCCTGAAATTTGTCGCCCATCATCTCTGGGACCCGGTCGAACGTGCCGAGGATCCTTCCCACGGCATGCCTGATGACGTCGAGATGGGATTGCGCGCTAAAGGCCTGCTGCGAGCCGACGGTCCGCACGCGCCCGACACGGTACGCCGGCGGCTGACCTCCTGGTCGATCCTCACGCGCTGGCGCGGCCTGACGGGATCATTTACCGCCCCTTCCCTCAAATCCGCACTCAGGCTTGCGGTGCGGGCCAGCGCTCGGCCAAGGCGACGCAAGAGTAAAAAGGCGGTCACCGGCCAAATCCTGGCAAAGCTGCTGGCCACCTGTGACGGCGAGCGGCTGGTCGATCTTCGCGATCGCGCCCTATTGCTCACCGCCTTTGCCTCCGGCGGGCGCCGGCGCTCCGAAGTTGCCGGTCTGCGGGTCGAGGATCTCGTCGATGAAGAACCGGTGCATGCCGATCCACGAAACGCCGCCTCCCCTCTCCTGCCGTGTCTCACCATCAATCTCGGCCGCACGAAGACGATGACGGCAGAAGACCGCGTACATGTGGTTCTGATCGGCCGGCCGGTCGAAGCACTCAAGCAATGGACCGAGGAAGCCAGAATCGACGCGGGACCGGTGTTCCGGCGCATCGACCAATGGGGCAATATCGATCGGCGGGCGCTGACGCCGCAGTCGGTCAATCTGATCCTGAAGACGCGGTGCAGCCAGGCCGGTTTGGATCCGGAGCTCTTTTCGGCGCATGGACTGCGCTCCGGATATCTGACCGAAGCCGCCAATCGCGGCGTTCCTTTGCAGGAAGCCATGCAGCAGTCCTTGCATAAGTCCGTGGCCCAGGCCGCAAGCTACTATAACAACGCCGAAAGGAAGAATGGTCGAGCCGCTCGTTTGGTAATTTAGGCCTTGGCAAAAGGAATGCTCAGGCTGCCGTCTCTTGAGCCCGAGGAGGCGTTCCTGCTGGGACGCCTGTCCCACAAGCGACTTGTGGCCCTTGCTGCGTTGGCTTATATAGTCATTATGGTCAATATAGTTAAAGAGAACTCCAATGCAGCCATCACCCCACGACGATAAAAGTTGGACCGTTGCCAATGCAAAGGCCAAACTTTCCGAAGTCATCGAGCGGGCCCAATCCGCGCCCCAGACAATTACGCGAAACGGGAAGCCAAGCGTCGTTGTCGTCTCTGCCGAGGAGTGGCAGAAGAAGACGTCACGCAAGGGATCGCTCGCACAGTTTTTAATGGAATCGCCACTTCGCGGTGCCGAACTCGATGTTGAGCGTCAACGCGACGAGCCGCGTGACCTGCCGCTATGAGGCTTCTTCTCGATACCAATGTTTTGTCAGAAGTGACAAAGCCAATCCCCGAAGCTCGTGTTCTGGAATGGCTGGACGGACTCGACGAGGATCGTACATTCATCAGCGTCATATCGATTGCGGAAATTCGGCGAGGCGTCGCGTTGATGGACGCTGGGCGAAAACGTGATGCATTGGCTGAATGGCTAGCGACAGACCTTCCGGGACGCTTCGAAAATCGGGTGATCGCGGTGAATGAACCGATCGCCCTGGCGTGGGGCGATCTTATGGGCCTTGCAAAGCGCAGTGGCCGGGGCTTTTCGTCTATGGACGGTTTGATTGCCGCCACCGCGATTGTCCATGACCTTACAATCGCGACCCACAATACCAAGGATTTTGAGGGATTTGGAATCGAAATCGTCGATCCATGGATCGCGTGAGGTGCATTTCTCCGACAAACACTTTACCCGCAACGGCCAGAAATAAGGTCCACCGCGTGCTACGACTTTTTTGGTTCACTGAATAGTAATGCTCAAAATGCCTTTTGCGGCTGATCACTCCTAATTTTGGATTCAGGGAGTCAGCCTAAGAAGACCCCCGTTACAAAGCCGATTGACACAGAGGCAGTTCGAAAGAAAAGATGCATAGCTCAGCTTTCCCGTGTATGGTCGGCCATTGTCACTATTCCGAATAGGTAGGCTGTGACAACTGAGGGTCTTTAAGTGCTCCCGCCTGCAGAACAGGAGAGCGCTATATCCGCCCCCCATTCACACGCCATCAAGAACAACCTTCTTCGACAGCTCCCGCCGCAGGAATTTGCGGCAATCAGCATCGATCTTTTGCCTGTCGATCTTCCAAAGGGCTTTATGATCGCCGCCGCGGATGGCCCTATCGAGCATGTTTACTTCCCGGACTCCGGCCTCGGTTCAATCGTGGTGGTTTCACCGGAGGGCAACAGGGTGGAAGGCGGTATGTTCGGCCACGACGGCTTTTCGCCCGTGCAAGCCGCAGTTGGTTCAGACACCAGTCCCCACGAGGTCGTCATGCAAGCCGCGGGTCACGGTCACCGCATCGCGCTCGCGCCCTTCCTGAGAGCGCTGAAGGAGAATCCTCAATTCGCGCATATACTTGCGTGCTACACGCAGGCGCTAGCGATCCAGGTGACCTTCACCGCTTTGTCCAACGCCACTCATAACGTCGATGAGCGGCTGGCTCGCTGGCTGCTGATGTGCCACGACAGGATGGACGGTGACGAACTCTTCCTGACGCATGACTATATTGCGCTGATGCTTGCCGTTCGACGCCCGAGCGTGACCACCGCTCTACATGTTCTGGAAGGCAACCATTTCATTCGTAGCGACAGAGGCCGGATCATCATCAGGGACAGGGCAGCGATGGAAGAATTCGCGCGCGACGCATATGGAAGGCCGGAGGAAGAGTATCGCAGGCTCGTCGGGCGATCGCCTGAGGACAACATGAACATCGTGACACTGGCGCGATAAAAACCCGTCACCGCTCGACCGGCCTTGGTGCGGGAACTATCGATGGAACGGCAGGTTTGAGACCGATGACGACCTTCTATTTCCACCTGCGCTACAGCGACGGCCTCGTTGAGGATCCTGACGGTTCCGAGCTCGCCGACCTTGAAGCCGCCATCGAGGAGGCGAAGGCGAGCGCTCGGGCGCTCGTCGCCGAGAGGATCGGGGAAAACAAGCTACTTCAGCCGACAACCATCGAAATAACCGACGAGAAAGGCAACGTGCTGCATACTGTGACGTTTCGCGAAGTGCTGGAGGAAGCTCTCGAGCCCCTCTTATGAATGAACGGACGACCCGGACAATCCCAGTCACGCAGAGGCCAATCGCTGGCATACAATCACTGTTTCCGATCAACTTCCGGTCTATAGCGGCCGGACTACCACACCCAGGGCGGGACGAACCGCCTGTCCTGGTAATCTGCCAGATAGCCGAAGTGGATCGGATCAAGCCACGTCTCCGTTTTCATGTATCCAATCGACGTCGACGATATTCCTCCCCCGACGTGGGTGACTGCGACGGTACTGCGAAAGCTGGTTGTGCGATCGACGTCTTCCAGCTTGTTGAGAACGTGAAGACGATCCTCGTTGACGTCGAACAACTCGCCGCGAACACGCAGGCCCTCCCCGGCCGGTCGAGCATCATTGGACCATAGAATGATCCTGCGATATAGAGAGGATATGCTTCGACAGTCTCCACATCGCCAAGGTACCGCGCTCCGACAAGGCCCTTGTCGAAGAGCGGAAAACCGCGTTTCAAGGTGCCGTAGATGAACACCTTCATCACTGCAGAGCCGGCCCGATGGGATATTGCGGGTGCCTGCAATGGAACGTCGTCATCAGACTGAGCGCGCGGATCGCGACATCTTCGACAAGGAGGGTATCTTTGCTGGACGAGAGTTCGCTCGCGACAGACAGGAGAGCCCGTCCCACCGAGGCCATGACCATTTCCAGTGCCATCGTCTCCTTCGTAAGCCGCCCATTTTGCGGTTCGCTGCAGCGTTAAAGCAAGGCGTTCGAGAACAGCTTGTCGTTCGTGCTCGCTGAGTTCTCGTAGTTTTGGCAGTTCGGTGTTCAACTTCATACTCCGAACGGGCGTCACCCAGAATACTCGCTTCTAGAGTCGGTCAGCTTTAAGCTGAATCGCAACGGGATTCCCTTTTTGCTTCGGTTGTGATTCAACATCATTACTGGTGGGGAGGCCAACATCATTGCTGGTGGGGAGGCCAGCAAGGATGGCGCGACCTCTTTCCGTGGATTTACGCAAGCGCATTGCCGACGCAGTTGCCGAGGGCATGACAGTGCGGGCGGCCGCCTTGCGCTTTGGGGTATCGGCGGCGACGGCAGTTCGGATCGGTCAGCTTGACCGATCCGGGCGTGGTTTGGCGCCGGCCAAGATGGGTGGGCATGTCAAACCCATGCTGTGTGGCGCGGCGGCCGATGAGGTTCACCACCGCCTTGCGGCCAAAGCCGATTGGACGGTGCGGGCGCTTGCCGTCGATCTGAAGGCGGCAGGCATCCATGTCTCTCATGACACGGTTTGGCGATTCTTGCGCCGTGAAGGCAAGACATTTAAAAAAACGCTGATCGCCGCAATACCG
>UCII01000001.1 GCA_900472485.1 Hyphomicrobiales bacterium
AAAATCTGAACCGCTCTAGGCCCGGCGGCGACGCAACTGGTCGAAATAGACGATGACGATGATCAGGACCCCGGTGATGATGCGCTGCCAGAAAGAGTTGAGGTTCAGCAGATTGGCGCCGTTGTTGATGGTCGCCAGGATGAAGGCGCCGATCAGCGGGCCATAGACGGTGCCGACCGCGCCAAAAAGGCTGGTCCCGCCGATAACCGACGAGGCGATGGCCTGCAGCTCCCAGCCATCCGCTTGTGTCGCGTTGCCGATGGCGATGCGCGATGCAAGCAGAACGCCGACGAAGGCAGCGCAGGTTCCCGACAGGATATAGGCGAGATAGATCATCCAGTTGACGTTGACGCCGGACAAGCGCGCAGCCTCACGGTTTGAGCCGACGGCGAAGAGATAGCGCCCCCAACGGCTCAGATGCAGGAAGATCACGGCCGGGATCGCCACCAGGATCACCATCCAAAACAGGCTCGGTATCCCCAAGAAATCCGAGACGGCGAAATTGGTGAAATCATCATTGACGATGTTGATCGTCGAACCGTTGGTAATCAGCAGGCCGATGCCACGAAGTGATGTCAGTGTCGCGAGCGTGATGATGAAGGGTGGCAGCCCCATGCGCACGATGCCGAAACCATGGAACGCCCCGATCAGGACCCCGAACAGCAAGGTGATCAGGATGGCCGCCCAGACTGGAAACCCGGCCTGCAGCAGCCAGGCGATGATAACAGTGCAGAAGCCGACGATTGCGCCGACGGAAAGGTCGATGCCCGCTGTGATGATAACGAAGGTCTGGCCCAGAGCAAGAATGGCCGTCATCGAGCCCTGACGCATCAGATTGGTGATGTTGAGCGGCGTCCAGAATTTGTCGGTCCAGAATCCGAGCGCGACCCACAGCGCCAGCAACAGCAGGATCAGCGTCAAGCTGAAGAGGATGTTCATCTTGCGCCGCGGCGCAACGGTTGGGCCTTCTGTCGTATTCGCGGCCATTTTTGTTCTCCCTCTTTAGACTTGTTTGTTGTTCAGACGCCGATCGCTTCGCCGAGGACTTCCTCATGCGTTGCCGCATGGAAATCATGGCTGGCGACCAGCTGGCCGTGGCGGAAGACGTGCAGACGATCCGCGAGCTCGTAAACCTCGGGCAGATAGGACGAAATGACGATGATGCCGGCGCCGGCGCGCAGCAGCTTGGCAAATAGCCGATAGATCTCCGCCTTCGTTCCGACATCGACGCCGACGGTCGGCTCGTCGAAGATGAAGAGCTTGGCGCCGTGGCTCAGCCATTTGCCGATGACCACTTTCTGCTGATTGCCGCCGGACATCGCGGAAACCAGAACCCGCCGGCTCGGTGTCTTGATGCTGAGATCCCGGATTTGCTTGTCGGCATTGGCCGCTTCGCTCTTGCTATTGATGATCGGACCGCTGCTCAGCCGCTGGAACACGGGCAGATTGATGTTGAGCCCGATCGGCAGGTTGAGGCAGAGCCCCTGATCGCGCCGGCTCTCCGGCGCCAGCGCAATGCCGAGCTCCATTGCATCACGCTCATTGCGGATGTCGACCTTGCGTCCCTGCCAGTAAATCTCTCCGGCTGAAAGCGGCTGGCGGCCGTAGAGACCCAGCGCAAATTCGCTGCGGCCGGCGCCGATCAGCCCATAAAGACCGACAATCTCGCCGGCACGGACGCTGAGCGAGATATTCTCGAAGCCAGGGCCGGAAAGACCGCGAGCCTCGAGGATGGTATCGCCGATCGGAATCTCCTCCTTGTGGTAGATCTGCTCGATGGAACGATTGATCATCAGCTTGATCAGCTCGTCTTCGTCGGTTTCGGCGATCGTGCGGGTGCCGACATGAGTGCCGTCGCGTAAGACCGAGACGCGATCTGCCAGTTCGAACACCTCTTCCATGCGATGGCTGATATAGACGATCGTCACGCCTTCGCCCTGCAGACGGCGGATCAGCTTGAACAATTGCGCCGATTCCTGACGAGTGAGATAGGCGGTCGGCTCGTCGAAAATCAGGAATTGCGTACCGCGCATCGCCGCTCTTGCCGTTGCCACGAGCTGCTGCTGGCCGATGGTGAGCGAGCTTAGGAGTTCGCCCGCCGGCAGTCCGAAGCCGAGATCGTCGAGCACGGTTTGCGCCATCGCCACCATCTGCTTTTTGCGCATCAGCCCGAAACGATTGACTTCATCGCCAAGGAAGAGATTGGCAGCGACCGTCAAATGCGGGCAGAGCACCACTTCCTGGTGCACCGCGTTGATGCCGCGGGCGATCGCCTCATTCGGCGTTGCAAGCGCCACGGGATGCCCGCACCAGAAAATTTCGCCCGCCGTCCTGGTGATAACACCGGTCAGGAGCTTGATGAGGGTCGACTTGCCCGCACCATTTTCGCCGACGATCGCATGAATTTCTCCGGCCAGAAACGTGACGGTCGCCGGCTTCAGCGCCTCGACGAAGCCATAGCGCTTCTGCAAGCCCTTGAGTTCCAGGATGGGCGAGCCTGGCGGAATGCGGTTTGCTTCCGTCTTGACGGTATCGTCGTGCCGATGGCTGATTTCTTCAAGGCTCGTCATGACGTCTCCTCCTCTCGCATCGCCGCGCGACCGCCTCGGAGAAGCGGCCAGACGAAAAGGCCGCGCCCGATTCGCACGGGCGCGGCCTCAAGGCCTTACTTGACCTTCGGGTTCAACAACGCATCGATCTTCGGGTCGCTCATGTTCGCCTTGGTGACGAGGTTGGCGCCGGTGTCGACATTGGCCTCGACCTTTTCCTTCTTGGAAGCGGCGAGCGCCGTCTTGATGCCGTCATAACCCATGCGGTAGGGGTCCTGCACCACGAGGCCGGCAAGAACGCCCGACTTCAGGAAGCCGACGGTCTTGTCGTCATTGTCGAAGCCGATGACCTTGATCTTGTCGCCGAGCTTGTTTTCGGCAATTGCCTGGCCCACACCCTGAGCCATGATCAGGTTGGAGGCAAAAACGCCGACCAGCTTCGGATTGGCCGTGATCAGGTCGGTCATGATGTTGAGACCGGTGGTTGCCTGGCCGTCGGCATATTTATCGGCAACGACTTTCAGGCCCGGATACTTGTTCTTGACCTCTTCTAGGAAGCCCTGACGACGCTGGTCGAGAGAACCGACGCCAGGCAGGCTGGTGATGATGGCGATCTCACCCTCTTCCTTGCCGGTCATGCCCTTGATTGCGGCCGCAAGACCGTCTGCAGCGATACGGCCGCCCTGGACGTTGTCGGTCGTCAGGAACGAGACGAAGGACTTGGAATCGGCAGCAGAGTCGATGCCGACGACTGGCACGGACTTGGCGGCTTCATCCACGGGCTTGCCGAGCGCCTTGAACTCCGTCGGCGAAATGACGACAGCGGCCGGCTTGCCGGCAACGGCGTTTTCGAGAATGCTGATCTGGCCGTTGATATCGGATTCCGACTGTGCGCCGAGTTCCGGCACCTTCACGCCGAGATCCTTGCCCGCCTGGCGAGCGCCGGCAAGAACGATCTGCCAGTAGAAGGACGTCGTATCCTTGACGATGATCGGGATGGTCACGTCGGCCGCGAAGGACTGCACGGGCATCGCCATCGCTATGACGGCAGCGCCGGCAAGGCCGGTAAAGCTGCGGCGGGACAGAAGTGACTTGGCAATTTTCATCTGCTTCTCCTCTCAACGCGCTCTGTTCTCCTGCACACCCGCCGCTGAACGCTTACGGCTGGTATCGCAACGCCTTGCGGCATCACGCATCGCGCGGCGGAAAGGCCACCGACGCCAAAACAGGCTTTCCTCCTCTTCGAAGCCGTCTCTTCCGACGGCTCGATAGCTCCCAATCTGCTAGACTCTGACCGCCTCGTCTCCCAACGGAGGCGCGACCACAGTCAAATCTTCGAACTCCGCATAGAGACTGTCGGGAAGCCGAGGCTCCACGAGCTGCATGTTGCGGACAAGGCTTTCCGGCTTCGCCGTACCGATCAGCACCGAAGCCACGCAAGGACTGCGCAACGGGAACTGAAGCGCCGGCTGGGCAAGCGGCAGGCCATGCCTGCGGGCGATCTCCTCCATCGCCCCGACCTTGGCCAGAATATCCGGTGTCGCCGGCAGATAGTCGAAATGCGCGCCGGGGACGGGGCCAGTCGCCAGAATACCGGAATTGAAGACACCACCCACGACCAGCGATGTTCCCTTCTTCTCGCAGAGCGGCAGCAGTTCGGCAACGGCTGAACGATCCAGCAGCGTGTAGCGGCCCGCAAGCAGGATGCAATCGATATCGGCCGCATGCATGACGTCCAGGCAGACCGGGACCTCGTTGACCCCGAGACCATAGGCCTTGATCGCGCCTGATGACTTCAGCTCCTCCAGAGCCTTCAACCCCGATCCGAGGAGCTGCCCAAGGTAATGCTCGTTCAGGGCCTTGCCGTGCGTATAGCCGCCAATATCGTGGACATAGAGAATATCGATGCGATTGAGCCCGAGACGGGCATAGCTGAACTCGACCGAGCGCATAATGCCATCATAGGAGTAGTCATAATCGGCATCGAAAGGCAGAGGATCGACATAGCCGTAATTCGGCACCTTGTCGGTCGGCACCGGGCGCATGAGACGACCGACCTTGGTCGACAGTACATAGCTGTCCTCGGGCTGGTCTCGCAGAAAATCGCCGACGCGGCGTTCGCCGAGGCCAAAGCCATACCAGGGCGCAGCGTCGAAATAACGGATACCGCTGTCCCAGGCCGCCTGAAGGGTCGCCATTGCCTGGTCACGCGGACAGGCACGATAGAGGCCACCCAGCGCCGCAGCGCCAAAGCTGATCTCCGTGACCTTGAGGTCCGTCCTGCCGATTGTTCTTGTCTGCATCACCTCTCCCTTGTGATGGCTGTCACGCAATTTCCGATGAGCGCTTTTGGCACTCTTGGATCCATGTCGGAGTGTCCCAAGCGGGCCGCTCCCATTTCTCCTTCGTCACTGGCGGCGGTCAGCTCCCGATAGTCCATCCACCAATTGATTTTGTTTTTTATCTACAATAAACATTTTGGTGTCAACGAGCAAATCGCCTGACGCCTTGGAGGAAGGTGGCCAGTGCGCTTCGTCAACACTCCTGCAATTGACTGCCATTCGATCATGGTTCAGACAGCGCCGCCGGTAAAGAGCGGCGACGATACGCGAGGGGGAAATGGCAAGGCAAAACACGCTCTTCAAGGAGGCGTATAATCGCTATGCAGCGCGACTGGAGCCCGATACCGAGCTGCCGAGCGAGCCGGAAATCGCCGCCGAACTCGGCGTCAGCCGCAGCACGGCGCGCGCGATCCTTATGCGTCTAAGTGACGCCGGCATCATTCTCTGGAACAAGCGGCAGAAGACGGTTCTGCGCCGGCCGACGGAGGATGATTTCTTCCCGAAGGAAGAGACCGATTCACTACATGACATCATCGAGCGCAGTTTCATGATGCGTATCATGTCCGACGAAGCTCAGCCCGGCATGCAGATCAACGAGCTGGAACTGGCGCGCGAGATCGGCACCGGAACCTCGGTCGTGCGCGAATTCCTCATTCGCTTCAGCCGCTTCGGCCTGATCGAAAAGCGGCCGAACAGCCATTGGATCCTCAAGGGCTTCACCAGCGAATTTGCGCTCGAGCTCGCCGATGTGCGCGAAATGTTCGAGCTGCATTCAGCCGCCGAATTCGGTCGCCTGCCCGCCAATCATCGCGCCTGGGAGGATCTCAAGGCGATCGAGCAGGAACACCGGGAACTGCTCAAAGATATCGATGCGCATTACCGCGATTTCTCGCGTCTCGACGAAAAGTTTCACCTTCTCATCCATCGCGCCTCGGGGAATCGCTTCATCGCCGATTTCTACGACGTCATCGCCATCATTTTTCACTATCACTATCAGTGGAACAAGACGTTCGCCCGCGAGCGCAATGCCCGCGCCGTGACCGAACACCTCGACTATATCGAGGCCCTGCAATCGCGCGACCAGCGAAGGATCGATGCAGCGTGCCGCCGGCATCTCGCCTCGGCACGGCAGACGCTATTACAGTCGATCCCGCAGGGCACAGCCGAAGTTGCCGGCTCAATTGCCTGACGGCAAGAGCCGGCAATTTGCTCACTTTGCGGTGAAACGCAAGCTTTGGCTGGTAAAGCGTGGGGACGAGACTTCGAGCTTGATCGCCCCGGCCTCGCCTGTCGCCTCCAACCAAAAGCCCGTGGTCCCGCCCTGGAATGCCACCGTTTCCGGCCCGATAACCTTCGCCGGGCCCTCGACCTTGACCGTGATGGCCTCACTGAGAAAAGCCAGACGCGAGCCGGCCTGATCGAGCGCACGCACGATGACGCGTACCGTATCGCGCTCGCCTGCGCGCAAGGTATCGGCATCGGCTTCCACCTGAAGCGACGTCGGGAGCGGATTGGCGACCATATGCTGCTCGACAACCTTTCTGCCGGCGATATAGCCAGTGAAATGCACGTCCTCCCACTCCATCCCCCATACGCCGAGTTCGTCCGGGGTAAAGGAGCGGTGATCGAAAACGACAGGCGGGTGCGGCAGATGCGGGAAAGTCTCCCTGTCCGGGCCGAGACGCTTGGTCAACGAGCCGTAACGCAGCTCGACCTCGTCGCAATTGGTGAGCACGATGAGCGGCAGGGCACCACCGATATTGCGCTCGCCGCGTGCCCAGATCGTCACCGGCTTCATGACAACCTCTTCGGAAGGCTCGCACTGGCTGGCATAGACATAGGCTGCGAATTTCGGCTCGCGGAACATGTCCATGACGCCGTGATAGCAGATGCGGTCGCCCGAGCCGAAATCACTGTGGGTGTTGTAATCGAACATGCACCAGCCGATGGCGCCTGATATCGACGGATCGCCATAGGCGGCATTCAGGACTTCCAGATGCCGGCGCACATGCTCGGCCTGGCGCTGCTCCTGGTCATAGATTTTCGTCGGATACATATGGCCGCCGAATTCGGTGATCAGATAGGGCACGTCCTTGGAAAGACCGGTATTTTCCTGCTGCGGCCTCAGCGGCGTGCGCGGCCGGTTGGCGCCGGGCAGCTCTTCGTTGCCGAGAATGAAATCATTCATCGTATAGACGTCTTCGAGCATTTCGCTCTCGGTGATGTAACGCACGCCGCCGGTCTGACGCGTCGGATCGAGCTCACGCGCCAGCCGATTCGTCTCGGCGTAGAAATCGTGAGAATCCTGGGATTCGTTAATGCGCACGCCCCAGATGATGATGGAAGGATGGTTCCAGTCGCGTTCGATCATGCGCCGTACGTTGCGGATCGATTCCTGCTGCCATTCCTTATCGCCGATATGCTGCCAGCCGGGGATTTCTTCGAAGACAAGAAGACCGATGCGGTCGCAATGGTCGAGGAACCATTTCGACTGCGGATAATGCGAGGTGCGCACAATGTTGCATTTCAGGGTGCGCTTCATGATTTCGGCGTCGCGCTCCTGGGCCGATCGGCCCATCGCATAGCCGACATAGGGGAAAGCCTGATGGCGGTTGAGACCGTGCAGCTTCAGCTTCTTGCCATTCAGCAGAAAACCTTCCGCTGTGAAGCTCGCCGTGCGGAAGCCGAAAGTCGCGGCGTGACGGTCCGCTCCATGCTCGCTCACAAGCTCCACTTCGGCCGAATAAAGAACGGGATTGTCGAGTTCCCAGAGCGAAAGACCGGAAAGCGCGGCAAAGCTGAGCTTCACGCTTTCCCCTGACGTGTCAGCCTGGCCGGAAGCGATGGCTGCGCCATCGGCAGAGCGCAGAGTGACGGTCACCCTCCCCTTGAAAACGAGATTTTGCGGATTGGAGATATCGCAGCGCACCGTCGCGGATTTGCGGTCGGAAAGGACATCCGTCGTCTCGACCTTGATGTTGGCGACCGAGACGGGCGCGGCAACCTTCAGCCATACATCGCGATAGATCCCGGCATAGGTCAGATAATCGATCCGGCCGCCGAAAGGCGGGATCTGCGGGTTCTCGCTGCCGTCGATCTTGACCGTAATCAGGTTTTCGCCCTTATGCAGGCGGCCGGTCAGGCGGGCCTCGAACGGCGTGTAGCCATCCTTGTGGGCAACGATTTCCCCACCGTTCAGATAGATGACAGCATCGGCCATGGCCGCATCGAAGATCAGCGATACCTCGCGGCCTGCGAAGGCCTCATCCCAGTTGACGATCTTCTGATAGGTGAAGGCGCGCTGATAGGATTTCTCGTCGAAATAGTTGAAAGGCAGTTCGACGGCCGTATGCGGCAGCGTAACACTCTGTCCTTCCTGCGGGCGACCGACATCCTCGGGCGAAAACCCTTCATGAAACGTCCAGGATTCGTTGAAGGCGACAACAGAACGCATATTCAATCCTATCGATTAAGCCTGTCGCATCGGATGACGAACAGATGTTGCTTGGAAATCAGGCACGCGGCGAGGCAGGCGGGACGCCGCGGGGCGATATCTATACAGGCTCGCCGCCGTTGCGCAATGCGACCGGTTGGCGGATTTCGATTTTCAAGGCAAGCAAGCGATAGCAAGGAGCCGACCTATCACGGATCTATCGGCTCCGTCCGTTCTTCGTCTCCTCGACCGGACTGCGCACGGCGGCATACATGCCCGTCGTGCGGAACTCGGTTGGATTGATGCCGTAGATGCGGCGAAACACCTTGGAGAAATAATTGGCATCGTCGAAGCCCGACATGATCGCGACTTCCTTGACCGGGATGAAGGCAGCCTTCGTCAGCAACTTCGCCGCGCGCTGCATCCGCTGTTGCAGCACGAATTCCGCCGGCGGCACGCCTTCGCTCTCGGCGAAGACGCGCGAAAAATGCGCGCGGCTGAGGCCGCCCACCTTCGCAAGCTCTTCGACCGGCAGCGGCTTGTCGAGATTGGCATTGATGTGGTCGATGACAATCTGCATGACGGAGCGGTCGGCAGCAAAGGCATGCGAGCCGAAGACGTCGTCATAGAGCGCCATGGCAGCCTCATAGGCGATCGCCGAAGCCGAAGCCGGTGTCGTGGCACCCTTGACGAGCCGAAGGCTGCAATCGGCGAGATGATCAATCGTTGCCTGCTGTAGCTTCAACACCGGACCGGCTGCGGCAAGGATCAGCCGATGGATGCGCAGCGCTTCCTCGCCGTTCATGGAGATCCAGAAATATTCCCAGCGCTCCCCCTTCTCCAGCCAATAGCGGTGGTTATGCGGCACGAGAACGAGCAGCGTATCGCCGGCATTGACGCGATAGTTACGGCTCTCATAGCGCAGCCGACCTGTGCCGCTGATCGTGTGCTGCAGCACGGTGAACGGTGTGAGGCCGCGTCGTCGTCCATCCCAATCATAGGGTTCGTCTTCGCGGACTTCATATCCGGCACTGGTCGGCATGGCGTGCAATCGGTGGCGTCCACGCGGCAGGGAAACCGTCCGCATGACCTGTCCGTTATCGATCAATTCTTGCAGCACAAAATTACCCTCAAAAGCATAATAGTTCTCTGTTCGCCTCGCCGATTATAGGCATAATCCCGCCAGAAAACAGCGCATGCTCGCCGGCGAGGAACGGCGATCGGAGGAAAAATCGCGATTTCGGCCCGTTCCGCAATCAATGCGACACTGGACGAAAATGCCGTCAATTTCCCTGCCGCTGCTTATTCGATCGACTTGAAGGTGAGGATCATGAGTTTCAAAATCGCTATCATCGGCGCCGGCAGCGTCGGCTTCACGAAAAAGCTGTTCACCGACATTCTCTGCGTGCCGGAATTCCGCGACGTCGAGTTCGCGCTGACCGACGTAAGTGAGCACAATCTGACGATGATCAAGGCGATCCTCGACCGGATCGTCGAATCCAACAAGCTCCCGACACGCGTCACGGCTACCACCAATCGCCGCAAGGCGCTGGAAGGCGCGCGCTACGTTATCAGCTGCGTCCGCGTCGGCGGCCTCGAAGCCTATGCCGAAGATATCCGCATTCCGCTGAAATATGGCATCGACCAGTGCGTCGGCGATACGATCTGTGCCGGCGGCATCCTCTACGGCCAGCGCAATATTCCGGTCATCCTCGATTTCTGCAAGGATATCCGTGAAGTCGCCGAAACCGGCGCCAAGTTCCTGAATTATGCCAACCCGATGGCGATGAACACCTGGGCGGCGATCGAATACGGCAAGGTCGACACGATCGGCCTTTGCCATGGCGTCCAGCATGGAGCCGAACAGATCGCCGAAGTGCTCGGTGCCAAGGACAAGCGCGAACTCGATTATATCTGCTCGGGCATCAACCACCAGACCTGGTTCGTCGATCTGCGCTTCAACGGTCGCAAGATCGGCAAAGATGAGCTGATCGCCGCATTCGAGGCGCATCCGGTCTATTCGCAGCAGGAGAAGCTGCGCATCGACGTTCTCAAGCGTTTCGGCGTCTATTCGACCGAGAGCAACGGACACCTGTCGGAATACCTGCCCTGGTATCGCAAGCGCCCCGACGAGATCAACAAGTGGATCGACATGTCGGACTGGATCCATGGCGAGACCGGCGGCTATCTGCGTCACTCCACAGAGACGCGCAACTGGTTCGAGACGGAATTCCCGCAGATCCTCGACAGTGCCTCGCAGCCGATCGACCCAGCACGCCGCTCCAACGAGCATGCCAGCCATATTCTCGAAGCGCTGGAAACCAATCGCGTCTATCGTGGCCATTTCAACGTCAAGAACAATGGCGTCATCACCAATTTGCCTGCCGATGCCATCATCGAGTCACCCGGCTTTGTCGATCGCTTCGGCATCAACATGGTGGCGGGAATTACTCTGCCGGAGGCATGTGCAGCCACCTGCATATCCTCGATCAACGTTCAGCGCATGTCAGTCCATGCCGCTATCAGCGGCGATATTGACCTCTTGAAGCTTGCCGTCCTGCATGATCCGCTGGTCGGTGCCGTCGCCACACCGGAGGAGGTTTGGCAGATGGTCGACGAAATGGTGGTCGCCGAGGCCCGTTGGCTGCCGCAATATGCCCACGCAGTCGATGGCGCGAAGGAGCGCTTGTCGCAGGGCAAGGTCAAGACGCGCGATTGGAAGGGTGCGGCAAGCCGCAATGTACGCTCGATCGAAGAGTTGCGGGCAGAAAAGGCCGCGCTGAAGCAGGCCGGCTGAGGAACAACAGATCGGAAGACAATGGCTGCGGCGGCAGAGGGGTGATATCCCGCCGCAGCCGGCCGTCTTCCGTTTTACGGGAGGAACGCGACGCCTGAACGGAAAGCTCGCGATATTGGGAGAGAGAACAAGATGAGACATTTTCGACCGATCGGCCTTCTCGCCGCATTGACGATTGCCACATCCGCGATCGCCATCAGCGCCTACGCAGCCGAGCCGACAGTGCCGCCCGTTCCGCCGGTTTTCCCGGCTGAGGGCAAGATCAAATATGTCGAGCGCAACTCCATCTTGGAGTTCAAGGCTTTGCCGGACTATCACGAGCCCGCCTGGGTGACGGACAAGTTCGTAAAGACCGGCAAGCTGCCGCCCGTCAAGGATCGCCTGCCGAAAGAACCTCTGGTCTTCAAGACGGGCAACATGCCCGACGGCGTCGGCGTCTATGGCGATACCATGCGCCATGTTATCGGCGGCCGGCCGGAGGGCTGGAACTACGGCGCCGGTCAAACCCAGGGCTGGGGCGGCATCGACATCGCCCTTTCGGAGTGCCTGACGCGCACGGCTCCCCTCTTCCAGGTGGAGGCAAAGGATACCGAACCGCTGCCGAACCTTGCCAAGGGCTGGGAATGGTCGCCCGACGGCCATAAGCTCACCATGCATCTGATCGAAGGTGCAAAATGGTCCGACGGCGTGCCGTTCAACGCCGATGACATCATGTTCTACTGGGAAGACGAGGTCATCGACCCGAACGTCTCGCCGCTCGGCGGCGGCGCATCGCCGGAAGCTTTCGGTGAGGGAACGACCCTCAAGAAGATCGACGATTACACCGTCGAATGGACCTTCAAGGACGCCTTCCCGAAGCAATATCTCTACACGATGGCCTATCCGAATTTCTGCCCGGGCCCATCTCATATCCTGAAGCCGCAGCACCCGAAATATTCCAAGAACACCTACGATCAGTTCAAGAACGCTTTCCCGCCGGAATATATGAACATTCCGGTCATGGGCGCCTGGGTGCCGGTCGAATACCGGCCTGACGATATCATCGTCCTGCGTCGCAATCCCTACTACTGGAAGGTCGACGAGAAGGGTAATCAGCTGCCCTACCTCAATGAGCTGCATTACAAGCTCTCGACCTGGGCGGATCGCGACGTGCAGGCGGTTGCCGGTTCCGGCGACTTTTCGAACCTGGAGCAGCCGGAAAATTTCGTCGCTTCGCTGAAGCGCGCCGCACAGCCCGATGCGCCCGCTCGTCTTGCCTTCGGCCCTCGCCTCATCGGCTATAACCTGCAGATGAATTTCTCCGCCAATGGCTGGGGCAATCCCGATCCGCGTGCTCAGGCCATTCGCGACCTGAACCGCAATGAGGATTTCCGCAAGGCCGTTACGATGGCGTTGGACCGCAAAGCCCTCGGCGAGTCACTGGTCAAGGGCCCGTTCACGGCGATTTATCCGGGCGGTCTTTCCTCCGGCAGCAGCTTCTATGATCGCAATTCCACCGTCTATTATCCGTTCGATCTTGCCGCGGCCAAGGCCGAGCTTGCGAAGGCCGGTCTGAAGGATACCGACGGCGACGGCATCGTAAATTTCCCGGCCAACGTCAACGGGGGCAAGGATGTCGAGATCACCCTGCTGGTCAGCAACGACTACACCACCGACAAGAGCCTGGCCGAAGGCGTCGTTGGCCAGATGGAGAAGCTCGGGCTGCGCGTCATCATCAACGCGCTCGACGGACCCAAGCGCGATGATGCCAATTACGGCGGCCGCTTCGATTGGATGGTTCGACGTAACAGTACGGAGCTGGCCTCGGTCGTCCAGAATACGGAGCAGCTTGCACCTGTCGGTCCTCGCACGAGCTGGAACCATCGTGCGGGTGCGGATGGCACGGTCGATCTCATGCCCTTCGAAAAGGACATGGTGGATGTCGTCAGCAAATTCACGACATCGAAGGACAACGACGAACGCGTGGCTTTGATGAAGCAGTTCCAGAAGATCTCGACGGGACACCTCTACAATATCGGTCTGACCGAATATCCAGGTGCACTGATCATCAACAAGCGCTTCTCCAACGTTCCTCCGGGCACGCCGATCTTCCTCTTCAACTGGGCAGAGGACTCAATCATCCGCGAGCGCCTTTGGGTCGCAGCTGACAAGCAGGGCAAGTACGAACTCTTCCCCGAAGAGCTTCCGGGTGCTCCTGGCAGCGCCGGTCCGATCAAGTAGGGTCGTATGAAACACCCATGGCAGCCGGTATGATGCCGGTTGCCATGGGACCTGAAACATCCAGCGATCAGCTATCGCCGGGATAGAATTGAACCGCCGGCGTATATCACCCCGATGGGGTGGGACTGCCGACAGCATCAAGAGAAGCGAACCGTCCGATGTTACGATTCCTGCTCGTGCGAATAGCCTCCGCCATTCCCGTGCTCTTCATCCTGAGCGTGGTGACCTTCGCGATCATTCAGGCACCGCCTGGCGACTATGCCGATTACATACGCTCGCAATTGATGAACCAGGGCGGTGCATCCTTCGCCCAAGCCGATGAACAGGCGCAAATTTACCGCCGCGAACACGGGCTCGACAAGCCGCTGGTGGTTCAATACGTCAACTGGATCGGCGGCATCGTCACCAAGGGCGATTTCGGCTACAGCATGTTCTACAACAAACCCGTCGCCGATGTCGTTGGAGAGCGTCTGCCGCGGACCTTGGCTCTCGCGCTGGTTTGCCACATCTTCGCATCCGTTCTCGGTATCGGTTTCGGCATATGGGCGGCGACACGGCAATATAGCTGGATCGACAGCCTCCTGTCGGGTATTTCCTTTTTGGGCATGACGGTGCCGCGCTTCCTGATGGCGCTGATCATCGTTTATCTTCTCGTCTTCCAGCTCAACGTCTCGGAGATCGGCAGCTTTTTCTCGCCGCAATATGGCGGTGCGCCCTGGTCCTGGGCCAAATTCGTCGATCTGGTCAGGCATGTCTGGCCTGTCGTTGCGATCGCGACGTTTGGCGGCCTCGCCTACAATATGCGCGTCATGCGCGGCAATCTTCTTGACACGCTGAATGCCCAATATGTGGAGACCGCGCGGGCGAAGGGCCTTTCCGGTGGCGCCGTCGTCATGCGCCATGCTGTGCCGAACGCGCTGCATCCGCTCGTCATGTATCAGGGCGTCGTCCTGCCCTACATGCTGACCGGCGAGATCGAGACAGCCATCATCTTCACGCTGCCGACCGTCGGCCCGGCCATCGTCGGCTCGATGGCGATCGGCGACGTCTATGTGACGGCAACCTTCATGATGGTGCTTTCGGCCACCCTCATTGTCGGCAATATCATCGCCGATATGCTGCTTGCGCTGCTCGATCCGCGCGTCCGTCAACAGGGAGGAATACATTGATGCTGGCCTTCAGCAACTCCCCGCCATCGCCGGAAGAAAAGATCCAGCTCAAAAGCGGCAATGAAAGCTATATCGCGCTGGTCTGGCGGCGCCTGAAGCGTTCCTGGACGGGCATGAGCGGTCTCGTTCTCGTCATCCTGCTGCTGATGATGGCGATTTTTGCCGAATTCGTAGCACCACTCGATCCGAAGGCGACCGATACCGGTTTTGCGCCGCCGCAGGTCATCAGTTTCCATGACAAGGACGGCAACTTCGTCTTTCTGCCCCGTGTCTACGCGCTTGCCGAGACGACGGATCTCGACCCGGTCACCTTCCAGCCGATCGTCGGGCCAGACTATGACCACCCGCGCCTGCTCGGCTTCTTCGTCAAGGGTGATCCCTATTATTTGTTTGGCCTGATCCCCGGCAACCGCCATCTCTTCGGCGCGATCGACGGCGGTCCGGTGCATTTCCTCGGCACCGACAAGTTCGGGCGGGATGTGTTGTCGCGCGCCATCTATGGTTCGCGCATCTCGCTGATGATCGCCTTGACCGTGGTTTCCATCGTCACCATCGTCGGCACGACGATCGGCATGATCTCCGGTTATTTCGGTGGTGCGGTGGACGCCTGGATCCAGCGTTTCGTCGAGGTCGTACTGGCTTTCCCGCAAGTGCCGCTCTATCTGGCGCTGACCTCCCTGATCCCCGTGACTGCGCCTACGAACGTCTTCCTCGCGTTCGTCATTATCGTGATGTCGGCGCTCGGCTGGGCGCAGATGTCCCGCGAGGTTCGCGGCAAGACGCTGGCTCTGGCACGGATCGAGTATGTTCGCGCCGCGATGGCGGTGGGGGCAACCGATTGGCGGATCATCCTGCAGCATATCCTGCCGAACGTCATGAGCCACGTCATCGTCGCGGTGACGCTCGCAATCCCGAGCGTGGTTCTGCTGGAATCCTTCCTCGGCTTCCTGGGTTTTGCCGTCAAGCCGCCACTGATCTCATGGGGTCTGATGCTGCAGGATACGTCGACCTATTCGGTCATCGGTTCCTACCCCTGGATCCTCTCGCCCGTCGCCTTCGTTCTCGTCACCGTCTTCGCCTTCAATGCGCTCGGCGACGGCCTGCGCGACGCAATCGATCCTTATTGAGGAGAACGGATATGGCTCTCGCACTCGTCAATCCCTATGCTCCCGACACCAGGCACGATGCCGGCGAAAAGACCACCTCGCCTGTCATCGACGCCCGCAATATTGCCGTCAAATTCAAGGTCGAGGACGGCATGGTCGATGCCGTCAAGGATATCACCTTCCAGCTTTATCGCGGAGAAACCATCGCGATCGTCGGCGAATCCGGCTCGGGAAAATCGGTAACGGCCCGCACCGTCATGGGTCTCCTGACCAAGCGTGCCGTCGTTTCCGATAAAGCCGCCGTTCATTACGACGGCAAGAACGTGCTGAAATTTTCGGAGAAGGCGCGGCGGCAGCTGCGCGGCGACCGCATCTCGATGATTTTCCAGGAGCCGATGAGCTCGCTCAACCCGATCTACACGATCGGCAGCCAGATCGTCGAGGCGATACGGGTCCATCGCAAGGTCAGCCGCCGCGACGCGGAGAAGCGGGCGCTCGATCTTCTGAAGCAGGTTCAGATCCCCGATCCGGAAGCTCGGCTGAAACAATATCCGCATCAGCTCTCGGGTGGACAGCGACAACGCGTGATGATCGCCATGGCGCTCGCCAACGATCCGGACGTGCTGATCGCCGACGAGCCGACGACGGCGCTCGACGTCACGGTGCAGGCGCAGATCCTCAATCTCATCCGCGACCTGCAAAAGCAGCTCGGCATGGCGGTCATCCTGATCACCCATGACCTAACCGTCGTGCGCCAGTTCTCCGACTATGTCTATGTGATGCAGCATGGAGAGATGCGCGAACACAATAAGACCGAAGCGCTCTTTGCCAATCCGCAGCATCCCTACACGCGGCATCTGCTGACTTCGGAGCCGCGCGGGCATGCAAAACCGCTGCCGCCGAACTGTGACACGGTGCTCGAAGGCAAGTCGGTCAAGGTGGCCTTCATGCTGCGTCACGGCAGCTTCTTTAAGCCCGACATGCGTGAGCTCGTCGCCGTCGGCGGACTCGATCTCGAGCTGCGCCGCCACGAGACGCTCGGCCTTGTCGGCGAATCCGGCTCGGGCAAGACCACCTTCGGCCAGGCGCTGCTGCGGTTGATCGATACCGATGGCGGCGAGATTTTCTTCGACGGGCAACCGATCCACGATCGGTCTCGCGCCCAAATGCGGCCCCTGCGCTCGCGCATGCAGATCGTCTTTCAGGATCCGTTCTCGTCGCTCAACCCGCGCATGACCATCGGCCAGATCATTTGCGAGGGGCTGATTGTCAACAATCTCGGCGCCAACAAGACCGAGCGGCTGGAACGCGTCAAGGAGGCGCTCGTCAGCGCCGGCATGCCGGCCAATATTCTCTCGCGCTTCCCGCACGAGTTTTCCGGCGGCCAGCGCCAGCGCATAGCCATTGCCCGCGCCATCGCGCTCGAGCCGGAATTCATCCTTCTCGACGAGCCGACTTCGGCCCTCGACCTTTCCGTCCAGGCCCAGATCATCGACCTCCTGCGCAAGCTGCAGGACGAGCGGGGTCTGAGCTATCTCTTCATTTCCCACGACCTCAAGGTCGTGCGCGCCCTTTGCCATCGCGTGATCGTCATGCAGCACGGCAAGATCATGGAGGAAGGGCCGGTCGAAGAAGTCCTATCGCATCCCAAGACCGCTTACACAGAACGCCTTGTCAGAGCGGCGTTCGAAGTAGCTTCGTAGCATCCCAGGAGATTTTGAAATGACAGGCACTCCCAAGATCACCTTCATCGGCGCCGGCTCGACCGTCTTCATGAAGAATATCATCGGCGACGTCTTGCAGCGGCCCGCCCTTGCCGGCGCCAGGATCGCGCTAATGGACATCAATCCGCAGCGGCTGGACGAAAGCGCCATCGTTGCCCGCAAGCTTGCCTCGACGCTTGGCGCTTCGGCCACGGTCGAGACCTTTACCGACCAGCGCAAGGCGCTTGACGGCGCACATTTCGTCGTCGTCGCCTTCCAGATTGGCGGCTACGAGCCCTGCACGGTCACCGATTTCGAGGTTCCGAAGAAATATGGCCTGCGCCAGACGATCGCCGACACGCTCGGCGTCGGCGGCATCATGCGCGGCCTGCGCACGGTTCCGTATCTCTGGAAGATTTGCGAGGACATGCTCGCCGTCTGCCCGAATGCGATCATGCTGCAATATGTGAACCCGATGGCGATCAACACCTGGGCGATCGGCGAGAAGTACCCTGATATCAAGCAGGTCGGCCTTTGCCATTCCGTACAGGGCACGGCCATGGAACTGGCGCATGATCTCGACATTCCCTATGACGAGATCCGCTATCGTTCCGCCGGCATCAACCACATGGCCTTCTATCTCGAATTCGAGCATCGCCAGCCCGATGGTTCCTACCGCAATCTCTATCCCGATCTCGTGCGCGCCTATCGCGAAGGACGCGCGCCGAAGCCCGGCTGGAATCCGCGCTGCCCGAACAAGGTGCGCTATGAGATGCTGACCCGCCTCGGCTATTTCGTCACCGAAAGCTCCGAGCATTTCGCCGAATATACGCCCTACTTCATCAAGGAAGGCCGCGAGGACCTGATCGAGAAGTTTGGCATTCCGCTCGACGAGTATCCGAAGCGCTGCATCGAACAGGTGGCACGCTGGAAAAACCAGGCCGAGGAATATCGCACGGCTGAGAAGATCGAGGTCAAGCAGTCGAAGGAATATGCCTCCTCGATCATCAATTCGGTCTGGACCGGCGAGCCTTCGGTCATCTACGGCAATGTCCGCAACAATGGCTGCATCACCTCACTGCCGTTCAATTGCGCAGCGGAAGTCGCCTGCTTGGTCGACGCCTCCGGCATCCAGCCGACTTATGTCGGCGATCTGCCGCCACAGCTGACGGCCTTGATCCGCACCAACATCAATGTGCAGGAGCTGACGGTGAAGGCTCTGATGACCGAAAACCGCGAGCACATCTATCACGCCGCGATGATGGACCCTCATACGGCCGCAGAACTCGATCTCGATCAGATCTGGTCGCTCGTCGACGAATTGCTGGCAGCCCACGGCGACTGGCTGCCGGAATGGGCGCGCGGCAATCGCAAGGTTCAGGCCGCGTAAAGCCACTCTCTCCCGGCTTGCGGCCCAAAGGGCCTCGCGGCGGTGCCGCGGGGCCTTCCATTTTTACCGCACCGGAGAAAATGAAAATCCAAAACGCGGGCGAATATCGCCTCGATAACCCATGGCAAAGCACCCTCGCCTGGGTTAGAAAACACACGCAGTTTGGAGGAGACGAACGACATGGCGAGCTCAGACACATTCACCACCGGAACCTTTGTCGGCCGCATCTGGCGAGCGGATGTCGAAGGTCCTGCCCTCGTCACGGTTCGCGATGGCACGCTATACGACATCACCTCGAAGGACGCGCCGACCATGCGCGACCTGCTGGAGAAGGACGATCCGGTCGCTTTCGTCCGCGCGCAGAAAGGCCAGGCCGTCGCAAAGCTCGACGATTTGTTGGTTGCCAAGGCTGATGCTGCATCCATCCATCTTCTCGCACCCATCGATCTGCAGGCGATCAAAGCCTGCGGCGTGACCTTTGCCCGCTCGATGCTGGAGCGCGTCATCGAGGAGCGCGCAGCCGGCAATCCGGATCTTGCCGAAGCGATCCGCGGCAAGGTGACGGCGCTGATCGGCGACAGCCTGCGCAACTTGAAGGCCGGTTCACCGGAAGCGGCCAAGGTCAAGGCAGCGCTGATCGAGGAAGGTGTCTGGTCGCAATATCTTGAAGTCGGCATTGGGCCGGATGCGGAAGTCTTTTCCAAATCGCAGGTCATGTCCTCCGTCGGGCAAGGTGCGGATGTCGGTCTGCATCCGATCTCCAAGTGGAATAATCCCGAGCCGGAAATCGTGCTTGCCGTCGATAGTCAGGGCCGTGTGAAGGGCGCCACCCTCGGCAATGACGTCAACCTGCGCGATGTCGAAGGCCGGTCCGCCTTGCTGCTCGGCAAGGCCAAGGACAACAACGCTTCCTGCTCGATCGGGCCTTTCATCCGTCTGTTCGACGACACATACACTCTCGACGACGTGCGTAACGCCGATCTCGACCTCAAGGTCGAAGGTGAGGACGGTTATGTGCTGCACGGCCGCTCGTCGATGAAGGAAATCAGCCGCGATCCGCTCGATCTCGTCTCTCAGACCATCGGTCGTCATCATCAGTATCCCGATGGCTTCGTGCTGTTCATGGGAACGCTTTTCGCCCCTATCGAGGATCGAGACACGCCCGGGCAAGGCTTTACCCACAAGGTCGGCGACATCGTCACCATCTCCAACGACAAGCTCGGAGCGCTGCGCAACCGCGTGCTGCTGTCGACCGAATGCGCGCCATGGCAATTTGGAGCCTCGCATCTGATGCGCAATCTTGCCCGGCGTGGATTGATCTGAGCCCCGGAGGAAATCGGAATCTCGAGCGGTTCAGCTCATCAGGTCAATCCTGACGGGTTTCCCGAATTTGCATGATGTTCCGCATTTGACGTCATGCGTGGTTCTGCGGTTGCGCTGCTATGAGTTGCGCGCTCGATGGTCTTGCGCGGCAGGAGAGGATCGTACGCTCCTGAGAACCGTTAAAGCGGACCTTTTGGATGCGATCATCACCCATGAGCTCCTCAATGAAAGCTCGTTGAAAGCTTGACTTGTTAGTTTGCGGAGCCCCGGGGGAACGGCAAACTTATCAGGAGGATAGGATGATAAGGTCGAGATTGGCAATTTCTACAACTGCGCTCGCACTGATTATGATGACACCGGCATTCGCGTTCGATGGTTGGCACCAGCAACATGCCACCACGATCGAAGGCAAAGGCTCAGGCTATGACTATGTTTCAGTCGATTCCGCTACACATCGGGTTTTCCTGGGCCACCGTAAGGAAGGTTTGCAGGTCTTCGATCCCACTGCCGACAAGGTCATCAAGGTGATCGATAAGACAGCGATCGATAGTTCAGATGGCGCCGTGCTCATCCCCGAATTCGATCTCGGCATTTCCAATAATGAGGATGGCACGATCACGCCGTTCAAGCTTTCGACGCTGGAGGCCCAGGCTCCGATCAAGGTCGGCGAGGATCTCGACACCAGTCATTATGATGCCGTCAGCAAACATCTGGTGCTCAATATGGGTGCCGGGCAGGACGGCACCGAGCTGATTATGCTGGATGTCCCTTCGCTGAAGGAAGTCGGCCGCCTCAAGGTGCCAAGCAAAAAGGTCGAAGGTGCCGATAGCGACGGCAAATCCGCCTTTTTCCTCGCCGCACAAGATCTCGATAAAGTGTACAAGATCGACACTAAGGCCGGAAAGATCGTCGCGACCTACGACACGGCCCCGGCTTGCGGTCGTCCAACCGCCGTGACGGTCAATACCGCTGACGAACGGGTCTACATCAGTTGCCGCGGGCACGATACCATCAAGCCCTCTTTCACCGTACTTGATGGGGATAGCGGCAAGGTCGTTTACAGCGCTGAGATCGGGGGAGGAACCGACAGTATCGTCTACGATGGTGACCTAAAGCGTATCTTCACTGCAAACGGCGTGAGCGCCAATCTCAACGTCTTCGAGGTCGATGGCCCCGACAGTTACAAGCCGCTGGAAACACTCGGTACCCGCGCCGGCGTTCGCACAATGGCGATCGATCGCCAAACCAAGGCGATCTATGCCATCACGGCCGAGGGCAGCGCCGACGCCTCCAAGAAGATCCTGACGACAGTCTCTCCCTTCTATGCCAATACGTTCTTCCCCAATACGTTCACCGTACTGACTTACGGAAAATAGCGAAAAGCATGATCACGACGTCGGCCTTGCTATTCAGCCGGGGCCGACGTCGTGATGCCAAAGTCAGGCAAATCAGTATCAACCTTGCCGTCAGAGCCGACGAAGGCGGCAGAGAAAACCTCCTTCGCGAAAAAAGACGACGCACCGCAACACTCCCTCCGATTGGCTTGATCGGATCGCGCTGCCTGTCTTGAGCTTCTTCATTGCCGGCAAGATCGTTAACGACTAAGCGCAAGACCCGAGCGAGGCCAGTCTCTCCGAGAGTTGCGCAGCATCGATAGAAGCAAGATTGCCGCCGGTGAAAAACGGATCGTCTGAAACGTCGCGTCCAATCCAGTGAGGCAATGTATGCGCTTCGAGCAAGGCGACAGACTCCGCCTCGATCTCGCATAGAACCAAGCCGGCAAGCTGGCCTTCGAAAATATCGAGGCAAAGCGCGGACGGGGCAATATTGTACCGCCTCTTCCGAATGCTTTTGCCGTTCAGCGCTGAAAGAAGATCATATTCCTGCGATGTGAGGTAGATATTGACGATTGCCAGGGGATTGGCGCTCGGGCCGGGGTATTTTTTGCAGAGCTTGTAGTGCTCGTTTCCATCCTCGCAGGTGATCTTGCGAAGGCGCAGCCTGGTGTCGTCGAGATAAAGATCTTCGATCAGCCGGAATGCCATTCCGGGAAGATCCGGAATGTCGCTGAGAAGAAATCGGCGTTCATATTCAGGCCGCGCATATTTCGGAATTGGGTTCGCCATATTGAAATGGGACGCCCGCCTCTCAAAAGTCTGGGCACTTGTCCCCTCAATCTCAGTGGGTGGACATCGACTGCGGCTGGTTGAGGCGGCTACGGACGGCGGTCAGTTCCGAGGTCGTGTGGTTGAGGCGATCTGCCAGCACGCGCATGATCTCGACGGCCATCTCCGGAAAATCGCTGAGCAGCTTCAGGAAATGCTCCTTGCTGATCTTCAAGGCCTCCAGCCTCGAAGTCGCTTTTACCGTGGCTGTACGAGAGACATCGCAGAGGATGGCGATCTCGCCAACGATGGAATTGAGGTCGACTTCAGCAACCTTGATCTCGCCGGCTGGGCTATCGACGAGAATATCAGCGGTTCCTGAAAGAACAACATAGGCTGCATCACCTTGATCGCCCTGATGAAACAGGGTTTGGCCAGCATTGTAGCTGACCCGATCGGATGTAAACGCCAAAAGTTTCAATTTTGCAGGTGCAATGCGCGAAAAAATCGGCACCCGCTTCAGCATTTCAACTTCGTCCTTCAGAAGCATGAGCTTCAATACCCCCAGTGTTCGGCCCCAGACGCCACTGTCGAGATAGGATATTACGATAACAGTTCTTTGAACATACCGTTTTTCTCTAAAAGATCGGTGGTAGAGCCGTTTTCGACGAGGCTGCCGTGATCGAAAACCATGACACGGTCGAACAATTCGGCAAAACTGGGGTTGGAGAGAACCCAGATGATCGCCGGTGCATAATCCCCGCTATGGAGTTCGCCCAGAATGGCTCTTGCGATCTGATCCTGGACGCGATGGTCGAGCGCCGGCAGCGGCCGATTGCAGATGATGTAATCGGCACGCTTCAGAAGGGCGCGACCAAGATTGAGTTTCTGGCGTTGCACATTGGTCAGGCGTTTGCCGCCCGAGCCGACGTCGAAATCCAGCCCGATCGACAGAACTGCATCATGCATGCCGAGACGCCCGAACACATCATACATGATCTGGTGGATGCGTTCCGGTGCATTCGCCTGCTGATGCGCGATGCGGCCGAACAGCACGTTGTCCATCAAGGTGGCGGACGCGGTGAAACGCTCCGGATCATAGCGCTCGATGACCTTGGCAAGATCAGCCGGGATATTCTCGTAGAATTTCGCGCGGGCCTGCACGATCTTTTCCATGAGCACCTGCGTCAGAAGACCGAAGCGGTGACGCGGTTCGATATAGGAGAAGCTCAGCCGGATGATGGCCGCACGCTCATCGTCGGTAGCCGCCTCATAGCCCTTGCCGTTCAGCTTCTGCAGCAGCGCCTCATAGGTCGGGATATCTTCCGCCGTCATGAAGGTCAGCTGCTGGAAGAACGGGTGGTCCGGCGGCAGGTCCGTGAAGAGTTCGACCGCGTTTTCGGCGATCTCCAGGCCCATATCGTATAAATCAGATACCAGACCCGTCTCGGCGAATATCTGCCGGAAGTAGGGATGAGCCGCCAGCTTGCGATTGGTCATCTGCGGCCGCTTCAGCGTACCGAAAAGCAGATTTTCACCAACCGTCGCTTGCGGATTGTAGGCATCGAACTCGAAGGGAACTACGAGATCCTCGAGCTTTTCCTCCTCAAGCCGCGAGCGCAATGCCTGCCGCAGTTCGACAATGCGCGACGTCAGATCCTGGTGTGCAGTGGCATCGACATTCGAGCGCAGGGCCATGTCGAAAATATCCTGCGACATGGCAACGGCATCGAGAACCGGCCGGATTGCGGAATAGATATCATCCGGCCCCGTTGCGCCGGCAGCGGCGTAATCCACCCAGTCGCTATTGAGATCGAATTCGGGATTGGCCGCCCGCCGTGCCTCGGCCATGCTCCATTTGACCTTTACTGCCTCATCCTCGCTGTAGACGGGGGCAACGAGCGGCGCATGCTTGAGGCCATAAAGGAGATTGCTGCGCAAGGTGCCGTGAAAGAAGAACGTTTCGGAGGAGGCGTAAGCGATGCGTCGGCCGATGAGTGATTCCGGCAGTTCCAGAATATCGTGGCCGTCGATCGAGATACGGCCGCTATCCGGCCAGGTCAGGCGCCCGAACGCCTCTGCGAGATATTCGCCGCCTGCACCGCTGTCGCCGACGATCGCCACCCGTTCACCTGGATGAATTTCAACCGAAACATGGTCCAGCACGCGCGCGCCGCTGTCGTCGACGATCGTCAGATTGGTCGCAACGAGAGAATGGGTGATGCGAGCGGCCGGCGCCGGCGAAACCGCCTGGATTTTCGGATCGATCAGGTGATCGACGCTGAACTGCTCGACCACCTGATTGTATTTTACCTGAACGTCCTGACGCGACTGATCCCAGTCGATCAGCTCCTTCAACGGGCCGGGCAGATCCTTATAGGCGTTGATGACGGCGACGAGCTGACCGATGTCCAGGCGGCCCTGCAGCGCCAGGAAGCCGCCGATCAGGTAGAACAGGAAGGGCGTCACCTGCGCAAGGAAGTTATTGATGAATTTCACCATGAACTTCCATTGGTAGAGATCGTAGCGGATCGAGAAGATCAATCCGAGCCGGTGGGCAATGTCGGCGCGTTCCAGGTTCGTGGTATCGTTGGCATGGATGGTGCCGATGCCATCGACGATCTCGCCGACGCGGCCGGAAAGTTCGCGCGCCGTCAGCTGCCGCTGGCGCCCGAGTTCCAGGAGCCGCTTGCGCATGCGGGGAATGACGATCGCCTGCACGGCGACGATGGCGGCGGCAATCATGCCGAGCCAGAAATTCTGCATGATGATGAAGACGAGCGCCGTTACCGCCTGGCCGCCGAGAAGGGCGGGCTGCACGAAGGCATCGCCCGTGAAGCCGCCCATCGGCTCCACCTCGTCCTTGATCATGGTGGCGATTTCAGCGGGCTTGACCCGCTTGAAATGCGCCGGCGGAAACCGCAAGACCCGGTCGATCAGCTCGAAGCGGATGCGGCGAAGCATGCGCTCGCCGAGCCGTCCCTTGTAGGTGTTGATATAGAGTTTGAAGAGGCCGTTGAGCACGACGAGCGCCAGAAACACCATGCTCAGCGCAACGAGCATCGACATGCGCGTCAGCTGCACGCCTTGAAAAATCTCGACATGGCCGATGAGTGGCACATTGAAGGCGATGTGCATGAAGGTCTGCGTATCGCCAGGATGTTCGAAACCCTTGCCCTGGATGGGCCCGTTGACGATCTGCTTCGGTAGGTCGAAGGAGAGGAAGTACGGGATCATCGAGGCCGCGACGACGAGCAGTATCCAGATCTGCTCCAGCCGGGTATTCGACCAAATGTAGCGCGCTAGGCTTTTTTCCATTGCTTACTGCAGGCTTTCAAATTCAACGCCCAGCGCCAGCGCGATGCCGGCACCGATGTTGCAGAGATGCGGGAAGGTTTCGTTACTGATACGTGGCCCCATATGTGAAAAGGGACTCCGCCCGGTCTTTCGTCCACGCTCCTCCCGATTCATCGAATTTTCGATTTATATCACAAGATTGCGGGAATCCAGGAGGATAAAACGACAGGATGTCTCCGATATCGGCCGTACACGTCGCTACCTGATCTCACGCAGAATGGCCGATGTTCTGGCGGCGCCGCCAAGATCGATATCCGGGTTGCCTGGCTTGGGTCGGGACAGCGCTGTCCTCACGGCCTCGACTAACATATCCGCCGTCAATCCCGCTTCCGGCAAGGCCAATGCCAGCCCCAATCTCTCCAGCCGCTCGGCTCGGACGGATTGCTCCGTCTCACCGCCGGCGGTGAAAGGAACCAGAATGGCGCGGCAGCCGGTCACCAGAAGATCACCGACCGTATTATAGCCGGCCTGCGAAATCGAAAGCTCGGCGCCACGCAAAAGGGAGGGAAAGTCCTTGCGGAAGCGAACGAACTCGACATTGCCAGGTGCGGCGCCAGCGAGATCGGCGTAATCCTGCTCCGGCAGATTCGGCCCGGCGATCAGCAGCCAGCGGCGATCGGTGGCCACGCGGCTTGCCGCTTCCAACGAGGCGCGGATGAGGTCGCGCCCGACAGCACCGCCGCCGGCCGAAACGACGATGTCGAAGATTTCGACCGGTTCCGGCGGCAAAGCGGGTGCGACAAGACCCGTATAGACGATCTTGTCGGCGATCGCCTCGGTCAGGGGAAAGGTCTCTTCCAGTCGGACGAAATGCGGATCGCCATGGACGAGCACGCCATCGAAATGATCGCGAAGCAGGCCGACCGTCTCTTCGTCGCGCCCCGGTTTCTTCTGTTGTTGCAGAATGTCCCGCACGGAGGTGTAGAGCCTCGGCTTCGGGTCAGATTTGGCAATGGCGTCGAGCAGCGGCAGGAGCTCGAAACGCATCTGCCTGCGGCCGAAGGGAAAGGCCTCGATGATGACGACATCGGGTGCAGCCTGCCGGAACGCCTCCAGCAGCAGATCCCTCCGGCGGGACAGAAACTCTTCGCCGACCGGGTTGCTTGACTGATCGGCGAGGCCGGAAAAGCCGGCGCTGCTCGCAACCACGGCCGGCAATGTCACCGAGGTCACATCAGCGCCGGGAAATCCGTTGACCGGCACGCCGCCGGTGACCATCGTCACCTGGCAGCCGTCTTTCGCCAACGCGCTGGCAATGCGGCTCGCCCGCGCCAGATGGCCGATGCCAAGGAGATGCTGAACGTAGAAAAAGACCCGCAAGGGTAGGCTATGCGAGGTTGTCATGCGGATTTCCGCCATTGATCTTCTCTCTGCCATTGCTCCTCGAACAGCCCTGTCAGTTGCCGGATGCTGGCGTGATAGTCGAAATGCTCGCGCACCCGCCTTTCGGCCGCTTCGCCCAGCCTGTGACGCAGCGCCGGGTTGCGAATGGCGGATTCCAGCGCCACGGCAAGCGCCTGCGGATCCTCCGGAGCAACGACGAGACCGTTCGCACCATCTTCGAGGAGTTCGGGAATGCCGGAGACATTGGTGGAGACGCAGACGAGACGCTGGCTAGAAGCCTCCACGAGCACGTTCGGCAGTCCATCACGATCACCGTCAGCGGCCACCCGGCAGGCGAGCGCGAAGATATCGGCCTGGCGATAGTGGGCAAGCACGTCTTCCTGTGCCAGCGCACCCTTCCAGGTGATGCGGTCGGCAATGCCAAGCGTATCGGCCAATGCCTTGAGTTTCGCCAGGCCATCGCCGCCGCCAATGTGAGTAAAGCGCCAGTTGAGATCGCCGGGGAGCAATGCCAGCGCCTTCAGCAGCACGTCGTATCCCTTCTTCTCCACCGCACGTCCAACGCTGAGGATAAAAGCGGGATCGGAAGCGTCCCTGCCATCGCGGCTGGAATGTTCGCCGATGAAGGAGCCGAAGCGATCGAGATCCAGACCGTGATAGCTCAGATGGACCTTGTCGTCCGCTCCGACCAGATCGCGCATGTGCTCGAAACCGGTGCGCGTGCAGGTCACGGTCCAGCGGGCGCGGCCGAGTTTTTCCGAGAGCTCCCAGTCCGGCGACGTCCAGATATCCTTGGCATGGGCTGAACAAGTCCAGGGAATACCGGTCATGATGCTGGCATAGGACGTTACCGAGGCCGGCGTGTGGATGAAATGCGCATGCAGCCATTCACCGCCATCGGGCCATTCATGCGCAAGCACCAAGGCCTGACCGAAGCGCCGCACGCGGTTCGGCGTAATATCCCGTTTCAGATCGCTCCAGAACTGCTTCAGGAGCGGCTTGAACCCAGGCTTGCCGATACCAGCAAAGAGGGCGCGAAGCACCCTCAACGGTTCGTTATGCAGATATTCGGGCAGATAGACGACGCGCGCCTTGATCTCGTCATGGACGGGATGACGCTTCTTGTCCGTGGGCTTGCGCATCGAAATCAACGTCAGCTCGAAGCCAGCCCTCTCTAGGCCGAGCAGCTCCTGCGCGATGAAGGTTTCCGACAGGCGGGGATAGCCTTTCAGGACCACCAGTATTTTCTTCCGCATCGACCGGTTCCGGTAATCTACTCGGCAACGATCGATAGCGGCGTATAGCGCTCGCGGTCATCGAACCATTCGCCGACAGTGCGCGAAATATGCACAAGCCCTTCCAGACGCATGTTGCTGTTGCTCGCCGAAGGTGGTGCCCGGTTCGGCAGGCGCTTCAGGGCAGCGGCAAGCTGCTTCGGATCGACCGATTCTTCCGGCAGCAGCATGTCGACGAGGCCGAGCTCACTTGCCCGCTGTGCACGGATGAGCTGCTCCTCGCGCGGCCGTGTGCGCGGAATGATCAGCGCCGGCTTGTCGAAGGACAGGATCTCGCAATAGGTATTATAGCCGCCCATTGCGACGACAGCCTTGGCGCCGGCGATCAGCTCTTCCATCTTGTTGTCGAACTCGATGACCTGCAGACAGTCGATCTTGCTGGCGCGCTCCAAAAGCTGGCCGCGTTCCTTGGCGGGCATATAGGGGCCGAGCACGATCAGCGTCTTCTGCGTGAGGGAGCTGTCCTCCTCGAAAGCGGCAATGACATCGCTGACGAGATCGGCGCCGTCGCCACCGCCGCCTGTTGTCACCAGGATATAATCCTCGTCAGGCACATGTTCCGACTTCGTGCCCAGGGTGGAAACGCTGCGCTGCAGGAAGCCGACGAACTCCATCTTTCGGCGCACACCGGAGGGGACATCGAGGCCAACGAGCGGATCGTGAAAATCCGGCGGGCCATAGACCCAGACGCGATCGTAGAATTGATCGATCTTCTGGAGGACGTTGTTCTTTTTCCATTCGGCTTCCAGCAGGTGCGGCGCATCCATCACGTCGCGCATGCCGAGTACGAGCGTGGTGCCGCGCGCCTTCAGATAGGTCAGCGTCTCCTCGACCTCGCCTTTCAGCCCCATCGGCTCCTTGTCGACGATGAAAACGTCGGGCTGGAAGGTTTCGGCCGTATGGCGAATGATCGACTGCCGCATCTTCAGCGTTTCCTGCAGCGCGACATGGCTCGCCATAGACGTGTATTCGCCGTCGCGCAGCTTGATGACGCTCGGCACTTTGACGAAATCGACACGAGCACGATAATCGAATGCCCCTGCGATCGTCGCGCCGGAAATGATCAGCACGTTCAAACCGCGATAGTCCTCGACAAGCGCATGGGCAATCGTTCTGCACCGCCTCAGATGGCCGAGACCGAACGTGTCATGGCTATACATGAGGATTCGAGCATCTTCTAAGCGCCGCTTCATAGGCAAAAACCTCTGGGGGTGAAAATTATACGCGGTCTGTCGGCAAACGACATCCGCGGGCCGCTTCTCGAATTGCAATCCTGTCTTCGCCGTTCATCCTGCTATTTGTAGGGATCGGCGGCATCGCGCAAGCCGTCTCCTAAAAAGTTGAACGCCAGAATGATCAAAATCACCGGGATCATAGGGAAAAGGAGCCATGGATAGAAGGCAATGACGCTGACGCTCCTTGCCTCGGTCAGCAAAATGCCCCAGCTCGTGATTGGCGGGCGAAGCCCCAATCCGAGGAAGCTGAGCGCAGTTTCGCCGAGAATCATGCTCGGAACGGAGATCGTTGCCGACGCAATGAGATGCGACATGAAGCCGGGAACGAGATGACGACCGATGATACGCGGCGTGCTGGCGCCCATCAATTGAGCCGCGAGAACATAGTCCTCCTCCCGCAGCGACAAAAGTTTCGAGCGCACGGCGCGCGCCAGACCGGTCCAGTCGAGAATGCCGAGAATGATGGTGATGCCGAAATAGACGATGATCGGGCTCCAGCTCACGGGCATGATCGCGGCCAGCGCCATCCACAGTGGCAAGCTCGGCAGCGATTGCAGCACCTCGATCACGCGCTGGACGAGGAGATCGAAGAGGCCGCCGTGATAGCCCGCCAGACCGCCGATGACGATGCCGAGCACGAAGCTGACCGAAATGCCGATCAGCCCGATGGTTAGGGATATGCGTGCGCCATAGATGATGCGCGACAGCACGTCGCGGCCCAAACGGTCGGTCCCAAGCAGGTACATTTGTCCGCCGACCGCAGGACAGACCAGATGGACGTTCGAATCCACCAGCCCCCAGAATCGATAGGCATCGCCGCGACAGAAGAAGCGGATCGGCTGTACATCCGAGGGATTATCGATATAGACCCGGCGCAGCGTATCGATATCGAGCGTCATCTTGCGGCCGTACACGAACGGTCCGACGAACTCTCCCTTGTTGAAGAAGTGCACCGCCTGCGGCGGCGAATGGATGTAATCGACATTGCGGGTATGAAGTCCGTAGGGGGCGAGAAACTCGGCAATCACGATCATGCCATAGGCCAGCAGCAGGAAAATGCCTGATGCAAGCGCGAGCTTGTGCTTCTTGAACTTCCACCACATCAGCTTCTTCTGAGAAGCCATGTAATAGCGCTGCTGGCCGGCCGACATGGCTTCGAACTGATCCGGATCGAAATCCGCGTTCGAGACGTAATGCTCCAGGGGAGCCCCGGGTTTTGGCAGGGATACGCTCACTTTGTGCTCCTGCCTTGCAAGCGGATGCGGGGATCGAGAAAGCCGAGCGCGATATCCGAGATCAACACGCCGATAACATTGAGGAAGGCGAGAAACATCAGAAATGAACCGGCAAGATACATGTCCTGGCTTTGCAGGGCCCGGATCAACATCGGGCCGGTCGTCTCCAGCGACAGCACGATTGCCGTGATCTCGGCGCCCGAAATGATCGACGGCAGGATGGAGCCGATATCGGCCACGAAGAAGTTCAGCGCCATGCGCAGCGGATATTTCACCAGAGCCCTCAGGGGATGCAGCCCCTTGGCTCGTGCGGTGATGACATATTGCTTCTGCATCTCGTCGAGGAGATTGGCGCGAAGGCGGCGGATCATGCCCGCCGTCCCTGCCGTGCCGACGATGATGACCGGAATCCACAGATGCGACAGGATCGAGCGCGCCTTCTCCCAGCTCATCGGCTGCGAGAGATATTGCTGATCCATCAGATGGCCGATCGACACGCCGAACCAGACATTGGCGAAATACATCAGGATCAGCGCCAGCATAAAATTCGGAATGGCGATACCGAGCAGACCAAGGAAAGTCAGGCCGTAATCGCCCCAGCTATATTGATGAGTCGCCGAATAGATGCCGATCGGAAAAGCGATCAGCCAGGTCAAGAGGATTGTTGTCATCGACACGAGGATTGTCAGCCAGAGCCGGTCGCCGACGACATCCGATACCGGCAGCTGATATTCGAAGGAATAGCCGAAATCGCCATGCAGCATGCCGCCGGCCCAATGCAGGTATTGGAGCGGCAATGGCTGGTCGAGCCCGTATTCGTGGCGAAGATTCTCCATATCCTGGAGATTGGCGGTGTCGCCTTGAGCACGCAGTTCGGCGATCTGGCTATCGAAGAAATCTCCGGGCGGTAACTGGATGATGGTGAAGACCAACATGGAGATGATGACCAAGGTCGGGATCATCACGGCGGTACGCCAGAGGATATATTTAAGCATTCCGGCGTTCCTCCTTCATCCAGAAGGTGTCCGGCATGTACACGCCGAGCAGGCAGGTCGGGTCGAAGCCGTAAAGCGCCTTTTCCGGCACATTCTGCATGCGGGCCGAATGCACGATCGGCTGCAAGGTGGCGTTGACCAGGCCGATGGAGAACACTTGATCCGTATAAATCTTTAGCATCTTGTGCCAGATTTCGGCACGTTCGAAGGAGGAGGCAGCTTCTTCCCATTCGCCCAGCAGCTTGACCAACTCGACTGCTTCCGGCACATCGGGAGCCACCCCTTGCGTCTGGCGCGAGAGATAGTACATGCCCCAAAGCGGCCACTGCATCTGGTCGTTGGCTGTCGGCGCCAATTCGCCCGGATTCATGTCGGCCGTCGCCACGCCATTGTCGAGGCCGAACCACATTGACATCAGAATGCGCCCGCTCATAGCGCGACTGCGGAAAACGTCACGTTGGGACACGCGAATGAAAAGCGCGATGCCGATTTTGCGCCAGTGATCGGTCACCAATTCGAGCACGTCGGAATCGAGCGTGCTTTCGCCCGGGGTTTCAACGGTAATCTCCATTCGCCGGCCATCCGACAGCAAACGGATGCCGTCTTCATCTCGTTTGTCCAGGCCGGCAGCGTCTAAAAGAGCATTGGCCTGATCCGGATCGTGCTCGATCCAGGCAGAGGCATATTCGGGTTTGAAAAGCGGGCTGTCGGGTAACATCGTGTTGGCGCTTGCCGTACCGAGGCCGTAGAAGACCGCCATATTGATCTCGTGACGATCGATCGCAAGCGACAGCGCTCTGCGCACCCGAACATCGCGCAAGAGATCGCGCCAGACTGGATCGGCGCTATTCAGATTGGGGTACAGGGCAACGCGTGACCCGCGCGCCGCCTTCCAGAGATCGACCTTGATCTTGCTTGGATCGCGCCTTTCCGCTTCCTTAAGGAACGTATAGTCATTGAAGTCTATGCCGGTCGCCTGTAGATCGCTTTCCCCCGCACCAGTTTTGGCGGCGATGATCGCCGAAGAACTGATGTTCAGGATCATGCGATCGATATAGGGCAGCTGCCGCCCGTTCTCGTCAACGCGATGGAAATAGGGGTTGCGTTCAAATACGAATTGCTCGGCCGGCGGCGCCGTCGTGTTTTTCCATGGATCGAGTACCGGCAGATTGGGATTTTCAGGCCGGTAGGAGCGGCCCATCTTGATATGCAGATCCTGCCATTTCTTCACCCGGTTTTCCTTCATCAGCGAGGAAAGACGAATGCTGTCCTGGTATTTCTTGTGGAACTGCTTAAGATAATGCGCCGGCCCGGCGATGACGAGCGGCTGGGGCGCGGCCAGGATCGGCAGGAAATTCGGGTTGGGATCATCCCAGGAATAGCGCACCGTCAAGTCGTCGATCAGCTCGAAACGCGGCAGGCTACCGTGCGGGCGTAGTTCCAGCGCGCCTCCTCCGGGCGTTAGCTCTTTGTTGAGGATGACGTCTTCCCACCAGTAACGAAAATCATGGGCCGTAAACGGCTGCCCGTCGGACCATTTATGGCCCTCGCGCAGCTTGAAGGTGTACACCATATCGTTGACGGCGGAAAAGGACTCGAGAATATCCGGCTGAAGCGTCAGCGTGCTGTCATAACCAACCAGGCGAGCATAGCCATAGATGGTCATGAGGCGGATATCGTTCTGGCTGCCGATGAGCGTGCGCACGGAGCCGCCATAACGGCCCGGCATGCGGCCCATGGCCGCGACATTGACGACGCGGGGGAATTTCGGCAAACGTTTGGCGAGATGCGGCATCTGGCCGGCCCTCAGCCAATCGGCGAAATATTCCGGCTCGTTGTCAACATCGGCCGCGAGGACGGGCTGGGGCAGAACGGTAGAGGCCAAAAGGCCGAGAAAGCTGCGGCGATTAATCATTTGCGCAGCTCCTGGGCACCGAGACCCCGGCGGGCACGCACGAAATGTCCCCCGCCCAGATCGGCATAGGCCAGATCTCCGTCCGCTCCCTCGGAGAATTGCGGCCCCCATTTCTGCTTGGCTGCGGCGCCTTCGCTGCCCAGGGCTGAGAAATCCAGCGGCCGGTCCAGATCGGGGAATGGCACCGCCGAAAGCAGTGAGCGCGTATAGGGATGAACGGGATCGCGCAGGATGATCTCGCGCGGCGCGATTTCGACGATGCGTCCGCGCGCCATCACGGCAATCCGATCGGCCATATAGTCGACCACCGCGAGATTGTGCGAAATGAACAGATAGGTCAGGCCGAGTTCTTTCTGCAGATCCTTGAGGAGGTTCAGGATCTGCGCCTGGACGGACACGTCGAGCGCCGAGACGGGCTCGTCGAGGATCAGAAGCTTGGGGCCTAGCGCCAAGGCGCGTGCAATTCCGATGCGCTGGCGCTGGCCGCCGGAGAAGCTGTGCGGATAGCGGCTCAGATAGTGCTTGTCGAGCCCGATCGCCTGCATCAGCGCCGTGACTTTCTGCTTGCGCTCGTCACTGTCGCCACGCCCATGGATTTCGAGGGGTTCGCTCAGGATGTTGCGGATGGTCATGCGCGGAGAAAGCGAAGAGACCGGGTCCTGGAAAACCATTTGGATCTTCGTGCGCAGATCCATCAATTCATCGCCCTTGACGGCAAGCACATCGATCTTGCCGCTGCCGTCATCGAAGGTGACGGAACCGCTGTCGGCAGTGACACCCCGCATCAGGATCTTGCTTACGGTGGTCTTGCCGCAGCCGCTTTCCCCGACTAGGCCGAGACATTCGCCACGGCGAATATCGAAACTGACATCATCGACCGCGCGGAACTTCGTGCCATCCCGTCGCCCGAACAGCCCGCCCGCCTTCGAGGTGTAGGTCTTGGTCAGATTGCGCACGCTGAGCAGGACATCGGGCGCCGTACCCGCAGCCGGCACACCGTTGCCGATAAGCTTCTTCTTGCTGGAGAAAGTGCCGAGATTGACCGGGACATCCCGCAAGGACTTCAATCGTTCTCCCGGCTTCATGTCGAAATGCGGCACCGCCGACATCAGCGCCTTCAGATAGCGATGCTGGGGCTGACGAAAGATCGTCTCGACCGGACCTGCTTCCATGATCTCGCCATGATAGATGACCACGACCTCGTCGGCCATGTTCGCAACGACGCCGAGATCATGAGTGATCAGCAGCATCGCCATGTTGAATGTCTGCTGAAGATTGCGCAGCAGGCCGAGGATCTGCGCCTGGATGGTGACATCCAATGCCGTCGTCGGCTCGTCGGCAATCAGCAGCGCCGGATTGCAGATCAGCGCCATGGCGATCATCGCGCGCTGGCGCATGCCCCCGGAAAGCTCGAAGGGATACATGTCGAAAGTGCGAACCGGGTCCTGAAAGCCGACGAGGTTCAGCATCTCTTCCGTTTTTTCGCGCTGCTCGGCTCTGCTGGTGCCGGCGCTGTGAATGCGAAGCGCTTCACTGATCTGATTGCCGACCGTATGCAGCGGCGACAGCGAGGTCATCGGCTCCTGGAAGATCTTTGCCATCCGCGCGCCACGCAGCCCGCGGATGGCGACGCCGTCGCGCGGCAACTGGAGGATATCGGTCGTCTGACCGTTGAGCGGATCGGTAAACAGAATCCGGCCGGTCGCCTTCGCCGCCGTTGGGAGGATGCCCATGATCGATTGGCTGATGATCGACTTGCCGGAGCCGGATTCGCCGACGAGCGCCGTAACCTTGCCTGGAAGCACTCTCAAGCCGGCATTCTTGACGACGCGCAGACTATCCCCGTAAAGGGAGAATGAGACGTCGAGGTTCTCAATACGCAGTAGATCAGTCCCTGACGCCATACATATTATTTCCCGCTCACATGACCTTTGTGGCCTTATACGGCACACTAACGTAGGCCATAACGGGTGTCTAGCTGGTCAAAGCAATGCGGCGACTGTAAAAAAACCGTCGTCTTTCCAGTGATATATCGGCTTATGCTGAAGCGGGCCGCATCAGCGGTTACGGAGTCAGGTTTTCAACTTGAAAACGGTTCTCGAACTTCTTGGCATCCCTGTGCAAGAGAATGACCTGCTCGGCCTCGGAGAGGCTGTCCGGTGCCGTTTCCTGAAAGATCTCGAGCGCGCCATTGGCTGGCGTCGCGGCTTTCGGGGAAACGACGGTGAAGCGCTGGCGCACGCCGCGCAGCTTTTCCTCTCCCAACGTCCCCCATTCGCAATCGGTGTAGCTTGAGAAAGCCTGGCTTGCGACGACTTCGGTTGCATATTTCTTGGTCAGCGACTGTAGGCGCTCGACCTCGTTGACCGCCGCGCCGAAGGCGGAAAACGTCAAGCGGTCCCTCAAGCCGACATTGCCGAACATGACGTTGCCGACATGCAGGCCGATCCCGTAGCGCACTTCGCTCAAATTGCGCGACTGGCGATCGCTGTTGAGCGCCGTGACACGGCGTTGCGCCTCGAAAACGGCCGAAAGTGCAGCTTCGCAAGCCACCTTTGACGGGTCCTTATGCCGCCCGCATGGATAGACGGCAAGAAATCCGTCGCCAAGGAAGCTCAGGATTTCGCCGCCATTACGATTGAACGGCGCTGCGATCGCGTCGAAGAACTCGTTCAGTGTATCGATATAGGCTTGGCGCCCTTCCTTTTCGGCATAAACCGTGGATTGCCGCATATCGCCCATGACGAGGGCCGCGCGGATCGTCTCGCCGTCGCCGCGGCGAATCTGGCCGTTCAGCACACGCTTTCCGGCATCGCCGCCGAGATAGGTAGTCAGCATATTGTTGGCGAGCTTACCGAGCACCGCCATCTTGGCGGCCATGGCCAGATGGTTCTGCATGCGCATCAACGCGCCGATCATCTCTTCGCTGAAACCGCCGACGCTGTCGGTCGACCAGGAGCCCATCATCCCCTGCACAGAGCCCGCGCCGAAAGTCTGCACGAAGGCCATATAGTCGGTGACCTTCTCCTTGCGCAGATCCTCGAAAATCGGAAATTCGACAGCACCGTCGACATCGATGCGGCGACGCAGGTGCTGAAGATTGTTGGAGAGAAGATAATAGTAGGGGCTCTGTACAAAGCGTTCCGGCTTCTCGTTGCCATGCCGGTAGCCCTCGATCATCAGACCGCCGGCACGCCGCCAGGTAAAGCCGAGCGCATCATAGAGCGGGTGAAGCATGGAAAAGGTCAAATGCACGCGCTTGAGCGGCATCCCCGTCGCAGCCATGCGTTCGCAGAAGCCACGAACGATGGTCTCCAGGTTTTCGCCTGTGAGCGCCGCCTGTGTCAGCCATTCCGCTACTTTATCAAGAAGAAGATCAGAAACACTCGAATGAATAGTCATTGTCCCCGCGGCCTATCTTGCAATGCCCGATGTCTCGCCGGCCATGGAGCACCGGCTTCTTCGCCGGCTTCCACTTCCGGAATTTCCGGCCTATCGTTCCAGGCTGGATGAAACAATCATTAACGGCACCAGCGCGTTCCCTTGCTACCCCTGGATTGCGCGGACACCAGAAAAATCGAATGCATCTCTCACGCCCCCGCACCAGAAATGCAGCAAAACGGCAGCCGTCGCAATCGGCGACTCTCGTTTTGTTCTCTTTCAGATAAGGCGCATATTCAGCTGAAACAATGGGCTAAACCGAAATGGGTCGATAAAAATCGCGACTGAAACCCATGGCCAGCTGCGTGTGACAATCGAAGATCACTCGCCCGCGGCAAGCTCGGGCGGCCTCTTTTCCCGCAGCGCCATCGCCGCCATCGCATAACCCCCGCTCGCCCCATCGATGAAATGCATGTGATCGCGCATGAGCGGGGTCGGCACGAAACAGGTCATCAACGCGCTATCCTGGCGATGCAGACCAAAACAGCAGACACCCTCCGCCTCGGCCTGGCGCAAGCGCGCCTCGATGCGCTCAAGATGCGTGGCGTCGACATCGATCGTCATTTTCAGGCCATCGTCGAACTTGCGAAAATCGGAATTCGCCGCGAGATCACGCCGGTAGATCTTGGCGTCGAAGGTTGCGGTCCTCACCCCGAACTTGTCGAGAACCCAGACAAGGACGATCTGGGCATCGATGGCAAGCTTGCGCCACCAGCGATTGGCCGGGGTGGCCAAAGCCCGCGCCTCGATATCCGCGCCACCGAAGCTCAATGCCGGTGTCGGGCCTTCGACCGGAACGGGATGGCTGTCGCGGCTCTGCTCAGCAGATATGGCAATGATATCGGCAACCAGCTGCTGAAATTTCGGACCGCTTCCAGCGTCGCCGGGAATGGCAATAATCGAGACGATCTCGCCATTCTGCGCCTTGATTGGATTCCAGCGGCACGAAAGGCCCGTCAGATCGGGTTTCACTCTTGCCGGCATCGCCTCGACGATGAAGCGGTCCGCCTTCATCTGCAGCTCCGCCCAACTCGTGCCGCCGCCGGCAAACATGGCATAGGAGACATAATCGCTCGGACTGAAGCGGGCGACCCGAACGTCGAACCCCTCGCCACGAATGGCGCCCATCGGCACCAAAGCCGTGCGCAGATCGAGCTGCAGCTCCTCCATCACCCAGCCCCGTACAGCCGCAAGCGCCTGTCGCGCCCGTTCCGCGCCGGAAGGCGGGACGGCGACCACTGCACCATCCCCACCGAAGGCAAAGGGGTAGTCGCCTCGGCCCAAGGCGTTGAGCACGGCGGAAATCACGCTGGCGCCCGCCATATTGACCGATTTGTAGTGTCCGGCGGCAATCGCCTTCGTCGAGCTGACGATGTCGGCGACGGCAATCAGCCAGTCATCCGGGAGAGGCTGGTAATTGGCGCTGTCGGTCACACCTTCGAAACGCGTGAAACCCGTGAGCTTATGGAAGAAATCATCATTGGATGGCTCGGCCATGATGTCCCCCTTCATTGAGCGCCGCGACAATCTATCCCTACAGCAAATGCGTTGAAAAGCCAGCGGGCGGTCGACGCAGCGATGCCCGCCGTGCTACGCCCACTGCGGGAGAGGCACAAGACGCCAAGGATACTTCAAATACGATGAGCCGCCTGGATAGTTTCATTCGCCGCCTCAGCGCACAGCGCGACATCCTCAATGCCGTTGCCGACGAGGTGAGAATGCTTGATGGCCCCGTGCTGGAGCTCGGTCTTGGCAATGGCCGCACCTTCGATCACCTGCGCGAACTTTTTCCCGATCGCCGCATCATCGCCTTCGACCGGGCGGTCAATGCCTATGGTCCTTCGATGCCGTCGGCCGACGATCTCGTGCTCGGCGAGATCAGGGACACGGCGAAAACCTTTATCGGCGCCAATGCCTCGCTCGCCCATGCGGATATCGGCACCGGCTACGAAGACAAGGATGCGATAACATTAACCTGGCTGCCCGAGATCATGGCTGGCGTGCTGGCATCGGGCGGGCTTGCAGTCAGCGGCCTTCCCATCGATCATCCGGATCTCGAGGCGCTGTCCCTGCCTTCGACGGTCAAGGACGGTCGCTATTTCATCTATCGGCGCAAATAGGCTCAGTGCAGAAACAGGACGTCGAACTGTTCACCCTCGACGGGCAGTTCGACCACCTTCATGATCCGCTCGCCGCTTTCGAAGAAGGCGAGACATTCGCTATAGTGCCGGGCAAGATCAGCAACGAAGTCTCTGGTCTGATCCTTGCCGTAGAAGGCCGGAGTGAATTCCATATAGAGCGGCACCTTGCGGCCCATCAGCGCGCCCATCGAACGGCAGGCAACCGGCTCATAGCCCTCGATGTCCATCCAGATCAGCCCGATATCGGCAGGATCGACGCCTGCCTGCAGGAGAATATCACCGACCGGCAGAACGGGCACCGAGATCTTCTCGTCGGTAGCGCTCTGCCGCAATGCGCTGCTTTTGCCGTGATTCTTGTGGTTGAGATAGAAATCGAGCTGGCCCTCGCGATCGCCGGCGGCGCAATTGACCGCCGTCACCATCTCCTGCAAGCCATTGTCGGCGATATTGGCTGCCAGCAGGCGGAAATTGCGCGGGTCCGGCTCGACGCTGACAATACGATCATAGGCGCCGCTAAGAGCAAAATAGCAGGTCTGCGTGCCGATATTGCCGCCGAGCTCCAGGAGTGCCGATCCCTTGCGCAGCAGGCCGTGCTCACGGAGGACGCTCAGCAGACGATCGACATGGTCGCGCTCGAAATGCCCTTTGCGAAAAACCTTGCGGCCGATGTAGTCGGCCGGCGAGAAACTGAGAACGTGATCGCCGCAATCGACGGTCATCGTCTTCACGCGAGGACCTATAGCACTGACGAGAATGTCCCGGCCCAGCCTGGTGTCGAAGAGGCGTGTGGCCATCGCATCGCGCTTGCGGCGAAAAGCCCGCTTCCAGTATTTTCTTGTGAGGATCTTGCGGTCGAACATGAGCGCCATCCCTACACCAGCGCCATTTCATTGCAAACGGCGAAGATCGGTGCCTCCGGTATCGGAAAATCAGGCAAAGTGGCCACTCGCCTCCTTCGAGACGATATAGACGCGCAAGGGCTCGCCCCGGCCCCTGACGGCGATCTCGCGGCTTTCGGTGCCGGAAATATCGGCTTCCGAAAGCTGTGCCACTGGCTCCGAAAAGACCAGCGCGGTGTTGAATTCCTTGGCGACGCTTTCGAGACGGCTGGCGACATTGACCGTATCGCCGATCGCGGTCACGTTCTTGACGCTGCCATAGCCCATGGAGCCCACGACTGCGAGGCCGGTGTGAATGCCGATTGCGATTTCGAGCGGGGCAGCCAGTTCATCAGCCAGCTCGTCGCTGAGCTTGTCGATCTCTCGGATGATCGCGGCGGCCGCTTTCAGTGCCTGGCGATTGGCCTCCTTCGGGGTCGTGCGAAGGCCGAAGAGCGCCATGGCACCATCGCCGATGAACTTGTCCATCCGGCCGCCATTCTCCTCGATGATGCGGCCAACGATGGCGAAATAGCGGTTGAGCAGGAAAACGATGTCGAAGGGCAACCGTGATTCCGTCAGCGAGGTGAAATGGCGCAGATCGCAGAAGAAGACGACAATCTCGCGCTCGCGGCCGGGACTTGCCGCTTGCGTATAGACCGGAATCGTCGCCTCGGCCATCGGCGTCAGCAACGGCACGACGCTGACATTGCCGGTCGGCCGCAGCTGACAGGCAAGTCTGACATCCGGCGTTGCGCCGATACGGTTCAAGGTCTTCTGCTCCAGCGGCTCGGGCAGCGGCAAGTTTTCCGCGCCCTCGATGATCTGCACGCGGCAGGTGGAGCATTGCCCCTTGCCGCCACAGACCGAATAATGGGGGATGCCGCCGAGACGGCTTGCTTCGAGCACGCTGAAACCGCGTGGTGCGTGCACGACTTCTCCGCCTGCGTAGCGGATGGCGACCTGATATTGCCGTTCTCGCAGCCTGCGATGCGCCCGGAAGGCGAAAAGAGCGGCGATCGACAGGCTGAAGGCGCCATAGAAGCCGGCACGGTATGGCCATAAGGCTTCCGCTATTTTACCGCCCGGCGCCGAGCCTGTTTCGCCGAAGCTTCGCACGTCGCTGTAATAGCCGCCGGGATAACCGCGTTCATCCTCCTGGGCGACCTCATGCGCCACGGTCTTGCCCATTGCGGCAAAGCCGAGCAACGCAAGAACCGGCAAAACGATGGCAAGCGACAGAATGACGGGCGCAATCGCCGTGTACCACGGGCGGTAGCGCAGCCAGAAATGAACGCCGATACATCCATGAACCCAGACGATGAGGAGGACGAACGATTGGCGCATCCCGTTGAATGGCGAAGTCACCCACAGGCTACGCACGATCGCCTTGTAGGTGTCGTGATAGCCGTAGACTTCGTGAACGATACGCGTCGCAACGATATGGTCGATCAGCAGGAGAGGCACCAACAGACCGGTGACGATCTGAAAAGCTTCGCCGGCGGGCATGACGAGCGTTCTGCGCTTGTAGAGCATTCGCAGCACGAGCAGGATATGCAGGATCAGCGCTCCATAGAGAAGCAGGGTTCCAACCGGATTGCGCCAAACCGCCATGAACCAATGTTGCGCATGTTCGGCCATGCCGAGCGAGATCAGGCCTAGGGAATGGTTGGCCAAATGCATGATGACGAAAACAAAAACGATCAGACCCGAGCCGAGACGCAGCTTTCGCACGAGGCGATCGGTCATGATTGGCTTTCTTGCCTCGATGGTCATCAAACCCAATGTATATTGCCCGTTCACAACAGATCCGAAAACGGCTATCGCCTATCATCTACAGCGCTGCGCGTTATATACGACGCGCAAAGGTCGCTGTAGCACTTTTAACCTGCTGCATAATTTTATCCCTAAATCGATTCCGATTTAAGGAATTATGCGGTAGCCGCAACGCCGCATGCCGTCGAGGACGCGGCTTTTTGAAGCAGGGACCTTATTGTCACGCAACCGGTCGGAATTCGGGCAATCTTTTCACGATTCGGGTTCCTGCCATCACTTAATCGTCAACCGTGTGACGACATCATGAAGATTGCCTTTTACGCTCCCTTGAAGTCACCTGCCCATTCGGTCCCATCCGGCGACCGGCTGATGGCCCGCCAGATCATCGCAGCATTGAAGATGGCGGGGCATGAGGTCGAAGTCGCTTCCGAATTGCGCAGTTTCACGCCCACCCCGGAAGCCGGCCCACGCATGGAAATCGCCCTGCAGGCGCAAGCCGAAGCAGGCCGCCTGATCGAGCGCTGGCAAAGCGAGGCAGCGCCTGATCTGTTGTTCACCTATCATCCCTATTACAAGACGCCCGATCTCATCGGTCCATCCGTCGCCAGGAGGCTGGGCATCCCCTATGTCACGGCGGAGGCTTCCTATTCCCGCCGTCATGACGAGACCGGCTGGAGCGAGAACCAGCGCCTTATCGCCGATGCGGTAAGGCTGGCCGCCGTCAATCTGTGCTTTACCGAGCGGGACCGGATCGGTTTGCTCGATGCGATCCCCGATGGCCGCTACGAGCGCTTCCTGCCCTTCATCGATACCGCGCCCTTTGCGCGCTCCTTCGCCGATCCGCGACGGCTGATTACGGTGGCGATGCTGCGCAAGGGCGACAAGTTCGACAGCTACGCCATGCTGGCGGGCGCACTCGATCTTATCCGCGATCAGGATTGGAGCCTGACCATCATCGGCGATGGGCCGATGCGTGCCGAGGTCAGGTCGCTATTCTCCGCATTTGGCGAAGACCGCATCATCTGGCGCGGAGAACGATCCACCGCAGAGATCGCGCAGGAGCTGGCGACCGCCGGCCTCTATGTCTGGCCCGGCTGCAACGAAGCCTATGGCCTTGCCTATCTGGAGGCACAGGCGGCGGCCCTGCCCGTCGTCGCGCAGGCAACGGCCGGCGTGCCTGAGGTGGTGATGGCGGACAGGACGGGACTTTTGACGCCCGAAGGCGATATCAGGGCCTATGCCGGGGCTATCGCCGAGCTTTTGAACGACGCGAGCCGGCATCGGGCCATGGCAAACGCAGCCTATGACTTCGTGCATCAGGAGCGTTCATTGCCCGCCGCGTCGAAGCGGCTGGAAACCATTCTTCGAAAATATCTGGGAGACACCTATTATGAGCGATAGAGCCGATTGGCAGCCCCTGCGCGACGAGCTGCGGCGATGGAACGCGGCCGGGCGAAAGGTGAAATTCTGGTTCCGCGATGATGATGCCATCGAGCCGACGCCTGCCCTCGACCACCTTCTATCGCTTGCCAATCGTTTCGACGTGCCGATGGCTCTTGCGATCATTCCGGGGCCGACGGGCGAGGCACTCGCCGAGCGTCTGGCGCGGGAAAGCCGCATCACTGCCACGGTGCATGGCTGGACGCATCAAAACTATGCTCCTGACGAGACCAAGAAGCAGGAACTCGGTCTGCATCGGCCGCAGGCAATCGTGCTCGACGAGCTGCACCGCGGCTTCGATAAGCTGAAGACCCTTTACTCACAACAGTTCGTACCGCTACTGGTGCCGCCGTGGAACAGGATCGATGATGCGCTGCTGCCGCATCTCGCCCCCTTCGGCTATCGCGCCGTCTCCGTTTTTGGATTGGCAAAGCAGGCCCCTATCGGCCTGATCAATACGCATATCGATATCATGAGATGGCACGGTGTACGTGGCGGTTTACCGCATGCCGAAGTAATCGCACGTCTCGTTGAAGAACTCCGGATCCGTTTCGACGGCCATGACGAACCGATCGGGGTGATGACGCACCACCTCGTCCATGACGATCTCGCCTGGGATTTCGTCGAGACATTGTTCGAGGAAACGGTCGACCATGCCGCCATCGAATGGCGGCCGGTGAACCATTTCATACCCTAGCCGCCGTGTTGCGCTCAGCTAAGTTCCTGGGCAAGCCCGATGAGGAGCCCTTCAGGCCCGCGGATATAGCAGAGGCGATATGTGTTGCCATACTGGACCACCTCGCCGACGAGCTGCGCGCCGCGCATGCGGAGCCTTTCAAGGGTGTCGTCGATGTCGTCCACGGCAAACATGACGCGGAGATAGCCCAAAGCGTTGACCGGGGCGTTGCGATGATCCGCGATGACAGGCGGCGCAAGGAAACGGGAGAGCTCGAGTCGGCTGTGGCCGTCCGGCGTGCGCATCATGGCAATTTCGACGCGCTGATCGCCGAGCCCGGTGATACGCCCCGCCCACTCTCCCTCAATCGTCGCCTGCCCTTCGAGCTCAAGGCCAAGTTCGCGAAAGAAATCAATCGCCCCTGCCAGGTCTTCGACGACGATTCCGACATTGTCCATCCGTTTGACGGCCATGCTTGCAACCTCCCGAAAGTCGGTCCAGTCTACGGGGTGCGGCCCGATCTAACAATGGATGCTTGCGGCCAAACGTACCTCAGAGCTGCAGCGACTGTCCGTCAAAGGCGAAGAACGCTTCAGGGAAGCTCTTCTGCGCATCGCGCTGCATGTCATCCAGTTCGCGGTCCGTGCGGCCGGGCGCGTGATGGAACATGGCAAGCCGCTTGGCGCCGGCCTTCTTGGCGAGCTTGATGCCCTCCTGCCAAGTAGAATGGCCAAAGCCGAGATATTTCTGCATCTCCGCTTCGAGATAGGTCGCATCGTAGATGGCAAGATCTGCATCGGCCATCAGCTCAAGCGCAGCCTCATCGAGTTTGCCCGCCACATGCTCTGTATCATAGACCATGGCGATCACCCGGCCCGCCCATTCGATGCGATAGCCGATACAGCCGCCGGGATGGTTCAGCCTCGTCGTATGGATGACGATGCCCGGATGCGGCTTCAACGTATCGCCGGCGGCGAAGTCACGGAAATTCATCGCCGCGCGACAGATGTCGGGTTCGACGGGAAACCATGGCGGCCGCATGAACTGGCCGATCAGCTGCCGCGTCGTCGTCTTGCCAGCCAGATGGCCCGACCAGAGATCGACGCTGACGCGCGGATCATAGATCGCGTTGAAGAAAGGTAAGCCGATGATGTGGTCGTAGTGGGAGTGGGTGAAGAAGAGATCGATGTTGCGGACCTCCTCCTTGGCAAGAGAGCCGGCCGCTTCGCGCAAACCGGTCCCGGCGTCGAATAAGATATGCCTGCCATCATGCCGTAACTCAATGCACGACGTATTACCGCCGTACCGCTCAAATTCCGGTCCCGATACAGGGATGCTTCCCCGCACGCCCCAAAATTTCAGCTCAAAACTATCGTTGTTCATGGAAGTTTTTACACCATTCCCCTTTCGGTCAAAAAAAGCACACTTTTGCTATCGTGCGAAGCCAGCAATTTCTAAAAGTCGTGCGGTGGTAAAAACTGGATCTCATATCGTTCGATCGATATCGATCGTTGGAGGAACATCCGCCAACGGATCGCACAGACCTAATATAGGTATGAAGTGGCAGAATAGATAAGAGGCGGGGATTTGCGCGTGGTCCTGATGGGCTAATCTATATTAGACCGCAACGAAATGCGAACCTTTGCGAGAGACTGAGAAGATTTGGCCGAGACTTGCGCGCTTCTATCCTAGAGCGTGGCGGCCGAACGTGCCGCCTGTTCGTAATAGCCAGACAATGCCCTCAGATGCGAAGCGATATCGGAGAGATCGTCTTGCGAGAGACCCGATACTTTCGTTGCCTCAACCAATAGCCGCTCGCGAATTTCGGTATAGCGCTTCAGCGCGTCCAGGCCCTTGTCAATGACGCGGATGGTCTTTTCCTTGCCGGCCTTGCCGCTTTTGACGAGGCCTGCCGCCTCAAGCTTCTTGATGGCGTAATTGGCGACATGCGTGTCCTCGATGTCGAGGACGAGGCAGAGATCGGCAAGCGTTTTCGGCCGATCGCGATGCCGCACCGAATGGATGATCAGGATCTCGATCGGCGAAAGGCCAGGCACACCGGCCGCCGCCATGCAGCGCACCAGCCAACGATTGAAGGCATGGGAAAAGAGGATTGACCCGTATTCCAGCTCCGACAGAGCCGGCGAGCTGCCGCCGGCCAGATGGGCCGACGATACGATCAATTCGCGTCGCTTACTCTTTTCCTCGGACGTCACCTGAAAACTCCTTCGAACCGGATCAAGGCCCAGCAGATTCGACGGGCCGAGCGATCAAGGCCGCTCGACCCGGCATCACATTGCTATTCGTCCCGTTTTCCGTAGCCACCGCCAGTGGGAGTGACGACCGTAAAGGCTTCGCCAGCTTCGAGGATGGTATGGGCCGAGCCGATCAGTTCCTCGATCTTGCCATCGTTGCGACGGACATAATTGCGGCCGGTCTGTCCTGCTTCGCCGCCCTTCACGCCAAAGGGCGCCACACGCCGATGGCCTGACAGGATCGCGAATTCCAGCTTTTCGCGCGTGCGGATCGTGCGTTGCGTGCCGTTGCCGGCGTTCCATTTGCCGCGTCCGCCCGAATTCGGACGAATGTGGAAATCTTCCAGCACGACCGGGAACCGAGTTTCGAGGATTTCGGGGTCGGTCAGGCGCGAATTGGTCATATGCGTGTGCACCGCATCGGCGCCATTGAAACCCGGTCCTGCCGGCGCACCGGAGCAGATCGTCTCGTAATATTGATAGGCATCGTTGCCGAAGGTCAGATTGTTCATCGTGCCTTGGGCTGCGGCAAGCGCCTCGACGGCGCCGAACAGGCAGTTAGTCACGGCCTGGCTGACCTCGACATTGCCGGCAACGACGGCCGCTGGATATTTCGGCGTCAGCATCGTGCCTTCGGGAATGATGATCCGGATCGGCCGGAGGCAGCCGGCATTCATCGGAATATCGGCCTCGACGAGCACACGGAAGACATAGAGGACGGCGGCGCGTGTGACGGGCTGCGGCGCATTGAAATTGTCCGGGCGCTGCGCGGACGTGCCGTTGAAATCGACCGTCGCCTCGCGCTTGTCCTTGTCGATCGAAATCTTGACGACGATCTTGCAGCCCTGATCCATCTCATAGCTGAATTCACCGTCGGACAGGCGATCGAGGACGCGGCGCACGCTTTCTGCCGCGTTATCCTGAACATGGCCCATATAGGCATCGACCACATCCTCGCCGAAGTGAACGATCATCTTCTTCAGCTCGGCGACGCCCTTCTCGTTGGCTGCAACCTGGGCCTTGAGATCGTTGATGTTCTGCGCCAGCGTGCGCACCGGATAGCGCGCACCCGTCAGCAGCTTGGTAAGTTCCGCCTCACAGAATCGGCCGCGATCGAGCAGCTTGAAATTGTCGATATAGACGCCTTCCTCCTCGATATGGGTGGCGAGCGGCGACATGGAGCCCGGCGAAATGCCGCCGATATCGGCGTGATGGCCGCGGCTGGCGACCCAGAAGCGGATCTTCTGACCCGCATCGTCAAAGACCGGGGTACAGACCGTGAGGTCAGGCAGATGCGTGCCGCCATTATAGGGCGCATTGATGAGGAAGACGTCGCCCGGATGGATGACGGCGTTTTCGCGGATCGCGGTTGCGACCGACGCATCCATCGAGCCCAGATGAACCGGCATATGCGGCGCGTTGGCGACCAGATTGCCTTCCGCATCGAAGACGGCGCAGGAGAAATCCAGCCGCTCCTTGATATTGACCGAATAGGCCGTGTTTTGCAGCGTCATGCCCATCTGCTCGGCGATCGACATGAAAAGATTGTTGAAAATCTCCAGCATCACCGGATCGGCCTTGGTACCGATGGCGTTGCGTTCGGGCAGCGCCTTGATGCGCTCGAGGACGATATGATCCTTGACCGTCAGCTGCGCCTGCCAGCCGTCCTCGATGACGATCGTCTGGTTCGGCTCGATGATGATGGCCGGACCGGTCACGGTCTGGCCGGGCTTGATCGCCTGGCGCAGAACAACGGCCGCATCGTGACTCTCGCCGTTCGAATAGAAGGCGGTGCGCCTTGCTGCCTCAGCTTCACCTTCGCCCATCGTCTCCAGCTCGACTGCGATATCGGCCGCAGCGCCGCCGATCGTTTCGATCTCGACGGCTTCCACCACCAAAGGCTTGTCCTCGGCAACGAAACCGAAGCGGCGCTTGTGCAGCGTCTCGAATTGGCTGCGCAGCCGCGAGGGCTTGTCGATCTCGGGGAAAGTCGTTTCGACCGCCAGCAGCGTATCGGTGCCAGCATAGCGGATATGGGCGCGCTGGACCGTCTTGATCTCGGCCGTTGCGACACCTTGGGCTCCCAATTCGGGCACGCATTCGCCACGCAGTTCGCTGCCAAGCGCTGCGATGGCGGCAGGTGCGGCATCATCGAGGGAAACGCCGAGTGCCTTCTGGCGCGTTGCGCGGATATCGGCAAGGCCCATGCCATAGGCGGAGAGAAGGCCGGACATCGGATGCAGAAGGATGCTCTTCATGCCGAGCGCATCGGCCACCAGACAGGCATGCTGGCCACCGGCGCCGCCGAAGCAGTTGAGCGCATAGCGCGTCACGTCATAGCCGCGCTGCACGGAGATTTTCTTGATCGCCTCGACCATATTGGCAACCGCGATGCGGATAAAGCCGTCGGCAACGTCCTCCGGGCTTCGCCCATCGCCAATTTCGGCTGCGAGGGATGCGAACTTGGTCCGCACCGTCTCGACATCGAGCGGCTGATCCTGGTTGGGTCCGAAAATGGAGGGGAAGAATTCCGGCAGCAGCTTGCCGGCCATGACATTGGCATCGGTGACCGCCAGCGGACCGCCATTGCGATAGCAGGCCGGACCCGGAAAGGCGCCGGCAGAATCTGGGCCGACGCGGAAGCGATCACCATCGAAATGCAGGATCGAACCGCCGCCGGCCGCGACAGTGTGGATCAGCATCATCGGCGCACGGACGCGGACGCCCGCCACCTCCGTCTCGAAGGCGCGCTCATATTCGCCATCGAAATGCGCCACATCCGTCGAGGTGCCGCCCATGTCGAAGCCAATGACATTGGCAAAACCCGCCTGCTCGCCGGTTTTCGCAAGGCCGACCACGCCGCCAGCCGGACCCGAAAGGATCGCGTCCTTGCCCTGGAACATGTCGGCGGCCGTCAATCCGCCTGACGACATCATGAACATGACGCGCGCGCCGGTGCGCTCGACATCGAGCTCATCGCAGACCTGGCGGATGTAGCGGCCGAGCACCGGCGACAGATAGGCGTCGATGACAGCCGTATCGCCGCGGCCGACGAGCTTGATCAGCGGTGAGACCTCATGACTGACCGAAACCTGCTCGAAGCCAATGGATCTGGCGATCCTCGCGACCGCAGCCTCATGCGCGGGAAATTTATAGGCATGCATGAAGACGATGGCGACGGAGCGATAACCTCTAGCGAGAAGGTCGCGCAGTGCCGCTTCTGCAGCCTTTTCGTCCAGAGCCAGTTCGACGGTGCCGTCGGCAAGCACCCTCTCTTCGATCTCGACGACATCTTCGTACAGCGCTTCCGGCTTGACGATCTCGGTCGCGAAGATCTTCTTGCGCTCCTGATAGCCGATGCGCAGCGCGTCACGGAAACCCTTTGTCGTCACCAGCGCAAGGCGTTCGCCCTTGCGCTCGAGCAGCGCATTGGTGGCGACCGTCGTGCCCATGCGGACCTCGCCGATCGCATCTTCAGGAACCGGCTCGCTCTTGCCAAGACCGAGATGGAGACGAATGCCGTGAACGGCGGCATCGCGATAAGCCTCGGGATTTTCTGAGAGGACTTTGCGGGCGTGGAGAGCACCGGACGGATCGCGCCCGACAACGTCGGTAAAGGTACCGCCGCGATCGATCCAGAAATCCCAACGACCCGAAATATTCTCCGACAAACCCGCCTCCAGCAGCATTACGCCAACAACGATGATAATATATCGATAAATCGTCAACGTTTTATCGTCAACATGAATCGATACCGATCGCCATGACAATTTTCGTCATCATAACGCTTGCGGCGAGCCTGACCTAATCCTCGAAGCGGCTCGTTGCCTCGCGATCGTGATCATATCGTCTCGTGAGCGGAAACGGCGGCAGCCAGGATTCGCGGCGGACGGTCCAGAGTTCGTAGGTCGGCTTCAACTGATCCGGAGCATCGAGAGACCCGAGGTTCACTTCGATTTCGTCTGCGCTTCGCGAGAAGACGGACGAGCCGCAGTGAGGGCAGAAAAATCGGCCGGCATAGTCTCGTGTTTCGCCTTCGATCGTCACCGCATCCTCGGGAAAGATCGCGGAGGCATGGAAAAGCGCGCCGTGATGTTTGCGGCAATCGAGACAATGGCAGATGCCGACCCGATAGGGGCGCCCCGACGCGACAATCCGCACCTTGCCGCACAAGCAGCCGCCGGTAAATCGATCCATCTTGCACTTCCTCAAAAACAAGCAGGCGGACTGTCTACGACAAACGGAACAGCCGCCGCAACGGCAGGCGGCTGGTGGGAGCATGGCGTTTCATTATAACGCCACGCTCCATCGGAGCACAGCCGAAGCAGATGCGCTAATGCAATCCACCGACGCCGAGCAAGCGTTCAACCGCGCCATGATCCGCAGCCAGCCCCTCGGGCGTACCCTTCCAGGCAAGCCGGCCGCGTTCCAGAATGATGACATCGCTGGCAAAATCGAGCGCGCTTTGGATGCGCTGCTCGACGAGCAGGATCGTCATATCGCCCGATTTGGCAAGCTTGGCGAAGGCGGCCATCAACTCTTCGCAGATGACGGGGGCAAGCCCCTCCAGCGGCTCGTCGAGAAGCAGGACGGAAGGACGGCCGAGAATTGTACGGGCCGTCGACAGCATCTGCTGTTCGCCGCCGGAAAGCTGGCTGCCTAAATTTTTGCGACGCTCCTTCAGGCGCGGGAACATGTCATAGGCTTCCTGCAAAGCGCTCTTCGGCCGTCCTTTGAGCCCAACGGACAGATTTTCCTCCACCGTCAGCGTCGGAAAGACGTCGCGCGTCTGCGGCACATAGCCGAGGCCCTGATGGGCGCGGCCGGCGCTCGGCAGGCCAGCGATGTCGGCCGAACCCAGCCGGATGCGGCCATCATAGCGCCGGGTCTGCCCGGCGAGCGTGGCAAGCAGCGTGCTCTTGCCCATGCCGTTGCGGCCGAGCACGGCGAGCCGCCCGCCGGCGCGGACCGAAAATGAAACCCCTTCCAGCACCCGCGTCGGCCCGTAGCCGGCCGACAGGTTTTCGACTTCAAGCGGCGTGGCCGGCATTGGCATAGCTCCCAAGATAGGCTTCGCGCACCCGCGCATCCTGCGTCACGTCTTTCGGCGATCCGTCAAATATGATCGTGCCGGCGGCGAGCACCACCACGCGCTTGGCGAAGCGGAAGACGAGGTCCATATCATGCTCGATCATCAACACGGCGAGATCGGCGGGCAGATCGGCCAGCGCCTGCTCAATGCGGCCGGTATCGCTCTGCGGCACGCCGGCCGCGGGCTCATCGAGCAGGAGCACCTTCGGCTTCAGGGCCATGGCAACGGCAATTTCCAGTAGCCGCTGCTGGCCGTAGGCAATCTCGCTGACCTTGCGATGCGCGAGTGCCGCAAGCCCGAGCGTGCCGAGTAACTCCTCCGTCTCGGCCATGACATCACGCATGGAAAGGAAATTGCCGAACATGCGGCCGGAGCGACCCGTCCGCTGCAGCACCGCCATGCCGACATGCTCGGCCGGAGTCATATCCTGAAACAGCCGCGTCACCTGGAATGAACGCACCAGCCCGCGCCTGACCCGGCCGATGGCATCTACCTTGTTGACGTTCTGACCGGCGATGCGGACCTCGCCGGAATCCGCCTGTAGATTGCCTGTCACGAGGTTGACGAAGCTGGTCTTGCCGGCGCCGTTAGGCCCGATCAGGGCGACGCGATCTCCCGGCGCCATCGACAGGCTGACATTGTTTGTCACCGTGAGGCCGCCGAACGCCTTCTTCAGATTGCTGACTTCGAAAATCGCGCTCATGCCCGCGCCTCCCGGCGACGGGCCACATAGACGGCGGCCGTACCGTAGATACCCTTGGGCGCGAAGAGAACGACGAGGATCAGCAAAGCGCCGACGATCGTCAGCCAATGGAAGGGATTGGCGGCAGAGACGTAATCCTCAAACAGCATGAAAATCAGCGTGCCGACGAGAGCGCCGAACAGAGAACCTGTACCGCCGAGCACGAGCATGACCAGCGCCTCGGCCGATTGTGTGAAGGAGAGGCTGTCGAGACCGACGACCTGCGTCGAGATAGCAGTCAAGGCGCCGCCGATGCCGGCAACGGCGCCGGAAATGACATACATCTTGATGAGAGCCACCTTCGGCGAAGCGCCCATGGCGCGGATGCGCAAGGGATCCTGCCGAATACCGCGGCAGAGCATGCCGAAGGGCGAACGGACGAGAAAGCGCAAAAGCACGAGGACGATCAGCAGCAGTGCCACGCCATAGAAGTAGGCCGTGTGCCCATAGAGATCGAACTCGAAAACACCGAACAGCGGATCGGCTGAAATCCCCGACAATCCGTCGCTGCCGCCGGTCCAGCTCGATGCTTTGTTGGCGAATTCGTGGAAGAGATAGACCAGCGCGATCGATAGCACGAGCTGCGGCAGGCCATGAGCTCTCAAAATGACGATGGAGCAGATCAACCCGGCAATCGCACCGCCGGCGATGCCGGCAAGCGTCATCAGCAGCGGATCGTTGATGCCGTAATGGGCCGATGCGATGCCGGCCGCATAGGCGCCCGCGCCGAACAGTGCGGCATGGCCGAGGGTCGCAACGCCGCAATAGCCGGTGACGAGATCGAGCGAGAGGACGAGAAGCGCGATCGCGATCAGCCGCGTGAGAAGAGCGAGATTATCCGGAAACAAGAGGTAGCCGGCGGCAGCCACGACGATGATGACCGCGACCGCGATGATATCCTGTCCAAGTGTGCGGTATCTGGTCACGGTCGTCGCCGCCTCTCTTTCAAGGGTCAAGGCCATGTTACTTCATTCTCCCGGCAAAGCCGCGCGGGAAGACGCAGACGATGGCGATGACGGCCAGATAGAAGAAGAATTCGCCGTATTCCGGCATGAGGTAACGGCCCGTCGTGTCGATGCAGCCAAGGATGAGGCAGGCGAGCAGCGCGCCGGAAATCGAGCCGGCACCGCCGACGGAGACGACGACCAGAAACGTCACCATGTAGCGCAGGGCATAATAGGGTTCGACAGGCAGTAGCTCGGCCCCCACGACGCCGCCGAAAGCGGCAAGCCCGACGGCGATGGCGAAGCTGACCGCATAAACGATTTCCGTTCGCACACCGAGAGCCGCCGCCATTGCGGCATTGTCGACTGAGGCCCGTAGCTTCACGCCGAAGGAGGTCTTCTCAATCGTGTACCACAGCGCTAAAGCAACGATGAGGCCACAGACGATCGCGAAGATGCGATGGGTGCCGATGGTCCGAAAGCCAAGATCGATGGAGCCCTGCAGGCTGCCCGGCAAGGGTATGGTCTTCAAAGTCGGGCCGAAGACGTAGTTGGCGATACCGATGATGCAGAAGGTGATGCCGATCGTCATCAGCACCTGCGTCAACTCGGGCGCACCATAGATGCGCCGATAGAGCAGCCGCTCGATCGGGATGGAGATGATGACGGTGCCGACCACGGCCAGCAAGACGGCGGCAGCATAGCCAAGACCAAGATCATGTGCGGCATAAGAGGCGATATAGCCGCCGATCATGGCGAACGCACCATGGGCCAGATTGACGACGCGCATCAACCCCATAGTGACGGAAAGCCCGATGGAAATGACGAACAGCACCATGCCGTAAGCGAGGGCATCGACTGCTATGCTGAGCACGGTTTGCATTGAGATCGCTGGTCCGGTTGTTGTAGCGCGGCGGCTATCAAACGCCTGAACGAAAACGTCCGCTCAGGCGTCTCAAGCTTAGGAGCGCTTACTTCGCGGCAGCAAGGCCGGGATCGCCCTGCTTCTCGAAGGTCTGGATTTCCTTGTTGTAGTATTTGCCGTCATCGCCCTTGGCGACCTCACGCAGATAGATGTTCTGCGTGATATGCCGGCTTTCCGCGTCGATGGTGACCGGGCCGCGCGGGCTGACCCAGGACAGGTCCTTCACGGCGTCGACCGCCTTCTGCGCATCCTGCTTGCCGCCGGTCGCCTCGATCATCTTGTAGATGACATGCATGCCGTCGAAGGCGCCGACGGCTGGGAAGGTCAGCTCAGCCGGATTGCCGATCGCCTTGCCGGCGGCCGCAACGAAGGCCTTGTTTTCCGGCGAGTCATGCGACACCGAATAATGGAAAGTCGTCTGCATGCCGAGCGCGGCATCGCCAAGCGCCGGCAGATCGGATTCCTGCGTCAGGTCGCCGGGCGCGAACAGCTTGATGCCCGCTGTTTTCAGGCCATTCTCATTATAAGCCTTGACGAAACCGAGCGTCGTCGGGCCGGATGGCAGGAAGGCGAAGACGCCTTGCGCGCCGGAATCCTTGATGCGCTGCATGATCGGGCTGAAGTCATTGGTCGAAAGCGGCATGCGGATCGCCTGAACCACCTGGCCGCCCTGCTTCTCGAATCCCGCCTTGAAGGCATTTTCGGCATCGACGCCCGGGCCGTAATCGCTGACGACAGAAATAACCTTCTTCACGCCGGCATCAAAGGCGACCTTGGCGATCGGAGTCGACGTCTGCCAGGTGGTGAAGGAGGTGCGCACGACGAGCGGGCTCTTGGTGACGATCGCCGAAGTGGCGGCATTGAAGATCACCATCGGCACATTGGCCTGCTTGAGGATCGGCGTTACAGCCATCGCATCCGGCGTGAAGTAGAAGCCGGCGAGATACTGCACCTTCCCCTTGACGACGAGTTCCTGGGCGAGCGACTTCGATTGGGCAGGATCGGCCGCAGGCAAATCGCGGTAGATCACCTCCACCTCGTCGTTGCCGACCTTCTTGCCATTCACAGCCATATAGGCGTCGATGCCCGCCTTGAAATTCTTGCCCTGCAGCGCGAACGGGCCGGAAAACGGACCGATGACGCCGACCTTGATGATGTCGGCATAAGCAGCGCCGCCAAGCGCAACGGCCGCAACCGCGGCCAAGACAAACCGTTTCATTTTTCTCCTCCCGGCAGCCGTTTCTTGTGCCGCCCTTGATCGTTCAAATTTCGATCATCGCCAATTTCTCACGGGAAATGGTGATGTAAAATGAAATAAAGACCGCCACCCATATTGATCTGGTTATGGATGATGGAAATATCCTACTCAGTTATCGTTCCCAGGCGCTTGATCATGCCAACCAATTGCAGGGCATGGCGTAGCGATGCCGCCGTCGCCACCACCATAGGGGGCAATAGCAGCCATTCCAATGTCCAGGCGGCGCCAGAGCGCTCCTGCTCGTGTACCAGCGACTGGTGAATGCCCGAAAGCTGCACCGCATTGAAGCGGGCAAACGTGACCAGCGTTTCGGCAGCGACCGGGTTTTGTTTGTGCGGCATCGCCGATGAACCGCCGCCGCCGGCAAGCTCGATCTCGTCGCCCGCCTGCGTCAGAAGTGCGACATCCTGGCCGATCTTGCCGAGGCTGCCCGAGATCATGGACAAGAGCCCGGCAAGTTCGGCAATGCGCCCCCTTTGGCTCTGCCACTGCGGCTCGTCCGTCAGGCCGAGCGCCTGTGCCAGCGAGCTCCTGATTTCGACCGCTTGCGGCCCGAATTTTTCCAGCGTGCCGGCGGCCCCACCGAACTGTAGCGGGAAACTCTCCTGCGTCAGCCGATCGCGATATTGATCGAGCGGATGCTGCCAAGCCCGCAGCCGATCGGACACTGTGATTGGGATCGCCGCCTGCATCCGGGTACGACCCATCAGCCGGTTCGATCCGAAACGCTCATCCAGTTTGGTGAGCGCGGAGGATACGGCGAAGAGACGGTTGCTCAGAATGAAAGCGGCGGCCTTCAGGCGCAGCATAAGGCTGGTGTCGATGACATCCTGGCTGGTGGCGCCGAAATGGACATGTTTGCCAGCATCCTCGCCGACCGCCTTGCGCAGTTGCCGAACGAGATCCGGCACGACGACACCATCCGATGCCGTTGCCTTCTTCAGGCTTGGCAGATCGGGCTCGAAACTGGCGCAGACCTTAGCGATATGCGTAGCTGCATCCTGCGGGATCAGCCCATATCGCGCCTCGACCTCGGCAAGTGCCGCTTCGAAAGAGAGCATAGCGCGGATATCTGATTTGGCCGAGAAATAGGCCGCGATCTCCTCGTCACCGAGAAGGCCAGACAGGAATGGATGATCGAAGGGAGAAACGCTCATGGCCTATATATCGAGGAAAACCGTTTCTTTGTCGCCCTGCAAATGGACGTCGAAGGTGTAGACGGAGCCTTCCTTGCGGGCGATCAGCGTTGCCAAACGTTCCTTGTGTTCGATGCGGGCAAGCAAAGGATCTTCCACGTTGGCGGCAGCCTCTTCCGGAAAATACATCCGCGTATGCAGACCGATATTGATACCGCGCGCAACGATCCAGACGGTGATATGCGGCGCCATCTTGCGGCCGTCCTTGAAGGGAACGCGGCCCGGCTTGATGGTTTCGAAGCGGAAAACGCCATCGGTGGAATTGGTCGGGCAGCGGCCCCAGCCGGTAAAATTCGGATCAGCCGTGCCGCGCAGCTCCGACGGGCTGTTATAAAGCCCGGCGCTGTCGGCCTGCCAGATTTCGAGGACGGCATCCTTGACCGGCGCTCCAGCACCGTCGAGCACCCTGCCCGTCACTGTGATACGCTCGCCGAGCGTCTTGTCGTTGACCATGATCGAGCCGAGGTCGGTTTCGTAGACGCCGCCGATCTCGCTGTAATTCGGCGTCAGGCCGATATGGACGTAAGGCCCTGCCGTCTGCGACGGCGTTTCCTTGAGGTAACCGAGATCCTGTACCATCAATTGCCCTCCAGCCGGTTTTCGAACAGGGTCGAACGGCGACCGCGCAGCACGATATCGAATTTATAGGCGCGGGCATCCATCGGGATCATATTACCCCAGTCGAGCGGTGCAATCAGCTGCTCGATGGCCTGTTTGTCGGGGATTGTGCCGACGATCGGACATTTCCAGATCATCGGATCGCCCTCGAAATACATCTGCGTGATCAGCCGCTGCGCAAAGCCGTGGCCGAAGACGGAGAAGTGGATATGCGCCGGCCGCCAGTCATTGACGCCGTTCGGCCAGGGATAGGCGCCGGGGCGTATGGTGCGAAATGCATAGCGCCCTTCCTCATCCGTGAGGGCGCGGCCGCAGCCGCCAAAATTCGGATCGATGGCGGCGAGATAGGTTTCCTTCTTGTGGCGATAGCGCCCTCCGGCATTGGCTTGCCAGAATTCGACGAGGACGCCCGGCACCGGCCGACCACGCTCGTCGAGCACACGACCATGAACGATGATCCGTTCACCGATGGCGCTTTCGCCGGGCTTGGCGAAATTATGGATCAGATCGTTGTCGAGCTCGTTCAATATCGAATGGCCGAAGACCGGCCCGGTGATTTCGGAGATCGTACCGTCGAGCGAGAGCAATGCGCGCTGGGGCGAGCGCAGCACGGAGGTCTTGTAGCCGGGCGCAAAGGCCGGCGGGTGCCAGGCGCGGTCCCGGGCGAAAAAGGCGCCCGTCTCGGGCTTGCTGTTGCTTCTATCGGACATGTCTGCCTCGCTTCATGCCGCCTGTTCGGCGTCCATCTGTTCGAAAACCTGCTTGGCGATCTTGATCGCGTGGTTGGCGGCCGGCACGCCGGCATAGATCGCCACATGCAGAAGCGCCTCGCAGATGTCCTCGCGCGTCGCGCCGGTATTGCGCGTTGCGCGCACATGCATGGCCACCTCATCATCCTGACCAAGTGCGGCCAGCAGCGCGATCGTCACGATGGACCGCTCGCGCCGGCTGAGCGTCGGGCGCGACCAGACATGCCCCCAAGCCGCTTCGGTGATCAGCTCCTGGAAAGGCTGGTCGAACTCCGTTACGGCCTGCTGCGCACGATCGACATGGCTGTCGCCGAGCACAGCGCGGCGTGTCGCCATGCCCTGAAGATAGCGCTCGGACGGTGCGGTGGGGTCGTTCATCAGGCTTGTTCTCCACGCAGGGCGACGTCGATGAAGGCACGGATGACTTCGGTCAACGCCTCGGGTTGTTCGACGCAGGGGATGTGGCCGGCGTCCTTGATCACTTCATAAAGCGCATTCGGAATGAGCTTGGCCGTCGATAGAACCACATCGGGCGGCGTCGAGCCATCTTGATCACCGACGATGCAGATGGTGGGCACGGCGATCTTGGCCGCGGCTTCGGTGAGATCGGCATCGCGAAGAGCAGCACAAGTGGCGACGTAACCTGCGACCGGCTGGCGGATCAGCATGTTGCAATAGCCGGCGAAGGCGATGTTTTCCGGACGACGAAAGGCCGGCGTGAACCAGCGCTCCATGATGGAATCGACGATGGATTCGATACCATCAGCCTCGACCTGCGCAATACGGGCATTCCAGCTCTCGGCCGTGCCGATCTTGTGAGCGGTATCGCAGAGGATCAGCGCTCGCACCAGATCCGGACGGCGTTGATAGAGCGACTGCGCGATCAGCCCACCGACCGACAGGCCGCAGATAATGGCGTTCTTGACCGAGAGGAAATCGAGCAGGCCGGCAAGATCGGTCGCATGATCCTCGATGGAATAGGGCATCTGGCCGAGATCGGAGAGACCATGGCCGCGCTTGTCATAAAGAACAATGGCGAAATCGCCGGCCAGGCGCACGATCACATCGCGCCAGATCCGGAAATCGGTGCCCAGCGAATTGGCAAAGACAAGAACCGGCTTGTCGCCGGGGCCGCCAATGATCTGATAATGGATCGTGACGTCGTTGATGCGGGCAAACTGCACTGGAAATCTCCTCAGACGCGAGATTGGATGTATAATCTGGTTAGGTAAAATGATATTTCTTTGCTCTACGATAACTCCAGGGTTATGAGTGAGCATGCTCGACGCACGCATCAAGTTCCGCCATCTGCAGACCTTTGTCGAGGTTGCGCGCCAGAAAAGCGTGATCAAGGCGGCTGCGCTGCTGAATATCAGCCAGCCTGCGGTGACGAAAACCATCCGCGAGCTGGAAGAAGCACTTGGCGTCGCCGTCTTCGAGCGCGATGGGCGCGGCATCCGCATCACCCGCTACGGCGAAGTTTTTCTCCGCCATGCCGGCGCAGCACTTACAGCCCTCCGGCAGGGTCTCGATTCCGTCTCGCAGGAGCGCTCTGGCGAAGCGCCGCCGATCCGCGTCGGCGCGCTGCCGACGGTCTCGACGCGGATCATGCCGAGGGCGATGGACCTGTTTCTCAAAGAGGAGACCTGGAGCCGCATCAAGATCGTCACCGGCGAGAATGCCGTGCTGCTGGAGCAGTTGCGTATCGGCGATCTCGATCTCGTCGTCGGCCGGTTGGCAAGCCCCGACAAGATGACCGGCTTTTCCTTCGAGCATCTCTACTCCGAACAGGTCGTCTTCGCCGTCCGGGCCGGCCATCCGCTGCTGTCCGACAGGCAGTCGCTGTTTTCCGATCTCAACCGCTATACGGTCCTGATGCCGACGCGCGGCTCGATCATCCGGCCCTTCGTAGAGAGCTTCCTGATCGCCAATGGCGCCGGCGGGTTGCCCAACCAGATCGAGACCGTCTCCGACTCCTTCGGCCGCGCCTTCGTGCGATCGAGCGATGCCATTTGGATCATCTCGGCCGGCGTCGTTGCCGGCGATGTCGAGGACGGACTGCTGGCGCTGCTGCCGATCGATACCAGCGAGACGAAGGGGCCGGTGGGCTTGACCATGCGCACCGACGCCATTCCAACCCTTCCCTTGTCGATCCTGATGCAGACGATCCGCGAGGCGGCTAGCGAGGTCGCCAAGAAGTTTTGAGGCGGGCTTAGAAAACTGAAATGCCCCTCACCCCGGCCCTCTCCCCGTTTTGACGGGGCGAGGGAGCTACCTCGCCAAACCCCTTCGCCCCGCGTGCGGGGAGAAGGTGGACTCGAACAGTTGAGCGAAGCGAANNGATGAGGGGCTAACCTGTCCGTATGCGATTGCCCCGCTTCAGAACGGCAGGCCCACATAATTCTCGGCGAGCGCCGTCGAAGCGGCACGGGAATGGGTGAGATAGTCGAGCTCGGCTTCCTGGATCTTCTGGTCGAAATCATTTGTATCGGGAAAGCGATGCATCATCGTCGTCATCCACCAGGAGAAGCGCACCGCCTTCCAAACGCGAGCAAGCGCACGGGCGGAATAGGCGTCCAGCCCTGCATTCGAGCGGTCCTGATAATGCTCGGCAAGCCCCGAAAATAGATAATGCACGTCGCTCGCCGCCAGATTGAGCCCCTTGGCGCCGGTCGGCGGCACGATATGGGCGGCATCACCGACGAGGAAAAGGTGGCCGAACCGCATGGGCTCGGCCACGAAGGAGCGCAGCGGCGCGATCGATTTCTCGAAGGACGGCGCGGTGGTCAGCGCCTCGGCATGATGAGCCGGCAGCCGACGGCGCAGCTCGTCCCAGAAGCGATCGTCGCTCCAGTCCTCGACCTTCTCATCGACAGGACACTGAATGTAATAGCGGCTGCGTGTCATCGATCGCATCGAGCATAGAGCGAAACCACGGGGATGGTTGGCATAGATCAGCTCGTGATTGACGGGCGCCACCTCCGCCAGCACGCCGAGCCAGCCGAAGGGATAGACCTTCTCGAAGCTGCGGACCGCCTTCTCCGGCACCGACTTGCGGCTGACGCCATGAAAGCCGTCGCAGCCGGCGATGAAATCGCAATCGATGCGATGGGAAACGCCGTCTTTTTCATAGGTTAGATAGGGCGTATCACCATCGAAACCGTGCGGCTGCACATTGGCGGCGCTGTAGATGGTTGGAGCGCCGCTTTCCTCGCGGCGGGCCATCAGGTCGCGGGTCATCTCCGTCTGGCCGTAGATGACGACCCGTTTACCGCCCGTGAGACCATGAAGGTCGATGCGATGATCGCGGCCGTCGAAGGCGAGCGAGAAGCCATCATGCGGTAAGCCCTCGGCATGCAGGCGCGTAGCGGACTTCGCCTGATCCAGCAGGCGGACGGTGCCTTCCTCCAGAACGCCGGCGCGCACGCGGCCGAGAATATAATCCTTGCCGACCCGATCGAGAATGACATTGTCGATGCCGGCTTCCGTGAGCAGCTGGCCGAGCAGCAGCCCAGACGGCCCCGAACCGATAATGGCGACTTGAGTGCGCATTGTCTCCTCCCATGCATATTTCTTGCCTCAAGTCTCTTCGGCGCGAGGCAAGTCCGCAATGGACATTTCGGTCATGAAATTGCACAAATCGAACATGGTGAGCGAGGAGTGCCATGACGAAGAACGTGCCGACCTATGAGCTCTATGGCGAAAATACCGGCCGGAAGCCGGATTTCTGGCTGCATTGCGAAACAATTCCGTCCCGCAGCAGCCTCCATCATTGGGAGATCCGCCCACACCGGCATGAGAGCTTTTTCCAGATCTTGTACATAGATGCCGGATCCGGCGATGCCATCTTTGACGGAACTCCCCATGCCATAACGCCGCCCGCCGTCATTACCGTGCCGCCTCGCCTCAATCACGGCTTCCGCTTTTCGCGAGATATAGACGGCTTTGTCATCACGGTGCTGATCTCGCATCTGAAGGCGTCTCCCGGTGACCGCAGCCGGCTGGGAACATGGCTTGCCGAGCCGCATCTGACCTTGCTTGACACCCGCGATGAAGACGCGACCCACGTCGACAGGACGCTGAGACGGTTGGGGGAAGAATTTGCGAGCCACCGCAACGGCCGCAACGATCTTCTTGATGCCTATTTGACTTCGGCCTTGCTGCTGACAGCGCGCATCGCCCAAAAGGCTGATGAGGAATCCAATCCGGGCGACGAAAGCGAGCGCCGCATGGAGATGCTGCAAGGCTTGATCCAGCGCCACTTCCGCTCGCACAAGCCGGCCGCCTTCTATGCCGAGAGCCTCGGCATCTCGCCCGCCCATCTCAGTCGTATCGTGCGCAGCCGGACGGGGCATGGCGCGCATGAACTCATTACACGCAAGTTGCTGGATGAAGCCAAGCGCGAACTGGTCTTCACCTTCGCCACCGTCCAGGAAATCAGCTATCGCCTCGGCTTCGCCGATCCCGCCTATTTCTCCCGCTTCTTCATGAAGCAGACGGGACAGACCCCGCGCGCCTGGCGCATCAAGGAGCGGGAGAGGCTTGGGATGTGATGATTAAGGCAGCACCAGCCGCAGCGCCTTTTGCGTCTCTTTCAGCAGTGGCAGAAACTGCTCGGCCATGTCGGAAGCTGCAACATAGGCAGCCGGAGCACCGATATTGATCGCCGCCACGGTCTGGCCGCGATCGTTTTCGACCGGCACGGCAATCGAGCAGAGACCGATTTCCAATTCCTGATCGATGACCGCATAGCCCTGCTCCCTCACCCGGCGGAACTCGGCCATCAACTCCTCGGGATCGGTCTTGGTATTCGGCGTGTTCGCCCTGAGGTCGGTCCGCTCGAGCACCGAACGCGCCTCGCCTTCCGACAGCGCCGCCAGCAGGACGCGGCCCATCGAGGCGCAGAAAGCCGGAAGGCGGCTGCCGGGCGTCAGGTTGATCGACATCACCCGACGCTGCGAGGCACGCGCGATATAGACGACCTCCGTGCCGTCGAGCACCGAGGCGGACGCATTCTGCCCGGCGCGCTCGGCAAGCTGATCGAGATGGGGCTGGATGATGGTCGGCAGCGGCGTCGCGGCCAGATAGGCATGACCGAGCCTGAGGATCTTCGGCGTCAGCGTGAAGAATTTCCCATCAAAGACGGCATAGCCGAGTTCGGAGAGCGTCAGCAGCGAACGGCGCACCGTGGCGCGATCGAGCCCGGTCAGCTTCGATGCCTCGGCGATCGTCAGACGCTGCCGCGTCTCCCCAAAGGCCTCGATGACTTTCAGTCCCCTGGCAAAGCCGCTGACGAAATCCGTTTCGCGCATGACAGCCTCCAATCCCTGCCCTAATTTGTGCGATATATGAACAAATATCAAATAACGCACAAATTGATTGCCGTCCAGCCCGTGCTGATCTATTCGAAAGGAAGAGGACGGGGCGCGTTAGTCCGCCCGCAATGGCAAGTGGGAGTTTCCGCATGGATAAGACAATTGCGAGCACGGCGGCTGCCGTCTCCGAGATCGGCGATGGTGCGACCGTCATGATCGGTGGCTTTGGCGGCTCCGGTGCGCCGATCGAACTCATTCATGCGCTGATCGATAAAGGCCCGAAGAACCTGACCGTCATCAATAACAATGCCGGCAACGGGCGCATCGGCATCGCTGCGATGATCGATGCCGGCATGGTCAGGAAGATGATCTGCTCCTTCCCGCGCTCATCCGATCCGCGCGCGTTCACGGACCGTTACCTGGCCGGCGAAATCGAGCTGGAGCTGGTGCCGCAGGGCACTCTTGCCGAACGCATCCGCGCCGGCGGCGCCGGCATTCCGGCTTTCTACACCCCGACCGCCTATGGCACCGAACTTGCCAACGGCAAGGTCATCGCCGAGTTCGATGGCCGCCACTATGTTCAGGAGCGCTGGCTCAAGGCCGATTTTGCCATCGTCAAGGCTGAAGTCGGCGATGTGCAGGGCAATCTCATCTACAACAAGGCTGGCCGCAATTTTAATCCGCTGATGTGCATGGCCGCCACCAAGACGATCGCGCAGGTCTCGAAAATCGTTGCCGCCGGCGAGCTCGATCCCGAACACATCGTTACCCCCGGCATCTTCGTCAACGGCGTCGTTCAGGTCACCGATCCGCAGCAGGAAGAAAATCTCATTCGAGCCGGAGTGGCCTACGTATGACCATCGACACACGCGAAGACATCAAGCTCTCCAACGCGCAGATCGCCTGGCGCGCGGCCCAGGATATCGAAGATGGCGCCTATGTTAACCTCGGCATCGGTTTTCCGGAAATGGTCGCCCGCTACCAGCCTCCGGGCCGTCAGGCGATCTTCCACACTGAAAACGGCATCCTGAATTTCGGCGAGCCGCCGGCGGAAGGCGAGGAAGATTGGGATCTGATCAACGCCGGCAAGAAGGCCGTGACGCTGAAGCCCGGCGCCTCCTTCTTTCATCATGCCGATAGTTTCGCCATGGTACGCGGCGGCCATCTGGATGTCGCGATCCTCGGTGCCTATCAGGTGGCGCAAAATGGCGACCTTGCCAACTGGCGCGTCGGCTCGAAGGGTGTGCCCGCCGTCGGCGGGGCCATGGATCTGGTCCATGGCGCCAAGCAGGTTTTCGTCATCACCGAACATGTGACCAAGGACGGCAAGCCAAAACTGGTGGAGGCCTGCACCTTCCCGCTGACCGGCGTCGGCTGCATTACCCGCATCTATACGAGCCATGCGGTCATCGACATTGCCAAGGAAGGCTTCGTCGTCCGTGAAAAGCTCGCCGCCATGACGATGGACGAGCTGCAGGCGATGACCGGCGCGCCGCTCCATATCGATCGCCCCGTTGCCGACCTCATCGTGCCGAAGCTCTGAAGCCCGTTGCGATCTTTCAGACTCGCGCGGAATGCTTTAAGCTTATAATATCTCGTAGGTCGCTATTGCAAACCGCCATAACGTTTTGCGCGACATGCCGTAGGGAGAAGATCATGACCGAAGCCTTCATCTGTGACTATATCCGCACGCCGATCGGCCGCTTCGGCGGATCGCTTTCTTCCGTCCGCGCCGACGATCTCGGCGCCGTGCCGCTGAAGGCACTAATCGAGCGCAACGGCTCGGTCGACTGGGAAGCAATCGACGACGTGATCTACGGCTGCGCCAACCAGGCGGGCGAAGACAATCGCAACGTCGCGCGCATGGCAGGCCTGCTGGCCGGTCTGCCGATTTCAGTGTCCGGCACGACGATCAACCGGCTTTGCGGCTCGGGCATGGATGCCGTCATCACAGCTGCCCGCGCCATCCGCGCCGGCGAGGCCGACATCATGATCGCTGGTGGCGTCGAAAGCATGTCGCGAGCGCCTTTCGTCATTCCCAAGGCCGAAAGCGCCTTTTCGCGCAATGCCGAGATCTACGACACCACCATCGGCTGGCGCTTCGTCAATCCTGTCATGAAGAAGCAGTATGGCGTGGATTCCATGCCCGAAACCGGCGAGAACGTCGCCGAAGACTACAAGGTCAGCCGCGAAGATCAGGACGCCTTTGCCGTCCGCTCGCAGGCAAAGGCTGCGGCAGCACAGGAGAACGGCCGGCTTGCCAAGGAGATCACCTCAGTCACGATCCCGCAGCGCAAGGGCGATCCGGTTATCGTCGGCAAGGACGAGCATCCGCGCGCAACCTCGATGGAAGCGCTTGCCAAGCTCGGCACGCCTTTCAAGAAGGAAGGCGGCACGGTGACGGCCGGCAACGCCTCCGGCGTCAATGATGGCGCTGCCGCACTCATCATTGCTTCAGAAGCAGCGGCCAGAAAATACGGCCTGACGCCGATAGCGCGCATTCTGGGCGGTGCGGCTGCCGGCGTCCCCCCGCGCATCATGGGGATCGGCCCGGTTCCAGCTTCGCGCAAACTGATGGCCCGGCTCGGCATGCGTCAGGAACAGTTCGATGTCATCGAACTCAACGAAGCCTTCGCCTCGCAGGGACTTGCCGTGCTGCGCGAACTCGGCATTGCCGATGACGACGCGCGCGTCAATCGTAACGGTGGCGCCATCGCGCTCGGTCATCCGCTTGGTATGTCGGGTGCGCGTATCACCGGCACAGCTGCCTTGGAGCTCAAGGAAACCGGCAGGCGCTATTCGCTTTCCACCATGTGCATCGGCGTCGGCCAGGGAATTGCCATCGCGCTGGAACGGGTCTGATCGTTCCGGCCAACCCATGGTCCGCGGCCGGATGAGCGGCGGACCACGGCCGCTTCCAAGCGCCCGATGCAGTCCTGGCGACGGCGGCAATCAGTAATGATCTGGAACGGCAAAGGCTTTGGAGCGTTTTCCTGCTGCTCAGTGGGATCAGTCCATGCCGTCACGCCAGAATGTCTCGAAGCCATTTTCGTCAAACGCCGTTATCATTCTCATTACCGTCGCCCTGTTACTGTCGATTGCGCAATCCGCCTTCGCAGCGGAGGGGCAGAAGGCCAGTCACCCTTCGGAAGGGCTGTTCCTGATCCAGATCATTCTGCTTGTCGTATCAGGCAGGCTGCTCGGCGAATTGATGGTGCGCATCGGCCAGCCATCGATCATGGGCCAGATCATCGCCGGCATCATTCTCGGCCCCTCCCTTTTCGGCCTGATCTTCCCGCATGCACAAGCGAGCCTTTTTCCTTCGGACGGCGCACAAAAGAGCATGGCCGATGCGGTCGGCCAGCTCGGCATTCTCTTTCTCCTGCTGCTCGCCGGCATGGAGACCGATCTTGGTCTTGCGAAACGTCTGCGCAAATCCGCGGCCGGCGTCTCTCTGACCGGTATCGCCATCCCGTTTGCTGCGGGATTTGCCTTAGGCGAGCTCATCCCCGACGCCTTGCTTCCCGATCCTCAAAAGCGGTTGGTAACCTCCCTCTTCCTGGGCACTGCGCTTTCCATCTCCTCGGTGAAGATCGTCGCTTCCGTGGTTCGCGAGATGGATTTCATGCGCCGGAACATCGGCCAACTGATCGTCGCCTCCGCTATCATCGACGATACGATCGGGTGGGTCATCATCGCCATAACATTCGGTCTTGCCGAAAAAGGCACGGTCGATCTCACGACGTTGGCAACCAGCGTGATCGGGACGCTGGCCTTCATGGCCGTCAGCTTCACCGTCGGCAGACGGGTAGTCTTCGAAATTATCCGCTGGACCAACGACAATTTCCACAGCGACCTGCCCGTGCTCAGCGCCATCATCGCAATCATGGGTACGATGGCGATCATCACCAACCTCATCGGCGTCCATACCGTCCTCGGCGCCTTCGTTGCCGGCATTCTGGTCGGTGAATCGCCCATTCTCACACGTCAGATCGATGTGCAGCTTCGCGCCTTGACGACGGCTCTGTTCATGCCCGTCTTCTTCGGGCTGACCGGCCTGCAGACCGATCTCACCGTGCTTGCCGATCCCTCCATCCTGCTGCTGATGGCTGCCGTCGTGGTCATAGCGAGCATCGGCAAGTTCGGCGGCGCTTTTGCCGCCGCCAGGTTCGGCGGCTATTCGACATCGGAGGCCCTGGCGCTCGGCTGCGGCATGAATGCGAGGGGATCGACGGAAGTGATCGTCGCGACCATAGGCCTGTCGGTCGGCGTGCTGGACGAAAAGCTCTTCTCCGTCATCGTCGCCATGGCCGTCATCACCACCATGGCGATGCCGCCGACGCTTCGTTGGGCACTTGCCCGCCTGCCGCTGCGCGAAGAGGAACGCAATCGTCTGGAGCGCGAACAATTCGAAAGCGAGAGCTTCCTCGGAAATTTTGAACGCATCCTGCTGGCTGTCGACGGTTCACAAAGCAGCCGTCTGGCAACCTGGATCGCCGCTTTCTTCGCGGTGACGCGCAAGATGCCCGTCACGGTGATGGATGCGCGCGAAGCCGATGAAACTCTGGACGCGCCCAATGCATCGGGAGACTTGCGTCCAGCGTCGCAAGCCAAGACAATCGCGGAAGATCTGCGCCAATACGCCACCGACCTGCTTGCGTCTGCGCCACCGGAGCAGAATTTGGCTGGCCAAGGCGATATCCATGTGACAGTTCGAGAAAAGAGCGACAAACTCGAAACTGTACTCGAAGACGTCTCCGATACAGGCCACGATCTTCTCCTTGCGGGCATCGAACCCTCCATGGGAGACGATGGTCGCTTTGGCCCGTCGCTGCAGGTCATGACATCGGCGTTCCAGGGAATTTCGGCGATCATAACGGCACGCGGCTCGCTTCCAAAGAATCCGGGGGATCTGCGGATCCTCCTGCCCGTCAGCGGCACGGAGCGTTCCATCCGCGCTGCCGAATTCGGGCTCGCGATCGCAAAGGCGGCAAACGCCCATTGCGCGCTGTTGTTAATCGTCGAGCCGCGCAACGCCAGCGCTATTCCACGCATCAGCGACCGCGGCAGCGACCATCGGGATATTTTGAACAAGGTCGGTGCAATTGCAGATTATTATGGCGTGCAGATCGAAAAGGTCGTGCAGCAAGGCCCCTCGCCGGAGCTCTCGATCCTGCGGCATGCACGCAGCGGCGGGTATAATCTCATCGTGCTCGGCGTAAGCAAAAGAGCCAGCGGCAGCCTTTCCTACGGAAGCGTCGCCGACACGATGCTGCAGACCGCCGATAGATCCTGCATTTTCATCGAAACCGATCTGGCCTCTTCCTCGCCGGCAATTCCCGAATAAACCGACCATCAGCCATGAGATGAATCAGGAGAATCGATAAAAGACATCAACGCTATTCATTTTTCCTATGCTGCCTCCTGGGCCATATTGGCCGGCAACATGATTTGACCGAGCGCACCGATGTCCGACCTTGCCCTTTCGCGTGACCATGAAGAAGCCGATACGCGGGAGGGATGGAAGGTCGTTGCCGCCGCCCATGTGCTGACGGCCGTGACGTTCGGAGCCGCCTACTCCTTCTCCGCCACCTTGCCGGGCCTTGCCGCGGAGTTTAGCGCCTCCCGCGGTGAGATCGCCCTCGTCTTCTCCATTTCCGCATTCCTCTTCTACTCGCTCGGCGCGATTGCCGGGCCTCTCGCCGACAGATGGTCGCCCCGCGGTCTGGTTCTTCTGGGGCTTGCCGCCATGATCCTCGGCTATATCGGCGCCAGCCGTGCCGGGTCCCTTACCGCCCTTTACATCTGGTATGGCTTCGGCGTCGGGTTTGGGATCGGCCTCTCATACGTTCCGGCGATCGGAGCGGTGCAATCCTGGTTCATCCACAAACGAAGCCAGGCGTCGGGCATCGCGACGGCGGGGATTGGACTTGGCACCTTGATCCTGCCCTTTGCCATCGGCAAGGCCCTTCCCTTCATCGGCTGGCGAGGATGTTTCCTTACTCTTGCCTGCATCTTCGCGGTCTTTGGCGTGCCGGCGGCATTGCTTGTCCGCAAGCGACGGGACAGTACGATCTCGCACCTAGCTTACGCCGGCAACCATACGCTCCCCGCAATATGGCGCGACGGACGGTTCTGGCTTTTCTATGTCGTGCTTCTCCTGTCCTCTCTGTGCACCTTCATTCCTTACGTCCATATCGTCGCCGCCGCCCGCGACATGGGTCTTTCCATTCAGGACGGAACCGCCCTTGTCAGCGTTATCGGTGTCGGCAGCATCGTCGGCCGCTTCTTTCTGGCAGGCCTGGGAGATCGTTTCGGCCGCCGGCAGCTGCTGGCATCGCTCACCCTTGCAGTCGCTGCCTCCTTTGCCATATGGGCGTCGGCATCAGGCATGATCCAGCTCACTTTATTTGCATTGATCTTCGGCATGAGCTATGGCGGGTGCGTCGGCCTTTATCCGGCTGTCGCCGCCGACTTGTTCGGCACGCGCCAGATTGGTGCAGTTATCGGGTATCTCTATTCGGCCGTGGGTGTAGCAGCCCTGATCGGGCCAACCGCAGCGGGCTTTATTTTCGACCATACCGGCAGCTATTCCGGCCCGATTATTGCAAGCGGCCTCGCGGCGTTCGTAGCAGGCTTCATAGCGTTGCGCCTTGGGAAAAAGTCCTAGAGCTGGGCCGCGATTGCCGCCTTGTCGATGACAGACCAGACGTTCCGGATTCGCCTGTCCAGAAACTCATAGAAGACATTCTCGGCAAACTGTACCCTTCTGCCATTCACCGCCATACCGAACAGCATGCCCGTCGGCCTGCAATCAAATTGCAGGCGGCTTGCGACGCGTGGCGGTTCGCAGATTAGTAAAGTGATATCGAAATGAAGATCGGGAATGGCGCGAAAATCATCTTCGAGCATTTGCCGATAGCCTGATAGCCCGACATGGGCGCCATTATAGCACACGTCTTCGTGGACGAATTTACGCAGATTTGGCCAATCTTGTCCGTTGAGACAGGCAATATAGCCTCGGTAGATCTCGGACAGATCGACGTTTGCCATTCTCATCACCCTCGACCTGGAGACGGCCTGTGCTTCAGGCCGATGCCTGCAGACGGCGGCGGCCTGTATGCATCATCGTGATCGGATGCTTGAGCGCAGGTGCCGGACGGCCGATATGGTATCCCTGAACGGCATCGATGCCAAAGGATTTGACGAGATTGAGTTGCTCCTCGTCCTCCACGCCCTCGACCAGGATGCGATGGCCGCGATTGCGCACCAGACCGATGATATCCTCGAGAAGGATCTTCGCGCCGTCGTTGCTTGCCGCATCATGCAGGAAGGATTTGTCGATCTTGACGGTTTCGAACTCCATCAGGCGAAGCCATGACAACCCGGCAAAACCTGTGCCGAAATCATCCAGCCAGAATTTGATGCCGAGCTTCTTCAGATCCTGAATGCTGTCGAGCACATCGGGGCGTATCTCCATATCGACGCCCTCGGTGATCTCGAACGCCACCCTGTGACCCGAAACGCCCGTTTCCGCCAAAATAGCCGCCACCTGCGCGGCGAAACCCGGAGCCCGAAGCTGTATCGGAGAGACGTTGATGCTGACCGTGTCGACAATGTCGCGGGTAAGCAAATCACAGCAGGCCCTTCTGATCGCCCAATAGCCGAGCTCCATGATGGCCCCGGTGCGCTCCGCTATCGGGATAAAGACGGCCGGAGAAGCATTCGACCCGTCTAGCAACTGCAGGCGCATCAGAGCTTCATAGGCACCGATTTCTCCGGTCTGGAGATATTGGATCGGCTGATAGACAAGCGAGACGAGGTTCTGCTGGATGGCGATCTTCAGAATGGCTGCGATATTCTCGCTCGCATCGCCGCCGGGCAGCTCGTTCGGGTCGAATATCCGTGCGCAATTGCGGCCGCTCGCCTTTGCCGAATACAGCGCGCGATCGGCCTCGTTGATCACATTCTCCAGCTTCGCGCCGGCGACGTCTCTCGTAATGGTCGCTCCAACGCTCACCGTGACATGCCGAAAGCCATCCAGGCGCTGTGCATGGACGATATCGAGAGCTTCGATCCCCTGACAAATGGCATCCGCCAAGGCCAGCGCATCCGAGCTGTTCTCCAGATCGAGGATAACGATGAATTCCTCGCCACCGTAGCGCCCGACCGTCGCACCGAGCGGAGCGACGATGTTCGACAGCGCATTGGCAACCGTCACAAGACAGTGATCACCCTCCTGATGGCCGTAATAATCATTGTACTTCTTAAAGAAGTCGACATCGACCAGCAGGATGGCGAATGCTGCGCCCTTCTCGCGCCAGCGATCCCAAAACTGTTTCAGCCTTATATCGGCAGCTCTTCTGTTCTCCATCCCGGTCAGGGAATCGGTAATGGAGAGCCGCAGAAGAGCTTCGCCGCGTTCTGTCGCCTGGCGCTGCTGCAGCTCCGCTTCTCTTGCATTGAGAAAGACGTTGAAGCGCTCCTTGTTCAGTTTCCAGTTCACATAGGAGGTGAATACGAAGCAACAGAGATAGAAGGTGGTGAAGGCCAGACAATAGGCGGCGCTGTAGTGAAATTCCGTCAGCGACAGCAGGAAAAAGGCGAAGATCAGCCCCGACGAGAGCAGTGCCAAACCGAATTCGAGGCTGAAGAAAAGGTTAACGCCCATCATGAAGATGGCGCCGAAGGCGGCATAATAGGAGAATGCCTCGGCATTGGCCGTCTGCAATGCCGGCAGCAGCCACACGACATATCCAAGAACGACAGCCGCAGCACATGTCGCCTCAAGCTCGCCGGCACGACGTTGCCGCGAAAACTGCATTTCCAGGGTCAGAAGCGAAAAGCCACCGATCAGAAACCGCGCAGGGATCGTCACGTGCGAAACGTCGGGAATGAAGACCAGATCCGTGATCAGGAAGAGGACATAAACAGGCACGGCAAGCCACAGACCGCTGCGAGCCAGGGCACGCCGCGCATCGTTGCTATAGGCTTTGTAGAGCGCACGCAGCTCATCGGGGCGGTTAGTCATGCGGGCCTCGCTCTGACCAAGATCGCTGCTTCCCGACAATCGACGCATGCTCATCATCACCCGAGTTAGCCGAGACTTCATGTCCACCGCGTTACCTTTGCGTCGCTCGAATGAACAAATCGCTCGCTTCACCACGGCGGCTAATTTGATCCGTTTGATAACGAAAGCGTTGCCGCAGCGACATTAACAAAACCATAGCGCTCAATTTTTATATGAGATATGGTTTGCGTAGTGTTCACGGAATGATTTAAAATTGAAACAATTTCAAACCGCTCTTGATGGCTTCAGCCTCGTTACCTCTCAGTCCATCTCGGAACATACGAGATCGTCCGGTAACAACCTTACAACCGACCAAATTAAGGAGGGCGAAGCCGAACTCGCCCTCATTCTCTCCCTTACGCAGCAGGCCTTCGAAGCAAACGCACCCGTTCCCGGCACGATGAAGGCCTTGACCGAGCGTCTGCAGGCGCTGAAAAGCAAGACGACACCCCTGACCTGGGCCCATTTGGCCTCGGTTGCGCAGGGTCATCCCGTGTCGTCCTTCCTGCTGCAGGACCCTCTGACACGATGGTCCTTCGAAAAGCCGCGCGGCTATAGCGGGGATGCCTATCTGCTGGATTTCATTTACGAACATCCAGCCGTTGCCGCACAGGTGGCGGAAGCTTCGGCGCTGGGCGCTGAAGTTTACGATTTCACTCGGCGTGCAGCATCCGCAGTCGCCGTGCGTGAAAGGCGCGAGATCCTGGCAGCGCATGTCGATGCGGCGGCGGAGGCGACGGATGGCGCCGAGATCCTGGCGATCGCGGCCGGCCATCTTCGCGAAGCGGAGCTGTCAAAGGCTCTGCGGAGCGGCAGGCTCAAACGCTGGGTCGCACTTGATCAGGATCCGGTCAGCGTCGGGACGGTGAGCTCGGCCTTCCAAGGCAGCTGCATCGAAGCGATCAACGGCTCCGTTCGCACCATTTTGGGACGCGCACAGAAGCTCGGCACGTTCGACTTCATCTATGCAGCAGGCCTTTACGATTATCTGGCCGAAAGCGTAGCCGTGCGTCTGACGGAACGCTGCCTGCAGATGCTGAAGCCCGGCGGCAAGTTCCTGCTTGCAAACTTCGCCAAGGATATCGGTGTCGAAGGTTATATGGAGACCTTCATGAACTGGCCGCTGATCTGGCGAACGGACGAGGATGTCCAGTCGATCATCGATAAAGTCAAGCACCCGATCGCCGATGTTTCCCTTACGCGTGGCGAGAATGGCGGCGTCATATATGCCGTCCTGACCGTATAGCCGACGGCAAGCGAGATGACCGGCTAAGCCGCATTGCGGCTTAGCCGGCGAAATCGGAACAGAGCAAACACCAGAAAATTAACCAAAGCGATTGCTGCAACGGCGGCAGGCGTTGCTGTATCTGGTGTAAATATCTGCCTCCGCAGCAAGTAGCCCGACACCAGAAACGGCGTATTCCACATCAATGCGCCGCAGAATGTTGCGATGGCGAAGCCTGGCAGGGGCATGGCGAGCACGCCTGCCGGAAATGCCATATAGGCCCTGACAACAGGCACAAGCTGGCCGAAGAACGCGATCCGTATCAGATTACCACGATAATTGCGCTTCAGACGCAGATACCGCTCTTCTTTAATATCCAGATACCTGGTCACCTTCAGCACGAAAATGTCGCCACGCACCGGCCCCAGCCATCGGCCCATTCCATACCAAAACAACGAGCCTGCCGTTGAACCACCGGCGGTAATGGCAATCACGATGGGTAGAGCCGCAAGATGGACGACACCCAACATACCCAGCATCAAGAGCATGCCGGCGGATGGTATGACTGGGACGAGCTTCTCGATCGCCGAACATAGCGCAAGACCAAGCAATCCCCATGCCGCCAGATCGGGCAGCACATCCAACAGATGGGAGGTACCATTCATACGACCACAGCCGGATAATGAAGTGGCCTGCGCCGGACGATCTTATAGACCCTGGCGGGCGGGAAGTTGCGCAACACCCGGCCGTGCAGCGTTGCCTTGAAGCCGAACCGATCGAGCAAACGACGCGGCACCGGACAGCGGACACCATAGGTGAACTGATAGAGCGCCCCGCCCTCATGCAGCCTTGCCGAGACCGCAGTCAGAATGGCAATCACTGTCTTCGGCGACATGTTGAGCAGCGGCAATCCGCTGATCGCGCAGCCGAACCGCACGCCTTCCGGCAGGTTGTGAGTGCCAAGCCGCGCGGCATCGGCGCAGACGACACGAGCATCGGGAAACCGCTGTCGAAGCAGGCTGGCAAAGCCATGGGCAGACTCAATCAGCGTAATATCCCTCTCGCATATGCCGCGCGCAAGCAAGGCCTGCGTGAATACACCCGTTCCGGGGCCGAGCTCCAGAACCGGACCCGCCGAAGGATCGACTTCGCTAGTAATAAGATTGGCCAGCATTGAACCGGAGGGCGCTATGGCCCCGACCATGCGCGGATTGGTCAAGAGAGTTCGCAGAAATAGAGACGTGTTTGACATGTGTTCCCGCCAGTAGGGCTTGAAAGATTCGCCTGCGCGGCAGGCCCTTCCTAAGGGGAGCCGATTGCGGGAACATTGCACCGGGGAACCCGCGACGACCTACCCGGCCATCGGGAAGCTCAATCTAAAAGTCGCACCTCCGGTCGGTCCGTCGACAACGCAAACCTGCCCACCGTGAAGCCTAGCAATTTCCTGAACGAGGTTGAGCCCAAGACCGAACCCTTTGCCGCGCCCGGGGAGGCGATGAAACGGCTCGAAGATGCGGTCCCGCTCCTCCGGCGGGATACCGTTTCCTTCGTCGGTTACGGTGATGCCGGTGGCACGACCAACATGGACAATTATCCTGCCACGGCGGCCGCCATGTTGGATCGCATTCTGTACGACATTGGCGACGGCCCGCTCGATGGCCATGCGATCACCGAGAACCTGGACGATCTCCTCGTCCTTGATGAAGCAGGGTTCGTAATTGGCAGCGATCGCAAGCGGCGCCAGCTCCGAAACCACGTGCTCGGCGATCTCCACGAGATCGACCGAAGCCGGTTCGAAACGATGATTGAGGCGCTGAAGATCGAGGAATTGCTCGGCAAGGGTCGCAAGGCGAACCGTATCCTCGAAGAGCCGCTCTTTCAAAGGGCCTGCCGGCAGGCCATCGAGACGTGTCTGCAGGATCGCGACCGGGGTACGCCACTCATGGGCAAGATGAGAGAAAAGACGTTTCTGCCGTTCATAGCCTTCGTCCAGCCGGCTCAGCGCATCATTGACGGCTTCGACAAGCGGCAGGATCTCGCGCGGGACATCGTCGACCGGCAGCCGCGTACCCTGGCGATTGATATCGATCTGTCCGGCGCGAGCAACGGCGGAATCGAGGGAAGAAAAAGCGCGGCGAACCACGATCGGCGCGGCAATCATCGTTGCGATCGCGGTGACGATCAGCAGCGGCAGAAGGGCGCTAAAGAAGACAATACTCATGGCTCCAAGGATGCGGACCGTCGATACGCTGCCGTCCACGCCCGTCAGGACCTGGATCTCGCCGGCCGGAGACGATACCCATTGCAGCCGGGCGGCCGGCACGATACTGCCGCCGAGATTGCTGCCGAAACGGGCCTGTCCGATACCGTCGAGCGCAGCGCCGATCGTCGCATAGGCCGGAGGCACGCTTCCGTCTTGGATCACAGCGCCGCTGCGATCGCGCACGACGAACCAGAGACCTGGCAGGTTCTCGCGCCGCGCTAGAAGCGCCGGTGTTTCCGTGAGTGCAAGGGCGCCATTTTCATCCCGGCCAATCGACTGGGAGATGGCATCGATGGTCTCGTCTTCCGGCTGAATCGAGATAAAGCTGCCGGTCGCCCACAAGGCGGCGACGATCAGCACCGCAAGCAACGATAGGAAGATCGCCTGCAGGAATGACAGGCGCGATACGAGACGCCATCGCAGGGAAGGTTGGCTTGCGATCATGATTTCTGTCTCATCAGATAGCCGATACCGCGAACGGGATGGATCTCCAGACCGGACTCCACGGAGGCAAGCTTGCGGCGAAGACGGGAGATATGCGCATCCAGCGTATTCGACTGGATATCTTCGCTGAACCCGTAGACGGCCTCTTCCAGAGCATGACGCGGCACCGTGCGGCCAAGCCGGCGCGCAAGCGCCTCGAAGACCAGAACTTCCCGGCGTGGCAATTCGAGCCGTTGGCCTTCGATCAGTATGTCATGGCAGTCGAAGTCATAGGACAGCCTGCCGAAATTCACCACCTCGGTCCGCAACTCGCCGGGGCGTCTCAGAATGGCCCGCAGTCGTGCCAGCAGCTCCTCTATGGCAAAAGGCTTGACGAGATAATCGTCGGCGCCGGTATCAAGACCGCCAATACGATCGTCGAGATCGCCGCGTGCAGTCAACACGATAACGGGCGTATTGACGCCGGCAGCCCTCAGCTTCGGAATGATTGACAAGCCGTCGCCATCCGGAACCTGCCGGTCGAGGAGAATGGCATCGTAAGGGAGATTTATCGCAGCCTCTTCGGCATCGGCCAGGATCGAGACGTGATCGACGACGGCATCGCGAGCCTGCAATGCAGCGCTCAGCGCCGCAGCCATTTCCGGCTCATCTTCCAGCAACAAGATCCGCAACGAACCATCCCCCAAATGGAACGACTGCATTGCATAAGCGGATTGCGGGAAGATTGCGACCCTCTCCGGACGGCACATCATTATTCACTGGAGAATTCGAACCGATATGCTGCCGGCATGGGAAGATATCGGTCAGTTTGGGCTTCGACGCCAGTCAGGTCGCAGGGGAAGGCATCGCCTCCCCCTGCGATATCCGCCGCGCGGCGGCCGATAGGTAAGCTACAGCGAACGGAGTAGTGAGCCCACCACGCAAATGGTTTCCCATCCGTCCTGATTTTGCTGCCGCACCGTCATTCTCGAACCAACGGAGATCGAGAAGGACAAGCCATGAAGCGTTCGCCTGCATCAAGCCCACCTCATTTAAGGCGGCTCACATGCAACGCCAGCAAGCTGCGATAATCCAACCCTTCCTCACGCTCGGGAAGGCCGATATCACGAAGCTGATAATTCGATAATCCGGATACATCCTCATAGATCTGCCGCCGTTTCCAGGCGACAAACAACAGGGCACGTACAGTCCTCCAGGCACCGAATTTCTTATACAGTTCATCGATCGTCGCCGTCAAACTCTCGGCAACTATAAATTGTGAAGGAGCCATCGTTATTCCTGGCGCAATCACGCGACCAGGTCCTCTTGAAGCTTGACCGGCTTCAGGAGCGAATGCGTCAAAGACGCACCAAGTCATTCCCTCGGCAAGTCATATAGGTTTAATGGGAAAACGCCTAAGCGGCCGTAGATAAAGCTTTTTTAGCTTTAATTATAGAGTCGTCGTGCCGTTGGCGTAGCACACACCAAGGCCGTCGACATCATTCCGCCGGAGACGTATGTAAACATATGTAGATTATGCATGTCACGCCTCCCTGTTCGATTTGCGGATGGACGTATCATACGCGAGATCCGCCAATCGGCAACCCCACAATTTCGAATTGCAAATATCCAGCACAATATGTTGCATCGAAGCAACAGTGACGACGTTGGCGAGCAGAGGAGGATCGCTGCCGCAGCGGGCCTGACTGCCCGCAAGGTCTGCCAAGTTTGAAGCCGGGCTAGAACGAATTGACGATGCCGCCCCCGGTGCGCATCTGCTGCACCATGATATGGGCGTGGTAATGCATGGCGCATTTGATGGCATAGATTTGCAGCACGACGGGAGAGCGCCGATGCCGCAGGAGGTTGAAGAGCCGCGCGCGGTAAGTGGCTCGCAAATCCGCCTCCTTCACCCGGCGCATCAGCCGGAGGAAAATCCCGACCGCCTCGAGTGCCCATGTCGCGTTGAGCGCCAGCAAACGCAGCGGGTGGCGGCGCAGGTGGCGTAAGCGGGTACTTTCCGGTTCGATACGGGCATCGATATAGAGCGCATCCAGACGATCGAAATAGGCGGCCGGCTGATGTAGATCGCTCAGGACCGAAAGATATCCGTCCCGTAGAGTTTCGCGCGAGAGGTTAAGCGGAATGACATTGGTGCCGTAAGCAGGCGGGTCGTCGTGATCGAGCCTGCCTTCCTTGGCAAGGCGCGTATAGAGCGGCGTCTTCGGAATTGCCGCCAGCATGCCGATCATGGCGTTGACGATGCGCGCATCCTTGATGAAAACCCGCTGCGCATCGAAGATGGTTGCATCGTCGCTGTCGAAGCCAAGGATCATGCCGCACCAGACTTCCATGCCGGTCTGCTGGATCGTGTGGATTTTCTCCAACATCGTCCCGCCCTTGCGCAGGTTCTGCAGCTTCTTGGTTTCGCGCAGCGCCTCTTCGTTCGGGGTTTCGATACCGATGAAGACGACACGAATATTGGCATCGACCATCAGCTGCATCAGTTCGGCATCGTCAGCCAGATCGATCGACGCCTCCGTCAGGAACGTCATCGGGTAATGATGGCGCTCCTGCCAGGCGACGACATCCCGCAGCACTTCCTTGATCGCCTTCTTGTTGCCGATCAGATTGTCGTCGACGATGAAGGCCGTATCCATCCCGGAAGCGAGCAGGGCCTCCATCTCGGCGATGACCTGCGTACTGGTCTTAATGCGCGGCTTGCGGCCGAAAACGACGATGATATCGCAGAAATCGCAGGTGAAGGGACAGCCACGCGAGAACTGGATGCTACCGACAGCATATTCGTCCATCTTCAAGAGATCGAAGCGCGGCACGGGCACCTTGCTCATATCCGTCTTGTCGGCCTGTTCGTAGCGCCGGGCATGATGACCCTCCTGCCATTCAGCCAGGAATTTCGGCCAGGTCTCCTCCGCCTCGCCGATGAAGGAGACATCGACGAGATTGCCGAAATAGTCCTCCTTGACCGTAATCCAAGGTCCGCCGACGACGGTGAAGCAGTTGCGCCGTTTGAGCTCGGTCAGGATTTCCGTCATTCGGAAGCGCTGAACGATCATGCCCGTCAGCGCAACGATATCGGCCTTCTCACACAGGCCGTAGTCTATCGGCTCGATATTCTCGTCCACCAGAGTGACGGTATGTTCGGCCGGCGTCAGCGCCGCCAGCAAAGGCAGGCAGGCCACCGGAAGATTGGCCTTGACGTCGAACAGCGGCAGAGCGTGCTCCATGCCCCAATAGGAGGTTTCGAAACGCGGATTGATGATGACGATATGAGCCATTGAATAGTCCGCTCCATGACGTGAAGATCTGGTTCGGTATTGCTTTAAGCCTGTATATCATTTGCAGCTGCATCCGCCGACCTTCCGGCAGCGAAGCAGGGTCTTCCAGCATCGAGGCGGCTGTCTTAGCAGCCCTATATGAGCTCAGGATTAAATTCCGGATGCCTCCGGCCGCTGGGTGTCCGAGCAACCACCCGCGCGGGACATTCTTCTCGCTGAGCGCACCGCATGCTAGATAATACCTCCCCTTGAGGGGGGAGGTCGCCGCAAAGCGGCGGGTGGGGGTGACAATTGTCTGGCCTCAGAGATTGCCGCAGTCACCCCACCCCGGCCTACGGCCGACCCTCCCCCTCAAGGGGAGGGTGAGCTTCTACCACTTCAGTCTACCGAGGATGCCTCTCATCCAGTGCCGATCCGACATGGGCAAATGAATCGCCCACGCCGCCGATAAAAATTTTTACGGCGGCAATGTCGAAATCGTCCCGACGCAATCGTCTTTATTCCAGACATGGCGCGAAAGCATATTATCGGATCTTTCGCACCTTGAACCGAACCGGATGAAGGGAGCTGCAAAATGAGTTCGTCCTATCGTTGGGTGATCGTCGGTGCCGGTGCGCTGATGACTTGTGTTGCGCTCGGCGCGATGTTTTCGCTGGCGATCTTTCAAGTGCCGATTGCCGCGGATACAGGCTGGTCGCATGCCGGCATCGCTGCCGCCATGACGCTGAATTTCCTGACCATGGGCCTCGGTGCCTTTGCCTGGGGAGCCGCCAGCGATCGCTTTGGCATCCGCATCGTAGTGATGATCGGCGCGTTGCTGCTTGGGCTGGCGCTTGTCCTGGCAAGCCGGGCGGGGTCGCTTCTGCAATTCCAGCTGACCTACGGCATTCTCGTCGGCCTTGCCGCCAGTGCCTTCTTCGCCCCGATGATCGCGGCAACGACCGCCTGGTTCGACAAGGGCAGAGGTCTTGCGGTGTCCCTGGTCTCAGCCGGCATGGGCGTCGCACCGATGACGGTGTCGCCTTTCGCCCGCTACCTGATTTCCGCTTACGATTGGCGTTTTGCCATGCTGGTCATCGGCATCATGGCGTGGGTTCTGCTGATACCGGCGGCGCTGCTGGTGCGGCGAGCACCGGTCCTTGCCGAGACCACCGGCGCGGATGGACAAAGGGAAGAGCGGAGCCTGCCGCTCGGGCGGATCTTCAGCTCGCCGCAGTTCCTCGTGCTCGGCGCGACCTTCTTTGCCTGCTGTGCAGCCCATTCCGGACCGATCTTCCACATGGTCAGCTACGCCACCATCTGCGGCGTGGGGCCGATGGCGGCGGTCAGCATCTATAGTGTCGAGGGCCTTGCGGGTCTTGGCGGCCGCCTCCTTTACGGGACGCTTGCGGACAGGTTCGGTGTGAAACCGGTGCTGGTCGCCGGCCTCTTGGTGCAGGCGGCGGCACTTGCCACCTATCTGCTGGTCAGCGAGCTTGGCGAGTTCTATGCGCTGGCGGTCGTCTTCGGCAGTGCCTATGGCGGCGTGATGCCGCTTTATGCCGTGCTGGCGCGCGAATATTTCGGGCCGCGCGTCATTGGCACTGTCTTTGGAGCGGCATCGATGCTCTCGAGCATCGGCATGGCAGCCGGACCTTTGATCGGCGGCTGGATCTTCGATACCTTCGCCAACTACTCCTGGCTCTTCATCGGCTCCTCCATGGTGGGGCTGGGGGCTGCCGCCGTCGCGCTTGCCTTTCCGCCCATGCGGCGCTTGCAGCTGCAGCCGGCCTGAAATCAGCGCGAAGAGGCCTGGACTCACATCTGCGAACCATGTCGGGTGCCTCACATTTCGCCGCGCCCGACAGCGCTTTTGCCGGCGACAAGCCCCGGCCGTTACGCCGGGCAATGACATATTCATATTTCTTGATACTTACACACAGATTTCCATGAGCAACAGCGGTTGCAGCCATTGCAATTTTCAATTTTTGGCCAACACTCACATATGCATCAGGTGCGTGATCTCCTGGGGGAGGAAATCAGGAGAGCATCCACTGGCGCGACTTTCCGCGCCCATCGGCAGGAAAGTCCTGCGTAATGTCATTATGGGGGACATGACACGGGTCTTTTGACCATGTCCCTGGTGCAATTGGGAGGATTGATTCATGGCATCCACGTCCGTGGCCGAGACGACGAGTCGAGGCATGACCAGGGAGGAGAAGAAGGTCATCTTCGCCTCCTCCCTCGGAACCGTGTTCGAATGGTACGATTTCTATCTTTACGGTTCTCTGGCCGCCTTCATCGGCACGGCCTTCTTCAGCGACTATCCGGAAGCAACCCGCAATATCTTCGCCCTGCTCGCCTTTGCCGCAGGCTTCCTCGTCCGGCCGTTCGGCGCCCTCGTCTTCGGGCGCATCGGCGATCTTGTCGGACGTAAGTACACTTTCCTCGTCACGATCCTGATCATGGGTCTTTCGACCTTCCTGGTCGGCGTCCTTCCCGGATCGGCGAGCTGGGGCATCGCCGCGCCTGTCATCCTGATCATCCTTCGCCTGCTGCAGGGCCTTGCGCTTGGCGGCGAATATGGTGGCGCCGCCACCTACGTCGCCGAGCATGCGCCCGACAACAAACGCGGCTACTACACGTCGTGGATCCAGACAACGGCAACACTCGGCCTGTTCCTGTCGCTGATCGTCATCCTGATCGTGCAGAATGCGCTCGGCAAGGAGGCTTTCGCAGCCTGGGGCTGGCGTATTCCCTTCCTTCTCTCCTGCCTTCTGCTCGCCATCTCCGTCTGGATCCGGCTATCGCTCAGTGAATCGCCGGCCTTCAAGAAGATGAAGGAAGAGGGCAAGGGCTCCAAGGCTCCGCTTTCCGAAGCCTTCGGTCAGTGGAAGAATGCAAAGATCGCCTTGATCGCGCTATTCGGTCTCACCGCGGGCCAGGCAGTCGTCTGGTATGCCGGCCAGTTCTACTCGCTGTTCTTCCTGCAGAACGTGCTGAAGGTCGACGGCCAATCGGTCAACATCATGATCGCGATCGCGCTCCTGATCGGCAGCGGCTTCTTTGTGTTCTTCGGCTGGCTGTCCGACAAGATCGGCCGCAAGCCGATCATCATGGCGGGGCTTGCGCTGGCGATCCTCACCTATTTCCCGCTCTTCAAGGCGCTGACCAATGCCGCAAATCCCGCCCTCGCCCAAGCGGAGCAAACCGTCCGGGCGACGGTGACGGCTGCTCCTGGCGATTGCACTTTTCAGTTCAATCCGGTTGGCCTCACCAACCAGTTCAACAATTCATGCGACATCGCCACCTCGTTCCTGTCGAAGTCGTCCGTGCCCTACATGATCGCCGAAGGCCCAGCCGGACAGCCGGCAACCGTCAAGATCGGCGACGCGACCATCACCTCTTACGATGCAACGGCGGCAGGTGCCGGTACAGCGGCCAAGAGCGCTGCATTCACGCATGACATGAACCTTGCCCTGCAAAAGGCCGGCTTCCCGCTGGCGCGCGATCCTGCCAAGGTGCCGGATGCCAAGCTGGATGCCTTCATCGCCGCAAACCCGGAACTCGGGCTCAATGCGGCAACCGTGCGGGCGGGCGACAAGACGGTCACTCCGGTCGCGGATCTCGTCAAGGCGAAGCTTCTGACGGCGGATCAAGCGGGCGGCGCGACCGATATGCCGGTCTACACCATTCCCAACGGTGGTGCCTTCAAGATGGTTGCCGATCCCGCAGCCATCAACTGGCCGCTGACCATCCTCATCCTGACCATCCTCGTCATCTACGTGACGATGGTCTACGGCCCGATCGCCGCAATCCTGGTGGAGATGTTCCCGACCCGCATCCGCTATACCGGCATGTCGCTGCCCTATCATATCGGTAACGGCTGGTTTGGCGGCCTGCTGCCGGCAACGGTCTTCGCCATGAGCGCCGCCAAGGGCGATATCTATTATGGCCTCTGGTACCCGATCGCGATCGCTGCGATGACTCTGATCATTGGCCTTATCTTCGTTCGGGAAACCAAGGGCGTCGATCTGAACAGCATCAAGTAACCGCATAAGGCCCGGCGTTCAGATGCGGCACGCCGGGCCCATTCGTTTTCCTTTCAGTTCCTGATGGAAGCGCGGATCTCAGCTTCCGCAAACAGCGTGCAGCAGCACCAGAAGCGAAAAGAGGACCATTAGGCCTGCCAGAAAATGCTGCAGAATCGACCAGGCGCGTTTGGTTGCCGCAAGGCTTGGCCGCGGCGCGAGAGAAGCGAGATAGAGCACTGTATCCATGAAAACCTCTGGCGCATGTTTCCGCAGGCGCGACGTAAATACCTCGCCATCGCGGAAATTGCTGGTATTTAATGGTTTTATATTGTCTACAAAAATAGTAGATTAAAGGAAGGGTTTTGCGGTTCCCTTGCAATTTCAGACAAATTAAACTCCCCGGAGACAGGCCGGAGTAAGGCTTGCTCGGTCCCGCCGTCTACCTATCGAGACCCGAATGCAGGCGAACCAAGCGCAGAAAAAATTTATTCTATAGATTAAATAAACAAAGCAAGGCTTGTCCTTTTAATTGAATGCCAGTGGCTTACGAGTACCGCTGACAATCGGTGACCCCTTGCCCATGACCTTGCTGGATGCCCAAAATCTTTCGCTTGCCTTCGGCTCGACGCAGGCCCTGGCGGCAGCGTCTCTGACCGTCGATCGCGGCGAGATCGTCGCGCTGATGGGAGCCAACGGCGCCGGCAAGTCGACGCTGGTCAAAATCCTGTCGGGCATTCACCGCGCCGATTCTGGCAGCATCCTATGGAACGGAGCGGATTATCGCCCCGAAAGCCCGGCCGAGGCGACGGCGCAGGGCATCGTGACCGTGCATCAATCGACCGATGTCGTCGGGATCGCCGGCCTTTCGGTCGCGGACGCCCTGCTGCTCAACCAATATGTGGACGGACGCCAGCCCTTCTTTCTGTCGAAGCGTTCGGTGCGGCGGAAGGCGGAAGCGATCCTGTCTGAAGCCGGCTTCGACTTGCCGCTCGACCGGGATTTTGGCGATCTCGGAACTGCCGACCGGCAGATGGTCGCCATCGCCCGTGCCCTTTCCAATCAGGCGCAATTGCTGATCCTGGATGAGCCGACCGCAAGCTTGTCTGCGCGCGAGGCAAGCCGGCTTTATGATATCGTCCGTCGGCTGAAGGCCCGCGGCCTGGGCATTCTCTACATCTCGCATCGTACGGCCGATCTGGATGCACTAGCCGATCGCGTGGTTGTTCTGCGCGGCGGCCGCAACGTCGGTGCCTTCTCGCAGCCGATCGACTTCAACGCCGCGATCGAAACCATGATCGGCCGTTCCATGCAGGTGGCCCGCTCGCATCGCCGTGAACAATTCGACCGAACCATACTGGAGCTTCAGGGCGTACAGCTGTTTGCCGACAGCCCGGCGATCGATCTCGCACTCCCTGCTGGCGAGGTCGTCGCCATTACCGGCGTCCTCGGTGCCGGCAAGAGCCGGCTTCTGTCTACGCTTTTCGGCCTCGAGCGCTTTGCTTCCGGCACGGCACTTCTGGACGGTATTGCATTTCAGCCCGGCTCGCCCGCGGATGCAATCGCGCGCGGCGTCGTCATGGCGGCCGCCGACCGGCATCGTTCTTCTCTTATGCCATCGGACTGGCCCGGAGAGAGTATTGCGGCAACGATCAGCCTGCCGCATCTGAAACATTGGTATCCGTCAGGCTTCCTGTTTTCCGGGCGGGAGAGACGCGAAGGAGAAAGGGCCATTCGGCGCCTCGGCATCAAGGCCCCCAGTCCCGAGGCATCCGTCTGGTCGCTTTCCGGCGGTAATCAGCAAAAGGTCGTGCTCGCCCGCTGGGAGGCGGAGCCAAGCCGGCTCATGCTTCTCGATGAGCCTTTTCAGGGGGTCGATGTCGGCGCGCGCCAGGACATTATCGCGGCCATACGTGCCCACACCGACCGGGCCACCCTCATCGCGACATCCGATCCGGAAGAAGCGCTCGAAGTCGCCGATCGAGTGCTGTTGATGGAACATCATGGTCTCAAAGACATCACTGACGCGGCCGCAGGCGACCGACAAAACAAGGAATATGCCTGATGAGTGAAGGTACCGCAGAAATTCCCGAACAGGTCAGGCAAGCAGGCAATACGATTACACCGCAGGAGTTCGTGCGGCGCGGAGCGGTATTTCTTCTTCTCATTGCCCTCGTCATCATCTTCAGCTTCGCCCAGCCGGCCTTCATCAACATCAACAATCTGATGAGCATCCTGCAGGCGGTTTCGGTGGTCGCCATCATCGGTGCCGGCGTCACGGTGACGCTTGCGATCGGCGGCTTCGATCTTTCCGTCGGCGCAGTTGCCGCCTCCAGCGTCATGGCCGCCAGCTATGCGATGATCGTATGGAACCTCGACGCCTACGAGACCGTGCCGCTGGTGCTCGCCTTCGGCGCGATCGTAGGGCTCGTCAATGCCCTGCTGATCGTCAGGCTCAAGGTACCGGATCTGCTCGCGACCCTCTCCACCATGTTCCTGCTCACGGGATTGCAGCTGATCCCAACAGCCGGGCGCTCGATCTCTGTCGGTCTGATCCTTCCCGATGGGACGAAGGCAATCGGCAAGGTCGATCCCGCCTTTTTGATGATAGGACGTTCAAGCCTGTTCGGCACGGTCCCCTTCCCGGTCATTCTCATGCTCGTCGTGGCGCTTGTGCTCTTTGTACTGACCGAACGTACGCGCCTCGGTCGCCTTCTTTTCGCAACCGGCGGCAATGAAGCGGCGACGCGGCTTGCGGGCGCCAATGTCGCCCGTCTGAAGACCTTTGCCTATGTGCTGTCAGGCGTTCTCGCCTCGCTTGGCGGCATCATCGTCGCTGCCCGCGTCGGTCGTGGCGACGTCTCCTCCGGCGCCTCGCTGTTGATGGACTCCGTAGCGGCCTCGCTCATCGGCTTTGCTGTCCTTGGCCTGCGTCGTCCCAACGTTCTCGGTACGACGATCGGCGCCGTCTTCGTCGGCGTGCTCCTGAACGGCCTGACCATGCTGAACGCGCCCTATTACACGCAAGATTTCATCAAGGGCGCCGTTCTCGTCGGTGCGCTTGCGCTCACCTATGGGATCAGCCGCAGCAAGGCGTGACCCCGCATCTGTTCCCACTCAACGCTCAATGGATTTTCAATGATCAAATTATTCAAAATCATCGCTTCGGCCGTCGTCGCCGGCTCGCTTTTCATGACCACGGCTTCCGCGGCGGGACTTAGCGGCGCGCCCGCTCCTTTCGATAGAAGAACCATCAATATCGCCGTCATCAGCTTCCTTGGCAGCGGCGACTGGCTGCAGGCCTTCGAGGCCGGCGTCAAGCGGCAGGCGGATGCGCTCGGCGTCAACCTCACCGTCTCGCAGGCCCGCAATGACAATGACACGCAGCGCAATCTCGTCGAGCAGGCGATCAATCTCGGCGTCGACGGCATCATCATCAACAATGGCCGCCCAGAGGTCCTGAAGGATGTCGCGCAGAAGGCACTCGACAAGGGCATCAAGGTGGTCGCCTATGACGTCAACCTCGACAATCCGCAAATTCCGCAGATCGAACAGAGCGACAAGGATATGGCCAAGCTCGTGCTCGACCAGGCCGTGAAGGATAAGGGTGATGGCTTCACCGGCGGTGCCGTCTACGTTGCCGGTTTCGCGCCGCTCGACCGCCGCTATGCGGTGTGGAAAGATTTCATTGCCAAGCACAATCTGAAGGAAAAGGCCGTCTGGGGCGTGGTCAACGACACCGTTCCCGCCTCCGTTGCCGATCAGACCAAGGCCGTCCTGCGCGCCAATCCGGATATTTCGGTGATCTTCACGCCATGGGATGAATTCGCCAAGGGCGTGAAGCTCGCCGTCGACGAGCTCGGCCTTTCCGGTCAGGTGAAGATCTATGGCGTCGACACCTCGACCGCCGATATCCAGCTGATGGTCGAGCCGGATAGCGCCTGGGTCGCGACGGCCGCGACGAATGCGGCAGTTGTCGGTGAAGTTTCCGTCCGCGCCGTTTCGCTCGCCATTGCCGGCCAGCCTCCGGGCCACTCCGTTCTTCTGCAGCCGACGCTCATTACGCGTGACGATCTCATCAACAACAAGATCGGCACGATCGAAGAACTCCAGCAGAAATTCCCGGCCTTCCTGAAAAGCGATGCCGCGACGGCTGCCTGGATCCCAGCGGCCAAGAACTGAGGCTCATCAGCCGCTTTCGCAGGTGCCGCCGTCAAAGGCGGCCCTCTTTACTTCCTTACGCATGAGAAGAGCCATGGCGTCGACCGACCTGCCCAAACCCGATTTTGCCCGCAACATGACACTAATCGGCCATAGCGATATCGGCGGCCGTGGCGATGGGCTGCAATTGATGGTTCATCGAGGCTACGCCTATGTTGCCCATCCCTGGTCGCAGGGCTTCTCGATCGTTGACGTTCGCGACCCGAAAAGCCCCAAGACGGTCAATTACGTGCCGGCGCCAGCCAACACCTGGAACATCCATCTGCAGACGCATGACGACCTGTTGCTGGTCATCAACGCGCTCGACCTCTTTGCCGACGTGGAAACCTTCACGGATGAGAAGGCCTACTACACGCAGTCCGTCGGCGAGACGGTCGCCTCCAGAAAGCGTGAGCGCGCCTGGACCGCCGGCATGAGCGTGTTCGATATTTCCGTTCCCGACCGGCCGCGCCAGATCGGCCAACTGGATGCCGAAGGCGTCGGCTTTCACAGGTTATGGTATGTCGGCGGCCGCTATGCCTATGCCTCGGCGCTGCTGGACGGCTTCACCGACTATATCTTCGTGACCATCGACATGGCCGATCCGACCAGGCCGGAGCTTGTCGGCCAGTGGTGGCTTCCCGGCATGAACAGGGCGGCAGGGGAAACGCCTGATTGGGGCGACGGCAAACGGTATGCCCTGCACCATGCACTTGTCCATGGCGACACCGCCTATGCCTGCTGGCGCGACGGCGGACTGACGCTCCTCGATATCAAGGATCATTCCGCTCCCCGGCTCATCAAGCACCATAACTGGTGCCCGCCCTATGGCGGCGGCACGCATTCACCGCTGCCGCTTCCCGGACGCGATCTTCTTGTCGTGGCGGATGAAGCCGTGTTGGACAATGAGGAAGACGGTCGGAAACATACCTGGGTCTTCGACATCCGCGTGCCCGAAAATCCGATCAGCATCTCGACGTTCCCGATCCCGGCCGAAATCGACTATGCAACGAAGGGCGGTCATTTCGGACCGCACAATCTGCATGAAAACCGGCCCGGCTCGTTCGTCTCCGAGACGCTGATCTTTGCGACATGGCAGAATGCCGGCATCCGCGCCTTCGATATTTCCGACTCCTATCATCCTGTCGAAACGGGCGCTCTCGTGCCCGCGGGGCCGACTGTCATGACCGACCGCCGTCCCGGCCGTCCGAAAGTCATCCAGTCCGCAGATGTCTTTGTCGACGCCAATGGTCTGATCTATGCCACGGATTACAACGCCGGACTTGAGATCATCGAATATGGCGGCTGATGCGCGAGCTTAGCCCCAAATCCATATTTATCGACGAAAGAAGAGAAGTTTTCCAGCACGGCATGAGCCGACATGTGAGTGACGAGGCTGACCTTGTCGTCAGGCGCACGCGCCAAAACGCGCCCGATAAAAGCCGGGTGTTATGGCAAGATGCTTGAGAAAGGTCCTATGCAGCGTGTCGAGGCTTGAAAAGCCCGAACGCTCGGCGATACGGGCCAGCGGCCAATCAGAGCTTTCGAGAAGCGCCTTTGCCCGTTCCAGCCGAGCGGCTTCGACGAATTGCGCCGGCGTTGTTCCGGTTTCCTTTCGGAAACTGCGCGAAAAGGTGCGCTCCGTCATGCCGACCCGGCTGGCAAGAGCAGGTCCCGATAGATCTCCTGTCGGATCATCGACGATCTCGCTCAAGAGCTGCCGCAGGCGCGGCGTCGCATTCGCCTGAAGGGCGAGGCCCGTGCTGAACTGCGACTGACCGCCCGGCCGGCGCATGAACAATACCATCTGTCGCGCAACGGCAAGAGCGGTCTTCGGACCACAATCGGCCTCGACCAGCGCCAGACATAGATCGATGCCAGCCGTGATGCCGGCCGAGGTGAAGACAGGCGGCTCCGCCACAAAGATGGCATCGGGCTCGACCTCGATCTGAGGCCGCAACTCTTTCAAAAGGGAACAGGAATTCCAATGCGTGGTCGCTCGTCTGCCATCGAGGAAGCCGCCGGCCGCGAGGATGAAGGCTCCGGTGCAGACACTGGCCATGCGCCGGGTAGACCTCGCCTGCGAATGCAGCCAGGCAAGCAGATCCGTTTGAAATATGACCTGCCGAAGCCCATCCTCGCTGCCGCCGGCGAGGATGATCGTATCGAGATCGGCAGGCAGTTGCTCCAGGCTCGCGGTCTCGCCGAAGACCAGCCCACCGGCAGAGCTGCTCTTTATGGTTCCGCCCGCTGGGGACGCGAGCAGAACCTCATAAGGCCCCGCGCGCTCGGGCAGATGGAGATTGGCCATCGCGAAGACCTCCATCGGTCCGACGATATCGAGCGCCTGAACACCGTCATAGCCGATAACAACGATGCGCCGAGGGGAATGTCCAGAATCCTGCATTGGCGGAAAATGCGATATCTTTGTCATTTTCGCCAGCTTGCGAACCAAATATTTCCGAGGGCATGACATCAAAAATCCGGACACGTGCCATGGATCGCCATCCTCTCAAAACCTTCCTTCTCACCCTGTTCGCATTTTGCATTGCGATTTTCCCTTTCGAGAGACCTGCAACAGCGGCAGAAAATGCCATCCGGCTCCCGACGTTCAAAGCCGGACGGACACGGCCCCTCATCGCAATTGCCGCCGACAACCGAGGCACGGAGACGACCGATCTCGTCATCCCCTATGGCGTCCTGCGCGGTGCCGATGTCGCCGACGTCGTGATCGTCTCGACCCAGGTAGGCATCGTGAACCTGATGCCGGCGCTGAAAATCAAGCCGGACGCGACAATGCCGGACTTTGACCGTGAGCATCCGGAAGGCGCCGATATCGTCATCGTCCCCGCCATGCATGATGACAGCAGCCACAACGCCATTGCCTGGATTCGCGAGCAATCATCGAAGGGCGCGATGGTCGTTTCGATCTGTGAGGGCGCTTGGCTTGCGGCAAGGGCCGGCGTGTTCGACGGCAAGCGCGCCACCACCCATTGGTACGCCTTCAACAAGATCCGCCGTAACTTTCCGCGGACAGAGTGGGTTCATAACCAGCGTTACATCGTCGACGGCAATGTCATGAGCACCACGGGCGTCACGGCATCGATCCCCGCTTCCCTGACTCTGGTGGAGGCCATTGCTGGCGCGCAGAAGGCGCGCTCGGCTGCCGCCCGGCTGGGTGTCATCGATTGGAGCAGCGCGCATGATTCCACACCGTTTCACATGACAACGAGCCGCCTCTGGCGCTTTGCCGGCAACACCCTTGCCTTCTGGAACCACGAGATCATCCGCCTGCCCGTGGAGCACGGTTTCGATGAAATCGCGTTGGCGCTGACGGCGGATGCGTGGTCTAGAACCTATCGTTCGAAGGCTGTCATTGCGGAGCCGGCCCAATCCATCCGTTCGCGCAACGGCCTCGTGCTCGTGCCGGACCTTTCAGCCCATACCGATGCCTCGGTCGTGACGGTTCCCGCGCGCCCGTCCGCGCAGGCGCTGGATCAGGCGCTGTTCGAGATTACCGCGCGGTATGGTGCACGAACATCCGATATCGTCGCGCTGCAGCTCGAATATCCCATACAGCATTGATCCATCATTATCCGCCACCGATCTCGCAAAGTTCGGCGGTGGTCGACGGCTGCACTCTCGTAATGAACACGGCAGCCAAGATATGACTTGCGCCACCTTGCCCGTTGCCTTTTCGGCAATCGATAGTACGCATAATTGTTCTTTATTAGAACGCTGAATTCCCCCATCATCCCTCCCATTGGTGGATAACGAGACGAAAAGTCCGATCGCCCAATCAACAGGGGAACTATCAGCATGTCTCAATTCATGATGAATCGTCGCCGTTTCCTGTCCAATGCCGCCTTGGTCGGAGGTCTCGCCGCGACACAGACCTTCGTCGGCATCCGCGCGGGCAAGGCCGCCGATGTTGCCGAGGTGCGCATGCAGCTAGGCTGGCTTGCTTCCAACGGACTCATCGGCGAAGTCGCGGCACAGAAGAAGGGCTTCTTCACCGAGCAGGGCATCAATCTCACCATCGTCCCCGGCGGCCCGAATGTCGATGGCGTCGCCGGCGTTGCAGCAGGCCAATCCACCATCGGGCAGATTTCCTCCAGCCCGTCCGTCATGCTCGCCCGCTCGGCCGGCATGCCGGTCAAGGCGTTTCTGGCCGGATACCGTAAGCATCCCTTTACGTATTTCTCGCTGAAGAAGGCACCTATCCGCGAGCCGAAGGACATGATCGGCAAGACGATCGCCACGCAGCCGACCGCCTTCATCCTGCTGCGCGCGCTGCTGGCCAAAAACGGTATTCCGGAAGACAAGGTGAAGATGGTCAACATGGGTTCCGACATGAACCAGCTGATCACCGGCCAGGCCGATGCCGTTACCGGCTGGGTGACGAACACCAATGCGCTAAAGGTGCTCGGCGGTGACCGTGTCGACATGATGCTGTGGGATGCGGGCCTGCAGCTCTACGCCAACGTCTACTACACGACCGACGAACAGCTCGACAAGCATTCCGACGTGCTGGTGCGCTTCACCACGGCCGCCGCCAAAGGCTGGGGTTATGTTCGCGACCATCCGGAAGAGGCGGTCGACATGCTCGTCGACGCCTATCCCAACCTCGACAAGACCAGCGAGCTCGAGGCCGTCCACCCGGTCATCGATTTCTCCTTCGGCGACAGCACCAAGCAGACCGGCTGGGGTGCGATGAACAACGACAATTGGGCCGCCCAGATCAAGGCTTATGCCGATCTCAAGCAGTTTGCCGGCGCCATACCGACCGTCGACGACGTCGCTACAATGGCGATCCTCGACGCGACGACCGATATCCGCAAGCAGATCGGATGAATGCCATGATGAGCGCCGCCACCATCAAGCAGCCACAGCCGCTACCAGCAGCCGAAACGACGAGGCTCGCGGTTTCTATTCGCGATCTCGACATTCGCTTCGGCGACAAGGGTAACGAGTTCACCGCTCTCTCCAATGTCTCCGTCGACATTCCCGAGGGGTCGTTCGTCACCATGCTCGGGCCATCCGGCTGCGGCAAGTCGACCTTGCTGCGCTGCATCGCCGATCTCGTTAACATCAGCGGCGGTTCGGTTTTGGTGTTCGGCCGGCCACCACGAGAGGCACGTGAGGGTCGCGATTTTGCCTTCGTTTTCCAGGAGGCAACGCTTTTGCCCTGGCGGAGCGTCATCGACAATGTCCGTCTGCCGCTGGAAGTCGGCAGGCACGATAAAAGCTCCTACGCCGATCCCATGGAGCTGCTCGCCCTCGTCGGCCTCAAGGGTCGCGAAAATGCCCTGCCGCACGAATTGTCCGGCGGCATGCGCCAGCGCGTCGCCATCGCCCGCGCCCTGATAACCAAGCCGCGTATCCTTTTAATGGATGAGCCTTTCGGCGCCCTGGACGAAATCACCCGTGACAAGCTCAATGAAGAACTGCTTCGCATCTGGCGCGAAACCGGCACGACCATCGTCTTCGTCACCCATTCCATTCCTGAGGCGGTCTTCCTCGGTCAGCACGTGCTGATGCTGCAGGCCCATCCCGGCCGCGTGAAAGAGTTCATGGAGGTCGATCTTCCCTATCCCCGCGCCCTTGCGATGCGCGACACGGTCGACTTCATCAAAGTCACAGCGCATCTGCGCGCGCTGCTGGAGGAATGCATATGAGCAACGCCGTGCACTCCGACTTCGGCCGTATTGCCAAGACGCCGCGCAAGGTCGCCATTCTCGACGCCACCGTCGGCGTTCTCTCCTCGCACATGCCGGCGATCCTTGCAGCACTCGGCTGCATCGTGCTCTGGCAGGCGGTCATCTGGATCTTCAAGATCCCGACCTTCATGGCGCCGAGCCCACTCGATGTGCTCTACGCCTTTCGCGACAATGCCGCAACACTGACGCGAAACTTCCTGCCGACCGTGCTCGAGGCCGTTCTTGGCTTCGTCTTCGGCAATCTCGTCGCCATCCTGCTGGCGATCTGGTTCGTCCACAGCGCGACGGCCGAAAAGGCCTTCTATCCAATCGCCGTCTTCGTCAAGGCGATCCCGATCATCGCGCTGGCGCCGATCCTCGTCCTGATCTTCGGCAATGGCGTTGCCCCGAAGATTATCATCGCCGGCCTGATCTGCTTCTTCCCGACGCTGGTCAACATGGTCCAGGGACTTCGCTCCGCGAGCCCCGCCATGCTCGACCTGATGCGGGTGCTTTCGGCTAGCAATTCGGAGATCCTGTGGAAGGTTCGCCTGCCAAGCTCGCTGCCATTCCTGTTCGCCGCGTTGAAGATCGCCGCAACGAGCAGCGTCATGGGCGCGATCGTCGCGGAATGGATCGGCTCCAGCTTCGGGCTCGGCGCCCTCATCATTGAGGCGACCTATAATTTCCGCTCGCCGCTGCTTTACGCGACGGTGGTCATTGCCGCGCTGCTGGCCGTGATCCTCTTCTTCATCGTCTCGGTCGCCGAGGCGAGGATGATCCGCTGGAAGCCGTCTGGGCAGCACTAAAGCTTAGAAAACATCGAGGGAACACTAATGGAACAGGTTATTCACCAGCCTGCACGGGATATCCGTGTCGTCGATCGCTCCGATGTGGTCGTGGTCGGCGGTGGCCCGGCAGGGATTGCCGCAGCCGTCTCGGCCGCACGCAACGGCGCCAGCGTCACGCTTCTCGAACGCTATCCCTATGTCGGCGGACTTGCCGCCGGCGGCATGGTGCTCGTGCTCGACGACATGATCAACGAGCTTGAAATCACCGTGCGCGGCATCTGCATGGAGATGATCGAGCGCATGAAGCGCTGGGGACTGTGCGTGACCCCGACCGATCGCGATCGCCTGATCGAATTCCGCGATACGCCGGAGGCCTGGCAGCGCTGGGCGCGCTGGGGCCTCTTCGACTTCCACACCCAATCGATGCCGCATCCGATCTGCTTTTCGGCCGCCTTCGATCCCGACGCCTTCAAGCGCGCCGCCTATGACATGATCGCGGAATCCAGGATCAAGCTCAGAACGCATAGCTGGTTCTCCTCGGCGATCGTCGAGGATGGCGCAATCAAGGGCGTGATCTGCCAGACCAAGGAAGGCATGCAGGCGATCCTCGGCGATGTCGTCATCGACACGACGGGCGATCTCGATGTCGCCGCAAGCGCGGGAGCTTCCCATGTCGAATCCAATTTCATCCTGACGACGGTCTCGCGCTGGGGCGGCGTCGATACGGAAGCGGCGGAGCGTTTCGAACAGCAGGAGCCGGAAGCCTTCAAGGCGCTCGATCATGAAGCCAAGCGGCTGATCGGCGGCTGCTGGTCCTTCTGGTGGTTGAAGACGCCGCTGCCCGGCGTCGTCTGGCTGAACTGCCCGCATATGCCGACGCTGAGTGGTCTAAAGGTCGACGACCTGACCAGAGCGGAGATGGAAGGCCGCTCGCGGATCGCAAAGCTGCTCGATTTCGCGCGAGAAAAGATGCCCGGCTTCGAGAATGCCTATGTCGTCGATTTCGCACCGCAGACCGGCGTGCGCCAGACGCGGCTGCTGCAGGGAGATTATGTCGTGACGAAGGACGACGTCATGACCCGCCGCCATTTTGTCGACACCGTCTGCCGCGGCCGCGATTATTATACGCCTTACCGCGCCATGTTGCCCAGGGAGGTCGACCAGCTGATCGTTGCCGGCCGGCATTATTCTTCAACGCCGCAAGCACAGAAATCCAGTCGCGAGATCCCGCCATGCATGGCGATGGGCGAGGCCGCGGGTGTCGCCGCAACCGTCGCCCTCAATGCCGGTACGACCGTTCGCAAGGCCGATGTCAAGGCAATTCAGAAACAGATGCGGGCCCAGGGCGCCGATCCCGGCGACATCCCCTCGGAGAACGCGACATATTTGGAGGCTGCAGAATGACGACTTTGCCACTCGACGGAATCCGCGTGATCGACTTCACACAGGTTATGCTCGGGCCCTCCTGCACGCAGGTCCTGGCCGACTACGGCGCCGAAGTCATCAAGATCGAAAAGGTCAAGATCGGCGATCTCTCGCGCTGGTCGCTCGGCTCCGATCCGGACGGGCTCAACAATCCGGTCTTCTGCTCCTTGAACCGCAACAAGAAGAGCCTGGCGCTCGATCTGAAGGATGCCGGCGCCCGCAAGACCGTCCAAGCGCTGCTTGAGACAGCCGACGTCGTGGTCAACAACTTCCGGCCTGGCGTGATGGAACGCATGGGCTTCGGCTATGAAGACCTGAAGAGGATCAATCCGCGTCTGATCTATGCCGTCGGCACCGGCTTCGGGCTGACCGGCCCCTACCAGCACAAGGGCGGCCAGGACGTGCTGGCGCAAGCCGTCTCCGGCGTCATGCGCCGCAAGTCCGACAACAGCCACCCCACCTCAATCTATGCCACACCGCTTGCCGATTACTCGGCCGGCATGCATCTCGTCCAAGGCATTCTCCTTGCGCTTCTGCAACGCGACAAGACCGGCGAAGGCCAACAGGTCGCCGTCAGCCTCTACAACTCCATGATCGCCATGCAGATGCAGGAAGGCACGACGCATCTGATGCGCCAGAAGGATCTGAACTGGGGCGCCTTCCCGCTGACGGGTGTTTTCGAGACGACAGACAGCGCGATCGTCATGGTCGGCGCCTTCAAGCCGAACCCCTTGCGCGATATCTGCGAAGCGCTTGAGATCGAGGACCTCTCGCAATATCCGCACTACAAGGATTTCGACGCCCAAATGGCGCGGCGGCCGGAATTGCAGGCGATCTTCCGCGACAACTTCGCCAAAAACAGCACCGCGCATTGGATCGCGCGCCTGGAAGGCGTCGACATTCTCTGCGCGCCGGTCCGTTCGCTCCCCGAGGCGCTGAAGGACGAGCAGACGATCATCAACAAGATGATCCTCGAGGCGGGCGAGACCGCCGCCGGTCCGATCCGGCTGATCGGCTCGCCGATCGACATGTCGGCTGCTCAGGTGACTGTTCGGATCGCGCCGCCGCAGCTCGGTCAGCACAATGACGAGATTCTCGCCTCGCTTTCCGAGGTGCAAGGAGACGCCGCATGAGCGTTACCTTTACCGTAGAAGACCGCGTCGCCCGCGTCACGCTGGATCGGCCTGACCGGATGAACGCGGTCGATGCCGAGACAGAAGCCGAACTTGAGGCGATCTGGACGGAGATCGAGAGGCGCGACGATATCAGTTGTGTCGTCCTGACCGGTTCCGGCGAAAAGGCTTTTTGCGCCGGCGCCGACCTCAAAGGCGGCAGCGGCAGTTCCGGCGTCGATTATTGGACCGTCGGGCGGGAGAACGGCTTTGGCGGCCTCGCCTTCCGCCGCTCGCTCGACGTGCCCGTGATTGCCCGCGTCAACGGCTATGCGCTTGGCGGCGGCTTCGAGATGGTGCTTGGTTGCGATATCGTCATTGCGGTGGAAACGGCCCGCTTTGGTCTACCTGAAGCCCGCGTCGGCCGCATGCCGCTCGATGGCGGCATGGTGCTCCTGCAGCGCAAGATCCCGTTCAACCGCGCCATGGCCGTTATGCTGACGGGGCGGCAGTTCAGTGCGAATGAGATGGCAAGCTATGGCGTCGTCAACGAAGTCGTATCGGCCGCAGGGCTGGATGCGGCTGTCGATCGCTGGGTCTCGGACATCGTCGCCTGTGCGCCGCTATCGCTCCGGGCCATCAAGCAGACGGTCAATCGCACCGCCCATTTGAGCCCGGCCGAGGCTCAGGCATTGCGCACGCCGGCGCTCATCAAGGCGCTGAAAAGCGAGGATGCCCTGGAGGGTGTGGCGGCTTTCCGCGAGAAGCGGGCGCCCGTTTGGCGCGGCAGATAGGCATGCTATAGCTGCGAGATCGCCGAGGACTTTTCATGCATGCCAGCATCCTGAAGTATTTCGCCGAGGTCGCACGCTCCGGATCGATCCGCAAGGCATCCGACGAGCTGCATGTGGCGACCTCCGCCGTCAGCCGCCAGATCAAGAAGCTCGAAGACGAGCTTGGAACACCGCTCTTCGAACGCTTTTCCGACGGGCTGCGGCTGACGTCCGCCGGCGAAATCGTGCTGCGCCACGCCAAGGAGACGTTGCAGGACTTCGAGGTCATGAAGTCCAATCTCGGCGATCTTCAGGGAAAGAATACGGGCCGCGTCCATATCGCCGCCCTCGACAGCCTGCTCGTCACGTTTCTTCCCGATTTCATTAAGAGGTTTCATAGGCTGCATCCTGCGGTCGATTTTCGCGTCCGAGCGGGAGCCTACAACAATATTTTCCATTTCATGGCGGCTGGCGACATTGATATCGGCATCAGCTTTGACCTTGCGACCCCACATGACCTGAAGCTTGTGGGCTCGATCCGCACAGCCTTCATGGCCATGGTCGCTTCATCGCATCCATTGGCGCGGGCGAAATCGGTGACGCTGCCAGAATGCGCCCAATATAAGCTGCTTCTGGCGCTCGACAGCGAAGTCGTCAGTTCAGCGATAGCAGTCGAACTTGCGGGGCTCAATCGCGTAGGGCGAACCTTGGTCGCATCCAACAATCCGATCCTCCTCAAACCACTCATCATGTCGGGTGACGGCATTGGTTTTTTTACCCCGGTTGGACTCTGGCCCGAAATCCAGACGGGCGAAATCGTTGCCATCCCGATTCGGGACTTCAAGCTCAGCACTGTCGATATCGCTGTTTTCGTGCCGCGCGATCGGCATCTAACCCATGCCAGCCAAGCAGTCATCGAGCTGCTTAATACCGAGCTGCGCAGGTTCGGCGAGGATTTGAGAGCCATCGTCAGCAGATGAGAAAAGCATGAAAAAGATCCGCCTGCTCAAATGTCCTGGCTATGGCCCGGCCACGTGCTTCGACCGACTGACAGACCTGCCGTTGCAGTTCGATGCTACGACTGCGCAACCCGGCGATCTGATCATGCCATCACCTGTCAATGCCCACGATCATGGCTATGGCATCCGCACCCTTGATTTTGGAGCGGTCGACGACGCGCTTGAGGCGTGGATACCGGGCCTGAGGCTGCGGCCGCGAACGGATCCCTATCTCGAGGCGCTTGTCGCCTTCGGCCGGCTGGCCAAAACGGGCGTCGGCGCGACGATGCACTGCCATAACTCGCTCCATGTCGATCGTCTGGTTGACGAGGCAAGCGCCGTCATGCGGGCCGCAGGCGATATCGGCATTCGACTTGCGCTTTCCTGCCCGCTGCTCGACCATGATGCCTGGGCCTATGATGGCGGGCCACAACGGCTCAAATCCTTTCTGCCGGCAAGTGACTGGGAGGTGTTGGAGCCGACCATTCCGGCCTACGTTTCGATCTCCACCCAACTTGCAGCCGTCGAGGCGGTCGCTGCGGCCAACACCAGCCCCCTGGTCGATGTGCAATATGGGCCGATCGGGCCGCAATGGTGCTCCAATGCGCTACTGGAGGCCATCGCCGAGGCCTCGGAGCGCCATGATCGACGCATCCACATGCACCTGCTCGAAAGTCCGCGCCAGCGCCTATGGCTGGACCGCCGCTTTCCGGAGGGCGTCGTCAATTATCTCGACAAAATAGGCTTCCTGTCGCCGCGGCTCGCCATCGCCCATGGCGTCCAGCTGCGTCCCAACGAACTTGAAGTGCTTGCCGAGCGCGGCGTGCAGATCGTCAGCAATCCCACCGCCAATCTACGCCTCCGCTCGGGCATCGCTCCGATCGCATCCATGATCGGACTCGGCGGTCCCGCCTTCGCCATAGGCCTCGACGGTACCGGCCTGGATGACGATCAGGATCTCTGGCGGGAAATGCGTCTCCTTTATCTGCTGCATGGCGGACGTAGCCTGACACGACGGTTGACGGCCGAGAATGTATTCGACGCAGCAATCCGGGTTGGGAGGCAGGTCGTCAATGCCAAGGGTGCGGAGGACTATGCGATCATCGATTATAAAGCTCTAATCGCCGATGCGCTGTTCGATGATGTCGACGAGGCGGAGGTCCTGTTGACGCGCATGAGCGCGCGATATGCCAGCGGACTTGTCGTGGCTGGCCACGAGGTGATGCGCGAGGGCCAACTGACAGGCGTCGACTTCGACGCTGCGCTTGCAGAACTCCTGGCGCAGGCAAGAGCCGATCTGCCGAGACTTGAGCGGCAACGGCCTCTCGTCAACGCATTGTCGGAAGCGACGCGCACCTATTATGCGAGCTGGCCCGGCATTTCCTGATATCGCAAGAGGCAACGACCACTGCACAAAGGGCAGCGGCGAGACCCAATCGAGACATGCCTTGCATCACAAGCGATTTTCGGGCGCTCCATCATAAGCCGTCACGAAGGGATGATCGAGGCTGGTCGTGCGGCTCTTGTCCCAGCCGCCGGGGGCGCCCCAGCCGGTCACACCGTCAGCGAAGAAATCGCGGTTGACGTCGCGCAGGAATAGCCGCTCCGCCGGCATTTCCTCGTCCCACAGGATGGCATCGACAGGACAGACGGAAAGACAGAGGCCGCAATTGATGCACTCGTCCGGGTGAATGTAGAACATCCGCCCGCCCTCGTAGATGCAATCGACGGGACAGGCGACGGTGCAGGCGCCATCCTTAGTATCGATGCAGGGTTCGGTGATTACGTAAGCCATGACGTCGCCTCGCAGCGCTCTCAAGAGCGCTTTCGATGAACTATGGCAAAAGGGAGCGTTCTGAAGAAGCGCCGATTTTCGGCCTTTTGATTGCCAAACCGGCAACGCTCCGGTGAGAGGAAATCTGTTGAAAGACACCCACGCACCGGAGTTGAGATAGGCTTGAGGCATTTGAGCCGCATTCATTTACATAATGCGGCTCAATCCGAACTGCCGTTAGAGCAACTTTTCCAGCGTTATCGGCAGATCGCGGACACGCTTGCCGGTGGCATGGAACACGGCGTTGGCGATGGCAGGCGCGACGCCGACGATACCGACTTCCCCGACGCCCTTGCCGCCGAGCGCCGAGGCATTATGGTCCGGCACGCCGACGGAGATCACCTGGATATCCGGAATGTCGGAGTTCGTCGGAACGAGATAGTCGCCGACATTGTTGTTGACGGTGCGTCCGTTACGCTGATCGACTAGCCCCTCTTCCAGAAGTGCCTGGCCGATGCCCATGATGATGCCGCCGCGCCACTGGCTTTCGACCAGCCGCGGATTGTAAAGGCGGCCGCAATCGAAGGCGGAGACCATGCGGGAGACGCGCACCGTACCGAAATCCTCGTCGACCTGCACTTCGGCGAAATGGGCGCACCAGCTGTGCATGGAATAATCACCCATCGTCGGCCCCTGAACCCTAGCCATGGTTGTCCATGCCTGGAGCTGTTCCTGGGCGTTCGCACCGTCAGGCAGGGTATTGCGCCGGACCTCGATCTCCTCACGCTTCAGCGCCGACATCAGTTCCGCCAGCGTCAGCGATGGCGTCTCGCCGCGCGGTGCCACGATGCGCCCCTCGGCGAAGTTCAGCGTGTTCGCGCCCGTCTCGCGGAAGGGCGAGTTTGCTTCGCTGAGGGCAAGGCCGATGAGTTCGTCGCGCGCTGCGACCGCTGCCTTGTGGACGGCACCCATGATCGATCCGGCCAGCATCGAGCCGCCAGCGATCGCCGATCCCGGCAGGCGTGAATCACCGAGATGGACGTCCACCTGATCCACGGGGATGCCGAAGACCTCAGCGGCGCTCTGGGCAAGGATGGTATAGGTCCCCTGCCCCATATCGATGGCGCCGCTGATAACCTCGACCCGGCCGTTCCCCAGAATGCGGATCATCGCCTCGCTCGGCGCCCGGATGACCGGGAAGGTGCCGCAGCCGATACCCCAGCCGATCAGCGTCTTGCCGTCGCGCATCGAGCGCGGCGCGTGGCTGCGCCGCGACCAACCGAAGGCTTCAGCACCTTCCGTCAGCGCCTCGCGCAGCCGACGCGTCGACCATGGCTTGCCGGATTGATAGTCGTGATCGGCATAGTTCTTCAGCCTGAGCTCGAGCGGATCCATGCCGAGCTTGTAGGCCAGTTCCTCGATCGCGCATTCGATACCGTAGGCGCTCGGATTTTTGCCCGGTCCCCGCAAGGCGCCGGGCGTCACGCTATTGACCGGTACCACGCGATGCTGCGAGGAGAAATTCTCGACCTTGTAGAGGATCGACGTTGCCGCGCCCGTCTGCTCCGGCCAGTCGGCATCGACCGAGGTTTCGCTGGCGCCACGATGGACGATGGCCTGCAGGATACCGTCCTCCGTCGCGCCAAGCGCGATCTTCTGTCTGGTCGCGGCGCGGCCGCCGTAGCTCGTGAAATTCTGCGGGCGGGTGACCGCGAGTTTGACCGGCCGGCCTAGCTTTCTTGCAGCCGCAACGGCGACCGCGCCATAGGCAAGCGGCACCCCCTTCGATCCGAAGCCGCCGCCGATGAAAGGCGAGATGATTCGGACATTCTCATAGGGCATGTCGAACCATTCCGAATACATGCGCGCCATGCCATGCGACCACTGGCTCGGTTCCCAGATGGTCAGCTGGTCGCCATCCCATTTCGCCGTCAGACCGTGCGGCTCCATCGCGACGTGATATTCGCGCGGCGTCGAATATTCCGCTTCGATCCTAACCGGGGATGCGGCAAGGACAGCCTCGGCATCGCCCCAGGCAACCGAAAGCGGTTCCATGAGCTTGCTCTCGCCGGCATTCGGATCGTTGAGATGGGCAACGTGCTTGCTCTCTTCATAGCTGATGCGCACCAGCCTGGCGGCCTCCGTCGCCAATTCGCGGCTTTCGGCAACGACGGCGGCAATCGACTGCCCATTAAACTGCACCTCGCGCGGCAGGGGATAATAGGGGCCGTCGGCGGGCTTGTTGCCGCCCCAATCACCGGCAAGCTTGAGACCGAGATCGTCCTCTGGTGTCAGCACTAGCAGCACGCCCGGCACCGCAAGTGCTGCCGAAGCATCGACCTCGATGACGCGGCCAGCCGGAATCGTACTCTGGACGAGGACAGCGTAGACCAGGTTTTCGACCGGGTATTCCAGCGCGTAGGTCGCCGCACCCGTCACCTTCATATTGCCTTCGAAGCGCGATTGACGACCGCCGACCGTACCGTCGGAAGCGTCGCCATGTTTGCGGGGTTCCATCATGGTCATGCGAGACCTCCCATCTTCAAAATGGCACGGGCGATGACGCGCGGCGCGAGTTCGATCTTGTAATGGTTGCCGCCATGATCGACGGCACCCTCCATGGCGAGCCTGCCGGCCTTTTCCACAGCCTCCGGAATGAGAGCCTTGCCGATCAGCGCCTGCTCGACGACACGCGCCCGCCAGGGCTTGGTGGCGACCCCGCCGATTGCCACGCGAATATCGCGGACCGTCCTGCCGTCGGCTTCGAGCTCCAGACCGACTGCGGCACTCGCGGCAGCAAATTCATAGGACTGCCGATCACGGACCTTGATGTAGGTGGAGTTCCGGGCAGCGGCGAAGGCAGGAATGGTGATGGCGGTGATGATCTCGCCGCGCTGCAGGACGGTTTCCTTGTCCGGTGTGCTGCCGGGTACGAGGAAGAAATCATCGGCGGCAACCTTGCGGCCATCCGTCTCGACCACGGCGTCAAATGCGACCAGAGCAACCGCCAGATCACCGGGATAGGAGGCGATACAGGCCTCGCTGGTCCCGAACACGGCGTGATTGCGCGTGACGCCGCCGATCGCCGAACAGCCGGAACCGGGATTGCGCTTGTTGCAAGCGGGAAAGGCGCCGGGATCGCGGAAATAAGAACAGCGCGTGCGCTGCAGGAGGTTGCCGCCGACTGTCGCCATGTTGCGAAGCTGGGCAGAGGCGGCCAGAGATAAGGATTCGGAAACAGCCGGGAAGGCCGCACGGATATCCTTGTGATCGGCGACTTCGCTCATCCTGGCAAGCGCTCCGATCGTTGCACCATCGGCGGTAACGGTGATGCCGCTCATGCCGGAGAGATGAGTAATGTCTATGACGGTATCGGGCTGGCCGACACCACATTTGGCGAGATCGAGCAGCGTCGTTCCGCCGGCAAGCAGCATGGCGCCGGCCTGTTGCGCCGCCTGGGCAGCCTCCGCCGTCGATGCGGCGCGCAGATAGGAGAAATTGCGCATCATGCCACCTCCGCCGCCTGGCGCACCGCCGCAACGATGCTGTTATAGGCCCCGCACCGACAGAGATTGCCGGACATATATTCGCGGATTTCCGAATCCGAACCGACATGCTCTTCACGAATGCAGGCAACCGCCGACATGATCTGGCCCGGCGTGCAATAACCGCACTGGAAGGCATCATGCTCGATGAACGCTGCCTGCACCGGATGCAGATCACCGGCCTCGCCGGTCAGCCCCTCGATCGTCGTGATCTCGCGGCCTTCGGCCTGCACGGCGAGCGTCAGGCAGGATAGCACGCGCTTACCGTCGACATGGCAGGTGCAGGCGCCGCACTGTCCCTGATCGCAGCCTTTCTTGGTGCCGGTAAGGGAAAGATGCTCACGCAGTGCGTCGAGCAGCGTCAAACGCGGCTCGACATCGAGCTCGTGGCGCTGCCCGTTGATGTCAAGCGCGATATGGATGGTTCGTGTCATGATAAGCTCCTGCCATCGTCACGAAGATGAGACCTACGAAATCTAGTAGAAACTTTTCGTCGGTCTACCGGTTGCTATGGGTTTCTTTCAGGAAGACGAGACCGGTGGAATTCTAACGTCATGGTCGGCTCATCTGAATTGGGAAGCGAAGGACACCACGAATAAACGGAGGCGCCTCCGTTTAAATTAATGCCTGGCTTATTTTCGTCAAGCCCAACATCCGGGCGAATCTAGCTTTGAACCGGTCGAGATAGAGGATGGCAAGGGGTGGGACCGAAAGAGCCCGTGCTATTTGTCCTCGATCGCACACCACTGCGGCCGGTGGGATGGGATCGATCAACGCCCGTTCGCGGTCCGTAAAATCACTTGAAACATGAAGCCCGCTTCAGTTATGCTCAAATAGAGCAATAGTAGCGCACGTCATCGAAAGCCCTATTTTGATTCAGCGCTAAAGGGATCACAACCCGCTGTTATCGCTCAACTACTTTTAAGTCGGGCTCTCAGGGACAGGCTCGGCCTTTTCTGAATTCGCTTAAGGAGGATTTTTCATGATCCATGAAATGCGCATCTATACTTGCTTGCCCGGCAAGCTGCCAGCGCTCCAGGAGCGTTTCGAAACGGCGACGCTGGCGATCTGGGAGCGGCTCGGGATCCGCCCCATCGGCTTCTGGACGACGATGATCGGGCCGTCCAGCAACGATCTCATCTATTTCCTCGAATGGCAATCGCTAGAGGAGCGCCAGCGGAAATGGGCAGCATTCGTGGCTGATCCGGCTTGGAAGGAGGCTCTGGCAAGGAGCGAGACGTCAGGCCCGATCATTGCCAATATCGCCAGTTCGATCCTGCAACCGACCCGATTCTTTCGCCCCTTTATCGCCGTCGAGGCCGAGACTAAAACTGTAAAACTGGTGGAAGATTAATGGGCCTGACGTAAAAGCCGGGACATGCCCGGCTTTCAAACTCTTTTCGGCAGGCGTGCTTGCCGCTTCCCGTCAGCCGTTCTGGTCACCGCTATTGTCTGCGGCCGGTTCCTGTTCTTTTTCCTTCAGCACGTCCGTCAGCTTGTTGACGCCTTCAAAGCCGGCGACGGCAGCAGCGGCCTTCGTCAGGAAACCGGCATTCGGGTTGACAGCCTCAACGGCCTCGTCGGCAGCCACGGCACCTGCAACTTCTTCAATCAGCTTTCCGATACCCATTTCAAGCTCCTGATCTTTTTTGTCTGCCGCAAAGTTGCGGCGATCGAGCGTTGCGAACGCCTCGCAGCGGGTGTTTGGAAGGTCACTGCAAGCGACCTTTTCCTCCCCGGGGCAAGGCATGGTTTTCCCCGGCTCCTGCCATTTAGGCAACCAAACTGAAAGCGGCCTTAGCCCAAGATGAAGCGAAGCTGATATCGCGCAATCTCTACCGCACGCGCTTGCCCGCATTTGACACTTGCCGCCGTCAAGCCGTCACATCAGCCTAATAGGCCTGTGCTAAGCCCTCCGGAATTTCGGACAATGCCAAACCGTTTGAACCTGGGAAATTTCCTGCCATGACATTCTCGCGCCGCGTCACGGCTCTTGCCGCATCCTTCCTCCCCTTCCTTTTCGCGCCGGCCTTCGCCGACTCCGATGTGCTCTGGAAGATCGTGCATGACAAATGCGTGGTGCAGACTGCGCCATGCCTTTCGGTGAATACGAACGAGCACTATGCGATGCTGAAGGATCTGCGGGGCGTTGCGCAAGTTCTGCTGATTCCGACCGACAAGATCACGGGCATGGAGAGCCCGGCACTCCTCGATCCTGCAACGTATAACTTCTTTGCCGATGCCTGGGCCGAGCGAGCCGATGTCGATGTCCGGTTGCCGCATGCGCTCCCGCGCGACGGCCTCAGCCTGGCCGTCAACGCGCAGCAGGCGCGCTCGCAGAACCAGCTGCATATCCACGTCGATTGCCTGAGCGCCGATGCACGGGCAGCCCTCAAGGCCGATGCCGACAAGATCGGCACCGACTGGGCACCTCTTCCTGATACCATCGCCGGCCACAAGTTCACGGCGATCCGGGTCAAGGGCGAGACATTGGGCGACTTCAATCCGTTCCTGGCGCTTGCCAAGACATTGAAGGATCCGGCCAAGGAAATGGGCGATCACAATCTCGTGGTTGTCGGCGCCGATTTCGCCGACGGCCCCGGCTTTATCGTCCTGACGGATGTCGCAGCGCCCGGCATGGGCGGCGAGGACGTGCAGGACCATAGCTGCGCGATTACGCATTAAAATCAATATATTAAAGCTTAGTTCGTGGGCCGCATCGATCACCTCTTCGATCCGGCGGCCTCCTTTCGCGCAAGCGAAAGGAGGCCGTAAACCAGATTTATGAATCCGGTTTCTAACGTCTATCGCGTTTCACATACTAATCTTTTTGATGCGGTCGGTTCAGTGTTATAGTCCGGGTTGTGAGCCGGAGCTATGCATCATCCGTTCGTTGAGCATCCAGATCATCGACTGGCATTGAAGGTTCGCGATCGAAAGCCTCAGGAGGCGCCTCATGAATCTTCAAATCAATAACCAATCCTACCAAGTCGATTCGGAGGGAGATACACCGCTCCTCTGGATCATTCGCGACGAGCTTGGCATGACCGGCACGAAATATGGCTGCGGGCTGGCACAATGCGGCGCTTGTTCGGTCCTCGTCGACGGCGAAGTGGTGCGCTCCTGCGTCACGCCGCTCGACAGCGTCGCCGGCCGCCAGATCACGACGATCGAGGCGATCGAAGCCGACCCGGTTGGAAAGCGTGTTGTCGCCGCCTGGGTCAAGCATCAGGTTCCGCAATGCGGCTACTGCCAATCGGGGCAGGTCGTGGCGGCGACTGCGCTCCTTAAACAAACGCCCAATCCCTCCGATGACGAGATCGCCGCGGCGATGATCAATCTCTGTCGATGCGGCACCTACAACGCGATCAAGGCGGCAGTCAAAGATCTCTCGTCGAAAGAAGGAGAAACGCTGTGACCGAGACCAGCCGCAATCTCCTTCCTGAAGATGAGTTTCCCACAGGATCTCCTATCAACATCTCACGCCGGCACTTTCTCCTGACATCCGCGGGTGCAGCAGCAGGCGCTTTCGTCCTCGGCTTCGGCGTCCCGGTTGGCCGCGCGCGAGCCCAGCAGGCGGCAAGCCCAATGCCTCCAGGCACCCGCGTCCCGGCCTTTCTCGAAATCCGCCCGGACAGCAGCATCCGTTTCATGAGCCCCTTCGTCGAAGGCGGGCAAGGCGTCTTCACTGCGATGGCCCAGATCGTTGGCGAAGAACTCGATGCCGATCCGAAGACCTTCATCGTCGAAAATGCGCCGACGGGCAGCGACTATCTGGTCGTGCACGGTAAGATGCGCATTACCGGCGGCAGCATGTCGGTGCGCACCAGCTATGAAACGATGCGCCGGCTCGGCGCGCTCGCCCGCAACATGATCCTGCAAGCCGCCGCAAAGCGCCTGGATGCGCCGATCACTGAACTGACGACGGAACCCGGCCGGGTCATCCATGCCGCGTCAGGGCGCAGCCTTGCCTATGGCGATGTTGCGAGTGAAGCACTGGATCTGCCGGTTCCTGCCCCTGAGAGCGTGGCGCTTCGGGACCCAAGCAAATTCCGCTGGATCGGCAAGCCGGTTGAGCGGCTCGATATCCACGACAAGTCGACAGGCAAGGCAGTCTACGCTATCGATTGCAAGGTTGACGGCATGTTGCATGCCGCCGTCCAGCACGCGCCACGCCTCGGCCTGACCATCGGCAAGATCCGCAACGAAGAGCAGCTCAAGGCGATGCCGGGTGTTCATTCCGTCCACAGCCTGCCCGGCGCCGTTGCCGTCGTCGCCGAACGCTGGTGGAATGCCAAGCGTGCAGCCGAGGCCGCCCAGGTCGATTGGCGCGAGCCCGGCTCGGATGCCAATCCTGCGCTCCGCTATATGCCCGCCGATTTTTCAACCACAGCCTTCAACGACAAGCTCGCCAACGAACCGGGCAATGGCAAGGAAGCGGAGAATGTCGGCGATATCGCCAAAGCGTTCGACGGCGCCAAGACCGTCGTTTCCGCCACCTACAGGAGCCAGTATCTGCATCATGCGCAGCTGGAGCCGCCATCGACCCTGGCCCGGTTCAATCCGGACGGCAGTCTCGAACTCTGGATGCCCAACCAGGCACCCGAACAATTCCAGGCCGACATAGCCAAGCTGACGAGGCTCGATCCATCGAAGGTGATAATCCATAGCCCCATTCTGGGCGGCTTCTTCGGACGGCATTTCCTGTATCCGTCGGCCAATCCCTATCCGCAGGCCATCCAGCTTGCAAAAGAGGTTGGGCGGCCGGTCAAGCTCATCTGGAGCCGCGAGGAGGAATTTCTGCGCGATCCGATGCGTCCGATGGCGGCGGTGCGCTTCCGCGGCGCACTCGACGCCACCGGCATGCCGGTGGCACTCGAGGCCATCAGCGCTTGCGAGGGTCCGACGGAAGGCGTCTACGGTCACAAGGAGGATTCGCTGGATCCGACGGCCCTGGAGGGCCTGGCCGGCAAATCCTATGCAATCCCGAACTACCGCATCGCGCAGATCTACGTCAAAAACCCGACGACGCTCGCCTATTGGCGCTCTGTCGGCAATTCCATGAACGACTTCTTCTACGAGACCTTCCTCGACGAGTTGGCGGACAAGGGTGGGCAGGACCCCTATCAGCTGCGCCTCAAGCTGCTGGAAAAGAACGAGCGGCTGAGCAATCTCCTGAAAGCGGCCGGCGACCTCTCAGGCGGCTGGAAGCGGGGGCCATTCACGGCAGACGACGGTTCGCGGCGCGCGCGCGGCGTGGCGATGGCCTCTCCGTTCGGCAGCCATACGGCTGCGATCGCCGAAGTGTCGATCCGCAACGGCCAGGTCGTCGTCCATGACGTCTGGGAAGCGATCGACCCCGGCAGCATCGTCAATCCGGCAATCATCGAAGCTCAGGTCAATTCGGCGGCCGCACTCGGCATGTCGCAAGTGCTGATGGAGGAGGCCGTCTACAAGAACGGCGAGCCGGTGGCGCGCAATTATGACCTCTATCCGATCCTGCCGCCGGATCGCATGGCGCGCGTTCACGTCCGCATCGTCGAAAGCGGGGCGGAAATGGGCGGCATCGGTGAGCCGGGCCTGCCAGCCATCCCGCCGGCGGTCGCCAATGCGGTGTCCACGCTGACAGGCAAGCGGATACGCAGCATGCCTCTCTCCAACTACACCTTTGAAAGCTGAGGCGCAGCACTCGCTGCGCCAGGCACATATCCGGCTCTCGGCTCATTTCTGGTCCGAGAGCCGGCTTGGTTGGCTTCCGTCTGACAGAATACGAAATCCCGAAGCAAAGACATGAGGGCACCCTCTTGAAGAAACTTCTTCTGGTTCTTCTCCTGATTATCGTGCTTGTGGCCGGCGGCGTCGCATGGTTCGTAACCCGCACGCCGGCATCTCCCTTCGACAAGGTCGCCGCGACAGAGGCGCCTTCGGAAGACCTGCTGCAGCACGGCGAATATGTCGCGCGCCTCGGCGACTGCGTCGCCTGCCACAGCACGCCGAAGAGCGCCCCCTTTGCCGGCGGACTGGAGATGGGGACGCCGCTCGGCTCCATTTTCACGACCAACATCACTCCGGACAAAGAAACCGGGATCGGCAACTATACGCTTGCCGATTTCGACCGCGCCGTGCGGCATGGTGTTGCCCGCGACGGGCATCGCCTCTACCCGGCCATGCCCTATCCTTCCTATGTGAAGATGAGCGACGACGACATTCGTGCGCTCTATGCCTATTTCATGAATACGGTCGAGCCTGTGAAACAGGCGGACAGACCCTCCGGCATCAAATGGCCGATGAACATGCGCTGGCCTCTGGCGCTCTGGAATGCCGTCTTCACCGAAGGCGGCACCTATCAGCCGAAAACGGCCGGTGATGACCAGTGGAACCGTGGCGCCTATCTGGTTCAGGGGCCGGGACACTGCGGCAGCTGTCATACGCCGCGCGCAATCACGATGGCAGAAAAGGCGCTGGATGAGAGCAGTCCGCTCTATCTTTCCGGCGCCCTTCTCGACGGCTGGTATGCACCGAGCCTGCGCGGCGATCCCAATACCGGACTTGGGCGCTGGAGCGAGGACGATATCTATGCCTTCCTCAAGAACGGCAGGAACGGTCACGCCGTCGTCTTCGGCTCGATGGCGGATGCCTTTAACAATTCGACGCAGTTCATGAGTGATGACGACCTGAAGGCAATAAGCCATTACCTAAAATCCCTGCCCGGCGATCCCGCCCGCGACGGCACCCCCTGGCAATATGACGGGGCCACGGCCCAGAACGTATCGATTTCCAATCGTGAGCAGATACCGGGCGCCCAGACTTTCGTTGCAAAATGCAGCTTCTGTCACGGCGTCGACGGGCGCGGAAAGCAGCAATGGATTCCGCCGCTCGCCGGCTCTGCCGCTTCGCTTGCGAAGGAAAACGCGTCGCAGATCAATGCGACGCTGAACGGCTCCAGCCGCGTCGTCGCAAATGGAATCCCGGATGCCTATCGCATGCCGCCGTTCCGCCAGCAGCTTTCGGACCAGCAGATTGCCGATGTCCTGACATTCGTGCGCTCTTCCTGGGGAAATCATGGCGGAGCGGTTACAGCAAACGATGTGCAGGCCCTGCGCGAGCACACGGATCCGGCAAGCAGCAGCCCGATCATATTGCAGATGCGGTAGTCCTGGTTGCTCGTTGACCGTTGCCGTGCCGCTACGCGTGACTTACGGCATTGTCTTCCCATAAGCCTCAGAGCTATCGCATATGGAGCGGATGAGCACTGGAAATTCGTTCTCCCCAGCGGGCAGAAGGGACGCCGTAACGACTTCAGTCCATGCGATTGCCCTGCCATGAGCCGGGATCAAGCATCTACTGTTCCTGCCCGGCAAGCTTGAGAGCTTGCGCCCGCCTTCTTCTCCTGCTCACCCGCGACGAGGGCGTCTTGACCTGCCCTTCCTGGGGCAAGGAAATGATAGCCTTCAGACCGGGATTGTTGGGCTGAAGCAGGATATCGCCGCCATGCTGCCGGGCCACTGCCCTTGCAATAGACAGGCCGAGTCCGACGCCGCCCGTGCCCCTGTTTCTCGAAGCTTCCAGACGGAAGAAGGGCGCGAATACCTTTTCCTTCATATCCTCGGGTATGCCCGGGCCATTGTCTTCGACGACGATATCGATGGTGCTGACGGAATGGTGAATATGGACCCTGGCATAGCCGCCGTAGCGCGCCGCATTTTCCGCAAGATTGCGGACGGCGCGGCGCAAGCCATCGGGCCGGCAGCGATAGGTCGTCTTCGGCCCTTCGATATATTCCACCGGCAGGCCGAGATCGGCAAGGTCGTCGCAGATGCTGCCGACCAGCGCCTCAAGCTCGATGGCTCGGGTTTCCTCGGCCGTGGATTCGCCGCGTGCGAAAGAAATGGCGGCTTCCGTCATGCTCTGAAGCTCGTCGATGGTCGTCAGCATCTTCTGCTGGATATCGGCGTCCTTGACGAATTCCGCCCGCAACCGAAGCGAAGTCAGCGGCGTCCTGAGATCATGGCCGATTGCGGCCAGCATCCGGGTGCGATCGTCGACGAAGCGATGCAGGCGTTCCTGCATCCTGTTGAACGCCTCAGCCGTGCGCCTGATGTCATCAGGTCCTTCTTCCGGCAGCGGCGGAAGATTTTCGCCGCGCCCCAAGGCTTCCGCCGAAACGGCAAGCCGTCTCAGCGGGCGCGCGATGCGGCTGGCGATGAATACTCCGATAAGTGACAGGATGAGCGCGGTGGTCGCAAGAGAGGTGAGCGATTTCATATCCCACCAGCGGTCGCCGACATTCTTATAGAACGCCGTGTTCAGCCACATGCCGTCATTGAGCTTGACGACAAGGCCGTATCCGTTGCGATCCCCGAAATAAACGAATTTTGCCGGCTGCGGCAGGCTCCAGAGAACGGGCGGCGGTGTAGCCCAGCCGTCGGCAGCATTTGCGGTCATTGTCCCCTTCGACATCAGATGATCGACATCGGAGTTCGAGCGCATGCCGTACTTCGCGCCGAGATCGATAAAATTCTCGATCGGCCGCGCAAGTTCGTTTGCCGCACGCGAGCGCCATGCGCTTTCATCCGTCGGTTCCGTCTGCGAAAGCCAGAAACGGGAATAGCTGGTCTCGCTTGCCAACAGAGCCTGTTCACGCAACGGCTTGGGCATGGATTCCATCAAGCGCGTGACGGAGGCACACCGGCTGAAAAATTCGCTCTTCATGGCGGCATGCAGCGCCTTGGTGCGCTCGTCCCAGGAAATCGAAAATGTCAGGCACTGCGAGACGACAAGGGCAAGCAGGGTAAAGCCGATGAACTGCGCGGCAAGGCTCCTCCTCCACCAGTAGATCATTCGAACCCCACATCCGCCGAGAGACTGTAGCCGCCGCCCCAATGCGTCTTGATGACCGAAGGGTTCTTCGGGTCCGGCTCGATCTTCTTGCGCAGGCGGCTCACCTGATTGTCGATGCTTCTATCGAAGATGTCGGCCGTCCTGCCAACCGTCAGGTCGAGAAGCTGTTCGCGGCTGAGCACCATGCCCGGCCGTTCGAGGAAGACCTTCAGAAGCCGGAATTCGGCGGTGCTGAGCGGGATGCCGACGCCATCATCGCCCGAAAGCTCCTGCCGCCCCATATTGACGCGCCATTGACCGACACGAACGACCCTCGCCTTTTTCAGCGTTTCCCGCTGCTGCTGCGGCACGCCATTGACCCGACGCAGAACAGCCCGGATGCGTGCCAGCAATTCGCGCGGATTGAACGGCTTCACCAGATAATCGTCAGCCCCCAGTTCAAGGCCGATGATGCGGTCCGTATCCTCGCTCATGGCGGTCAGGAAGATGATGGGGGTATCCGTCGTCGCCCTGAGATGACGGCAGACGGAGAGACCATCTTCGCCCGGCATCATGACGTCGAGAACGATCAGATCCACGGCACCGCGCTCGAGAATCCGTCTCAGGGCCAGCCCGCTATCGGCGACGCTGACCTTGTAGCCCTGCTGATCGAGATATTGGCCGACAAGGTCCCTTATGTCCGAATGATCATCGACGACGGCGATGTGCGCAGCTTTTTGCATGACAGTTTCCACGATCTCAAGCCATTCTACAGAAGGCCGCTTCGAGCCGCATCGAAAAAAGTGTATCAAAGTTTCACATAGACCGGAGGGTTGCGCCGCACGGTACCCCCCAACTTGAAAATCTGGCGACAGCCGGTGCAGGCCGTATCAAGAGGATACGGATTTCATCGAAACTGTCCTCGAAATCCAATCGATATTTTGCGCGAAGAGACCCCTGCAGCTGACAAACTATAAGCTTGTTGTCACATGGATGTGCCGCAGGCCGGCAAATTTGTAACAAGCTGTCGCAGCTCTCGCACCGCCGATGTGCCCTGTATCGGCGAAATGCGACGGCGGCATCGACCGGCTTCGATCAAGGTCAATCCTGCCGCGCTCTCTGAAAAATAGGCCGCTTGCGGTAGCCGCCCAACAATCATTGCCGCGCCGGCCCGCTCCAGAGCCGATGGCCGGCGCTGCCATTGCCGGCGACAGGCTTTTACATCTCCGGCACAAAGCTGCGACAGGACCGTCCTAACCTTCTGCTCGAAAATCACTTGCCCGGTCGAGAACATCGATGCTGACAGGAGGATATGGAATTGGCCATGGAATTATCACAGATCGCAACGCTTCGCCGCGTTCTCGAAATCTTCTGCGCCCGGCACGACCTGGAGTTTGCCGATCGAACGGCGATCATCGCCGCCCGCGAGCTCATGAAATTCGCCGACGAGGGCGAAACCGATCCCCTAGTTCTCGAGCAGCGCCTCGACGAGGCAATGCAGACTTCCGGCGGACCTATGGTGCCGGCCCGGAGGGCCGGGGCATCGATGGGCGCTTCCTCGGCGCGGCAGCAATGATTGTCCGCCATCGAAATTGTCCGGTCATCTTCCGCACCCAAAAGCCTCATAGAAATCGGAAGGCAAACCCATGCACCTTTCCCGCCGCACCGTGTTGACATCGATGGTGGCCGCGGCCGCCGCACCCAGATGGAGCTTCGCCGCAGACGAGCGACGGACTCTGGTCGTCTATTATTCTTATACCGGCCATACCGGCGCTGTTGCCGAAAAGCTTCGCGCGCTCCTGGGGGCCGAGCTCTTCGAAATCCAGATGCGCAACCCCTATCCTCTCGACATGCAGCGTGCTGCCGAGCAGTCCAAATACGAGCTGGAAACGGGAGAGCTTCCTCCCTTGCTCGATGGCCTTCCCAATCTTTCGAAATATGACCTGATCCTCGTCGGCGGCCCGGTGTGGTGGAATACCATCACGCCGCCTGTCATGAGTTTCCTCGAACGGATGGATTTCGGAGCGCGGAAGGTTGCCGCCTTCGCCACATATGTACTGGAGCCGGCGCACTACGAAAGGAATTTTGCCGCACAGGCACGCAGCGCTTCGCTTCTGCCCAGCCTGATGATCAGCGAATTCGAGGTCACGGAGAGGTTGGCGGACAAGGCCATCGCGTCCTGGGCTCTCAAAAACCTGCCGAAGGATGCGCCGCAAGCCCTCTAATCGCCAACACGCTCGGATTGGCCCCGCTTTACTTTCAGCGCAGGCCGCAACGTCTTGTCGGCGGCGCGATTTTCGCTGCCCTGTAGCTGTGCCAAGGATGGCGCTGGGCATATTGCCAATCGCTTCTGGCAGTCCCGGCCGAACGCCGGGACCGCCATATCAATCAGCTGAACGCAACCGCGCGTATCCTGCGGAGCGAGAGCGCGATCAACAGGCCGGCGATCGCGGCGACGGTGCCTGCTAGAAAGACGCTGCCATAACCGGCCCGGTCGGCCAGAAGGCCCGCAAATGGCCCGGTCAGCCCGTAGGCGAGGTCCTGGAAGGCCGAGAAGCCGCCAAGCGCCGTGCCGCGCAGATGCGGCTCCACCCGCCGGACCACCTCGCGGCCCATGGAAGGATAGATCAGCGAGCATCCGAGACCGGTCAGAAAGGCACCCGTCAGGGCGAGCATGGGATCGGCGGCACACCAGATCAGCAATTGGCCTGCCACTTCGACGGCCAGGGATCCGAGCGCGACCGGCAGGCCACCGATACGGTCAGGCAGATGGCCGAAGAACACGCGCACCAGAACGAAACCGACGCCGAAGGCCGTCAGGCCCAGTCCGGCATAGTTCCAGCCCCGGTCGAGGAAATAGAGCGTAAAGAAGGCGCCGATCGCGGCAAAGCCTATGCCCTGAAAACACACGACCGCCCCATATAGCCAGACCTTGCCGACGACAGTCCAAAATGGCGGGCGCTGTTGACCGGGATGAGGCGCAACGCCGGGAACCTGCCAGATCGCCACCAGGCCCAGGAATGGCAGGACAGCGCTAATCGCCATTGTCCCGGCAAAACCGAGCCGGCTGAACAACATCAACCCGATCGGCCCACCCACTGCGAGCGCTCCATAGATGGCGGCGCCGACCAGCGCCAGGACCCTACCCGAACGCGCCGGGCCGACGACACCGATGCCCCAGGCGATGATGCCGACGGCGACCAGACTTTCGCCCAGCCCCAAAGCCAAGCGTCCCAGAAGGAGGAGCAGAAAGGACGGCAACGGCATGTCGGTGAGGACGCCGGCACCCAAAGCCGTCAAAGCGCCGACGACATAGAATACAAGTCCCCGCGTCACAGCCACCTTGGCGCCGCGATGGTCCGAGAACCCGCCGGCATAGCCGCGCGTGAGGATGGTTGCCAGAAAGGCGATGCCGACGCCGAGTCCGGCCCAGACATTGCCGAGCCGGAGCTGTCCGTTCACATAAAGCGGCACGATCGGAAACGATATGCCGATGCAAAGATAGGAAATGAAGAGAATGGCGCTCAGCAGCAGCAGCCGGCCGCGCGCCGGATCGGGTGTCGATTGAAAAGCCATGATAATCTCCAGGCTTTTCCTCAATCGGCGAAGGCATAAAAAAACGCACTCCGACCGACGAGGATCGTTGAGTGCGTTGCTTGACGTCAAACGCTTACGGCCGGTAACACCGGCTACCTTTGCAATAGGCGCTTGCTGAACGACTGTCAACATGATGCCGCGAAGCTGGTCGATCACTCGGGGACCGGACCGCACCAACCGGGCAAGTAATCGGCCTCCTTGCCCTTGGCAAGGTCGTGCGCCCTTTCCAGTGCGGCCTTGAAATCCTTATCGAGATCCTTGCGCTTGATGCGGCGGCGCAGGAAATCCGCCCAGAGAAATTCGCTGAACGGCGTCGTGTCCTTGGCGTAGCCGCCGACATGGCGCAACTCGCCGGCAAGCGAACGATAGGGATCGTCGACCAGATCCTTAATGCTCTTCGGGATGTCCTCATAGCCCCGGCGTTTCCCCTCTTCGTCGAAAGGATGCATCCAGTCATGGCAATCCATGACGAACCAGAAGGACTCCCGATCAAGCCGCGAAAGATCGGCCACTGTGGTGACGAGAACATCCTTCACCCCTTCCTCATAAAGCGCGAGGGAAAGATGGTGATGATCGATAACGTAGTATTTTCCGCGCGGTCCCCGGATGGCTGGCACCATGTGATTTCCGAGGAACTCGCCGGCCTTATCGCCTGCCGCTGCCGCCTTGAGACGCCACGCCTTGCGCTTGGCCTTGACCTCGCGCATGCCGACGGTGATCTGGGTGGGTCTCAATTCTTCAATGGGAACTGGATGCAAGATCGGTTCGCGCAGCGTAACCATTTGAAAGTTCTCCACAAAGAGAGGACCACTTTAGCGTAGCATAACCCTTCAATCCGGCAAGATCAGCGTTGCGCGCTCGTCAGGCAGGCTGCGGGAGAAGCGCGACCATACCCGGTATCGAATTACCCTTCATGCGGCTTTTTTGATTACCGTAAACTGCGAACGCCTGTAGAAGGCCAGCATTTCCCGCTCGAAGCTCTCAACGGCAAGCACGACCCATGGCTCGTAATGGTCTCTGCGGGAGCGCATCCTGCGTCGGCCATCCGTGTCGAGCATTCCACGCAACGCCCAATCTACCAACCCCATTCCGTCACTCTCACCCCGCCAAAGGTCTCCTCACCATCCGCTCTACCGGCCTCAATCGCGTCCGACGGCATGGCAAGCGCTAAATAGGTAACCCCTGATCGAAGGAAAGGTGAAGAAACGTTGTATTAAGGTTTGTAACATGGGTTTGCTTGGGACTGTCGCATTGCGGCGACACCCGACAGCCAATCCCGCTCCGCAAGGATCGGAAACCGGACTGAATGAGGATGTCGTCGCCTGCTTCCATGGCAATGGGGTCATCGGAACATCAGGCGCGTGACATGGCGATCGATCACCCGCGAATTCGCTTCGATCCGGTGCCAGATCATGGCCATGGCAAACATGGTCAAAAGCCATCCGAGCATGACATCCGACAGGAAATGAGCGCCGAAGATCACGCGGTTGAATGCCACGAACAGCGAGCATGGCACCAGGATCGCCGCAGCAATCCATCTTCGCCCCGCAGGCACGAATATCAATAGGGACAGCGCCGCAGCGGCAGCGGCTGCTTCGCCGGAAGGGAAGGAACAATTGCGGCTGCACGCCGCCGAAAACTGCCACACCGGAGTAAAATTCGCTGTGCCGCCGAACTCGATCAGCTGACGAGGGCGCACGCGTCCAATCACTACTTTCAGCGTCTGCACCACCAGTAGCGGCCCGGCGGCAAAACTCAGGAGCACGAAAAGCGGCTTATGAGGGGAGCAGAACCGCAATCGCCGCGGCAGGAAAACATGCAGGACGATGATGACAGCCATGGTGCCGAGAATATAAGGCTGGCTTTGACGGGCAATATCCCTCACCGCCTTCAGCCAGGGATTTTCTGCGAGCCAGAAGACATGCCCGTGGGCAAACAAGCGCGCAACAGCCAGATCGAGTTTCGGAAAGACCACGAAGACGAAGCTGGTCCAGACGATCAGCATACCGATGGCTGCCAACTCGCCATCTGCCTTTGCGTGCTCCTGCCGCCGGCGCAGCCGCGCTTGGCCGGAATCGGAGCTCCAGGAATTCGATGCAAATTTCCACATGCCATATCTCCAGAGACGGAACGGCGCCAAGCTGAATCCCGATTGTCAAGAAATGGCGAAGATCGCATCAAGGCCCTGTTCAGAATCGGCCATCAGGCGATCGGAAAGCTGTTTGGAAATTGCGGAAGCCGGCTTTGTTCGCAATAGTAGAACTCGGGCGGCAAAGCCGAACGGAAAAACAGAAGAAACACAGGGCGCTAGGGGTGGATAACAGTCTCGTTCTCATCGTGGAGGATGAACCGGCAATCGCACAGATACTCGAGGGCTATCTGACCCGGGACGGCTTTCGCACGGTTCGCGCCGGCGACGGTGAAACCGCGCTGCAGCATCATGCGCTTTTGAAGCCCGACCTCGTGCTTCTGGATGTTCGTTTGCCGAAACTGGACGGCTTCGGCGTGCTCGGCCGGCTGCGCCAGGCCGGCTCGACGCCGGTCATCATGGTCACGGCCGTCGCTGACGACATCGACCGCCTGAGCGGGTTGCGCCTCGGTGCCGACGACTACGTCGTCAAGCCGTTCAACCCGCAGGAAGTCGTCGCCCGTGTCAGAGCTGTCTTGCGTCGGACGCAGGGCGAGCGCGCAGACGCCATCAAGCGCTTCGGCGCGCTGGAGGTCGATTTCAGCAGCTACACCGTCTTCATCAACAGGGAGGAAGGCCGCGTTGCAGTGCCGTTGACGCTTAGCGAATTCCGAATCCTCGCCTACATGATCCGCCATCCGACCCAGGCTTTCGCACGCGCCGATATTCTCGATGCCTGCCTGCCGGAAAGCGATGCCCTTGTGCGGACCGTCGATACGCACATTTCCAACCTCAGGCGCAAACTGGAGGAAATGGGGCAGATCGGCTTCTTTCCTGCCGTGCGCGGCATCGGCTATCGCTTTTCGGACCCTCGATGAAGAAACCGAGATTTCCCAGCGCGCCGCTTGCAACGCTCACGGCCGTCGTCACCACGATCATGCTGCTGCTCAGCGTCGGCCTGACCTATCTGGGGGTCAACTGGTATGCGACCTATCTGGAGCAGGGTATCAGCGATGCCCTGCCGCCGCGAGCCGCAACAGCCTACAAAATGCTGAGTGAAAACAAGGTTCCCGACGGCGATTCGCTTAAGCTGCTTGTCGAGCATCTTAATTCGCTGACGGAGCCGACGGATCTCAAGGTGCAGCTCTCCGTCCTCGTCTTCGGCCTCTTGTCGGCTCTGCTCTGCGCCGTAATCGGCGTCTTCCTGGCGCGACGGCTTACGCGTCCGCTCGAAGATCTCACTTCCGCCGCCGAAGGCCTGAAGTCCGGCGACTTCTCCGTCCGCGTCGCAGCCTCCTATCGCAGCACGCGCGAAGTCGCGAGCCTCGTTGAAACCTTCAACGCCCTTGCGACCAGCCTTGAGACGATGGAGGAAAGATTGCGCTTCAACAACATGGCGGTTGCACATGAGCTGCGCACGCCGTTGACCATCCTGCAGGGATCCCTGCAGAGTATGCTCGACGGCGTGTTTCCGATGGACCAGAAGATCATTTCCGATCTCCTCCTGCAGGTCGAAGGCCTGGGGCGGGTTGTCGAGGATCTGCGCACCCTGTCGCTCGCCATCGGTCAGAAACTCGTGATGGACCGTCAGCGCATCGACGCATCCCTGCTGGTCGAGACTGTCATCGCCTCGGCAAAACCCATGCTGGAAGCCAGCAAGCTGCAGGTCGAAACTGGGCTGAAACCCGCCTGGATCTCGGCCGACTCCCCCCGCATTCGGCAAGCCGTATTGGCGCTGCTCGAAAATGCGTGCCGTTACGCTGCCGAAGGCGGATGGCTGCGATGCGAAACCGAGCAGCTGGCGGACGATAGGATCGTCATTCGCGTTCTCGATCGCGGTCCCGGATTTCCGCAGGATATGGACGCCGTTGCCGTCAACCCTTTCTGGCGCGGCGACCCCTCGCGTTCGCGGGCGACCGGCGGCACCGGACTGGGATTATCCGTGGTGCAGGCAATCGCGGCTGCCCACGGCGGACATCTTGAATTCGCAAATCGGCCCGAGGGCGGCGCCATGGTCGCAATCCATTTGACGGACAGCGTGCCGGAAGAAGGGCACGGTTCCGGACAGCAGGAGCAATGCCGGCTTTGTTGACCAAAGCCATCGCCGCCGGAAGAGGCCGGCAGGCGATCAATGGAAGAGTTCGCCGATATTGTAGAACCATGACTTGCTCTGGCTGCGCTTGTCTGTTCCCGGGATCGTCGAATAGGGAATCCTGAAGCCGTAGACCCCTTCCGGCTCGGCGGACCGCTCGAGCCAGAAAGCATCGATGTTCGACAGCAACATCGACTGCCGGACATGCCGGCGATACTGGATCGGGTGCCTTGCCTGCGAGACGGCCAGGAAGTGCTGCATCCCGCCTTCCGCCGCAAGGCCCTGCAGCACGATGAGGATCGCCTCTTTCGGGCGCAGGCCCGCAAGATCGCGGGTCACCTCGACGATACGCTGCTTGGCATTGCGCGGCCCCTGCATGCTGCCGACGACGAATGTATAGCACCCCTCCACCTCTTGATTGACGAAGGTGAATCTTGCCGTGCAGAGAAGTGCCTGATCGCTCACGCGTAGGAGTTTGATCGCGAAAGCGCCCTCATGCCGGCCGCCGCTGCGATCGGCGAGCGCGATGCAGCATGCATATGCTTCGCTCTTGCCTTGAACAAGGCCCATTTCCAGCCATTCGCCGCGCCAGAGCCGCGTCATGCTGTCCCTGGAGAAAATAATTTCCGCAATGGAAAAATGCTCGATGAGAAGGGAGAGCCGCCGGGCGTTGGGCATTCCGTGGACCAGAAATTTCGACAGCGGTTTCTGCAGCAGCTCGTCATGGGGCAGCGGCAATTCGCGCGCAGCCGCAAATGCAGCAGTAAAGCGCCACCACCGGATGGTCAGAAGCGGGTTGGCGGCAAAGCGGCACCAGAAAAGAAGAGCGCGCTTCCAGCGCACCCGTAGGCTGAAGGTCAATATTCTCCAGAGCAGGGCGTACCGGGATCTCTGCGATCTGGAAGCTGCCGGCACGACCATCGTGGAAGGAGAAATACTGGATATGACGCCCTCTGGCGTCACGGCGATCGATGTCTTTCGATTCATGCAAAGGCCCGGCGAATATGGTTTCGCCGAACCATCTGCATTGGAATTGTCAAGGCAGCGTCAAGGCAGGGTCAGCCTTTCGTGGGCCGTGTCATGAAAGGCTGAAGCCAACTTGCAAGGCGATGGGATATTTGTTCGCCGCACCAAGCCGCCAGGAGGCTAGAAGAGAGCATCCGCAAAAAGATCCTCGTCACCGGCCGGAGCCGGCGCGCTTTTGGCGGGGGAGTTCACCGCACCGAAAATGGCCGCATGTATCTCGCGTTCGGCAGCCATGGTGTAGATCTTGAAGATGCGCTCGGAAATCGCCGCTACTGAAGCCTCCAGCCCGGTCGTATCGACAAACGCACTCCGCGTACGTCCTGCCTCCTTCATACAGGACGCCAAGGTCTCAACTACCCCAGCGCGGAAGTCCAAACCCTTGATCACATCGGCCACTTGCGAAGTCATGGCCTCGCCGCAACGGCGAAGTTCCTGCACGTTGAGATCCATCGACGCGCCGACTTCGCCGATATGGGCAAGAGCGGTGTCTATATGCGTGCCGAGACCGGAGGAATTCTCCTCCTCGCCGGCCTGTCGCCAGTCCTTGACGCCGGTCGCCTGCATCTCGAGCTTGCCGAGCCCGACTAGGATCTTCTCGGCATCTTCATCGAGCAGCGATGCGAACGAGCGCAGCTCGCCGGCAACCACATTGATCGCCCACCCTTCCTCGCCGAGCTTGCCGCAGCGCAGATTGGTATTGAGCGCCATGTATTGAATGTCGCGCCGCACGAGCTGGATGGTCAGGATGCTCGTCGTCAGCTCCTTGACCATCTCGGACGTCTTTTCGCTAAGCCGATTGGTGCCGGCTGCGGCGATGTCGATGCGATCGACAACGATCCGCGCGGCGGCGAGATCGCCGCGCAGAGAATTGATCGGGCTTTTGCCATCCTGCCCGCTCTGCGACATCATTGTTCGGTAGAGATCGAGCAGAGTGCCGATATCATCATTGAAACTACGGATGTTGTCGACGATCTCTGCGGTCTCGCGGTCTGCAATCGGGCGCTTTCCAAGCGATCGACGAAACTATCCGTCGACGGGATAAATTGCCGGCTTGTCGCTGCATACGCCATACTGTTCGGATCCCGCCCAAGACTATCCCCGGGAAACTAAAGCGAACAGAAAAACATGGAGTTAACGGGGAGGACGAAACAGGGCGCCAGCTTGCGACCGCCACCCCTGCGCCGCCGGGAAAGTCCTGGGCAAGACCCGCATTCGGTGGTTTTGACGCGCGTCAATCCGATGGTCAGAAGTCTTCGGCTATGGCCAGCCCCTTATTCGATCAATCCCGAAACCGTGAGCAATCTCGACAAGGCGCAGCAGAACGCCCAGACGTTTGCCCGGGAAGTTCTGCGTCGCATCCTGCCCTATAGCGGCCGCGTGACCGCACAGGCGAAAACAGACGGATACAAGCTGTCGGCCTGATGAGTCCTGTCCGCCGACGCCGCCTGCACGTCTGCTGCATTGGTCAAAAATTTACGTGAGAAAAGATTTTTCATTGACGGGTAGAAGTAGCCTACCTAGGCTCCCATTGGCGGAGAGTTTCCAAGGCTCCGCCAAGGGGGAGGATATCTTGGGACAGAAGCTTGAAGGCAAGGTCGCGCTGGTCACCGGCGCAAGTTCCGGTATCGGGCGCGCAATCGCATTGGCGCTCGGCGAAGAGGGAGCGAAGCTCGCACTCGTCGGCCGTTCCGCCGAAAGGCTGCAGGCGGTCGCGGACGAGGCTGGCGGTGACGCGCTGGTGCTGCCGGCGGATCTCACCGAACCGGATACCGTCAAGAAGGTCGTCGATGCAGCGATGGAGCGTTTCGGCCGGATCGATATTCTCCTGCCCAATGCCGGCCTCTACATTCCCGGCGATGTTGCCGAAGGCGATCCCGACGCCTGGGACGAACTTGTTTCGATCAACGTCAATTCGGTCTTCCGGCTGGCCCGCGCCGTGCTGCCAGGCATGATTGCCAAGGGCGGCGGCCAGATCGTCGTCACCTCCTCGGTGGCCGGGCATCAGGCCATCCATTGGGAGCCGATATACTCGGCATCCAAGCATGCGATCCAGGCTTTCGTGCATGGGCTGCGGCGGCAAATCATGAAGCACAATATCCGCGTCGGCTCTGTGGCGCCCGGCATCGTGCTGAACGAACTCTGGGGCTATACCGATCCCGCCGCTATCGATGCCAAGGTTGCGACGCGCGAGGGCTTGAGGTCGGAAGATGTAGCCGATGCCGTGCTCTTCATGCTGACGCGGCCCGCCAATGTCACCATCCGCGATCTCGTGATCCTGCCGCAGACCCAGGATATCTGAGCCTTGCCCGATTTCGACTACATCATCGTCGGTGGCGGTGCGGCGGGTTGCGTGCTGGCCAATCGCCTGAGCGAAGATCCGGCCACACGCGTCTGCCTGGTCGAAGCGGGCATGGACCGCAATGCGCGCAAGGCGATCGTGCGCATTCCGCTCGCCATGGTCACCTTCATGGCGCCGGCGCTCGCCTTTCTCGGTGGCCCGAAATTCATGTCCTGGTTCGAAACCGAACCCGAGCCCGGCCTGCAGGGCCGCTCGATCGCCCTGCCGCGCGGCAAGGGCATGGGTGGCTCGACGAATGTCAACGGCCAGATCTTCATCCGCGGCCAGCGCGAGGATTTCGACCATTGGCGCGACCTCGGCAATCCGGGCTGGGGCTATGACGACCTGCTGCCCTATTTCCGTAAGCTGGAGCGCTTCGAGATCCTGGCCGAGCCTGGCTCCGCCAGACACATTCGCTTCGGCAACGCGCCGCTCGAGAAGCAGATCGACCCAGCCTATCACGGCACGAAAGGACCGCTGAACATCGCGCCTCTGCGCAGCGTCAATCCGATGGCGGAAGTGTTTCTGGAAGCGGCGCAACAGGCTGGCTATCCCCTCAACGCCGATTTCAACGGCGAGCGACAGAACGGTGTCGGCCTCTATACTTTCACGCAAAAGGACGGCGAGCGCGTCACTGCCGAAGGCGCCTATCTCGATCCGGTGCGGCATCGGCCGAACCTCATGGTGATGAGCGAAACCGAAGTAACGCGCGTCGTGTTCGATGGCCGAAAGGCAACCGGTATTGCCTTTCGAAGAAACGGGGAGAACGGCACGCTCGACGGCCGCGAAGTCATCCTCTCGGCCGGATCCTTCGCGTCGCCGCATCTGCTGATGCTGTCGGGCATCGGCAACGCAAAAGACCTTATGCGCCATGGCATTCCTGTCATCGCCGACCTGCCCGGGGTCGGTGAGAACCTGCAGGATCATCTCGACGTCACCATCGAATATCGGGCGAAATCCATCGCGCCCTACGGCGTCTCCTGGCGCGCCTTGCCACGCAATGTCGGCCATGTCCTTAACTGGGTTTTCAATAAACGCGGCCTGTTTTCCTCGACAACAGGCGAGGGCGGGGGCTTTATCTCGACAGATCCTGAAAGCGACCGGCCTGATATCCAGCTCTTCTTCTGCACCGGCCGGGCCAATACGCAGGCCGCATCTGGCTTCACCGGCCATGGCTTCCTCATGCATGTCTGCCAGCTGCGGCCCGGAAGCATCGGTCGCGTCGCCTTGAAGAGCGCCGATCCCATCGAGAAGCCCTCGATTCTCTATAATTTCTTCCGCGGTAACAGCACCATGGACGTGCTGCGCAAGGGTATCCGGCTAGCACGCCAGATCACGGCGCAGGCTCCGTTCACATCACATCTGAACGCCGAGATAGACCCAGGGCCAGATATCGAAAGCGATGGCGCGCTTGACGCCTTCATCCGCGAGCGGGTCGGGACGCTGTTTCATCCCGTCGGCACCTGCGCCATGGGACGCGGAGAACGATCGGTCGTCGACCCCACTTCCATGCGGGTGCATGGTGTCGATGGCCTGCGCGTCGTCGATGCCTCGATCATGCCGGGCATCGTTTCGGCCAACACGGTCGCGGCCACCTATTGCCTTGCCGAAAAGGCCGCAGACCTGATCCGCGCGACCGATGCTAACAGCATCCTGACATAGAGGGCATCGCCGGCTTACCGACCCGCATTGGCGGCGCACGGCTTACGGAGATCTCACGCCTTGACATAAGCGGCATAGCCGCAAACATGGCGTAGCGGCTATTTGCCGATCGACTCAAACAGGTAGTCCTGAAAGATGCGCTTCTCCCTCGTGCTCCCATTGCTCGTCTCCTTCGCGCCCCTCACCGCCGCGGCCGGGACGCCATGTACCGATCTCATTGAGGGGAGTGCAGTGATCCAGCATGCCGACGGCTTTGCCATTTCCGACCTGCATGATGGCTGCGCGGTTACGAATGGCCTGTTCAAATCCGGCAGCAGAGTGGGATGGACCTTCGAACGCGCCGAGTTCAAGGGAGACGGATTGGCCGACTTCCTCAAGTCCATCGCAAGCAAGCCCGACCATCTGCCGACCTGGGGGCGGTTCTCGGCTGAAGGCGTGCGCTTCACGCCGATGCTCGACAACGCCATGGCGAATTACATTACGACGGTCCAGCAATGGCCGATGGAGATGTCCGGCGCCTTCCGTTTCGATCCCGAGGATGGTTACCTGGATATTCAGGAGCTGGAGCTCACCAATCTGCGCCTCGGCAGAGCCTCGCTCTCGGCCGAGCTGAGCTTGCCCAAAAATGCAGGCGTGCCGGCTCTGACGCGAGATGGATCGGTCGGCCTCACCCATCTGCGCTTCCGGCTCGATAATATGGGACTGTTCGAAGGCATGGCGGTGCCATCGCTGGCTGCTTTTCTGCAGCAGATGACAGGTTCGGACGATCCCGCCCAAGGCATCAACCAGTTGCGTGATACGACGGTCACCGCGCTGCAGGCTCTGCCCGACAGCCGTATCGATGCGGACTCGAAGAAAGCCCTGCTCCGCTTTGTGCAGGATCTGCCGCACCCCACAGGCTTCTTCACGCTCGATCTTGCCTTCGACCAGCCATTGAAAATCGGTGCGCTCGACTTCAATAGCGCGCAGCTGGCACAGACCGCGCTCACCAGCGCCAAGATCTCTGTCAGCTACAAGGCGCGCTGACCTCGCGCCCACAGGCGCGGGTCAGATCGATTTCACCTCGCCGCCATCCATGCGCAGGGCCGAGCCGGTCATCCAGCGCGCTCCTGGCGAGACCAGGAACGCCATCAGCTCTGCGATCTCTTCCGGCTCGCCATAGCGGGCAATTCCCGCTTCCCGCGGGAACTTGGCGGTGGCCTCTTCGACGGTCATATCGTGCAGCGGCGCCCAATGTTTGCACCGGTGATGATCACGACAGCGTCGGACATGATGTTTCTCCTGATTTCGAAGAAAGCTGACGCCCTACCGCACCGATCCTTGTCGATGCGGTAGGGCTTGATGTCAGCCAAGGAAGGCGCGGATTTCGGCTGCGATCTCGCCCGCATGCGTTTCGAGGGCGAAATGGCCGGTGTCGAGAAGCTTGACGACCGCTCCGGGAATGTCGCGGCGATAGGCCTCGGCACCGGGCGGCAGGAAGAAGGGATCATGCTTGCCCCAAATCGCCAAGAGACGCGGCTTATGGGTGCGGAAGTAATTTTGGAAAGTCGGATAGAGCGCGACGTTGCTCTTATAATCGCCGAAGAGATCGAGCTGCACCTTTTCCGCACCGGGGCGGGCCAGATAGAGACTATCGAGCGAATGGCCGTCCGGTGAGACTTTAGCGACATCCGGAACGCCGTGCGTGTATTGCCAGGCTGTTGCCTCCGGCGTGAGCGCCGCCTTCAGCGCATTTCGGTTTTCCTCCGAGGCTTCGCGCCAGTAGGCTTGGATCGGATTCCACTCCTCACTCAGACCCTCCTCATAGGCATTGCCGTTTTGCGAGATGATCGCCGTGATCCGCTCCGGATGCTTCACGGCCAGGCGGAAGCCGGTCGGTGCGCCATAATCGAAGACATAGACGGCATAGCGGTCGAAACCAACGATTTCGGTGAAACGATCGATCGTCTCGGCGATACTGTCGAACGTGTTGCTGCCCTTTGGCGCCTCAGATTGCCCGAAGCCCGGAAGATCCGGTGCGATGATGTGATAACGATCGGCCAGCAGCGGGATGAGATCGCGGAACATGTGGCTGGAAGTCGGAAAGCCGTGCAGGAGCAGCAGCTTGTCCGACCCTGGAGAGCCGGCCTCGCGGTAGAAGACCTTGACGCCTTCGACATTGACGGTGCGATAGCTGATATCAGACATGATAAGGTCCTTTCATAACCTTTCTGATTGCAATTATAGAGTTACAAATCGAAGATTCAGATAGCGACGGCCGCGTCTCGGATAATGGCGGCCGGCGGCGGCCAGCGGCGCGATCACTTTTGCCCAACCCGACCCATCCGCCCAGGCGCCATGGACAAGAACAACATCTACATTTCGCGACCACATCGGCTTTCTCCTTTCGGTCTGAAGCTCATAACCGTTCAAGTGACATTAATAGGGTTACGACTGGTATGCGTAACTTGTCAAGCGGCCTTTGATAGGTTATATGTCTGTCATGTTTTCGAATGGCCATTCAGCATCCTTGTCGACGGCCGGAAAGGGAGTAGTCCATGGACAACCACTCGCCCGCCATCTTCGTTGGCGATACGCTGGGACTGGATTTCCTCAATTCGGTCGCAACGCCGGTGGATGTGCCGATCGACTGGATTGACGATGGGGAGGGCTTGCTTCGCTGGCTAGAACAGGCTGGCCTGGTGCCCCGTGAGACGCTCGCTGCCATGCGCGAACGGGCCCTGCCCGGCGAGCTCGATAAGGTCGCCGATCAGGCAAGAAACCTGCGCGAATGGTTCAGGGCTTTCGTAAACTCCCACAAGGGAAAGCCGCTGACGGCGGATGCCTTGAACGATCTAGAGCCGCTGAATCGCCTGCTGGAACGCGACGAAGGTTTTGGTCGGATCGTCGCAAGACAATCCGGCGGAGAAGGGCTCGGTTTTCAGCCGATGCGGAAATGGCGATCGCCGGAATCGCTGCTATTGCCGATCGGCGAAGCGCTAGGACGTTTTGTCTGCACCGAGGATTTCTCCGATGTGAAAGCCTGCGAAGGCCACGCATGCACCATGCTCTTCGTCGATCACACGCGCGGTCACCGCAGACGCTGGTGCAGCATGGCGATGTGCGGCAATCGCGCCAAGCAGGCGGCTCATCGGCACCGGCTCAAGCAGAGCTGACACCAGTCCTGCAAAAGATAGGGGTTTTGTCGGAACCATGAAATCAGCCGGAGCTAAGCGCAGCTCGCTCCGGCCTGATCATCGCTAAAGTCGGGCCGAAGGGCAACTATCGGCTCAGGCCGGGTCTTCCCTGTGAAGATCGTGAATGGCGACGGCATCGTCGCTGAAGGGTGGCAGCAGCCAGTCGGTATGGCGCAGCGTCCGCTTGGTATCTTCGAGGCCCATGTCCCAATGCTCGCGCATCGACGTGCCGGAGAACTCATAGTCCTTGGCGTGACCTTCGTAATTCTTGTGCTGATAGATCAGATGCACGATGTTGACGACGCCGGCATCGGAATAATCCGCAATCAGCTCTTCTTCTTCCGGTGTCAGCTGATCCTTCGGAACACGCTTCAACGCACCCAGGAGCTTCATCTTCAGCCCGTGAATTCGCTTGAAATTGTCGGTATTCTGCCGGGTGCGGCTGGAATACATGATGTCCTTATGACGCGACAGCACGTCGGGCATGCTGCGCGGCAGGACGCCGCGGGCGCTGAACAGATCCACCTGGAACACCAGCGAGCTGCGATCCTCTTCCTGATCGAGCAGATATTGCAGCGGCGTGTTGGAGACGATGCCGCCGTCCCAATAATATTCGCCTTCGATCCGGATGGACGGGAGGGCCGGCGGCAGGGCGCCGCTCGCCATGATGTGCTCGGGACCGATACGGATATTGTCGGTGTCGAAATAGACGAAGTTGCCGGTGCGGACATTCACCGCACCGACGCTGAAGCGCTTCTTGCCATCGTTCAGCACGTCGAAATCGATCAGCATTTCCAGCGTCTTCTTGAGCTCTGCCGAGTCATAGAAGCTGGTGGCACCTTCCGCACCCGGCAGCTCCAGCCAGGGATTGGGAAAGCGCGGCTTGAAGAAGCCGGGCTGGCCCATAGTCATCGTCATCCACGAGCTGGTGCGGTTGCGGATATCGCGGAAGAAATCGCCTTCGGGCGTATAGGCCCAGATCTTGCGGCCGGAGATGATCTGCCAGAATTGCTCCAGACGCTGCAGACGCCGGCCCGGCTCGTTGCCGGCGATGATCGCGGCATTGACCGCGCCGATCGAGACGCCCGAAAGCCAGCTCGGCTCGCATCCCGCTTCGGCAAGCGCCTCGTAGACGCCGGCCTGATAAGCGCCGAGCGCGCCGCCGCCCTGGAATACCAGGGCGACGCGATCATATTGAGCGGCAATTTCCGAAATGGTCGGGGCTGCGGCCTTGGTGTTTCGTTCAAGCACGGTCCGTCTCCAGCATGAAATGAAAATAGGATGCGGCTATCTGCGCTCGGCGAGATAGTCGTGAACGACTTCGCCGAGGCCGAGCGTCAGATCGGCGGTGAAATGAACCGCGGAAACCACTTCCAGCACAGGCAGCCGCGCGACATCGGCCATGACATGCGGCCTGAGATCGAGGGCGGCAGGCGAAGTCCAGGCTTCCTTGATGGTGATATCGGTCAGATAGTAACGCACCAGCTCGCAGATACGCGGGGTGGCGTCGACATGCGGTACGATCTTGATCAGGAAATTCGGCTCCGAGAGAGCGGACAGCAGCGGTCCCTGGTCGACCGGCTTGTGCTTGTAGCCCATCGTCCCCGTAGCACAGAGGACACTACCGTAATGCAGCGTGCCGACGATGACCTCGCCCTCGTTGACGATCTTCGGATTGGCGAGCTTCTTCGGAAAGCCCCAGATCTCGCGGCCACCGGTGATCGGCGCATCGTCGTCGAGATACATGGAGTGAACATAGCCGCCCTTCTGCCCGCGATAGGTAACCGGGATGACCTGGCCGGTCTCGGTATAATCGCCGAAGCCGGTGGAATCCGGCATGCGGATGAATTCGTATTTCACCAACGGCTCGTCGATTTCGAGCGGCGCGGGCACGACCGCCTCAACCGCTTCGCGCGAGGTCCGGTAGGTGATGATGATATATTCGCGATCGAAGAACCGATAGGGCCCGGGAGGATAGGAGGGGTTGGTCAGCGGCATCGCATAGGCATGCTTGAGAATGTCTTCGACCTTCATCGTATCTTCCGTCGTTGGAGGAAATCGCCGGTACCGGAGCGAAAACTTGCATGGTTGCATGACAGTGAAGTGTCAGCTGTCGAAGGGTTGCGGCGAGGGGCGAAACCGCACTGTTATCAAAGCGACATACGAGGCTGGCAGTGTGCGCTCATCTCAGCCTTTTCCATTTACTCAACCATGTCATAGACATTGCAGGAGTTGCATCATGGGTTCGTTGACTTCGAAGAATGCGCTGGTCACCGGTTCAACGAGCGGCATCGGGCTTGCGATCGCCCGCGCCTTTGCCGCCGAGGGCGCAAATGTGACGATCAACGGCCTTGGCGATGCCGATGCGATCGAAAAGGAACGCGCTGGCATCGAAGCCGATTTCGGCGTGAAGTGCCGCTACTCCGCCGCCAATATGATGAATGGCGAAGAAGTGACATCCATGGTGCGTGAAGCCGAGGAAGCCTTCGGTAGCCTCGATATTCTCGTCAACAATGCCGGTATCCAGTTCGTGGCTCCGATCGAAGAGTTTCCCGACGACAAGTGGGAAGCGATCATCCGCATCAATCTGCTTGCCGCCTTCTACGCCATCAAGGCCGCCATCCCCGGCATGAAGGCACGCAAATGGGGCCGCATCATCAATACGTCCTCGGCGCATGCCCTCGTCGCCTCGCCTTTCAAGTCTGCCTATGTTTCCGCCAAGCACGGCATTACCGGCCTCACCAAGACCATCGCTCTCGAGGCCGCTCAGAATGGCGTGACTGTCAACTCCATCGCGCCCGGCTATGTCTGGACGCCGCTCGTCGAGAAGCAGATCCCCGAGACGATGAAGGCACGCAACATGACGGAAGAGCAGGTCAAGCATGACGTGCTTTTGGCCGCCCAGCCGACGAAGGAATTCGTGACCGTCGACGAAGTGGCTGCCATTGCTGTCTTTCTCTGCGGCGATGCCGCCAAGCAGATTACCGGCACGACGCTTTCCGTCGACGGCGGCTGGACTGCCGAATAATACCGAAGCCACGGCCGGCACATGCTTGAGCCGGGTGCCGGCTCTCTGCAGCCCCAGGATTGCGGAGACAAGATGAAAATAGCGCAGGAGGTACACAATGACCGAAGAGAACCAGGACCCGCTCAGCCGCATCAAGGATGAGATCGTCGACAGCTTCGACGAAGAGCTGGAGATGCAGCTCGAAGAGGATCGGCTCGACGAGCTGGTCGCCGAAGGCCTCATCAGCGAGAGCGAGGCGACGCTTGACCGGCGGGTCTACTTCCGCGAACTCTTCCGCCTTCAGCATGAACTCGTGCGCCTGCAGGACTGGGTGCAGTACAAGAAGCTGAAGGTCGTCGTGCTGTTCGAGGGCCGCGATTCCGCCGGCAAGGGCGGCGCCATCAAGCGTGTCACCCAGCGCCTCAACCCGCGCGTCTGCCGCGTGGTCGCATTGCCAGCCCCGACAGAACGCGAACGGCACCAATGGTATTTCCAGCGTTATGCCGCTCATCTACCGACAGCTGGCGAAATGGTGCTTTTCGACCGCAGCTGGTATAACCGCGCCGGCGTCGAACGCGTCATGGGCTTCTGCTCGCCGGAGGAGTTGGAGGAGTTCTTCCGCTCCGTGCCGGATTTTGAGCGCATGCTGGTTCGCTCCGGCATCATTCTCCTGAAATACTGGTTCTCGATCACCGATGAGGAACAGGAATTCCGCTTCAACATGCGCATCCAGGACCCGCTGAAGCAGTGGAAGCTTTCACCGATGGACCTGCAAAGCCGCGTGCACTGGGAAGAGTACACCAAGGCCAAGGAAGAGATGTTGGAGCGCACCCATATTCCGGAAGCGCCGTGGTGGGTCGTCCATGCCGTCGACAAGAAGAAGGCGCGCCTCAACTGCATCGCCCATCTTCTGGGCCAGATCCCCTACGAAAGCGTACCGAAGCCGGAAATCGTGCTGCCGGAACGCATGCGCAACGCAGACTATCACCGTACGCCGGTCCCGCCGGAGATGTATGTGCCCGAAATCTACTGATCAGGGACCGATGAGAGGTCCGCCTCCGGCAGGCCCCTCGAATTACTTGAAAAACGAAATCGCGCTAATTCCGCCAACCGGCAAGCCGGGCCGGCTCAAGGTCAGGCTGAACGATAGGCCCATTCGGATATCGCTCCCAAGCCCAGCCGCTGTAGAAGCTCATAGGCAACCCTGCGGTTGATGGGATTGTGCAGCCTGAGGACTTTCGAGCCGAGAAAATCCATCTCCGCGTGCTCGAACGGCAGAAGATGCCGTGCTTGGTCAAGCGCGGCTCGATAGAGCTCATGAAAGTCGCGTCGGCAGACATAGGTCTTATACTTCGTCATGCAGAAGGCGGCAAAGGTATCGCTGTTTCTGCGCAGAAAATCCGAAACGCCGACCGTGACCTCCGGCCAGGCCGGATTGAACGTATCGTCGAAGGCGATGATGCCGTGATCGGCCAGTACGCTCTTCGCCAACCGGCTGTCGGCAACGATGTGGCGAAGCAAATGTCCTCCATCGATACTGAAAAAGCGAACCTGCCCAACCCTATCGATGATGGCCTGCGGATCGAGCCCAGTGCTATCGCCTGTTATGACAAGGTCCTCATCAACGGGGATGCCGAGGGATCTTCCGTTGTCGAGAAAGCGTTGATATTGCGCACCATCCGCTTCTATGTCGAAAAGGTCGATTGCAAGCACATTGTCGTCGGGTGCACTGATCTTGCGCAGCAAAAAATAGGACCGCCCGTAATAGACCCCGATTTCGGCGAGGCCGCCGTAAAGTTTCTCCTGTCTTTGCTTTTCGATCAACGACAGAAAGACAAGCGCATCTGGCGGATCGATATAACCATCGATTTTCTGAAGATCACGAAACACAAATTTTCGAACGCCCGATTTCAAATGTAAACCTCATTGGTTTTCTTCATGCATTTCGCCTCCGAGCCTGCTCATCGGTTAGGACTGGTCGATCAAGAAACGCCCCATTTCTGCATGACCGCTACAGCGAAGCCGGAAGCTCTCGAAAATTGGGGTGGTAGGGCGTCACGGCGAGCGCCACTCACGGATATAGCGACCTTTCTGTCGTATTCCGGATAGTCATGCGCTAGTTGGATAGTCCGACCTATATTGGGCCAGTACCGAAACCGCATCGCAGATGATGACGAATTGCGAGCCGGCATCCTAAGTGATGTATAATGTGAGTCTAAAATTCACATCATCGGCCGAGGAGACCGTCATGACTGCGCCGCATCCGTCCAAAACGCATATCGGCAACCACCCCCTCCATCCCGAAACACAGATGCTGAATTACGGCTATGACCCTGAGCTCTCCGAGGGCGCGGTCAAACCGCCTGTTTTCCTGACCTCGACCTTCGTCTTCAAATCGGCAGAGGACGGGCGCGATTTCTTCAATTACATCTCCGGCCGCACCGAGCCGCCGGCGGGCACGGGGGTGGGTCTCGTCTATTCACGCTTCAACCACCCGAACAGCGAAATCGTCGAGGATCGCCTTGCCGTTTACGAAAAAGCGGAAAGCGGCGCGCTGTTTTCCTCCGGCATGTCGGCCATCGCGACAACCCTTCTCACCTTCGCGCGACCGGGCGATGCGATCCTGCATTCGCAGCCGCTCTATGGCGGCACGGAAACGCTGGTCGCCAAGACATTCCTCAATCTCGGAGTAGCCGCCGTCGGCTTCGCCGATGGCGTCAACGAAAACTCGGTGACGGCAGCTGCCGAGGAGGCCATGGCCAAAGGCCGTGTCTCGGTCATTCTGGTGGAAACGCCTGCCAACCCCACGAACAGTCTCGTCGATATCGCCATGATCCGCCGCATCGCCGATGCGATCGGCAGGAAACAGGGACATACGCCGATCATCGCCTGCGACAATACGCTGCTCGGCCCGGTCTTTCAGCGGCCGATCGAGCACGGGGCCGATATCTCCCTCTATTCGCTGACAAAATATGTTGGCGGCCATTCCGATCTGATCGCGGGCGCCGCCCTCGGCTCAAAAGCCGTCATCAAACAGGTGAAGGCGCTGCGCGGAGCGATCGGCACTCAGCTCGATCCGCATTCCTGCTGGATGCTTGGCCGATCGCTGGAAACGCTGCAGATCCGCATGGAGCGGGCAAACAGCAACGCCCTGGCGGTCGCCGATTTCCTGCGGGATCATCCGAAGGTCGAGCAGATCCACTATCTACCCTACACGGATCCGTCCTCGGCAACGGGCCGTACCTTCGCTGCCCAGTGCAGCGGCGCGGGCTCCACCTTCTCCTTCGACATCAAGGGTGGCCAGCCGGCATCATTCAAATTCCTGAACGCGCTGCAGATCTTCAAGCTCGCCGTCAGCCTCGGCGGCACGGAATCGCTCGCTTCCCATCCGGCAACGACGACGCATTCCGGCGTGCCGGTGGATGTACGCCATCGCATTGGCGTGCTGGAATCGACGATCCGCCTGTCGATCGGGATCGAACATCCCGACGATCTGATTGCCGATCTCGCCGCTGCCCTCGAAGTTGCATGATGGAAATCCCGCGATCTACGGCGCGGATGAACGCTGCAACGATCAGCTATGCACGGTCAGAAGGTTCGCATCCCGCGCAAGGCGCCACTGGCCATCGGCTTCCTTGCGCAGAAGCGTGAGTGTGTAACCCGATTGATTGATGGCATCGGCGCCAGGCGACGTCATCGTGATGTCGATGTGGTTGCGAATGAAGGCCCAGTCGCCGAGCACCCGCAATTCGACGATCTCGCTGGAGCCATCCATCTTCACGCCGTCCTTGCCCTTGGAGGCTGCGGCGAAGGCTTGCTTGCCAAACGGCTCTCGGCCCGGCACCATGAAGACGACATCATCAGTCATCAGCCCTAAAACGGTTGCCGCATCGCCCACCTTGCTTGCGGCGATCCAGGTTTCCACGACTTTCCGGATTGCCTTTTCATCATCCGTCATTCCGAATCTCCTCCATAGCCAGCCCCGCCTTGCAACAGCGGCTGCGTTTCAACTCATGAGGCGAGAACTATTGGACGGAGAAACTCGGCATCGCGCATGCTTAATCATCCGGCCAGGTTTAATATCCGAGTTAACAATATAGTGCGCTCCGTCATGCCGGACATAGCGGATAGCGAGACTTCCTTGCCGCAGACGAACCGGCCTATTCCGACCCGTCCTTCGGCTTGGCGGCACGCAGGGCGTCGCTAAGTTCCATTCTGGCCGTTCCGATCAGCTGTTCCATGGCAAAACGTGCTGCATCGGGCCGGCGCATGCGGATCGCATCCAGGACATCCTGATGGCGCGCGATCGCGTAATCATGCGACTGGCTGGCCCGATTGGTCAGGCGAAAACTCGCGAGCAAAGCGGCGCGGATCGCAGTAGCGAACTGGCGGAAAACCCAGTTACCGCTCGCATTGATGATGGCGGTATGAAATTCCAGATCCGCTTGGCTCCATGCCTCGTTGTCGCGGGCATTGGCGGCGACCATATCCTCGAAGGCCTCGGCAATCTGTGCGAGCTGCTTGGCCGTGGCATTGGCAGCCGCCTGTGCGGCAGCGGCGGGTTCCAGCACTTGCCGCGCATCGAGCAGGGAATCGTAGAAGCTGCGGTCGTTGCTGAGTGCCAGGGTCGCATCGAGAACCAGCGGGTCCAGATAGTTCCAGTTCTCTCGTGGCAGGACCGTGGTGCCGGCGCGAGTGCGCGAGCGAACCATCCCCAGCGCCGACAAATATTGCATGGCTTCGCGCAAGCTGGTGCGGCTGACGCCGTAAACCTCCGAAAGCTCAGCCTCGTTGGGAAGAATCGAGCCCTCGGCAAGAGCACCGGAGACGATCTGGCCGATGAGCTTCTTCAACAGCTCCTCGCGCACGGTACGCCTTCCCTGCTCGGGCGCGGCCCCGGCCTGCGTCGTCCGTAAAGACCCCAAACGCGTACTCATCCCTAGCACTCCCTTCCGCTGGCCCGTCAGCGATCATGAGCGGCACTACGCCCCGGCATCAATGCGCAACTGCAAGCCCGACAAACTTCTCCCCAAACTTCTCCTGGGAAATCCGACCGTTACAAGCGACTGCCACGCCCTGCCGCCGACGACCGCAGATTGTCCAACAGAACGGCAAGCAGCAGAATGCAGCCGCGCACGAGATATTGATAGAAGGCCTGGATATTGAGCAGGTTCATGACGTTCTCGGCAATGCCCATGATGAGGACGCCGACGATCACGCCGGTCATCGCTGCGCGGCCGCCCGCAAGCGATACGCCGCCAAGCACGCAGGCCGAGATGACGGAGAGCTCGAGCCCGGTTGCCGCGTTCGGCTGGCCCGAGGTGATGCGTGAGGCAAGCAGAATGCCTGCAATGGCGCAGACGAGGCCCTGCAAGGCAAAGATCCAGATCCGCATGTTGACGACATTGACACCGGCAAGACGCGACGCCTCGGGATTGCCACCGATCGCAAGCGTGTTCTTGCCGAAAACAGTGCGGTTGAGCGTGAAGCCGAAGATGATGAAGAGCAGCACCATGATCCAGATCGGCGTCGGCACCGTCAGCAAGCGCGACAGCGCCAGCTGGTAAAAAGCCGGATCGTTGATGCCGACGGCGCGGCCATCAGACGCGATCAAGGCGAGGCCGCGCACGATCTGCATCGTCGCGAGCGTGGTGATCAGCGCATTGATGCGGAATTTGGCGATGACGACGCCGTTGACGACGCCGACGACGCTGCCGCAGATCAGTGCGGCGAGCAGACCGAGCGGAATGGAGCCGGTGGAGTTCGACACCATGACGGCGATCATGCCCGAGAAGGCGACCGTCGAGCCGACCGAGAGATCGAAGTCGCGCGAGGCCAGGCAGAACATCATCGTGCAGGCGACGATGCCGATCGTCACCACCGACTGCAGCAGACCGAGCATGTTGCGCTCCGTCAGGAAGCTCGGCACGGAGAGCGACACGATCACGAAGGCGATCGCGAAGATCACCACAAGCCCCTGTTCGCCGAGAAGGATTTTTTTCAACGAATTCATCACTGTCATTCCTGAATTAGATTGTGCCGGCGGCATTCTTGTCGGGCAGGGCTGCAGTCAGAATGGCCCGTTCGTCGAAATCGGCGCGAGCGACATCGGCGGCGACGCGACCCTGGCACATGACCACGATGCGATCGGAAATACCCATGACCTCGGGAAGCTCGCTGGAGATGACGACGATCGCCATGCCGCCAGCCGCCAGCTCGTAGAGAATTTCATAGATTTCCGATTTGGCGCCGACATCGATGCCGCGCGTCGGCTCGTCGATGACGAGAACCTTGACACCCTGCTCCGAAAGCCAGCGGCCAAGAATGACCTTCTGCTGGTTGCCGCCCGAGAGATTGACGATATCCTGCTTGCGCGAGGGCGTACGGACCCTGAGCTTGGCGATGAACTGATCGGCGACCGAGGCTTCCTTCTTCGGATTGAGGATGCCGAAGGGCGAGAAATGCCGCCGTGAGGAGATGGCGATGTTTTCCTCGATCGATCGCCCCTGAATGATGCCATCGAACTTTCGATCCTCAGGGCAGAGAACCATGCCGGCGCTGATGGCGGCCTTCGGATTGTTCGGCGCGACGGCAACGCCGTCTATCGAGACGCTGCCCTGATGACGATGATCGGCGCCATAAAGAAGCCGGGCCATTTCGCTTCGGCCGGCGCCGATGAGGCCGAAAAAGCCTAGGATTTCGCCTCTGCGAACCGAGAAGCTGACGGGATTACGCAACTTCGAGCCGGAGAGCGCCGTAACTCGCAGACGCACCTCGCCGAGCGGGCGTTCGCGCCAGCCCCAGATATTGCTGATCTCGCGGCCGACCATTTGCGAGATGATCTGTTCGCGCGTCGTATTGGCAATGTCAGGATGATGGGCCGCGAGCTTGCCGTCGCGCAGCACGGTGAGGCTATCGCAGAGCCGGAAGATCTCATCCAGGCGATGGGAGACATAAAGAATGACGGTGCCGTTGGCTCTCAACCGGTCGATCAGGGAAAACAGGATTTCGCTTTCACGTGACGAGAGCGAGGAGGTCGGCTCATCGAGCGCGATCACCCGCGCATCGACCATGACGGCCTTGGCGATCTCCACCATCTGGCGCGCGCCGATCGACAGCGAGGACACCTTTGCCGCGGGATCGACATCGATGCCAATTTGCTTGAGCTTGGTGCGAACGGTCTCGATCAGCCTCTTGCCGTCGATCACGCCGGCCTTGCCGGGAAAACGGCCGAGCCAGAGGTTTTCGGCAACCGTCAGTTCCGGCACCAGCTGCAGTTCCTGATGGATGACGATGACGCCGGCATGAAAGGCATCGCGGACGGAGCTGTAGCGTTGCTCCACGCCATCGATGACGATGCTGCCGCTATCCGCCGCCTGATCGCCGGAGAGAACCCGGATCAGCGTCGATTTGCCGGCGCCGTTTTCGCCCATCAGCCCGTGTACGGCGCCTCTTTCGACATCGAAAGAGACATCGGACAGTGCCTGGACACCGGGATAGCCCTTGGAAATGCCCTTGAATTCAAGGAAAGCCATGCTTGCTCCATCGAGAGAAGGTCCGGCGGCACTTATGAGGCCGCCGGACGGACATCATCCTGTCTGGATGATCATTCGATGCCGAGATCCTTGCGAACCTTCTCATAGTCGCCGCGCAATGCGAGGGAACCGGAGGTGAGCGTCAGCTTCGGCGGCTCCTTGCTGTTGGCGATCCAGTCATACATGTTGAGCGCCGTCTCATAGCCATGACGCTTCGGCGAGATGATGACAGTTCCGAAGAAGCCGGTCGCGGCGGGCTTCTTGAACTCGTTGATCGCCGAGTCCGCGCCGCCGATGCCGACGCCGATCATGTTCGTTGCGGGAATGCCGACTGATTCCGAGGCACGGACGGCACCGAGCACGGCTTCGTCGTTGAGGCCGAAAGCGACCCAGTATTTGATATCGGCATGCTTGTTGAGAACCGTTGTCGCAGCGTTGAGCGCTGCTTCCGTATCGGTCTTGGCCTGCGGTGCGTCGTAGATATTCACGGCCGGGAAACCCGCCGCCTTCAGAACCGAGATCGCGCCTTCGACGCGGTCGACGGCGGTCGGCAGCTGATCGTAGGACACGCGGATCGCACCGACATTCTTCATGTCCCAGCCGCGCTTCTTGATTTCGTCGACGATCGCTTGGCCTACCGTCTCGCCGATCTTCGTTGCGGAAATGCCCATATGCGGCACATCTTCGAGCGGCTTGCCCTCGGCATTCACCAGGCGGTCGTCGACCGTCATCAGCTTCAGCTGATTGGCGGCAGCCTTGGCAACGATACCGGGGCCGAGCTTGACATCGGGCGTGCAGATGATGAAGCCCTGCGCACCTTGCGCGCCGAGATTATCGATCGCCGACTGAACCTTCTCGCCATCCTCGGCGCCGATCTTGACGAGCGTGAAGCCCTTCTCCTTCGCTGCCTGGTCGGCAAACTTCCACTCATCCTGGAACCAGGGTTCTTCCGGCTGCTTCACGATGAAGCCGATCTTGACGTCCTCCGCGAAAGCAGAGCCGGCCGCCAGAACGGCAAAGGTGCCTGCAAGGATTGCCGCTTTGAAAAAGCGCATGATCTCTCTCCCTTTGTTTGCGCGTCCCCATCCATCTCCCGGGAACTGCTCGATTTCCGTAAGTTATATTGTAATACGAGTCAATTATTTGTATAACAATTAAGCCGCATTTGCAGCCCGAGGACCCGCGACCTTGAATATGAAAAAACATCATACCAGTCAATATTTATGTATGATTATTTATGTATTGCAGCGATGAGCGGCGGCGAGGAGCTCCGCTTGAAATACCACATATGGAGGAATCGCGAGATTTAACGGTAGAAACCTCAGAGATAGTCCAAAATAAATCATATATATATGTTGACATGGAATGAGGCAAATATAGGGTGCCATCCGTTCGGCACCGGCCTTGGTTGTGAGGGGAAGGCAACCGTTTAATGACCATTATCGATTTGCAGGACGGTTCGCTTTCGGCTCGCGTTTCAACCTTCGGCGGCACATTGCTTGATTATGCCTGGACGATGGAAGGCAGCAGAATTGCACTATTGAGACCCGCTCCGAACGATGCGCAGGCGTCCGCCTCCGCCTGCTATCCCCTCGTTCCCTTCGGCAACCGCGTGCGAAACAATCGCTTCGAGTTCGAGGGGCACGACTACCGGCTCAGGCCGAACACGGCCTCAGATCCTCATTACCTTCACGGCGACGGTTGGCAGGCTGAATGGTCCGTCCTCTCCCGCAGCAGCAACGAACTGCAGATCGGCTTTCATCATCGGGAGGGCGATACGCCCTACAGTTACGAAGCGAGACAGATCATCGCTCTGTCATCCGAAGGGCTGATGCTTCACATGAGCGTTGAGAATACCGGCAAGGAGGCGCTCCCCTTCGGGCTTGGCTGGCATCCATACTTCCCGATGACCACCGAGACGACGCTCTTTGCGCCGGCGCAGCGATTTTGGACGGAAACGGAAGGCTGGCTTCCGGGAGAACGTACCGAGATTCCGGCCGATCTCGATTTCTCCGCGCCTTCCCCCCTTCCCCGCCGCTGGGTCAACAACGGCTTCGAGGGATGGAGCGGTGAGGCGGAGATCGTCTGGCCGGAAAGACATGCAGGCCTGCGCCTGACTGCCGACGCATCGATCAGACACGCCTTCATCTTCGTCCCCGACACAAACTTCAACCCGGCCTTTCGCCATGACTATTTCTGCTTCGAGCCGATGTCCCACATCGCCAACGGTCACAATCTTCCCGACCTCGGAGAGTTGAAAATCCTGCAGCCCGGGGAGACATTTGCAGGATCGATCCGCTTGCAGCCACAGGAATATTCGCGGTAGCCCGCGACCGGCTGACCGCGGGACTTCCGCCCCAGCACAAAGAGGAATACTGGATGTCAAATCGCCTTTCGGGAAAACGGATCTTCATTACCGGAGCCGCGCAGGGGATCGGGCTGGCCATAGCCGAGGCATGCGTGGCCGAAGATGCAAGCATCTTCCTGATCGATCGCGACGAAGCTCTGCTGGAACAGGCTGCGGGTAGGCTGAAGGAAGATGGCGCCAATCTCGGCTATCAAGCCGCCGACATCACCGATGCCGAAGCCGTGCGTGCAGCCGTGGCGAGAGCATCTGGCGAAATCGGCAGCATCAATGCGCTCGTCAACAATGCCGGGATCAACGTCTTTGCCGAGCCGTTGAAGGCGACGGACGAGGACTGGGAACGATGCTTTGACATCAACCTCAAGGGCGCCTGGAATTGCTGCCGGTCCGTGCTGCCCGAGATGATCGCCCGCGGCGGTGGCGTCATACTCAACATCGCCTCGACCCACGCCTTCACGATCATTCCGCACACCTTCCCCTACCCGCTTGCCAAGCATGCGCTTCTTGGCATGACCAAATCGCTGGGGATCGAATATGCCTTGAAGAACGTGCGCGTGAACGCGCTCGCGCCCGGCTATGTCGCAACCCAGAAGGCCATCGATTACTGGAACAGTTTTCCCGATCCGGAAAAGGCCAAGGCCGAGACGATGAAACTGCATCCGGGCGGCCGCATCGCCACGCCTCACGAAATCGCCATGGCCGCGGTCTTCATGGTCTCGGACGAGTGTCCCTTCATGAATGCCACCTGCCTGACCGTGGACGGAGGCCTGAGCGTGTTGCAGCATCAATAGTATCGCAAACGAAGAGGCTATCGCGATCTGAGCTGGGCAATCGAGAGCATCAGATCGGCGCTCATGCCGATCCCCGATCCGCGCGTCAGAATGGCGGATGCGGCAGAGGTCGTATTCCCGCCATTTGCCGCATCATAGACGGCCGAGAAGCGCTTGAGCAGGTTGTTCACCTTGCCGGCATCATGCAAGTCCTTGATCGGGAATAACTTTTCAAGCATCGCCGCCTGGCGGGTCACATCCATGTTCGACATGGATGCGGGCAGCGAATAGGTCGTCTTGATCACATTGTAGAGCGCCGGATCCGACATGATATCGTAGACGGAATTGACCTGCGGCGCCTTGCGCTGGAAATAGAGAGCGAGGCGGACGCCTTCGTTGGAGCTCCCCTGCTGCGTCTCCAGGGTCTGATGAAGATAGAGATCGTTGGTGGCGAGACGTGCGCCCTTGTTCTGCCCCTGTTCGATCTTGGCTGTGGTCAGATTTCCCTTGGCGTCGAAATTGAAGACGTTCACCATCGCCTTGAACTGCTGGCCTGCCTGCGTGTTCAAAAAGCCCTTGGCATCCTCGGGATCCGCAGTGAAAGCCTTCTTCAAGGTATTCTTGTCGACCGACTTGGGATCGATATTGTTCGCAACGAGGATAAACTCCGTCAGCTTCTTGTCAGCCAGAAGTTCGTCGACCGTCTTGATCTTGGCGATCGACTTGCTGAATTCGGTCGCTGCGTCCTTCGCATCCTTGACCGCCTTGTCTCGCATCTCGCCGGTCAATCCGAAGGTCTTTGACTTCGAATAAGCGGAAATCAGGCTGTTGATCGAGGTTTGCGACAGCGCCGTGACCGGCGCCCGCAGATTGCCTTTGCTATCAAAATTGAATGCCTTGGCAAGCTCGACGAATCTGTCGTCTTTCAGCGAGTTGACATAGCTCTTGCTGTCATAGGGATCGCTCTCCAGTATCTTGCGCAGCTGATCCCTGGAGACCTCGTTCTTGCCGATCCCGAAGGCGCGAAGCGCCATGTCCTCCACGGTTGGAAGATTCTTGTTCTTGGTATCGTTGGCGGCAAAGAAGTCCGCGATCGTCTTTATCTCGCCGACCGCGGTCTTGTAGTGTTTTTCGGCATCGCCGAACAGGTTCTGTTTCGCATCTTTCGCCTGGTTCAAATATTTGGCCGAGATGTCGTCGATGGCTTGCTGCGTCTGTGCCGGCTGACCGGCCGGCAGCGTACCATCGGACGCAAACTGAAAGTGCGAAACCATATCCGCCATTCCGGTCACGGCAGCATAATCGGAGTTCGTGAAAGCGAGATTGAACTGGACCGGAGTGAGCTTGGGATTGAGGTTGAATGCCGCCTTAATATAGGAAAACAGCCTGTTGTCGCCGGTGATCTCGCTGAGCGACTGAACCTTCGTGATCGCCTGACGATAGTAATCGTCATTGCTGGTGGCCGCAGCCGGGCTCAACAGGCTCGGGACCATGCTGTCATACCGCGAGATCATGGCCTCCTTCTGCTCCGCCGTCTGCGCAGTCGCACCGGAAAGCGTTCCGTCGGCATTGAAGCTGAACTGCGACGCGATCAGCTTGTATGTCGGCTGCAGCGATGCCGTCGAAAAATTGCTCGCCGTGTTGACGAAGCTGTTAGGGTCGTTGACATCGCTGGTCAGAACCGACTTCAAGAACGCCTTCGAGATATTATCCGGGTTTAAACCATGCGCCCGCAGGATATAGTCCGTCATCCTGCTGCTGTTGACGATATCGTCGACGTTCGACACCTTGTCGATCCAGCTATCGTAGAATTTGCTTTCCTTCTTGGCCAAGGCCGTCTCATTGGCGAAGGATTGCTCATAGAGCCCGATCGTATCGCTCTTCTGCGAATCGCTTTGAGCCGATTGATTTTTTGACGTGCCGCCGAAATTGAAAGCGGCAGCGAATTGACGATAGCGGCTGTCCGTCAGTTTGTTTGCAAAGCTGCTCGTGTCGCTGAGATCGCTGGTCAGGACCTTTTTCATGAAGGCCTTGGCGTAGGTCATGTCCTCGAGGCCATAGGCCTTCACCGCATAGCTATACAGTTTGTAGTCGCTCAGAAACTCATCGACATTCTTAATCTTGCCGATATGCGCATCGTAATATTGCTGGTCGCTTTTGACCGTCGCCTGTTTGGCGATGCGCGCAAGCGTCGATGCCATGTCCTTTGTCGCGGACACGTAGCCGAGATACGTCGAAATCATAGATCGCCCCCACAGCGCAGTTCATCGATATTCGCCCCGCATAAATTATCGCAACCGGACCTTGCGCGAGACTAGATCAGCAATCTGTGCTTTGCCATTCGGTGTAATCAATCTCAGCTACGCCGCGGGCACGGAGCCTTAAATTCTCCGGCAGGAATTGCCCGGAACGAATTTCGGCGTCAGCACGAAATCCTGCGGCGGCTCGACCGCACCTTGCGGATTGGTGATGCGGTGCATCAGGCGTCTAGCGATGATGCCGCCGAGCGCCAGCGTATCCTGGACCACCATGGTGATGCGTGGCGTGATGACCGAGCTCCATTGGACATTGTCGATCATGGCGAGCGAGATGTCTTCGGGACAGCGGAAGCCCAGCTCCTGCATGGCTTGCAGCGTCGAGAGCGCAACTGCGTTATTGGTGCCGAGGATCGCAGTGGGGCGTTCGGGCTGGATCAGCAGACGCATGGCCGCCTCGTAGCCGGCTGTGCGCGTGAACTGGCCGTCGACGACGAAATTCGGATTGATGTCCACGCCGGCATTGGCCATCGTATCGGCAAAGCCGCGATATCTCTCCGTCGCGGTATGCATATGGCTCGGGCCGGTAATGACGGCGATGCGCCTGTGGCCGAGCTGCAGGAGATGTTCCGTCAGCATCGCCCCGGCCAGATAGTTGTCGGAGCCGACGAAATCGCGCTCGATGCCGGCAACCTTCTGGTCGAAACAGACGATCGGCAGGTTCAGGCCGGCAATGAAGTCGATATAATCCCGATCATGGCCTGACGGCGCAAGTGCGAGGCCTGCGGTCTTCAGGCCGATCAGGTGCTCGACCATGGCCCTCTCGCGATCCGTTTTGCCCGAGGAATCGGTGACGACGACGAAGTGCTGGTGGTCCAGCGCATAATTTTCCAGCTCGCGTCGGATATCCCCGAAAAACGGGTTGCCGACATTGCCGACGATGAAGCCGATCATGCGGCTGCGCCCACGCGCCAGGCTCTGGGCAAGCGGATCGGCAACGAAGCCGACCGCGGCGATCGCCTGACGGATTTTCTCCAGCGTTTTCTGGCTGACGCGCGCCGGATTGCTCAAGGCCAGCGACACCGTCGAGACGGATACGTCAGCGAGTTTGGCGACGTCACGAATGGTGGCCATGAATTTTTCGAACCGTTTCTATCGCCTCAAACCTTCCAATCGAAAGGACTCCCTTCCATGAATCTTTGTCACAAATCTAACATTCGCCGGCCATGAAGCAATATGCGGAAAGAGATTTCAACAGTGCGCTTGACATACTGGGCATGTGGATCAATTATCAAATCGAACCGGTTCGATAAAGCCTTAACACTTGGGAGGATAGTGTGAGCGACGCAGCGATCAGTGGCGGCCAGAATGTGGCCGACGGCAAGGCATGGTTTGGACACGACCGCTTCGGCATGTTCATCCACTTCGGACTTTACGCCCTCGGCGCACGTCACGAATGGCTGAAAAACCGCGAAGAGTTCACCACCGAGGCCTATCAGAAGTATTTCGATAATTTCGACCCCGACCTTTACGATGCCCGCGAATGGGCACGCCGCGCTCGCGAGGCCGGCATGAAATATGTCGTTCTGACCGCGAAGCACCATGAAGGCTTCTGCCTGTGGGACAGCAAGGTCACCGACTACAAGGTCACCGACACACCCTATGGCAAGGACCTGATCGGCCCCTATGTCGAAGCGCTTCGCGCCGAGGGACTTAAGGTCGGCTTCTATTATTCGCTGCTCGACTGGCACCACCCCGACTTCCCGATCGACGGACATCACCCGCAGCGAAACCATCCCGACGCCGCCAAGCTCAACGAGGGCCGCGACGTCAAACGTTACGCCAAATACATGCGCGATCAGGTGACCGAGCTTTTGACGAACTTCGGCAAGATCGACGTGATCTGGTTCGATTTCAGCTACCCACAGCGCGTCTACAAGGGCCTGCCGGGCAAGGGCCGAGCCGATTGGGAGAGCGACGACCTGATGAAGCTGGTGCGCCAGCTGCAACCCGATATCATCGTCGGCGACCGCCTCGACTTGCCGCGCGATGCGGATCACATGCCCGAACTCGTCACGCCGGAGCAATATACGCCGCGCGTCGCACCGACCGTTGCGGGCCTGCCGGTACGATGGGAAGCTTGCCACACCTTCAGCGGCTCCTGGGGCTATTATCGCGACGAGACCAGCTGGAAGGATGCCGGCCAGCTCATCAACATCCTGGTCGACACGGTCTCGCTCGGCGGCAATCTGCTGATGAATGTCGGTCCGACCGGCCGCGGCACCTTCGACGCCCGCGCCATCAAGGCGCTCGACACCTATGGCGAATGGCTGCGGCTGAACGGCCGCGCGATCTATGGTGCAGGACCTTCGACCTACAAGGCGCCAAACGGATGCCGCTTCACCCAGAAGGGCAATCGGCTCTACCTGCATATACAGACCTGGCCCTTCCGCCACATCCATATCGAAGGGCTGGGGCGCAAGGTCAAATATGCACAGTTCCTGCACGATGCCAGCGAGCTTCATTGGCTCGACCCGGATGCCGAAGTCGACTCCAATATCGGCGTCGCCGTCGGGGATGGCATTTTGACCCTGGAACTGCCGGTGCTCAAGCCTGACGTCGTCACCCCGGTCATCGAACTGATCCTCAAGGATTAAGGGAGATAGCGAAGCCCAGCCGCCCTGTGCCGCCGTGAGCCGCGAAACCGAACTCATTGCCGCGATGACCCCCCTGATCGCCGATCTGGCAGAAGACGGCAATGGTGCCGTCGCGCTCGCCGGATCGCGCGGCAAGGGATGGTCGGATGCGCAATCGGATTTCGACTTCAGAGTCTATGCCGACACCTATCGCGGACCGGAGGTCCGGCAAACCGCGGCGTGGCGGCGTTTCGATGCCGCGCTGCGAGACTGGCAGGCCGAAGGCATCCGCATGGATGGCGTCTGGATGCGGCGGTATGCCGGCGTCCAGCGCGACCTGGATTCCTGGCTTGCCGGCGTCGTCGTGCCGAAGAGCTTCGAATGGACGATCTGGGGCTATCATCTGCCGACCGATCTCGCCAACCAGCAGATCATCGCCGATCCCAGGGGTTTGCTGGCTGGCTGGAGGCAGCAGCTGGCGCAATATCCGGAAGCGCTGCGGGACTCCGTGCTCAGCCAATATATGGATGTCCTGCGCTATTGGGCCAGGGATTATCACTATGAGAGCAAGGTCGTTCGCCGCGACCTCGTCTTTCTCGTCGGTCTCACAGGCAAGCTTGCCAACGCCATTCTGCAGACCGTCTTTGCCTTCAACCGTGTCTATTTTCCGGGCGACGGCTGGAACCTGCCCATGGCGGCCGAACTTGAACGGCTGCCGCCTGACTTTCTCCAGCGGATGACGGCCATTCTGGAGCCGGAGCAAGGCCCGGACACGTGGCAGCGTCAACGAAGCGAACTGATCGGCCTGATCGCCGACCTGGAGGCCATGATCGCGGCGTGAACGAGCCGCAAGACCAAGCCGGAGGGGAGCGTCCGGATAGTGATCAACGTCACTGCAACGAAAGTCATTAAGGAGGAGGAACAATCATGAAGCGTTCATTGATCTTTGCCGCCGCCCTTGCGGCGAGTTCACTACCCGGTATCGGCGCGCAAGCGCAGGATGCCGCCGTGACCCTTACCTGGCAGATGTGGGGCGCGCCGAACGATGCGGAGCTCTGGCAGCAGCTGGCCGATCTGGTCAACAAGCAGTATCCCGATATCAAGGTCAAGCTGCAGCTTTCGGGTTGGACTGACTACTGGACGCGGCTGCCGGTTCTGGCGGCATCGGGACAGGTCGCCGATATCGTCTCGATGCAGTCGATGCGACTGCCGAATTTCTCTTCGATCCTAACGCCGCTCGACGATTATGTGAAAGGCAGCGACGTGAAGGTGGCTGACTTCGAGACATCGATCATGTCCGGCCTTTCGCAGGACGGCAAACTCTATGCGCTGCCTTACGATGTCGGGCCGTGGATGGTCTTCTACAATCGCGACAAGTTCGCAGCCGCCGGCTTGAAGGAGCCCGCCAAGGACTGGACGTTCGACGACTTCAAGGCCGACGCCAAGGCGCTGACCAAGGATGGAACCTACGGCTATGGCACCCAGGCTTTCGATTTCATCGCCGGCCCCGTCGCGCTCGGCGCGGACTATTTCAATGCCGACAATGAATTCGACCTCACCAATGCCGGCTTTGTCGATGCGTTCAGCAAATACGCCGATCTCACCGCCAAGGACAAGCTCTCGCCGGTCTTTGCCTCTGCAGCCGATGCCTCCGCGGCAAGCGGTCGCTTCGCTTCGGGCAATGTCGCCATGTATATAGACGGTCCCTGGTCATTGATTACCGGGCAGGCCAATGTCAATTTCAAGATCGGCATCGCGCCGCTGCCGCGCGGAAGCGGCTCTTCGCGCTTCATCACGGCCGGCTCGGGCTGGGGTATCTCCGCCACCAGCCAGCACAAGGACGCCGCCTTCAAGGCGCTGCAGGTGCTGACCGGCCCCAAGGCCGCGGAAATCCTCGGTGCGGCCGGACGCGCATTGCCCGCCCGGCTTGCACAGCAGACCGCCTGGTATGATGGCGCGGCCAAGAATGTCAGCGGTACCCGCGATACGCTGCAATATATATTTGCCCACACCACACCATTCCGCATCAACGAGAAATGGAACCAGTTCGAGAATCTGGTGATGCAATATGTGCCGCTCGCGCTGACGGGAGACTCGAAACCCGAAGGCGTATTGAGCGACATTCAGAGCCAGCTGCCATAGACCGGGCGTCTCGTCGGCCTGCGGCAGAGCCCACCCGCTCGACCGCAGCGCCATCACCGGAAAGGAGAGGCCCATGATGCTGGGCAAGCATACAGACATGATCGCAAGACCAAGGCCACGCTCGCGCAGATGGTTCAGAGGCGAAGGATGGACGGCCCTGTTCTTCCTGCTGCCGGGCCTGATCGGCATCGTCCTGTTTCTCGTCCTGCCGATCCTTGCCTCGATCGCGCTCAGCTTCACCAATTGGCAGCTGCTCGGTACGCCGCGTTTCGTCGGCATTTCCAACTATGTGCGCCTGTTTACGACCGACCCGCAATTCTGGACGGTCTTGCGCAACACCCTCTTCTTTACCGTCGAATATCTTGTACTGAACATCATCATCTCGCTCGGGCTGGCAACGTGGATTTCGAGCCTGAAGATGGGGCAGCGCTGGTTCCGGGTGATCTTCTTTCTCCCGACCTTTACCCCGCTGATTGCGGTCGCCATGGTCTGGATGCTGATCTTCACCAGCGGCGGGCTTTTCGACAGCCTGATGGCCTCACTATCGCTGCCATTGTCGGGCGTGCTGAACGATCGCACACTTGCCATGCAGGCGGTCGTCCTCACCTCGATCTGGGCCGGCGTCGGCTACAATACCGTTCTCTTCAACGCCGCGCTCGACATGGTGCCGGCGAGCTACCTCGAAGCAGCCCGCATCGATGGTGCGACGGCCTGGGACCGCTTCTGGAAAATCCGCCTGCCGCTGATTTCGCCGACGCTGTTCTTCGGCACCGTCATGACGGCGATCACCTCGCTGCAGGTCTTCGACCAGATTTTCGTCATGACCAAGGGCGGGCCGGGATCATCGACGGCGACGCTCGGCTATGCCATCTACCAACGCGGTTTTCAGAACTTCCAGATGGGCTACGCCTCGGCCATCGCCTGGGTGATGTTCACGCTGATCATGGCGCTGACGGCCCTGCAATTCTGGTTCCAGCGCAAATGGGTGCATTATGACGCTTAGATCCGAAGCCAGGGCACGTCGGAAGCTTGTGCTCGATATCGTCAATCACCTGGCAATCACGCTCGTCGCCATAGCCTTTCTCTTTCCCTTCTTCTGGATGGTCTCGAATGCAGTGCGCTCAAATGCCGAGGTGACGGCGATACCACCACGCATCCTGCCTGATATCTTCGAATGGGGTAATTTTACCGCCGCCTGGACTCAGCTGCCCTTTGGCCGTTTCTTCCTCAACAGCGCTATCATCGCGATCTGCGTGACAGCGATCACTGTCGTCGTCTCCTGCCTTTCCGGCTATGCCTTTGCGCGGCTGAAATTCAGGGCGCGCGAAGCGCTGCTGCTCGGTTATATCGGCACGCTGATGGTGCCGCCGCTGATGCTCATCATTCCGCTGTTTCTGATCGTCAACAAACTCGGTCTGGTCAACACCTTCCCCGGCGTGATTCTGCCGATCTCCTTCGGCACTTTCGGTGCTTTCCTGATGCGGCAGTTCTTCCTGTCCATTCCCATGGAACTCGAGGAAGCCGCGAGGATCGACGGTGCATCGCGCCTGCGCATCCTCGTCAGCATCATCGTGCCGCTATCCATGCCGGCGATCGGGCTTCTGTCGCTCTTCACCTTCATCGGACAATGGAACAACTTCCTCTGGCCGCTGATCGTCATGACCGGTGCCGATAATGCCACCCTGCCGGTCGGCCTTACCCTGTTCCAGACGCAGCAAGGCACCCAGTGGAACTATCTGATGGCGGGTGCCACGCTTTCCATGCTTCCAGGCATCTTCCTCGCGATCATCCTGCAGAAGCTCATCTACAACAGCATCGCCCTCAATGCGGGCATGGGCGGGCGCTGAAGCGCCGGCCGAGATTTTCGGGAGAGAAATCCATGGCGAAACTGACCATTCGCAACGCCATCAAACGCTACGGCGCGCTCGAAGTGCTGCACGGCGTCTCCATCGCCGCACAGGATGGAGAATTCGTGGTGCTTGTGGGACCCTCGGGCTGCGGCAAGTCCACCCTGCTGCGCATGATCGCCGGGCTGGAAGGCATCAGCGACGGCGAGATCGAAATCGGTGACCGCATCGTCAACGATCTCGAGCCCAATGAGCGCGATATCGCCATGGTGTTCCAGTCCTATGCGCTCTATCCGCACATGACCGTGCGCGACAACATGGCCTTTTCGCTGAAGCTCGCGCGCCGCAGCAAACAGGAGATCGATCAGAAAGTGAACGATGCCGCAGCAATCCTCGATCTCGCCGCCCTCCTCGATCGCTATCCCCGACAATTGTCGGGCGGGCAGCGTCAGCGCGTGGCGATGGGGCGCGCCATCGTCCGCAATCCAGAGATCTTTCTTTTCGATGAGCCGCTATCCAATCTCGACGCCAAGCTGCGCGTGCAGATGCGCACCGAGATCAAGACGCTGCACCAGCGGCTCGGCACCACCATGGTCTATGTGACGCACGACCAGATGGAGGCCATGACCATGGCCGACCGCATCGTCGTCATGCGCGGCGGCCATATCGAACAGGTCGGCTCACCGCTTGACATCTACGATGCGCCTGCCAACAGCTTCGTCGCCGGCTTTATCGGATCGCCGTCGATGAATTTTATCGATGGCCTCGTCACCGACCGAAACGGGACCTTGGGGCTGGAGGACGCGGAAGATCTGCATTGGCCGCTGCCGGAGAGTGCCCGCCGCCACCTCGGCCGATCCGTCCAGCTCGGCATCCGCCCGGAACATATTGCAGTCGATACGGACGGAGTGCAGGCCAAGGTCATCATCATCGAGCCGACGGGCTCGGACACGCATCTGCAATTGCAGGCCGGCGCGCAATCGATCGTCGCGGCCGTCAGGGACCGCCCCTCGGTGTCTCCGGGCCAGCCGATCCAGCTCAGGATCGATCCGGCAAGGGCGCATCTGTTCGATCCAACGAACGGCCTGCGCCTGCATTGACCCCATCTTGCCGCCGAGGGCCGCAAGACCGGTTCATCACGCCCGCAGCGCCGCTGCCGGGCTGGAGCGCAGGGCGCTGAGAGCGGGAACGATGGCGATGACGGACGCAACGGCGGCGAAGCCGCCGACAAGCCAGAGGTCATCGAAGATGAAGCCGACAGGCAGGCGGACGGCGGTGGAAGCGGCAAGCCGCGCCGAAATCGTCAATGCTGCGAGATAACCGAGGACGATGCCGAGCAGGATGCCGGCCGCGAACAGGATGAAGAGCTCGCCCCAGACGAGCGCGACGATCGAACGGACCGGTGTTCCAAGCGCCCGCAGGGCGCCGATCTGCCGGCGTCGCGAGCCGACATGCATGATCGTGACGAGCACGATCGCGGCAATCACGATCGCCTGCGTGCCGAGCGCGATCGCCAGAAGCAGGCTGCGGGCATCGCCGAGTGTCGCATAGAGCCTGGTCAGCACCTCGGCCGGGAAAATGCCGAGCGTCGTGCCCGTGCGGTATTCCTGCCGCAAGCGATGGGCATCGGCAATCGTCTTCGGTTTGACGAGAACGGCCGGAATGCCGGGCGTCTGTGCGTCGAATTGCTCGTCGAGCGGCGCATCGGCATCGACATGACCATGCTCATGCTCATGCTCATGGCCTTCTTCGCGGCCGTCGGAATGCTGATGCGGTTCGGCTGCGTCATGCACACTGGCTTCGTCGCCATCATCGTCGTGATGGTCCGCGCCATGCATGCCGTGCAACTGCCAGACGGCACGGATCGGCACCAGGATGGCGCGATCCCAGGCTGTTCCCGTCGGCGCCATGCGGCCGGTGACCTTGTAGGCAATCGCCGTATGGGTTTCGCCACCGGTCTCGGCCGTGCCATGCATCGGCTTGACTTCCACGCCGGTCGACAAGGCGACATCGGAGCCGACAACCGCTTCGCCGAGGCGCGCGAACATCGCGCCCTGCGAGAGCGAGGGCGAGAGGGACGAAATGAGGCCCGTGGTCGTGCCGACAATCGGATATCCGTATGCGGAATCGCCGAAACCGACCGGTGCCGCCAGTTCGACACGCGGATCACTGGCAAGGCGGGACAGAACAGCACCCTCCATCAACGGCAACGGTGCCGGCTGCAGGAAGACGGCGGAAAGCGCCAGCTGCGTCTCGCTGCCGGCGGCACCCACGAGCAGATCGAATTTTTCCGCAGCGCGCGCGCTGCCGAGCCGGACAGCTCGTTCCTGCAACGTCACCGTGACGCTCAGCGCGACCGACAGGGCAATCAGCACCACGACGGCCAGCGCACCGCTCCAGAAGCGTCTGAGGTCGGCAAGGATGAAGGTGATCATTGCGCGGCAACCTCTTGGCTGTCTTCCTCGATCCGCCCGTTTACCAGATTGATGCGGCGGCCGAGGCGCTCGGCGAGTGTGGCGTCATGCGTGACGACGACAAGCGTCGTCCCCTCCTCAGCCGAAAGCTGCAGCAGAAGTTCCGCAACCTCGTGGCCCGCCTGACGATCGAGGCTGGCGGTCGGCTCGTCGGCGACGATGACGCCGGGGCGCGACAGCAATGCGCGGGCAACGGCAACGCGCTGCATCTCGCCGCGCGACAAGGTTTCGACCTTCTGTTGCGGTCGGGCGATACCGGTGACAGACAGCAGATAAAGCGCACGTTCCCGTTCGTTGGACGCAAGGCGCCGTGTAAGCTTGATCGGCAACACGACATTCTCGAAGGCGGACAGGCCGGGAAACAGATGAAAGTCCTGCATGACGAGGCCGATATTGCGGGCGCGGAACGCATCGCGCCGGCCGGACGACAGGCGCGTGATCTCCGTACCGCTCCAGGATACGCTGCCATTCCTGACATCTTCCAAGCCGGTAATGGCATTGACGAATGTGCTTTTGCCGGAACCCGAGGCACCGGTGATCGCAAGCCTGCCGCCCGCCGGCAGATGGAAGCGGTCGATGGCGAGAACCGGCGCGGCCAAGCCGGGAAACTGCATTTCAAGACCGGAGATATCGAGCGCAAGCATGTGCTCAAACAGTCCTGAACGATGCGTTGCGGAGACGCAGCTGGCTGATGAAGCCGGTTTCCGGATCGGTCCAGGAGCCGAATTCCAGCACACCCCGCACCGCGATCGGCGCGTTATACTGAACGAATGTCTGCTTGGAAGAGAGATAGACGACCATGATATTGTCGGGCCAATCGGCATCGGAAGAGCAGAACGGGCAAAGCGACATCGGGATTTCCGTGAGGACGAAGAAAGCGGCCTCCGCCTTCAATGGCGGCGCCATGAATCCATTGATGGCAACTTCCTTGCCGCTCAGCTGCTTCACCTTGTCGGAAAATTCGAGCCCGAGCGGGCCGAAGCTCTTGTAGAGCTCGTCAAAACCCAGTGCATCTGAGGCATTCGCGCGTGCCGCAATGCCCATGACAGGCAAAACCGCGGCCGCGGCCAAAAAGCCCCGACGATTGATGGTGGCGATCCTGTCCCCGGACATCGCGTACCCCCATGAAAGATGAAGAGACAGGCGGCCTCGAAGCCGCCTATCCATGGTATACGATCTGTAACAACTTACATCTTTTCGGTGCCGAGCGCGAAGGTATCGGCCAGCACGCGATAGACGTCGCTCTGTTCCATGTAGCCACGGAAGCCTTCGGCGCCCGGGCCCGCTGCCTGCAGCACGACATCGTCGACGGCGTGGACACCGCTGTCCTCGTCCCGCGGAATATTGCCCTGGACGAAGACGGCACCGGGCACGTCCTTATAGGCTTCGTTGGCGACATATTCCTTCTTCTCGTTCTGGATTGCCGGAACGAAAGGACCATCGAGCTTCGGGCGGAAGGTCTCGTAGTGGTCCGGACCGTTGTTGGCGGCCATGAACAGGCGACGCGAAACGTCGACGCGATCCGGATAGCCGTCGCCATCCTTGTCTTCGTAGTTCGGGAAGCCGGCAGCGGCATAGGTGCCGACCTTTTCGCGCATTTCGGTACCCGGCTTGTTATCGTCGACGGTGCCGATGATCGAGACGCCATGCGTGTGGTCGCCGGTGACGACAACAAGCGTATCCGGGTTCTTTTCCTGGAATGCGCGGGCAACGGCCACGGCCTTGTCGAACTCGATCGTGTCGATCAGTGCACGATCCCAGTCGAGCGGATGGCTCATCTTATCGATGGAGGCACCTTCAACCACGAGGAAGAAACCTTCCGGGTTCTTGGCGAGCTTGTCGAGCGCGACCTTGGTCATGTCGACCAGACCGGGCTGGTTCGGGAACTTGTCGACGGTGCCCTTCTTGAGGAATTCGCGATCGAGCGCGACATCGAGGTTGCCGGTGTGGAAGAGACCGAGCAGCTTGTCCTGGTTGGAACCGGCAGCGGTGGCCAGTTCGCTCTTGTCGGTGGCAACGGCATAGCCGGCATCCTTGAAGAGCGCGATATAGTTCTTGTCGTCCTTGCGCTTGGAGCCCGGAACGCTCTTCGCCAGGAAATAGGCCGAGCCGCCGCCGAGCAGGACATCCGGCTTGACGTCGTACATCATGCCGACGATCTCGGCCTTGTCGCCCCGCTTGCGCGTATGGGAAACGAGCGCTGCCGGCGTCGCATCTTCGACTTCGGCCGTGGTGACGATCCCGAGCGACTTCTTGCCCGTGCGGCGCAGGGCCTCGCCGATCGTTTCGACCTTCGGGTCGTCTAGGCTTGCCGGCGTGCGGTCGGCATAGACGCCGAGTGCGTTTACCGCCGACTTGTGGCCGGTCATGTAGGCCGACATGGTGTTGGCACTGTCGGTTGCGATGGCCGAGGTCGAGGACGTGCCGATGAAGGCAACCGGCGGGATGTCGTCCATGGCAAGGCGGCCATTGGCCTTGCCTTCGGTCATGCCCTTGGACATGAGGCGGGCGCCGGTACGATGGGCCACGGAGAGGCCATCGCCGAGCAGGAAGATGATGTTCTTGGCCTTCGGCGTCGCCGTCGTGCCATAGACATCCCAGTTGACGGATTTCTTCTCGTCGCCAGCAGCAACCTCGACCTTGTACTGGCCAGGCTTTGCGAGCTTGACGCCACGCAGGATCAGGGCAGATCCGAGAACCTTGTCCTCAGCACCTTTTTCCTCGGCGACAAAATCGGCCGCCTTGCCGAAAACCGCATCGTAGCTTTCGCCGTTGACCGTGACCTTCACGTCTTCCGGCTTCACAACCTTGCTGAATTCCACCTTGAAATCGAACGGAGAGCCGGCGAGTACCGTTGCCCGATCCAACGGATAGACTGTCGCTGCATGGGCTGCGCCGGACATTACGGTCGCAGACATCATGGCGAGAAGAAATTTACGCATTTATACCCCCTGCGTTTGGTTGCTTCCCGCCTCCCACTTATAAAAGCCAGATGACAATCATGTAAAAAGGAGTCGACTTTCTGCAACCGGAAATTCTAAAGGGACAAACGCTAAGGAAGGCTGATTGTATGCGCGGCATCTAAAGAGATGGCGCGAGCGGGGTGGCTGCGCAGTCCCTTTCCGTTTCACTTGGTCCAAAAGCCTCGAAAACCATCGCGTTCAACTACGCAAGACTTGGCGTGGGATTAGCCCCGAAAGCTTGTAACTTTCTGAGGAAAAGGCAAAACTCATACAGGCTTCGTGAGGATTTTGAGAGTTTTGCGCAATGGATGAACAGCTCGACAAATTGGATCTGCGCCTGCTGGAGGAACTTCAGAAAGACGGCAGATTGACGAACAACGAACTCGGCGAGCGCATTGCCCTTTCGCCGTCGCAATGCTCGCGCCGCCGCACAAGGCTGGAGGCGGAAGGCTATATACGCAGCTACCAGGCCAATCTCGACCGGCAGAAGCTGGGGCTGGACATGCTCGTGGTCATTTCGGTGACGCTCGCTACCCACAACAGGGACAACGCCCGCCGGTTTTCGCAGCTTATCAACGGGCTGCCGGAGGTGTTGGAAGCCTATGCGCTGACAGGCGAAATGGACTATCACCTTAAGGTCGCCACCCGCGGGCTTACCGATCTCTCCCGCTTCGTCAACGACGTGCTGCTACCGCATGAATCCGTTCAGCACGTGAAGACGGCGATCGTCCTCGATACCCTCAAGACCTTCGAAGGATTTCCAATCGCGCTACCACAAGGCTGACATGGCTTCGGCGTTCGATGGTCGTCGTTGCGCTGCCCTGCCCTATCGAGCGTCAGGGCAATTTTTGAGGGCTTGCTTTCGGCGCATGCAGCCTTTCCAATCACGCCAAAGACTACACCCTTGGCGAGGACAGGCTTCATGACATACGCGGCCGTACAGACACGAAATCTCGAAGAATTTTCCGAGGTCCTGCTAAGGTGTAACCACCTGTACCATCCAAGCAACGACAGTATTGCTTTGCGCAATGTTGTCGAAAGCCGGCGCCAGATCGAGATATTCGACTATAACCTTTCCGCCGATGCCTTCACCCGTGCATTCGGCATGCGAAACTCTCTGAAATGCCTGCAGGCGCTTACCAGCCTCGAAGACGCCGTCCACAGATATAGAAGGGTATGCGATCTCGGCTGCGGCTCCGGCGCCTTCAGCCTTGCCTTTGCCTATCTAGCCCACAATCCCGAGCTGGAGCTTCGGGGGCTGGATTTATCCGAACACCAGCTGTCCCTCGCCAGAGAATTGATGGCTGCCGCGGGGTTGCCCGGCGATTTCCAGTTCGAGCAAAGAAATCTGCCGGCGCAGATCGGTTACCTCCCCGATCTGACAATTTCCTCGTACTGGTTCTGCGAAAATGAGCGCGTGCTCGCCGATCCCCTTCTCTTCGATCTCATGGCCGGTCGGGAGATGCTCATTGTCGATTATGAGACGATTATCGACCGCATCGCCGCTTGTCTTCCCAAAGGGTTCCGTATTCTTGCGCGGCGCAGCGCCCATGTTGACATTCCATCCGCGCTGACGGATTTGGTCGCGCAGAAGAGAGCAAGCGTTCACAGCATCCACATTGGCCGGACCGCAGCTTAAAGGAGCAAGCTAAACCTCTGCTCCTTTGAAAAGTGCGTGCAGCTCTTGAAACGCAAACGTCCGCTTCCCAGCTATTGGCCAACCCGCTGGTCCGGGCCCCTCTGGTGAGAGCCGTCGGCGCTCTCATGATGTCGGACCTCTTCCGACATCGCGCCGACAGAGGTTCTCCGTCATGGAAACGTCTTTGCTCTTCGTGGAGTGGTTGGGAAAGCCGCTCTGGATGTGGGCGAGCTTCCTTGCGCTCGTCATCGCCATTCTCTCTTTCGATCTCGGTGTTCTGCATAAGGAAAACAAGGAAATCGGCGTCGGCGAGAGCATCAAGCTCTCCGTGCTCTATATCACGCTCGGCCTCGCCTTCGGCGGCTGGGTATGGTGGTATCTCGGTGCCGATTCCGGCCTTGCCTACATGACGGGTTTCGTCGTCGAAAAGACGCTGGCTCTCGACAACGTCTTCGTCATCGCCCTCATCTTCGCCTTCTTTGCCGTCCCGCGTCTCTATCAGCACCGCGTGCTCTTCTGGGGTATTCTCGGCGTCATCGTGCTGCGCGCGATCATGATCGGCGTCGGCGCGACGCTCGTGGCCGAATTCTCGTGGCTTCTCTACGTCTTCGCCGCCTTCCTCATCATCACCGGCATCAAGATGCTGGTCGTGAAGGATGCCGAGCCGGATGTGTCGAAGAACCCGCTGGTGCGCTTCATGCGCAGCCGCTTCAACGTCACCGACCATCATCATGGCGAGCGCTTCTTCGTCAAGCAGCCGCATCCGCAGACCGGGAAGATGGTCTGGTTCATCACGCCGCTTTTCATGGCACTCGTGCTGATCGAGGTCGCTGACGTGATCTTTGCCGTGGATTCGGTTCCCGCGATCTTCGCCATCACGACCGACCCCTTCATCGTCTACACGTCGAATATCTTCGCGATCCTCGGCCTGCGCGCCCTTTACTTCGCACTCGCCGCCATGATCCACCGCTTCCAGTATCTGAAGCCCGCACTTGCCATCGTGCTCGTCTTCATCGGTTCGAAGATCTTTGTCGCCGATATGCTGGGTCTGGAAAAATTCCCGGCCGCCCTCTCGCTCGGGATCACCTTCGCCATCATCGCAAGCGGCGTCGGCTGGAGCCTGCTGAAGACACGCAACAAGACCGAAAGCGCCTGATGCCGCGAGGTGCCCCACTCGGGGCACTTCCCTCCCCGCTTCAAACAGATTTCCGACAAGGTACAGACATGATCTCCAATCTCCTCGCAGCCCTTTTTGCAACTTTCGCCCTTGGTCCGCTTCAAGCCGAGATCGAGCGGCATGCCGCTGCCGCCAGCCAGCCAGCCGGGATCATCAGGCAATCGCAGGCATGTCTCTCGTCCGAGGTCCCGGCGCTGGCGCAACGCGCCTCCGAAGACACTTTCTGGACGATTTCCACCGTCATCGGCCTATCGACGGGGTGGAGCAGCCCTGCCGATCTGCTTAACAAAAGCAATCCGGACTGCGCGCCCGTCATCAGGCTTATCCAGGGAAAGGGCGAAGGTGCCGATGAAGCCTGACGCTTTCTGCAAGCAAGAAATTCCGGTGACCTCATCTGGTGATGACCGATGACAGAACAGACTGCCGGCACAACTGAGCACGACGACAGGGCATCCACTCGCCTGCACCATCTCGCCAAGCTCGCCCATGAGCAGGGCGGCATCTCCATTGGCGGGGTACTCTGCGGCCTCGGGCACACGAGCATGGCTTTTACCATCCTCTTTCTCTCGCTGCCGGCGCTGATTCCGATCCCAGGACCGTTCGGCGTCGTTTTAGGAAGCGCTCTCGCGCTGGTGGCGGTGCAGATCGCACTGGGCCGCCGGACCATATGGCTACCGGCCTTCCTCAGCCGGCGTCGGCTTTCACCGGCGGTCATTGATCTCATCGTACGCTACAGCGCGCCGATCCTCACCAGGGTCGAAGCCGTCGTCCGTCCGGGCCGTCTAGCCGCTTTCACGGGCGGCACCATGCAATGGCTGCTGTCCTTCCCGACCTTCCTGCTGGCCGTCGCCATTGTCCTTCCGATCCCGCTCGGCAACTATATGCCGGTCATTGCCCTCGTGGCGATCTCGGTCGCCCTGATGGCACGGGACGGATTGCTGATCCTGGCGGCGCTGTTCGTCTCAGCACTGGCCTTCGTCGCCACGGCTGGTCTCATCCAGTTGGCTTTCACCGGCCTGAATGTAATCGGATCGTAAGCACCTTATCCGGTGAGGAAGACAGCGGATGATTTTGCGGCCAGTTGCCGCGCTTGTCCGCAACAGCCTTTTCAGGTCTTGCCAATAGCGGCAAGCCTGCCATCTATGCCAGCGGCACATTTCCCAGCCATTAGGTTCCGGCCTGTAAAATCATCAGTGCAGAGGATTTCATCGCATGCCATCAAAGCCCCCGTCATTCGTCCGCATGATTGCCCTCGGCAGCTCCGTCGCCATCGCGCTTGGCGCGCAGACGGCGACGGCGCAGGAAATGTCGGCTGCCTCTCAGTGGCCCGACACGCCGACCTCGCGTCTGGAAGCACTGGCAATCCTGCAGACCCTGAATGCCGATCTCCTCAGCAATGCCAGCGCCACGCTGACGCTGGACCGCTGGTGTGCTGCGCATAAGCTTGCGCCGGAAGGCTCTAAAATCGTTGCGCAGCGCGTGCGCGGTCAGGACAAGCCGGCCGATGCTTCAATCCGGAAGCTACTGGCGGTCGGACCTGACGAGCCTGTCGCCTATCGTCGCGTTCGCCTGGCTTGCGGGGATCGTATTCTGTCCGAGGCGGATAATTGGTACGTGCCGGCAAAGCTCACAGCCGAGATGAACAAGGCGCTCGATTCGAGCGATGTCGCTTTCGGTCGCGCCGTTCAAGCCCTCAATTTCACCCGCACGAACCTGTCGGCAAAGCTGCTCTGGTCGCCTCTTCCGCAAGGATGGGAAACGGGCGCCGATCTGCCGCCATCCGGGAACGGATCTCTCGCTCTCCCTTCGTTTCTTCTCGAACACCATGCCGTGCTGAAGCTGCCGGATGGAACACCGTTCAGCGCACTGATTGAAAGCTATACCAGCCGAGTGCTGGATTTTCCGGCCCCGCATCTGTCGTCACAGTAAGTGGTCGACCACCTTGTCGCGCTTGCGGAAGCAGGCCGCATCTCGACTTGATGACGCAACGTAAGCGCACAGGACTTTCTTGGCGCCGTGCTCGCCCGAACTCCGCCATATTTGCGCCGCGATCGCTGAAGAATGCTGGCGCAAAACAGATGGAGTCGATCAATGACAGGCGAGCAATTTTCCTTGTCAGCCAGGATTTCCCGCATCTGTTAGGGTCTCGTTCAGCAAAGCAGCGCACAAGTATGAGTTCTGGATCAAAGCATGAGGCAGGCGAGCTTGTGGGGCAGGCAGGCTGTCAACATTGCCTTTGACGGCAACCGCTCATGCGGACCCAGAATATTTGATAGGAGAACTAATTCCGTGCGGTTGAGATATGCCCTTCGAAGCGTCCCCCAGATGCTCAGCCTTTGCTCCCTCGCCCTCGTCATTCCCGTAACATCGCAATCGCTGGCCGCGGCCCGGCAGCCGGACATTCCGGCTTGGCTCGGAGCCTATGTCGGTACCGGTGAAGGGCAGATTGCCCAACCGGTCCTCCAAAGAGCCCGCGCGCTCTATATGCGAAAAGTGAGCGAAGGCACGGTCAAAAATCCCTGCTATTTCGCCATGGATGCAACCCGTCCAAACACTCCAAATGATGGCAAGTCCGCAGGCCGCTTCTACATCGTTTGCGAGGCGACACAGACGTTCCGTGTCGTTTCATCCGGCCACGGCAGCGGTCGCGATCTCAAGGGCGTCGCCGATTTCGGCAACGGCCGCATGTGCGCCAAGAACTTCGGCAATGCGATGGACTCGAACCTGACGACGGGCGGTTCCTATGTGACGGAGGAGACGAAGACGACCTTCAAGGGCTACTACAAACTCTCACAAACCAAGGAAGCTGCCTATCTTCGCACGTTCCTCCAGTTCGATGGCGAAGGCGAGACTGCAAATGCTCGCGAAAGGGCGATCGGCGGACATGCGGCCGCCAAGGTTGCCGGCATCTGCATGAAGAAGGATCCGCAGAGCCCCTATGCCAACCGGGACGGATATGTTCCGCTTGGAAAGCTGGTGGAATATGCCGGCGGCCGTAGCGACGGCTGCACAAGCTGGGCGGCATCGGATGCCAATCAGATCATCTCCATGGTGAAGGACAATCCGACGACGCTTTATATCTACCCGGAGTCCTCGGACATCAAGGCGATCGCCAAGGCCGTTGCGGCGGGGCGCTCCCCGGCCCAATCCGGATTGTATTGGAACGACTCCTGCCTCAAGGAGATCGGAACGCCGAAGTTCTGGCCCAAGGAAACCCTCGAGCCGATCATCGTCCAGTACAAGAAGGACCATCCGGCTCCGCCTGCCAAGCCGATCCCGATCTGCGACCAGCAATGACAGTGGCCAACAGTTAAGTCAGGACATTCGACAGGCAACGGGATCATTCTCGTGCCTGTTTAAGCGAGCCGGGATAGAACTCTTGTCACCGTCGTTATGCCGTCCAGTATCTCCACCTGTGGATATCGCAGCATTGGATCGAGAACCCAGATGCGAAAATATATAGACATTTGCCAGCAAAAACGGCATAAAAACTGGGGATCGGCAGACGATAAGAACGTCTCCCATGACTTATTCGGCCAATTTGGCTGAATTTTACATAGTCTCTAGCCGATTGATTTCATTGAAATAAAAACTCAATTAGAAGCTATCTTTCTCTTTCCTACTGTTAGCTATACGAGGGCCATGCGCCATCTTTCGCAGCAACGAAACCGTCGTCGATGCGTGTTAGCAGACTTGATCAGCTCTGTATAAACCAGCGCTCTGTATTCGAAGCCTTGGCGGGACCGGATATCAATCTTTCACCATTGAAATTGGAACCGGCTAGGCCACCTTTGGCGTGATCGTATTTGCCCGCAGAAGGCTCATAAGCATGGGACCGATCGCAAACTCTCCTTTCTCCGTTCGCCGGGTCAGATCTCGAAGGTAACCACCGGCAGAATTGATGTATGGGGCGCGTTGGAGGATGCAGGCGATGACGGTGGCAGCATTTTCTGTGCCCATGATCCTGCAGGCCTCCTGATAGGCTCCAGGGCTGATATCGAGTATTGATTTGACGATGATTGAGGCTGCAAACAGATCACGCCAGTTGTTGATGGTCCCTGCTGGTCCATAAGCCATGATGTCCGGGCAAGCGCGGAGAATGAGATCCAGTGGGAAAGACTTCAGTTCCGCCGGAGGCTCATTGCGAGCTTCAGTGCGAAAGCCGCGTGATGCTGAAGATGTTGGTCCGATAGTGTCCGGAGATGCCGCCGCTTCCAGCGTCGTTGGAGTTGTTCCTGGAATTGCAGTCTCATCCAGCGGCACTTTTTGCCGCCTGGTCTCGGTTTCAGATTCAATTAGGGATTCGGAGTCTGAATTCTGTATGTGGCGCTCATTTTGATAGGGATTGCCGCTTAATTTCGCGGCTTTTACGTGTGTTTCCAACTGGTTGATGATTTGATCGTGCAGGCGGCTGAGCTTATCCACGAGAGTGTCCAGCTCCATTGCGGTGGGAGATCGTGAAACACCGTCGATCAACGCACGGAAAGCCACGTAGACGGATTCCCAGGAGCCTTCCACGGCCTCGGCAATGGCGGTTTCGATCAGTTTGGCGATATCGCGTCTGTGGAGGCTGATACGCTCGCGCAGGCTCTGGATATGGAGCCGTTCAGCTGCGACCTGGGCGGCGAGATGTTCGATCTCTTCGGCGCGTGCGAGAAGAGGCGCCAATGAGAAGCCATAGGCCTCATTGAGGTCCCCTGCCCTGTTCCGGCGAACATAACGCTTGCCGTTGGGGCTATCCCTGCGTACGAGAAGCCCGGCAGCGATCAACGCAGCCAAGTGGCGGCGAATGGTCTGTTCGGCCATCCCATGGGCGCGCAAGGACAGCTGCGCGTTCGAGGGGAACACGATCAGGTTGGCGTCATCCGATAGTTCGTTCTTCGGATAGAAGCTCAAGAGCGCATTGAGAACTGCAAGCGCACGATCCGTCACCCCGAGAAGAGGCTTGGCTTCACAGAGCGCGCGATAAATCTTCCATTTGTCGACGGACCTGATGTGCTTCCCATGCTCAGCTCGTCTTTGAGCCATCAACATGGCAAGCGTCATCGGCCGCCGCCCAAAAGGCGTCGTCACATATTCGGCTTCCATTTTCTTTCACCTACGTTGTGGCAAAAGAAGACAGCTCACCAAAACGGCGTCAAAGACTCTTGACTGTGATTCGGGGAAATGCGATTCTCGATTTGCTTAAGATCAGAGAAGGGCTTCCACGACGACGTCGTTTGGGGGCCTTTTTCTTTTGCGGGTTACGTTTCCTTTCCTTGCTGAAACTCGTTGAAGAGAGATTGCAGTCTCTCCTGCACGAACTCGTCGAAACCAGGCGCAGCCTTGCTGTCGAAAACAAAAGTGGCGCGCGCCGGCGTTCGCTTAAAGGTTACCGGAACTCCGGTTATGGATGAGGGAGCTGCGGTGCTCTTGGCAGAAGCGGGCTTTCCTGTCGCCAAAGCGAGGGCGTGCTGGAAGCGCTCATCGCTAGACATCTTCCGATAGTTGTCCGCGGACAACTCGGCAATGATCGGCTCGGAAGCAATGCTCTCAAGACGTTCTCCCAGCTCCAGCCATCGTCTGCGGCCGATTTCCGGGGCGGGCCCGATCGCGCTGATAAGCGGCAGAGGCACCTGTCTCGTGACGATCAGCATCTTGGAAAGCGCTGCCTTGTCCACGCCGAGCGCCGCCATGATGATATCGCGGCCGAAACCACGTTGCTCAAGGCGCAATGCAAACAATGCTCGCTCGACATAGGAGAGATTGGTGCGCGCGCTGTTTTCCTGACCCTGGCTGACTACCAGCTGGTCATCCGTGAGTTGACGCACGACCGCGCGCACTTTGATGCCGAGTTCCTTTGCGGCTGCCAAACGGCGATGGCCATAGGCGACCTGGAAGCGCCCCTTGGACTCCGGATGAGGCCGCACGAGGATCGGAACCTGCTGGCCGTGCTCGCGTATCTGCTCAACCAATTGGCCGAGCTCAATCGGGTCTATTTCGAGGCGATCGGTAACGAAGGATCCGTCGATAACATCGGTATCGATATCGACGACCGTCTGTCCTTCCGCCAGCTGCCGTTCAAGGTCGCTGGCGCGCTCCATTTTCTCTGTGATGTTTCCAAGCGTCCTTGTAATGCCGCCCACCGGACCGCTACCCCTCGCCTGCGGCAGGAAGCCCGCAATCGGACGATTGTCCTTTGCCGCTGGCGCATCCGTGCGCGCCGTGTTCGGCGCCGAGATTTCAAGGAGGTTTTTGCGCGCCATCTACTTATTTCCTTCCCCAGGTCAGGCGGAGATGCGTTTCGATCTCGCTGTTGACGAGATTGAGCGAATCCAGAGCCCGGTCGTAGGTGCCCCTGGTAAATTGGGCACGATCGACCTCGTAAAGCGTTTGTTTGGTGACGCCGGCATCAGCAACGGCCGTCGACTTGACCATGGCATTCTGTAGCATGCGATTGCCGAAGATGGCGCGCATGAAGCCGGTCATCTGGCTTTGCGGTCCGTCGTTCGGCTCGAAACGGGTCACGAGATAGCGCATCCAGTCGTAGCTGGTGCGCCCGCCCGCATTCTCGACCACGGACATGAGCTCGCTCGTCATGGTCAGAAACTGCGACATTGACATGACGTCGAGCATCTGCGGATGAACGGTGATGAGGATCGACGTCGCGGCGCAGAGCGCAGACATCGTCAGAAAGCCCAGTTGCGGCGGGCAATCGATGACAACGACATCATAGAAACTCTCGATCTCGGTCAGAACCTCACCGATGCGAGCAAAGAACATGGTCTCCGCGCGACCTGCCGCCATCGCGCGCGGCGTTTCATGCTCAAACTCCATGAGCTCGAGATTGCCGGGGATCAGATGCAGGTTCGGCGTATAGGTCGATCGGACGATATCGGCGATCGGACGCGGCTCTTCATAGCGGATGGCGCCGTAGAGCGTTTCATTTTCGCCGACATCGAGTTCCGGTTGATGACCGAAGAGGGCGGACAAGGAGGCCTGCGGATCGAGATCGATAGCCAGTACGCGATAGCCCCTTAGCGCCAGATATTGGGCGAGGTGGGCTGCCGTGGTGGTTTTGCCGGAACCGCCTTTGAAATTCATGACCGAGATGATCTGGAGCTTTTCCGATCCGCGGCGCCAGGGAACATATTTGGGTGTCCCGTTGCGCTCGTCCAGTACCTTGCGGATGCGGTCCATATCTTCGGCGGCATAAAGCCGGCGCCCATTGGAAAGCGGGTCTGGTCCATGGCCTTCGGCTGCGATCTGGCGAAGATAACCTTCACCGATGCCGATGAAGGCTGCAGCTTCGGCCGGCGAAAACATCCGCATAGTTTTCTGTGACTGAGGCGGGAAGATCTTTGCCTGATGTTGCTGGAGCTGATAAGACAATTCCTGCGCATCTGTCGCCAGAAGCGTTGGAAGGTGCTCTTGATCTTCTTGGAGCGCGAGACTCGGCTGCATCGTTGTTTTCCCAATTAACTGCGCAATTGTGACAGAATGCTACTGAACTACGCAGTTACAATATGCTCCGATTCGTGTCCGTTTTACAAATGCTTAGATAAAAGGCAGTTTTTGATGCATTTTTGCGCATCAACAGCGCGTTGCGACATTCGATCTGCTGCCGCTTTACTATCCCGTCGATTTGGTCGGTGCCGATCTGGAAAGTGATTCGCTTTGCCGGATGTTTTTGGATGAATGGGGAGTAGTCCGCGGACCACTCGCGCAGAAGGTCAGGCGAGATTCTGGGATGAATGTGCCCCAAGGCTTCCATTTCGTGGGCGGAGCTTAATTGACCGGTAGTCCGCGGACTACCGGAACGCAGCCGGAATTGCCGTCAACCGCGTCGTCGTACTAGCACGACAAAGGTGCAGCGTTTCCATTGCGGTCGTTATAATGAAGGCGAGGAGGCTATGGGGTAATGCGCCCAGGCGCTTCAGCGAGCAGCGCGATCGGAGCGTCGGCCGAGGAGGGAAGCTCGAATGAGTTCTGCTTTGCTCAAGGCTGGCGGTGGCGGCGGTTCTTCGCGTTGGACCGCAGCCTTGACCTGCGTTTGGCGCAGGGTCATCAGGCGCTGCTGTGCGGCAAGCCTGTCTTCGGCCGAAAGCGGCTCGACGGGATTGCCGGCGAGATCGTGCCGCATGGAATCCGGCTGGGCGCAGGCATGATAATATCGCTTGGAATGCAGAAACGCGCTGGTGGAGCGACGCAGAGACATGACCGGCACGTCAGGTTTCAAAAGCGGACGGATTTCATTCCAGAGGCCGAGCGCAAAAGGACGGATGGGATCGCCGGCGTTGACGGGCAGGATACCGATGGGGCGAAGCAAGAGCGTGTTGATCGCGGCTGCCTTCTTGACATCGAGTTCGGTCGCCACGATCGGCTCGCGATTGGTTGTCCAAGGTTCTTCCATCAAATCGTTCCTCTGCGTGCAATTCCATTACGGATTGATTGTGAAGTGATTTTGACGGGATGGCAAAGAAATCTGTCCCGCTTGTTCGCCCTCACGCCAAGCCGACGTTCATATATGAGGTGGTGCAGTCTGCAGCAAGTTTTTGGTTAACGAGATTTTTATAGTTGGACGGCTAGTTTTCGCAAAGCCGCGATAGGTAGCGCGTACGCGGCGCATCTTCCCTCAATCCCGAATTTGTAACAAGCAGCCTGCGAAAATGTCGCAGGGCTCAGGTTTGTGTGGGTTGCCGCATCTCAAAGGGGAGGGCTCTTTATCGGGGCGGCTGCAAACCAAATGCTAGCGGAGCAAGTCGCGGCCAATCGGGGGCGGGTCGATGGTGCTCCATATGTTTTCGGTTGTTCAGACTGTCTGATGAAGCCGCATCCTTCGAATGCTCCACACCGGCTGATGGCCTCGGTTGTTCAACGCTCGCCGTTGCTGTTCTCCGGCGCCGTAGCATCTTTCATTGGCAAAACAGGGAAGAGCATTTGCATTTGAGTGGTGCCGCAGACGGAGAAGGAATTTGCGAGAATGAAGCCACGGAGGGCAGGGGGCTGCTATCGAGCGGGAATGCGCCAATCTCCTCTTGTGTCGCTAAGCCAAACCGACGCCTTTCTGCGCGCATTGACGAGGGCTGCTCTATGTCTGGGTGCGGCTTTCGTAAGTTGACGCATATTCCGCGACCGTTGCCATATAATCTGTGAGCCCGATGAAAAATCTGGAGATAGTTGTTATGGGCGCTTGGCTGGCGGCAGTCATGGCGGTAGATACAGCAGCACAGCCGGGACGATCCAAGTTCGAATGGCTCATCAGTCATCGGGGGAAGTATTCTTGAACATAGCAGCATCCCTTTCACTGGGCGTCGTTGTTTCACTCTCGCTCGGTTCGAGCGCTTTGGCTTTCGACAAATCTTCCTTCTTCGATGCCGCTCTTTGCAATCCGCCTTATTCGACCGCCAGCGCGACAAAGATGTATGATGAGGCTGAAAAGCTTGCGAAGGCGGATACGTCGCTCATGACGGCTGCTGTCTACAAAATGTCCGCGGACTTCGGTCGCCAAGGCTTCAAGACGAATGAAATCGTCTTCGCCGGAACAAGCTTCGGCATCCTGGTCGACGGCTTGCGGGCGGACGATCTGGCCAAGGTCTACCACCTGACATCGGATGGGCTTGGCAATCTCCTCGGCACCGCAACGAAGTCATATGGGCGCGCTTTGCGCAAGGCTGAACAGCCTGCGGCTGAGATGGGAGTGGTGTCCGTGGTGGCGCGTGAATCTGCGGCCTTCCCAGGCAAGACCCTGCTGGCTTGCGAGTTCGTCTCGCATGAAGACCTCGAAGCCATGAAGAGCATGCAATCTCAGCCGAAGTAGTGCGCGCCGGGGTATGGCGCCGCTGCTTTTTGCTGCTGTTGGAAGGCAACGGCATATGGTCTCGTGCGGAAGAAGAGTCCTGGAGCTGCAATCTGTCGCTCCGAAGTGGCCCTCGGTTCGATATCTTCGTATCCGCTCTCTCGGCATCGCCCGAACCCGATTGCAGCGATGGTCGCGGGTGGCGGAAATGAAATCTTAAATAGCTTCGGCTAAGCGAAGTATTAACTATAATCTCAAGCTATTGTGAAATCCCTCATTTGACTTTTCCGGACCGCGGTATCGATACGTGGAGCAGAAGGGGTGATCGTTTCGGCTTGGAAACCGACGGACGCAAAAAACCACCGTCGGCCGAATTGGTGGCATCGCCCGTGTCACGTGATACCCGCATCATCTCTTTGAACCGCAAGTTCCATGAGAGGCCTAAAGCCGAACTATGATGCGGTCAGCTCACGATGATAGGCTGCAGCGATCCGCCACGCCATTTGCGCCATTTGGTCATCAGCTATATGCAGAACCCCGTGCTCCGCCATCAAAGCATGGTATTGCTGCTCCTCGAGCGGCACACCTGCAGGCAAGGGGACGACATGAAAATGCAAGTGGCTGTTGGCTTGTTGGCTACCGAGTGAAAGCACATAAATTCGCTCGGCGTGAAACACCTTTTTGAGGGCGCGAGACAACAGATGCACCTTTTCCTGTAATCGGAGATATTCTTCCGTCGACAGATCTTGAGCCAAATCCTCTCGGTGCTCTTTCGGGCAGACAAGGCAATAACCAGGCAATGTTGGGTACTTGCTCAGAAAAATAATCGTCTCGCCGTCCTCAAAAATGCGATGGTGAAAGCAAGAGGGATCATTCCTGACCAAGCCGCAGATGAAGCATGGTTTTGTTTCGCTGTCGTGCACATAGGCCTTGAGATCAAACGGTTGCCGGTCGTTCATTCTGGACTTCTACCTTGCTGCTCGACGGCGTATCGGCTTTCAATTTAGCGCATCAGTTCAGATTGGGAAGTTGGTTCAGCAATGCCACCCATTCCGTTCCATGTACCGTAGCATTGGTAAGTGGAACAGATTGGATGGCGTGTTCAAACTTGCTGGAGCGAACGGCAAGCGCCGCCCGTCAATCGAGCCATAAATAACTCTGCAATGCGGCAGGGAGCAGAATTCCAAGCTGCTGGCAATGCGCGGCAAGCTTCAGATCATGATGAAGCTGCATCATATCCTGTCCGACCAGGGCGTCCACCTGGCGGCAAGCACGCTGCCCGGCCCATGTACGGCGGCGAAGAGCAGTCCGGCTACAAAAACAAAGTGATCCACGAAGAAGCCGAATTCAGCTTGGTTGCCGGCCCAGCGGGCCGGACCATGGAATGAGAAGCCAAGGAAGATGACATAAACGGCTGCAATAAGCATCGCCGGGACGAACAAAGCACCGGTCAAGAAAGCAACGGCAAGCAGCACTTCAAGGGTCGCGGCACACCAAGCCAGGAATAATGGAAACGGGAAGCCGGCAGCGGCGATATAGCTCGCGGTCGCGCCCATATCCATAAACTTGAACGAGACCGCCATAACGAAGACGGCGGCAAAGATGAGGCGTGCGATGAGAACGGCGATTGTCTGCCAAATTGATTGAGCGTTTTCCACTATATCCCTCCAGGTTGACGCGGTTGATAGTCCAAGGACGGCCAACCGAAGGTGATTCCGACAAGGAGGATGGAAATTATTTGTCGGACTCTCGCGATTGTCCGCTCGCGCCAGAAGTATGGCTCGCGATGACATAGCGATCGTTCTCATCCAGTTCGTCAGAATCCACTAGGACGACGGAAGGCTCACCGGTGCGGGATATCAGAATGAAAGAATAGGGGTTCGCTGTCTCGTCGCTGGCCACTAGGAGCGATCTCTGGAGTAGCCGTGCTAGTTGGCTGGCAGCTTCAAGAATGGGTGGTGGGTGCAGGTCACTCGAGTGATAGATGCTGATGATCTGCGAATAGTCATCGAAAGATTTCGACGCCACGAGACATGTTGCCGGCATATCCGCGATCCGCGCTATGTCGTGGATTACGTCCACGCTGTCGGTATCGACGCCGAGCACAGCCGCGATGGAACGCCGCAGGAGATTATCGTCAGCATGCTTTTCAAGAGAGGCATCAAACCAGATCATTGTTCGCGGTTCCGGTTTTCAGGATTTGGGTTACACAGCTGCTTTAAGAACCAAAGCTTTTCCGTCGCTTCAAAGTTCGAAAACCAATCAGAGCCGCGGTAGCCATCTGCATCGTATCGCAAGACATGCCGCCATCGGCAATTACGAAGTCATCCACTCCATCAAGGCATTCTGGGCGTGAAGCAAAAATGCCTTGGCCGCCCGGCTTTGGCAGGCTGGATGCAGCATTGCATCGACCGTCAGTTCCTGACCTCTCATGACTGGCGGGCACGGCAAAAAGACAGTGCCTTGCTTTCCGTCGTTGAGAAGCGAAGCCGACACCCGATACTCGGCCAACGCATCTTCCTCTGCATCCGTTGGCCATGAATCGGTAATGATGACGTCCGCATCGAGCAGATGGCGAACGTCCGTGCTGCTTTCAAAATTCGGATTCAGAAGGTCCGGGTCGGTGAGGTGCCAGCGCTCCGGATAGACCTGAACGACGTGCATCGGCATCGATCGCGATGCCTCGACCCATGATCTCAGTATATTGGCGTCTGGCGCAATTCCAACAACCTTGAGGCCATCAAGCGTTCCTCTTACGCTCTTGATATAGGCAAGATCGCCAAGCGTTTCGCAGGGGTGATTGGTTCTTGTCCGGGCATTGATGACAGGTATTTCGGCGGCGGCGGCAAGTTCATGCAGGGTAGCAAGCTCTTTTGTCCTGACGACAAGAAGATCAAACCAATTATCGAGGTAACCCGCTAGATCGGTTGTGGGTTCGCGGGTACTGAAGCTGATGGGAGGTTGAACAGATATGCCGCCCATCGCCTTCGCGCCAAGTTCGAAAGCGGTCGTGTTTCTCCATCCGGTGTCATCGACAATGATGCCGACGCGCTTGCCGAACAGGGTTTGCGGCATGGTGCGCTCATGCCAATGCTTTGCAAGTTGGTCCGCCCGGTCGATAATCGCAAGGGTAACGCTCAGGGGCAACGAGTGAAACTCGAGAAAATCTCTGTTCGACGTAAAATTCATAGCGTTTCCAAGATTGAATTCGGCAAGCCCTTTGCAACGGGGCGAGGCGTTCACCCTAGGCAGTTTTCGATCCGGCGCAATGGTGGAGAAGCGTCAGCCGGCCGGTGCGGCCCTGATGTCAGTCCCGCCCCTGATGGTGATCTGCTTTCGGCGAAGACTTATCGCAGATGCTGCATTTTCAAGATCTTTAGCAGCCCCATTGGCAAAATCTTTAGATCGTTCGGAGTATCGAGGCCGCAATGCTTTCCGGCTGCTTTGGTAGTTTTCGATGATCAATGAATTAGATATGCCGACGGTGCTCTTTCTCCAAAAGACATCCTATATCGCTGGTGCGGTGACTTTGGGTTATTTGAAATACAGCTCGAATGAAAGCCGCGGCGTTGGGCTGCTTGCCTCAAGTTTCGTTATTCTCGCTGCTGCATCAACATTGGCCGGATATGCTGAAACCTATCCGGCATTCTATGCGCCTCTCAGCCTTATCAATCTCGTTTGCGCCGTGCTTGGATATTCGCTGCTCGGCTCATCTTTCGTGGTGATCAGCGATCCCGACAGAAAAGTGATACCGGCTCTTGCATTGCTGCCTGCGCTGCTGACCTTGCTCGTCGGAGCTTTCACGGCATTTCATTTGAACAATACGTATCGGGCGGCGACATTCAATTTCCTCGGCTGCGCGATGCTTGCCGGCGCGGCGGTTGTCATATTCAGGGACTCCTTTCGCGAACCGTTGCCGATCAGAAAATTCGTTGCCGCAATATTATCGGCCTGCAGTCTGCTATCGCTGATAATGGCCCTCGAGTTTTCGTTCCACTCTTTCATCCTTCTCGATGTGGCGAGCGGCTTCCTGCTGATGATCCTGTCCAAGTTCGTGCTGGCGCTGTCGATCGTCATTTTCATAAGCGAGCGCCAACAGGTAAAACTCAGGCAAACGGCAGAGCGAGATGGCCTGACCGGTCTTTATAATCGCCGCTTCTTCAACGAGAACGCATCCGGACGGCTTCGGGATGGAGATGCCATTCTTTATCTCGATATCGATCACTTCAAGCATTTCAATGACCGTTGGGGCCATGCGGCGGGAGACGAAGTTCTCGTCGCCGTATCGCGAACGATAGAGGCGATCTTGCCGGCGTCCGCCATTTTCGCGCGACAGGGAGGAGAGGAGTTCATAGTCTTTCTTCCCTTGAAAGCGGGAGAGCCGCTTATCCATGCCGAGCGCATTCGGGACGCTGTTCAGCAAACCCGATTTCCGGATCTCGGTGCCGATGTGGTGGTGACGACGAGCATTGGCATTTCGAAGGTGAGGCGGGAATGCAGGTCGCTTGCCGAGCTTTGTCGCGAAGCGGATCGTGCCCTCTATTTGGCGAAGGCAGGCGGACGAAACCGGGTCTGTGATGCGAGCAGCGACTTTATCGCCGAAGTTTACGCTCGCTCGGCGTAATCCTCGATTTTTGGCAAAGGCCCGGAATGCCGGGAAGCGGCGTTGATTTAGCTGGCATGCCCCTTTATTTCTCACGTTGAAAGAAGAGGTCAGTCAGCCATGGATAGTGAAGCAAGCCTCCGAAACGAGCGCAAGCGCGGCTCCGGCGTGAAAGTGGTCTATGATATCTTGCGGGACGAGATTCTGGATCTGGAGCTGCCGCCGGGCAGTCCCATTGATGAGGTGCAGCTTTCCGAACGCTTCGGCATGTCGCGCACGCCGATCCGCGAAGCGCTCGTGCGGTTGGCAGGCGAGGGGCTGATCGATACGCTGCCGAACCGCTCGACCATGGTCTCGCAAATCGACTTTCTCAATATGCACAGCTATTTCGATGCGCTGGTGCTGATGTATCGGGTGACAACGCAGCTTGCCGCTAAATATCATCGTCCGGAAGATCTCGAAGGTGTGCGCACGCTTCAGGCTGAATTCGCCGATGCCGTCGAAGCGCAGGATGCGCTCGCCATGATTTCCACCAACGCCGCGCTGCATCTTGCGATCGCCGAGGCCGGCCGCAACCCCTATTTCACCAGCCTCTTCTCGCGATTGCTGAATGAGGGCCGGCGCCTCCTGCGTCTCTATTACCAATCCTACAACGATCGTCTGCCGCGCCGCTTCGTCGAGGAGCACGATGAAATCATTGCCGCGATCGAGGCGCGGAATACGGAGCTTGCCGAGCGTCTGGCGCGGGAACATGCCGAACAGATCGTCAGCCAGATCCAGAAACTGCTGATGCGCGAAGAGCGTCTGGACGTCAGTCTTTAAGCTGCATATTTCTTGTCGACAAATTAAATACAAAGATATATGAATGCTGCATGGACGGTGAGGCGTGGCGGCGGGTGCGGCTTGCTGCCGATCCACCCGAGCCCAAGAGGATAGACAGATGACTGTAAGCATTTTCTCCGGTGTAATTCCTGCCTTGATGACCCCGTGCAAGGCCGATCGCACCCCCGATTTCGATGCGCTGGTGCATAAGGGCAAGCAGCTCATTGCCGAGGGCATGTCGGCTGTCGTCTATTGCGGCTCCATGGGCGATTGGCCGCTGCTGACCGATGCGCAGCGCATGGAAGGGGTGGAGCGGCTGGCCAAGGCAGGCGTGCCTGTCGTCGTCGGCACCGGCGCCGTCAATACCGCTTCAGCCGTTGCCCATGCTGCGCATGCCCAGAGAGTGGGCGCCAAGGGCCTGATGGTGATCCCCCGCGTGCTGTCGCGTGGCTCGGTGATTTCAGCGCAGAAGGCGCATTTCAAGGCGATCCTGTCGGCTGCACCCGATCTTCCCGCCGTGATTTATAACAGCCCTTATTATGGCTTTGCCACGCGTGCCGATCTGTTCTTTGCGCTGCGTGCCGAGCATCCGAACCTCGTCGGCTTCAAGGAATTCGGCGGCCCGGCCGATATGCGCTATGCCGCCGAGAACATCACCAGCCGCGACGATGAGGTATCGCTGATGATCGGCGTCGATACGGCGGTTTTCCACGGCTTCGTCAATTGCGGCGCAACCGGCGCAATCACCGGCATCGGCAACGTCCTGCCCAAGGAAGTCATCCATCTTTGCAACCTCGCACAGGCTGCAGCCAAGGGCGACGTCGATGCGCGTCAGCGCGCGCTTGAACTCGAGCAGGCGCTCGCCGTCCTGTCATCCTTCGATGAAGGTCCGGACCTGGTTCTCTTCTTCAAGCACATGATGGTGCTGAAGGGAGACAAGGAATATGAGCTGCATTTCAACGAAAGCGACGCCTTGAACGAGAGCCAGCGCGGCTATGTCGAGGCGCAGTTCAAGCTGTTCAATAGCTGGTATGCCGAGTGGAGCAAGCTTTCGGGCGCGGTGGAAAAGTACAAGGCCTAAGCTCCTGCGATAGCTTAGGCGCAAGATGCGAGAGGCCCCGACGGGGCCTCTTTTTATTGTCTTACGTCGGCCTTCACTTACGTTTCTTTCAGACCACGGCGTCGAGGCCGAGTTCCTCTAGGCGATCGAGTTGGCGGATTTCCTCTGCGGTCAGCGGGATACCGTCCTTTTCTGCACGAGCCCGGGCAGCGAAGCGACGTTGGGAGGGTAGGCGCGCGCCTTGGCCGACAATCGCTTCGAACAGCACTTCGGCACGAGCGAGCGGATTTCCAGGTCGACCAGCAGCGAAGGCTTCCGGCGAGAAGGCGACGATGAGTTCACCGTGCCGCGGCGCAAACGCCGTCGAACCGAGATAGTCGAGCGCCTCGCGGCTGGTGAAGTCGCCGATCATGATGCCGGCCAGAAGCTCGATCATCGTGCCGATGGCCGAGCCCTTGTGTCCGCCGAACGGCAGCATTGCGCCTGCCAGAGCAGCTTCCGGATCCGTGGTCGGTTGGCCCTCGGCATCGATCGCCCAGCCCTCCGGCAAAAGCTTGCCGGCACGACGATGCAGCTCGATCTCGCCGCGAGCGGCAACCGAAGTCGCGAAGTCGAAGACGTAAGGCGGATTGTCGATGCGTGGCCAGCCGAAGGCGAAGGGGTTGGTTCCGAGGAGCGGCGCTGTACCTCCGGCGGGCGCGACGGTGGAATAGCTCGGGCACATGGCGAAGGCGGCAAGGCCTCGATCCGTCAGGGCTTCTACCTCCGGCCAGAGCGCTGCGAAATGCGTGCAGTCGTTGATAGCGAGTGCGGCAATGCCGAAGCGGCGAGCCCGTTCGGCAAGCACAGGCATGCCGAGCTCGAAGGCTGCATTGGAAAAACCGCTCTTGGCATCGACGTGAACGACGGCGGAGCTATCATTTTGTTCGAGAACCGGCACAGCATCCGGCCGTACCTTGCCGGCTTTCACCGCGCGCAACACGCCTTCGATGCGGTAGATGCCGTGCGACTTGCAGGCGTCACGTTCGCCGGCGATGATCACCCGCGCGATTGCACCGGCCTGCTGCGCACTGATGCCGGCTTTTGAAAGGATCGCTTCGACGCGGCCTCGCAGCGCATCCGGTGTCAGGGTGATCACGTCAGTCAATTTCGGTTCTCCCATATTATGCTCGCTTGCATCATAGACTTGAAAATTATAAATACAAAAAGAATACAAAAAATCGACATGCTATGCCGTCGCGCATTTCGGCTTCAGCTGAGGAAAGCCAGTGAATTACCGCCACCCGCAATATCAGGTCGCTGCAGCTGAAGAAATGACGGTAACACGGACCCACACCGGCCTTGCCCAGACGTTCCCGATCCCTCCGACAAGAACGCTTGCTATGTCGCCGGAACATATGTTGTTTGATGACGTAATATCTGCGCTTGATCCCGCACCGGGAGGAGGGGTGACCATGATCTGCCTGACGCTTGGACCAGCGCTTGCCCGCGATGTCTCCGATCGCATTGCCTATTTCCATCAGGACGTCATGACTGAGATCGGCAAGTCCGAAAAGATTTTCGGCGCACCGCGGTATCAGCCGAAATCTCTCTCGAGCGTATGTTGATGGCAAGACCGGACGTTATCGTTATTGGGGCCGGTGTCGTTGGCCTTTCCACCGCGATCGCGGCGCAGGCGCGCGGCTTGAGCGTCATCGTCGTCGACCGCGAGGGACCGGCCGCTGGCGCTTCGGCGGGTAACGCCGGTGCCTTTGCCTTCACGGATATCCTGCCGCTCGCGTCCCCTGGTATTTTGAAGAAGGCTCCGAAATGGCTTCTCGATCCGCTTGGGCCGCTCTCGGTGCCGCCCGCCTATGCGCTCAAGATCGCGCCCTGGATGTTCCGCTTCTGGCGCGCTTGCCAGCCGTCGCGCGTTGCCCAAGCGACGGCGGCGCAGACAAGCCTGATGGATCTTTCCAAGGCGGAACTGGAACCCTTCCTTGCCGCGACCGACACGCTCTCGATGCTGCACAAGGAGGGCAATCTCCAGGTATATGAGAGCGAGGCGGAATTCCAAGCCTCTCTGCCCGGTTGGGAGGCTCGCCGCAATCACGGCATCGAATTCCAGCATCTGAAAGCCGACGAGATGGCGGCGATCCAGCCCGGGCTGGCGTCGCGTTTCATCCTCGGTACCTTCACGCCCGGCTGGTATTCCATCGCCGATCCCAAGCTCTACACGCTGGCGCTGGCCGCGCATTTTCGCAGCCGCGGCGGTGTCATCGAGACATCGGAGATCTCGTCGCTTCGAGCGCTTCCGGTTGGAGTCGAGGTGGTGGCTGCGGATGGAAAGCTGCGCCAGACCGGCAAGGTCGTCCTGGCCGCCGGCGCTTTCTCGCATCGGATTGCTAAAACGCTCGGCGAGCACATACCGCTCGAAACCGAACGCGGCTACAACACGACGCTCCCGGCCGATGCCTTCGACCTGCGCACGCAGATCACCTTCGGCGGTCATGGCTTCGTCGTCAGCAAGCTTTCGACCGGCATTCGTGTCGGCGGTGCGGTGGAGCTGGGCGGATTGGCCTTGCCGCCGAATTTTCGCCGTTCCGAAGCCATGCTGCAGAAGGCGCGCACTTTCCTGAGCGGTCTCAAGCCGGAAGGTGGCGTGCAGTGGATGGGCTTCCGGCCATCGCTGCCCGACAGCCTGCCTGCGATCGGCAGCGCCAAGGTGACGCCGGACGTGATCTATGCCTTCGGTCATGGCCATCTCGGTTTGACCCAATCGGCCGGCACGGCGCGTATTGTCGCCGACCTTTTGACACGGCAGGCGCCGGCGATCGATCTGACGCCATTCTCGCCGCAACGCTTCTAATGCAAACAAGCATGCCGATGTGGATTTCCACATCGGTGCTTACGATCCTCTCGCATATGGATCTACGGTGATATGAACGACACGGCATCGGCTCGCAGTATCATGGGTGGCACCGCAGTGGGTCGCGTCGTCGCCACGCAGGAGGCCCTCAGCTTCTGGGGCGGAGTCGATCCTGCCACCGGCAAGGTCATTGATATCCATAATCCTCTGCATGGCGAATGTCTCACCGGCGCAATCCTGATGATGCCTTCGAGCCGTGGCTCCTGCAGCGGCTCCGGCGTGCTGCTCGATCTCGCGCTGACAGGCCGCGCGCCCGCTGCCTTGATCTTTTGCGAGACCGAGGATGTGTTGACGCTCGGCGCGCTTGTCGCCGCCGAGATGTTCGGCCGGCAGCTGCCTGTCGTGCGCCTTCCGCCGGATATCTTTGCCCGTCTGGCGCAGGCAAAGACGGTCAGGATCGAAACCGCTGCCGTCGTCGCGGATGGCGAGACCATTCCCCTTTTGCCACCTGCCACCTCCGGGCTTTCCCTGACGGAAGCCGACAGGTCCATGCTGGAGGGAGGCGAAGGCGTTGCGGTCGCTCAGGCCATGCGCATCCTTACCGGGATGGCGGCTCAGCAGGGTGCCACTTCCCTTATCGACGTGACGCAAGCGCATATCGATGGATGTATCTATGCAAGCCCGGCCAACCTGACCTTTGCCGAAAAAATGGCGGAGCTTGGCGGACGCGTGCGAGTACCCACGACCATGAACGCCATTTCGGTCGATCGCGCCAATTGGAGATCGCAGGGCGTGCCGGAGGATTTTGGTGATCCCGCCGCACGACTTGCCGACGCCTATGTGCGCATGGGCTGCCGCCCGACGTTCACCTGCTCTCCCTATCTGCTCGATAGCGCACCGGGCGCCGGCGAGGCCGTCGGCTGGGCGGAATCCAACGCCGTCATCTTCGCCAATAGCGTGCTTGGTGCGCGCACGGCCAAGCATCCCGATTTCCTCGATCTCTGCATCGCCTTGACAGGCCGTGCGCCGCTTTCGGGCGTATATCTGGATGAAAATCGCAAGGCGACGCGTATCCTCGACGTTGAACTTCCCGAAGGTCGCGACGATGCTTTCTGGCCGCTCATCGGCTATCTCGCCGGAAAGGCGTCTCCCGATCGCATTCCGTTGCTGCGCGGTCTGGCCGCCGGGCACCCGTCGCGCGACGACCTGAAGGCGCTCTGCGCTGCCTTTGGCACAACGTCTGCTGCTCCCATGCTGCATGTCGATGGCGTGACGCCGGAGGCTGCCGATGCTCTCAATCCGAATGCTGACTGCCTCACCATCACACGCGACAACATGGCTGCCGCCTGGAGGATGTTAAACGAGGGGCCGGAAGCCGTCGAGCTTGTCGCCATCGGCAGCCCGCACGCCTCGCTTGCCGAATGCCATGCGCTCGCCGATGCCTTTGCCGGCCGGTGCCGCTTGCCTGAGGTAATGGTCATCGTCACGGCAGGACGCGATGTCATCGCGGCGGCCGAGGCGGACGGGACGCTCGCGCGGTTGCGCGGCAGCGGCATACAGGTTTTACCTGATCTTTGCTGGTGCTCGATCTCGGAGCCGGTCTTCCCGCCCGGCACGCGTGCGGTCATGACCAACTCGGGCAAGTATGCGCATTATGGCCCGGGCCTCAGCGGACGCGCCATTCGCTTTGGCAGCCTTGCCGATTGCGTCGAGGCGGCTGTCGCTGGGCGCGTTGCGGCGGGGCTGCCGAGCTGGCTTTGAGAGGGTCGGCGATGCACTGATTTCACGCATCGACGTGACATTTTCGTCCGCGAGCCTAGACGACCGTTTCGCCGCCGTCGACAACGAGGATCTGCCCCGTCATGTAGGAAGATCGATCGGAAACAAGGAAGAGGATCGGTTCGGCGATTTCCGAAACATCGGCCCAGCGTCCGAGCGGCACTTTTTCGGCAATGTAATCTTCAATGGCGCTGCGCCCACCCATCTGCATGATGAACGGCGCGTTGAACGGCGTGTCGACCCAGCCGGGGCAGAGCGCGTTGACGCGGATACCGAAGCGGGCATAGTCGCCGGCCATCTGCCGGGTCATGGCGATGACAGCATGCTTGGAGGTGGTGTAGGCGATCATTTCGCGGTCGTAGAGCACACCGGAAGATGACGAGGTGTTGAGAATGACGCCCTTGCCGGCCTTCTTCATGATCGGCATGACGAAGCGCGAAGCCATGAAATGCGCGCGGACATTCAGTTTCCAGGACGCATCGAAACCGGAAACCGCGACCTCTTCCAGATTGCCTGCAACCTGAGCGCCTGCGTGATTGTGCAGGATGTCGATGCGGCCATGCCGCGCGGCGATCTTTGCGACACCGGCCTCAAGCGCTTGGTCGTCCATGACATCGACGACAAGGCTTTCGGCGTTGCCACCGGCCTCGGCAATCTGGCCCACAGTTTCCTCGGCATTTGCCAAGTCGATATCGGCGACGATCACATGCGCGCCCTCCCGCGCCATGATCAGCGCTCCGGCACGGCCGATGCCGGAGCCGGCTCCGGTGACGATTGCGACCCGATCCTTGAGTATCATGTGTTTTCCCTGGTCAGTTTGTCGTTGTCTTTTCACGCATCAGGAAACGCGCGATGAGAATGAGGCAGAGTGACGCGATCAGCACCATGGTCGCGATCGCGTTGATCTCCGGCGTGACGCCCCGGCGGATCGAGGCGAAGACATAGATCGGCAACGTCGTGTTCGATCCCGCGACGAAAAAAGCGATGATGAAATCGTCGAAGGAGAAGGTGAAAGCGAGCAGGAAGCCGGCGAGGATCGACGGCATGATCTGCGGCAACACGATCTGCCGGAACGTGGTCAGCGGCGTGGCATAAAGATCGCTGGATGCCTCGACGATATCACGGCCAAGGCTCGCGATGCGCGCCTTCACGATCATCGTCACCAGCGCCATGGTGAAGAGACCGTGCGCCGCGATGATCGAGCCATAGCCGAGCGCAAATTTCGGAGGCTGATCGCCGGGCCACACCGCTGCGATCAATGGGTTGATGATACCGAAGACCTCGACCAGTGCCACCAACGTCGCAATGCCGATGACGACACCAGGAACGACGATCGCGGCGGCAAACAGCCCGTCGAAGACGGCGCGGGCGCGAGGACCGAGCCGCTCCAGTCCGATTGCCGCCATCGTGCCGAAGATTGCGGCAAGTGCTGCGCTGGTAAAGGCGATGATGAGGCTGTTGCGCAGCGCTTCCATCAGGAAGGTGTTGGACAGCGCCCGTCCGTACCATTGCGTCGAAAAGCCGGTAAACTCGCTGGCATTGCGGCCGGCATTGAAAGAGAACAGAACGACAAGCGCGATCGGCGTGTAGAGAAATAGATAGACGAAAGTAACAAGCGCGCGCATCAGACGAGATCCACCTGGCGGGTGCCGGCAACGCGCCAGGCAATGCGCATCGCGACCAAGAGCACGATGACGACGACGGCAACGAGCGTCACGGCGATCGCCGATCCGAACGGCCAGTTGCGCGATTGCAGGAAGAGGTCGACGAGTGCATTGCCGATAAAGAACACCTTGCCGCCGCCAAGCAGCTGCGGGATCAGATATTCGCCAAGCAACAGGATCGTCACCAAGGCAACGCCGGTCATGACGCCGGGCAGGGATAGCGGCAGCGTGATGCCGAAGAAGGTCGAGATGGGCCTGGCGCCGAGATCGGCAGAAGCCTCAAGGAGGCGGCGGTCGAGCTTTTCCAGGCTGACATAGATCGGCATGATCATCAGTGGCAGATAGCCGTAGACGATACCAAGCAGCACGGCACCGGGCGTGTTGATAAGTCTGATGTTCTCTATGCCGAAGAATTCCAGCAGATGCGGTATGCCGCGTGCGCCGAGCAGGTACATCCAGGCGTATGTGCGCACGAGCAGGCTCGTCCAGAAGGGCACGACGACGAGGGAGACGAGCAGCAGGCGGCGTTGCGGGCTGGCCTTGACGGCCAGATAATAGGCGACCGGATAGGCAACGAGCAGACAGGCCACCGCGCCGATCGGCGCGAGGATCAGCGTGTTGACGAAGGCGGCCGACCGCGAGCCGAGATTGGCGAATTGCGCGAAGGTGAAAGCTGCCTGATAACCGCCTTCCGGCGCGCGCTCGCCAAAGGCAAAGACGATAATGGCGATGAAGGGCAGCACCAGGAAAACGAACAGCCAGATGCTTGCCGGCCCGACAAGGGCAGCGGTGACGAGGCGCCGTTTGGTGGCAGGGTTAAGGGGCATCGAGAGGTTCTTTGTCCGCCGGTGCTGGGAAGGAAGCCGACCCCTTGCCACCATCATAGCGGAAGGGATCGGGCCGAAGAAAACGATCAGGCCGACTTGAAGCGCGCCATCAGTTCGGCACGGCTCGGATCGGTGAGCGTAACCGCAGCACCGAATTCGAGCGGCGTCAGCGAGGCTTCATCCGGATAGACGATTTTGTTGGAGGTGATCTCCTTCGGCAGAAGCTCGATCACACGGCTGTCGGTGGTCGGCGCGCCATTGGCGATGTGCTCCTTCACCGCGTTCTTCGGATCCATCAGATAGTTGAGCAGAGCGTAACCGGCCGCCTTGTTTGGCGCATCCTTCGGGATCGCGTAATAATCGGTCCAGATCTCGCCGCCGTCCTTGCCAAGCACATAGTCAAGCTCGGGCATGTCGCGGTTGAGCTGCGCGCCGTCGTTGGTCCAGCACATGGTCAGCCAGGCGTCGGTCGAACGCATCGACGGCTGATAGTCGGAGTTGATGGCAAAGAGATGCGGCTTGACCTTGATCAGCAGTTCCTCGGCCTTGGCGAGCTCTTCCGGCTTGATCGAATTGAAGTCGTAGCCGAGGGAAACGAGTGCGCTGCCGATGGTCGTCAGCTGATAGTCGTGGACCATGGCGCGGCCGTCGGCTTCGGTCTGGGCGATCTCAAAGAAATCCTTCCAGCTTGAAAGCTTGGTCTTGATCTTGTTGGTGTTAACGGAAAAGCCGGTCGTGCCCCAATTTTTCGGCACGGCGTAGGTTTTGCCGTCAATCTGCCCTTCCTTGGTGAAGCGTGGACTCTCGCTCGCCTGGCTGAAGTTCGGGATCTTGGTAAGGTCGAGCTCCTCGATGAGGCCGAGCTTGTGATGGGTCGAGATCGTGTAGTTGGTCGGCACGAAGAGCGACCAGCCGGAGGCGCCGGCCTGCAGCTTTGCGAGCATTTCCTCGTTCGAGCCGAAGACGTTGACCTCGACGGCAACGCCGGTGGCCGCCTTGAAGTTCTCGAAGGTTGCCGGATCGTGATAGTTCGGCCAGGTCGCGATCGACATCTGCGTGCCGAGTTCGCCGGCGGCATAGGCGGGCGTCGATAGCGCGCCCGGGACGCGCGAAAGGACTGCCGTTGCAAGGCCGAGGCCGGTGATATTCAGAAAGTGACGACGGCTGATCGAGCCGCGCTTCAGGCGCATGAATTCTTCCATGAAGCCTTCGGCTGAGATGGGGAGATTGTCCTTATAATCTTTGCTCATGATGCTGTTCCCTTGTTTTGGCTTATGCATTCGATGCTGGAAAGACATGTAAGGCGGTGGGGTCGAAGCCGAGGAAGACTTCCTCCCCCGGACCCACGAGATCACTTTCGTTCATGCTGCGGCGATCCGAGGTGATCAGGAAATCGCCGAGGCCGGGGACGGTGACCGCATATTCGGCTGACGAGCCCAGGAAGATGCGATGCGTCACCGTGCCCTTGAAGGACATGCCTGAAACAGTCATGTCGCGGCTGAGATGGATCGCCCCCGGGCGCAAGGCCGCAATCGCCGCTCCTGGTGCGAGCCGCTTGCCGGTCGAAAGCGCCGAGCCATCCGCGAGGCGAAGCGTTTCGCCATCGGCTTCCATCGTCGCCTCGATGCGGTTGGTCTTGCCAACGAAATCGGCGACGAAGAGATCGGCCGGGCGGTCGTAGACTTCCTGAGGTGTGCCGAGCTGGCGAATGCGGCCTGCGCTCATCACGCAGACGATGTCGGCCATCGACAGCGCCTCTTCCTGATCGTGGGTGACGAGAACGAAGGTGATGCCGAGCTCGCGCTGCAGTGTCTGAAGCTCGATCTGCATGGCCGAGCGCAATTTCTTGTCGAGGGCCGCCAGCGGCTCGTCGAGTAGGAGCACGGAGGGACGGTTGACGATGGCGCGCGCAAGTGCCACGCGCTGTTGCTGGCCGCCCGACATTTCATGGATGCGGCGCTTCGCGAATCCACCGAGGCGAACCATCTCAAGCGCTTCGGCAACGCGCCGGTCGATCTCGGCACCGCCGATCTTCGGGCGCATCTGCTTCAGCCCGTAGGCGACATTCTGCGCGACGTTGAAATGCGGAAACAGCGCATAGTGCTGGAACACCATGTTGACCGGGCGCCGGTAGGCGGGAACGCCGTTCATCTCGCGCCCGTCGATCAGTACCGTGCCTTCGCTCGGCTGCTCGAAGCCGCCGATCATGCGCAGGCAGGTCGTCTTGCCGCAGCCGGAAGGGCCGAGAAGCGCCAGAAATGCGCCCTTGGGCACATTGAGGTTGATGTCCGTTACGGCGGTCACGGCGCCATAGTTCTTCGTGACCGAACGGAATTCGATATCGTTCGTTGAAGCGGATGCCACGTCTGTTCCCTGCGGTTGGTCGGCAGTCTTGATCTGCCCTATTGCCACCGTCGTTAAGGAAAGAGTAAGCCTGGGCTTCCCGCGAGGTATATACCCCGAAAGAGGTATTTTCGTGCAAAACGCTTCATGGGAGGTGTATATAGGGGCTGCGCTGGATGCGCAGGGCGGCAGAGGGGATCCGTCACATGAGCACCGACCTTGAAGGGCTGTTTGCCGCCTTCAACGCCACGATCGGCCGATCGGCGATGGCGGATGCCGAGTTCGGAGAAATGTTCCGTCAGATGATGGCTGCACTGGTGCGGTTCGACTACGTCGTCGTTTTCGCCTATCGCGGCAAGGAGCGGCCGATCGATCTCTACAGCACTTTCGATCCCGAGGAACATGTCGTTTTCGTCACGCTCTACCAGGCCGGTCCCTATCTGCTGGATCCCTTCTATCACACGGCGCGCGAGCGCCGCGAAGGCGTGCTCAGGATGCGGGAGCTGGCGCCGGACCGCTTCTTTTCCAGCGAATATTACCGAACCTATTATGTGCAGACCGGACTGGCCGAGGAGATTGGTTTCTTCGTCAATGCCGACGATGATGTCACCATCGTTCTGTCATTGATGCGGCGCGAGAAGACCGGGGTTTTTCCACCTGCGGAATTTGCGACGCTGAAGAAGGTCGAGCCGCTCGTCGCAAACATGGTGAGATACTATTGGTCCGGTCTCGCCTCGCGCTTCGACGCGCAATTGGCTGCCGGCAGCAGGACAAAGCGAAAGCCGGGTCAGAACGGAAACATCCCGCCAGTGGAAACCGTCTGGCGGGATCTCAATCTGACGAGCCGGGAGACTGCCATCGTCGAGCTCGTTTTACAGGGGCATTCGTCGGAATCGATCGGTCTGAAGCTCAATATCTCGACGGGAACGGTGAAGGTTCACCGCCGCAACGTCTATCGCAAGCTCGGCATCTCATCCCAGACCCAGCTGCTTTCGCTCTATCTCAAAAATCTTGCCTAGCACTGTTGGTGTCTAGCTGGACATGCGCGCGTCCGTTTCTCCTCTCGCAAGAAGCTTCAGCCATGGCCCGCAATGGAAGAGGCTCATGAGCAGATACATCGGCACCATCCCGCCGAGCATCGAGCTGCCCTGCGCGGAGCAGATCATGTCGCCGGCTGAACCATACGCGGATAGCATGGCCATCAGGGCGAGGCTCGGCGCGGCGGCCAGCGCCAGCAGACGGCCGGCGGTGATGGGCAGGGCAGGGGCGATGCGGCCGCCCCTTTTACCGATTTCGGACGAGACAGACATCAGTTGGCTCCGTATCGGTCGTGATGTCTCCACCACACGCCGGTCTCATTTCGGCCGAGCGGCGCACGGTCGAGCCACTGGTACATGCCCCAGAGACCATCAAGGCCGCGGGCATAGGAAGAATAGGTGTGATAGATCTCGCCATCCTGCATGGCGAAGGCGCTGACACCAGGCCGGTCGCGCGTATAGGTCGCGATATCCGTCCCCGTCATTGACGCCATCAGTTCCACCGGGCCTTCGCTGCCGCGCAGCTCCCATTGCTGTATCGTCTTGCCCGCCTGAGCATCGAGCATTGGCGGCTCGCGGCGATAATTATATTCGATTTTGCCCCCGCTCTGTTCCTCCGGCGTGAACCAGACATTGAAATCATGGTTGAAATCGCTGTTGGCAGAAGAGGCCCAGTCGAAGGTCCAGCCCATGCGCTGTTTGAATTCCTGCAGCTTCGCGAGAGGTGCGCGGGAAATGGCCGAGAAGGCAACATCGTGATTTTCAAGATGCACGGCGATGCCGTTGAAACCATCCGCGATCGACGAGCAGGACGGGCAACCGGCCGTATAGTCCGGTCCGAACATGAAATGATAGACGAGAAGCTGCGAGTGCCCCTTGAAGAGGCCCGAGAGCGGAACGACACCCTGGTCGGTCTCGAGACGATAGTCCTTTTCCACCTTCACCCAGGGCAACTCCTGGCGGCGGGCGGCGATCTGGTCGCTGCGCCGCGTCAGCTCCTTTTCCTGCTCCAGCAGGGAAAGCCGTGCCGAAAGCCACTCGTTGCGTGTTCCTGTCTTATGCGTCGTCATGGTTCATCTCCTCTTGTCTGTCAGGTCTGTCCTTGTCGGCGCTGCATCTTGCCAGCCGATATGCGATAACTTACCGCTTGAGGCGTAAGGGGTGGGAGTTACAAGTGTGACGGGATTTGGATGGACTCGCTGATCGTCGCTGCTGCCCAGGCACTTGCCGCCGGCGACGTGCTGGGTGCGCTGAAGCGCGTCGCGCTGCGCGATGATGCCCCGGCGCTGGCACTGCGCGGGATTGCGATGGCGCAGCTGGGCGACCTTGCGCGCGCGAAGGTATTGCTGAAGAGTGCCGCGCGCGCCTTCGGCCCGCGCGAGACGATTGCGCGCGCCCGCTGCATTGTGGCCGAAGCCGAGATCGCCCTTGTCTCGCGCGACCTCGGCCGGCCCGAGAAAGCGCTCGAGACGGCGCGAGCCGCTCTCGAAAAACATGGCGATCAAATCAACGCTGCCCATGCCCGCAATCTGCAGCTACGGCGTCTGCTGCTGGTCGGTCACTTGGACGAGGCGGAACGGCTGCTCGCAAAACTCGATCCGTCGCCCCTGCCGCCCGCTGCGAGGGCAAGTCATGAACTGGCCGTTGCCGGCATCGCCATCCGCCGCCTGCGCATTCAGCCGGCACGCGCCGCTCTGGCGCGCGCCGCGGAGGCGGCCGGCAAAGCGGGGATCCCCGCGCTTATGGTCGAGGTCCGCGATGCGGCGCGCGCTCTCAATGAACCGGCGGCGCGACTGCTTGTGGAGGGGAGGGAAAAGCTGTTGTCGCTCGACGATGTCGAAACGCTTCTGACGTCCGATACCTTGGTTGTCGATGCCTGCCGCAATGTCGTGCGCAGCGGCGGAGACATCATTTCGCTTGCGGGCCGGCCGGTGCTCTTTGCCCTGGCACGCGCGCTGGGCGAGGCAGCACCAGACGATGCGCCGCGGGCGCTGCTGCTTTCCCGCGCGTTCCGCGCCCGTCACACCGACGAATCCCATAGGGCCAGACTGAGGGTTGAGATTGGCAGGCTTCGCGCCGCCCTGGAGCGCCTTGCCGATATCAACGCGACACAGAACGGCTTCGCGCTAATACCGCGGGGAAAGCGAGATGTCGTGGTGCTGGCGCCGCCGGTCGAAGTCGAGAATGCCTCGCTGCTTGCCCTGTTGTCCGATGGAGAATCCTGGTCGAGTTCGGCGCTATCGATCGCGCTCGCGATAAGCCCGCGCACGGTGCAGCGCGCGCTCGATGCACTTGCCGCGGACGGGATGGTGCAGGGCGTCGGCAATGGCCGGGCTCGCCGCTGGATGATGCCGCCGGTTATTGACTTCCCGTCAACATTGTTACTCCCGGGACCACTGCCGAGCGATTAAGCTTTTTCATCATCGAAACTCAACCAATCCCGACTGGAGGATGCATCCATGAAAAAGTCCCAAGCGGAAATCATTCGCGAATATGGCCCTTTCGACAATGCGCCGCGCGTCAACGGCGTCACCTTCGACGGGCAGCACGTCTGGTTCGCCTCCGGCGAGAAGCTGCATGCCCTGAACCCTGAGAGCGGCGAGCAAGTGCGCACGATCGACGTTGCCTCTCACGCCGGCACCGCCTTCGACGGCCGTTACCTCTACCAGATCGCCGAAGACCAGATTCATAAGGTCGACCCCGAAACCGGCAAGATAATCTCCACCATTCCAGCGCCCGGCCACGGCGGCGATTCAGGCCTTGCCTGGAGCGAGGGCAGCCTGTGGGTCGGGCAGCATCGCGGCCGCAAGATCTATGAAATCGATCCCGAAACGGGCGCCATCCGGCGCACCATCGAATCCAACCGTATCGTCACGGGCGTGACATGGGTGGATGGCGAGTTATGGCACGGCACCTGGGAGGGCGACGAAAGCGATGTCCGCCGGGTTGATCCGTTGACCGGCGAAGTTTTGGAGCGGCTCGAAATGCCGGAGGGTACCGGCGTTTCCGGCCTGGAATCCGATGGCAAGGACCGCTTCTATGCCGGTGGTGGCGGCAGCGGCAAGCTGCGGGCCATTCGCCGTCCGCGCTGAATGGCGGCAAAGCAGACGTCCTGCGCCTGGAATTGTCGACCGATCCCAGTCGCTCGGTTTCGGAAAGAGTTGACTTACGTCTCCGGCTTGAAAGACTGCATCCGGATCACGACTGGATAGCGCCACTTTGAAACTCGTCGAGCCAGAGACGGGGCTTCGGCCTAGATCCTGCGATCGCCATCTCGCGCATTTTGAACCAACCGCAATGCCATGCGTTTCCAACATGGAAGCCATGCCTTGCCGGTCTCGGCTTTCATTGCCATATTTCACTTACCAACCGCATTTCAATCATTTTTAAGTTGCGAGCCGCGCCGATCCCGACGGATGTCGTGAATGGTCGGGCGCGCCAAGGAGAAGTCATGAGTGAGATTACGAAAAGTCTTGGCGAAATGAACTTGCAGGAGCGCGCCGATCTTATGGCGGCCGTCGCGGATGTACTGCAAGCTACCGCCGAAGAGGCCGAGGAGGACGGCGATACGCTTGCCGTCACCAATTCCCTGTTTCTGGCTTGCAATCTTCGCGGCTGTTCGTCCGATCTTGGCCCGAACGATCTGAAAGCGGCCGAACTGCTGTTGGAGCAGGGGATCACTTTCATTCACCTGCTGAACGGACGCAAGAAAAGCCGTACGCCGGTGCATTGACGGTTGCGACCGGTGAAGGTCGAGCCCCCAGTCGTTTATCAGATTGAAAACGGCCCAGGTAGCGAAGCATTTCCGCGTAAAATAGCGTGCTAAAAGCCTCAGGCGGAACATCATGGATGTCCCGCCCTTCCTGTCTGGTTGTGCTTGTGTCGGCAGAAACCTTTTCGTCGCGCCTGCTATCTCAATCTTCTTGGATGGCGCTGTCTCGGGCCGTATCCCGCATGAAGAGATAGACGATCAGCGAAATGCCGATCATCGCGGTCACGTACCAATAGAAACCCTGTTCCCAGCCGCTGCTCTTGAATTTCAGCGCCACGAACTCGGCTGTGCCGCCGAATAGTGTGTTGGCAAGAGCATAGGGTAACGCGACGCCGAGAGCTCGGATATGGGCAGGAAACAGTTCCGCCTTCACGACGGCATTGATCGATGTGTAGCCGGTGACGATGACCAGTGCGCCCATGACGAGCAGCCCGGCGATGAATGGATCCCTTGTGGTTTCGAGCGCCGAGAAGATCGGATAGGTAAACAGCACACCGCAGAGACCGAAACCGATCATCAGCGGCTTGCGGCCGATCTTGTCGGAGAGTCCGCCCGCAATCGGCTGCAGCAGCATGAAAATGAATAGCGTGATTGCGTTTATCTCGCTCGACGTTTCCCGGCTGAACCCGGAGGTGTTGACCAGGAATTTCTGCATGTAGATCGAATAGGCGTAGAAGGCGAGTGTGCCGCCGGCCGTCAGCAGCATGACGAGCGCGGTTTCCTTGGGGTGCCGGGTGATAAGCATCCAGAAGCCGGATTTCTGTGTATCGCTTGCGCGTACATTCTTGAAGCTTTCGGTTTCGGCCAGGCCGCGCCGCAGCCAGAAGACCACGACTGCAAGTGCTGCTCCCATGAAGAAGGGAATGCGCCATCCCCAGGCATTCAGCGCTTCCGTCGTCATTGTGGCCTGCAACAGGATCAATAGTGCAATGGCGAGGAGCTGGCCTGAGATCAGCGTGACATACTGAAAGGACGAGAAGAAACCGCGGCGCTGGCGGCCGGCCATTTCGGAAAGGTAGGTCGCGGAGGCGCCATATTCGCCACCGACCGAGAGGCCCTGCATCAGGCGAGCGAGGACCAGAAGTGCCGGGGCCACAACGCCAATGGTTTCATATCCCGGCGTCAGCGCGATGATCAGCGATCCCGCGCACATCAGCGTCACCGAAAGGGCGAGGCCAGCTTTGCGGCCCTTGCGGTCGGCGTAGAGCCCCATGATCCAGGCGCCGATCGGCCGCATGACGAAACCGACGGCAAAGACCGCAGCCGAATTTAACAGCTGCGCCGTCTGGTCGCCAGCAGGGAAGAAGTGCGGTGCGAAATAGAGCGCGAAAGCCGCATAGACATACCAGTCGAACCATTCGACCAGATTGCCGGTGGAACCGCCGATGATCGATTTCAGGCGTTTGCGCCGTTCGGCTGCTTCCGTCGCCGCCGTCGTCGCGATGGGATCCAGTGTATTCAGCATTGTTCCTCTCCTCCCTTTCTTGCTTCGGATCGCCGTTAAGCAGCGATGGCGCTGCAAACGACGAGTTCGTCAGGAGAACCTTGCGCATTCGGACGGCTGGTGGCCGGTATCAAGGTGATATCCGCAATGCCATTGCCCGGCCGACGTCCGACTGTTGTGCGTATTGAAGGTCCACTCTCCCAGTGATGCTATTGATATGTGAGGAAAGCGCGGTGCACGAGATTTGAGGGCTACTCAGGATATTCTATTGATATATTTCATTTTTCTCAGGATGAGATCGTTGCTCCTGGAGACTTTCGCGCAAGATTCTGCATGGCTATTTCGGAGTTTGTGCAATATTCTGCACAAATGAGTGGGCAGGGTCTGAAGCGAATTGTGCTGCTGGTGGTGGGTGGTTTAGCCGCTGCCGCGGGCATTTGGTATGCGGCGCTTTCCCTTTCGCGTCAGGACGCACTTAGGCGGCTGGATGCGGAGGCGAGCGGGCTTGCGGTACAGCATATCCGACTGCTCGACAGTGAGCTGGTGCGCTTCCGGCTTCTTCCAATCGTGCTTGGCGAATATCGCGATCTTGGCGAGGCGCTCGCGAGCCCCACAACGGATGCCGCCCGCCGGCTTGACGACAAGCTTGGCTTTCTGGCGCGGGAAACCGGCGCCTATATCATCTATCTCGTCGATCAGAAGGGACTTGTCATTTCCGCGTCGAATGCGGGAACAGAAGACAGTTTCGTCGGCAAGAACTTTAGCTTTCGTCCCTATTTTTCCGAGGCGCTGAAAGACGGTACTGCGGAATATTACGGCGCCGGAGCGATCAGCGGCCGGCCGGGCCTGTTTCTCGCCCGCAGGGTCGGCGATGCCGCCGCTCCGGTGGGAGTCATCGTGGTCAAATTCGAGTTCGATGCGGTATCGCGGATCTGGGCGAACGATCGCGGAAAAACGTTTGTGGTCGACGAGCATCAGATCATCCTTGCCGCATCCGACCCGTCGCAGGTGCTGACGACGCTCGCACCTTTATCGCCCGAAGTCCGGGCCGGCATCGTCGCAAGCGGGCAATATCGCGACGCCGCGCTGGGGCAGGGGAATTATCACGCCGAGGATGCCGGTCGCATACGCGGCCCGCGAGATCGCATCATGATCGCTGCGGAGCAGCCGGTGGCCGGGACGCATTTGCGTCTGCTGCATCTTCTCGACACCCGCGCGGCGCTGCAGGAGGCGCAGGCGCGGGCCTGGCTGCTGGCTTTGCCCGTCATTGTGGGTTTGGCCGCCATCGTCGCTGCGATCTGGTGGCGGATGACCCGCGCAGCCAGGGCAGCGGAGGATCGGCGTGCGCTTGAGAAGGCCGTCGCCGCACGCACGGCCGAGCTGCACGATGAGGTGGCTGAACGTGCGCGCGCCGAGGATCGATATCGCGATGCGCGTGAGGAACTTGCCCAGGCGAACCGGCTTGCTTCCGTCGGTTCGATCACCGCGGGGTTGATGCATGAAATCAACCAGCCTGTCGCGACCATCCGCACTCTCGCCGAGAATGCTCGCCATCATCTCGCGGCCAATCGCCTCGATCGCGTTGGCGCCAATCTGGATGCCGCGGTCGAAGTGACGGCGCGCATCGGCACGATCACGCAGGAGATGCGGCGTTTTTCACGCCGGGGGCGGCGCGCAGCCGGAGCGGAGCCGCTCGATGCCATTATCGCGGGCGCCTTGCTGCTGGTCGGAAACCGGTTTCGCAAAGCCGGCGTGCGGCTGGTTCTGCCGGCGCAGGGCCAGCCACATGTGCTTGCCGAACGGGTGCGGTTGGAGCAGGTCATCGTCAATCTGCTGCAGAACGCTATCGATGCCGTTGCCGGTATCGAGGATCCGCATGTTGCTCTGCTCGTGGACGCTGCCGAAAAGGATATGGTGAAACTGACTGTCGCCGATAATGGTCCCGGTATCGATCCGGCACTGGCCAAGGAAATATTCCGTCCGTTCGTTACCGGCAAGCCCGATGGACTTGGTCTCGGACTCGGGATTGCCCAGGACATCATGAATGATCTCGGCGGATCATTGACCATCGGCCCTTCGCCGCTCGGTGGCGCGGCTTTCATAATGACAATGAGGCGAGCATGACCCTGGAAGCGTCGCAGAAAGTTCTTCTGGTCGAGGATGATGGCCCCTTCAATGCCGCACTTACGGATTCCTTCGCCATAGCGGGCTTCGACGTGGAGACGCATGGTGATGGGCAATCGGCCCTGGCAAGCCTTGCAACCGCATTGCCCGGTGTTATCGTCAGCGATATCCGCCTGCCGCGCATCGATGGGCACGATCTGCTGGAGGCGGTGCTGGCGCGCGATCCGGACTTGCCCGTTATCCTGATGACCGGCCACGGCGATATCGCCATGGCGGTCGGGGCGCTGAAACAGGGCGCCTATGATTTCATTGCCAAGCCCTTTGCCACCGATCACCTGATCGCATCGGTGCGTCGGGCGCTGGAAACGCGCCGCCTAGTGCTGGAAAACCGGCGCTTGCGGCAGGCAGCCGCCGAGGCGGAGGATGCATCGCCGCTCCTCGGTCAGACGGCGGTCATGGCACGATTGCGTGAAACGATCCGCCAGGTCGCAAACGCCGACGTGGATGTTCTGGTCGAAGGCGAAACGGGCACCGGCAAGGAGCTTGTGGCCCGGCTCATCCACCGCTGGAGCAGGCGGCGCGCCCGCAGTTTCGTCGCGGTGGATTGCGCCGCTCTGCCGGATGCGATCGCCGACGAGACCCTGTTCGGGAACCGTGTCCGGCGCGGGCGCATTGCCGAGGCCGATCGCGGCACGCTCTTTCTCGACGAAATCGACAGCATGTCACCTCTGCTGCAGGGCCGGCTTTTGCGGGTCGTCGAGGAGCGCGAGCTGCCCTCGGCGAGCGGCGAGCCGGCTCCTGTCGATCTCCGCATCGTTGCTGCGACGAAAAACGATCCGCATGGCTCGATCACCGATAACCGCGTTCGTGCCGATCTGCTCTATCGGTTGGAAACCGTGCGCATCCGCATTCCGCCCTTGCGGGAGCGCCGCGCTGATATCGGCCTGCTGTTCAGCGCCTTCCTCGGTGAGGCCGCCCGCTTGCACGGCGTGCCGCGTCCACCCATCGATGCCGCGATGGAGGCACGGTTTCTGACACACGATTGGCCGGGCAATGTTCGCGAGCTGCGCAATTATGCAACGCAAGCGGCGCTTGGCCTCGCCTCCGCTCGCAGCCAACCTTCCATGGAGCTCGGCCTCTCCGATCAGATGGATCACTTCGAGGCAAACATTCTGCGTGCCACGCTGGAGCGATATGAGGGAGATATTTCTGAGGTCGCGCAGGCGCTCAAACTGCCACGCCGAAGTCTTTATGCCCGTCTACAACGTCACGGCATCAATCCGTCGACCTACCGTAAGTGAGATGGGCCGCCAGTCGAGAGTGAAAGGGATCGAACAAGTATAGTTTTGGGTGCCCAACTTGGCGGCGTGATGCGTATTGAGTGTAATTTTCATTATAACTTTACAGTTATGCGGTGTATAAATTAGTTTTACTAGTAATCATAAATTATTCTGAGCAATAATGGCGAATAATTAATACGTACATGGCTATCTTGGCTTGTCTGCATGATGCAGCAGTTAAATTAGAGAGCTATGATATGCTTGATTTGCCTAAATTGGTTCAGCTATTACTATTTGCAGCCGTTATATTGTTATTTTTCCGCTGGGTCGTCGAGGATATGAACAGGTAGCCGACTTGGGTGCCTGAAGATCCAGCACCGCACGACTTGCTCTTCAGTTCATCGTTTCCCCATCGTTTCGCCAAGGCCGCGCGTCGCTTCGGCTCGCGCGGGGCGCGAGCTGATCGTAAAGACGGGCTGTTGTCCTTGCGTCTCCGTGCGGCATGCCGACGGGAATTGAACAATGGCATCCGGGAATTTCCGGACGCCATCGAGGCGCGTAATGTAAAAGCGGATCGCTTTCACAACTCAAGACACACGGCTTCGCGGGCATGAGCCCGCGTGGTGTTCAGTGGGCACCTGCGCCGCCGCTGGCCTGCGGGCGCTTGGTGAACAGCATGGTGATCGCTGCGATGGCAAGCACCACACCGATGACGGCGAAGGTGTCGCTGAAGCCCATGATCAGTGCTTGTCTCTTGATGATCTGGCCGAGGGCGACGATCGCTTTCTGCTGGGCTGCCTGATGGTCCGAAACTCCGTGCGATAGGAAGTAGCCCGTCATCTGGTCGATCCGCTCGCGAACCTCCTCACGGGCAAGGGTTACGGATTGACCGATGATGTTGGAGTGGAACTGCTCGCGTTTGGTCAGGATGGTCCCAAGCGAGGCAGTACCCACGGCGCCGCCGAGGTTGCGCAGCATGTTCGTCAGTCCGGAGGCCGCGGCAGCGTCCGCCGGAGCAATTCCTGCTGTCGTGATCGCGGTGACGGGCGTGATGACGAAGGCCTGGCCGATGGCGCGAACGATGTTCGGAATGAAGAACTGGTCTCCAGCATTGTCGGCCGAAAGCGTGACGTTCATGAAGCAGCTGAGCGCAAAGACCGCGATGCCGAAGAAGGCAAGCCAGCGCACATCGACGCGCTTCATCATCAGTGGAACCAGCGGGATCAGCAGCAGCTGCGGCAATCCCGTCCAGGCAAGGACGTTGCCGATCTGCTCGGCATTGTATTTCTGCACCTGGCCCAGATATTGCGGCAGGATATAGACCGTTCCGAACAGCGCGACGCCGACCAGTATATTGGCCAGCACGCCAAGCCCGAAATTCCTTTGCTTCAGCAGCCGCAGCTTCACCAGCGGCTTCGAAACCTTCAGCTCGATGATGATGAAGAGCGTCAGGAACACGGCCGCGACGAGGCTCAGGCGGACGATGAAGGGCGAGGAGAACCAGTCGTCCTTGTTGCCCTCTTCAAGCACGGTTTGCAGCGCCGAGAGGCCGATCGCCATCGTCACGATGCCAGCCCAGTCGCCTTCGCGCAGCAGCTTCAGTTGCATGGGCTGTTTGTCCAGCGTCAGGGCAAGTGCCACGACCATAATGGCGCTCGGGACGGCGTTGATGAAGAAGATGGTCTGCCAGCCATAATTCTCGGTCAGGTAGCCGCCGATGGTCGGGCCGATGGCCGGCGCAAAGGTGACGGACAGTGCGAAGATCGCCAGCCCCAAGGGCTGCTGCGGCTTCGGAAGCTTCGTCAGCACCATGGTGAAGGCCATCGGGATCAGCACGCCGCCGGCAAATCCCTGCAGGCCACGGAGCACGATCATCGTTCCGAGATCGTGGGCAAAGGCGCAGGAGAGCGACAACAGCGGAAACAGCACCGAGTTCACCAGGATATAACGGCGAAACGAGAAGACGCTGCTGAGATAGGCGGTAAGGGGAATGACGACGATCTCGCCGATCAGATAGGAGGTCGAGATCCAGGCGCCATTGTCCACCCCGGTGCCGATGCCCCCCTCGATATCGAGGAGGGAGGCATTGGTGATCTGGATGTTCAGGATCGCCATGAACGCGCCGATCATGCCGGCCAGAACTGCGATCCACTCTCTTGTCGATGCGCGCGGCTCTGCCGCTGCGGCCGGCATCGCACCGCCATCTATCGTACTTGTAGACATTCTCGTGGCTCCCGCCGGCAGCTTTACAGCGCGGCGCCTGCTTTCGTGTTGATGCTCGGCTCGACCGACATTCCCGGGCGCAGCTCGCCACCGTTCATCGTCTGCGGGTCAAGCGCTATCCTCACCGGAATTCGCTGCACGACTTTGGTGAAGTTGCCCGTCGCATTGTCCGGCGGCAGCAGCGCGAATTCCTGTCCGCTCGCCGGTGCAAGGCTGTCGACATGGCCGTGGAAGACCTTGCCGGGGAACATGTCGACTTCGATATCGACAGGCTGGCCGGCATGGACATTCGTCAGCTGCGTTTCCTTGTAGTTGGCGACGACATAGGCCTGGTCGGTAGGCACCAGCGACATCAGCTGCGTGCCGGCTTGGACATATTGGCCGATACGCAGCGTCCGGTTGCCGATCGTGCCGTCGACGGGGGCCATGATGGTCGTATAGGAGAGATTGAGCTCGGCCTGATGCTGGACCGCCTCGCTTTTCTGCAGGGCAGCCGTCGCCTGGGCGATCTGGGCCTTCAGAAGCTCGACCTGCTTGATCGCGCCTTCCAAGGTCGCGGTGTCTCTCACGATGGCAGCCTGGGCCGCGGCGATCTGCGATGCGGCCTGCTGTGCCGTCTGCACGGCTGCATAGCCGTTGGAAGCGAGGCTGGCGTAGCGCTTGTTGTTCTGTTCGGCGAAAGTTTCATTCGCCTTGTCCACATCCAGCGTCGCCCGCGCAGCGGCAATGGTCGATTGCTGGATATCGAGCGAGGCCTGCTCGGCCTGTATGGTTGCCTGTGCGGCAGCGACATCGGCCTTGGCCTGGTCGAGGGCTGCGCGGAAGTCGCGGTCGTCAATACGGGCGAGCGGTTGGCCGGCCTTTACCGTCTCGTTGTCCTTGACCAGGACTTCCGCCAGATAGCCCGAGATCTTCGGGGCGATCGAGCTGTTGTCGGCCTGGACGTAGGCGTCGTCGGTCGACACCTCGAAACGGCCGTTTTGCCAGTAGTCGTGCCCATAGTAGCCCGCCGCGGCGATGATGGCGATCAGACCCGCGCCATACATCAAGCGGCGCGGCGTCTTGCTGCGCGTTGGAGCGGCGTTGCCGCCGGCCGGTGCCTGTGGCGCCTCCGGACGGGGTTCGGTCGTCACCCCTTCCTTGGCTTTCGCCTCGACGGTTCCCTGCGTTTCGCTGGAAGCACTCTCGGACGTGACGATATGCAGATTATTAGCCATTTACTTGCTCCTGACAGGGGTCGCTGCCGGGCAGGGGTAGCGGCCAAGTTCAATTTGGAAACTTGATATTTTCCAAAATAAGCGCTATAAAATCGAAGTCAACAGTATTTTGGAAAATATCTATGGTCCTAAATCCAAAAGCCACGAAACGACCACGAGGACGGCCGCAGGTCCGCTGTGATGACGACACCAGGGCGATCGTGCTTTCGTCCGCGCGAAAGCGCTTTCTGGAAGCGGGCTATGCCGCTGCGTGCGTCAACGACATCGCGCAGGATGCGGGAGTATCGACCAAAACAGTCTATCGGCTGTTTGAAAGCAAGGGCGAGATCTTCAATGCCGTGATTGCGGATCGCATCGCGCGTTTCAACGTCGAGGTGGATCAGGGCTTGCTCAGGCACACGGATCTACATCATGGGCTGGAGCAGATCCTGATCGCCTATGGCCGTCTGGTGCTGGATCCGGAAACGATCGCGATCAATCGTCTTGCGGTGGCCGAGGCTGATCGCTTTCCCGAAATCGCGGCGTCCTTCTACGAGCGGGCGATCAAGGCCTCGACCGTGGTCTTCGAGGTCTGGCTGCGGAGCCAGCGCGACAAGGAGGCAATCAGGATCGCGGATATTTCGCGCGCCGCCGGCTTCCTGCGGGGAATGATGGCCATGGAGCCGCAGCGAGCCGTCATGCTGGGCCAACGATTGGCGCCGGATGACGAAGAGATCCAGGCCCGTGCGACGGAATGCGCGGCGATCTTTCTGCAGGGCTGCGTTACCAGCAGCGCCTGAGCCGGAAACAGGAAGGCGAAGCTGCCCGCGCAATCGTGGGCAGCTTCCGGACCGGTCAAGGCGCGATGGTGAAACTGTAGCTCCCGTTGGTCTTGTGGCCGTCCGTGGAGAGCGCATGCCATTCCACCATGTACTTGCCGGCTGGCAATTTGTCGGTCACCGGCACCATCAGCGTGGTGCCGCTGTTCATCAGCATGCCTTCTCCGGTCTTGACGCTCGCCTTGTTGGGGCCGGTGACCTTGACGCCGCTGAATTTCAAATTGAGGCCCTCCGAGAAGGTTAGGTCGAGTTCGGATGGTGCGGCCTTGACTGTGCCGTCGGCGGCCGGAACGGCCGACTTCAGATGGGCATGCGCCATGGCCTGGCCGGCAAAAGCGACGCCGATTGCGATGGCAGCGGGGAGCAATTTCTTGATCGGGGGCATTTGATTTCCTCATCCTGTTGGCGACCCGCGGAAAGTCTGCGGATCGTGTGATGGCGATCGGTCGATCGCCGATATCCGCTGCCGGCGAAGCCGGACGGAATTCCCATTTTCCAGTGGTGCTTACGCGCCACGTAATTAATCCTGCTGCAGCAGATTTCGGATCTTCTGCAGCGCGACATCGTTGTTTTCCTGATAGGCGATGGTGCCTCTGAGATTGCCGCCGGCATCGACGAGCAGCACGGAAGCGGTATGATCCATGGTGTATCCACCGTCCGGGCTTGGCACCTTCTTGGCATAGATGCGCCAGCCCTTGATGGCCTTCTGCATTTCGGTGGGATCACCCGTAATCCCGGTGATGCGGTCGGTGAAATTGCCGGTGTAGCTGTGCATGATCTCCGGTGTGTCGCGCTCCGGGTCGACGGTGAAGAAATAGGCTTTCAGCCCATCGGCCTGCGGTCCGAGCGTCTTGAACCAGCCCGCCATATCGTAAAGCGTTGTCGGGCAAACGTCGGGGCAATGCGTGTAGCCGAAATAGACGAGTGAGGGATGGCCCGACAGGGCCTTTTCGGTGATGGGCGCACCGCGATCGTCCGTGAGCGTGAAAGCTGTGCCGAGGCCGCCCGTGGCCTGCACCTCAGGAACCATGAGGAACGTCGCGTAGCCGATCGCGCCCGCACCGGCGACAAGCGTAAGGGCGACGGCGGTTGCAACGAAACGTCGTCTATTTGACATGGGACGTCTCCTTGTTCGCCGCTATCGATCCCACAGGGAAATCGACGTCGATAGAGCCGGCCTTTTCGAATTTGAGCGTTGCCCTCACCGTCTGGCCCTGAACGAAGGGCTCGGCAACCTTCATGAACATGACGTGATAGCCGCCGGGTTTGAGTTCGACAGTCTGGCCCGCCGGTATCGGCAGGCCGCCGGCAAGCTCGCGCATGATCATGACCTCCTTGTCCATTTTCATCTCGTGGATCTGGACCGTTGTGGCGCGCGGTGAACTCGCTGCCACCAGCCGGTCGTCGGTGCCTCCCGTATTCGTGATGGTCATATAACCGCCACCGACGGGAGCTCCCGGCACCATGGCGCGAACATAGGGTGCGGAAATGGTGAGGTTGCCGATTTTGACATCGTCGGCGAAAGCGAGGGAGGAAGACAGGAATGCCAGCCCGAAGGCGGCAAGGGCAGAAATCTGTTTCAGCATGATCGATATCCTTGATCCGGAAAAGGAGCGGGCAGGCGAAGCCTTTGGGCTCCGCCCGATCTCGTCAGGAAAAGAAACGCCGCAGCGGCGGCACGAAACGAACCACGAACTGGTCGAGGAGCAGCATCGCGACGATGGCAGCTCCCGTCAGTGGGAAAGCCACGCCGAAGACGATGGCGATGAGCCAGAGGCCAACATAGACGGACTTCCGCGGCGGCATCGGCGGTACGCCGAGACGGCCCGATGGCCTTCGCTTCCACCACATGGTCGCAGCCGTCACGCAGCAAAGAACGATGGCGAGACAAGCGGCCAGCATCAGAAGCTGGTTGAAAAGGCCCCATTCCTGTCCCTGATGGACATTGATGCCCCATTCGATCGCTTTGCCGAGCGCCGGATACTGGTCATAGGAAATGTCGACGAGTGGCTTGCCGGAATATTGATCGATGTGGACAGTGCGTTCCTTGCCGAGATCGCCGAAATAGTGGCTTGCCGTATAAACGCCGGTCTCATCCGAAGGGATCGCGAGATCGGAACCGGCGACCATGCCCAGCCCGTGCATGATGTCGACGGCCTTATCAAGACCGATCGGCTTGGCCGATTGCGCCGCCGCGATATCGGAAAGCGGAACGGGTGCGTTCTCGACCACCCAGCCGGCGCGGCTGACGATATCCTGTGTGACCTTCGCCGATTTCGGCACCTCATCCCAGACCGCTGCCGGTGTTCCGAGATTATTTGCCGTCAGCCAGGCATTGACGTTGGCGCCCCAGTAACCGGACCATGGCATGCCGCTGAAGGCCAGGAAGAAGATAAGGATGCCGGCAAGCGCGCCGGTCACGGCATGCAGGTCGCGCCAGAAGACGCGCCGCGATGGATTGCCGCGAACCGTGAGCACGCCGCCGCTCTGCTGCCGCGGCCACCACAGATAGATGCCGGTCACCACGAGGACGAGGGCAAAGCCCGCGACGATCTCGATGATGCGATTGGTCCATTTTCCGAAATATTCGAGGCTGTGGATGCGCTTGACGACCCAGCCGAATTCCTGCTGCGAGCCGACCGACCCCAGAATGCTGCCGTCATAGGGATTGACGTAGACGATGGTCGATTGGCCGCCCTTTGATACCGTTATCGAGGCCGAGCGGTTCGGCGCCGACGCTTCGTGATAGGAGGTTGCACGGGTGCCGGGGAAAGCTGCAAGTGCCGCATCGGCGATCTGCTGTGGCTGCAGCATCGGGCCGGTCTCGGCAACGAGGTAGCGATGCGAGTAGAAGGTATCGGCAATCTGATCCTTGAACAGATAGAGCGAACCGGTGATCGCCAGATTGAGCATGAAGGGAATGACGAGCAGACCGGCGAAGAAGTGCCAGCGCCAGATCGCGCGATAGAGCGAGACATTTTGGGTTGCTGCTGCTGCAGGCTCTGCAGCGGTAAAGGCAGACATGAAATCCTCCGAAGATCGGCAGGCTGCCACGATCGATCTGGGGAGGGGCGGCGATGGTTCGCCATTCGTGGTGAGCTTGCTTCACATGGGCAGCCGGGTCAATCGGCCCCGCCTAGTTCGGCAAAGTACAGTCAGGAACACCAATCCTCAGATTTTACGACCTAAGGGTCGCGATGCGGCAGCGTTGACGGCGGGCGTCACGGCGAGGCCGCAACGCCGGTTCAGCCAACGATGTCGAGGAGGGGAGGCGCTCTCGGCCCTGTGTTCGGCGGATAAAGCTGGCGATGGAAAGCTTCCGATCTTGCAACGACGATCTCCCGGTGCAGGGAGACAAGACGTTCGCAAATCTCGGTCGGAGGCGTGGGCAGCATCGCGGCGGACGCGATCCGGCATGCCTCGCATCCGGGTGCATAGGCTTTCCCATGCACCTTGCCGTCGGCATCCTTGTAGGTGATGCAGAGGATGGGCAGGGAACCGTCCGGGAGCCTGTACTGGGCAAGCTCGATCGGGGATATCTCGTCCGCGGTTGCGATGATCGGCTGATGGGCGAAGCCGACAAACAACAATGCAACGGCGCAAAGAATGCGCGCGCTCCACTGAAATGTTCGCGAAATCGCCTTCCGCATGCTTGTCCCCACCACCGCATTTGCGGATAAGGTTTCAGTCATAGGGCAGGCCTGTCGCAAGCACAATGCGTCAATTCGTGCCGCGCCGAAGTTTGCGGAAGCCGGTATCAATCAAGGGCTCGCCAGCGACGCCTCTCGGGGAGCGCCAAATTGGCGGAGAGCTCTTGATCCTTCCGTGTGGGGCGCCAGATAGCGCTGATCATTCGGATCCGTAGGTGACGCTCTCTGGAAAGGTGGTCATGAGCAGCTTTGATAACTCGCCTTCTGCCGGGTGCCGTCGATGTCTCGATCCGTCGGCTTTCCCCGTTCGCTTCCCTCGCTGCTTCATGATTTCCAAGGGAGGCATGACCGCATCTGGCCTGGATTACAGATCCCAGACGCATCGATATTGAAACGTATTGCTTCAGAAGTTTGATTGCGACGATGACCTTCACTCCCGGTTCCCACCCGAACATTTTTGTCACACCGCCGATCCGCGAGAGGCTTGGTAAACCATTTTGCAGAGATCGTATGGTATCCCAAACAGACTTTGATTATGCCGATGCAAGGTCATTCGTCGCGGGTCGTTGCGAGGACTGGGAATAGCAATGGAAATTGAAACACATTTGGTTTCGCTGATACGCGTCCTCGGCCAGGTTGCGATCATCGTCTATGCCTATTCCTGGGTCATCCGGATCGTCGAACGCGGTGCTTTGAAATCCGTGGCCGTCGGGCTGTTGTTCGGGCTGGTCGGTATCCTGTCCATGGGTGATCCCATCCAATGGATGCCGGGCGTCATTCAGGATGGCCGCTCTATCCTCCTTGTCCTTACGCCGATTTATGGGGGGCTTCTGGGAACCATTGTGGCTGCGGCGATGATGGGCTTCTTTCGGTTTATGGTCGGCGGCATGGGTGCGGTGGGCGGCGTCGCCGGTATCGTGATCGTCGCGATCGCCGGCTATGCGCTGAACCTCCTGCCGCGGCAATGGACCGGCACCGGCTGGAGGCGATCGGCCCTGTTCGGTTTGGCGACCTGCTCATCCCTCGTGGTTCTCTTCTTTCTGCCGTGGGCGGTGGCGCATGCTCTTCTCCTCAAGGCGACACTTCCGGTGACGATCGTCAATATCCTCGGCGTCATGCTGCTGTCGGACCTGCTGCAGCGGGAGCAATATCGCATCGGCATACAGCGTGCGCTGGAGAATGAAGCGAGCCTCGATCCGCTCACAAGGCTTCCCAACCGCCGGGTGCTGCAGCGCGAAGGCGATCGATGCAGCAAGGAGGCGGGCATGCGGCGTATCCCTTTCTCGATCATCATGCTCGATATCGATCACTTCAAGAAGATCAACGACAGCTGGGGCCATTCCTTCGGCGACACCGTTCTGGCGCGGTTGGCCGATGTCATCAGGCAAACCGTGCGCAAGACCGACATTGCAGCCCGTTATGGCGGCGAGGAGATCGTCGTGCTGCTGCCCAACACCGATACGCGGGCCGCGGCCGCCGTCGCGGAGAAAATTCGCAAGGATATCGAGGGCACAACCCTGATGTTCGAGCAGGAAGCCGTCCACGTCACCGTCAGCATCGGTATTGCCTGCTCCCTTGAGCCGACGACGGATTTCAAGCATGTGCTCGAGGCTGCCGATAAGGCGCTCTATCGGGCGAAGGCGAGCGGAAGAAATCGCGTGGAACTGGCGGAGGCCGCATAGGCCGGCCGTCATTTCTTCGGCGATGAGCACGACGTGCTTTCTCGCATTTCCCGACAACTCGCATGCACGAGGATCTGGGGCAGGAAGCATCCCGACAGACAATGCATGAGTTCGCCGCCCCCGATCCCCTCGGAGCAATCGCGGGAAAACGCGAAGCGCTTTAATTCAGGCGGTGGCGGAACATCCAGGCGGCAACCGGCATCGTCGCGGCGGCGATGGCGACGAGTGCGAGCATATCCGGAAACAGCGTATCGAGGCCCGCACCTTCGAGATAGACGCCGCGCGTGATGCTGATCGCGTATTTCAGCGGATTGATCATCGTCGCATATTGCAGGACTTCCGGCATGTTGTCGGTCGGCGACATCAGGCCGGAGAGCAGCATGAATGGCATCAGGAAGACGAAACAGAGGATCATCGCCTGTTGCATGTTGGTGGCAATCGATGACAGGAACAGCCCAAAGCCGATGGCCGCGGCGAGGAAGAGGCTCAGCCCGAGATAGAGCGTCACGAACGAACCGGCAAACGGGATGCGGAACCAGAACAAGGCTACCAGCAGGATCGTCGATGCCTGGGTGATGCCGACGATCATCGAGGGAACTGCCTTGCCGATCATGATCTCGGTCGGCGTGAACGGTGCCACAAGCAATTGGTCGAAAGTGCCTTCCTCGCGTTCGCGCGCGACGGACATCGCGGTCAACATCATCGTCATCAGCATGGTGATTGTGCCGATGAGAGAGGGGACCATGCTCCAGCGCGTTTCGAGCTGCGGGTTATACCATGCCCGCGTCGTGACCTTCACGCTGCTGTTGGAACTCCCCCTTTGTGCCAGCCAGTCGGAGGTGAAGTCGCTGACGATCGTGTTGGCATAGCCTTGCGCGATGCCGCTGGTGTTGGAATTCCTGCCATCCGCGACGATCTGCACCGTGCCCGAGGTGCCGGCTTCCAATTGCCGCTCGAAATCGCGCTCGATGACGATGATGAGCACGGCCTGCTTGGTATCGAGCAAGCGGATGGCCTGGCCCGTCTGCGTCAGTGTCGCCACCCTTTCGAAAATGCCTGATCCCTCGAGCTTTGCGACGAGGTTTCTTGACGTCGTCGTCCTGTCCTGGTCGACGAGCGCATAGGGGACATTATTGAGATCATAGGTGGCGGCGTAGCCGAAGATCAGGCATTGCAGGATCGGCGGCACGACAAGGCTTGCCCTGCTTCTCGGGTCCTTCAGGATAACGAGAAGTTCTTTGCGGATGAGGGTGAGGATGCGCAGAAGCGATGCGATCAACATGGCTATGCGATCCTCTTGCGGGTCATGCGCACGGCAAGCGCCAAAAGGGCCGCGGCCATGCCGGCAAGCACTGCCGCATTGGGTAGGATGACGCTCCAGATATTGCCGGCGAGAAACAGGGTTTGCAGCAGGGTGACAAAATATCGGCCGGGGAAGATGTAGGTGATGATCTGCACGGCCAAGGGCATGCTCCTTGGATCGAACATGAAGCCGGAAAGCATCATGGCCGGCAGGAAGGTCACGAGAACGGTCACCTGGCTGGCAATGAACTGGCTCTTCGTGATCGAAGATATGGCAAGGCCGAGCCCCAGTGCGACCAGAAGATAGAGCATGGAGACGACTGTGAGGATCAGCAGCGATCCTCGCAGCGGCACGCCGAAGAGCAGCCGGCTGCCGACGACGCAGAGCGCGAGCCCGGCAAGCCCGAGAAGAAAATAGGGGACGGTCTTACCGAGCAGAATCTCGGTCGAGCGGACGGGTGTGACGAACAGCGCCTCGAAAGTGCCCCGTTCCCATTCCCGCGCCATGACAAGGGCAGTCAGCAGTGCGCCGATCAGCGTCATGACCAGAACGACGAGACCTGGGACGAGGAAGTAGCTGCTGTCATTGGCCTCGTTGAACCACAGGCGCGACTCGATGGTGACGCCGCTGCCGCCTAGTGTCCCTTCGCGCGAGGCTTCCTTGGCGGCCCAGACGCCGACGGCCGCTTCGGCATAGCTCAGCGAGATGCGCCCCGTATTGGCATCGCTGCCGTTGACGACGGCCTGGACCTCGCCATTGCCTTGAGCGACCTTCCGCGAAAAATCCGAGGGAATGCGTAGGATCGCCCGAACTTGGGAGGACAGAAGCATCCTTTCTGCCTCCGCCATCATCTTGACGGGCTTCGGGGAGAAGTAGCGGGAGAGCTCGAAGGCGGAAGCGAGCCCGCGCGCCTCGGCTGAATTCTCTTCCATGACGATCGCGACAGGAACGTTCTTGACGTCGAGATTGATGCCATATCCAAACAGGATCAGCAGGGCCACGGGCATGACGATGCCGATCGCGATGCTGCTCGGATCGCGCAGGAGCTGCCAGGTTTCCTTGCGGATGAGGGCGCGAATGCGGCGCAAGGCTGCGCGCAATCCTTGGCTGGAGCTGCCGACGGGCTGATTCATGCCGCCCTCTCCATTTTCCTGTGGCGCTCCTTCTCGACGATCGAAATGAAGGCCTCCTCCATCGTCGCAGCCGCCTCGCCATCTGCGCCGGCATGGGCTCGGATTTCGACCGGCGTGCCCTCGGCCAGGTTCCTTCCGGCATCGAGGATGATGATCCGGTCGCAATATTCGGCCTCTTCCATGAAGTGTGTCGTCACGATGATAGTGACGCCTTGCTCGGACAGAGCGGTGATCCGCCCCCAGAATTGCCGCCGCGCCAGCGGGTCGGCGCCACTTGTGGCTTCATCGAGGAACAGTATGTCCGGCTCATGCAGCAGGGCGGCGGCTAGCGCCAGCCGCTGCTTGAATCCGCCCGGCAATTGTCCACTCGGCAGCTTTGAGAACTGGTCGAGTTCGAACTGGCTCTTCAAGGCGCCGATCCTGTCCTTTCTGTGCCGGCCGCGCAAGCCATAGGCGCTTGCGAAGAATTCCAGATTTTCGTCGACGCTGAGCTGGCCATAGAGCGAGAATTTTTGCGCCACATAACCAAGCTTTTCTCGTGCCTTTGCACCTGCCGTCAGGAGATTGGAGCCGGCGACCATCAAGGTGCCGTCGGTGGCCGGAAGCAGGCCGCAAAGCATCCGGAACGTCGTGCTTTTCCCCGCGCCATTCGGACCGAGGAGGCCGTAAACCTCACCTTTTCGGACGCTGAAGCTGACATGGTCGACTGCCGTGAAATCCCCGAATTTGCGGAGGAGATCGCGAACCTGCACGACCGTTTCATCGCCGTTGCGATGGCCGGATGGCTGGCCGGTGTGCGTCTGGCGCTCGGCGTCGCCGACGACGGCGGAAAACAGCATCATGAAAGCGTCTTCGAACCGGGGCGCGACGCTTTCGGTATCGAGCTTGGTCTCATCCAGCCGCAGCGGCTCGTGTTTCTGCTCCCGCTTGCGCACGATCCGGACGCGGCCGGCTTCCGGCACGGCATCGATAATGCCGGGCAGCGCAAAGAGACGCGCTTGCAGCGATCTTGCTGGCATCTCTTCCGGACCCTGTACCATGAAGCAGCAGCCGTCCGCCTTTGCCGTAATCTCCGCCGGCGGCCCCTGATCGAGGATTTTGCCAGCATGCATGAGCACCGCGTGTTCGCAGCGTTCGGCCTCATCGAGATAGGAGGTTGCCACGATCACTGAAAGCCCGTCCTCCTTGACGAGCTTGAAGACGATCTCCCAGAGCTCGCGCCGCGACAGCGGATCGACGCCGACCGTGGGTTCGTCGAGAAGCAGCAGTTCCGGCGCCCGAACCAGCGTGCAGGCAAGGCCGAGCTTCTGCTTCATGCCGCCGGATAATTTTCCCGCCGGCCGTTCCTTGAAGCGCCCGAGCTGCGTCATCTCGAAAAGGCGCGGATAGGTCTCGTCACGCTGGGATTGCGTCACGCCATGCAGATCGGCGTAAAGGTCGAGGTTCTCCTGAACGCTCAGATCCTCGTAGAGACCGAACTTCTGCGGCATATAGCCGATCCGGTCCTGAACGCGCTGTGGTTCCCTAGTAATATCGACGCCGATCACCTGCAGGCTGCCGTCATCCGGCGCGATGAGGCCGCATGCCAGGCGCAGCAATGTCGTCTTGCCGGCGCCGTCTGGGCCGACAAGAGCGGTCAGCGCGCCCTTGCGTACGTCGAGCGAGACGTCAGCAAGTGCCTTCACCATCTCGCCGGTGTCACGGCGAAAGGTCTTGCAGACATTCTTTGCTATGACCGAGAAATCGCCGGCGCTCATGGCATTCTCGCTCTATTGCTGCTGCGCGGTTGCGGCATTCGCCTGCTCGCTCGAAAGCGGCCGGACGGTTGCCGGCATGCCGAGCCGCAGCGCGTTATCAGGATCGTCCACGAAGACCCTCACTTCATAGACGAGGCTGGTGCGTAGTTCTTCCGTCTGCACCGATTTCGGCGTGAACTCTGCAACCGAGGAGATGAAGCCGATCCATCCCGGGATCGTCCGTCCAGGCAGCGAATCCACGCTGACGTTAGCCTTCATACCGGGACGGAGCATTCCAAGCTGTATTTCCGAGACATAGGCGCGCACCCATTTGGGGCTGATCGTCGCAAGCGAGAAGGCCGCCCGCGTGGGCGAGGCCATCTCGCCGGGCTCGATCAGTCTGGACTGCACAATCGCATCGACCGGCGCTTTCAGCTCGGCATCAGCAAGCTGCTGGTGCAGAAGCGCGACATTGGCTTCCGATGCATGCAGCTGCGCTTCTGCCTCTTGAATGTCCTCGACGCGGGAACCGACGACAAGCAGATCGAGCGCCTTCTGATTGGCGACGACCTTGGCGTCGGCAACGGCGGCGGCAGAGCGAGCCTCGTCCAAAGCCTGCTGGCTGACGGCAGCCTTGGGAGCAAGGGCGTTCTGGCGCTCGAACTGGGCGCGGGCATTGACCGCTTCCGCCTTGGCGGATTCGAGATTGGCGCGGGATTGCGCAATCTCCTCGGGACGATTGCCGTTCTTGAGACGCTCGAGATTGGCGCGCTGGCTTGCTGCCTGCGCCTCGGCCTGGGCGACCTGAGGCTGAAGACGGCTCGTATCCAGCCTGGCGACGACCTGGCCTTTCTTGACTTGCGCGCCCTCTTCGACAAGGACTTCGGCGACACGTTCGCTGCCGTTGAAGGCGAGGGTAAGTTGCCGGAAGTCTATATTTCCATAGAGAGCAAGCTCGTTCGAGCCGTTATCCCGATGGAAATACCACCAGGCTCCACCGGCGGCGGCGATCAACAGGAGCAAGATGACGATGACGCGCTGCATGCTGTATTTGAACTCCAAAGAGATGCCGGCTTTGATGAAACGAACGGTAACACATATCGATCCGCGGAGTGATTGTAGCACTTGTGAAATTCAAATTTCAAATTAATATTTGAATTAATGGAAGGCGAAAGCAATGGCCAGAGGCATAAGGCGAACGGCGCGATCTCGAGATCGGCAGGACGGGGCTGCCACGCGGATAAGCCTGCTTGAAGCGGCCGGAGCCGTTTTCGCCGAATTCGGCTTCGACCGCGCGACTGCGAAGGAAATTGCCTTGCGTGCGGGGACGAATGCAGCGGCGGTCAACTATCATTTCGGCGGCATAGAGGCCTTGTACGAAGACGTTCTCGCCGAGGCACATCACCGCCTGATGAGTTATGACATGCTTGCCCGCACGGTTAGCGCGGACATCGAGCCGAAGGAGAAGCTGCGCCGATTTATCGGGTTGCTGGTCAAAGTCGTGCGGACTGGCAATGAGCACTCATGGCCAGCCAAGGTGATCGTCCGCGAACTGATCGCGCCGACGCCGCATATCGATAAACTGCGACGCGAGGAAATAGAGCCCAAGAAAGCCTTGCTGTTCGGCGTCATCGCCCAGATCATCGGCGTAACACCAGACAATCCGCTGGTCGCTCAGGCTGCGCTCTCGACGATGGCGCCCTGTTTCATGCTGCTGGTGGCCGAAAAGCGCGTGTCCGAGATCATTCCGGCGCTCGGGCGGGAATCGACCTCGGATGAGGAGCTGGCGGATCGGCTTGTTCGCTTCACGCTCGGCGGGCTTGCCCAACTCTCCCCATCGGGACAGGCGGCGGGATCACCGGAACAGCCGAGCTGACTCCTGGCAAATCACGCCTCGGGGGGGGCTTCAGCCTTCGAAACCGAAACGTTCGACATCGAAGTCGTCGCCATCGTAAGCTCCGGCTTGGGCCTCTGCCATGTCGTCGTGCATCGGAATGGGCGCGCTGACGAGGCTCGGGAGCGTCATGTCGACTGCCATGCCCGGCGGTTGCAGGGCCCAGGCGACGATGGCGCCGGTCGACATGGCTCCGACGCCACCGGATACGTCCTGCGAGGCGGAACTCGGGAGCTGCGCCATTGGCTGCATCTTTGCCATGGCGCTATCGGCCGTATTCTTCGCATTGTCCGAAACTACGAGCTTTCCGGCATCGTTGCGTCCCACGACCAGGCTGGCGAACACAGCAGGGGGGACGGGTCTTTCCGGTGCGGCCGTCGGGACGACAACGATGCTGCTGGTCGGCCGCCAAGCCGGCAGCGGAACGGCATAGGCCGCAAGATCGGCAAAGGGCTGGCTCTTGCTTTCCTCGGTCACTCGCTTGCCGAGCTGAAGCTCCAGCCCGGTCAGGGCTCTGCTCCTGGGCGTTGGCAGCATGCTGGTGAGGAGGCTGCGGTCGGGCGAGTCACTGCGAGACGCTATCGATGACCCGGCGTCGTCATCGTCATCCATGACGGTTGCGATCCTGCTGCTCATTTGAGATGGCCGCTTTTTGGATTGTGCGACCGCCACATCATAGCCCGGCAGCGGTCTGCCGTCCGCCGGCACGTGGAGTGTCTGCCCATTCGGGAAAAGCCGCGCCAGCTCCTGGCGCGACATTCTCGGCCAGGCCCTGACCCTGCCGACATCCAGATGCACGAAGGGCGAGCCGGAATTGGGATAGAAGCCCACGCCGCCGATCTGCATCTGCATGGCGATCGCCCGCAGGCTCGCAAGCTTCACGCCGGGAATGTAAAAATCCATCGCCTTGCCGAGCGTATGCTGGCTGTGTTTGGCAACGCCGGAGCTGCGCGAGCGGTTGCGCAGCATGCTGTTGGTCGAGGGAGAGCGGTAGGCCGAGACGACGTGAATGGCTTCGTTGGCGCCGCTGCGGCGATAGACCTCCCAGACAAGATCGAGCAATTCCGGATCGATCCTGGTCGGCTCGTTCTTTCGCCAGTCGCGTAAGAAACGATTGATTTGAGCAAGGCCCCGCGGGTCGTATTTACCGCTGCGTTTGAAGACGATGGTCGCCCTTTCTCCCGTATGGGTGAAGAAGAGCTTGAGCGCCCGATCCTCGGCCGCCGCGGTGCCGGCAAAAGCAGCGAGCACCAGCATTGCGATCAACGCCACCCGGCAAGCGACGAATGAGAAAGTCGTGGCGAAAACCATCGCCGGAATGGAAAAGATCACGTGATGCACGGATACGACTTTCGCCTTGCTAAGAGAAACAGAAATCAGAGGCGCCGCGTCTGCGGCATCGCTATACCCTCCAATTATGGTCAACAAATCCCTAACGGACCGTTTATAGGCGGAAACGGCAAAATTTTGTCCGTTCGAGCGCATTCATGGGGCGGCTGTGGAGTCTCCTCCAAGCCCGGGCGAGCCTTATTTTGGAAAGCTTCAACTGCGCCGTTGCAATTTTGCGGGGTGTCAACCAGGGCCTGTGAGGCGCCATCTTCCGAAATATGGGGAAAAACCGGCTTTGCAAACGTTTTCGCGTGGGTTGCAAACTGCCGGCCAAGACAGCATCATCCCGCCCCATGAGTGGACAGAATCGATTTGCTCCCCCCTCAAGCGGGCAGCAAACAATCAGACGTAGCGACCTGTTGCGGCAGCTCCGGCGGGCCGGCTTGCGCCGTTTGACGACCATTGTCGCACCTGCCGGGTATGGCAAGACCTCTCTTGCCGTCCAATGGTACGAGCTGTTGAAGGAGGATGGTGTCAAGCTCTGCTGGGTGTCGCTCGATGCCGAACATACCAACCAGGAAGCCTTTCTGCTTGCGCTGATCGATGCCTTGCAGACGCTGCTTCATGAGGATGGCGCGGACGCCGGCAACCTGCCTGCGGCGGCATTGCTTTCCGTGCTGGCGACGCGCCTGCGCAAGATCGAGGGGCCGCTCGTCGTCTTTCTCGACGACTATCATTTCGCCCAGACGGATGCGACCGAGGCGCTGATGGCGAAGATCCTCGCGGACCTCTCGCTCGAACACGTCAAGCTGGTGCTGGTCAGCCGCAGCCCGCCGAGGTTTCCGCTCTCCGCATTGCGGTTGCGTGGTGAGTTCAAACAGTTCGGTGTTGCCGAGCTTGGCTTTACCGATGCCGAAGCGGGAGAGCTTTTCGCCGGTAAGGGCACTCATCTGACAGAGGAGCAGGTCGGTTCCTTCAATCGCCGGACCGAAGGCTGGGCGGTTGCGCTGCAGATGGTGAGCCTGCTCGTATCGGAATCGGAGGAGAGCGACAGCATTCTGGCCTCTTTCGACGGCGGCGGTGCTGACATGGGCTCGTACCTGTCGGAGCAGGTGTTCGAGCATCTGCCTGAAGACATACGCGAGTTCCTCATCGGAACGGCCGCGCTTCCGGCCTTCAATCATTCGTTGCTCGAAGCCGTGCTGAAAAGCAAGGAGCAGGCGGATCTCAGCGAGAGGCTGGCTGACTACGCGCTCCCGGTTACGTTGCTGGCAGGCCCCGGCAACTGGATGCGGTTTCATCCGGTTTTCAACGAGTTCCTGAAGAAGACCGCCAGCCGCAGGGGGATCGATGCCAATCTTGCACTCAATCGCGCCGCCCACTGGTTTGAAGCGCAGGGCGATATAGATCGGGCCGTGCATCATGCACTTTCGGCGGGCGACGCCAATCTTGCCGCGCGCATCGTCGAAACCTCCGGCGGCTGGCGGCGCGTCTATGCCACCACTCGCGGCGGCGCGACGCTCTTTCAGGCCTTGAGCGGACGCGCCTCGGAAATCGATCTCGTCCGCTTTCCGCTTGCGACGCTTGGACTCTCGATCTTCAACGCCAAGGCGGCGCAGCTTGCTGCCGCCAATCACTATCTTGTCATCGCCGAGCGGGCCGCTGCTGCAGACCCGAGCTTGGCAAAGGACCTGCGCGTCGTGCGCATCCTTCTGGCGCTTTATACGGATCACTGGGCGACGGCGGCCGATCTTTCCGCGCTCGAAGATGATTTGCGGCAGCCGGATGGAATGGAGCTCATTCATCGGGCGCTGGCGCTCAACATGCTTTCCTACAATTTCCTGATCCGCAGCGAGCTTGACCGGGCACTGCACTACGGGCATCTGGCCATTCGGGCCTTTCGCGACGGTGGCGCCGATTTCGGTGCCATGCACCTCTATACCCATATCGGCCAGGCCTTCTTTCTCTCCGGTGATTGTGTGAGCGCGCTGTCGGCCTATGAAGAGCTGATCTGCGAAGCGCAGACCAATATCGGTCCGGGCAGTGATCTCGATGCCGTCGGCCAGGTGTTGAAGGCTGAGGTTCTGTCGATGCGCGGCGAGGCGGAGCCAGCGGCGGAGATGCTCGGATGGGCGCTGCCTCACCTCGAGCTTCACGATACCTGGTTTGACCTTTTGGCTGCGGGCTTCATGGCCGAGCAACGGGTCCTGCGGATGCGCGAAGATTTGCTTTCCGCCCATGCAGCGATGGATCGCATTCGCGCCGTGGCGCGGCGGCGCGGCTTCGATCGGCTCACGCGACTGATTGACGGCGAGCGCGCCATGTTGCTCATGGCATCGGGCGATCTCGATCAGGCAATCCGCCATGCGGAGGCCAATGGCTTCGGCATGCAGGCAATCGTTTCAGATCGCGCCAATACGCTGGCCATCCATCTGCGCGGAGCCACGCCGGCGATCTTCTGGACACGCGTCTATCTGGCTCTTGGCGAGACGGCCAAGGCGCGCGAGGTCTTTGATCAGTTCAGGATGCGTCAGTCGCAGCGTCCGCATGTCCCGCGCGCGATCGAGCTTGCTCTCATCGAAATAGGGATCCTTCTGGCGGAAGGCCGCGCGGATCTCGCCGCAGCCAGCCTTTCCGATCTCGTGTTGACGACCCCCCTCGACGACTACCAGGCGCTGCTTCATCTCGATCACTCCGCGGGACTCGGCGAGCTTCGCGCACTCGCCAATCATCCAACCGTCGCAAACGTTCCTCGAAAGCGTCTCCAGTCTCTGCTCGCAAGTGGGGAGACGGTGCACGAGCCAGCCGTCGATGATGGCGGTTATGCCTTTACCGGCCGGGAGCGCATGGTGCTTGAACTGCTGAGTTCGGGGCTTTCCAACAAGGAAATCGGCCGGAATCTGGCCTTGTCCGACAATACGATCAAATTTCACCTACGCAATATCTTTGCGAAGCTCAACGTCTCCACGCGGACTGCGGCCGTGACCGCAGCACGCCAAAAGGGCATGCTCGATCGCTAACCTACCCGTTCGGGTGGGTTTTGGGGCGCCCGCCCACCCATCGGGAAGGCTATCGACGGACGAAAAAACACCTAATCTGCACTCGTGCGAATATAATAATGAGGGGTAGATTCGTGATCGTCGTCGATCCGGTGACGCAGGAGATTATCGAGGGCAAGCTGGCAGCCACCGTCGATGAGATGGGCGTGGTCATGGCAAGGACCTCGATGAGCCCCGTGATCTATGAGGTGCTTGATTTCGCCTGCGGTCTCCTCACCCGTGACGGCGAGCTCGTGGCGCAGATGAACGGCATCACCCTGTTCACCGGTACCTTCGGCACTCAGGTCAAGTCGCTGATCGCACTTTATGGCGATGATTTGGAAGATGGTGACATCCTGCTCACCAACGATCCCTATTCCGGGGGCACACATGCCTGCGATTTTGCCATCGTCAAGCCGATTTTCTTCGATGGCCGGATATTGGCCTATGCCATCAATGTTGCGCATTATCTCGATGTCGGCGGCTCTGTTCCGGGCTCGCTTGCGCCGAATGCCACCTCCGTTTTTCAAGAGGGATTGAGGCTGCCGGGCGTGAAAGTCGTGCGCAGCGATCGCTTCTCGGGAGAGATCCTGCGAATTATCCGCGAGAATGTCCGTCTGCCCGAAGTCGCGATCGGCGATCTTACGGCTCAGGTGGCGACCGTCCGTGTTGCGGCTCGTCGGATGGGCGAGCTTGCGCGCAAATATGGCACCGATGTTGTGGAAGCCGCATTCGATCACCTCCTGTCGGTCAGCGAGAAGCAGGCACGCGCCGCCATCGCCGCACTGCCAGACGGCACCTATGAGGCGGAAGATATTATCGACGGGGATGGCGTCACCACGGATCCCATTTCGGTCAAGGTTGCCGTCACGATTTCCGGAGATCGCCTGACGGCGGATTTCACCGGTTGCCCGCCCGCAGTCGCGGGCCCGATCAATTGCGCTGCAGGCGCGCTGCAGTCGGCGGTGCGCACCATCTTCAAGGCGCTGGTCGCGCCGCAGGCGCCGTCCAATGAGGGCTGGTTCCGGCCACTCTCCGTCGTTGCACCGAAAGGCTCGGTTTTCACCGCCGAGAAGCCGTCACCGACAGGCTGGTATTACGAGGGTTCGGTGCATGCTTCAGAACTCGTCTGGAAGGCCGTTGCCAAGCTGATGCCGGAGCGGTTCTCCGCCGGTTCCTATACGAGCCTCTGCGTCGTCTATGTTTCCGGCAAGGACGAGGCGGGGCAGCCATTTATCCATATCGAGCCGCAGCATGGCGGCTGGGGGGCGAGCAGGGATGGCGACGGCGCCAATGCAGTGATCGCGCTCACCGATGGCGATACCTATAATTACTCCGTCGAGGTCATCGAAGCCCGTTTTCCCTTGCTCGTGCGCCGCTATGAGCTGAACGTTGAAGGGGGATCGGGCGCGGGCCGCCGTCGCGGCGGTTTCGGTGTCATTCGCGAATATGAAATCCTCGGAGAAGGCGCTTCCGCCTATTGCAGCTTCGGGCGAACGGACACGCCCCCTTGGGGCATAGACGGCGGCAAGCCCGGCAGCATCAATCTTCTGCAGGTGGAAGAGAACGGCGGGAACGTCCGTAATTTCGGCCGCGAGCCGCATATCGAACTGAATCGCGGCGATCTCGTGCGGATCATCACTGGCGGCGGAGGCGGCTGGGGCAACCCGCGCGCTCGCGAACGGGAACAGGTCCGCCGCGATGTAGAAGACGGCTACCTCACTCGGGAGGTAGCACGCAACCTGTATGGATATGAAGAAGGTATGGCGTCATGATCAGGCTGGCGACGGATGTAGGCGGTACCTTTACCGACCTCGTCGGTTATGATGAGCGCACGGGCGAAATCTTCACCGCCAAGAGCCTGACGACCGTTCATGACCAATCCGAAGGTGTGCTTGCGGCAATCGAGCTCGCCGAGAAGAAGGATGGGCTTTCGGCGCGCGATGTGATCTTTTTCGCCCATGGCGGAACGACCGTCATCAATGCGATTACAGAGCGCAAGGGCGTCAAGACGGCGCTGGTCACCACTGCAGGATTTCGTGACGTGCTGGAAATCGGCCGCGGCAATCGCCCCGATCTCTACAATCTCCAGTTCAAGAGCCCGGAAGCCTTCGTTCCGCGCAGCCTGCGCTTCGAGGTGCGCGAACGTCTGGATGCCAAAGGTCGGGTGCTGACGCCTATCGAGCTTGGCGATATCGAGCCGATCATCCATGAATGCCGCGCTCGCAAAGTGGAGGCGGTCGCTGTCATCTTCCTTCACAGCTACGCCAATCCCGAGCACGAGATCGCCTGCGCCAAGGCGATCGCCGAGGCGCTGCCGGATGTCACGGTTTGCGCCAGCCATGAGGTTTCGCGTCAATGGCGCGAATACGAGCGCTCCAACACGGCCGTGCTCAACGCCTATGTCCAGCCGATCATCAAGCGCTACTTTGCGCGGCTTGAAAGCGCCCTGACGGAGCGCGACCTCACCTGCCCCTACTATGCCATGCAGTCGAACGGCGGTATCTCCACCTTCGATCAGGCGCAGATGAGCCCGCTGACGCTGGTCGAATCCGGCCCGGCCGGCGGTGTGGCGGGCGCCGCGCGGATCGGCACCGTGCTTGGCGAATCCGAAGTCCTGTCGCTCGACGTCGGTGGCACGACGGCGAAATGCTCGCTGATCCACGATAGCCGCGCGACGCTCGACAGCGAATACAAGCTTGAGCACACCCGCATCGCGCCCGGCTATCCAGTGCAGGTGCCGGTGGTCGATATCGTCGAAATCGGCGCCGGCGGCGGCTCGATTGCCCGTATCGACGAGCGCGGCGCGCTCCGCGTCGGCCCGGAAAGTGCTGGATCGACACCGGGACCGGCCTGCTATGGCCGTGGCGGTGAGAAGCCGACGCTATCCGATGCTTTGCTGACGCTCGGCATCTTCGATCCGGCAAGCTTTGCTGGCGGCCAGATGCAGCTCGACAAGTCTAAGGCGGCCGCGGCAATCGAGACGGTTGCCGCGCCGATGGGGTTATCGGTCGAGGATGCGGCGCTCGCAATCGTCGAGATCGCGCATGCGTCGATGATCAATGCGCTGAAGCTGGTGACAGTCCAGCGCGGGCATGATCCGCGCGATGCCGCTTTCGTCATTTCCGGGGGCGCGGGACCTGCACTTGCTGCGCGCCTCGGGCGCGATCTTGGCGTGAAGACGACGGTCGTGCCGCCGCATCCCGGCATCTTTTCGGCCTGGGGAATGCTGGCAGCCGAGCCGCGGGCCGATTTCCGCAGCACGTGGTTCGCTCCCCTTGGTTCGGAAGCCGTCAGCAATCTCAAGCGCCGGTTCGATGAGCTGAAGCGTGAGGCGGTCGAATATTTCTCAAAAGGCGATGCGGCGGAGATACGTTATGCCTGCCGCGTCGAAGCCCGCTATCGCGGTCAGGAGCACGGCGTCTTCGCTCTTTTCGACATGGAGGATGATGCCGAAAGCTTTGCTGAACGCTTCCATGCCGCCCATGAGCGCGCCTATACCTTCTGCCTGCCCGCTTCGCCGGTGGAGATTACCATGATCCATCTGGAGGCTGTGCTCCACGGCTCGGTCATCGCCATTCCGAAACTCGATCGCAGCGGGCGGTCGCTGGATGCAGCCCTCAAGGGTCGTCGCGAGGTCTATTTCGGCGGGACGACCGGTTGGGTGTCCTGCCCCGTCTACGAGCGCACGCGACTGCCGTCTTCCGAGAGAATTGCCGGCCCTCTCATCATCGAGGAGGCAACCGCGACATCGTTGGTTGTTGCCGGACAGGAACTGGAAGTGAGCGAGGAGGGTTTGCTGCTCATCCGCGAACACGATGGGGGAAGCGTCTAGTATGGCGATAGCGATCGGTCTCGACCATATCGTCAGAAATTACGGGCCGACGCGCGCCGTCGACGACGTGACGCTCGACATCAGGGCAGGGGAGTTCTTTACGCTGCTCGGCTCGTCCGGTTGTGGTAAGAGTTCTCTATTGAAGCTGATCGGTGGCTTTGACAAGCCCACCTCGGGTCGTGTGCTTTTCGATGGAAGGGACATGGCCGACGTTCCGGCCAACCGCCGGCCGGTGAATACCGTCTTCCAGTCGCTCGGGCTCTTTCCGCATATGAATGTCGCCCAGAATGTCGGCTATGGGCTGAAGTTGCGCGGGTTGTCTGGTGCCGCCTTGAAAAGCAAGGTCGATGGTGCATTGGACCTCGTCGAACTTTCGGGTTTTGCGGATCGTGACGTCAATCTTCTCTCAGGCGGCCAGCGCCAGCGCGTTGCGCTGGCTCGCGCGCTCGTCATGGAACCGGGCATTCTTCTGCTCGACGAACCCCTGACCGGGCTTGACGAACGTCTGCGTCAGCAGATGCGCGACGAATTCGGCCGCCTTCACAAGCGTACCGGAGCGACCTTCATTCTCGTCACCCACAATCAGGACGAGGCGCTCAGCCTTTCCGACCGTATGGCTGTCATGCACAAGGGGCGGATCGAGCAGACCGACGTGCCATCGCGTTTCTTCGAGGCGCCGGCCAATGCCTTCGTTGCCCGTTTTGTCGGCATCGATACGCTTCTGAGGCCCGAAAGCATCTCGATTGCCGACGGCAGGGCTCTCGTCATGATTGCTGGACAGCGCATCAGTGCCAGCGTGTCTGGAGCGGCGCCGACGTCCGATGCGCTTGTCGCAATCCGCCCAGACCGAATTGAACTGCTCCCGGCTGCGGGAGAGGCCGCCGAAATAATTGAACTTAAGGTTGTCGAAAGCATCTATCGCGGACTCAGCCATGACGTTACGCTCGCTTTCGCCGACAGCCAGCGCGTGGTGTTAACGACTAGCGCGGACGCAGCTCCGCCCTTGCCGGGCGAAAGCGTGCGCGTGTGTCTGAAGCCGGGCGCTGCGCTCCTGATCGATCGTTCCGGAATACCGGCTCTGGCTGGAGGCGATGAGTAGAACCCGAATAGCTGACACAAGCGAAAAATGAGGGAAGGGAATGACACGATGACCAAGAGCAATAATCTCGTCTCCTCCGCCTTGAGGAGTAACATGCAGCGCCGTGACATGCTCAAGCTGATGGGTGCGGGTGCGGCCGCACTCACCGTCGGCGGACTTTCTGCAACGAGTGCCATGGCTGATGATGCAACGGTTGCATTCTGGGGCACCGCCACGCTCGATATCGGCGACAAATGGCAGGAATTTACCCGCCAGAGTGGCGTTTCGCCAGAGTTTACCGATAACGGCAATGATGTCGGCCCGGTGGTCGCGCGCCTTGCCGCCGGCAATGCCAACGACCTCTTTGATGTCGGCGGTTTTCAGGGCGGCGCCGAGCGCGAGCTCGCCAAGCAGGGCCTGATTGCCCCATGGGACGTCTCCAAGATCTCGAATTTCGCCGGCATCTGGCAATGGGCCAAGGATATCCCGACCTTGACCTATGAGGGCAAGCAGTACGGCATTCCCACGGTCGTCAACGCTGACTCCATCATCTACCGCCCCGACAAGCTCGGCAAGGTCGACAGCTATGGCGTCATCTTCGATCCCAAGTTGAAGGGTCGGGTCGCGATGGAAGATGCGTGGATCAACAGCGCGATCTTCACCGCCATCTATCTGAAGGAAGCGGAAAACAAGTCGATCAAGGAGCCGGGCAATCTGACGGAATCCGAGCTCGGTCTCGTCATGGAGTTCCTGATCAAACACAAGAAGGATGGTCAGTTCCGTACCTTCTGGAACGGCTGGGAACAGGGCGTGCAACTGGTGGCGAACGAAGAAGTCGACGCCATGACCGGCTGGGAGCCGATCGTCTATGAAGGCCGCAAGCGCGGGCTTCAGGTGGAGTATGCAGCTCCCGTCGAAGGCTACGAAGGCTGGGGCAACAATACGGTGCTGCTCAAGGGGGCCACGGAGCGCGGCAAGGCCGACGTCGCCCACAAGTTCGTCGATGGCCTGCTTGCTGGCCTCTACGGTTGCGAGCTGGGCAAGGCGCGCGGCTATCTCGTGCCGACCGACAACAACCTCGCCTACGCCAAGGCCCATCCGGATGAATACAAGGCCGATGATGTCGCCAAGCTTGCCGACCATGTGAAGGCCAAGTTCTCCGGAAAGGTCTACTGGCAGAATTGCCGCCCGGACAATTTCCAACTCTACGAGGAGTGGTGGCAGAAGCTGCGCAACGCCTGATTTGAAGTGATGGACCGGGGCTGGCGCATCTGTCGAGGGACAGGCCGGCCCCGAGCCGATGGGATCAACGCCGAGAGAGAAGGAGGATTAGACCATGAAGACACCAGTTCTGTTGCTGACCGCTCCGCTCGCGGCGATCATCGTGCTTGGCCTTGCGCCACTTGTTCTTGTCGTGGTCTGGAGTTTCTGCGCCTGGGATTCCGCCACCTACTGGATCAAGCCGGAATTCAGCCTCGCCGCTTACGGCGCGATTCTGGAGGCCGGGCGCTGGAGCGTGTTCCTGTCCACCCTTGGCAAGGCGTTCCTGACGTCCGCTATCTGCCTCGTCATTGCCTATCCCACCGCCTATGCAATGTATTTTCTGGCTGGGCGCACTTTGTCTGTCGTGCTTGCGGCCCTGCTTACGATCCCGTTTTTCACGTCCTATCTCATTCGCTCCTTCTCCTGGCGGCTGCTTCTCGGCCGCACAGGCGTCATCAACACGCTTCTGCAGCAGGCCGGCATCACGGAGACGCCGCTCGACTGGCTGCTGTTCAGCGATTTCGCCGTCATCGTCGGACTGGTCGCCTCCTACCTGCCGTTCGCAACCTTCCCCATCCTGCTCTCCATGCGCCGCGTCGATCCGATCGCGCTGGCGGCATCGCGCGATCTCGGCGCCGGGTTCTGGACGATGGTCCGCACCGTGCTGCTGCCGTTGACCTATTCCGGCGTCTTCGCCGGCTTCCTGTTCGTCTTCGTCATGGTTGCCGGCTCCTCGACGGAGGTGCAGATGCTCGGCGGTGCCGGCGCTTCAATCGTCTCGGTGATGATCAACGACGTCATGCGCGTCGCCAATTTTCCGCTCGCCTTTGCGATTTCGACGCTGATGCTCGTCATCGTCTTTGGGCTGGTGCTGATCGGGGATGCCCTATTCGGCCTCTCCTCGCTATTCGAGGAGCGAGACCAATGATCGTTAGGGAAGGAGCAACCCCGCGCATCGTCATCTGGGCGCTGACCATCTTCGGCCTCATGGTGATCTATGCGCCGCCGCTTTATCTGCTTGGTGTCTCGTTCAATCCGGCGCTGCAGCCGGGGCTGCCGCACTTTTCCGACATCACCCTGAAATGGTACCTCGCACTCGGCTCGGAAAGCGCACTGGTCGCCGCGCTCAGCCAGTCGATCGTCATCGCGCTTGCGACGGCTGTCGTTGCAACGCTGCTGTCGCTCGGCGCGGCGCTAGCGCATCGCGAGCTTCATCGTGGACGCAGCCTGTGGTTTTTGACTGTGCTGTTGCCAATGTTCGTACCGGGGGTTATCCAGGGGCTGGCGCTATCGACGGTCATCAGCCGTGCCGGCGTGAAGGCATCGGCCTTGACCGTCATTGCCGGCCATCTTCTATGGGCGATGCCCTTCGCCTTCGTCGTCATTCTGACGAGCTTTGCCGCGGTCAAGCGGACCTATTTGATGGCGGCGGACGATCTCGGTGCCGGACGCTTCCGGCAGTTCTGGGATATTACCCTGCCATTGATCCGGCCCGGCCTCGTCAGCGCCTTCATCTTTTCGTTCCTGCTATCCCTCAACGAATTCACGCGCGCCTTCTATCTGGCAGGCCGCCAGAACACCTTGCCGGTCGTGCTGTTCGGCAAGATGAATGCCGGCGCGTCGCCGACGATCTATGCGATGTCGGGCGCAATCTTCCTTGTTTCCAGCGTTTGCGTGGTGGCTGTGGCCCTGCGTTCGCTGCTCATGCAACGCCGTGTGGGGTGATCGATATGCAAAATGGACTGACGAGTCGCAAGTTCTGCCCGCCCTTAGACCTCCATCAACGGGAGTATAGAGGATGAAACAGGAGTCGAAACTGATGGCGCTGATCCGCGCTGGAAAGAGGCAAGAGGCGCTTGACATGGTCGAGCGGCTGAAAGCGGCGACGCAATTACCGCCGACGTCTATCAAGGTGGATCGGACAGGTGCCGTCACCTATTACAAAGGAAACCGCCGTTTCGTGAGAAACATCCAGGGCGGCTGGGATCTGGTGCCGAAGAAAAAGTAGATGTCTGCTGCCGATCTGGGCAGCGATCAGGCCGGCGCTTTCGAATGCGTGGCGCGGGCTAGAGGCAGCGGTTGGAAAGGAAGGATTTCCATCGACTGCAAATAGAAGGGGATGGCGCCGATATTGGGTTTGGCAAGCTTCTCATGCCCGGGATTTCGCCAAGAAAGTTATTCCCCAGTGGAATGGTGGTTTTATCAAGTATTCGATATTTTTAAGATATAAATAATATTAGAAAGTATCTTATTTAGAAATATAAAATTAACGCCCGAAGCCTAAGGTCTCCTCGACTGTCATCGCGCAGATGAAGGTCGATTGAAGGAGACAGGACCATGTATCGTGTTTCTCATTTCAACAGGGAGAAGGAGGGCGCCGCAGCAGTCGAATTCGCTCTCATCGCGCCGCTTTTTTTCCTTCTGCTTCTCACGCTGGTTGCCTTTGCCATCTATCTTACCGCCGCTCATTCGCTGCAGCAATTGACGGCCGATGCTGCCCGCACGGCGATCGCCGGGTTGTCGGCGGACGAGCGAAGCCAGCTGGTTCGAAGCTTCGTCTCCAATTCGACGATCAATGACGCTTTCATCGACAAGAGCAAATTGACGATAACCGTCGCCACCGACCCGACCAATGTCAATCAATTCACGGTCAGCGCCAGCTATGACGCGTCGGATCTTCCGATCTGGAACCTCTATACCTTTGCGATGCCGGATCAAACTATCCGCCGCTATTCGACCATTCGTCTCGGAGGTCTCTGATGCAACGGCTTCTCGGTCGGCTCGCCTCTCTGCGGGACAGGCGAGGAAACGTCGCCGTCACGACTGCGCTGGTCTCGCCCCTCATCCTCTATTGCCTTGGCCTCGGCATCGATTATGGCATGATGACCCTGCAGCAACGGCGTCTGCAGCAGTTGAGCGACATTGGGGCGATATCGGCTGCTTCCGATATCGCAAATGCGCAGACTGCGCTTTTGAACAATCTCCGGAGCAATGGCACGACCGCAGCGGTTGCCTCCGGCAGCAACTATATGACGAGCAACGGGCTCGTCAACGCAGCCACGGCCAATTCCGGTCAATATGAGACCGTGGCCAATCTGGTCCTCGGCACCTACACGGCGGACACATCGATCCCGCTTGCAAACCGCTTCTCCTCTACGGGAACCTCGCCATATGATTCCGTCAAGGTGACACTGACCCAAAAGGCAGTGATGCCTTTCGCTTCCGCCTTTGCCACGCCGCCGACGCTCAGCGCGACAGGCACCGCGTCCAGCGAGCGTCTGGCTGCCTTTTCGGTGGGATCGCGGCTTGCGAGCCTCAACGGCGGTATCCTGAACCAGCTCCTCGGCACGTTGCTGGGAACGCAGATCTCCCTAAAGGTCGCGGACTATCAGTCGCTTATAAGCGCGAATGTCAATCTTCTGAGCTTTCTCAACCTCCTGGCGACGGATCTCAAGCTTACCGGCGTGAGCTATAACCAGCTTCTGGCAACTGACGTCACCTACGACAAGATTCTCGGTGCTCTTGGCAAGTCGACCAATCTTTCGGCTGGAGTCGTCACCCTCATCAATAATCTCGGCAAGACGCTCGGCACGACGAAACTGACCGTCAAGCTGCAGGATATCGTGAACCTTGGTCCTTTAGGGAGCAATATCGTCGGCACTTCCCCCAATCTGACGGCCACTATGAATGTGCTGGATCTAATTTCAGCGACCGCAATGGCGGCCAACCAGCAAAAGCAGATCGCACTCGATCTCGGAGCCGCATTACCGGGCGTTGCGACGGCAAAGCTGACGCTGGCGATCGGGGAAATGTCTCAGCAGACGCCGGCCCTTGCGGTGGGCGCCCCGGGCACGATTGTTCGCACGCCGCAGGTTCGTGCCGCGCTAGAAGTCGCCGTCACCGGCCTGTCGCTGATCGCCGGGCTGAAGCTCAGAGTTCCGCTCTATATCGAGCTTGCTTCCGCGGAAGCCAAGCTTGCCTCGATCACCTGTGTCGGTGGCTCCATGCCGAACGCGGTCGTCGGGATAGACGCGGTTCCCGGTGTTGCCGAGGTAGATCTTGGCGACGTCAATACGTCTGCTTTCGTAAACTTCGGCTCCGAGCCGCGAGTAACGCCGGCTGCGATCATCGATTCCCTTCTTCTCAAGGTGATCGCGAGTGCGCAGGTCGATATCGCCAATATGAGCCCGACACGATTGAACTTTCAGCCTTCGGAGATCTCGGCAGGTACGATCAAGACGGTTTCAACGAGTACCGTCCTGACGTCCACGGTCTCATCGCTCCTGAAAAACGCGACCATCACCATCCAATTGCTCATCTTGACCATTGGAACGCCGTCGGGGGTGCTTTCGGCCGTTGCCGATACGCTATCGGTCGTGACCGCGCCGCTCGATCAGGTTCTGTACGGCCTGCTTGGCCTGCTCGGTCTTGGTATCGGACAAGCCGACGTGAGCGTTACCGACGCAAGATGCACGCAGCCTGTGCTGGTACAGTAATGGCCTCCTTGAGATCCCATGTAGTCGAGCGAGAAAGCCGGGTTGCCGACCAATCGGATCAGGAGTTCGTACCCGGCAGGCTGTAGGCCTGCTGGAAATAACGCCTGAAGGCGAGCATGGGCTGACTGAATTCGACATTGGCGCGCCAGGCCAGCCCCACATCCATGGGCGGAACCGGATCCTGAATGTTCACGGTCTCGATGCGCCGCCCCTCGAGTGACCAAGGGCGATGCACCATGTCCGACAAGATTGCGACGCCGAGGCCGTTGGCCACCATCGATCGCACTGCTTCGATCGAACTGGTCCGCAACAGAACTTTCGGCTGATAGGGGCTTCGGCTCCAGTATCGCAGCGAAGAATGGGCTGCTTCATCCACCGTCAGCATGATGTAGGGTTCTTCGGCGATCTCACGCAGGCCGATGCCGTCGCGCCGTTGCAGGTCGTGGCCGGCCGGCAGCCAGAGTCGCCTGACCGAACTTAGAAGCGTTTCGGTCATCAGCATCGGATTGAGGATGTTGGAAGTCAGCAAGACCGAGATGTCGTAGCGATTGCTCAGCAAGCCTTCCTCGATCGACTCGCGATTGACTTCGTAGAGCTGGATTTTCAGCTTCGGATAGAGGCGGCGGATACGCTCGATATGCATCGGCAGGAAATAGCCGATGACGGTATAGGTCGCTGCGACGACGAGTTCGCCTTCGATGTCGCTGCTGACGAGGTTGAGATGGGTCGCCTCGTCTACCTTGGCCAGAATTTCGTAGGCATGGGACAGGAATTGCCGGCCTGCCGTGGTCAGGTCCATGCCCTGTGGCGTACGGTTGAACAGAGAGACGCCAACAGTAAGTTCGAGATCCTTGATCGCCGCAGTGACGGCAGATTGCGAGATCGACAGGCTGACGGCCGCATGCGAGATCTGTCCATATTCCGCCGTTGCGATGAAGTAGCGAAGCTGCCGCAGGCTCAAGCTCATGATGTTCTTCCTATCTATTTATCTGAAAATATCTGCTGCGATTCAGATTTCATGGATCTAAAACGAGCTGATTTTCGACAAAAGCGTGCGCAATTTTGATATATAATTGATATTGCAAGATATTTTCTGACGCAATTTTAAGCATAGGTATCATTTTATCAGATATCGTGCCTTTGAAAATTGTATTTTTCAAAGGCGACCTTTGTCTCTAGCGTTTACATATCGGTCCCGATCGGGGCGCAGGTGCGAGGGAAGGCATTTGAAGGAAGCTGTCGATATCAATTGCGACATGGGGGAGGCCTTCGGCCGATGGCGGATCGGCGATACGCATGACGAGGAGCTTATCGCGCTCATCAGTTCGGCCAATATTGCCACCGGTTTTCACGCCGGCGATCCCAATCTGATGGATGAGACCGTGCGGTTGGCAGCTGCCCACGGCGTCGGCGTCGGGGCTCATCCCGGCTATAACGATCTCCAGGGCTTCGGACGACGCAAGATCAACGGAACCAGCCGCGAGATCGTCAACGATCTGATCTATCAGGTCGGTGCGTTACGGGAGTTCGCCAGGCGCCATGGCGTGCCCGTCCAGCATGTAAAGCCGCATGGTGCTCTCTATATGGAACTGGCGGCGAACGCCGATCTCTCGCAGATCTTCATACAATATATGCGCACCGTGGCACCGAACATGTTCGTCTTCTGCATGGACGGGTCCGCCACTTGCCTTGCCGCCGAGGAAGCGGGCCAGCCTGTCGTGCGCGAATTCTACGCCGATCGTGACTACGGCGATACGGGCTGGATCGTCTTTACCAGGGATGCCGGTCGCCCCGATCCCAAGGCAATTGCCCGCAAGGTCGTGAGAGCCTGCACCGAAGGCGTCGTTCGCACCGTCAACGGTGGGGATGTCCCCATCGCCTTCGATTCCATCTGTTTTCATTCCGATACTTTGGGTGCCCTCGATATCGTGCGCCAGATGCGCGAAGCCCTCATTGCCGAGGGTATCAGGATTACACCCGTTTCACAGATTTTGAACAACGACGCAGCGCGGAGGTTCCATGAGCAAGCTTGAGATCAGATCACCCCTTCCGGGAACCTTTTACCGGGCTTCTTCTCCGGACACGCCTCCCTTCAAGGCTGATGGCGATGCCGTTGCCGCCGGTGATACGATCGGCCTTATCGAAGTCATGAAAACCTTCCAGCAGATCCCGGCCGGGCTCGACGGCAAGAACATCACCTTCCTCGTCGACAATGAAGAGCCCGTCATGGCCGGACAAATCATCGCGGAGGTGGACCCATGACGATCCGCTCGGTTCTGATCGCCAATCGCGGCGAAATCGCCGTCAGGATCATAAAGGCCGCCAAAGCGCTCGGCATTCGCACCGTGCAGGTCCATAGCGCTGCGGATGCCGATATGCTGGCGGTTAAACTGGCGGACGCGGCGATCAATATCGGCTCGCCGGCCCCGAAGAAATCCTACCTGAATATCGAAGCCATCATCGCGGCTGCGCAGGCTGCTGGTGTCGATGCCGTCCATCCGGGATATGGGTTTCTGTCGGAGAATGGAGATTTCGCCGATGCCGTCGAGGCGGCGGGCATGATTTTCATCGGGCCAAGCGGCGAGGCGATCCGGCTGCTCGGTGACAAGGTGGCAGCCCGCGAGATTGCGAAACGGGCCGGCGTTCCGACAGTACCGGGAAGTGATGGTCGCGTGGCGGATATTGCGGCTGCAGAGGCGATTGCCGAGCGCACCGGTTTTCCCGTCATGATCAAAGCCGCAGCCGGTGGCGGCGGGCGCGGCATCCGCATCGTCCACTCGCTGGCCGAGCTCTGGGAGCAGTTCCCGCTTGCCTCGGCGGAGGCGGCCGCCGCTTTCGGCGATGGCGGCCTCTACATGGAGAAGGTCATCACCCGAGCCCGCCATATCGAGGTGCAGATTTTCGGCGACGGGCGGAATTTCGTGCATTGTTTCGAACGCGAATGCTCGCTGCAGCGCCGCCGCCAGAAGGTGTGGGAGGAAGCGCAGGCTTTTCTGCTTCCCGATGAGATCAGGCAGCGCCTCTGCGCCAGCGCCGTCGCGCTTGCGGCGGAAGTCGGTTATCGCGGCGCAGGCACGGTCGAATATCTCTACAACGAGGATAGCAGGCAGTTCTATTTCATCGAAGTGAACACGCGCATCCAGGTCGAACACCCGATAACCGAAATGATTACCGGCATCGATCTGGTGCAGGAGATGTTCAAGGTGGCCGGCGGCGCTCCCCTGTCGCTGTCGCAATCCGATATTCGGACGCGCGGCCATGCCATCGAGTGCCGGATCAATGCCGAAGATCCGGCCAGGGGCTTCACGCCGGCACCGGGCACCGTGACGCGGCTTTCCGTTCCGGAGGGCGAGGGCATCCGCTTCGATACGCTGCTTTATGCCGGTTATACCGTGCCGCCCTTCTATGACTCCCTGCTCGGCAAGCTGATCGTCTGGGCCGAGGATCGCGATACCTGCCTGGATAGGTTGGCAAGCGCTCTTTCCAATCTGACGATCGAAGGCCTGCGGACGACGATCCCGCTGCACCTGGCGCTCGCGCGCGACTCATCCGTGCGCAAGGGCGCATTCCACACGCGTTTTCTCGAATCCTGGCTGGAGACCGATTTTGCCGCGGTTGACGGCGTATCGGCGGAGGTTGCCTAATGCCAGCTCGCTTTACGTTCGGAGGTGACGAGCATCTCTTCGTCGAATGCAGCGACGAGATGTCCCTTGAAGCCTTCTTCAAGAGCCTGTCGATGACCAAGGGGGTACGCGAGAGCGCCATGAAAGGCGTCACCGAAATCTGCCCTGCCAATGCCTCCCTCCAGATCAAGTTCGATCCCGACATAATCAAGCCGGACGATCTCCTGCGCGAGGTCAAGGCAATTGAAGGAGCCGCCGAAAAGGCGGAGCCGGTCATTACCACCCGCATCGTCGAAATCCCGGTTTTCTACAATGATCCCTGGACCCATGAGACGCTGATGCGTTTCCGCGAGCGGCATCAGGAGCCGACGGGGACCGATCTGGACTATGCCGCCAGGATCAACGGCTATGACGCGGTGAAGGATTTCATCTCGGCCCATGCCGGATCGCCATGGTTCGTCTCCATGGTCGGCTTCGTCGCCGGCCTGCCCTTCATGTATCAGATGGTGGAGCGGCAGCGGCAGATCGAGGTGCCGAAATATCTGCGTCCACGCACCGATACGCCGCGGCTGACTGTGGGACATGGCGGCTGCTTCGGCTGCATCTATTCGGTGCGCGGGGCTGGCGGCTATCAGATGTTCGGCATCACGCCGATGCCGATCTTCGATCCCACGCAATCGACAAGCTACCTGCGCGATTTCATGGTGTTCTTCCGCCCCGGCGACATTGTGAAATTCCGGCCTATCGATCGCGACGGTTACGACCAGGCGGTCGAGGATGTCGACAAGGGCCGCTTCGCGCCGCCAATCCGCGAGGTCAGCTTCGATCTTAGGCAATACCAGGCCGATATCGACGGCTACAACGCCAAGCTGGAGGGCGCGCTGCATGGCCATTAAGGTTCTTCATCACGGCCTTTCCACTACGATTCAGGATCTCGGACGGCCCGGCTATTTCCATCTCGGCATTCCCGTTGGCGGCGCCATGGATCGCTATGCGATGCGGGCGGCAAATCTTCTCGTTGGCAACGATGAGGGTGCGGCCGGGCTCGAAGCCGTCTTCATGGGGCCTAAGCTCGAATTTCTCGACGATGCGCTGATTGCCGTGACCGGTGCGGACATGCCCGTCAGGATCGACGGCGAGGTGCAGCCGGGATGGACGGCGCTCAAGGTCAAGGCAGGGCAGACCGTAAGCTTCGACTTTCTGAAATCCGGGGCGCGGGTCTGCATCGCGGTGTCTGGCGGCATCGACGTTCCCGAAGCGCTGGGTAGCCGATCGACCTATGTGATCGGCGCGCTCGGTGGCCTTGACGGCAAGGCTATCGCTACCGGAGATGAGCTTCCCGTTGGCTCCGGCTCCCTGGATAGCGCGGGCAGATCCGTTGCAGAGGAGCTACGACGCAAGCCGGGTACACCGGCGGAGCTCCGGGTTTTACCAGGGCTCTATTGGGATCGGTTGACTGAACAGACGAAGAGCAACTTTTTTGCCGACCAATGGAAGGTGGCGCCGGAGGCCGATCGCATGGGATATCGCTTCCGCGGCGGCCGCAAGCTCGAATTCGTCGAGCGCAAGCAACCCTTCGGCGCCGGTTCGGATCCCTCGAATATCGTGGACAGCTGCTATCCCTATGGCTCGATCCAGGTGCCGGGCGGAACCGAGCCGATCATTCTGCATCGCGATGCCGTCTCCGGCGGCGGCTATTTCATGCTGGGAACGGTGATCTCGGCCGACATGGATCTGATCGCCCAACTGCAGCCGCATATGCCGACGCAATTCGTGGAGGTCACCATGGATCAGGCACTGGCGGCGCGGGCGGACCAGCAGGCATTGCTTGCGCGTCTTCGCGCTGCTCTGGCGTAAGGGATCAATCAGATGGCTGGCCCTTCGATCCCCCATTTCCGGCACAGATGGAATTGGTCAGGGATCGCCCGCGTCTCATTCGAGAACGCGGGTGAGATAAGCGGCCGTCACGCCGGGGCCTGGGATGATCGCGACGATTTTCATTTGCGCGATCGTGCGGTCGACCGAGGCTTCGAGATGGTTCTCCATCATCGCCGCCGCCGCCTTGACGGCGCCGCGCAGCAGCAGTTCTGCGATCAGGCGCAGTTCCGTGATGATGGCAGGATCGCCGGGCAAGCCGAGGCGCCGCAGCAATCGCTCAGTCGCCGTGACAGGCAGCAGGTTGTTGCGGATGGATTCCTTCAGCCGCTCATTCGGCGTCGCAAGGATGCAGATGTCGATGAAGTCGGCATGTATAGCCTCCAGCGCCCCAAGGTGATCGGCCGGTTCGTGGCGCTCGAGATCGGAGAGGCGCTGGAACAGATCACCCAGGCGCTCCCGATCGACGCGGTTGGCCCCGGCGACCAGCGCCTGCGGCTCCAGCATGCCGCGCAGGCCGTAATGATCCTTGATCATCTGCGCCGTCAGCGGGCCGGCGATCCAGTGAGACGATTGGTTCTTGCGCACGAGGCCGCGTTCGCGCAGGCGCGTCAGCACGTCACGCACCACGGTGCGGCTGACGTTGAAATGATCGGCAAGCTCGATCTCGATGATGCGATACTGGCCGAAGACGACGCAGCCGGCGACATCGGCCTCAACGGTATTGTAGATACGCTCCCAGGAGGCGCGGCTCTGCAGGGCCTCGTCGGCGTGGCGCGGAATGGTCAGGCCGAGGGTCTTGATATCGGTGCGCTTCGGCTCGATGCCCTGGCCGGCGGGACCGACGAGATAGCCGCGTCCGTTGAAGCGATGCACCAGCCCTTCGCTCTCCAGCGTCTGCAGCGCCCTCTGCACGGGCGCGCGCGAAATCTGCAGGATATCGGCGATCGGCCCTTCGAGCAGGACCACGCCGCGCGGCAGCGTGTTGTCCTCGATATTGCCACGCAGAACATCCTCGGCGATCTCGTAACGCTTTTGCGCATTCGGGCGCGCATGGTTTTCGGTCATCTGATGCAATGGACTCATGTCGTTCTGATGCCTCACTCTTACGCGTTTTATCATCCTAACATAGCGCAAAAATAAATGACTATTGAATACAAAATATGTTTTCTGCTCCCAGATGCAGTGAATCTCTTTTCGCTGATTGTTGACGCATAGCGCAGCGATTGGCGCTATTTGCTGAATGATACCGGTGCGGCACGCCACGTTGCGGCAGCTGCAGCAACCATTTTGCCGCCAATTCTATGGGTAGGGCAGGGGTGCCCGTCGATATCGCCGCCTTTCGCCAGTTGTTCCTCAATCGATCGTTACTTCGCGGTTCGACATTTTCTAGAAAAGTCTATTGAATACAAAAATCATTTATGTAATGCTCTGAACATCAAGACGCTCGTCAGAAGCGTCGCAGGTGGAACTCTTTGAAACGCCAAGGAACATCTCTTTGACGCGCATGTGATCATGCGCGAATGCAGGCTGACGTCTGACCGTTCGGATCAATGCGATCCAGGCGAAAGCGGAGCTTTGCCCGAAGGATGGTCCTTGCCTTGAAACTGGTGGGAATTCGGTGTCGACCGTTCTTCAGCTTAGCCAAGTCACCAAGTCCTATGGCGTGTCAGCCGCATTGGACAGGATAGATTTCTCTTTGCCCGACAATGCCTATATCTCGCTACTTGGCCCCAGCGGTGCGGGCAAGACGACGCTGCTGCGCGTCATTGCCGGTTTCGAGGAGCCGGATGCCGGTTCGCTCCTTTTCCACGGCAAACGGCTCGATGGCGTCGAGCCGCATGACCGCGGCATCGGTTTCGTTTTTCAGAACTTCGCTCTGTTTCCGCATCTTTCCGTTGCCGAGAACGTTGCCTTCGGCCTGCGCAATCGCAAGGTCGATCCGGTGACGGATGCGCGCGTCCTGGCAAAGAGGGTTCAAGATATACTGTCGCTGGTCGGTCTCAAGGGATTTGACGATCGCGCGGTGACGCAGATTTCCGGTGGCCAGCGCCAGCGCGTCGCCTTGGCACGCACACTGGTGACGGAGCCGAAGATGGTGCTGCTGGACGAGCCGCTCGGCGCGCTCGATGCCAATCTGCGGGGCCGCATGCGAAGCGAGCTCAAGATCATCCGCGAACGCTGCGGCGTAACCTTCCTGCATGTTACTGGCAGCGAGAGCGAAGCCTTGGCGATGGGGGACCTAGTGCTTGTTCTCGATCGTGGCCGCATCGCGCAGGCCGCCGCTTCGGATGTCCTCTACAATAGCCCGGCAACGGCCTCGGTCGCCCGCTTTCTCAATTGCTATAACCTCTTTGCCGGCGATGTGGTCGCGGATGCTTTCGTCGGACCGGCCGGTCGTTTCCCTCTGAATGGTTCGCGCCGAAAGGCACCGCAGCCAGCCTATGCGATCCGCTATGACCGCGTTTCGATCCGCTCCCGCGATGCGGTGCTATCGGATGACGAAGTGCGCATCGAGGCGGATTTCATCGCCAGCGAATATTCCGGCGCAGCGGTCAATTCCTTCTTTGCGCTCGATGGCGGCCAGGTCTTCGAGGTCGAATCCCATCTGAGCCACGCCCGTCCGCCGGCCTTTGTCGAAAAGGACCGCTATGCGCTCGTCTGGAAGAAGGAGGATGCCCTTGTTTTCGGCTGATGTGAACCCTTCGAACCCTTCCACCGGTTCCTCCAAGGAGAGCGAGAGATGACCATGGTCGCGACATCAGAGGAAGCCGTGCAGGAAAGCGCAACCGTGCGCCGGAAATCGAACAAGACGCTCTGGCTTCTGGCGCCGGGCATGATCTGGATGGTCGCCTTCCTCGTCCTCCCGATGCTGATGATGGTCTATGTTTCCTTTTGGACGCAGACGACCTTCAAGATCGAACCGACACTGACATTGCAGAGCTGGATCACCTTTCTGACAAGCTCTACCTATCTCGGGGCGCTCTGGACGACGATCCGCATCTGGCTGCTTGTGCTTCTGTCGACGCTTATCGTCGGCTATCCGGCAGCGCTCTTCGTCGGCCTTCTCATCAAAAACAAGACGCTGCAGACCGTGTTGCTCGTACTCTGCGTCATCCCGTTTTGGACGTCCTTCCTGATCCGAGTTCTCGCCTGGCGGCCGATGCTCGGCACCGAAGGTGCCATCAACATGATCCTGATGAATCTGGGCGTTATTCGGCAGCCAATCGAGGTACTGCTGTTTTCAGAACTGTCCGTCATCATCGGCATGACCCAGATCTACTGCGTCTTCATGGTCGGGCCGATCGCCTTCATGATGGGTCGCATCGACGCCTCGGTCATCGAGGCTGCTCAGGATCTTGGTGCCGGCTTCTGGCGCATCTTCCGCACGATCATCCTGCCGCTTTCCATGCCGGGCGTGGTGGTCGGCGCGATTTTTGTCTCCGTTATGGTTCTCGGCGAATTCGCAACGTCCGCCGCCCTATCCGGCCGCAAGGTCAATCTGCTCGGCAATATCATCGTCACCCAGGTCGGCTCGCTGAAATGGGCCTTTGCCGCAGTCGCCGGCGTTGTGCTCACGATCATCATGGGTGCTGTTGTCGCAGCCCTGCTCAAGGTCGTCGACCTCAGAAAGGAGCTCTGATCATGAATGCTGGTGGCATCAAGCTCGGCCTGGGCGTCTACACGACCCTCTTCTTGATCTTCCTCTATGGACCGCTCGTCGTCCTGGCGATCCTGTCGTTCCAGACCGGTCCGGAGGGTGGTCCGCAATTCCCGATCATCGAATGGTCGATCTATTGGTATCGGCATCTCTTCGGTCTTACGCCGCCGTCGCGCATCGCACCGTTGCCTATCGATCAGGCGCTGATCCGTTCGCTCTCGCTGGCGCTGATGACCATGATCGTCTCGACGGTGCTCGGCGTCATGTCCGCCCAGGCCTTTCGCCGCAAGTTCCGCGGCTCTGGCGTCGCCTTCTATCTGATCGTTCTCGGCATGATGGTGCCGGGCGTGCTCGTCGGTCTCGGCATGGCTCTCGTCGCCAACGCCTTCGGCATCGATCGTCACTGGTGGAGCACGGCCTTCGTTCTGCATGTCGTCTACACCTTCCCGTTTGCCTTTCTGGTCATGCTCGCGATCTTCAACAGGTTCGATCCGAGCATGGAGGAAGCCTCCTGGTCGCTCGGCGTTACCCCCGCGCGCACCTTCCGCAAGGTCACGTTCCCGCTGATCTTCCCTGGCGTGCTTTCGGCGATGCTCTTTGCCTTCACGCTCTCCTATGACGAGTTCTCACGCACCCTGTTTGCTTCCGGCCGCGAGCTGACCTTGCCGCTTGCTATCTACGGCACCTTCTCCGTCGAGGTGCATCCGAACGTCTTTGCCTTCGGGGTGCTGACGACGCTGTTTTCCTTCGCACTTCTCGGCACCTACGCGATCCTGATGGGCCTGTCGGTGCGGCGGGCTAAGCGCGTCCGCATTCAGGAGGACGCATGATGGCTGAGAAGGCTTTCGCCCCGATCTCCGCCATTGTCACCGGCGCCGGCTCCGGTATCGGCCGCGCCATTGCACTGCGCCTCGGTGCTGATGGTTATGCTGTGCTAGTCAATGACCTCTCAGTTGAGCGAGCCGAGGCAGTCGCCTCGGAGATCAACAAGGCGGGCGGTGCGGCGACCGCGATCGCCGGCGACGTTGCTAGTCCCGAGGATGTGGCGGCGATCCATGCCGCTGCCAAGGCCTCGCATGGCGATGTCGCCCTTCTTGTAAACAATGCCGGTATCGCGCATCAGGCAGCCTTCGAGAACCTCGAGCTGGAGGATTTCGACCGGATGTTTGCGGTGCATGTGCGCGGCACCTTCCTGGTGACCAAGGCCGTCTTGCCGTCGATGCTGGCGCGCGGCGAGGGTGTCATCGTCAACGTCGCTTCCCAGCTCGGACAGATCGGCGGCATCGAGCTTGTTCATTATTCTGGCGCCAAGGCCGCGATCATCGGCATGACGAAGGCACTCGCTCGCGAGGTCTCGAGCCGGGGCGTGCGGGTCAATGCCGTAGCGCCGGGACCGATCAACACGCCGCTGGTGCGCGGTCTTTCCGAAGAATGGCGCGAACGCAAGAAGCGCGAATTGCCGCTCGGCCGCTTCGGCGAGCCGGAAGAGGTGGCCGCGACCGTGGCGTTTCTGGCCTCGCCGGCCGCGAGCCTTTTCGTCGGCCAGACGCTCGGGCCGAATTCCGGCGATGTGATGCTCTGAAGGAGACAAGAAGATGGACTGTGCAGAGAAGCGGATTGTCATCGTCACGGGTGCGGGCATCGGTATCGGCCAGGCGACAGCAAAGGCGTTTGCGGCGCTCGGCGACCATGTCGTCGTCACCGATATCCTCGAGAAGGAAGGTGAGCAGACGGTTCATGACATTCTCACCGCCGGCGGCTCGGCAGAGTTTCATCTTTACGACGTGCGCTCGACGGAAGCCGCAAACCGGCTGGTCGCGCATGTAGAGGCACGCTTCGGCAGGATCGACATCATCGTTGCCAATGCCGGCATCGCCCATCGCACGCCGCTGGGCGAGCTCACCGACGACAAATGGGACCTGACCATGGATATCGATCTGAAGGGCATCTTCAAGCTGGTGCGTGCCGCCATACCCGGCATGCGTACCCGCAGATCCGGAAGCATTGTCGCGCTCTCCTCGATCATGGGCGTCGCCTATGGATGGGACGAGCATGTCCATTATTCGGCGGCAAAATCCGGGGTCGTCGGGCTGGTGCGGGGGCTCGCCGTCGAGCTGGCGAAGGACGGCATCAGGGTCAACGGCATTGCACCGGGCTATATCCGCACTGCCCAGCTTCTATCGGAAGAGAATTCGCTCGGGCCTGCGGGCGCGGAAAAGGCGGCCGAGTTCATCCCGATGGGCCGGCTCGGTGAGCCAGAAGACATCGCCGACGTGATCGCATTTCTCGCGTCAAACGGCGCGAGATACATGACCGGCCAGGTTCTGGTCGTTGATGGTGGCCTCCTCGTGGGGCGGTACTGATCGTCATCGTTCGGGCAACGACCGGATGAACGGCGATACGGCGATGAAGCAGGTCCAGCAAGGGCCAAGGGAACAGCAATCAGCACTGGAGAACAAAGATGTCCAAAATGGAATTGAACAGACGCTCTCTATTGAAGCATTCGGCCGGCGTCATGGCGCTTGCGATCGGTGGCGGTACGCCATTCCTGTCGTCGCGAGCGGCCTACGCACAGGCTGCCAATCTCGCCAAGGAACAGCTGCGCACCATTGGTCTCTCGGTCACCGTTCAGGAGCGTATCCTCGATGAATTCCGCAAGGTGAGCGGCGTTGGCCAGACCTCGGGTACTGCGGCGACCTTTCCGGACGCGCAGACCAAGATCCTGTCCGGTTCCAAGGATTACGATTGCTGGGAAATCATCGGCGAACGTCTGCCGTCGATCGTCATGACCAACAATGTCGAGCCGGTTCCGGCCGCCTCCCTGAAGAACTGGGCCAATATCCGCGATACCTTCACCACGCCTTCCGACAAGTGGGAGCCGAAGCAGCAGATCGTCGGCCAGATCTGGGCCGATGACGCCAAGACCACGCTGAACATGGTGCCTGCGGTCTATAACTACGATTCTATCGGCTACAATCCGGACGTTCTCTCCGCCGAGGAAGCCAACACCTGGTCGGCGATCTTCGATCCGAAGTGGAAGGGCAAGTCCGGCCTCAACACCGATCCGCTGATCGCCTTCGGCCAGGCCATCATGGCGATGAATACGCTTGGCCTCCTGAACGTGAAGAATCCCGGCAACCCGAGCACGGCTGAAATCGACGAGGCGGCGAAGTTCCTGGTTTCCAAGAAGAAGGACGGGCAGTTCCGCGCGCTTTGGGGCGATTTCGGCGAGCTGGTCAATCTGATGGCATCGGGCGAGATGGTCGTCTGCGACGCCTGGCAGCCGGCCGTCATGGCGGTTAAGGCCCAGGGCAAGGCGTGCAAATATGCCGTGCCGAAGGAAGGTTATCGCGGCTGGGCGATCGGCCCATCGATGATCGCTGGCACGCCGAACAAGGATGCCGTGATCGCCTATGCCGATTACTGGCTTTCGGGCGAACCCGGCATCACCGTTTCCGAGCAAGGCTATTACTCACCGTCGACCAATATCCAGAAGGTCATGGCGCCGGACAAATATGCCTTCTGGTACGAGGGCAAGCCGTGGGTCGGCGCTGCCGAGCGCGGCATCAAGGAAGGCGACCTGCGCGATGGCGGCTCGCTGGCGGAACGCGCCAAGAATGTTGCCTACTGGCATCAGTGGCCGGATGAATACGACCACCTTGTCCAGAAGTGGGATGAATTCCTCAATGCGTAATGAGGCGGCGCCAGCCACCCATTTTCGGTTCAGCGAGGAGGCGATGTCCGCCTCCTCATCCACGCCCGGAGATCTCTCATGATATATGATTTGGAACTCATCGATGTCGGCAAGGTCTATGACAATGGCACGCCTGCCGTCATCGACTTCAATCTGTCGATCAGGAAGGGCGAATTCATAGCCTTCCTCGGTCCGTCGGGCTGCGGTAAAACGACGACGCTTCGCATGATCGCAGGCTTCGAGAGCATTTCCTCCGGCGACATGATGATTAAGGGCGTACGCATGAACGATGTCCGGCCGCAGAAGCGACCGACATCGATGATCTTCCAGAACTATGCTCTGTTCCCGCATATGACCGTCCGGCGGAATGTCGGATATGGTCTCGAGGTCAAGGGCATGGCGAAGGCCGAGCGTGAGGCGCGGGTCGATCGCATCCTCGCCACCCTTGGGCTGGAGGATATTGCCGAGCGCAAGCCGGACAAGCTCTCGGGCGGTCAGCGTCAACGTATTGCGCTTGCCCGCGGCCTCGTGGTCGAGCCGGATGTACTGCTTCTTGACGAGCCGCTGGGCGCGCTCGATGCCAATCTGCGCAAGGCGATCCAGAACGAGCTGAAGCTGCTGCAGAAGAAGCTCGGCGTGACCTTCGTCTTCGTCACGCATGCCCAGTCTGAAGCGCTGGCGCTGTCCGACCGCATCGTCGTCATGAACCAGGGCAGGGTGGAGCAGATCAGTCCGCCGGCTCAGCTTTATACGCGCCCCGATACGCCATTCGTGGCCCAGTTCATCGGCCGCAATACCATCTTCGAAGGCGAGGTCGCCGGCACCGAGGCCGACAGCACATTCGTCTCCACATCCTTCGGCACGCTGTCGGGCTGCGCCAATGGCGGCCTCAGCAGCAAGGTCAACATCGTCATTCCTTCGGAGGCGATCGAGGTTCACGCGGCGGGCGGCTCTGCACGCGAGAATCTCGCGCGAGCTTTCGGCGGCAATGTGGTTGGCGCACGCGTCGAGCGCTTCGACGTGGTCGGCCATATCTCGCAGATCGGCATCAGCCTGCCCGATGGCCGAGGCCTGGCGCTGGAAGCGCATATCGACAAATACCGGCCCGGCGCCTTTCCCCCGGGCGCCGAGGTCATGCTTACCTGGGATCCGGCCGACGCGACCGTCATCCCGGCTCACTGATTACAGAAAACTCAAATTGAAGGAGGTCATCCCATGGCAAAGGAAATCTTGTGCAGTTTTGGCGTCGACGTCGATGCCGTAGCCGGCTGGCTTGGCTCTTACGGTGGCGAGGATTCGCCCGACGACATCTCGCGTGGCCTTTTTGCCGGCGAAGTCGGCAGCCCGCGGCTGGTGAAGCTCTTCGAACGCTTCGGCATCAAGACGACATGGTTCATTCCCGGTCACTCGATCGAAACCTTTCCGGAGCAGATGCAGGCGGTGGCCGACGCCGGCCATGAAATCGGCATCCATGGCTACAGCCATGAAAATCCGATCGCCATGACGCGCGAGCAGGAGACGGAAATCCTCGACAAGTGCATCGAGCTGGTCACCAAGCTGTCCGGCAAGCGCCCGACCGGCTATGTCGCGCCGTGGTGGGAATTCTCCAATGTGACGAACGAGCTGCTTCTGGAGCGTGGCATCAAGTACGATCATTCGCTGATGCATAATGACTTCACGCCTTATTATGTGCGTGTCGGCGACAGCTGGACGAAGATCGACTATTCGCGCAAGCCGTCGGATTGGATGGTACCGCTGAAGCGCGGCCAGGAGACCGATCTGATCGAAATCCCGGCATCCTGGTATCTCGACGACCTGCCGCCGATGATGTTCATCAAGAAATCTCCGAACAGCCACGGCTTCGTCAATCCGCATCATATCGAGCAGATGTGGCGCGACCAGTTCGACTGGGTCTATCGCGAGATGGATTACGCCATCTTCCCGATCACCATCCATCCCGACGTCGCCGGCCGGCCGCAGGTGTTGGTGATGCTGGAGCGGCTCTATGCGCATATGATCAAGCATCCGGGCGTCAAGTTCGTCACGATGAATGAGATCGCCGACGATTTCGCAGCCCGCTTTCCGCGCAAGAAATAGCCGGCGAGGCTGAATAACCGAGTGCATCTCAAGGAGGCGATTGTTATGTGTTCACTGTGCGGCGTGCTCGGTGGCAACGAGCACTGGACGGATGCCGTGGCACGGCCGGGCGTCTTCACCCGCAATCACGCAAGCTTCAACCGACGGCGCGAGCGCGCTGAGCGCGTGCGCGTCGCCAATGAGATGCTCTCGGGTTTCGGCCTTGTCCTCTCCGATTGGCAGGGCGCATCCTTCGTGCTGTCGACCAGAACGGGCAGGAGCGAGATCATCGAGGATCTCGGCCATATCTGGCCGGCGGCCGAAAGGCTCGTCGGCCGGCCCTGCGATCCGCTCGACGATGCCTTCATCGCCAGGATGGAGGCACGGCATGGTGATTGAAACCAGCGGCTTCCTGCCGATCAATCTTTTGACGGGCTTTCTCGGTTCCGGCAAGACGACGCTGCTCAAGCGCATCCTGGCTAATCCGGCCTTTGCCGATACCGCCGTGCTCATCAACGAATTCGGCGAGATCGGGCTTGACCACGATCTTGTTGAAAGGGTTGACGGAGAAATGGTGCTGCTGCGCTCCGGCTGCGTCTGCTGCACGGTGCGCGGTGACCTTGCCGCTGCATTGAAAGAGCTTTATTCTCGCCGCGAACGAGGGCTGCTGCCGCCATTCCGGCGCGTCATCATCGAAAGCACGGGTCTTGCCGATCCTTTCCCTGTACTTTCGACTATCAAGGCTGATCCGGTGCTCAGGCACCATTTTTGCGCCGGCAACGTCATTACGACAGTCGATGCGGTGAATGGGCTGCGTCAGCTCGACACCTATATCGAATCCAACAGGCAGGCGGCTATTGCGGATCGTTTGATCGTGACTAAGACCGATCTTCAGGCGGATCGTGGTGAAGACGACCTTCAGGCTCGGCTTCGAGCGCTCAATCCCGATACCCCGATCCTGATCGCGGCCGATCCGGATCTCGATCTCTCCTCGCTTGTTGCCGTCCAAAGCGACGTCTCGCCAAGCGGCAGCCTGTCGCAGAGCGGCTTTTACTGCGAGGAGCCGGTACGGCTCGTCTCATCGGATGGTGCGCCGCATCAGGCCGCCATTTCCTCGATTTCTCTCGGCATCGATAGGCCTGTCGATTGGACCGCTTTCGGACTCTGGCTGACCATGCTGCTCAATCGGCATGGTGATCGGGTGCTGCGCGTGAAGGGTATCCTCAATCTCAGCGGTGAGGAGCGCCCCGTCGCCGTTCATGGGGTTCAGCATCTGGTTCATACACCGGTGCACATGGATGGCTGGCCTTCGGAAGATCGTAACTCTCGGCTGGTCTTCATCCTGGACGGGCTCGATGGCACTCTCTTGAAACGCTCGTTCGAAGCCTTCACACTGGCGCGCGTGTCTGCCGCGTCCTACCCGGTCGCCGCGGCGCGATGAGACAACCGGTATCTCCATGAACAAGCATGAATCCGTCGCCAAAAGCATGTCCGCTCCCGCCTTGCATCTGAAAGGCCGGCCGCGCCTGCGCGTTCTCGGGACTGCGATCTCGCTGCTGGAGGAATTGCGCCTGCGCGCGCAGGACGATCTCGGCATCGACGTGACGTTCGACAACAACGACTTCCTGACGACGCAATACAAGGCGGCCCGCGAGCCGGAAACCTACGATATCTACGACCAGTGCTTCCACAATCTCGATATCGTCTGGCACTGGCGCGCGATCCAGCCTGTGGACACCCAGCGCATCGTGCTCTGGGATGAGGTCAACGATCTGACGAAAACAGGCCATATTGGTCCTAATCCGCGAATGGGGCTCGGCGATGTGCCGGCGAAAAAGCTCTTCGTGCAGCCGAACCTCGCCTTAGGCGATACGCCTTCACGCTTCATCTCGATGCTGCCGACGACGCATAATTTCGATAGTTTCGCCTATCGGACGGATCTGGCGCCCAACGGCGTCGGGATGCATTCCTGGGGGGCGCTCTTCGACGAGCGCTGGGCGGGGCGGGTGGCGCTGGTGGATGAGCCCGCGATCGGCATATTCGATGCGGCGCTCGCGGCTCAGGCGGCCGGGCTCATGTCGTTCGACGATATCGGCAACATGTCTATCCAGGAGATCGACCAGCTGATCGATCTCCTGGAGGAGCGCAAGAAGGCCGGCTTCTTCCGGGATTTCTGGAAAACCGCCGAGGATGCGGCGCGGCTGATGATCGCCGGCGAGACCAGCGTCCAGAGCATGTGGTCGCCCGGCATCGGCATCCTGAACTCCAAGGGTTCCCCCGTCGAACAGGCCGTACCGGCGGAGGGTTACCGCGCCTGGCACGGCGGCCTCTGTCTTTCGAAACATTTGAGCGGCCGCCTGCTCGATGTCGCCTATGACTATCTGAACTGGTGGATCTCCGGATGGCCGGGCGCCGTGGTCGCGCGGCAGGGCTATTACATTTCGACACCGCAGCGCTCGCGGCAGTTCATGACCCAGGCCGAATGGGACTATTGGTATGAAGGGGCGGCCGCCATCGAAGACTTGCCCGGCCCGGATGGGCAGATGCGGATCAGGAAAGGATCGGTGCGTAGCGGCGGATCCTATTGGCAGCGTGCCAATTGCATTGCCGTCTGGAATACGACAATGGATGAGCACAATTATCTCGTGCGCCGCTGGGTGCAGCTGGTCGGCTGAAGAGGAGAGCAGGGACTATGACACAGACACACCTCAGCAAATCGATCGCGCAGCTCTCGGTCCTGATCCAGTCTGGCAGTCTCGATCCGGTCGCGCTGGCCGAGGAGACCCTCGATGCGATCCGGACTTACAAGGATCAGGCGATCTTTACGCGGCTATTGGAAACGCGCGCGAAGGAGGAGGCGGTCGCTTCGTCCAAGCGGCTGCGTGAGGGGCGTTCGCGCGGGCTGCTGGATGGCATTCCCATCGCATGGAAGGATCTCTTCGCCATCGCCGGTCTGCCGACCACAGCCGGGTCGATCGTGCTTGCGGACGCTGAGCCCGCGCAGGACGATGCCGATGTCGTCAAGGCGTTGAAGGCTGCGGGCATGATCGCAGTCGGCAGGGTCAATATGAGCGAATTCGCCTTTTCCGGCCTTGGCCTCAATCCGCATTACGGCACGCCGCTTAATCCCCTGGCAACGGATGTCAGGCGCATTCCGGGCGGTTCGTCCTCGGGGTCTGCCGTCGCGGTCGCAGCAGGTCTCGTGCCGGTATCGATCGGCACGGATACGGGCGGCTCCGTGCGCATACCGGCTGCTTTCAACGGCCTTGTCGGCTATAAGGCGAGCCATGGCCGCTACAGCATGGGCGGTATCTTTCCGCTGTCGACAAGCCTCGACTCGCTAGGGCCTTTGTGCCGCAGCGTCCAGGATGCGATCTGGGTCGATGCCGCGATGCGTGGGCGCTTTGTCCCCGAGATAGAGCGTGCCGAAGCTGCCGGGCTTTCCATCGTCGTGCCGACAAATATCGTCATGAATGACGCGCAAGATGGTGTTCTTGCAGCTTTCGAGGCGACGCTGGCGAGATTGAGTGCTGCCGGCGTTAAGATCCGGCGAGCGGCCTTTCCGGCATTCGAAAGGCTCTTTGAGCTGATGGCCGAGTATGGGCCGTTGGTTACTGCCGAGGCCTTCGTGCTGCATCACCGGCGTCTGGCAGGACCGGAAGCCGATTCCATGGACCGGCGTGTCGTGGCGCGGACGCGCCTCGGAGAGAAGACGACGCTGGTCGGTTACCTGGAAACGCTCAAAGTGCGTGAGCAACTGATCAGGGAAGTTGCCGGCACGCTTGGGCCGAACGAGTTCATCGCCTATCCGACGGTTGCCCATGTTGCGCCGGCGCTTGGCCCTCTGGAAGCGGATGACGAGCTGTTCGTAAAGATCAATGGCAGAACGCTGCGCAATACGGCAATCGGCAATTTCCTCGATTGGTGCGGCGTCTCCCTGCCTTGCGGCGCCGGTGAAGCAGGCATGCCGGTCGGCTTCCTGCTGTCGGCGCCGAAGAACCAGGACGAGCGGTTGCTGGGTGCGGCGCTGGCGCTTGAAGAGATCGTCAGTGGCTAACGTTGCGCGGTGGATTTGCCGCATCGTATCGATCCTCGCTCCGCGATAGTGGGCGAGGATCGAAAGTTCTCTTCCTTCAATGCGAACGGCTGCCACTGGCGGCCGGCTCGGCGTCGGCGATCCAGCGGCGGTGCGGGCCGAGTGCGATCAGCAGCACGACAGACAGGAAGCAGCAGCCGGCGAGGATATAGAAGCCGATATCGCCATTGCCTGTGGCTGCGTCGACATAGGCCTTGATCTGCGGCGAGGCGAAGCTGCCGAGATTGCCGAGCGAGACAATGAAGGCAATGCCGCTGGCGGCACCGACGCCTCCGAGATAGCGGGTCGGCAGGCTCCAGAAGACCGGCTGCGAAGAGGCAAGGCCCGGAACCGCGATGCAGGCGGCAATGACCATCACCCACGGATTCATCGTCAGGCCGATCGTTCCTAGCGCGATGGTACCGGCCGTCAGCATGGCGATGCAGACGATGCGATGGTTGTCATGCTTGTCGGCATAGACGGTGAAGAAGCGGGTTGCGAAAAGCGCGCAAAGCCAGGGTAGGCCGAGCAGCACACCGACCCAGGTATTGACGCCGCCGCCGAGCGCCTGTGCCAGCCGCGCCGGCAGGTAAAAGGTGATCGGGCCGACACCGATCTGGATGAACAGATAGATGCCGACGAAGGCGAGGACGCGCCAATCTTTCAGCACGCTGAAGACGGAGTGCTTCACTTCGGAAAGCTTGCTGCGCTCTTCCGCTTCAATGACGGCATTCAGCGCATTTTTCTCCTCCAACGTCAGCCATTTCGCTTCTGTTGGGCGGCTCGTCAGGAAGAAGAGGGCCAGGATGCCGACGACGGTTGCCGCAAGGCCTTCGACCGCGAACATCCATTGCCAGTTGGTAAGGCCAAGGACGTCGTGATGAGTGAGCAACCAGCCGGAAAGTGGTGCGCCGATCACCAGCGATAGGGGGACACCGAGATAGAAGAGGCCGGTAGCGCGCGCCCTATGCTTGGCCGGGAACCAGTAAGTCAGGTAAAGCAAGACGCCCGGATAGAAGCCGGCTTCGCAGACGCCGAGCAGGAAACGAACGATGTAGTAGCTCATCGGTGTATGGGCAAAGACCATGCAGGCCGAGACGATGCCCCAGGTGATCATGATGCGGCTGAGCCACAGGCGGGCGCCGACGCGCTGCATGATGAGGTTGCTCGGCACTTCGAAGGTGGCATAGCCCAGATAGAGAATGCCGGCGCCGAAGGCATAGGCAGCATCTGAAATACCGGTATCGGCCTGATAAGCCACCTTGGCGAAGCCGACATTGGAGCGATCGAGAAAATTCAGGATCAGCATCAAGCCCAGGAAGGGCAGAAGACGAATCGTCGCCTTGCGCACGGCGCTTTGCAGCGCCGGATTGTCGTTTGTCATAGTCACTCCTCCCAAAGGCAGATGCCTCGCGGCGAGACCATCGCGGCCAAGACTGCCTTCATGCTCGAACCGGATCTCGATCTGGCTATTGACGTGACAGCCCAAGCTGGCCATCAGTTTGCATATACGCAGATTATATTTATGTATGAAAAGGTCAATAGGTGCGAAGCCGCACGCGCTTGATCCACTTGTGGGACCGCGCATGGCGTTCAGGCAGTAGTGGATCAGAGTGCTTTTGCCGCGTTGGATGCGCAGCAAAACCTACGGCCAGCGAGCCGATTAGCGCGTCCTGATGAGGCCCTTGCGTGAAACGCCGGACTAGTTGGGCGCATATTCAGGCAAGATATGGACCGATGCGCTCCGCGACGGATGCGACATCCGTGAGCCGCATCCCGGCCACGTTGATCCTGCCGGAATCCGGCATGTAGATGCCGTGTTCGGCCCGAAGCTGCCGGACATTTTCCGGAGAGATCGGCAGAAGGGAGAACATACCTTCCTGCGAAGCGATATTGGCGAGATCAGGACGGAATTTTGCAAAGGCTTTGGCGGCGGCCTGGCGGATTTCGACTATGCGGTTGCGCATTTTGCTGAGTTCATCGATCCAGGCCCGGCGCCGCGATGGGTCCTGCAGGATCGCGGTAACAATAGCAGCCCCATGCGCTGGCGGCATGGAATAGCTGGTGCGGGCATGGCTCGCCAGATTGCCGATGCCCTTGTTTAACGGCGCCTGCTGATCGCCGAAGAGATAGACCGCGCCGGTGCGCTCCCGATAGAGCGAGAAGGATTTGGAGCAGGAGACGGCAACCATAGCCTCGCCGACCGCTTCGATCACATTAATCATGCCGGTTGCATCTTCGACCCGGCCGTGACCGAGGCCTTGATAGGCATTGTCGAAGAGCGGCAGTAATCCCTTGTCGGCGACGATCTCAGCGATGTCTCGCCAATTCTGCGATGACAATCCCGCGCCTGTCGGATTATGGCAGCTTGTTTGCAGCAGCACCGCGTCACCGGGTGCTGCGTTCCGCAGGGTCGTCAGCATCTCATCGATGAGAACGGTCTGCTTGCCGATATCGAAGAAACGATAGGTCCCGACCTGAAGGCCGACGGCGGCAAAGATCGCCTGATGGTTGATCCACGTCGGTGTGCCGATCCAGATCTTGCGTCGCTTATCGAGGGCAAGCAGTTCCGCAGCCAGCCGCAGAGCGCCGGTTCCGCCCGGTGTCTGAATTCCCGCCAGATACTTGCCACTATGGCGCTCGCCGAAGACTTCGGACGCTAATGCTCTAAGGAAAACAGGATCGCCTTCCGGACCGATATAGGATTTGGATTGCTGCGTTTCCCAGAGATGATGCTCGGCTGCCTTGACAGCTTTCATGACCGGCGTTCGGCCGGTTTCATCGCGATAGACGCCAACGCCGAGGTCGATCTTTCCAGGCCTCGGGTCGGCGGCGAACTTGGCAATCAGTTCAAGCAGGGGATCGGGCTTCTGTTCCGTAAGGCTGTCGAAAAATGCTGTCTTATTCATTGACCCATCCCTTTCCCTATTGCGGCCAATCCTCCAGAATCCGCACGAATTCCGACAACCACGCGTTCGTCTGGTGGCCGTCCAGGGAGCGATGGTCAATCGTCAGGGACACATAGGCCATCGGGCGGATCTGGATCGTATCGGCCCCATCAACCTCCCGAACGACGACACGCTTCTCCAGCTTGCCGATGCCGAGGATGGCGGATTGCGGCTGGTTGATGATGATGGGGGATGCGACCAGCGAGCCGGAAACGCCATGATTGGAGATCGTGAAGGTTCCGCCTTTCATATCGTCGGCCTTGAGCGCATTGGATCGCGCCCGGTCCGTCAGATTCTGGAGCCTTGCGGCGATCGCCTCAAGCTGGAGATCCTGCGCCTGCCGAACGATCGGCGCGACCAGGCCCTTGTCGCCCAATGCGATGCCGATCCCGATATTGATATCTTCGAAGATTTCGAGACTGTCATCATGCCATTGGCTGTTGACTTCGGGGACGAGTTTCATGGCCGCAACCGATGCCGCCACGAAATAGGCAGTATAGGATAGGTTCACGCCTTCGGCCTTCAGTCGGGCCTTGTTGTTTTCGCGATGGCGCATGATTGCCGTGAAATCCGCCTCGAAGATAGCGGTCACCTGCGGTGCCGCCGCCAATGATTGGGCCATGTGCCTCGCGATCGAAAGCCGCATGGCCGAATGGGGAACGATCCGAGATTTGCCGTCAGCCGCGACTGCCGGCGGGGTCTGTCCAGCCGCGGCCCGTTGCGACATCGGCGCAGACGGATGCGGCTTGGCGGTTTCCAGCGCATGATCCATATCGGCACGCGTGACCCGTCCGTCCCTGCCGCTGCCTTTGAGACTGGCCGGGTCGATCCCATATTCCTCGGCGGCCTTGCGAACGGCGGGTGAATAATAAGCGGCGGCGGGGCCTGTGGCAGGTGAGGCCGGCTGTATCTGCAACGGGGCCTCCGTCGCTTGCGCTGCAACACCGTTCGCGTTTTCGATGCTCATACGTCCGAGGATCGCGCCGGGCGTAGCGTCATCGCCATCCTCCATCGCAATTTCGCTCAGAATGCCGTCGCATGGCGCCGGTATCTCCTGGGTGACCTTGTCGGTTTCCAGTTCGACAAGTGCGTCGCCTTCCCGCACATAATCGCCGATCCGCTTCAGCCAGTTGCGGACGACGGCTTTCGTGCCCTCCTGCTCGATCGGAGCCGTGATCTCGATGATACCACTCATCCCTAAAACTCCAGGATTTCGGCAATGCGCTTGGCGATCCGCTCGGTCGAGGGTACGGCCCAATCGAGAAGAGCGGGATTATGCGGGCTCGGAATATCGGGCATGGTCAGACGCGAGATCGGCGCATCGAGATCCGTGAATGCCTTGTCTGCAATGACGGCGGCGATCTCAGCGCCGAAGCCTGCGGCTTCTAAGTCTTCGTGAACGATAAGGCAGCGATGCGTCTTGGCGACCGAAGCAAGGACGACTTCCTGATCCCAGGGCATCAACGTGCGGAGATCGATGATATCGGCAGAGATGTCTTCGGCCGCCTCCTCGCAGCGCTGCACCATGCCGCCCCAGGTGACGATGGTGATGTCGCTGCCGGTCCGCGTCAGCTTCGCCTTGCCGAAGGGCAGCGCGAAGTTGTCGCCGGGATAGGGGCGCCGCGCCCAGGCATCATCGAGCATGGCTCTATGCTCGAAGAAGATGACCGGGTCGTTGCCACGCATCGAGGTGCGCAGCAGGCCGACGGCATCCTCTGCATTTGATGGAACCGCAACCTTCCAGCCCGGCTGGTGGACGAAGGCCACTTCGTTGGTCTGGCTGTGCCAGGGATCGCCGCATTTGAAGAAGCCGCCGGGCATGCGGACCACGATGGGGGCAGCAAAACGGTTGTTGGTGCGCCAGCGGATGGTGCCGCAGTCGTTCAGCTGTTCGGTGGCCGGCTCGGCATATTTCCTGAACTGGATTTCGGGAATGGGGACGAGACCGGCGAGCGCCATGCCGACGGCGCGGCCGATGATGCCCTCTTCGGACAGCGACGTATCGAAAACCCGCTCGCTGCCGAATTTTTCCTGCATGCCGAGGGTGACGGCATGAACCCCTCCCTTGGGGCCGATATCCTCGCCGAACATGACAACGCGCTCGTTGATCGACATCTCGTGTTCGAGTGTTCTGCGAATGGCCGTGACCATGTTGATGCGTGGGCCGGAGGTTTCCGGTACATCCGTTGTCGCTGGAGGCACATATCCGGACGGATGCTGCCCACCCATCGTCTGCATGGCGCCATCGAAGAATACATGGCGGGTCACGAAGGAGGGGTCGGCGACCGGCCTCTTTTCGGCTTGCGCACGGGCGTTTTCAGCTGCCTCGCGCGCTTCGCTTTCACAGGCATCCCATTCTTGTGTGGTCATCACGGCGGGAACGAGGAAATCTTTCAGACGCGGCAGGGGGTCGCGTTCCCATTCGCGCCTCACGGTTTCCTCGCTCTTGTAGGTCTGCGTGTCCTGAAAACTATGGCCCTCGAGGCGCGGAACCGTGAGCCTGAGAAGCGCCGGCTTGCGTTCGTCACGAACAAAAGAGACGGCATCCTGCACCAGATGTGCGGCCTCGGCCGGGTTGCATCCGTCTCCGTCGAAGATTGCGAGATTTTTCCAGCTTGCGAGATTGGCTGCGATATTCCCTCCCGGCGTCTGCGCCGTCGAAGGCACCGAAATGCCAAAGCCGTTGTCCTCGATATAGAACAGCATTGGCAATTGTTGCGTCGTGGCAGCGGTCAAGGCGGCCCAGAAGCCATTCGAGGCAACGGAGCCATCGCCGCCAAGCACGACGCCGATATCGTGTGCGTATTCCGCGTGGCCTAGCGTGGTGGCATAATATTTCATCGCCTGCGCCCAGCCAGCTGTGGGGGTATACTGCGCACCGACGCCGCCGCACATGGGCAAGGCTGAGGCGCCGGAACGGTTCGGATAGTTGAAGACGACACCAATGTCGCGCCCGTCGGAATAGCCTCCGGCGCGGCCCATGGCTGAACCCAGCGCATCGGCCGGGTCGACGCCGAGCGAAAGCAGGAGCGGCCGCGAGCGATAATAGCCGCAGGTCGCGTCGTGCAGGCCGGTCAGCTGCATTCCAAGGAGGATCTGCGCCATGTCGTGGCCGCGTGCGGAAAACTGATAGAGAACCTTCTTTTCCGGAACGAGACGCTTTTCCTCCATCTCGTCGAGTGCCCGGGAGAGGTGAACGAGATAGGCAACCCGGCGCCAATCGATGCGATCGTCGGGCGAGTTCCGCTCGTGGCTTTTGAAGGCTAGCTGGGCCATATGATCCTCCTACAGATGGCCAAATCATTTTAATTCAAGCGTCCGCGCTATTCCTTTCAATTTTGCAGCTTTTTAAGTAGGATTTGAAAGAGATATTTCATGAATAGCGGGTTTATGAATGGAAAATTTCGATCTTGATCACGTTGATAGAGCGATTCTGCGCGTGCTGCAGGAGGAGGGCGATATCAGCCAGGCGGCGCTGTCGGAAAAGGTGGGCGCATCGCCCGCGTCCTGCTGGCGAAGGATCAAGGCGCTGGAAAGCGCCGGCGTGCTGGGCAGGACGGTTCGCCTTGTCGATCCCGACAAGATTGGCAAGGGGTTGAATGTCTTCTGCCAGGTCAAGATGAAGACCCATGATCCCGCGACCCGCCGCGATTTCGAACAGTTCATCGCCAGCTATCGCGAGGTGCTGGAATGCTACTCCATGTCCGGGGAATGGGATTATCTGATCCGTGCCGTCGTCGCTGATGTCAGGGAATATGAAGGGCTTTTGATGCGAGGTATCCTGACCCATGAAGCTGTGCTGAGCTCATCGTCGCACTTCTCGCTGAAATGCGTCAAATACACCACGGCGTTGCCGACGAACGTGTCGCGATAGGCGGCGAGCGCATCCGTGGCTCTGCCTGCGCTTGAATACCGATAGTATCTCACGCTAATAGACCCTAATAATTTCAGATGCGGAGCAGGGTTGGAGTGTCGGCTGATAACGTCAAACTCGGCCATGATTTGAGCGAGACAGTCGCGGCGCTTCTCGTCGACCTGCCGATAAAAGCCGCGAGTTTTATCGTGACGATTTACGGCGATGTCATCGAGCCGCGGGGCGGCGTCGTCTGGATCGGCAACCTCATCGAGACCTGCAAGAGCGTCGGGATCACCGAGACACTCGTGCGGACCGCAGTGTCGCGACTGGTGGCGGCTGGTCAGCTTGCGGGCGAGCGCGAAGGGCGCCGCAGCTTCTATCGGCTGACTGATGCCGCTCAAGCCGAATTCGTCGAGGCGGCCAGCCTGTTCTACGGACCGCAACCCGCAGTCCGCTGGCAATTTGTCCTCATCAACGGACCTGCGCCGGAAGAGATCATGCAGGGCCTCGAGCGAGAGGGTTTTGCCAGGCTGAACCCGCGTCTCGCAGTGGGAACGCATCCCGCACCGCCCCTGCCGGGCCGCGTCGTCGTCTTCGATGCACAGTTGGCGACCGAAAACGGCGCGTTGCGGGAATTTGCCGAAGAGGCCTGGAACCTGCCACGCTTCGCGGAGGCCTATCGCGAATTCATTGCTCGGTTCGGTTCGTTTTTCGAACGCGTCGGAAATTGTGCCGCGCTATCGCCGTTCGATTGCCTGATTGCCCGGCTGCTGCTCGTGCATCAATATCGCCTGATCATGTTGCGCGAGCCGCATCTTCCCAAGTCTGCTCTGCCGGATAATTGGCCGGGCGAGGAGGCGCGGCGGCTGTTCGCCGATCTCTATCTGCTTTTGTCGAAAAAAGCCGATGCTTATGTTGGCCGCCATTTCGTCAATGAGGCAGGCCAGCTTCAAGAGACGACACCGGCAAGCCAAGCTCGGCACGAACGCCTCAAGTCCCGCTGAAAGATCAATCCGCTCAACGAAGCAGTTGTCTCGCCGCACCCTTTGAAAGCCTAAAATGTCACAGAAATATCAAAAAATTCATTTGTACTGTGACATATCGCATGCTAATACAGTGACCGATCGGTCGGTTAATGCGTTTGCCGGTGGATCGCTGTTTCGTGGAGGAGAACGAGAAACAGGTTTATACTGGCGGTGCCGTGAAGCGACGGCCTTGTCGATGCGCTTCGAGACAATCCCCGGGCCTGCGATCATTCTCGAGCGCGTCGGACGCGCGAAGACGGAGGAAAGATCAATGTATGCACAGATGGTGAAAACCGACGGCGCCCGCATCCGTTCCCTCGACGAAATGGATCCCCAGGAGCGCGCCTTTCAGGAGCGCGTCGATGCCAGCCAGAAGATCGAGCCGAAGGAGTGGATGCCGGAAGGTTATCGCAAGACGCTGATCCGCCAGATTAGCCAGCACGCCCATTCCGAAATCGTCGGCCAGCTGCCGGAAGGTAACTGGATTACCCGTGCTCCGACGCTGGAACGTAAGGCGATCCTGCTTGCCAAGGTGCAGGATGAAGCCGGCCACGGCCTCTACCTCTACTGTGCCGCCGAGACGCTCGGCATCAGCCGCGACGAGATGTATGAGCAGTTGCATTCCGGCAAGGCCAAGTACTCCTCGATCTTCAACTATCCGACACTGAGCTGGGCCGATATCGGCGCGATCGGCTGGCTCGTCGATGGCGCCGCCATCATGAACCAGGTTCCCCTGCAGCGCTGTTCCTACGGCCCCTACGCGCGGGCGATGGTGCGCATCTGCAAGGAAGAAAGCTTCCACCAGCGCCAAGGCTTCGACATCCTGATGAAAATGGTGAAGGGCACGCCGGCACAGAAGGCCATGGTGCAGGATGCGCTGAACCGCTGGTGGTGGCCGTCGCTGATGATGTTCGGCCCTTCGGACGATGCTTCGGTGCATTCCGCACAATCGATGGCCTGGAAGATCAAGCAGAATTCCAATGACGAGCTGCGGCAGAAATTCGTCGACCAGACCGTGCCGCAGGCCGAATATCTCGGCCTGACCGTCCCCGATCCCGACCTGAAGTGGAACGAGGCAAAGGGCGGCTACGATTTCGGCGAGCCCGATTGGGAAGAATTCTTCAACGTCATCGCCGGCAACGGCCCCTGCAATGCGGAGCGTCTCAATGCCCGCAAGCAGGCATGGGCTGATGGCGCGTGGTTCCGCGACGGCCTGACGGCGCATGCCGAGAAGGCGACCGAGCGCCGCGCCGCCGCAAGGGTTGCCGCCGAATAGGTGCGCAGGATGATTAGGGAGTGAGAAACATGTCCAGCGAATGGCCGCTTTGGGAAGTCTTCATCCGTGGTCAGCATGGCCTCAACCATCGCCATGTCGGCAGCCTGCATGCGCCTGATGCCGAGATGGCGATCAACAATGCGCGCGATGTCTATACCCGCCGCAACGAAGGCGTCAGCATCTGGGTGGTGCGGTCTTCCGAGATCACCGCCAGCGCGCCTTCGGAGAAGGGGCCGCTCTTCGATCCTTCCAATTCGAAGGTCTATCGCCACCCGACCTTCTTCGACATTCCCGATGAAGTGGGGCACATGTGATGGCAACCGCGACCCTTGAGCCGGCGGTCGATCGGGCCGCCCTCGTCGAATTCCTCCTGCGCATCGGAGATAACACGCTGATCCTTGGCCATCGCGTTTCCGAATGGTGCGGCCGTGGGCCGGCGCTGGAAGAGGATATCGCGCTTGCCAACACCGCGCTCGACCTCATCGGCCAGACGCAGCTCTGGCTCGCTCTGGCGGGCGAAGTGGAAGGCAAGGGCCGCTCGGCCGACGAACTCACCTATCTGCGCGATGGTTTTGAGTTCCGCAACATCCTGCTTGTCGAGCGTCCGAACGGCGATTTCGGCAAGACGCTGATGCGGCAATTTCTCTTCGACGCCTGGCATTATCTCCTGCTGAAATCGTTGAAAGGCTCGACTGATCGGCGCATTGCCGAGATTGCCGAAAAGGCCTTCAAGGAAGTCTCCTATCATCTCGACCGCAGCCGTGATCTCGTCATCCGCCTCGGCGACGGCACGGATGAAAGCCACCGCCGCATGCAGGAGGCTCTCGATGATCTCTGGGCCTTCACCGGCGAAATGTTCATCGGCGATGCCGCCGATGCGGCACTGGCACAGGCTGGCGTGATCCCGGAACCGCAAAGCCTCAAGGCGGGCTGGGACGAGATCGTTTCCGATGCGCTTGCCGAAGCGACGCTCGAGCGCCCGGCAGATGGCTATATGCACAAGGGCGGCCGGCGCGGCGTTCACACCGAGCATCTCGGCTATCTCCTGGCCGAGATGCAGTTCCTGCAGCGCGCCTATCCGGGCGCGACCTGGTAGGGGGCTGATATGGCGACCGCGCTGCATCCCTCGGTCGATGAAATCTGGCACTGGCTGTCAAAAGTGCCGGACCCCGAGATACCGGTGATCTCGCTGACCGATCTCGGCATCATCCGCGACGTTGGCTGGCAGGGAGATACGCTTGTCGTCACGGTGACGCCGACCTATTCGGGCTGTCCCGCCACCACGGTGATCAATCTCGATATCGAGCGGGCATTGATCGAAAAGGGCATCGATCGAGTGCGTCTCGAGCGGCAGCTGTCACCCGCCTGGACGACGGATTGGATTAGTGCCGGGGGACGCGAGAAGCTGCGCGCCTATGGCATCGCCCCACCGATCGATGGCACCGCCGCCGATGGCGTGCTGATGAAGCGCATCGATCGGCTTGCGGGCCGCTCCAATCTCACGATTGCCTGCCCACGCTGCGGATCGACGAACACGGAAAAGATGAGCCAATTCGGCTCGACGCCGTGCAAGGCGAGCTATCGCTGCACCGAGTGTCTGGAACCCTTCGATTACTTCAAATGTATTTGACCCCCAAAGGACGAGATCCGCATCCATGGCACGTTTTCATCCGCTGACTGTCACCGATGTTCGCCGTGAGACGCGCGATGCAGTCGTCGTCACGCTTTCGCCTGCGGAGGAGGATCGGGGCATCTTTGATTTCACGCAGGGCCAATATCTCACCTTTCGCCACAAGTTCGATGATGAGGAGCTGCGCCGCTCTTATTCGATCTGCGCCGGCAAGGACGAGGGCGTGCTGAAGGTCGGCATCAAGCGCGTGGATGGCGGCTGCTTCTCGACCTGGATCAACGAAAACCTGAAAGCCGGCGACACCCTAGAAGCCATGCCGCCGATGGGCGCTTTCTTCACAGCAATCGAGCCGGATATCGCCAAGCATTATCTCGGCTTTGCCGGCGGCAGCGGCATCACGCCGATCCTCTCCATCATCAAGACCGTGCTGGCGCGCGAGCCCCGCTCGGTCTTCACGCTCGTCTATGCCAACAGGCAGATCAGCTCGATCATGTTCCGCGAAGAGCTCGATGATCTGAAGAACCTCTATCTCGGTCGCCTGTCGATATTGCATATTCTTGAAAGCGAGGCGCAGGAGATCGATCTTTTCACGGGGCGGATCGATGCGGAAAAATGCGAGGCGCTCTTCAAGAGCTGGATCGATGTGAAATCGGTCGCGACAGCCTTCATCTGCGGTCCCGAGCCGATGATGCTAGCGATCGCGGCGGCTTTGCGCGAACACGGCATGGGCGACGACCAGATCAAGTTCGAGCTCTTCGCCTCCGCGCAGCCGGGCCGCGCGCGGCGCAAGGTGGAGAGTGGTGCCGCCGCCGATCATAAAACCAGCTGCGAGGCAACGGTCACGCTCGATGGCGCGACGCGCATCTTCAAGTTTCCTAAGCATGGCCAGTGCCTGCTCGATGCCGCGCTCGAAAATGCAATGGATGTGCCTTACGCCTGCAAGGCCGGCGTTTGCTCCACCTGCCGGGCCAAGGTTCTCGAAGGCGAGGTCGAGATGGAGGCCAATCACGCGCTCGAGGATTACGAGGTGCGCCAGGGCTATGTGCTGACCTGTCAGTGCTACCCGCTCACCGACCGTATCGTTGTCAGCTACGACCAGTAGGTGCGTCCGCATCGAAGGGAGGAACGAGATGTCCGAGACGATGCCGATCGAGCAATATCTGCAGGAGGGTGGGATGCTCTCCTCGCCGGACAACGCGCCTCCGCGCTATCGCGGCGAACTCTTGCGTCTGATGGCGAGCTTCGTCGATAGCGAATTGGCCGGCTCCGCCGGCTTTGCCGATATCATCAACGACGCGCCCGGGATTCAGGAGCGCATTTCCGCGGCGCGCATCGTGCTGGAAAAGACCGATCATGCCGGCCAGGTCCTGAAGATCATGGAGACCTTCGGCGTCGATGGCGGCCGCTATGCCGTCCACCATCCCTGGGCGGCGCGACTTTCCCGCGATGCCGATATCGGCGCTGTTAGGCAGGGCGGCGATATGCGTCTTTCCGTCTTTCACTATCCGCTTCAGGGCTGGGTGGATGCCGTCGTCATGAACATGCTGATGGGTGCTGCCAGCGTCGTGCAGCTGAAGGAGCTGGCGCACGTTTCCTATCAGCCGCTGGCCGAGGTCTTCCGTGCCATCCTGCCGCGCGAAAAACGGCATGCCGAACTCGGCGCTGCCGGTCTTGCGCGCATCGTCGCCGATGACGAGGGACGGGCCAAGGCGCGGGCTTCAGTTGCCTACTGGTATCCCCGCGTTGCCGCGAGCTTCGGTCACGCCGGCTCGGCTCGCTTCGAAACATTGTCGCGCTTCGGCCTGCGCCATAAGCCCAACGAAACCGTGCTGGCCGAATGGCAGACCGAGGTTGATGCGCAGCTCTCTGCGCTCGGATTGAATTGATCAGTTCCGGGAAGATGCATGACGGTTTTCCGCTCGGATCGCCGGAAAGATGAAGGAAGGAAATTCGGATGAACATCATGGCAAACCAGCCACGTCGGCTTGAAAGCTATGTCGGAGGCACCTGGGTCGTCGGCGCCAAGGAAGGCGTGCCGCTGCTCGATGCATCGACCGGCGTGCCCGTCGCGTCCATCGATTCCTCCGGTATCGATTTCAAGCAGATATTGGCCTATGGCCGCGACAAGGGCGGCCCGGCGCTGCGGCGCATGTCCTTCCATGAGCGTGCCGCAATGCTGAAGGCGCTTGGGCAGGCGCTGCTCGAGAGGAAGGAAGAATTCTACGCGCTCTCGACGGCGACGGGTGCCACGCGTGCGGATAGCTGGGTCGATATCGAGGGTGGCATCGGCACCCTGTTGTCCTATGCCTCTAAAGGCCGGCGCGAGTTGCCGAACGCGCGCGTGCTGCTCGATGGCGATGTGGAGCAGCTCTCCAAGGACCAGAGCTTTTCCGCACAGCATATCCTAAGCCCGCTGCAGGGCGTCGCCATTCACATCAACGCCTTCAATTTTCCTTGCTGGGGCATGCTGGAAAAAGTCGCCCCGACCTTGCTTGCCGGCGTTCCCGCCATCGTCAAGCCGGCAAGCCAGACGGCCTACCTCACCGAACTCATGGTTCGCCGCATCATCGAAATCGGCCTGCTGCCAGAAGGTGCGCTGCAGCTCGTCTGCGGCTCGGTCGGTGACCTCCTCGACCATGTCGAGGGCCAGGATGTGGTGACCTTCACCGGCTCTGCCGCAACCGGCAAGCGTCTCAAGACGCACAAGGCGATTATCGAAAATTCCGTACGTTTCACCATGGAGGCCGATAGCCTCAATGCAGCGGTCCTCGGGCTCGATGCAGGCCCCGGCACGGAAGAGTTCGACCTCTTCGTGAAGGAGGTCGCGCGCGAGATGACGGTCAAGGCCGGGCAGAAGTGCACAGCCATCCGCCGCGTTATTGCGCCCCGTGCCTATAGCGAGGCGCTGATTGCTACCTTGAACGATCGTCTCGGCAAGATGGCGATCGGTAATCCGGCCGATGAGACTGTTCGCATGGGGCCGCTTGCAAGCCTCGGCCAGCGTGAGGAAGTCCGCGCTCGCATTCGGAATCTCGCCACCGAGGCCGAGATCGTCGTCGGCGATCCCGACAATCCGCGCGTCACGTCCGGCGATACCAGCGCCGGCGCCTTCCTCAATCCGGTCCTGCTCTATTGCGATAAGCCGGGCTCTGCGCGTGCCATTCACGATGTCGAGGCCTTCGGCCCGGTCAGCACCGTCATGCCCTATGATACGGCGGAAGAGGCTGTGGATCTGGCGCGGCGCGGCAAGGGCAGCCTCGTTGCCTCCGTCTTCACCAACGATCCGCATTTCGCCGAGGACGTCGTTCGGGGTCTGGCACCATTCCATGGTCGCGTGATGATCGGCAATCGCGCCAGCGCCAAAAGCTCCACTGGTCACGGTTCGCCGCTGCCGGGCCTCGTTCACGGCGGCCCCGGCCGCGCCGGCGGCGGCGAGGAGCTCGGCGGTATCCGCGGCGTCAAGCACTATATGCAGCGCACCGCGGTCCAGGGCACTCCGCGTCTGCTGTCGGCCGTGACGGGACGCTGGATGGAGGGGGCGGATGTTCGCACCGGCGGCGAGCATCCGTTCCGCAAATCGCTCGCCGAGCTCAAGATCGGCGATCAGCTCGTCACCGCCACGCGCACGGTCACGCTTGATGATATCGAGCGCTTCGCCCATTTCACCGGCGATACCTTCTATGCCCATATGGATCAGGAGGCGGCCAAGGCCAATCCGTTCTTCGAGGGGCGTGTGGCGCATGGCTATCTCATCGTCTCGTTCGCGGCCGGCCTTTTCGTCGATCCGGCTCCAGGCCCGGTTCTCGCAAATTATGGGGTCGACAATCTCCGCTTCCTGACACCGGTCAATCCGGGTGATACGCTCCAGGTGCAGTTGACCTGCAAGGAGATCAATCCCCGCATCAATGCCGAGCACGGCGAGGTGCGCTGGGATTGCAAGGTAACGAACCAGCTGGATGCCGTCGTCGCGCAATATGACGTTCTGACGATGGTGGCGAAAAGGAGAGAGTGAGCGCATGACGACGACCGAGCAAGATCCGCATCGCCTGGAAATGACCGTGCTGATGACGCCTGACATGGCGAATTTCAGCGGCAAGGTGCATGGCGGCGCCCTTTTGAACCTGCTCGATCGCGTCGCCTTCTCCTGTGCCTCGCGCTATTCCAAGCAATATGCCGTGACGCTGTCGGTCGATCAGGTGCTGTTCAAGGAGCCGATCAATGTCGGCGAACTCGTCACCTTTCGCGCCTCGATCAATGATACGGGCCGTACCTCCATGGAAGTCGGCATACGGGTCGAGGCGGAAAATATCCGCTCCGGCGTGCGCCGCCACACCAATTCCTGTTATTTCACCATGGTCGCCGTCGATGAGGCCGGCCGCCCGGTCCGCGTGCCGGAACTGGTGCCGGCCATGCCGGTTGATATCCGACGGCACAAGGCCGCCCAGCTTCGCCGCACCTTGCGTCGCGAGTTCGCGCAACGGATGGAGGCGGTGGCCGAAACCGGTCGCGATATGGAAGGTTTGGGAGCCGACTGAATGGCGCAGATCTATTCCTATGACGGCGTGATCCCGGTCATCGATCCCTCAGCCTTCGTGCATCCGGCCGCAACCGTCATCGGCGACGTTATCATTGGCCCCGCCTGCTATGTCGGGCCGGGTGCCGTGCTGCGCGGCGATTTTGGGCGTATCGTGCTCGAGCGTGGCTCGAACGTGCAGGAGACCTGCGTCGTGCACAGCTTCCCGAACCTGGAAGTCGTGATCGGCGAGGCTGGGCATATCGGCCATGGCGCGGTGCTGCATGGCTGCCGCATCGGCGCCAATGCCATGGTCGGCATGAATGCCGTCATCATGGATGAAGCCGTTATCGGCGAGAATGCGATCGTCGCCGCCATGGCTTTCGTCAAGGCCGGTGCCGAAATCCCAGCAAACAGTCTTGCCGTTGGCGCGCCGGCTCGCGTGGTTCGCGAGTTGACGCCGGAAGAGATCGCCTGGAAGCGCCAGGGAACCGCCATCTATCAGCGCCTCGCACTAGAGGCGAAGGAGAAGCTAGTGGCTGTCGAACCGCTGACTGCGCCGGAGCCTGATCGCCGTCGCATCCGCGCGCCGGAATACGATCCGCTTATCCTCGAACGGATGAAGCTCGGCGACTGAGGCGCGACGACTGACGCGTGACATCAACGGACGGCCTTGACTCCTTCCAGGATGAGAGTGGTGGCGATATCGGCATATTCGTCTCGTGTGATCGGCCCGTTGGGCCGGAACCACATATAGACCCAGTTCATCATGCCGAAGAGCGACATGGTGACCGGCATCAGCAACGGCCTGTTCTTGTTGAGGTCCGGGTTGATTTCCTGGATCACACTGGAGAAGCGCTTGACGATGCGTCGCTCGATCGTCCGCAGTTCCGAAAGCTGTTCCGGCGAGAGCGCATGCGTGCCGTTAAGTTGAACCTGATGTTCGTTGTCCGCGCCTTCATAGTTCTTTAGCACGGCTTTCACGAGCAAGCGCAGCCGTTCCTGTGGCGTTATATCGGTGCGATCGGCTGCTTCGATCGCGTCTTCCAGCTCCGTCAGATGCGTTTGCACGATGTCGAATATCAGCGCATCTTTGCCGGGATAGTAATGATAGAGCAGGGCCTTCGAGACATTGCTGTGCGAGGCGATCATCGACATGGAGGCTTTCTCCATGCCGACCTCGGCAAAGACCGCCGCAGCGCTTGCCAGGATGCCACGCTGCTTTTCCTCGAAATCAACTGCGCGCGTGCGTGCCATGTGATCCTGCTCTGCTCATTGCCGATTGACGTTACCCATGCCCGATGGTCGAAGCTTCCTATACACGATCAAATCCTTGTCAGGCTATCCGGTACGACAGCAATCACTCTCTCGGGCGATTGTCGACCACACGCTTTGCCTTGCCCTCCGAGCGGACAACGCCGCCCGGCGGATGCACGGTGATCTTCGTCGAGACACCGACCACGCTCTTGATGTGATGGGTGAGTTCCTTTGCCGAAAGACCGCGCGCGGCTTCGTCTGCCGCCTCCAGCGTGCATTCGACATGAACGGTCATGTCGTCCATGCGACCGGAGCGCGTGAGCTCGATCTGGAAGTGCGGCGCAAGCCCGCGGCATTTGAGGATCTGCTCCTCGATCTGTGTTGGGAAGACGTTGACCCCACGCAGGATCATCATGTCGTCACAGCGTCCCGTTACTTTTTCCATGCGGCGCATTGAGCGTGCCGTGCCTGGCAGCAGCCGCGTCAGGTCGCGGGTGCGGTAGCGGATGATCGGCAGCCCTTCCTTGGTCAGCGCCGTGAATACCAGCTCGCCGAGTTCGCCATCCGGCAAGATCGTACCGGTGACGGGATCGATGATCTCCGGATAGAAATGGTCTTCCCAAATATGCAGCCCATCCTTGCTCTCGATGCATTCGCTGGCAACGCCAGGACCTATGACCTCAGAGAGGCCATAGATGTCGACGGCGTGCATATCGAAGGCGTGCTCGATTTCGTCGCGCATGGCATTGGTCCATGGTTCGGCGCCGAAGATGCCGATCGCAAGCGAGCTTTCTCTGGGGTCGAGGCCCTGGCGGCGGAATTCGTCGAGGATCGACAGCATGTAGGAGGGGGTGACCATGATGACGCGCGGCTTGAAATCCTGGATCAGGGTGACCTGCCGTTCCGTCATGCCGCCGGAGACGGGGACTACCGTACAGCCGAGCCTTTCCGCGCCGTAATGTGCACCAAGGCCACCGGTGAAGAGACCATAGCCATAGGCAATATGCACTAGATCGCCGGCGCGGCCGCCAGCGGCGCGGATCGAACGGGCGACGACGCTCGCCCAGGTATCGACGTCCTTGGCGGTATAGCCGACGACGGTCGGCTTGCCCGTCGTGCCGGAGGAAGCGTGGATACGGGCAAGCTTTTCGCGCGGCACTGCGAACATGCCGAAAGGATAGGTGTCGCGAAGATCCTTCTTGGTGGTGAAGGGGAATTTGGCGAGGTCGGACAGCGTCTTCAGATCGGAGGGATGCACGCCGGCTTCATCGAAGCGTTTGTTATAGAAGGGCGAATTCTCATAGGCATGGATGAGCGACCACTTCATGCGCTCGAGCTGCAGCGCGGAAATCTCGTCGCGCGAGGCCATCTCGATCGCCTCCAGTTCGCCGGCTCGCGGGGAAAGGTTCTCCATGAATGTCTCCTCCAGAAATGCTTATCCTCTTGTTTCTTTTCGCATTCCGGACGGAAAATCGCTTCGCACTTTTCCTGGAAATGCTAGGCGCAGCCGGCATGAATCTTATTCCGGCAGAAGCGTGCCCTTGATCGTTCGCGAGTGGCCGCGGAATTCTGCAATCTGCTCGCCCTGCTGATTGGTGATCGCAATGTCGTAAATCCCGCCGCGGCCGCGGCGGGAGACCTCTCGCGCCGTCGCCGTCAGCAGGTCGCCCTTGAAGGCCGGCGCGATATAGGTCACCGAACAGTGCTGGGCGACGGTGCGTCGGTTATAGCTATTGCAAGCGAAGGCGAATGCCGAGTCGGCAAGCGTGAAGATGTACCCGCCATGACAGGTGCCATGACCATTCGTCATCGCTTCGGTGATCGCCATCGAGAGCGTAGCCTCACCCGGTGCCACTGCAAGCAGCTCCATGCCGAGATGGCGGCTGGCATTGTCTTCGTCCCACATGGCGCTTGCGCAGGCTTCGGCGCGCGCCTCTGGGGAAAGCGTGTCGGCCATGCTCATCTGCCCTTGAACTCCGGCTTACGCTTTTCGAGGAAAGCCGTGACGCCCTCGGCATAGTCGGCGCTGCGGCCTGCTTCGCGCTGAAGGTCGCGTTCAAGATCGAGCTGATCGTCGAGCGAATTTGTCGCTGCCGCCTGGATGGCGCGCTTCGTCAGGCCGAGGCCTTTTGTTGGGCCGGCGGCGAGCCTGATGGCAAGCGCCTTAGCCTCATCCATCAGCTTGTCATCGTCTACCACACGCCAGATCAAGCCCCAACTGGCTGCCGTTTCCGCATCCAAAGGCTCGGCCGTCAGCGCCAGTGCCTTGGCGCGGGCTTCGCCGATCAGCCGCGGCAGGTTCCAGGTGCCGCCGGAATCCGGCACGAGGCCGATTTTCGCGAAGGCCTGGATGAAGCGGGCGGAACGGGCGGCGAGAGTGATATCGCAGGCGAATGCGATATTGGCGCCGGCGCCGGCAGCAACGCCATTGACCGCGCAGATCACCGGCTTTTCCAGGCTGCGAATGAGGCGCAGCAGGGGATTGTAGAAAGTCTCGATCGTATGGCCGAGATCCGGAGTGCCTTTGCGCGGATCGCGGTCGCCGAGATCCTGGCCGGCCGAGAAGCCACGGCCGGCTCCTGTCAGGAGAACCGCACGGACATCCCCATCCTGATGTGCACGCTCGAAGCCGGCACGCAGCGCAAGATGCATTTCCTCGTTGAAGGAATTGAGTTTGTCGGGTCGATTGAGCGTGAGGCTCAAGACACCATCGGCAAGCGCCGACAGAATGGTGTCGGATTCGGACATGTTTCCTCCCCGCCGCCCTTCCGATGGCGACCACAAAACTCTCGCATAAACCGACCGGTCAGTCAATTATAATTGCAATGATTGAGAGGAGGAACATGGCCGTCACCGTCACACATGAGGGCGCAATCACTGTCATCGTCCTATCTTGATCCGGAAGAGATCAGCGAAGGATTTTTGCGGCCGGAGCGCCATGCGAGGCTCTGCGTTGGGCGGCAGAAGATGGCACTTCCGATTGCTTGAGAGGCGTTAGCGCGCCGAATGTCCGCAAGCCCCTACATGCCGACCCCTGCATGCCGACAAGAGAGGCCGCGGGAGGGGGTGAATCTTCTGCCTTACTCCGTGTTCTTCGATTTTAAGGAGTGCCCGCGGCCGCGCAATCTGGCGGAATCGATATATTGAAGCCTGGCTCCAAGGTGTTTTGCTAAGGCAAAATTTGGAGAGGCTGATGCTACAGATACTGACACGACGAGACCGCAATACGGCGTCCTCGTATTTCACCCAGATGTTCCGTGCCCGCGCGCTCGTTTTCCGTGATCGAATGGGTTGGGATGTCAACGTTGAAGGTGGTTTGGAGATCGACCGCTTCGACGACGAGCACGACCCCATCTACCTGGCCGTGAAGGAAGAGGACGATGAGCTTACGGGCTCGCTGCGGCTGTTGCCGACAACGAGCGAGACGATGCTTTCGAGCGAGTTCCAGCATTTTTTCAACGAGGATCTCGATATCTGCAGTCCTTCGATCTGGGAGTGCACCCGGTTTTGCGTGCATCCTCCGCTGCAGGCCGGACATCCGTCGTCGCAGACCGCCGCCGTCGAGCTACTTTCCGGTCTTTGCCGCCTGAGCTTGAAATCGGGCATAGAGCACATCATGGGCGTCTATGATGCATCGATGATCGGGGTTTACCGAAAGATCGGATGGTCGCCTACGCCGCTTGCCCGCTCGCGGCCGGAGATCGGCAACCTCTATGTCGGCCTCTGGGAGGTGAACGAGGAGTCCGATCAGCGGCTTGAGCAGCGGCTGAGGACGATGCGAGGCAAGGATGACAGGACCCCCACCTTGCAATTCGCATCGTCGTCACCGGGCAATATTCAGTTTAGCTTTTGATGAGCTCGAGCGAGATTGCTTTCGCAATGGCCTGATTTGTGGTGCTGACATGAAGTTTGCGGCGGCCGGAGCTGAGATACAGGCGCACGGCGCTTTCGGAAATTCCAAGAACGGATGTGATCTGCTTCGGAAGCAGGCCGTGTGCCAGCAGTTCGAGGCACTCGGTTTCCCGCTTCGAAAGCCTGCGTCCGATGCCTTGCTCTCTCAGGCCGGACAGGATCAATGACTGCTCATGCAGATAATAGGCGATCACCTGCAGATCGCCTATTATGCTGTTTCGCAATTGCTCCCAGTCGCCGCTCTTCAGATTTGAGGTCACTGTAAAAAGCGATCGCTCGCCGTGAGGCCCTCGAACGACCAGCGTCAAACCGTAGCGCCCGACATCAAAGGCTTCGGCTTCGCGGAAAAAGGAGATGCTTTGCGGCGACTTCAGATCGAGGGTCGACCAGTCAAAGGGCAGAAATCCGTTGCGTCCAGCTTGAACAACGGGGTCGATCGAGAAGTAATCGTGCGCTATATATGTCTCTACCCATTCCGGCGGATAGGTCAGCAGGAGAAGCGGATTTTGCTGCGACAGGGCGGCGATTTGCGTCACATGAAAGACGGCGTTTGCCAGGCCATATAAAGAACAGAACTTGAATAAGAACTGGCGCAATTCATCGATATCATTTGCCTGAGCTATCTCGGACAAGCAATGAGATTGGCGTGATCCTGTCAACATAGTCTCACCATTGAAGCCGAAGTGAAAGCGGTGCTTGGGCCATGCGCAGCGCGTATGGGATGTCTTTCAAAGTTTGAAGGTCATCCTGGCGCTCCGGCCGCACCCTCAGCTATTCAGAAGCCAACTTTTCGAGGGCGTGATTGGACTCTTAAAATTGTCGAAAACATAGCCGCTGCCAATCATATGAGGGTTGTGTTGACGTATATTTGGATACACGCGGAAGATACAGGCCCAACCTCCTCGCCATGTGTCCATACGCGCCATATAGCGTTCCGCTATGCGCCCGCTGCTTCCTTCGAGACCATGCCGATGCTGGCATGTCGGGCGAAATCCGCATCCAAATAGATGACCGATCCGGCGGGCAATCGAAACCTCCGCTACGTCTGGCGAATTCACATGTGGCGCGATCATGCCGGCTTTAAGGCCGGGCAGAGTGCAAGCTCCATATCAGGCTCCAAGAATATTCTTCCTTTACAAATGACCGACGGTCAGTCATATGTATGGACTGTAACTTTCGAGTTTTAAAGGGCATGCGAATGGCCGTCCGCATTGAGAATTTGGGAGGCTCCATGCTGAGCGACGTCTGCTTCCGACGTGTCACATCGAGGGGTGTCCAGTCATGATCCGTCACGATCTCAGCCAGTGGCCGCTCGTGCTTTCAGCCGCTCGCGGCGCGATGTCGCTCGATGAGCAGTTCGTCTTCTTTTCGGACTGGAACGCCTGGCTGGATCGCGGCGAATCCTTTTCGGCATTGCGTGTCTTCACCGATGCCGAGGCGCTCAGGCGGCCCGAGGGCGGTGCAAAGGATGCAAAGGTTTGGCTTCAGGCCAATGGCGAGAGGATCAGGCAGTTCGTCATTGGCATGGCGACCGTTGTACCGTCGGAGGCTCTCGAGGAGATGGGCCGCATAAATGCCGAAAAGCTGTTCGGAATTCCCATGCAGATGTTCGATGATGTCAATGAGGCGGCGATGTGGCTTGCCTCCCTTTCGGCAGCGCAAGGAAGACCGCTGGATGTCGGTGGAGCGCTGCGAGGCCTGGCAGCTTTGCGCCGGCTGTCATGAGCGAGCATATATCGATGTTGCCTGAGGGTGATGAGACTCATTGGCCGCTCGCGATACTGGTCGCGGAAACGCCGCTTGGTGTCGACGGCGTGCGCGCAGGCCTCGATACGATCGAGTGCTGGCTGAGACGCGAACAGCCTTTTGCTCTCCTCCTGGTCGCCGCTTGCGGATTCGCGTTTCAAAGAGATGTGGCTGTGCTGCCCATGCTGGCGCAGCGGCTGGATCTTGTTCGCGAGACGCTTCGCCGGCTCCTTCTCGGGGTCGCGGTCGTCGCCCCCACATCGACGGTCGATGACGCTCGGCGAAGTCTTGCTCGTCTTCCGCTCGATATGCCGTTAGAAGTCTTTGAAAAGGGCTCGCTCGCGGTGAGATGGTTGTGCGCATCCACTCTCTCGCCAGCGGGTATCATCATCGACAGCCTATGAACAACGAGGAGAACTCGTGACCGTTACAGATCGTCCGCGTCCGCGCACCAAGCCGCCGGAAATTCGCCGCGAGGAATTGATGGATGCCGCGCAGCAACTGTTTCTGGAGAAGGGGTTTGCCGCGACCAGTGTTGCGGAGATCGTCGATGCCGCAGACGTCGCCAAGGGTACTTTCTACCTTTATTTTCAGACCAAGGACGATGTCCTTAAAGCCCTGCAAACGCGGTTCGTCGAGCTCTTTTGCGAAAGGATCGATGCCGTCGCGAGAGCGTCCGCCTCTGACAGTTGGGTGCGGCGGCTGGATGCTGTGATGGAAGCCTGCGTTCTCGGCTATCTCGACGAGGTCGCGCTTCACGATCTGGTATTTCATCAGTTTCAGCCGACGAAGCGGGACATGAAACGTGCCAATCCTCTTGTCAGTCGCCTCACATCCTTCCTTGTCCAAGGTCACGCCGCTGGCGCGTTCGCCTTCGTCGATGCCAGGCTCACGGCTGTCATGCTGTTCAATTCCATGCACAGCGCCGTCGATGACTGTCTGACCGATGGATCGGAGGTCGATCGGCGGAGGCTGGTGGCAGCCGTTACCGATTTCTGCCGACGCGCCGTCAGCCCCTAAGCCAAAAGAAATGGTGAAGAGGGGACATCGGACGAATGGAAGCATAGCCCTTTGCGGAGGAAACACAGAGCGTATGATGTCTGCCTCGGTCAGTATCTGGAGAGAATAGGCGACGATGTATGCCGCTAATTAAGATCCACGCCAAATTTCCCTATCTAAAGTCTGATCGCCTGATGCGAGACAATGATCACCGAGGCGGTCAACCTGTCCCCGGTATCCACAGGCTAAGAGGGAAACGGAGACGGAACCACACGGTCTGAGCGATGATTTCAATAGAGCATTGGTGACCTCGGGGCAGCGGATGACGATCGCGGCGGTCAGCAAGCGCTGCCTGAATCCTGCAGTTCAGCAGGCCGGAGACGAAGAGTATGGCAGCCGTCCCGCCTGCTGCTTTGTCAAGTTCAAACAACTCCCTGCCTCCGCAGCTCGCCGGATGAGAAAAAGCGGCTCCCCTGATTATTCGTGTACCAACATGAGATGGGCTTTCGTGAATTTAAGTAGAAGTCATTTATACAGGTAAGGAATCTCCAAATTGCGTAGCCGTCTATGGCTTCTCGTAAGGAGAGAAATAAATGTGCGACCTAACTAATAATTGAATAAATCGATTTTTTGATCTATATTTAAATTTATCGGCGAATAAACCTAGTGCTGTGTACGAAAAGAAGCATTTAGATTAAAATCGTACTTATTATATTGGCAAAACATCGACGTTATATTATTCTCCCGCTCACTCGAAGGAGGCGGAGCGAGCGAGCGGAGGGCGCTTTAAACGATCTATTGCTCCTCTCGAGATCATTTTATGGTCGTGGCATCGTCAACAACGATGCGCCATTAAACGCAATTTCATCCTCAATGAAGTCTGACTGCCTTGTACCGGAGTAGACGCGCGCGGGTTGGCTCGATTGAGCCAAACGCGGACTTTCTGGTTGCGTCTTATCGAAAGACGCTTGCCTCGTAAGAAAAATAGCTGCGGAAAATTTGGAGAGGTTTTCCAAAATGCGCTACTATTCGCTGGACGCGATACGCGGTCTTGCTGCGATCGCTGTTGTGCATTTTCATATGGGATTGATCTGGCACGTCGCACCGTTTGGTTATCTGGCGGTGGATTTCTTTTTCGCTTTGTCCGGCTTTGTCACCGAAACTGTCTATGGTCCAAGGTTCATAGCCGGCATGACAACGCCGGGTTTCTTTGCCGCTCGACTGAGGCGGCTCTATCCGGTTTTCCTCGTCGGCATTCTCCTCGGTGCGTTCGTGATAGCGGCCAAGGTGTTTGCGGGTATCGACAGCCCGCCAGCGTGGGTCGTTCCGCTCAATCTGGCGGTTCTGCCGGCACCCGTCGCCGGGGACTATTTCCCTGTAAATGTTCCGTGCTGGACGCTCTTTCTCGAATTCACCGCTTACTTTCTTTATGCTGCGTTTCGACGTTATCTGACGGCGCCGATATTGCTGATAGTGACGGTGGTTTCGGGCATCACGTTGCTGTCGTGGGGCGACGATTTGAACGTGGGCAGCACCTGGGACACCATCCATATCGGCATCGCACGGCTTGGCTTTGCCTTTCCCTTCGGGGTGTTGCTGGCGCGACTTGGTGTGAGGCCCTGTTGGCGGACGTGGCTCGCTTTATTGCCGCCTCTCTGGCTTATGGTGATTTTCTATCACTCGCGAATTGACACGGACGTTGCGCTGCTGACCCTGCCGATGTTGCTTGTCTGGTCCATCGCGCTCGAAGTGCCAGAGAAATTGCGCGCGTTATCGCGTTGGCTCGGTGACATCTCTTATCCACTCTACATCGTACACTATCCGTTGCTTTCTGTTTTTCAGTTCCTGTGTCGAGAGATCGGCGCCGCAGGGCCAGTTGCGCAGATGGTTGGTACGGTGGGTCTTCTCGCCGCCGCCCACATGGTGGCATTTTGGAATGACCGCTACCGCACTTTCGCAGAGAGAAGTATCGGCTGATGAAGGCGAGCTGAAGCCCGGATCGCTTGATAACCAGTGTTGCACAGCCAATCACGACGCGCGGATGCGCCAAAATAAATGGGGAGGGCAATGATTGGGAATTTCGAAGTCATTGTGGCCATTATCGGCAGCCTCGGAGCTGCCGGTATTGTCCTATGGCAATTGGCGGATGCAAGCCGCCGTAGAAAGGAGAGAGGGGAGCGCAACGATAGCACCGACCCGATCGTGGAAGAGGTGCGGCAAACCCGGAACAAAGACGACTAGGACATCGCCTCAAGCTTCCATCACAGCCTTCCAACCAAGCGAATGCGCGAAATTACCTCGCTGCATGCGGATATGATCCCAATTAAAATTGATGCGCTCCGGGTCTTTGGGCGACGATGATCCTCGGGGCGCATTATATCATTGATACGGTTGCCGATCTTATTTCTGTCATCGACGAGATCGAACGTCGGTTGTCAATCGGTGAGCGGCCGTAATTTGGTCGGTGTTTGGAGCTGCCGGAGCTTAGTCGAGGTAATCTCGTCCTTGAACACGCCGTCAGTAACTTGCTCGCGCTTACCCCGGAGACCTTGGCTTCGCGGTATGGTTGATGATGGATACTCGCGTCTTCCCGCTTGCCCTGCTTTTGATCTCCTGCGCAATTTGATAGGTATCGCTCGCGTCGATGCCCAGAACGGTAGGAAGGGAAGAGATGACTGATAGGCCTGAAAGCAACGCCGTCGATTTATCGGTTGACCAAGCCTTTTTCGAACTTCTGACCGGCAGTTTTCAACGCATTGTCGGCTCGTCCTTGATCGTTGAGGGCGCGGGGCCGGATTGGCTCTATCGCGATGCGCCTTTCGCGGTCCTTGCCCATAATACGGATGCCGATCCGCGTTTCGTCTACGCCAACAAGGCTGCGCAGAATTGTTTCGAATATCCGTGGGACGAGTTCATAACGCTGCCCTCGCGGCTTTCGGCCGAGCTTCCCAATCGGGCAGAGCGCCAGCGGCTGCTGGACGCGGTGACGCGCAACGGTTTCATTTCCGACTATCGCGGCCTGAGGATTGCGAAATCCGGTCGGCGTTTCTGGATCGAGGCCGGCATCGTCTGGCAGCTCGTGGACCCAGACGGCAATTTGCGCGGACAGGCTGCAACGTTTTCCAAATGGCAGGATGCATAGACCGTACGATAGAGACGATGGTTCAGCAGCTAGGCGCACTTCATCGGGGCCGTAACGGTCGCGGAAGGGCGATGGTAAGAACCAGCACGTGTTCATCCCGCCAATCTAACGGCATGAGCCGTGCAAAAGCGGCATGGCTATCGTGCAGGCGTGTGCATTTTATTTAGGCGGATAAATGCCTATCTCCTGTGCGTCAGCAAAGGAGACCGTAAAAATGAGAGTATTTGAGAAGATTAAGCGCTTTAGCGAACAGCGCAGAGCGATACGCGAACTTTCCGCCCTCGACGATCATGTTCTTCGTGATCTCGGCATCGCCCGCTCGCATATCCCTTACGCCGTCAGTGGCGCCCGCGGCAACTAAGCTTTCTTTTCGAGCGCATACCCCTGAGGCATGCGCCGCCGCAAGAGGCAGTGGCGAGCAGCCGATTTCCCGACCGGCTGGCACTTCCTCTTGACATGTCAATGGTAGATCATACCAGCCGGCAAGTTCGCGTAAGCGCTCGTCACAGGCGGCCCGGAACGCAACTGATGGCCAAGGTTTTTCGTTTTTATCATTCGCGAATGCTATGGCGAAGATTTCAGGCGGCTCGTTCGCAGCTGCCTTTCATGTTCTGTTTTGCGCAATATTCGAGTTCGATCTCGAGCAGCCTTGTTGCCTTGGCAAGAGCATCTTCGGCCTCTGCGAATAGCTGTGGGTTGTGCCCCATTCTGGCCTCGCCGTAGTTTCTGGCACGCAGTAAAACAAGGTCAGCCAAATCGATGCATTCCGGCGTTGGTCGGACGAGGTTCAGGCAATATCGCAAATTGACCGCGACCTCGAGAGCGAACTCGGCTGCTGAGAAATCCAATATCGCCCCCGGCGGCGCGGAACGGGCTAGAAATATCCTCCAGTGTTGGGTCATCGCAGTGCCCCCTTTTCGGATCGATTGCGCGGGCATCGATATATTGAGTGCCAATTTTTTCAGAGACACTATTGGGTTCCCAATCATGGCATTTTGCATGGCCAAGGCGCCAGCGTGTCCGCAGTCATATCGACCAGACGAAGTCGTTTTCAATAACGCAATCATGCAATTGGGCTTCGGTCCAGCTCCTTCTTGGACGTTGGTCTGACGATATCTCGGCGGAAGGTCTTGGCTTCGATTGCTGAAGTCCAACCACAGGTCTCTTCGTTCGATAAGACTTGACCCTTCGCGGTGTTGCAGCGATTTGATACGGGATCAGAGATATTTGCCAGTCGGCGATAAATGGCGGCGCTTTCGGGCCAGGGAGCGACGACCATTCGTCGCCGAAGCCAACCGGAGCCTCAGGAGGCCGTAGGTGTCATTGCGTCGAAAGCTCATTGCTGCTTTGCCATGCCTGTTGTTGACCATGGTCAGCACAGCACTCCCCTACACCATCAAAATTCACGGCGCTTCCGCGATATTTGCGCAGCAAATAGTGGAGGCCAAAGGGGGTAATGGCAACGGCGGCGGAAACGGCAATGGGGGCGGAAACGGTAACGGGGGAGGTAATGGCAATGGAAACGGCGGTGGCAACAATGGCAATGGAGGCGGGAACGGCAACGGTAACAACGGAAACGGGAACGGGAACGGGAACGGGAATAGTAATGGTAATGGTAGCAACGGAAACGGCAATGCCAATGGCCGATCATCCGCAACCAAGAGCGCTACTCAAAGCCAGGTCGATTCCGACCAATCCTCCGATGATGGCGACGGATCGATTACCGTTCAACACAAGGATGGCATGAGCGAAAATATACAGAGCGGACGTTATGTGATGAAGGATTCAAAGGGCCGCACCATCGTCAATCGCAATGCGACGCTTGCCGACGAGCAGCGGCTCAAATCATTGCTTCACTGACGCCGCCTTTCGAGTTCATCCCGGAACGCCATAGCAGCTTCCGTTCTGTTGCTCACTTCCAGCTTGGCGAAGATCTGGGTCATGTGATGCTTGATGGTCTTTTCATGCAGATCAAGCTTCAGCCCGATATGTTTGTTGCTCAATCCGGCAGAAGCCAGCTCGAGGACCTCTCGCTCGCGATCCGTCAATGCACTGAAGGGATTGATCTGGGCAGGAGATCCGTTGTCCGAGATCAGACGCGCCGATAATGTCGGCGCGACGTAGCTGTCACCCGCAGCAATGCTGCGAAGGATATCGGCGAGCGTCCGTGATCCAACGCCTTTGAGAACATAGCCTTTCGCACCGCTCTTGAGCGCCGCCATAACATCGTCGCTTGCCTCGGAGACGGTCAGCATCACGATCTTCTGATCGGGTATCTGCTCGAGGATGAGAGAAATGGCATCCAGCCCTCCTCCCGGCATGGAAATGTCGAGAAGCAGGATGTCCGGTCGGTGTTCCGCTGCTATGCGCAGGGCATCCTCCTTGCTGCTGCCCTCACCGACGATGCTGAACCCATCCATTTCGGTCAGGCTGCGGATAACGCCCTCCCTGAAGAGAGGGTGGTCGTCTACGACCGCCAAACTGATTGCAGCTGTCATGCCTGCTCCATTTCCTCGATGTTCAGGGACATGCGAACGATGGTTCCCTGGTTCGACGACAAAAGTTGAAAAATACCGCCGAGACTTTCGACCCTATCCCTGAGACCGGCAAGGCCAAGCTTTTGCGGGCTGACCTCTTTCGGATCAAATCCCGGTCCCTCATCGGCAACCTCGATCACGACCTGGCCGTCTTTGAAGGTCTGCGCGACCTTTTGCCCGATTCCGCCGGCGTGGCGATAGCCGTTGTTCAAGGCTTCCTGCACAAAGCGATAGACACATATTTTTGCGGAGGTCGAAAGGTCTGTCGGTGTTGTCGCGACCCTCAGCGCGACGGTGACGCCGGTGCGCTGTTCGTGGGCTCGAATTGCCCGTTTCAAAAGATCGGTCAAATTGTCCGTCTCGATATGAGGGAGCATCAGGCCGCTGCAGACGCTCCTGATTTCGCTCATGGCGTCGTCAAGGCTGGATTTGATTGTCTGCAGCGACGCCTCGCGCTCCTCTGGCGAGGCGGTGGGGCTGATGAGGGTCTGGCTGTCCAGCCGCAAGGAAGCATAGGCGACCAATTGGGCGGGGCCGTCATGCAGATCGGCGCCGATACGGCGCAAATAGCTCTCGTTTAGCGCGGCCGCACGCTGGGTCGCGCGTTGAACGCGGGCTCGCAACGCCTCATTCTGTTGAAGAAGCGTCGACAGTTCGCCGATGCGGCCGTTGAGCGCCTTGCGTTGATTGTCGATGGTTCGGCTGCCACGCAGGACGATGATCGACAGAAGAGCGAAGAATGTCAGAGTGAACAAGGCAACGACAAGCCAGCTCAGCAGGCGGGCCTGAGTAAGGCTCCATTCGAAATCGTTGGCTATCTCGTAGAATTCGGAGACGGCGACGACTTTGCCCGACCAGGGCTGCAGTACGGGATTGTAGATTTCCAGGAGCGGTTTGCCGCTATTGCGTTCGGCGACGCTTTCCACATCGTCGATCTGGTTGAATTTGGCGACCATTCGGCCTGAAAAAGCCGTCTTCAAACTATCTGACAGCGGAAACCGCTTTCCTGAAAGATCCTTGTTGTTGGAATAGAGGATCGTCCCGTCGTTACGCCACAATCGGAACGAAAACAGCCGTGTGCCAAGCGCGCCTTGCCCGAGTGTTTCGTCAAGAGCGCGGGTGACCGTATCATCGAGAACCTGGGTGGTTTGCATATCCGGCAGAAGCGGGGCGATGACGCTATCCACATAGAGGGCCGTCGTTGCCGCGGAATTGCGCGTCACTGCATTTTCGATGAGGCCGGCAACGAAAGAGCCGACAACAAGCATCGCACAGAGCGCGACGAGGCCGCCGGCAAGCAGGAACTGTCTGGCCAAAGATTGGGAATTCCAGCGTTCGATAAGACTTGCTGGAGAGAGTTTGTATTTATGGTTCGCTCGCGGCACTGGCATAATCGGCACGGATCTCCCAACCCTCTATAGCTATCCCAGCAGGATGGAGTGTCAACCGTTGGGGCGTCGACACCTGCCGCGTTGTCCCGAGCGGGGGTATTGCCGTCTGGCGTGTGCAATTTAAGCGACCATAGAGTTGGATCAATCAGACTATGGTCCTAACCCTCAAGGCATAGGTCGGACCGGGATAGAAAGCTGGGATTTCGGCAATATTCTAGTGCGCATGATTTGCTGGATATGGCCGCTGCCACAGGTGCCAGGCATGTTACGAAGGAAGTGCGCATGAAAGTCCGTTCCATTATCGGTGCAACAAGCCTCGGCCTGGTGCTTGCCCTCGCTCCTATGGGAGGGGCAGCTATTGGCTTCACGCAGGCGGCATTCGCCAAGGGCGGAAACGGCGGCGGCAATGGCAATGGGAATGGCGGCGGTCATGGTGAAGGAAACTCCGGTCATGAAAAGTCCGGAAGCGACGATGCAAACAGCACTTCAACAAATGCGGCGACAGCACAGGGGACTTCATCTTCATTGCTGGGGCGTCATGCGGACAAACACTCCAGAGCCCATAGTGCAAGCTCGAAGACGCACGTCTCGAAGCCCGGCGAGGGCAGGCTTAGTTCGCTCAGGAGAGACTATCACGCTTACTTGAACTCGAAAGATCCCAAGATGGCGGCGCTCTCTGCCTATGTGAAGGCATATGCGGAATTCGAAATGCAATATGGAACGACGGCCGTGCCGACGGATCCGGCCCTTAGCGACAACGCCCTGCGTTCGGCGCTGGCGCAGCTGTCGAACAAGCCGATGACGGACCAGACGCTTACCGAAGCAAAGAGCATTCTTGGTGTTGGAACAAATACGGGAAAAATCGCCGAAGTCCGCGATGCTCTGGAAAAGAAATCCGAAATCGCAACGCCATCCGAGACCGATGCGGCGACTGTCAATTGAATTCACTGAACTAGCATTGCCTTGAGGTGAATAAGCCGATCCCCCGGGCGCTTATGCGATACGAGGTTTCTGCGATCATCGTTCACAAGTTTTGGGTTCACGAGTTTGGCGTCGATGCACGCCTTTCCCCAGCCGGTCCGCCCACCGGCTCTATCGCCGGGTCGGGCCTTCCGCCCCAGACGCTGCTCGATCCGGCGATAGGCAAGTTGCTGCGTAGGCGACCAAGCATAGAATATGATGCGCAATAGGGTACGACAACTGCCTGCGGAAGCCATTGCAAAAATCTCGAAGCTTTGGGGAGTGTTGCCGACCGACCGCCTTCTCGTTTCGAATGGAATGGATACGGCCATGCGTACAGGGGAGGGGTGGAGAGCGGCTTGCCGCTCCCCACGATGGTTGCTACTTCAGAATCTGGATAACCTTGCGTGAGGAAGGCTCAACGATCACGCGTTCGTGGTTAACGACCGCATAGGCATATCGCGGATTCTGCGGAACTGTGCGAACAACGACCGTATCCGGCAGCGGCTTGCCGACGATCACTCTCTCCTGCACAACCGTGCCCTCTTCAGGCAAGGGCTGTTCGCGGACATAGGTGACCACCTTCTGAGGCGGCGGATCGATGGCGGTACCGACAATGGCGCCAGCCACGCCGCCCACGGCGGCCCCGACCGGACCACCGACAACGGCTCCGGTAACCGCACCACCTGCAGCGCCGGTGACGGTCGACGATTGGGCAAAGGCACATCCGGCGGTCAGGCCAAGCGCGAGTGCCGCAACACTAAGTACTTTCGTTTTCATCAGAATCTCCTTTCACCTTCTCTTCGTCCGTCATTGACGGAGCTGTCGGTAAAACAGAGCTTCGGCGCAGTCGGTTCCTTTCCTTGGGCTTCAGTCGAGTGACATTTGGGCGAGGGTCGCACGATGCGTTGGACCAAAGCCTTACGCAAACGGCCCAGATCGAAAATATGGAGAATTCACCGCGCTCGGGGCTGATTCCGGTGATGAAACAAGGGGTTGGTTTGCCTTAATGCAGCTCTCGCGCTCGCAGCCGTCGAAACCGGCCACCGGATGCAGACGGATACAGGAAGCCAATCCAACGAAAGCTTCCCATCGCCTCGCCTCAACGGCGAAACGATCTCAAACCGTCAATGTTCGGCGCGGCTCGAAGAAGCCACCGATACGTTTCGCTCCGTGGTCCACGTGCTCGGCAGGTTTGCACATATGATCCCGACCAGCAGGATTACGGAGACCAGACCAACCAATGTCTCCCATGACTGCCGGCGAAACGGCAGCGGCCAGCGCGATCGGGATATGTTTGGATCATACAGCATTCATCAGCTCCATATCCAAGGGAGAGCCGTCTGCATCGACGTGGCCGTTCCGGTTGACATCAAGGCTATGATCGCTTTGTTTTTCTCTCGCGCGTTCATCTATCAAGTTTATGTCCGTCGAATCCCGAAAGTCTAGTACCTTGATCGACAATATCTGGTAACGGCGCTCCCGGCGATTGCAGGTTTGCCAATTTAAGTGAAGTATGGAGAAAATATTTCCCGAGATTGGCTGTTATAGATGTTGCATGAGGGCGTGCATGCTTCGGTCGTGCGCCGTGCTGAAAATCCGTTCCGAAATTCGGGCGCAGCCGGTCATAACGTACAGAAAGCGAGGCAGGTAGCTGCTGCGAAGAGTGACTTTCTTCATGGCTTGTGGAAGCGCGTTCCCGACCGCCGTCTTCGGCACCAGAAAAGCGATGCTATATAGCTAAGCGCTCGCGGCCGAAAATATCGAGCTGCGAAAGGCGGATGGATTCGCTCGCCGCCGATGTGCTGCCGATGAATTCGTCGATCAGGAACGCCACGTAGCCGCCAGTCATCTTGATGATGGCGATTTCACAGCTCCTTGAGGGCTTGTTGCCCATCTTCGTCGCCAGATCGTAGACCGGCACCAATTCGCCACGATATGAGGTGTGACCGAGCGCGCGGCGCGTATCGTCACTATTACGAAGCGGGCGCCAATTATCTGCCCGAGCGACAATCGTGCCGTCGATGAACGTGCATAAGGTGTCGTGCACGCGGACCGCCGTCGCTGCACGGCGCCGAAGAAATGCTGATAGAGGCATTGAGCACTTTGTCCCCTCTGGGACTCCCCGTTCAAAAGTGCAATCGTCTGAGGCGAAACCCATTCTAGGATGCCTCGGCACTGTCATGGTGCCGCCGAACCTTGTTCAGCCAGACACGTCGATGATAGAGCCGTCGTCTTGATGACCGCTTTTAGGTTTATCTAAAATTCTAACGAAGGCTCATTTTTAGACCGAGCATCGGGCTGAAAGTGTGATGAAGATCTGGGAATTGAAACAATCGGCATTCTAGCTGTGCCTGCCGCGTCGAAAGGGCCGGACGAGAAATTCGGTCAAGTTTTGCGGTTCCCGGATATTGGGCAGGCCGACATCGGGCCATTCCGTGGCCTTCGGATAATAGGCGGTCCCGAACAGAATGTCCCAGATCGCCGAGCCGCTGCCGAAATTCTTGTTGAAGTGCTGTCGCTCGACCGAATGGTGAACGCGGTGAAAGCGGTTGTCGGGAAAGACGTAACGAACCCAGCCCAAGTTCAGCCGCGTCGAGCTATGCTCGAAATAGCCTTGCCAGCGTACGAAGAACACCCAGATCCAGGGAACATAGTCCTGTTTGAAATCGAAGAGCAGAGAGACGGGAATGATCAGGAACGGAATCCTGAAGATCTCCTCGCTGAAATGGTGGTTGCTATTGAAGGCGCTCATTTCCTCGAGCGAATGATGCTCGGCATGGAAGCGCCAGAAGAAGCTGTTGCTATGCTGTAGCCTGTGGAACCAATAGTAGAAGAACTCGCTGACCTGCAGAACGAGAAAGGAAGCAGCTATGGCGCCCAGCAGATGCAGCGGCCACGCATTCGAAAGCTTCGAGAGGAACGTCAGGTCGATCGCAAACAGCGGCTTTATGCCGATGCCTTCCCAAAACCAGTAAAAGAGTGTCAGGCTTGTCTTGGTTATAAGAATGTTCGTCACGCAGAAGATGGCACCGCGAAGTCTCGATACATAAGTATAGCGAGACTTCGGAAAGGCGATCTCTGCGGCGAGCAACAGGAACGCGACCGGAAGAATGCGATCGGTATACTCCTCCATGAAATCAAGCAATTGAAGCAAATTTTCCATTGTCAATTTGCTGTCCACGGAACGAGGGAGGAGGCGGTACCCCTCCCTTATCCGGGAACGGCGGTTGCTTCAACGTGATGATTAAAAACTGGTTAAAGGCATGCCGATCGGGTTGGAGAGACGTTAAACCCGTTCCGGATCGTGCCCGATCGCGATTCAGTCAGCCTTGGGCGCGGCTGTGGACTTGTCGGACGTACGCGACCTCTCGCGCCATTCGAGCGGCGTCGTATCGGTGACGCGCCGGAACTCGCGATTGAAGTTCGATTTTGTCTGAAAGCCGACATCGAACATGATTTCCGTCACCGGCTTTTCGGTTTCGGCCAGGAGCGTGCAAGCCTCCGCGATCCGGTACTCGTTGACATATTGCGAGACGTTCTTGCCGGTCGCGCGGTTGATGGCTGTGGAAATCTGCCGGGCGGGAATCGCAAGCTTGCGCGCCAGCCGGTCGAGATTGAGATCGACATCGCGATAGGCGTGTTTTTCCTTCATCAGCGTTTGGACGGCATCAAGCGTCTGGGTGTCCTGCAGGATTTCAGCCGGCAGGACAGCCCCTCCCTTGTCGATGGGCGCGTGGCTGCGGCTCGCTGCAGCGGCTGCGGTGGCCAGGATGGCCAGTCCCACGAGATTTCCGAAGCTGATGACCTTCAACGCATATTCACCACCGGCCCAGGCGAAGTCCAGCCAGATGAAGATATCGATTATCGCCGACAAAAGAAGAGCGCCGGCGGCAAAGAGGACGGCCCGATAGGTCGGGCCGGCATTTTCGAATGGCGCGAGGCGAAGCGCGTCCGTGCCCGAGCGCATGAGAAGCAGGATCGCCGCTGCATAGCCGACGTCGGTCAGTACGATGGCGATATCGATCGGGTCGCGCCACATCGCGATCAGCACGATAATGAGCCCGGCCGGCAGCGCATGCAGACAGACCTGCTGAAGTGGGGAAAGCGAGCTTTTGCGCACCAGTCTGGAGACGCCGAGGTAGGCAAGGGGCGGCACCATCGCGGCTGCCACCGGCATGACATACATGGCAGGCTGAACGGCATAGCCCCACCGCAGACCGGAAAGCGTGGACTGAAACGCACTGAGAAGGATCAGTGCCTGGAAAGGCAAATTGGGTGGTGCCTCATCGTCGCGAGCTTTGACGGCTGCAAAGAGAGTGACGAGCAAAATGGCGACGACAAATGGAAATGGAATGAAGAGCATTGATCGGTTCGTGAAGGATTGGCAGCGATTTTCCAGCCGATCATGCCGAAAGATAACCCGCACGGCGACCTCAATCATGTTTGAGGTCATCAAAATCCTGGGGAGGGGCGCCGGTCGGAACGAAGGCGGTCAATTTCGGTCGATCCCTTTACCCTATCCTGTTCGCTTCAAACCTCCGTGACTTCCTTTCTCAGATGCCGTGCGCAGAGGAGCGAAACAACATAGGTGCGTTCAAAAATGGACGCAGACAGGCGGATCGATTCTCCTTAGCGTTGGCGTCAATCGTGCATTCGGCGCCCTGGTCGATAATGGCTGGTCCCCGTAGCACGATCCGGCAGAATCCGCCTGCGCATGCCCGGTCGCGGCGCAGATGGATTGCCCTTAAGGCCGCGCGCAAGAAATCCTGAGCGGACCCTGGCATCATAGCCAGCAGGATGATCTGAAACGCTGCGGCTGATGGGCCATCCAATGCGGCTATGTCGGCATTGAAGCCATAGCGACTGCAGCTCGATTCTCTCGGGCCGCGTACCCCTTATGCTGTTCGACTTCATGGCGTCCGCGTCCTTGCGTCAGTCTCTCGACCTATATGGGATTCCTCTTCGAGCGCAGCTTCGCCGCCCGAGGTCTCAGCCAAAGCGGCGGCGGCAAGGTACGGACGACGAGCCCGCATATCATTCAACGAGAAAAAGCAATCACTATGAGATTTTAATTTCTTCGCGCATTGCGCCGAATGGAACGGCTATGCATGTCGAGCCATTTTTGCGTGACAGCCAGTTGTCGAGATTGGAGCGCGAAGATGTATTTCGAATTGAAGGATACCACGGCTGATCTTCTGGCCAAGTGTCGCCGTCACGAAGAGCTTTGCGATCTTCCGCTCGATCTGATCGCCTCGGAAGATGAGGCCTATGACATCCAGGCCGCGGCGCAGGATGCAATCGGCTTTGAGCGCAAGGGCTATGCGATTGTCGGCACGAACGATCTGTCGTGCCGGATGCTCGGTCTCAAGGGGCCGATCTATTCCGAAATCCCGTCCGCCGCCCTGCAAAAGAGGGCGCAAAGCTTCCGTCTGCCGCCGGGAACCATCGGAATACAAAGTGAGTTCGTTTTCACGATGCTGAGGCCATTTCCGGACGAAGGCGAGCAAATCTCCGTCGATAGCGTGGCAGAGGCGATCATGAGCTGCCGCCCTGCAATCGGGGTCGTCGGCCGCCGGACGCGGCAAGCGTTTGCCGGCGCAAACGCTGCGATTGCGGATTTCGGCCTGCATGTCGCGACGCTCTGCGGCGACCATGCCGCAAATGTGGACATCGGCGCTCTTTCGAGAATCGAGGTTACGGCGTTTCTGTTTCGGCAGACCATGGTGTCGGGCAGCTCGTCGGCGGTCATGGGCAATCCGCTGAACGCGGTTGCGTGGCTAGCCGCGGCGCTTGCTGCAAAGGGCAGGCGGCTCGAGCCGAGCGATATCGTGGCGACCGGCTCCTGCACTGCGGTCCTCCAGGTCCGCGCCGGCCAACATCTGGCCGTCGACTTCGGGCCGCTCGGCCAGGTCGAATGCGTCTTCAATTAAAATGAATCAAGAGCCGAAAGGACAGATAATGCGGCCGCAGCGAAAGCCATTCGTGGTCGAAATCAAGAAAAACAGGCGCACCCGCTCAAAATCCTCTCTTGAGCAAGCAAAGCGTGAGAGCATGAGCGCGCAGAAAGGTGCTGTGGCGAGCGCGGGCCTGATCCCTCAGCGTGGAGATCGGGGCTGATGGTCAGTCGGAACATTCCTCACGAATATTTCCTGCTATCCGCTACAAGGGAGGAAGGCCCTGTTGTCGGCTATGTCAACGGCAAACCGATTTCTGCTGCCGTCGTGGACAGAAACGGCAGCCGCTATCGGTTCGTCGGCGTTGCCATGCGGGATCGCCAGGGCAGGCTCGATGTCCTGGCGCTCAGGCAGGGAGAATGGATCGTCGCGCCAGACCTGATCTATGAGGCGGCAGCCTAGTGCCGAGCCCGGTAGGTATCCCATAGCATCAGCTCCTGGTCGAATATTTCAGCCCTTCGGCGACTTCCGTCTGGTGGTCGATCTCGATCAGGACGCCGCGGATACCATCTCAGGCGATCATATAGCCACCATCGATCGGCATGGAGATGCCGTTCACCATGGCCGCCGCGTCGGAAAGCAAGAACAGGATCACCTCCGCAACCTCTGCCGGTTCGACAAAGCGGCCCGCCGGAATGCGATCGCGCATGGGTGCGGCCTTTTCGGGATCGCTCCATGCCTTGACCGCCATCGGTGTCAGCGTCACCGTCGGATGCACGCCGTTGACGCGAATGCCCTTGGGTGCCAGTTCCCTGGCCATCACGCGCGTCAGGCCGTCCAGGCCGCCCTTCGATGCACAATAGGACGCGTGATCCGGTATGCCGATAAAGGCGGCAATGGAGGAGACATTGACGATTGCGCCGGGAAGGCCTTTGCCGATCAATGAGCGAGCGAATTCCTGGGCCACGATCATCGGCGCGCGGGTGTTGACCGCATGCAGGTGGTCGAAGGCTTCGACCGTGGTCTCAAGGAACGGCTGCAGCTCGGTCGTGCCTGCGCAGTTGACAAGATAATCTGCCGGAAGCGAAGCGATTGCTGCCTCCCGTGTTCTATCGGCGTCGGCAAGATCGACCTGAATGGCTTCGCAGCCCAGCTGATCATGCAAGGAAGCGACGTCCGCTGCGCTTCTGGTCAGTGCCACGACATGCGCACCGCGTTTTACCAGCATTTCCGCCGTCACTCGGCCGATGCCCTTGCCAGCGCCGGTGACGATCACTCTCTTGCCTTCGAAACTCATCGGAACTTCCTCTTTCGATCTCCTGCCTGTTTCCCAATCGAAGAGGCGAATGCGGCGGGGGTCAATATGAAAATGCAGCGTTCTATCCGAAGCGAACCGAATTTCTCCGCGAGCGAAGGCATCCGCAAACAGCGCAAGCCGCTGAATTTCACGGTGTCTGTTTCGGCGATCCATAATTGCCGCGTCGAAGGGTCGCGCTCGCAAGCCGCTGGAATCGTGCTTGAATTCATTGCGAATGCTGAAATTGTGACGAAGAGAAGAATGCTTCTGGTCGAACGTTCAACGCAGCATATATGTTTCGCCAGCGTCTCTTTTTGCTGGAAAACAATCAGTCTTGCGATGAGGGTGGAGCGCAGCGACAGGCCGCCGCAGGCTGAGAACAACAGGGATCGAAAGCAGGATTGCAATGAGTTCAGCACTGGCACCCGACCAGCTTGGTCCCACGGTCTGCGTCGGGGAAATCCTCGTGGAAATCGTTGCCACGACGGTCGGCAACGGTTTCATGGATGCACAGCCGCTCGTCGGACCGTTTGCCAGCGGCGCGCCGGCGATCTTCATTTCCCAGTGCGGGCGGCTTGGCGGCAGCGCGGCGATGATCGGCGCTGTCGGCGCCGATGATTTCGGCCGGGTCAATCTCGAAAGGCTCAAGGGCGACGGCGTCGATATCTCGGCAATATCCATCGACCCGGACTATCCGACCGGCAGCGCCTTCGTTCGCTACCGCAAGGACGGTTCCCGCGACTTCGTTTATAATATCGCGACGTCCGCGGCTGCTCGCTTTGGCTGGAGCGAAGGTGTCCGCAATCTCATCGGCCGTGCCGGACACCTGCATGTGATGGGCTCGGCGCTATCCGTTCCGAGCGCGTGTGAGGTGATCGACAGGGCAGTCGATATCGTCAAGGCCCGCGGCGGCACGCTTTCCGTCGATCCGAACATTCGCAAGGAACTCAAGCTCGACGAGGCGACCGACTGGCGGTTTGCCCGGCTCGTGGCCAAGGCAGATTTGCTGCTGCCCTCTGGGGAGGAGCTTGAACGTGCGGCCGGCGTCGAGGGCGAAACCAATGCGATCCGCCGCCTGTTTGAAATCGGAGTCAAGGAAATCGTACTGAAACGCGGAGTTAATGGCGCGACTTATTACAGCAGGGAAGGCGAGCGCATCGATGCGCCAGCCTTCATCGTCAGGGAAATCGATCCGACCGGCGCCGGAGATTGCTTCGGCGGCGCCTATCTCACCTGTCGCCGTCTGGGCATGTCGGCGGCAGACGCCCTGACCTATGCGGCTGCGGCAGGCGCGCGCAATGTCACTGTTGTCGGCCCGATGGAGGGGGCCGGCACCCGAGAGCAACTCGACGCGTTCATCGCAGCCACGAAAAGGCGTTCCTGACGCAGATCCGTTTCGGCGAAGAGGCGGTGCTTGGAGGTACAGGCTGTTCGATGACGATCGCTCCATAAGCGCGATGGACTGATCGCACTGCGGATGTCGGAGACTATCTCGAGTTTTGCCAATGATTGCCCGGTCTGCAGTGCCGGCAAATGATAGCTGTTTTGATCTAAGGAGGAGAAGACGATGGACGAATTGAAGGGGAAAATTGCCGCAGTGACCGGTGCGGCGTCAGGGATCGGGCTGGCCTCGACGGAAGCCATGATTGCGGCGGGGGCAAAGGTCATCCTCGTCGATCGCGATGAGAGCGCATTGGCATCGGTATGCGAGCGCCTGGGCGAACTTGCCATTCCGCTTGTCGTCGATCTGCTCGATGCGGAGCAGTGCGCCGGGCTGCTGGAGGGCATCCTTGCCAAGGTCGATCATCTCGACATCTTTCATGCGAATGCCGGCACCTATATTGGCGGTGACCTGGTGGAAGCCAATCTCGATGCCATAGACAGGATGCTCAACCTCAACGTCAATGTCGTCATCAAGAATGTCCGCACCGTCGCGCCGCACATGATCGAGCGCGGGACGGGTGACATCATCGTCACGAGTTCGGTCGCCGGGCATTCGGCAATCCCTTGGGAGCCTGTCTATTCGCCCTCGAAATGGGCAATGACCAGCTTCGTCCAGGCCATGCGGCGCCAGCTTCTGAAGAGCGGTGTTCGGGTCGGCTCTGTCTCTCCGGGCCCGGTCATCAGCGCCTTGCTCGCCGATTGGCCCAAGGAAAATCTGCGCAAGGCCAAGGAAGCCGGCGCCTTGATCGAGCCCAAGGAAGTCGCCGATGCCATCATGTTCATGCTGACACGTCCGCGCAACGTGACGATCCGCGACGTCGTAGTTCTGCCGAGCGCCTTCGATATCTGAGGAGCAAAGCCATGGGTTATCAGGAGAAATTCCGGCTCGATGGCGAGCGGGCCGTGGTTACCGGCGGTGGCCGCGCCATCGGCCTTTGCTGCGTAGAGGCACTGGCTGAAGCTGGCGCTGCAGTCGTTGTCATCGAGCGTGACGAGGCCGATGCACGGGGAGCTTTCGCTTTGCGAGACAAGGGTTACGACATCGATCTGCGGATCGGCGACGTCACGGACTCCGCGCGAATGGAAGCGATCGCGACGGATCTTGCCGATGGTGGCCGTGCCGCGACGATCCTGGTGAACAATGCCGGGATCGGCCAGAGCGGCGTACCCTCGCAGGATGTCAGCGACGCCGATTGGCTGCGAATGATGGATGTCAATGTCAACGGCGTGTTCTGGTGCTCGCGCGCCTTTGGTCGTCACATGATTACTCGGAAACGCGGCGCCGTCGTCAATCTCGGCTCGATGTCCGGCATCATCTGCAACAGGCCGCAACCGCAGACGCCATACAACGTTTCCAAGGCGGCGGTCCATCATCTCACGCGGTCGATGGCGGCGGAATGGGCAGAGCATGGCGTCCGGGTGAATGCCGTCGCTCCGACCTATATCGAGACGCCTATGGTGATGGCGGTCGTGGCCAATCGTCAACGCATTCCGACCTGGCTTGCCGATACGCCGATGGGGCGGATGGGAACGCCAGAGGAAGTCGCCAGCGCGGTTCTCTTCCTTGCATCGGACGCTGCGAGCCTGATGACGGGCGCGATCGTCAACGTGGATGCCGGCTTCACCTGCTGGTAGGCCTGTCCTGCGTCGGAGCGCATTCCCTCCGCGTAAAGCCGGTCGGCGGAACCCATGCTACACGGCTTGCATTCGGCTGTGGCGTACCCTTTTGCCGCCGGCAGAGGTCTCACATTCCGGGAGCCGGCTGACTATATATAGCCGGAGCGGTGATCCTGGCGAGGGGCGAGCATCCTCGTAGTCGCGTTTGAGCTTACTCAACCTTGATGTCGCAAATGATCTGGATATTTTACCAGATTAAGTAGTACGCTTTCGATGCCCATACCGGTACGGGATTCGTCGCTGCCCTCGGGCCAGGGGGATCACCGTCAAGGAAACGATAAGCAGGTAGTTGTCATGTTCCTAGAAGCAGCCCTTTCTCGCTTGATCAAAATCGGAACGCTTACGGTCACTTTTCCGGACGGTTCCATGCGCAGTTTCGGTACGGGATCGGAACCGCGCGCAGCGATGAAAATCAATACCGCCCGTGCAAAACGCCGTCTGCTCCTCAATCCGGCCCTGGCGCTGGGTGAAGGCTACATGGACGGCGAAGTCGAGCCGGGATCCGGCGATCTCTATGAAATGGTGGACCTGCTTGCCCTCAACTTGATGGAAGGGGGGAGCCATCCTTTTGAGAAGCTGATGGAAAAGATCCGCTGGCTGCGGCGAAATCTCGATCAATTGAACTTCGCCGGTCGTTCGAAGCGCAATGTCGCGCATCACTACGATCTCGACGCGCGGCTCTATTCGCTGATGCTGGATGAGGACCGGCAATATTCCTGCGCCTATTTCCCCGTCGGTGACGAAACGCTCGAGGAAGCTCAGCTCAAGAAGAAGCGGCATATCGCATCGAAACTCATGCTCGATCGCCCGGGCCTCGAGGTTCTGGACATCGGCTGCGGATGGGGCGGCATGGCGCTCTATCTCGCCAGGGAATTCGGTGCTCGGGTGACGGGTCTTACGCTTTCCGAGGAGCAATTGCTGGCCGCACGAGCCCGCGCGAAGGACGCAGGGCTGGAGCATATGGTCACGTTCGAACTGCTGGATTATCGCTCCTGGACGCGTCCGGTCGACCGCGTCGTCTCGGTCGGCATGTTCGAGCATGTGGGTATCAACCACTACAAGACCTTCTTCGACAAGATCCGCTCCGTGCTCAAGGAGGATGGCGTCGCACTGATCCACGCAATCGGTCGGGCCGATGGTCCAGGCAGCACGAATCCGTGGATTGCGAAATATATCTTCCCCGGCGGCTATTCGCCGGCGGTCTCCGAAGTCCTGTCCGTGGTTGAGAAATCCGGCCTCTGGACGACCGACATCGAGATCCTGCGGCTGCATTATGCCAAGACGCTCGAGCAGTGGCGCGACCGCTTCATGAAGAACAGAAACACCTTGGCCAAGCTCTATGACGAGCGGTTCTGTCGGATGTTTGAATTCTACCTCGTCGGATCCGAACTTGCCTTCCGTCGCATGGGTCACATGAACTGGCAATTGCAGCTGACGAAGAACGTTTCCGCCCTACCATTGGCCCGTGACTACATGGTCGATATCGAGCGGGCGCGGGCTGTCATTGCCGAGCAGGGGAAGGCGGGGCCGATCGAAGCCGCGAGCGCGCGGGCAAGGCGAGATCTGACCTTGCATGACGAGCGCAAATCCCGCCAGCAAAATCAATCTGGAGCCGAGTCTTCGTGCAACCTTTAGAAACCGCTTGCAGCCCGGCATGAGGATTTGGCTGGACATGGGACACAATGTCTTGCCCGGCCATTCCTTCAGTAGCTAGCCGATACATATAGGCGCGTTGTGGCGAGCAGGCGTCGCGCCTGCAATTAGGGCGTTTGCGCGTCGGTATGGCTGCAAACGCCCGATATACTCGCGCAAATGCAACATCCCTGTGGCTTATGGCCCACACTCGTCGATTGAGTTTGTATGGTGATGGTATTGGCGAACTTGTCATCACAGGTCTCGAGTGGCTATGAGGTCATCACCACTTGATGATGAGACATGTCGCCTCTTTCGGCCTCATCCGTCGAAGAAGCGATATCAATATACGGGGTTTGTTAGGACAGGAATGCGCTCAACCAAGAATGAAAAGACTCTTTCCCGGCGGGCTTTCATGCTGGGGTCTATCTCTGCGACGGCAGCGCTTGCGGGCTGTGCTACCACGGCCTCCGTTCCAACTCCCATTGCAGCTCCCGTTCGTATGCCGCCCGTCGTTCCTGTGGCGTCAGAACCTCAGAGCGTCACTACGCCCGATCTCGAACTCGAAGCACGCTATGCCTCCGTGGTCGATGGCGGTCATGTCATTCCGGCAGTTCCCTATCGCAAGCTGGACCCCAAATTCTATCGTCAGCGCGTTCCCGATCCGACCGGCGAGGCGCCCGGTACAGTCGTCGTGGATACGGCATCAAGATTTCTCTATGTCGTGGAGCGCGGCGGCACGGCCATGCGCTATGGTGTCGGCATCGGCCGCGACGGCTTCGCATGGCAGGGCGAAGGGATCATTCATTGGCGGCAGCATTGGCCGCGCTGGAAGCCGCCGGGCGACATGATCGCCCGCAAACCGGAACTCGCGAAATATTCCGTCGCCAATGGCGGTATGGACCCGGGCATCAAGAACCCGCTCGGTGCCCGCGCGCTCTATATCTTCCAGAACGGCAAGGATACGCTCTACCGTCTGCATGGCTCGCCGGAATGGCGCTCGATCGGCAAGGCAGCGTCGTCTGGCTGCGTTCGACTAATCAATCAGGACGTCATCGACCTCTACGAACGCATTCCATACCACGCGCGTATCGTCGTTCATCAGACGCCGCTTCAAAGCAAGGCGATTTCTGCCTGAGTCAAATCGGCTCCCTTGGGAAGGGGAGCCGATGCTTCGGCGCAATGGAGTGCCGTATTACGGAAGACGGCTGCGCTGCTGACTTTGACGCTGGGCCTCCTGAGCAGCCTTGAGCTGCGCCTTCGTATACATCAGCGCATGTTCGGCGAGGTCGCGGCCATCGTCCCAGAGGTTGCGCCAGATGCCGAGAATGCCTTCGAGCGGCTGGCCGACGACGCGCGAGGAGAAGGATTCGAACGTAATGGGTCCTTTATAGCCGGAACGGACGAGAGCCCTGAAGACGCCGGTAAGATCGATCGTGCCCGAGCCCATATAGCCGCGGTGGGAATCGCCGGTGTGGAAATATCCAAGGTAGTCGCCGGTTTCGAGAATGGCGGCCTGAATATCGGATTCCTCGATATTCATGTGATAGACATCGAGATGCACCTTCACGTTCGGCATGCCGATGCGTTTGCACATCTCCACGGCCTGGGCGGCCGTGTTCAGCACGTTGGATTCATAGCGGTTGACCACCTCCAGCACTAGCGTGATGTTGCTTTTCGCTGCCGTTTCGGCCACCTGGCGCAGGATGTCGACCGATTGCGCGACGCCGGTAGCCGTCGTCGGCTCGGTATATTTGCCGAAAGCAGAATGGAGGATGCCGCCGATATAGTCGCCGCCGCAATCGCGGCAGACGGCGATCGCCTGTTCCAGCTTTTCCTTACCGCGCCGACCCTTCTCCTTGTCCCCGCTTGAGATGTCGGTTTCAAAATCGAGACCAAGCGAGAAGTTGATGCCGATGCCGCTCTTCTCCAGCTGCCGGCGGGTGAATTCCGGATCGATCAGGCTTGGATCGAGCGCCGGAGCCTCGATGAAATCGTAACCCACCTCGGCGCTTTTTGCGATTGCGCGGGCGCATTCGTCGCGGCTCCAGCCGGCCTCCCATACCAGCGCGTGAACTCCTAGTTTGTTCATGCTCGTCCTCCCGATTTCGTGGATGCAAAAAATATTTGCTGCAATGCGAAAGACATGAATCGTTTTATACTTGGAAACGCTCACGTTGACACTGCATCTATGCTGGTATAGCTTACAATAAAACGTTTCACCAGAATTTTCGTAGTATCAATCTAAGATTGTTGAAGGGAGGGCAGAATGTCGAAGTCACGAACCCCTTCCATCAAGATGGTGGCCGACAGGGCAGGCGTCTCGGTGGCAACCGTTTCGAATGTCCTCAATGGCAAGCCCACGGTCTCTCCGGATTTCGCCAGGCGCGTGAACGACGCGGTGCGTGAGCTCGGCTATGTCGTCGATCTCGGCGCATCGCGGCTGCGCTCGCGCAAGGCGCAGCTTGCCGGCGTCGTCGTGCCGGATCTGACCAATCCGATGTTTGCCTCTTTCGTTTCCACGCTGGAGCATCTGGCGCGTCTCGACGATTACGATCTGGTGGTCGTCTCCGCGCGCAACAATGTCGAGGAGGAGGCCGACCGGCTGCGTAAGATCCGCTCATGGCGTCCGGCCGGCCTGATTGTCATCCCCTGTGATGGCGCTTTTGCCGAACGCTTGCCGAACGGCTTCTTCGCACCGGTCGTGCTGGCCGACCGTATACCGGATGCGGCAGGCTTCGATTTGATCGCGGTCGACAATGGCCCGGCCGCTGGCGCGATCGCCGCCCATCTCGACAAGCAAGGTTATGGTGATTGCCTGGTCCTTGGCAGCAGTCTTTCGATCACCAATGTTCGCGAACGCTGGGAAGGCGTGCGAGCTGCGGCCGGCCGTATGCATGTCGAAATGCTGGAAATTGGCATAGACGATGTCAATGGCGCGCAGCGCCTCGAGGAGCGGTTGCGTCGGCGCCCTTTGCCTGGCGCGTTGTTTTCGCTCGACCATGGGACGACGCTTCTGACCTACCGCACCATGGCCGAGATCGGGCTTTCCGTGCCCGCCGATCTCGCCTTTGCAAGCTTTGACGATATGGAATGGATGCAGCTGGTCGCACCTGGCATTACGGCGGTGCGTCAGCCCATCGAGGAAATGGCCGAACAGGCCTGGGCGCTGCTGTTGCGACGCATGACCGGCTCTGCCGGAAAACCGGTTACGCGGCGTCTGCGCTGCGCCGTCGAGATCCGCGGTTCGACGCCGCGGAGCCCGCTTGAGGAGGCGGGTAACACGAAACTGGGAGGAGAAAAATGGACGTTACAAGACGAACCTTACTCGCCGGAATAGGTGGAGCCGTCATCGCCGGCACTCTTGGCGGCACGATCGGCGTCGCACAGGCGGCCGAGCCGCAAGTCGGCGTCGTGGTCAAGATCGGCGGCATTCCTTGGTTCAATGCCATGGAAGTCGGTATCAAGAAGGCGGCGCCGGAATACAAGGCCAACGCCTGGATGGTCGGGCCGACGCAGGCCGATGCTGCCCAGCAGGTGCGTGCGATCGAAGATCTGATCGCCCGCAAGGTCGCTGTCATCGGCATCGTCCCGAACGACTCCGCTGCCCTCGATCCCGTTCTCGGCCGTGCGCGAGCCGCAGGCATCAAGGTGCTGGTCCATGAAGGGCCGAACCAGAAGGAAGCCGATTGGGACTTCGAGCTGACGACCATCGAAGGCTATGGCCAGGCCCATATGGACCTGCTGGCGAAGCAGATGGGTGAAGAAGGCAAATATATCGTCTATGTCGGATCGTTGACGGTTCCCCTGCACAATGCCTGGGCCGATGCCGCGATCGCCTATCAGAAGCAGAAATATCCGAAGATGGAAATGCTCGGCGACCGCTTCGGCGTGGCCGAGAGCCTGGATGACAGCATCAAGACCACGCAGGATCAGCTTCGCGCTCATCCGGATCTCAAGGGTATCTTGACGTTCGGCTCGCAAGGTCCGATCGGTGCGGCGCGCGTTCTCGACGACCGCGAAAAGGCGAAGTCGATTGTGCTGGTCGGTGGCTTCTCGCCGGGGCAGGGCGTCAAATACGTCAAGTCCGGCACCATCCGCGGCGGCTTCATCTGGAACCCGATGACGGCGGGCGAAATCTTCGTCCAGCTCGCCTCCCTGCTGGCGGCCGGCAAGGAACCGACCGACAATATGGAGCTGACCGGCGTTGGCAAGGTGCGTGTCTATCCAGATAAGAAGCTCATCCAGGCCCAGAAGCTCGAGTCGCTTGATAAGGAGAATATCGACCGGCTCGTCGCGCTTGGTCTCTAAAGCATTTCCAGGAAAAGTGCGCAGCGGTTTTCCGTCCGGAAATGCGTAAGGAACCAAGAGGATAGAGCTTTTCCGCAATTCAAAAAAAGCGGAAAAGTTCTGGCTGTTCCTCCCGAGGGCCGGCGGCAGGCTCTAAGCCGCCGCCGGCCGATTCATGGCGATTGGAGTGGATCGATGAGCGATGAAATTCCATTTCTGCGTTTGATTGGACTGTCCAAACGGTTCGGCGGAGTGCGGGCATTGGAAGAGATCGACTGGGATGTGCAATCCGGCGAGATTCATTGCCTTGTCGGCGAAAACGGCTGCGGCAAGTCGACCCTCATCAAGACCGTGGCCGGCGTGCATCCGCCCTCAGCAGGTATGATTGAGATCGAGGGCAAGCCGGTTCTTCCGCTTGATCCCGCACGCGCCAAGGCTCTGGGAATTCAGGTGATTTTCCAGGATCTGTCCCTGTTTCCCAATCTGTCCGTTGTTGAAAATATCGCCGTCGAAAGCCATCTCGACCGGCTGGTAAAGCCTGTCAATTGGAAGCGAATGCGGGAGAAGGCCGGCGCTGTCCTTGCAAGGCTCGGCTTTGCGCTCGACCTCGATCTCGTCGTTTCCGATCTTTCGGTGGCCGAGCGCCAGATCGTCGCGATCGCACGCGGCCTGGCAGCCGAGGCGCGACTGATCTTCATGGACGAACCGACAGCGTCGCTGACACGGGCCGAGGTCGACCGCCTCTTGGGGATCGTCGGACGGCTCAAGGCAGACGGTATCGCCGTCGTCTTCGTTTCCCACCGGCTCGACGAAGTCGTCGAGATCGCCGAGCGCGTCACCGTCATGCGCGATGGCCGCAAGGTCGGCACCTGGCCTGCCGATCAGATGAACGAAAAGAAGATCGCTCATCTGATGACGGGGCTCGATATCGATCACGCGATCGTTGCCCGCAACATGGGTGAGGAAGCGCCTATTCTGGAAGTTCATGGTTTGTCGCGCCGCGGTGAGTTCGCCGATATCGATTTTACTCTCCGTCGTGGCGAGGTGCTTGGGATTTCCGGATTGCTGGGATCGGGCCGAACCGAGCTTGCGCTGACGCTGTTCGGCATGCATCGGGCCGAAAGCGGCAGCATTCGCCTTGAGGACAAGGAGCTTGTGCTCCGCTCCAATCGCGATGCCGTACGCGCCGGCATCGCTTATGTCTCCGAGGATCGCTTGAGCCTCGGCGTCATTCTGCAGCAGTCGATCGGCGACAACATCATGCTCGCGATCATGCGGGGCATGGCAAACCGGCTGGGGCTCATTCCCGATAAGTCACGCAGGCAGCTCGCCGAGGATTGGATCAAGCGGCTCGCCATCAAGGTTCCCTCGGCCGATCGCGCCGTGCAGACGCTTTCAGGCGGCAATCAGCAGCGTGTCGTGCTGGCGAAGTGGCTTGCGACGCGGCCGAAGGTGCTGATCCTCGATTCCCCGACAGTGGGCGTCGATATCAAGAACAAGCAGGGCATCTACGATGTGGTGGCTGAACTGGCGCGCCAAGGCGTCGCCATCATCCTCATCTCCGACGAGGTCTCGGAGCTCTTTGCGACCTGCGACCGTATCCTCCACATGCGCGCCGGCCGCATCGTCGGCGAAGCGGTGCCGGGCGACGTCAGCGAGGCCAACATGAAGGAGCGCATCTATGCGTGAGCACAGTCAAACGGCCGGACCATCCTTTGTCGCGCAATTGAAGCGGCGTCCCGAAGCGTGGCTCCTGGCCGTCATTGCCGCAGTCGTGATCGTCTTTTCCATGACGGCGCACGATTTCCTGACGCTCGCCAATATTATCGATCTGCTCGAAACCTATTCCGTACAGGCGATCATGGCGATGGGCCTCTTCGTCGTGCTGGTTTCGGGCGGCATCGACATATCCTTCGCGGCAACCGCCTCCGTGGCGCAATATTGTGCGGCACTGCTGGCAACGCAGTTCGGCTTCTCCGCGTCCGTCGTCATTGGCTTTGGCCTGGCGATCGGCGTCGGCCTGGGTTGCCTGAATGCACTTCTGGTTCATTATGTGCGCATCACCTCGATCATCGCCACGATCGCCATGATGAGCGTCAGTTTCTCGCTGCTGATGTATTTCTCCGGCGGTAAGTCGATCTATACATTGCCGGATTGGTGGACGAACCGCATCGTCTTCTGGCGCATGGAAACGGCATCCGGTGACATCGTTCGCGTGACGTTGCCCATCGTCGCCATGGTGGTGGTGACCCTGTTCACCTGGGCGTGGATGACGCGCTCTTCCGTCGGGCGGCAGCTCTACGCAATGGGCGGCAATGCGGAGGCGGCACGGCGCATCGGCATGAACATCGGCCGGCTGCAATTCGTCGCCTATGGCTATCTCGGGCTGATGGCGGCGGTTGCCGGTCTGCTGCAAGCCCATCGGGTCGGCGAAAGTGTGCCCAATGCCATGTACAACACGGAGCTTGCCGTACTGTCAGCCGCTGTCCTCGGCGGCGCCAGCCTGACCGGCGGCATCGGCACCGTGCCCGGCGTGCTGCTCGGTATCGTGCTTCTGGCTGTGCTGCAGAATGGGCTCAACCTGCTCGGCGTCTCCTCCTATTTCTTCCAGATCGTCATCGGCATCACCATTCTGGTTTCGACCTCGATCACCGTCATTAGTTCGCGGCCGAGCCGCCGCCATCGCATCATCGCGGAAGCGCCGTCCAATGGCTGAACCTTCGCTTCTTTATAACCTCAACAACAACCTCACAGACCTGATGAAGCGCATGCGGACGGGCATTCCCGGCGCCCATACCGGGCTTGTCGTCCTTCTGGTCTTTCTGGTTGCCGGCTTCTCCCTGTTCATTCCAAATTTTGCTTCGCTCGGCACGCTGCAATCCTTCATGTACCAGCTGCCGCTGCTCGGGCTCCTGTCTCTCGCGATGATGGCGCCGTTGATCACGGGCGGCCTCAATCTGGCGATCATCGCGACGACCAACCAGTGCGCGCTGCTGATGGCCTTCATCATGCAGAGCCTGATCACGCCCGATAGCGGCACGGGAACGGCGCTCGCCGTGATCATACTGGCGCTTCTTGCCGGCATTGTGCTCTGCCTGCTCATCGGCCTTATCACTGGCGCGCTCGTTGCCTATACCGGCGTTCACCCGATCCTCATCACGCTCGGCACGAAATCGCTGATCGACGGCATCAGCATCTATCTGACCCGCGGCATGGCGCTCTCAGGCATACCGGACGGCTTCAGCCGCATCGGGACGACGACGATAGTGGGGGTGCCGCTGATCTTCCTGCTGCTGATCGTGGTTGCTGTCATCGTCAGCCTCATCTTGCGGCGTACCGCCTTCGGCGTCGCCTGCGCCATGATCGGCTCCAATATCGAAGCGGCCCGCTATTCCGCCATTGACACGCGCCGCGTGCTGGTCGGCGTTTATGTCATGTCGAGCCTGATCTGCTTCTTCGCCGCGCTGGTCATGCTGGCGACCTTCAACTCGGCAAGCGCGGACTATGCGCAATCCTATCTGCTGGTGACGATCCTTGCGGCCGTGCTTGGCGGCGTCGATCCCTTCGGTGGCTTCGGTACAGCCGGCGGGTTGATGCTGGCGCTGGCGATCCTGCAGGTCATTTCCTCCGGCTTCAATCAGTTCGGTCTCAGCAATTACCTGACCGTCGCGATATGGGGCGGCATCCTCATCTTCGTCGCTGCGGTTCAGACGGCGCGGCCCTACCTGATGTGGCTGCTGCCGACACGTTTCTTCGGTCCCAAATGAGCATCGTTGCGGTTTTCGACATCGGCAAGACGAATGTGAAGCTGTCGGCGGCAACTGATGACGGCCGCGTACTGGAAACGCTGTCGACGCCGAATACCGTGAAGGATGGTCCGCCCTACTGCCATCACGATCTCGACAATCTGGAGGACTGGCTCGTCGATAGCCTGACGGAGCTGGGACGCAGGCACGATATAGGCGCGATCATTACCTGCGCGCATGGGTCCGGCGGTGTTCTGGTCGGCGGACAGGGTGCTGCAATGCCGATGATCGACTATGAGCAGCCGATCCCCGCGGATGTCGATGCGCGGTACAGGGCAATTGCCGGTTCCTATCGCGAGAGGGCAAGCGCCATCATGCTGGGTGCGGCGCATCTCGCGCGGCAGATGTTGTGGCAGGAAATGTACTGGCCGGAGACCTTTGCGGCGGCCAGCGCCTATCTCGCCACGCCGCAATATTGGGCGTTCCGCCTGTCCGGCGTGCTGGCGAGCGAAGTGACGAGCCTTGCGGCGCAGTCTCATCTGTGGGCATCGGCCGACAGCCGGCCGGCATCGCTCGTTGCAAGCCGCGGATGGCAGCGTCTCATGCCGCCGATGCGGCGAGCATGGGAAACGCTCGGCCCGTTGAAGCCCGAGCTCTCCAGACGCAGCGGCCTGAAGGCGACGACGCGCATCCTGTGCGGCGTGCACGATTCCTCGGCCAATCTATACCGCTATCAGGCGGCCGATCTTTCCGATTTTACCGTTGTTTCCACAGGCACCTGGATCGTTGCATTGACCGATGGCGGCGGTGTCGATTTCAGCGTCGAGCGACCCGGCCATTCCTGCAATGCCGATGTCTTCGGCAACCCGACACCGGGTATGCTGACCATGGGCGGCCGGGAATTTTCGACCGTCGCCGCAAAGGCTTCGGGTCCCGCCTCATTGCAGGCACTTCGGATGATCGTGGCGTCAGCTACCTTTGCACTGCCGACATTCGGCTCGGATGACGGGCTCTTTCCCGGCACGGCCCATCGCGGCCGTCTTGAAGGCCCGCTTGCGGAGGAGGAAGACGTCCGGTTCACGCTCGCAGTGCTCTATTCGGCGCTGCTGACCGCGGCCTGCATTCAGGACCTTCCGCCCACAGAGACGGTGGTGCTCGACGGCAATTTCGTCGTCGATCCCCTTTATGGCGCCATCGTTGCGGCCTTCCTGCGTGATCGACGCGTGCTCGTCAGCCGCAGCACGACCGGAACGGCGACGGGCGCCGCCATGCTGGCGTCCCATGAAAGGCGTGCTTCGCCTGCGACGCTGGCGGCCGAAGCACCTGATATCTCCGGCCTTCCCGAACTTTCATCGTACCGGCAACGCTGGCAAACCCTGATCAAGACAATGGAGTGAGATCGTGACGACTTATGACGACAATACCCTGCGCGAAGACATGGTGGCGATCTGCCGCCGGATGAATGCATCCGGTATCAACCAGGGAACGGCCGGCAACGTGTCGGTGCGAAATCCCAAGGGATTTCTGGTCACGCCAACCTCTCTGCCCTACGACATGATGCAGCCAAAGGACCTGGTGCAGATGTATTTCGATGGCAGCTACGAGGGTGAGCGCCGGCCATCGTCCGAGTGGCGGTTCCATCGCGATATTCTCGCATCTCGCAAGGATATCGAATGCGTGCTTCATTGCCACTCGGTCTATGCGACCACGCTTGCCGTGCATCACAAGACGATTCCGAGCTTTCATTATATGACGGGTGTCGCGGGCGGTACCACGATCCGCTGCGCCCGTTACGCCACCTTCGGCACGCAGGCTCTTTCCGATGCGGCGATCGAAGCGCTGCAGGACAGGCTAGCCTGCCTGCTCGGTCAGCACGGGCAGATCTCGCTCGGCAAGACTCCGGCTGCTGCCCTTGCGCTTGCCATCGAGGTCGAAACCCTCTCGCGCCTTTATGTGCAGGCGCTCACACTCGGCGAGCCGCCCATTCTCGATGACGAGGAGATGGCACGCGTCATCCAGCAGATGAAAAACATGAGCTATGGACAGGCACCGGATCTGGATGGGGTCAACGATGTGGCAAAGCGACGGCAATAATCCCTAGCCGCCTTCAATCGTCTCGCCGCGAAGTCTTGACATGTATACGACTGAGTAGCACCTTGGACGTCTGAAGGAGATTGTCCCGTGAGCGTGAAGTCGTCGATATCGTTGACCGATCAACAGGATGCATTTGCCCGCTCGCTTGTCGAGACGGGCCGCTATTCCAGCCTGAGTTCGGTTCTTCAGCAGGGCCTGGAACTGCTGCGGCAAAAAACGGAAGCGGAAGCGGCCGAGACGGAAGGGCTGCGCAGGCTCATCCAGCGCCGCGTCGACGGACCGAAGATCCCGGCTCAGGACATGGAAGAGCGAATCGAGAGCATGATCGAGCGCAAACGGCGAGCTCTTCGTGTGGAGCCTTGAATATTCTAGGGATGCCGATCTCGATTTCGAACTGACCTTCGATCATCTGTTTGCGGCCTATCTCGATCTTGGAGACCCGTCCGGGGATGCTCTGGAGCGCGCAGCCAGCCGTATTCGCGAACTCCGTCTGGAGATCGATCGGTTGGTCGAGACCCCATATATCGGAACATTGCGGCCGGATATCTATCCGGGCATCCGCTTCCTGCGGCGTGACAAGGCGGCCGTCTGGTTTCTGCCGATCGAGGAACACAAAACGATCGTCGTTGTGGCGATTTTCATTGGCGGTCAGGATCATATCAGGCGGATGCTGGCGCGTATGCTGCAGCGATAATGGTCCAATTGTCTGTTCGAATGGAGTTTTCGGCTTCGACCCAAGCCATCTCTTATTGGTTGCGACCCATTGGTACCGTCCTGATGCTACTTGCGCAATCTGTATGTAATGTAGCCGCAATCTTTGGCTGTCAGTGGGGGCGAAGGATGGTAATCGCCGTCCTTGGGGAAAAGTCATTGCGAATTCTGCTGCTTGAGGATGAGCCCGAAATGGCCCGCGCGCTGCTTGAAGCGTTGCGGCGCCGCGATGTGCTCGCCGACCATGTCCGCACGATTGCGGATGCCGATGCCATGGCCCGCGTCGGAACCTATGACGTCCTCGTGCTGGATCGCCGCCTGCCTGACGGCGAAGGACTGGATCTGGTGGCGGCACTGCGTCAGCGCAGGCATCCCGTCCCGATCCTCGTGCTGACAGCGCTCGGCAGCGTCGATCATCGCGTCGACGGACTCGATAGCGGCGCCGACGACTATCTTGCCAAGCCTTTCGCGATCGAGGAATTGCTGGCGCGCTTGAGAGCTCTCCAGAGACGAGGGCCGGCAGTTTCCGACAGATATCTGACTTTCGGCAATCTGAGCGTCGATCCGAGAACCAATGAAATTTTCGTCGGCAGCGCGCTCGTCGAGTTTCCGCGGCGCGAATATCTGGTGCTGGAGACGCTGATGCGCCGTCCGAACCGCATTGTCACGCGGCCGAGCCTGGTCGAGGCCGTGTACGCCCTTGAAGACGAGATCGGCTCGAATGCCTTGGATGCGCATATTTCACGCATTCGAAAGAAGCTGCTTCTAGCCGAGGCCACGATCGAGATAAGAGCGGTACGCAACATCGGCTATCTGATCCGGGCGAAGGCATGAACGCGGAACGCAGCCGATCGCTACGCTGGGGACTGATAAAACGTCTGATCGTCCTGCAGGCCTTTCTTCTTGTTCTTTTCTTCGTCCTTCTCGTCGCCTAGCTCTGGATCATCAATCCGGAGCTGGAAGATGCCAATGAAGAGGCTGTCCGCGTTGTCGCCCAGCAGATTACAAGGGATGATGACGGACAGTTGCAGGTGGCCGAGACGCAGGAGATGACAGAGCTGAAGCAGCGCTATCCCGAACTCTGGTTCATGATCCGGGACAGCAAGGGAATACTCTTTCAATATGGAGAGATACCGGCGGCCGCGTTCGATGAGAACTTCCCGTGGACAATAGATCGGGCAAGGGTGGAGGCTGGCAATGGAGCACATGCTACCGTGGAGAACCGGGAGACCTCGGTCGGCAAGCTGCAGATTGTCGCAGCCACCGAGCGCGGCTTTGACAATGACGGCTTGAACGTGTGGATCAATATGCGGGTCGACGTTGCCAAAGGTCCCAATGGCGAAATCCATTGGCTCAACGTCTTACCGGCTCTGGCATTCCTGATCTTCATCGGCGTCTTTCCCATACTGGCGGTGACGGGCGCGGCGACGCTTCTCGTCACGCCGCGTGCCATCGGCCGGTCGCTGAGCGGGCTTGTGGAGACGGCAACGCAGGCGCAGGCGATCGACTTCGACAGCCGTTCGGCCCGCCTCGAGCGCTCGAAGGTGCCGACCGAGATCATCCCTCTGGTCGATGCGTTCAACCATGCCCTCTCAAAGCTGGATGAAGGGTATAACAGGCACAATCGCTTTCTTGCCGATGCCGCCCATGAGCTGCGGACGCCGATCGCGATTGCACGGACGCGAGCGGACCTTCTCCCCGAGGCCGAAGTCAGCCAGCAGGTCCGCGATGATATCGACCGGCTGTCCCGCGTCGCCCATCAACTCCTGGAGATGCAGGCGATCGGCGCGGTCGAATTGCGCGCGGAGAAGAAGGATCTGAATATGCTGGTCGAAAACATCGCCGCCGATCTTGCCCCGATTGCGATGGATGCGGGCTATGATTTCGACTTCGAGCCGAGTTCCGAAGAAGCACTCTTCGTGATCCAGACCTCGACGATCGAAATGGCTGTCGTCAACCTGATCCGGAATGCGATCGATCACGCCGGTGGAAAGGGCTCGATCATCGTCCGCGTCAGCGCCGATGGCGCGATCGATGTCTGCGACGAAGGTCCCGGCATATCGCTGGCGGAGCGCGATCGCGTCTTCGAGCCGTTCCGCCGCATCAACGCCAGCTCGTCCGGTGCCGGTCTGGGGTTGAATTTGGTCAAGAAGGCGGCCGAGCTCCACGGCGGGCGAGTTTCGTTCCCAGACACCGGCTGCGGTTTTTGCGTCCGCCTGCAGATCGGTTCCATCCCGCCGACTGTCGTAGTCGCAGACATGGGCTGGCGGCAGAAGCCGTAAGTGCCGAGCTGAAACGGCATGTGCCAGCTATTGCCGCGCAAAATCCTGAAACTGTTTTCATTTTCACAAGCGGTCGGGGGTTGGATATTCGATTTTCCGAAGCCGGGTTCCCTGATAGGGTCCGGGAGAGACACCAACGGGATAAGGCATATTGAAACTTCTGTTATCGGCTTTGTTTTTCCTGACGGCTGTCTGCACTTCTTTTCTTGCCTTCGGCGATACAATGGACCTTCGACTGCACAAGGCTGCCGCAACGGGTGACGTTGCGGCCATTCAACAATTGCTCGATAGCGGCGCCGCCATCGAGGCGCAGGATGCAAAAGGCGCGACGCCGCTGCTTGTCGCGACACACGGCAACAGGGTGGAGGCCGCGCGAGCGCTGATCGAGGCGGGTGCCGACGTCAACGCCAAGGACAATATCGAGGACAGCCCTTATCTCTATGCCGGCGCTCGCGGCCATCTGGATATTCTCAAGCTGACGCTTGCCCACGGGGCGGATCTCAAGAGCATCAACCGCTACGGCGGCACGGCGCTTATTCCCGCCTCCGAACGCGGTCACGTCGAAACCGTCGACACGTTGATCGAGGCGGGTATCGATGTCGATCACGTCAACCGGTTGGGGTGGACGGCCCTGATCGAGGCCGTCATTCTCGGCGATGGCGGTTCGCGTCATGTTGAGATCGTCGGGCTGTTGATAGATGCCGGCGCAAACGCCGATCTGGCCGACAATGATGGCGTGACACCGCTGCAGCATGCCCGCAGTCGCGGTCATGCCGAGATCGTGAAATTACTGGAGGCGGTGGGGGCGACGTAACGAGGTGTTCCGACTTCCGGCACTATGCAATACCACGGGGAGGCATATGCCTCAGCCTCCCGAAACGATGAGAATGAAGGGCTTGGACAATGGAAAGAAAATACTACTCCTCTCTTGGCGGCCATCCGCCGCAGAGCGACTTGCTGACGGGGCGCGCCGTATTCACGGAGGCCTATGCGGTCATCCCCAAGGGAGTGATGCAGGACATCGTCACGAGCTATCTGCCCTTCTGGAACGATACGCGCTGCTGGGTGATCGCAAGGCCGCTCTCGGGGTTTGCCGAGACCTTTTCGCAATATGTTATGGAAGTGGCGCCGGGCGGTGGCAGTGATCGTCCGGAGCAGGATGCCGAGGCCGAAGGCGTGTTGTTCGTTGTCGACGGCGAGATCGAACTTACCTTGCCTTCCGGCAAGCATCTTCTCCAGCCGGGCGGCTATGCTTTCCTGCCGCCAGGCCTGAAATGGTCGCTGCACAACCGCTCCGGAGCTCATGCCCGCTTCCATTGGGTACGCAAGGCATATGAGGCTGTCGAGGGACTGGCTCATCCGGAGGCGCTCATCTTGAACGAGAAGGATATTGCGCCGTCCGCCATGCCGGGCACGGGAGGCGGCTGGGCAACGACCCGCTTCGTCGATCCGTCCGATCTGCGGCACGACATGCACGTGACGATCGTCACTCTTCAACCCGGTGCTGTCATTCCCTTCGCGGAAACCCATGTCATGGAGCACGGTCTCTATGTGCTGGAAGGCAAGGCGGTCTATCGCTTGAACCAGGATTGGGTCGAAGTCGAGGCCGGCGACTTCATGTGGTTGCGCGCCTTCTGCCCGCAGGCGTGCTATGCCGGCGGTCCAGGTCCGTTCCGCTACCTGCTCTACAAGGACGTCAATCGCCACATGACACTTCGTCCCTTCGGTTCGCGCCGTTAAGCCAAGCGGCTTTGCGACAAGCTCGGCGCCTATGGCGCCGGCTCCGATATTCGAAAAAGATTTTCCGATACTTTAATGATGCTTGGGGTCTAAGTGACATTGCCTAGGGTAGGCGTTGAATATTTCAGCACTCGGCGACAGGTGTTCGGCCATACATTCCTGTCAGTTCCGGTCGTCCGATTTTTGCGCTTCGTCGCCGGCCGGCAGCCCGAGCTCTATCAGCGTTCGGCTGATGTCCTGGCGCGCGGCGAGGTAGATCGGGCTGGTATTGCGAGCGGGCAGGGCGATATTAGCGGCTGTCGAGCCTGGCCTCAATTCCAGCCCCTTCGCCAGAGCTTGTCTGGCTTCGTCCGTTCGGCCCAATCGTTGATAGGCGGTCGCCAAAAGCATATGCGCCCGGCCCGTCCCGGAGGTGATTGCGATGGAGCGTTGCAGCCATCCGATGGCATCTTCATTGTGATTGAGAAGGATGTCAGCCCATCCCGCGCCCAGCAGCCATGTCCAGCGAGACACCGCCGGCGTATCGAAGCGGTCCGCCAGCTCGAATGTCGCAAGCGCGTCTTCGAAACGTCCGAGCTGGATCTGTGTCAGGCCTAGCTGGAACAGCGCCGCGCCATCCCACGGATTGAGGCTCAACACTCTTGCGCAAGCCACAAGGCTTTCGGAAAACTGGTTCGTTGCGGTCAGGAAACGGCAATAGATGTCGAGCACCGGCAGAGAGTTCGGTTTTGTTCGCAGCGCGTGCTCGATCAGGGATCTTGCCTCGTTCTCTGCTGTCCTGCTCTCGGCCGGATCATACCAGCTGAGCTGAATGCCGCGCAGATGCAGCGTGGCAAGCGCGATCTGCAGATCGACATTCTCAGGCTGACCGCTCAGATATTTTTCAAGAATCGATCGTGCCGTCGCGAAGCGTTCCTTCGTCGTCTGATTGATTGACGCGGTTGCCTGTTGGATGGCGACATTGGCGGCACCGGCTAGGGCTGCAGGGCTACCTGCTTCTTGGAGTTTGTTGAGACGGCTGGCAACGTCGTAGCCCGCTCCCGCAGCGAGCCGCGAGGCAAGGCGTTGCGCGCTAGCTTCGGTGGCGTCCAGCGTCACCTCGGCGACCGATTCGATCTCACGGCTGCTCGCTTTGATGAGCCGTGTTTGAAGGATCCAGGATTGCGGGCTTCTTTGCAGCTCACTCTGCAAGAGAAAATCGGCTTCGCCGCTCGGTCCGGAGGTGGGTCTGGCGGCTGCCGCCGGGCTCTGCTCCTTCGGCGTTATAAGGCGGATATTGTCGATCGTGGCGAGACCGTTGATCATTTCTGCGGCGATGCCCTGCGCCAAAACGGCGCTCTGCGCATCGCCGACAGTATCGACAACAGGCAGAACCTCGATGACCGATTGACCCGATCCCAAGGCATCGCCGAGGCGAGAGGAAGATTCAGTGACGCCAATGATGATGGCAATCGTGCAAAGCACTGCCAACGTACCGAAAGCTAAAACCCTGCGTGATCCGCGTCGACCCGATGTCCCCGCGCCATTCGCCATGACACTTGTATCGGAGACCGGCATATCCCGCGCTGCAGGCCGCAGTGCCAAACTCTCCTGCCTTGTGGTTACCTGAGCGGTGAATAGATAACCGCGACCAGACACAAGCTTGATCATATGCCGCTCAGTATCACCGAGCGCCGTGCGGATTTCGCGAATGCATTGAAACAGGCTGTCTTCCCCGACATAGATCCGGGGCCAGACAGCTTCCATCAGTTCCTGTTTGCCGACAACGCGTCCGTTGTTCGCGACGAGGAACCTCAGCAGTTCAAAAGTCTTTGGGCGCAGCCGGATCGCGGAGCCATCAGGCCCGCGAAGCTCGGCACGATCTGGATCGAGACCGAATCCAGCAAAATAAAGCACCTGCTCCCAATGATCCTCAACTGCACCATCTAAAATATGATGCAATATAAAGAGAGGCTTGCTCAACAGTCAACGTGCCGACGCAGCTATCGATAAAAGGATGACGCCGCTTGCTTGGTCGAGCGGCAAGTTCAAACGGAATTGGCCAGGTGCCAGTTTTTACAACAAAATCATAAATATCAGAAAAATTTCAGAAAATATCAGAACCTTGGCAGGTCCTTATCAGGACCTCGCCGCCTGCTCCAAATATTGTTTGAATAGATAGAGAAAAATTACGGCGGTTGTTCATGAACTGAGAGGAAGTGCTCAATATCGGCAGGAACTGTAGGGATATTCTTTGTTGCAACCCACGCTTCTTCGGATTGTGCATTCTTCTCGAGCATGATTGTCCCGGAATGGCATAGCAATGCTGGACGGCAGCCAGCCGGCAATCTTGAGAGAGCTTTCTATGGGAAAGGTGCTTGATTTTCGGATGCATCGGCCGGTAGGCGGCATATGTGCGAGCCGGGCGTTGCCGGGCGGCGAGGCGGACGGTCTGTTCGAGCCGGTGGTATTTTCCCAAGCCGTCTCACTATTGGCCCGTAGTTTCGTTGCGGTTCACGAGGCTTCGCCGCGGACCGCAGCACTTTTCGCAACACAGCAACGCTGGCTCCTTTGCCACGCTGCACTGGGAGATTATTTTCGAACAATTCGCGAGTCCGGAGCCGGACTGACCCGGCGCGGTCTTGGAAATCTCGCTCTGCAATATGCGATTGCCAGCCGCAACACGGCCTATGCTTTCTTTGACGAAGCCCTGCAATATGACGTCGTTCGCCCGATCGTTGCTCCCAACGGTCTGCCATCGGAGCAGGTAGCGCCGGCGCCGTTCACACTGCAGATGCTGGCTCACTGGTATAGCATACATTTTCAAGCTCTCGATCTCATCGGCGGCGGCGGCAGGACGGCCAGATTCCACGCCGAGCCGGAGAACCTGCTGGCATTGGTGCAGCCGATTGCCGCGCACGCACTTCTGACGAGTCCCGCAATCCGTGGCCCTGGTCCGCTCTATACGATCTTCACCTGGGCGGATGCCGGCGGGCTACTGATGGACCGGCTGGTCGCCGGAATAGACCCTGAGATGCTTGCCGGGCAAGGCGAGCTCCTGACGGATGTGAGCTCGATTTCCTATCTGGCTCAATCATTCGGTCTGTCGCGAGCCCATACCAGCCGCAAGCTCGCCGCGGCGGAATCGATCGGAGGCGTGGGCTGGAGCGGCCGGCGTGGCCGCTCCCAGCTGTGGATCTCGCGCGGCTTTTATGAAGAATATGCGCACGCGCATGCCCGCAAGCTGCTCATCCTAGATGATGCTTTCACCAATGCGTTGTCGGCTCTGGAGCCGCTCTCCGAAAAGTCGATGGTGACCGCCGATGGAGGATTGACGGAAGAGTGGGCCTGAAGACCTATTCGCAATTCCAAGGCAGCTTTGCCTTCGGCCTGCTGGCTGCCGTCGTCACAGTCCCCAGATCACCGATTCCTCGTGGCGTTTGATCAGATGACGCAGATCCTGGAAGCCTGCGCGGACGAATTCTGCAAACTGATCGACGGCAGGCGCGCGCGGGGCGTCGATGCGCTTGAGGATCGCCAGCGCGCGTTCCGGATGGGGAATGGTGATGGGCAGCGCGGTGATGGTCTTTTCCTTGCGCTGTGCGAAAACGACACTGTGCGGCATGACGGTCAGCGCATCCGCCGATTTCAGATAATTGATCACACTCATCAGCGAGCCGCCTGTGTAGCGGATTTTGATCTCGGTGGCACCGAAGGAGAGCAGCAGGGCGCGTAAGTCCGCCAGCAACGGACTTCCCGGCGGCGGCGCAATCCATGGATAGTCGAGCAGATGGCTCGGCTGCGGCCGCCGCTTCAAAAGCAGTGGATGGGTTACCCGACAGGCCACGACATTGCGGCCCGGGAGAATTTGCTGGAATTCGAGCCCGGAACCTTCGTCGAGTATGTCGATCGGGCAGATGGCAAGGTCGATCTGATCTGCCCTCAGTGCTGCGCGCAGATCCGAGAAGTAGCCATAGCTTTGATCGATCCGCACGTCGGGATGGCTTGTCTGAAATTCCGCGCACAGTCGGGCAATCAGTGCATCCATAAAGAAGGGCGTGCCGCCGATTCGTACGACGCCGCTCTTGCCGATGCGAAAGCTTTCGACGAGATCGGACGCCTTGCGAGAGGCTGCGAGCATGACGAGACCGTGCTCGGCGAGCGAAAGACCAAGCGGCGTCGGCCGCAATGGCCGACGACCCTTGATGAAGAGCGGTTCGCCCACGCGCTTCTCCAGCATGGACAAGGTGCGCGAAACGGCAGGCTGCGCCAGGCCAAGCAGCGCTGCCCCTTCCGTGACGCCGCCGGTCTTCACGACCGCTGCAAGCTGAATCAGGTGACGTTCGTCTATCTTCATAACAATCCGTTATATTGTTTTGCAACAAAATCATCAATCCATGCAAATCCGACTGCTAATATCAATATCGAATACACGGCAAATCGTGGAGGATGAGCATGGCGGAGCGTGCAAAGGCGCTCACATTCAGCGAGGCGACGTCGGCGGAGATTTTCTCGGAACGCTTCTCCGCCGGCAGTGACGGCAATCTGTCACGGCTGATCGCTGCCGCCGTCATGCATGTTCATGATCTCATCAAGCAGTTTCGCCCGACCCAGGATGAGTGGCGCAAGGTCATTGCCTTCCTGACAGACGTGGGCCATGCCTCGGACGAGCGGCGACAGGAATGGGTGCTTCTGTCGGATCTCATCGGCGCGTCGGCGCTGGTCGAGGAAATCAATTCGCGGCGGCCGAAAGCGGCGACGCCGAATACCATTCGCGGACCGTTTTTCCGCAATGATGCGCCAGAAAGGGTATCGGGTTCTTCGATCTCGCTCGACAGTGTCGGCGAGCCGCTGGCGGTGTCCGTACGGGTGCAGGATCTCGATGGCCTGCCGATCGCAGGCGCCGAGGTCGTAACCTGGCAGGCAAATGCCGAGGGCTTTTACGAGAACCAGCAGCCGGATTTGCAGCCGGAACATAATCTGCGTGGCTTGTTTCGCACGGATACCGACGGACGCTTCCATTATCGCTCCGTCATGCCGTCGGGCTACGGCGTGCCGGATGACGGCCCGGTTGGGCGGCTGCTCGCCGAGGCCGGCTATCCGCTGCGCCGCCCGGCGAACCTGCATTTCGTCGTTCGTGCCGAGGGCTTCGAGACGATCACGACCCACATCTACGATGCGAATGACCCGCATCTTGGCGAGGATGCCCTTTTCGGGGTGCGGCCTGAGCTCATTGTCTGCTTCGAGCCGGCCGAGATCGATGGACAGCGCGCGAAGGCGGTGAGCCTCACCTTCGTCATGGTGCGAACAAAGCCGGGGAGGGCAGGATGACCCAGGATTTTTCCTATGCGGGCAGCCCCGCCGAGATCGTCTTCGGTGCCGGCAGCCGGAGCCGGGTGGCGGAATGGGTGGCAAAAGCCGGCTGCAAGCGGGCCCTGGTGCTCTCGACGCCGCATCAGAAGGCTGATGCGGAGGCGCTGGCCAAAGAGATCGGGCCGCTTGCCTGCGGCGTCTTCTCAGGCGCGACAATGCACACGCCTGTCGAGGTGACCGAGGCGGCGATGCGGCTGGTGGCGGAAACCGGAGCGGACTGCGTCGTCTCGCTCGGCGGCGGATCGACAACCGGGCTCGGCAAGGCGATTGCCTATCGCACCGATCTTCTCCAGATCGTCATTCCTACGACCTATGCCGGGTCGGAGGTGACGCCGATCCTCGGGCAGACCGAAGGTGGCCGCAAGACGACGGTACGCGATGCCAGGATATTGCCGGAGATCGTGATTTACGATCCGGCGTTGACACTCGGACTGCCGGTCGCCACGAGCGTGACGAGTGGGCTCAACGCCATGGCCCATGCCGTCGAGGGGCTTTATGCGCAAGACCGCAATCCGATTTCGAGCCTGATGGCATTGGAAGGCCTGAGGGCCTTTGCCCGAAGCCTGCCTGTTATCGTCAACGATCCCAAGAACGCAGAGGCGCGCAGCGATGCGCTTTACGGCGCCTGGCTCTGCGGCTCGGTGCTCGGCACGGTCGGCATGGCGTTGCATCACAAGATTTGTCACACGCTCGGCGGCTCCTTCGATACGCCGCATGCCGAAACCCATGCGGTGATGCTGCCGCATACGGCCGCCTTCAATGCCGCAGCCGCGGCATCGGAGCTGGTAGAAGCGGCCGCTATTTTCAGCGGCTCCATCGGTGGTGGGCTCTGGGATTTCGCCAAGGCGATCGGATCGCCATTGTCGCTCAAGGAATTCGGGCTGACGGAAGCCGATCTCGATCGCGCGGCTGCGATCGCTGTCGAGAATCCGTACTGGAATCCGCGACCGATCGATCGGGGTGCGATCCGCCAGCTTCTGCAGAACGCCTGGGAGGGCCGGCGGCCTACGGACTGAGACATAGGCGCCTGTTGGCGCACTCTTTGGGAGGAGAGGCAATGAGGGGAGGAAACATGTTCACGAGACGCGATTTTCTGAAGACGACGGCAGCCGGCGGCGCGCTGATTGCAAGCTCGGGCCTGCCCATGCCGGCGATTGCCAAGAATGCGGCAATCAAGCTTGGCTATGTCAGCCCGCAGACGGGGCCGCTCGCCGCTTTCGGCGAAGCCGACAAATTCGTCATCGACGCCTTTCTGGCGACGACGAAGGCAAAGGGCCTGAACTACGAGGTCGTGGTCAAGGACAGCCAGTCGAACCCGAACCGCGCTGCCGAGGTCGCAAAGGAGCTGATCGTCGACAGCCAGATCAACCTGATGCTCGTATCCTCGACGCCGGAAACGACCAATCCGGTCTCGACGACCTGTGAGGGCGAGGAGATGCCCTGCATTTCCACGGTCGCGCCGTGGCAGCCCTGGTTCATCGGCCAGCAGGGCAATCCCGGCGATCCCGCCTCGTGGAAGCCCTTCAATTACGCCTATCATTTCTTCTGGGGCCTTGAAGATATCATCGCTGTTTTCACCGGCATGTGGAGCCAGATCGACACCAACAAGAAGGTTGGCGGCCTGTTCCCGAATGATGGTGATGGTAACGCCTGGGGCGACAAGGTCGTCGGCTTCCCGCCGGTCCTCGAAAAGCTCGGCTACGGGTTGACGGATACCGGCCGCTACCAGAACCTGACGGATGATTTTTCGGCACAGATCAATGCCTTCAAGCAGGCAGGCACCGATATCCTGACCGGGGTGATGATCCCGCCCGATCTCACCACCTTCTGGAACCAGGCCAAGCAACAGGGTCTGAAGCCGAAGGTTGCCTCGATCGGCAAGGCGCTTCTCTTCCCGCAGACCGTCGAAGCACTGGGGAATGCCGGGCACAATCTGTCGACTGAAGTCTGGTGGACCCCGACGCATCCATTCAAATCGTCGCTGACGGGCGAGACCGCGGCCGCCGTGGCGGCTGCCTTCACCAAGACAACCGGCCGCCCATGGACCCAGCCTATCGGCTTTGCCCATGCGCTGTTCGAGCTTGCCGTCGATGTCATGACGCGGACCGAGGATGCTGATGATGCCGAGGCCGTCGCCAAGGCGATCGGAGAAACCAAGCTCGACACCCTCGTCGGGCCGATCTCCTGGGGCAACGAGAAGCTGCCGCCCTTCGCGCAGAAGAATGTCGCCAAGACGCCGCTGGTCGGCGGCCAATGGCGGCTGAAATCCGGCGGCGGCTACGATCTCGTCGTCGTCGAAAACGGGCTGGCGCCCAATGTGCCGCTTGGCGGCAAGCTCGAAGCCCTGGCCTGAAAGGAGGGTTGCCCGGCACTGGATTGGGCAGCCTCCAACGGAGAACGACAATGCCCCTACTGGAATTGAAGGGAGTTTCGAAATCGTTCGGCGCGCTCGTCGTCGCCGAAGATATCGGTTTCTCCGTGGAGCCTGGCGAGGCGCTCGGAGTCATCGGGCCGAACGGCGCCGGCAAATCGACGCTGTTCAATCTTATCAACGGCAATCTCTCCGTCGCCGGAGGATCGATCGAATTCGACGGCCGCGATGTCACCCATGTGCCGCCGATGCAACGTTGCCTTGCCGGCATGGGCCGTACCTTCCAGATCCCGCAGCCTTTCGAACGCCTGACCGCCTATGAAAACCTGCTGGTCGCCGGCGCTTTCGGCGCCAAGGCGCGGGAAAGTGATGTCGCTGCTCTCTGTGCCGATATCCTTGTCGATACCGGCCTGATCGCCAAGGCCAACGTGCCGGCGGGATCGCTGACCCTGCTCGAACGCAAGCGGCTGGAGCTTGCCCGCGCACTCGCCACACAGCCGAAGCTGCTGCTTCTTGACGAAATCGCCGGCGGGCTGACGGAAGGTGAGTGCCGTCAACTTGTCGCGACGATCAAGCGGGTCCACCAGCGCGGGATCGCCATCATCTGGATCGAGCATGTGCTGCACGCTTTGACGGCAGTGGCGGAGCGTATCCTCGTGCTCAATTTCGGTCGGGTGATCGGCATCGGCAAACCTGACGCGATCATGAACTCGAGCGAGGTGCGCGAGATCTATCTGGGGATGGACGTCTAATGGCGAGCCTTGTCGAAACCCGCGGCCTCATGGCCTCCTATGGCGATTTCCAGGCCGTGCTCGGCGTCGATCTGCATCTCGAAGCCGGCGAGACCATCGCCGTCATCGGAGCGAACGGTGCCGGCAAATCGACGCTGATGCGCTCGATTGCCGGTGTGATCGCCAACAAGTCCGAGATGGTCCTGCATCGCGGCGAGCCGATCGGTGCCCTGGCCGCCTCCGACGTGGTGCGCCGCGGCATTGCGCTCGTACCCGAGGGCCGGAAGCTGTTTCCGTCGCTGACGGTCGAGGAGAATCTGCAAATTGGCCGTTATGGCCGCCGTGTCGCCGGGCCGTGGACGCTCGACAGCATCTATTCGCTGTTCCCGGTCCTGAAGGAAAGACGGCGCAATCCGGCGACGGCTCTTTCGGGCGGGCAGCAGCAGATGGTCGCGATCGGCCGGGCACTGATGTCCAATCCCGAGGTCCTTCTCTGCGACGAGCTGAGCCTCGGCCTCGCGCCCGTGGTCATCAAGGATATCTATGCCGCCTTTTCGCATATCCGCACGGCGGGTGCGGCCATCGTCATCGTCGAGCAGGATATCGCCCAGGCGCTGAAGGTTGCCGACCGTGTCTATTGCATGATGGAGGGCCGCATCACTTTGACCGGGCGTCCGGCGGAACTCGACCGAGCCGACATCCATGCGGCCTATTTCGGAGCGGACACCCATGAACTGGCTTGATACGCTTCTGCAAGGCGTTTTGCTCGGTGGCCTCTACGCGCTGTTTGCCGCCGGCCTCAGTCTCGTTTTCGGCATCATGCGTCTCGTCAATCTGGCGCATGGCGATCTCATCGTGCTGGCGGCTTTCCTGATCCTGGTGCTTGTCTCATTGCTTGGGCTTAATCCTTTCCTGGCTGCGCTGATCGCAGCTCCGCTGATGTTCGCCGTCGGTTGGCTGCTGCAATATCATCTGCTGAACCGGACCCTCGGCGAGGATATCCTGCCGCCGTTGCTCGTCACCTTCGGCCTGTCGATCGTCATCCAGAACGGTCTTCTGGAAGGTTTTACTGCCGATAGCCGGCGGATCTCCACCGGTGCTTTGGAGACGGCGTCTCTGCAATTCGGCGGCGTCAATGCCGGCCTGATGCCGCTTCTGACCTTTGCCTCGGCCGTCCTCGTCATCGTCGGTCTCAACCAGCTCATCTATCGAACCGAACTCGGTCGCGCCTTTCGCGCCACTTCGGATGATGTGGTGACGGCGAGCCTGATGGGCATTCGGCCGAATTCCATCTTCGCCATCGCGACCGGACTTGCGATGATGATCGTGACTGTCGCAGCCCTCTATCTCGGCATGCGCGCGAATTTCGATCCGACTGCCGGACCGGCACGGCTGATCTACGCTTTCGAAGCCGTCATCATCGGCGGTCTCGGCTCGTTGTGGGGCACGCTTGCCGGTGGTGTCATCCTGGGGGTTGCTCAGACATTCGGCGCGGCGATCAATCCCGAATGGCAGATCCTGGCCGGCCATATCGCCTTCCTGCTCGTGCTGCTCTTCCGGCCGCGCGGCCTTTTTCCTCGGGCGGTGGATTGAGGCGGCGATGACCACAGGTTTCGAAACAATGTCGACCGAAATCGCAGTGCCGCCGGACTGGCGGATGGAAACGCGGACGCGGCTTTCCGGTATCTTCGCCATCCTTTCGCTTGTCGCGATCGTCGTGCTCGCCGCCGCACCCTTCTTGGTGTCGCGCGGTGTCGTGCAGGATCTCTTCTTCATTCTGACCATGCTGGCACTGGCACAGAGCTGGAATCTGCTTGCCGGCTATGCCGGTCTGATCTCGGTGGGACAGCAGCTTTTCGTAGGCTGCGGCGCCTATGCGCTGTTCGGCTTCGTCATTCTTGCCGGTCTCGACCCGATCCTTGCGATTCCGCTGGCTGGGCTCTTCGCCATGCTGATTGCCGCACCAGCCGCCTTTTTCTCCTTCCGGCTTTATGGCCCCTATTTCGCGATCGGCACCTGGGTTATCGCCGAAGTCGGACGGTTGCTCTTTGCCCAGTGGAAGATGCTGGGCGGTGGAACGGGCACCTCGCTGCCGCGCGAAGCCACCAAGGACATGCTCGGCATCTCCCTGCTGCAAAATTGGTTCGGCATGCGTTCCGCTGCCGCGGCCGATGCGCTTGCCTATTGGCTGGCGCTGGTTCTGACTGCGCTGACGATCGGTTTTATCTACCGGCTGCTGCGCAGTAAGCAGGGGCTTGGCCTTGCCGCCGTGCGCGACAACGAGACGGCGGCGCGTGCCCTCGGTGTCGATGCGCACCGCCTGAAGATCGTCGTCTATCTGGGGGCCGCTTTTGTGACCGGCATGGTCGGCGCCCTCATCTATCTACAGAAGGCGCGCATTTCGCCTGACGCCGCTTTCTCGCTCACCGACTGGACCGCCTATGTCGTCTTCATTGTTGTCATCGGCGGCATCGGTACCATCGAAGGGCCGCTGGTCGGCGTGCTCGTCTTCTTCCTGCTGCAGAATGCCTTTTCGAGCTACGGCTCCTGGTATCTCCTAGCGCTCGGCGCCCTTGCAATCGTCACCATGCTGTTTGCGCCACGAGGCCTCTGGGGGCTCATATCCAGCCGCACCGGTTGGGAACTTTTTCCGGTCCGCCGCCTGCTGAGAGGCGGATCAACGCTATACGATGAAAAGGGAGGGCCAAATGGCTGACATCACCACCGACGTTCTGATTATCGGCACGGGGCCCGCAGGCTCGGCGACATCAGCACTGCTTGCGACCTATGGTCTCGAGCCAATGATAATCAACCGCTATCGCTGGCTGGCGAGCACGCCACGTGCGCACATCACCAACCAGCGCACGATGGAGGTTCTGCGCGATCTCGGCCGCGACGTGGAGGAGGAAGCCTATCTCTTCGCGACCGAACAGGATCTGATGGGTCAGAACGTCTTCTGTACAGCGGTTGCGGGTGAGGAAATCGGCCGCATGCAGAGCTGGGGTAACCATCCGCTGTCGCGTGCCGAACACCTTCTTTCATCGCCCACTCACATGAACGATCTGCCGCAGACCTATATGGAGCCGCTGCTGTTCAAGACGGCGTGCTCGCGCGGCGCGCAGGCGCGCATGTCCACTGAATATCTGAGCCACGTTCAGGATGCAGAAGGCGTCACCACGACCTGTCTTGATCGGTTGACCGGCAAGGAACTGACCATCCGCTCGAAATTCCTGATTGGCGCGGATGGCGGCAATTCCAAGGTGGCGGAGCATGCCGGCCTGACTTTCGAAGGCAAGATGGGTGTGGCCGGCTCTATGAATATCCTGTTCGAGGCGGATCTTTCGCGTTACGTCGCCCACCGGCCCTCGGTACTCTATTGGGTGCTGCAGCCCGGCGCTGACGTCGGCGGCATCGGCATGGGACTGGTGCGCATGGTGCGGCCATGGAACGAATGGCTGATCGTCTGGGGCTACGACATCAACCAGCCGGCGCCTCAGGTCGATGATGCCTTCGCTACCAAGGTGGTACGCGAACTGGTCGGCGTTGCCGATCTCAAGCCGAAGATCAAATCCGTCTCGACCTGGACGGTGAACAATATGTACGCCACGACCATGTCGAAGGGCCGGGTGTTCTGCATGGGCGATGCCACCCATCGCCATCCGCCCTCGAACGGCCTCGGCTCCAACACGTCTATCCAGGATGGCTTCAATCTTGCCTGGAAGCTCGCACTGGTGCTTAAGGGCCGGGCCGGCATGCGCCTGCTCGACAGTTATCAGGCGGAGCGCGCGCCGGTCGCCAAGCAGATCGTTACCCGTGCCAACAAGTCGATCGAGGAATTTGGGCCGATCTTCAAGTCGCTCGGCCTGCTCGATTCCGTCGATCCGGTGAAGATGCAGCAGAACATGGATGCGCGCTGCGATGACACGGCCGATGCCGAGCGTCAGCGCACGGCAATTCGCGAGGCGATTGCCTACAAGGTCTATGAGTTCGACGCGCATGGTGTGGAGATGAACCACCGCTATGCCTCGAACGCTGTCGTCAAGGACGACCAGCCGGAGCCCGCTTTCGAGAACGATGCGGAACTGCATTTCCAGCCGACGACGTGGCCAGGTGCGCGACTGCCGCATGCCTGGCTGTTCAACGACAGCGGCGAGAAGGTATCGAGCCTCGATCTGACCGGCCACGGTGTCTTCACTGTGTTGACCGGCATCGGCGGCGACGGCTGGGTTGCGGCGGCAAAGACGCTGGCGAAAGAGTTCGGCCTGCCGATCACCGTTCATAAGATCGGCCCGCGGCAGGAGTGGCAGGACCTGACGGGAGACTGGGCGCGCGCCCGCGAAATCCGCGATGCGGGCGTGTTACTCGTGCGTCCTGACCATCACGTCGCCTGGCGCTCGCACGCGGCGGTCGCTGACCCGGAACGCGAGCTTCGCCGTGTGCTGACGACAATTCTGGATCTGTGAGGCAATCATGAGCGTAGAAGAGAACGGCTATTTCACCGAGGAAAATTCCGTCGAAGTGGTCACCGGTCGCAATGCTAATACCACGGATGTGCGGCTGAAGCGGGTGATGGAGGTCGTCACCCGCAAGCTGCATGAGGCGGTGAAGGAGCTGGAGCCGACACAGGACGAGTGGATGGAGGCGATCTTCTTTCTCACCCGCACCGGCCATACCTGCACCGACTGGCGGCAGGAATTCATTCTGCTATCGGATGTGCTCGGCGTCTCGATGCTGGTCGACGCGATCAACAACCGCAAGCCGTCGGGCGCCTCGGAAAGCACGGTACTTGGCCCCTTCCATGTCGCCGATGCGCCGGAGCTGCCGATGGGCGCCAATATCTGCCTCGACCAGAAGGGTGAGGACATGGTGATCAGCGGCCGCATTCTCGATACCAAGGGCAGGCCGATCGAAAACGCGGTGCTCGACGTCTGGCAGGCCAATGACGAAGGCTTCTACGATGTCCAGCAGAAGGGTATCCAGCCAGATTTCAACCTGCGCGGCATTTTCCGCACCGGCAAGGACGGGCACTACTGGTTCCGGGCGGTGAAGCCGAAATATTATCCGATCCCGGATGATGGTCCTGTGGGTCAATTGCTCGCCGCACTCGGCCGTCATCCGTACCGACCGGCCCATCTGCACTACATCATCAAGGCGGATGGTTTTGAGACGCTGACGACCCATATCTTCGATCCAGACGATCCCTATATCCATTCCGATGCGGTGTTCGGTGTCAAGGAGAGCCTGCTTGCCGAGTTCAAGCGGACGGATGATGCCGTCCGAGCCAAAGAACTGGGTTTCCGGGGCGCGTTCTGGCAGGTCGAGCACGATTTCGTACTGGCGCCGGAACGGAAGTGAAACTAGAGCGTGATGCCGAAAAGTGTAGGCAGTTTTCGGACGACATCACGCTCTACTTCTTTGATGCTAGAGCGGATTCAGATTTTAGCTCGATTCGACCTAAAATTATCCGGCTCTAGGCGATACGCGATCGTGGCGCTCCGCCATAGGTGTTGCGATCGCCCGAATTTACTTATGGAAATTCTTCATGATCCGGTACTGACGCGCAATTCTTCAATACAACCTTAGAATAATCGGAAAGTAAGCTTTCCCGAATAGATGTAGTTCCGAGGCCTCCTCACATAGGGAGGAGCGCGTCAGCAATTCCTCTCCCTAAAGAGGCTCTGTCGCGCGTTCCAGATTCAAACAGTATACGACCTTAGCGTTAGTCCGCCTTTGTATGGCGGGGATCTGCAAAAGCCGGGATTGGTCGGTGAATGCAATCATTGAGATTGTATGTGCGTATCTTCCAAATCACCATCTGTGCTTGATCATAATTACATAACGCTTTATATAACAATTTATGTAAATTGAGGGGTGGAGGTCGATTTGACTGAAGATATTGTGAGGGCGATGGGTTTCCTCTGTCTCGGCAGCCGGTTTCGCCGGATCGGCGAGCGTCTGCAGGCCGACACGCAGCAGATCATGGAGGAGCTGGACGTCTCTTTGCAGGCTGCCCAGTATCCGTTTCTCGCCGCCATCGATCGTGCCGGGCCGCTGACGATCGGCGAGCTTGCCCAGGCCGTCGGCATCACTCAGCCGGGTGCGACGCGCACCGTCTCGCAGCTTCTGGAATTGGGCTATGTCGACATGCAGGCCTCGACCGAAGACCAGCGTCGTCGTCTGATCTCGCTGACTTCCAAGGGACAGGAACTTATCGATTATTCGAAAAAATCCGTCTGGCCGCGCATAGAGCAGGCGGTCCGTGAGCTCTGCGGCGATCTTTCCGGGCCGATATTGCAACAACTGGCCGCAATCGAGGACGGGTTGGCCGAAGCTCCGCTCAAGCGACGCGGCAACCTCGGCAAGGAGCAGCAATGATGAGCCACATTCTTGACCGCCCGATCTGGAGTGCCCTTGAAACCGCCCACGCCTCATTGGCTGAGGGCGGCCCGCTTGCGCGCCGCTATCCGCCTTCCATCGTGCCCTTTGCGGCGTCTGCGGACAATTCGACCGAAAGTCTCCAAGCCCTGGCAAAGCTGCCCTTGGGAGAGGAGGTCATGGCGATCGTCGAGGCGGAGCCCATCATCGTTCCGGAAGGGTTGGTGACCCTTTCCAGTGCCACGCTTGTGCAGATGATCGCGCAGCGCCCTTCCGAGCGGATCTCGGATCGCCGGATCGAGCCGCTGACGGAGACCGATGCTGCGGACATGCTGGCGCTTGCCACTCTCACGAAGCCTGGCCCCTTCACGTTGCGCGCGCAGAGCCTCGGTTCCTTCTGGGGCGTGAAGATCGATGGGCGTCTTGTCGCCATGGCGGGTCAGCGCATGCGCCAGACAGGATTTGCCGAGCTTAGCGGCCTCTGCACCCATCCGGATTTTCAGGGGCGCGGCCTCGGCACCTTGCTTTTCCGTTTCGTGGCTGGTGAGATCACAGCTCGAGGTGAAACCGCCTATCTGCACGCCTACACTACGAACGCCCCGGCTATTGCGCTCTATGAAGCGATGGGCTTCCGCCCCCGCTCCGAGATGAATCTCTGCGTCGTCAAACGGCAGGAGGTTTGATTTTCCTTTGTCGCAGCAAGGGCGGTCACTGCTGCTGCAGAGCGAGCCTCAGGCCCAATGCCATGTAGATCGTGCCGATGACCTTTCCCTGCCATCGGCCGATGGTGCGGTTGCGGCGCAGCCAGCCACCGATCGAGCCGGCACCGACCGCCAGAAGCGAGGTCACGCCGATGCTGAGGATGACGAAGATCGCTCCCAGCAGCGCGAATTGCCCGATGACGGACCCGCTTTCCGGATGGATGAACTGCGGTAGGAAGGCCAGGAAGAAAAGCGCTGTCTTCGGGTTGAGGATCTCGGTGAAGAAACCCTGCCGAAACGCGCGCATGGGAGTAATAGCCTGAGCAGTCGGCAGGTCGATGCTACCGCTTTTCTCGACAAAAGCCTTGAAACCCAGATAGATCAGATAGATGACACCGGCATATTTGACGATCTCGAAGGCCAGCGCGGATGTGGCCAGCAATGCCGACAATCCGAAGGTCGCCATCATCGTATGGAAGAGATCGCCGGCGGCGATTCCAACGCCGGTAGCCAATCCCACGCGCTTGCCGCCACTGACCGCCCTGGCTAGCGTGAGCAACGTGGCAGGCCCTGGAATGACCATCAGGCCAAATACCACCAATATATAAGTCGTCAAAACACCGAGGCTGATCATCGATCTCTCTGAAGTTGGGTGCCGTTGCAAAGTCCCCGCTACATGGAAACCTTGTATCTGTTGTTAGCTGGCTTGAAGACTAATCGTTTTAGGGATCGTTGCAACAACCATGTCGAGTTGCGGTCGGCAATGTCCGCTGCCGGCGATCCGGCCTCTTTCGCCGATCTGGGCTTTCTATCGGCTGTTCTATTCCTCCAGCATTGCCACCTGGTCTATAGTATGGGGTTTCAAGGTTTAGCGCTTCACAATGGAGTTTGAAATTGAGCACTGCGTTCATGAAGGAAGAAAGCGCTGAAACGGCCGCGGAAACCGTATTGCCCGATCGGCCGATTTCTCCGCATCCGAACCGCGTCACCGAGGCCGGCCTGAAGGCTCTGGAATCGCAGCTTCAGGACGCGCGCAAAGCCTATGAAGCAGCAAACGCAATCGAGGATATCAACGAACGCCGACGGCAGACGGCTATTCCATTGCGCGATGCACGCTATTTCGCGGAAAGGGTTCGCACCGCCGAAGTCATGTCGGCGCCAGTCTCCTCTGAGGTCGTCGCTTTTGGAAGCACGGTCACCTACAGCCGCGAGGACGGCCGCGTGCAAAAATATCGCATCGTCGGAGAGGACGAGGCCGATCCTAAGGCGGGATCGATTTCCTACGTCTCGCCAGTCGCAAGATTGCTGATGGGAAAGACGGTTGGCGACGTCCTGACCCTTGGCAAGGAGGAGCTGGAGATCACGGCGATCGAATAGCGGTTTTTCCGCGCGCCCTCTTTCTGCGCATGCCTGCGGTGTTCGATCAATGCGCCGGTTCGAACGGCGTTGCGATCGCGACCCTCGATGGTGCCACCTGAAAATCTGCCGGCAGCATCCGGTGATAGGCGAGCATGAGCTGGCAGGCGCTACGCGCGTCATGGCGCAGATCGTGATGGATAACGAAGGTGATCTCGCCGGCGGCGAGCAGCCGGATATTGTCCTGATCGAGATCATGGGCGGCAAAGACCGTGCATTCGCGCCGGGCCTCGGTAAAGGCTTTCAAGATGGCACGATTGCCACCGCCGGCCGAATAGACAGCACGGATGTCCGGCTCGCGTTCCAGCGCACCGCGGACGAGCAGTTCCGTCGTGCGATCGACGCCGAACCCTTCGGAAATTCGGACGACCGAAAGATGGGGGAAGCGCGACGTAAGTACATCGCGAAACCCCCGCTCACGCTCGTCCTCGCCGGCAAAAAGGCTGCTCGACAATGTCACCAACACTTTGCCCGCTCGTTCGCCAGCCATGCGGCCGAGCAGATAGGCGGCGGTCGAACCTGCCACACGATTGTCCATGCCGACATAGCCGATACGGGAGTTTTCCGGCAGGTCGGTCACCAGCGTAACAACCGGGATCTTTGCTGCCATGAGTTGGGCAGCGAAATCGGCAATGGCCGGCGTCGACGCGGCCTTGAGCACGACACCATGGCTGCCGCGCCGGCGTATAGCACGCAGGATGGATAGAAGCTCGGCCTCGCTCATCGTCTCGGCCACATGAAAGCGCGCGGCAAATGATGCGGGCCGCATGCCGGGCAATTCAGCCTCGAAGGCGTCGCGGACGGCCGCTGAGAAGCGCTGCGGCGTGTCCATGACGACATCGATGACGAGACGACGCCCTGCCAAGCCCGATTGTACATATTGCCGCTCCAGCTCGGCAATCGCCGCTGCGACCCGCGTGCGGGTCACGGGGCGGACGCCTTGGCGTTCATGCATGACCCGATCGACCGTCGCGAGGCTGAGACCAGCCTGCAGCGCGATGTCTTTCAATGGGAAAGGCGATTTCAAGGCTGTTCTTTCTGAGGTGTTTTTGAGGGGTTTTATCTCTTTCTCATAAGTCCGACCGAGACTAGGATCAACCTCATAAGTCCAACGTCACTTTGGAGGAGAACACCATGGACGCTCAGACGCTCGCCAGCCGACGAAGCCAAAAGGTTTGGTTGTCGGCCGATTGCGGCAATTTCGATACTTTCAAAGGTCTGGTCGAAAAGACCGCCAATCTGGCGGACTGGCCATTGGCGGCGGGGATCGAGAAAAACATCCTCATCTATGATGGCGACAAGGTTCGCAGCGCCGTCGGGGATGAAGACGAACGTCGCGCCCTGATGGCCGAGTGGGTAGAAGCCTTTACCTCAGGTCCCGGCATCGTCGTCATCAAGAACGCCATGCCGGATACGGCAGTCGTCGATCGCGCGACTGCCGTGTTCGAAGCCATCGTCCGCGAGGAAAAAGAGAAGGGTAAGGGGGCCGGCGATCATTTCGCCAAGCCCGGCGCCAATGATCGCATATGGAATGCGCTAGAAAAACACTGCCTGGCGGATCCGGAAAATTTTGCCCGCTATTATGCCTCGACGGCGGTCGCCATGGTGTCGGAGGCCTGGCTCGGCGTCGGCTATCAGATGACGGCGCAGATGAACCGGGTCAATCCCGGCGGCACCGCGCAGAAGCCGCATCGCGACTATCATCTCGGCTTCATGTCGCCGCAGCAGATGCAGGCTTATCCCGGCCATATCCATGCGGTTTCGCCGCTCTTGACACTGCAGGGAGCGGTCGCGCATTGCGACATGCCGCTCGAAAGCGGGCCGACGCTGTTCCTGCCCTATTCGCAGACCTTCTTCGAAGGCTATATCGCCTTCGGCCGGCCCGAGTTCCAAGCCTATTTCGCCGAGCATCACGTGCAACTACCGCTGGAAAAGGGTGATGCCGTCTTCTTCAATCCGGCCGTCATGCATGGTGCCGGCAACAATGTCTCGAAGGACATCTACCGCATGGCGAACCTCCTGCAGGTATCCTCGGCCTTCGGGCGCGCAATGGAGAGCGTCAATCGCAGCCGCATGTCGGTGACGGTCTATCCGGCGCTTGTCGCCGCTCTCGATGCCGGTACGCTGAACCGGGCAGAGGCTGCCAACGTCATTGCATCGACCGCTGAGGGATATGCCTTCCCGACCAATCTCGACAGCGATCCGCCGGTCGGGGGTCTCGCGCCGAAAACCCAGGCGCAGATCATGGCTGAGGCGATCGATGCCGGGACGGACGCGAAGCGATTTGCCGAGCTGATCGCCGCCCACGCCACACGCAGGGAGGCTTGAGACCCGATGAGCCGACTGGATGGAAAATTTGCCGTCGTAACCGGTGGCACGCAGGGGCTGGGCGCGGAAGTCGCGCGTCTCTTTGCCGAGCGGGGCGCTGCCGGCCTGACGATCTGCGGCCGTAGCACTGCCAAGGGCGAGGCCAAGGCACGGGAGATCGGTGACCGCTACAAAATACCGGTCGCCTTCGTCACGGCCGATCTCGGTAAGGTCGAGGATTGCCGTAAAGTCATCGCGACCGCGGTCGAAAAGTTCGGTCGCATCGACGCTCTCGTCAATGTCGCCGCCATCACCGACCGCGGTACCATTCTCGACACCGATCCGGAGTTGTTCGACCGGATGTTCGCCGTGAATGTACGCGCGCCCTTTTTCCTGATGCAAGACGCGATCAAGAACATGATCGCCAATGGCATCGAAGGAACGATCGTCAATATTTCTTCGATGTCGGCGATGGCCGGCCAGCCCTTCATCAGCGCCTATTGCTCTTCCAAGGGCGCCCTGGATACGCTGACCCGCAATACAGCCTTCTCGCTGCTCAGGAACCGCATCAGGGTCAACGCGCTTAATATCGGCTGGATGTCGAGCGATGGCGAGGATCGCATTCAACGCGAATATCATGGCGCTGCGGAGGATTGGCTGGCAAAAGCCGCCGCCCAGCAGCCGTTCGGCCGGCTGGTCGATCCGGCCGAGGTCGCACGCGCCGTCGCCTTCCTGTCATCGGAGGAATCCGGCCTGATGACCGGCGCCACGATCAATTTCGATCAGTCGATCTGGGGCGCCTATGAAGGATCGCCGCATCCGGAGAAAGCGATGTAAGCCACGCAGATTGGCGGGAGGAAATACCCTCCCGCTGATGGGCAGGCTGCTTGCCGGCGCGAAATGCCAACTGGCTTCCTCAGCGGCTCAGAAACCCTTGATCGTTCCGTCCGACCAGACCATCTTGCCGCCGCGGATCGTGCTGCGCACGCGCGGCACCCGGCCGCGTTCTGCGATCACGAGATCGGCGCGTAGCCCCTCGGCGATGCGGCCGCGATCATTCAGGCCAAGTGCCTTTGCCGAGTTGGCGCTTGCCAATGCCGCCGAGGCGGGAAGGCCACCCTTGCCGATTTCCGCAAGCGCGATCACAGCAGGCAGAATGGCCGATGGATGATAGTCGCTTGCAAGGATATCCAGAACGCCGGCTTCATAAGCTTCCCGCGCGGAAAGATTGCCGGAATAGGAAAGGCCGCGCAGCGCATTCGGCGCGCCCATGGCCGTCGCCAATCCCAGTCGTCTTGCTTCGGTGGCCGTCGCGATATTGATCGGAAACTCGCTGATTGCAGCACCGAGGCTGTGCAGCAGTGCTGCCTTCTCGACGGTGTCGTCATCGTGGGAGGCAAGCACGACGCCGTGCTCGCGGGCCAGTTCCGCCAGGCCGTTGATGATGTCCATGCTGTCGCCATGCTCGGAGCGGGCCGCCATGCGCTGTTTCACGAGTTCTGCCGCCTGCACCTCGCTGATCTTCTTGGCCTTTGCAGTGTTGGCGATATGCAGCTCGATATCGCGATATTGTCCCTGACCAGGCGTGTGATCCATCAGCGAAATCAGGTGCAGCGCGCCGGCGTCGATCAGGGTCTTTGCCTCTTTCAATGCAGGCAGGAACGTCACTTCGAAGCGGCCATGGATGCGGTGGTCGATCAAAAGCTCCTCCCGCATCGATGCGAGCTTTTCGATCATCGCATGGGTATGCTCTATGGAGCGGACATGACCGTAAGTTGCCGGGGTGAAGGCGACAGCCGCGTAGGCTGTCGTCACGCCGTTGGCGGCGAGCATCTTGTCGAGGTCGTAGACGCCGAGTTCGAGCGGCATGCGGACATTGACGCGCGGCTCCACGCATTTTTCGATCATATCGCCATGCATGTCGACAAAGCCGGGCAGCAGAAACCGACCGTGCCCGTCCACTTCTGCTCCTTCGACAGGTCGCTCGCTGATTTCAGCGATCAGTCCATCCTCGATCCTGATAGCGCCGCGCTCGATCACGCGATCCTGCAATATAATTTCGAAATTACTCAGCCACATCGTCTTGCTCGTCCTCGATCTTGATGGCTTCCAGATGAAGTTCCCGGTCGATCAATGCCTTTACATCGTCCGGATGGTGAAAGACACCGATCATCGCGACGCCGGACGCTTTGAGCTGTGTCAGTCTTTCGACCAGTGCGCGGCGGGCGGAATAGTCGAGCGAAGCGGTCGGTTCGTCGAGCAGCAGCAGGCGCTGCGGCAGGATGAGCGCGCGGGCCAGATTGACCTTCTGCTGCTCGCCGCCGGAGAAGGTTGAGGGATAGGCTGACCAGAGCTGTTTCTTCACGCCGAAAGCGTCGAGCCAGCGCCGCGCCTCGGTCAGGGCTTCGGTATGCGATGCGCCGGCAAGCCTTAGCGGTTCGGCGACAATCTCCTCGGCGGCGACGCGAGGACGCGCATTTAGGAACTGGGTGACGAAGCCGATTTCGCGGCGGCGCAGCACGGCAATGTCGACATCCGCCGCCATCGCGAGATCGATGATCCCTTCCTGCGTGTGATAATAGACGTGGCCGGCGCGCGGCAGGTAAGAGCGGTAGAGCGTGCGCAGCAGCGTCGATTTGCCAGCGCCGTTCTCGCCCTTGAGCAGGATGAATTCACCCGCATTCAGGTCGAATTCGATATTCTCGAAGGCAAACAGCGTGCGCTTGAGGTGATGCATTTCAAATTGCTTCGAAAGGCCCTGGACGCGCAGCACCGGGGGCGTGGCTTGCCGGGCGGAAACCTGAATATTCATCTCTTGCGTTTCCTCAAAGCTTGGCGTGAACGAGCTGCTGCGTATAGGCGTGCTGCGGATCCTGGAAGATTTGGTCGGCCAGGCCCTGTTCCACAACCTTGCCGCGTCGCATGACCATAACCCGGTCTGCCATCGTGCGTATGACGCCGAGATCGTGCGAGACCAAAACCATGGTAATGGAACGCTCGCGCTGCAACCGCTTCAGCGTGTCGAGGACCAGCGCCTGAACGCTGACGTCGAGGCCGGTCGTCGGCTCGTCGAGCAACAGCACGGCAGGTTCCAGTGCGATCGCCTTGGCAAGCTGCACGCGCTGCTGCATGCCGCCGGAAAGCTCGTTCGGTCGCGCATCCATGCGCTCGATCGGAAATTCCGAGGCATCGAGCGACTGGCGCGCCCGTTCGCGCAGCTCGGCGAAATTGCGGTTGCCGGCAATCAGCAGGCGCTCGGCGACATTGCCGCTGCTGGTGTGGTTCATCAGCAGGCCGAGATGCGGATTCTGATAGACGATCCCGATATGATGCGCTCTCAGCATTCTTCGCTCGAAGCGGTCGAGCGTGAAGAGGTTACGGCATTCGTGTCCGGGCAGGGCGAGATTGTAGGTTCCGGTGTCGGGCGTATCCTCGAGGTTCATCATCTTGAGCAACGTCGACTTGCCGGAGCCGGATTCGCCGACAATGCCGAGAACTTCGCCAGGATAGACCGTCGCATCGACGCCGCCAAGGGCGGTGACATTGCCGTAGTTGCGCGCAATACCGCGCATCGTCAGGATGGGCTCGTCCAACATCAGCCGCGGCGGCTCGCGGGTCAGCTCTGCCGATTGAGCGATATCAAGCGCGGCCATCAGCCCATCCTTCCATTCTTGTACCAGGTCTCGCCGATCTCGACCGCTTCGGCTTCCGAATTGCGGATGTGCTTCACGCCGAAATGGCTGTCGGACAGTTCGTATTGCGAGGAACCGTCTTCCTGCGGCAGCTCGTTCATGAAGAAGCCGGTGACGTTGCTGCGGTAGCAGGTCTTGTCCTGGTGATCCTCGACGCGGTAGGGCACATCGTCGAAAACAAGTGGTTCGACGCGGGTATAGGGTGGCACGGCGAAGATGCGCTTCTCGCGGCCAGCGGACAGGATTGTCAGGTGGTCCGCCTGATTGAGCTTGGGCACGTCCCAGCGCGGGATCGGCGATGGCGTCATCACATGCCGGCCGTTGACCATGCTCGGATAGCTGGACCCTTGCATGATCCGTCCCGATTTGACGAGCTGTTCGTAGAGCACCAACCACAGCTGCCCATAATCGGCATCGCCATGCATTTCGCGGGCGACAGACATATCCGGCTGCACCGGGCGCAACGGTTCCGGATTCGGAACCTGCAGCACCAGGACCTGATCTTCGCGCAGCTTTTCCTCCGGAATGCGGTGGCGGGACTGAATGATGGTTGCGGCCATCGTGTCTTCCGTCTCAACGGCGCCGCCAACCCGCGCCACGAACTTGCGTATGCTGCTGGCATTGACGGAATCATCCGATCCCTGGTCGATGACTTTGACGACGGATGTGGGCTTGAGCAACGTCAGCGTCACCTGCAGGCCGCCCGTTCCCCAGCCGCGCGCGATTGGCACTTCGCGGCTGGCATAGGGCACCTGATAGCCGGGAACGGCGATCGCCTTCAGAATGCGGCGGCGCATTTCGCGCTTGGCGGATTCATCGAGAAAGCCGTAGTTGAAGGCCATCCAGGGCTTGGTCAGTTCCTGAAGTTTCATAGCGCGACCTCCTCCTGTTGTGCGGCAAGCTTTTCGGTGACGACCGGCTTTGCGGCGGCAGCGTCCTTGTCGGTCTTCACGCGGCGCAGTGCATCGAGGGTCGATTGGAACGTCACATAGTGCGGAAGCTTGAAGTGGATGCAGAAGCCGGAGCTTTCGACCGGCTCGGTGTGATAGAGAACGAATTCTTCGTTCGCGGCCGGATGCGGATTGGGTTGATTGGAGGCAAGATCGAGCGTTGCCGCCGCGATCACCTTCACCTCGTTCCAGCCGAAGGTCGCCGAAAAGCCCAATTGCAAATCTTTCGCCTTGGAAATCACCTCCGTCTGGCTGACACGAACGCGCCCGGCGCTGAAGACGGTGCCTGAGGGGTGGCGCAGGCGAACCGGCGCGTATGCCAGGCGCAGCTCGTTGACGGTCGGATGCACGGCGCTATAGCCGCGCATAGTGGCATAGCCGAGCGCTAGCGTGCCGCCGGTGTCGGCACGCGCCAGGCTCTGCAGCTTGTGGGCGCGTGCTGCCGGAAAAAGCAGCGGCTCGCGCGTCAGATCGGGGATTTCCTCAGGCGGCACCGCCTCAATCGGATGATCCGGAATAAGCCCCTGTGCCTTTTGCCAGCTGGTGAGTGAGGGGTGCGTCGCCGGCGCTGGTTTTGCAGCGGGGATCACTGGCTCCGGGACATAGTCATTGCCCTGCAACACGTCGACCTGTAGCAGGCGATGGGAGTAATCCAGCGTCGGCCCCAATATCTGGCCACCCGGAATGTCCTTGAAAGCAGCCGAAATGCGTCGGACCGTCAGAAGGTCCGGCTGGCTGACGGGTTCGGCAACGGCGATGCGTGGCTGCGTCGTGCGGTAAGCGCGCAGCAGAAGGATCGCCTCGTAGAGGTCACCTCCGGCTTGGGCGAGCGCCAGAGTGGCGAGGTCGGGTTCGTAAAGCGAGGCTTCGCCCATCAACCGGTCGATGAGATAGGGAAGGCCGGTCCGAACGGCCTCGACGCGCTCGCGCGTGATCGGACCGAGATCGGTGCGGAAAAGCCGTTCCGCCTGTTCGATGGCGTATTCGCCGCCGCGGGTTGCCACATAGGCCATCAGAGCACCTCGATTTTTGTGGAACGGGGAATGCCGAGCAGGCGCTTGCCGTCGATGAGATAGAGATCCCAGCCGAGCGGATAACGGATGGCCTTGTCACGCATCTGCCAAAAGGCAGGATCGATGCCTTCGACCGAGACTGTGACGTTGTCCTTGATGCCGGGGCCGGTAAGGCGCAGCTGCTGCCCGGAACCGAAACGTGCGGGAGCAAACAGCGTTGCGGCGTCATCCGGATACAGCAGGCTGCCGACGCGCAATCTCGACAGGGCTTCGACGTTTTCGGCGGAGCGGATGGCAGCAAAGACATAGTCGGCATCGGCAAGCGGCATCCGCCTTGCCCCGGTTGCGGCCATCTTTAGATCCAGGGACGGATCATTTGCCACATGGAAGCTGCATTCGCGGTCGAGCAGGCTTTCGGCGAGCGACCAGAAGCCTTCGGCGGGTAGTTCCCGCGGCTGCCCGGGTCGGCTCAGCGCCCACATGAGTTCCTCAAAGGTGGCGTTGGTGCGCGTATCGTCGAGGGCCGGCTGGAGATTGTGTGCCATGGTCAGAATGTCTCCATCTGCACGCGGGTCGCTTCGACTTTCTGAAGGAGCCGCCGGTCTTCTTCTTCCTGATGGCGCTGTTCGGCATCCAGGAGCTCGACGATGAGATCAGCCTGGTGGCCGGCAGCGATTGTGGCATCTATGACCGCCATGCCCATAGCGTGCTCGAGATCTCGACCGACGACTGCGCCATAGCCCTCCACTGCGCGATCCGGCACGCGGATATGTGCTTCGGACACCAGAACTTCGCCGAGATGGAAGGCGGTACTGCGAACGGTATCGATCAGCGGCAGCATGGCAAGGCCGGTGCGGTTCGCGACGACATCGACTTCGCCGAGCGTGTCGAGCACCTTTTCGGCCGCAGCCTTTACTTTCGCCGGCCGACCTGCGGCGAGAATTTCCAGCGCCTGCGCATGCGTATAGGATGCGCTGACCGGATTGCCAGTCTTCTCCTCAGTCATCATCTTTTCCTCGGGCATCAGAATTTGTTCGGGAGCGGGGCTTTCAAATATTCGAATGATTACTATAGTCATTCGAATGAATTGTCCACGGCGTTTTGCCTTGCTCGAGGAGATTTTCAAAGTGCAGCGAATCCCTAGGCGCTGCGCCGGCGCAGCCATTCCGCCGTGATGCGGCTTGCTTCCCACGCCGCCGCCGCCGGTGCCTGCCCCTCCAGCAAGGCAAACAGGAAAGAGCCGGCAAAGCGGTCGCCAGCACCAATGGTGTCGGTCGTATCGACCTTTGCAGCTGGCTCGACTTCTACCGCATGCAAGCCGTCAAACAGGGTGATGGGGCGAGTGCCGTCGGTGAGCACCAGCATCTTCAGGCGCGAACCGGCGATCCCACCGGCCCGCTGCCAGGCGAGATTGAGATCATCCGGAACATCGTCGCGCGAGGAGATGACGTAGTCGGCCGGACGCGGCGTTGCCGGCCGCAGCGGAAATTGCGAGAGGACGAGCGGCTGAGCATCGATCTGCGCGACAAGGCTTTCGTCGAGCGCGAGGGCATTGATATAGACGCCTGCGCCCGACAGCTTGCCGGCGACTGTCAGTGGATGAGACCGCCCGGTCGGTGCGAGGATCGTCCGCTCTCCACTTGGCTCGAGGAAAATTTCCAGCGGCGCCGTCTCACCAGGCGCCATCATGATGTATTCGGTATGGAAGCCGGCCGTGGAAAGTGATCGCAGTGCGGTTTGCCCTTGTTCGTCCTGCATCAGCCTGGAAACGATGGCGACGTCCGCTCCCAATTCCAGCAATTGCAGGCCGGTATAGAAGGCGCCGCCGCCGAGCCGGGTCGCTCGGGATGAAAATTGTATGCGTCCGCCCGGAACCAGCGGTGCATCCAGCTGCCATATGCGATCGTGGTTTACCGATCCGATTACGATTATTCGGGGCATGCATCCGCCTATCTGTCGTCAATGCCTGGTGCCAGCGCGTCTACGATGAAACGCTGCGCCAGCAGGAAGATCAAGAGAACGGGGACGATCGACAACTGGCTTGTTGCCATTAGCGGCCCCCAGGCCCGCTCTGCACCCTCCAAATCGGCGAAGGCGGCGATGCCCGTCGTCAACGTTTTCTTGAAGGCATCATCCAGCACGAGCTGACCCCAGAGATAGATGTTCCAGGCACCCATGAAGGAAATCACCGAAAGGGCTGCTATTGCGGGAATGACATTGGGGACGCCGATCTCGATGAATTGCCGCCACAACCCGCTTCCGTCCATGCGTGCCGCCTCGAATATCGAAGCGGGAAGCGATCGGAAAGCCTGGCGCATGTAGAAGACATAGAAGCCGATATAGGGGATCGAAGGGATGATCATCGCGCCGTAGGTATTGAAGGCCTGGAGTTTCACGATTGCGATATAAGTCGGAATGATTGCCAGCACGTTCGGGAAGGACATGGTGGCGATGACGAACCAGAACAGCGCCTGTCGTCCGCTGAATTCCAAGCGGCCAAAGGCGAAGCCGGCGGGCACGGAAAGAACGAGCTTTCCGACGGTGATCAGGGTTGCGGTCAGCATGGAATTCCAAAGCCACATCCAGATGGGATGACGGCTTGCGGCGATGGTGAAATTCGATAGCGTCGGATTTTCCGGCCAGAAGCGCATGGCCTTGGCCATGATCATGTCGTTTGGCGTGAAGGCGGCCGTCACCATCCAGACGAGCGGAAACACGGTGACGATGCAGATTACCATGAGCACGACATGGAGCAGCAATCTGTGAAGCTTGTGACTGATATCGCTCATCTGTAATGCACCCGCTTCTCGCTGACGCGGAACTGCAGCCAGGTAACGGCGAGCACGAGAACGATGATGATGACGGCAACGGCGCTTGCCGGCCCGAACTGGAAGAACAACAGGCCCTGCTGCCACAGGAAATAGAGAAGGCTCGAGCTTCTGCCGGCAGGGCCGCCATGGGTGAGCACATCGATGACGCCGACGATGTCGTCGAGCACATGGAAGAAAGTCGTGACACTGATGAAAAAGGCTGTCGGCGTCATCAGCGGCAGGCTGATATCGAAAAAATGCCGCGTCGAACCTGCACCGTCGAGCTCAGACGCTTCGCGCAGCTGATGAGGCAGATTTGCCAGTGCTGCGAGCCAGAGAAGCATGTTGAGACCGAAAGTCTTCCAGAAGGTGACGAGGCTGACGCAGAGCAGCGCAAGGTTCGGATCCGTGTGCCAGCGCGATGGCGGGAAGCCGAAATGGCCGAGCACTTCGTTGAAGAGGCCGTTGACCGGATTGAAAAGCCAGGACCAGGCAACGCCTGCCACCGAATAGGCGACGATCGTCGGCAGGAACAGGCTGCCGCGATAAAGCCCCTGCAGCGGATTCTTGCGTACCGCGTGCAGCATCACCGCGAAGATCAGAGGGATGACGATCTCGGCAGGGATGAGGACAACGCAGTAAAGCAGCGTATTCCATGCTGCCATGCGGAAATCGGGATTGTCGAAGATGGACGCGTAGTTATCGACGCCGACAAAACGGATGTCGGCCGACAGCAGATTCCAGTCGACTACCGATAGCAACATCGACGCTATCAGCGGGCCGTAAAGGAATATCGCGACGGAAAGAACGGCTGGCCCCACGAACAAATAGGGGGCCAGCGATCGAAGACGAAATGGCATGATGCGGAGCCTATGCCGAAATCAGCCCGGCAAGCTCATCGTGAGCGCCCTTGATGCCATCGGTAACAGTCGTTTCCTTGAGCAGCATGCGCGAGACCCACTTACGCCACACGGCTTGGCCTTCGAGGCCGCGCTTGCCGGGCCAGATCGTCTCTGCGGTCAGGCCATCGGAAAGCTGTGCCGCCGCTGGCTTCATGAACTCGTTGATCAGCGGAATATCGTGCTTGGAGGTGTTGAGGTAGCCGGTCTCGGACCAGAGCGCCTGGCCCTCCTTGGAGGCGCAGAATTCAAGGAAGGCAAGAGAGGCTTCCGCCTGTTCCTTGTTGCGGGTGTAGATGGCGAGGAAATTGCCGCCGCTGTTCATCTTGCGCTGATGTCCTGGGAGCCCGGGGAATTTGGTCGTGACAGCCTTTGCTGCGCCGAACGGAAAGGTGACGGCGGCGGTCGAGCTGGTCGTGCAGATTGCAAGCGCGCCGGACTGGAAGGCGGCGGTCTGCTCCTTGTCGCTGACGGGCAGCCAAAGACCTTCATGGGCCGGAGCGCAATATTCGCTCATGCCGGCGATGGCTTCCGGACTATTGAGGGCCAGCTTGCCGTCGGGATCGATGATGAAGCCGCCGGCGTTCTGGATGAAGGACTGGCTTGTCCATTCGTTGTTGGAGAGCGAGATCGGCGAGCGGTAGGTCGGGTGCTTGCCTTTCAGGGCCGCATCGAGCTTGCGCGCGCTCTCGTAGAGCCACGTCGTATCCGGCGTTTCCGGCAGATTGGGATCGAGGCCGGCAGCCTTCCACATGTCGCTGTTGATATAGGTGACCGGCGTCGACATCGCCCAGGGAAGGCCGATGACTGCGCCGTCGATGGTGACCAGCGGCAGGACCGACGGGCGGAAATTGGCAAGGATTGCCTCTGCCTTTGCGGAATTGATCTCGCGAAGGTCGCGGGCGCCGAGGGTGCGTCTAGCGAAATAGCCGAACTTCCAGCCGGTGATCATCATGGCTGGCGGGCGGCCGGCGGCGACGCTTGCGACCGCTTTGGCGGTCACCGCCTCATAGTCGCCGTCGAAACGGTTGGTGACGGTTATGCCGAGCTGCTTGGCGTTGAAAGCGTCGACAACCTTCTGGAACGGCTTGTCAGGTCCCCAGGTGCTCGAAATCTCGATAGCGGCATCGGCGGACCGGGCCTTGCCCGTCATGGCAATTGATGTGCCGATAACCGCGGTCGCACCTGCGATAAATTGACGACGATTAAGTCCTACCATCTTATCCTCAATATCCGAATGATTAATAAAACATTCGGATATTTACTAACGATGGCGAGTGACACCTATATGAAGGAAAATATGGCTAAGCGCTAAAGTCCGATGGCGAATTTGACTTTGGCCGCCGTTTGTTGGATTTCCGATATCAGGCACAGATTGAAAATCGATGCTGTAGCCGATATATGACATTCGAATGACACGGTTGAATTCGGAAGGCAGGCATGGAGAAGAAATTGCTGCACGGGCAATGGCAACAGGTCGAAAGCGATATTGCGGAGGATATCCTGACCGGTCGCCTGTCACCGAAGGCGCAGCTTCCGACGGAATCCGACCTTATGGAACGTTTCGGCGTCGGACGACACACCATACGGCGCGCCATTTCCCGTCTCGAAAGCCGGGGGCTCGTGCTGGTCGAGCAGGGGCGCGGAACCTTTGTCAGGGATAGCCGCCTTGATTACCGCCTGTCCGAACGTACACGCTTCTCCCAGAACCTGCTCGATCAGGGCAGGGAGCCGCTCGGCCAGGCCATCCATGAAGAAGTTGTTCCGGCCTCAGAACTGATCGCCGAAGCCTTGCGACTTCCCCTTGGCGAGCCGGTCTACCATATCGTGAGGCGAGGCTTCGCTGACGAGGAGCCGATCAACTATTCGCATGCCTATTATCCCGTGCGCCGCTTTCCGGGTTTCGATGAGGCGCGGCGCAGTGGGCGCAGCGTCACCGTTATTCTGGCTGAGTACGGCATCCCGGACTATATCCGCCTGCGCACGGATATCGTCGTTCGTCTCCCGACAAGCGAGGAGGCGAAGCAGCTCTGCCAGTCCATGTCTCAGCCGGTGGCTGTGTCGAGAAAGGTGGACGTCGATCTCAAGGGCACGCCGATTTCCTATTCGGAGTCGGTCTGGCCGGGTGAGCGCGTGCAGTTCTCGATCGACAACACCAGCCAGCTTCTGGACGTGCTTGCCCGCGGTGACGGGGCTGAACGGACCGGCTCCGCGCGATTGGGTCTCTTCAGAGCCTGAATGACGCGTCTGCCGCGATATGCTAATATTGGGCCTTATCAGGCGCGCAGCGGGTGATGCGATGTTGGAGGCAGACAAGGTATTCGCTGGCTCGATTCCGGAAAGCTACGACCGCCATATGGTGCCGTTGATTTTCGAGCCTTACGCGGCAGATATCGCCCAACGAGCAGCGTCCTTGCGGCCTGGCACAGTGTTGGAAATCGCTGCAGGCACCGGCGTTGTCACCCGCGCATTGACGCCGAAACTATCCTCCGGCGCAAGCTATGTCGTCACCGACCTCAACCAGCCGATGCTCGATTACGCCGCTTCGCGGCAGTCTCCCGACCACCGCATCACATGGCGGCAGGCGGATGCCCAGTCGTTGCCCTTTGAAAATGCGTCCTTCGATCTCGTCTTTTGCCAGTTCGGCGCCATGTTTTTTCCGGACCGCATCGCAGCCTATCGCGAGGCAAAGCGCGTTCTGAAGCCCGGTGGATATTTCCTGTTCAACGTCTGGGATCGCATCGAAGAGAACATATTCGCGGATGACGTCACGAACGCGCTTGCCCGGATTTTTCCGGAGGATCCGCCGCGCTTTCTGGCGCGCACTCCGCATGGTTATCACGATGTGGATCGGATTCGCAGCGATCTCGAGAGCGCGGGTTTCTCCGAAATTGTGATTGAAACGAGAGCCGAACAAAGCCGGGCATCCTCGCCGCGCCTTCCGGCCGTCGCTTATTGTCAGGGAACTCTGCTTCGCAACGAAATCGAGGCTAGAGAAGCGGGGAAGCTGCGGGCTGCAACCGACTATGCCGCCGCCGCGATCGAAGCGAGACACGGTAGCGGCGAAGTTGCTGCCAAAATTCAGGCGCATATCATCCTGGCGACGGCTCATCCCGCTGAACCTCTGAAAGATTAACTGAAGAATAACTATAATTTAAAGCGCGATTGCCGAATTATGCATGCGGCGACGAGTTGTTATATTGTTTTGGATACCAAATGGAGATCCAGGGCAATATTCGCTGAGCTTTCCGGTGAGGTTTTATAAGGAAATACCTGAAGGACGAGATGCGGGCAGCAATGCCGGCAAATCCGCTCACATGCTCGTGAACCTTCAGGTGCTGCGCGCTCTCGCAGCCTCCTCCGTGGTCATCGCCCATGCCTTGCACGAGACAGAGATCCTGGCAGCAGCGACAGGACGCGCAGCTGTCGATGGCTCCGCCTGGAATCTCGGTTTCGGCGTCGACATCTTCTTCGTCCTTTCCGGCTTCATCATGACCCATACCGCGGCATCGGAGTTCGGCAAGAGCGGCGCTCCGCTGCATTTCTTTCTGCGGCGTTGCGCCCGGGTCGTCCCCCTCTATTGGCTATTGACGAGCATCATGCTGCTTGGCGCGCTCGCCGCACCCTCGCTGCTCGTCGTTCCCGTCGGCTCCATATCCCATGTTCTCGCCTCCTATTTCTTCATCCCGTCCGGGCGTGGCGTGGGAGAGATCAGGCCGGTGCTCGCGCTTGGCTGGACCCTGAATTACGAGATGCTGTTCTATGTGTTCTTCGCACTGGCGCTCCTTTTGCCGATAAGGCTGGGGATCGTCTGGCTGTCGGTGCTCATGGTCGGGATGGCGCTCGTCGGAAATCTCGTCGACCCCAGCCATGTCCAGATAGCATTCTGGACAAGCCCGATCATTCTGGAGTTCCTCTTTGGCGTCTATGTTGCTCTGATTTTTCGCAGCGGCGTAAGGATCGGCAAGGGTATTGCATTCGGGCTCGTGGCCATAGGGCTTCTTGGCTTCGTTCATGTCTCCACACTTTGGAACGATGCAGCCTTGCCGCAATTCCTGCGAAGCGGTTTGCCTGCAGCTCTGCTTGTTCTTGCGGCGGCAATCGGTCCCGCTTTGCCTCACAGGAGGCCTGTCCTCTGGAGCGCAGCTTTGGGAGACGCCTCCTATAGTCTTTACCTCGCCCATCCTTTTATCCTGCGGCCCATGCGAGCCATTTGGGCGCAAATGATCGGCGGAGCTCTTCCGCCTGCGCTATTCGCTGGCTTCTCGACGCTCGCTGCTGTCCTGCTTGCCCTGGCACTCTTCAGAGGTCTCGAGAAGCCGCTTACGCGCGGTGTGCAGGACGTCATACTCGGCTCGGCACGGCGCAAGCGGATATCGGCTGGGGCACTCCCCACGGCGGATACCGAGAGTGCCTGACGCTTTCAGGCGGTTTGCTTTTGGCTGAGATAATCGACGTGGTTCAATGCGGCTGAGGCGATTGTGTCGAGCTGGGTCGCAGCGCGGGTCAGCGTGTTCAAGGATTGGCGGGTCTAGTGGCCGCTCAATCGGCCCATTCCGGATCGGTCGTAAACGCGATCGTCAGCCAACGGTCCGGCCCTTCGTCGCCGATCGCTTCGCCGATTTCGTCGCGGATACGGTCCCATTCCTCCAGCTTCTTCGCGGGACCATCCGGCGGAACGATGAAGTAGAGTTCGATCTGCTTGCCGCGGCCGACCCGTGCGACATAGGAGCGGTAGGATAAGAAATCGTAGCGTCGAACGATGTCGGTCGCGACGCGATCGACATGTTCCCGAAGGTCCGCGGGTGTCACGAGCAGGATGTCGGCGAATGCCTGCTTGATCGTTCCGATCGGCATGGGAATGACGATGAGGCAGACGAGAGCCAAAGCGACCGGATCGACATAGGGCGATAGCCATTGCAGATTCGTTCCCTGAATGAAGAAGCCGAAGATGAAGGCAAGTAGCAGCGCGCCGCTCAGACAGCCTGTCATGATCCAGGCCTTGGCGTCGAGTGCGATAAAATTGGATCTGAGCGTCTTGTTCGCGCGGTTGCCATAGGCTGCCATCAGGAAGGCGATGATCATCGTCAGCACCGCGTAGATGATGGCTTGATCGAAAGAGAGATGGCGGCCGCCGGCCATGATGCTGCCGATGGCGTTGATCAGGGCATAGACCGCGGCTCCCGTCAGAAGCACACCATTGAGGCCAAGCACCATCGGCTCGAGGTGCCAGAAGCCCATGGTGAAATGCTTGGCGAATTTGCCGGCGGGCGTCGTGTTCGTCGTCGACGATATGATCAGATTGGAAACGATCAATGCCACGATCGTCATGCTCGCATCGGTAAGCGCGTAGACGCCGTCAAAGACGATCGCATATGAGCCGGAGAGGATACCGAAGACGATACCGGCGACGGCCAGAACGAACGTCACGATGATGGAAACGCGCAGAACGCTTTGTTCGGTCGTCACTTCTTAGTCCCCGGCTAAAGGCACGGCGTGCGCTTCGGATCGCTGACCATAACTCTTAACGCGCCATGTGCGCTGAGCCAATCGGGGCGACTGCCATGCAATCTCCATTCGGATTGACTCCCAGGCTCTCATCGCCTTGCTCGCTATTCTTTCAATGGGAAAGTTGAGCATTCTCACAGAGCGATGCCGATTTCCTAGCAGGTAGGCGGGTGACATAAAGGACCACTGCAATCGCAAAACCCGTTATGGCTATTCCGGAAATAAGATCGACCACATAGTGACCGCCTACAACGACCGCGGAGAAAAACATAAATATATTCAAAATGATAAGTGGAAAACGAACCAGTTTCAACGGCCATGTGGCCCAGGCGCAAAGAATAGCAGCGGCGGCATGGACGGATGGAAAGGTTATGATGCCGCTTGCTTGATCCAAGCGAAGGACGAAGCCTGGATCGGTTCTGACCGCCATCATCTGGTCTACAGATGCAAGACCCCAGGAAGCGTCAATATTCTTGAACTGCGAGATATCGATCGAAAGCGCGGCATAAGTTCCAAGAGCTGGGTACCAAATGGAGATGAAACTCGCGAAAACGCAGATGAACCCATGTGCTGCCACCATCTGATAGGCACGTGCAGCTTGCCGCGATATGCTTAGCAGGGCGGGCAGGAGCAGAAGCTGAAATGCGAATGAGTTATATGCCAGGGTAAGCGCCCGAGCGAATATAGGATGAGCGTCGGCAGTGGCAATCAAGGCCATCCAATCTATCCCGAGGTTTTGGTCCATCTGCATGAGGCGGTGATCCTGCAGGGGATGATTTGTCAGTGCTGCCAAGTAGGTCAGCATTACTAATGGGCCGGTCAATGCTATTCCCAATCCCACAGTCTCAGCTACGGATCGAAGATATTGTAGTTTGGGTTTCCGAAGGAGGTAATTGAAAGTGGCAACACAAATTAAAGAGGAAGCAGCCGATGCCAGAAATTTCGTCGAATCCATCTTAAGGCCGCCAAGATAGGTAAGAATCCAGGCAGATACGTAGATGGCTGCTGTAAAGCCGAATAAAAAATATCGCGCTTTGGATATTTCGGTCACGGGGGCGCTCCTTTGCAGATTGCAAATCATAGCGCCTTCTCGTTAAGGTTTTATGCGCGGGGTAGTTGAAGATAATATTGTTACCCCACCCGTTCGACAGGTGAAACTTTAAGCGCCTATCGGCTTACGCTTTCGCCCTGGCGTCTAAACTCGCTCGGCGTGACGCCCACGAGCTTCTTGAAGTCACGGGCAAAGTGGAATGGATCGGGGTAGCCGCATCTGGCGGCGATCTTGCCGATCTGCTCATCCGTTACCACCAGCAGCCGCTTGGCGGCGTTTACGCGCTCGTGCCGCAGCCAATCGATAGGCGTCGTTCCCGTTCTCTGACGGAAGCGGCGGAACAGTTGTGCTTGGCTGAGATTAGCGGCCGGTGCGAGTTCTGCCACCGTCCAGGCGCGTGCCAGATCGGCTCGAACCGCTTCCATGACCCGCTGCAGGCGCTGAACGGCGCCGCCAGCGTCGCCATTATAGGCCCGCTCCGATACCAATGAAGAAATCAACTGGGCGAGCAAGGCGAAGCACTGGCTGTCGGCAAAGAAGCCTCTTCCTTCCACTTCGCCGAGGATTCCCTCGAACACGCCTTGTAGATTGTGCACAGCCTTCATGTCGAAAACCGGATTGGCGACCACACCTAGGCTGTCAAACAGGGCGTCGAGCCCGTATCCGACGAAGCCCACCCATAGATAGGACCAGTGCGCATGGCGTGGCTCGCACCGATGCGAATACAGCATCGAGGAATCCAGCCAGGCGATTGTCCCCTCATGCAGCAGGCTGGAGACTCCGTTGACCTGCAACAGGCCTTTTCCGCCGAGAGTAAGGATCAGGGTGTGATGGTTGAAGCGGTGGGCGATCGGCATTTCCGCTGGCGTACAGATCCGGCGTCCGGCGGCGAGAAGCGTGTAGGGAAAGGTGCGGGACAACTTGCCCGGAGTCTGAAAGAAGACGTCGTCAAGGGGGAGGGTTGCTGGTGAAGTCGCTTTATCGGTCATGGCGACCTAACTCTATTGGGGAATGAGAGTTTTATCCATATGGCTGCGGTTGGCATCCATGTCTTTTCATTCCGCGCCGCTGTATTCTACGGCGATAAGCTAGAATGGACAAAGGTCCTGACCATGCCGACGGCAACCCCAGCATTCGATCCGCTCTCGCAAGCGTTCACTGACGATCCCTATGCCGCCTACCGTGAGCTGCGCGCCACTCCCGGTCCGGTCTATTACGAGCATTTCGACATATGGCTGCTGTCGCGCTATCAGGATGTGGCCATTGCCGCCGCTGACAAGACGCTCGTGCGCTCGCTCGAATTCTTTCTTTCCCCGGAGGAGATACAGGAACACAAGGTTCGGCAGAATTGGCACGATATGCCGAACCATTCGCGTTTTGTGCAGTTCAGCCTCCTGGATTCCGATGGTGAAACCCATGACCGATTGCGCCGCAAGGTGTTCCGTGAATTTACCCCGGCACTCGTTGCGCGCCAGCGCGGCATGATACAGGATTTCGTCGACCGCCTGCTCGACCGTCTTCTCCAAGCGGGCACGATCGATTTTGTCGAGGATCTTGCCTCGCAGGTTCCGGGCCACATTATCGGCGCGGTTCTGGGCGTGCCGGAGGAATATGCCGGGCAGTTGCGCAAATGGTCGGAGGACGTCGTGCAATATTTCGATGTCGATCGCAGCGCCGAGCGCAAGGCGATAGCCGAACGCGCGACGACGGAATTCTACGAACTCCTCAAGGAACTCATCGCCGAGCGCGTGCGCAACCCGCGCGACGATCTTCTCTGTCGGTTAACCGAGGCGCATGTTGCAGGCGAGCTGACCGAAGACGAGCTCGTCTCCACCTGCATGCTGATCCTGATGGCCGGACATGGCTCGACCATCGATGTGCTGGGTAGCGGCATGCATGCTTTGATGCAATATCCCGATGCTCTGCAAAAGCTGCGGGAAACCCAGGCCGTGATGCCGACTGCCATCCAGGAAATGTTCCGCTTCGAGTCCCCGTTGCCATTCTTCCATCGCTATCTGACGGAAGAAAAGACGATTGCGGGCACGCCACTGCCGAAGGGCACGAAGATCGGCCTGCTCTACGGCGCGGCCAATCGTGATCCGGAGCAATTTGACTCGCCCGATGTGTTCAATGTCGAGCGCACACCCAACCGCCATCTGGCGTTCGGCGGCGGCGCGCATTTCTGTCTCGGCAATCATCTCGCGCGGCTGGACATGGAGATCATTTTCTCGACGCTCCTGCGACGCACCCGCGCGATCGAGCTGCTGGACGACAGTCCCGCCTATAAGCGCGGCCTATCGGTGCGCGGTCCGAAACGTCTGGACATCCGTCTCATTGCCGCGTGAGCGGGCTTACCGAAAATATGGAGAATGCAATGTGTGAAATCGTGTTCATCGATTCCGTTGGCCGCGAGACGTGCGTTAAGGCGCAGGAGGGCGAGACCTTGATGGCGGTGGCCGTCAGAAGCGGCATCGACGGCATCGTGGCGCAATGCGGCGGCGCCTTGGCCTGCGGCACCTGTCATTGCTACATTGAGCAGCCCCATTTCGATCGTTTACCGCCGCCTTCCGAAGAGGAAGCGATGATGATCGAATTCGTGATGGAGCCGGCGCCGAACAGCCGATTGAGCTGCCAGATTCTTGCGAGCAGCGTCATCGACGGCATGCGAGTGATCGTGCCCGATAGCCAGCAATAGGGACTAGCCCCAAGACGAGGCGACCGATGTAGACCTCGCCTAAATTTTTGACGGTATCCGGTCTAAACCGACTGCTCTGATGCCAGGAGATCGGCATAGTGGGCGCGAGCGACATCCGGGTGGGAGCGCAGCCGGCTCTTCAGCTGGTTCTGGCCGACTTCACGGAAGATCGGGTTTAGGGGATCGACAGAGATGCCGCGCTCCGATCGCTTCAGCTCCTCCGGCAGTTCGATGACGGGGATCGTCGCATCCGGCCGGGATCCCAAGAAAAAGGCGACGGAGAAACGCTCGACGCCGGCAGGCGGTGCGATGACGTCATGCACGTCGGCGCGCACGAAGCCGTTCGTCGCAAGCTCGAGCAATTCGCCGGTATTGATGACGAAGGTGCCCGGCACCGGCGGCGCATCGATCCAGACGCCGTCTTCCGTGCGCACGCGCAGCCCGGGGGTGGTGTCCTGCAGCAGCACGGTGACGAAGCCGCCGTCCTTGTGGGCACCGACGCCCTGGTCCGTTTCGGCGACGTCGCGACCGGGATAGCGGATGATCTTCAGAAGCTGCGAGGCCTGCGGTTCGTAAATATCGGCAAAGACATTCTCCGGCTGGCCGAGAGCTGCGGCGATCGCCTTCAGCACGTCGATGCCGATGCGCGTCACCTCGGCCTGATAGGCAAGCAGCAGAGGCTTGAGTCCCGGCAATGCCTCCGGCCACTGGTTCGGTCCCTGCAGGCGCCGCCAAGCGGGCGTATCTGGGCCGATCTCGAAGGGGGTGCTTTCGGTGTTGATGTCGAGCTGCTCGCGCCAATCCTGTTCGCCGCGGGTACGCTCCTGGCCGGCGCGATTGTAGCCGCGGAAATGCGGCGACTTGACCATCTCGATCTTGAGCTTTTCTTCCATGGGCAGCGCGAAGAAACGCTTGGCCGTGGCCAGCACGTCGGCAATCAGTCTGGGATCGACGCCGTGCCCCGTCAGATAGAAGAAGCCATGATCGTAAAGCACCATGCGCAGCTCTGCGATAAAGGCTTGATGCTCTGCCGGCGAAGCATAGAGGCGCGACAGATCAAGTGTTGGAAGCGATGTGCCGGAGCCGGTCGGCGCGGTAGGGGAGGTCAATGGGTTTCCTCTTTCAAGCTCGTCTTTGTTCTCGGGCCGTGATGCCATCGCCTACCATGTCCGTGCTATGGTGATGCAATTTGCCCTTATGGGTTGAAGCAAGGCTAGAAGCCCTTTGTCAGTAAGGCAAAGAAGATAATCTCAAAGATCGCGGATCTTTTGGAATGGTTTTTACGATCAACATTCTCGCGACAGCAGCTAACATGAATAGTCATTGAGCCCACAGTTCACCTCAATTTCTGCGCAAACGCATCCAGCTCATCAACACTGCCTATTCGTGTCAGCGTCTTGCCTGCATCATGGGCTTCGGCACACAGGCGGCGAATGTCGGGCATCCAGTCTTGCTCGATCTCCCATATGGTGCGGAACAGATCTCGCGTCGGCGGCATGGCCGAAAGTCCGCCGGGCGCGTTTTCGAGCTTGTCTGACTGCCAGGCGATCTGCCGCTCGGCCGCGAGCCAGAAATGCATCCAGAGTGGCATGTCGATGAGGATGATCTCGGTCGCACGATTTATCCGTGCCGGGATCGAATTCTTGTGCCCCAGGCCATCGATGACCCAATTCTCACCCGATAGGATCCGTTCATGCTGCTCGACATAAGTCCCGATCGGTGTGGGAATCCAGCCTTCCCGCCAAAGCAGCCTATCGATCTCGAAATGGGGAATCGCGTGGCGCTCGCCCAATTTGCGGGCAAGGGTGGATTTCCCACCGCCTGCATTTCCCAAAATGGCGATGCGCGACATTGGATGATGACCTGACGATTCGAGCCTATCGGAAACCTGGCAAAGATGCCGGAGCTTTTATGAAGCTATTCCCTTGCTGTTGCAATTGATGCAGACACTCGGAGAGTCAGGCTGCGTCGCGCCGCACGAGATGCTGAATGCCATCGGGATTGGTGACGATGAGGTTGCGTATGGGAGTTGGCACCAGGTCGAACCGGTCTAGCCCGATCAGTGTGGTAGGTGCCCAGCGAAATTCGAGATCGGCACTGCCGTCCTTGACCCGATGCACGATTTCCGTTTCGTGAAATGGAAATGGCTGCAGCAGCTCCGCCTCGTAGTAGAAGCCGAGTTCGTGAACACGTCGTCCGGCATATTCGAAGAAATTCTCGATGATGAAGCGTAAGGGGGCGATGGTCGCCTTGCAGCCGATTTCCTCTTCGATCTCGCGGGCAAGTGTCTCGGCACCTGCCTCATGAAACTCCACCCGGCCGCCGGGCAAAGACCAGAAGCTATCTGTGAGCGCACGGTGAACGAGGATATGACTGCCGTGGCGGATCAATGCGCCGGCGCGCAATTGAAAGCGGGATTCTCCCGAGTCCATGACGATCATGGTTCGTGCGGTTTCTGCCATGGACGGCCCTCCGATTGCGAGACGAGATGGAAATCATTTGCCAGATACCAGCATCCGGTTCTCAGATATAGTGAAGCAGTTTGAAGGTTGTTTTTCGTTTGCTTCGTTTCCCCTAATCGAGCAGGTCCTTGCGATGCGTTTCGTAAATCCAATTCCCTTCGTCAGCGATATCGAGCGTTCGAAGGCGTTCTACGGTGAGCTGCTGGGCCTCAAGATCTTGAATGACTTCGGCAGCTTCGTGTTGTTTGAAACCGGCTTTGCGATTCATGATGGAAAATCGCTGGAGCAAACGGTCTGGAGGAAAAGCAGCGAAGCGTCCGAACCCTATGGGCGGCGAAACATCCTTCTCTATTTCGAACATGAGGACGTGGATGCCGCCTTCGAGGCGATAGCGCCGCATGTCAATCTTATTCATCCCGTCGAAAAGCAGGAATGGGGGCAGCGGGTATTCCGCTTCTATGATCCCGACGGTCATGCGGTGGAGATCGGTGAACCGCAATTGGATATGGCGGCCCATTGATTCTTATCGTGCGCTATCGCAATCCGATCACGGAACCGTCCTTAGGTCCGGCGCTAAGACCTCCTCACGTCCCGCCACCCTGCGGCATCTATCTCGTTCGAGAGAGAAGATCGGCGGCGCCCTTGTCTATTGCAACATAGGAGGCTTTCAGACTTCCGAACGACGCTCCAAGATTGAGCGCAGCCGGATATTGCTTGGCGACATAGGCAAGCAGGAGGCGGTTGGATGTTGAATCATAAATCTCGGCCGCATAGGTTGCCGAGCCGGTCATCGATCCTTGTTTTCCGCGCGCCGCCTGGACGGTGTTGTAGACGCCGCCGGCGATATCGACATGCGAGACCGGACCGAGCACCGGATTGGTTGTTTCCGCACCGGCAAGCGTCAAGCGCAGGCGCAGTGTGGCGGGGCCTGGCGTGGCGACCATCGCGTAGCGTTGGGCGAGCACATTGCTGAACTTGTCATGCATATAGCGCGCGAGTTTCTGCTTGTCCTCTTCGGACATGTTTGCGAACTGGCTGTCCTTGCCTCTATAGATGCTGACGGGCTCGACGATGATCTTGTCATACTGGCTCCAGTTCACGATCACCTTGTAGCTGAACGGTGCCCGTCCGGTGCTGTCGCTCGGATCAGGTCTCAGTTGCGCCGCTGATGCGAGGCCCTGATAGACCATGGGTTCGGAAGTGGCGCAGCCTGCTGCAGCAAGGGAAATGGCCGCTAATGCAAGGCATGCGGGAAGGGACTTCATTGAGAGCTCCTGGAGTGTTTTTGCGATCTCCTTGTAAAGTTTGCCATTGTTGGGTTGTGTTCGGATTTTTATGAAAATGTTGCGGCATTGCCGATGCCGGAATTGGCGGGCAGGCGCATCACGACGGTCAAGCCGCTCGGCTTGCTGTCTCGCAATTCAAAGCTGCCTCGATGGCCGACGGTGATGATTCCATGTGCAATGGAAAGCCCGAGGCCAAAACCACCGCCATTCCTGCTCGGCGAACGCGCCTTGTCGGCCTTGAAGAAGGGCTCCATGACTTTCGGCTTCAAGTCGTCGGCGATGCCGGGGCCATCATCGGCAACTGTGATGACGACTGAACCGTCTTCGTCCTCGGCAAGCGTGAGATCGATGCGGCCGGCATGGCGGGAGGCGTTGTCGATCAGGTTCGATATGGCTCGCGATAGCGCCCGCGGCCGGCAAACATAGGGCAAGCGCCGTGGTCCGGCGAAAGTGACCTCAATGCCGGTATCGGCAAAGTCATCGGTCACGGTTTGCAGAAGGCTCGACAGCTCGACTTTTGTCAACGCTTCGACCTCACCGCCGAGGTAGGCGAGGCTTTCATTGATCATCCCGGAAAGCACATCAATGTCTTTCAGCATTTGTTGCCGCAACTCCGCCTGCTCGCAACGCTCGGTGCGCATTCTCAGCCGCGTCAAGGGTGTGCGCAGGTCATGGCTGATGGATGTCAACATGCGAGTCCGTCCGGCCACCAGCTCACGGATGCGTTTGCGCATGAGGTTGAGCGATGTTGCGAGGCTCCGCAGTTCGGCCGAGCCACGAACGTCGAAAGGTTCGTCAAGGCCGTCGTCGGAGCGGACACCTTCGGCTGCCTTTGCGAGATTGACGATTGGCCTTCCTATCAGCCACGCGGTCAGGACTGCCAGAATAGCCGCGGGCATGACAATCAGGACGAGGTTGCCGACCACGGCGGGGAGAACCCATCGTGTCGAGGAAAACTCGGGTAAGGCAAATATCAGGCCGCTCTCTCCGGCCTTGACCGTCAAAGTCTTCGGATTGTTCCAGCCCATGAAGCCGTAAGGATCGAGAAAGAGATTGTAATCGAGCAGCCGGCGCACGGCGGCGGGGACATCCTGTATCGTGATCGACGAACCGCCGGCCTGTTCACCCGTCACCTTCCAGACATTGACGCCTTGTGCCCTGAACCTTGAAAGAATGGCGTCTCCTTGTGCTTCATCTGCCGAAAGTGCGAACTCCTTTGCGATGGTTTCGATGCGCCCGGCAAAAAGTCCTACTTCGACGCCTTTATCGAATCGGCTGCGAACGAATGGTTCGGTGCCGGCCGTTATGGTTGTAACGATGGTAGCAAGCAAAATGGCGAGAATGGCGATCTGGGTGCGGACGGATGATCGGGATAGCCACTTCACGGCAAATGCTCGACATTCGCGGCGAAAAGATAGCCCCCAAGCCGCACGGTCTTGATGAAGATCGGCTCCTTCAGATTTGGCTCTATCTTCTGCCGAAGACGACTGATTTGCGCGTCAACGCTGCGCTCGACCGGCCCGGCCGTTCCCGCATGTGTCATCGATAGCAGCTGTTCACGGGTCAGGATCTGGTTCGGATTGTGACAGAAGGCAAGCAGCAGATCGAATTCGGATGTCGTCATCAGCACCTCGGCGCCCTCCGGGTCTACGATCCGCCTGCTTCTTGGATCGATCATCCAGCCTGAAAAGGTCATCTTCGTGAACGGTTTTCGCTCCGATGGCTCCGCACCATACGAAGCTCTGCGGAGAAGCGCTTTGATCCTGGCGACGAGTTCCCGCGGGTTGAACGGCTTGGTGACATAGTCGTCCGCTCCAAGCTCAAGGCCGATGATGCGGTCGATATCCTCCGTGAGCGCGGTCAGCATCAGGATCGGGATCGTTCCTGCCGACCTCAGGCGCCGGCAGATGCTGAACCCATCTTCTCCGGGCAGCATGGCGTCGAGGATGACGAGATCGAACGCGTGCCTTTGCAATATCCTGTCCATTTCCGCTCCGCTTCGCACCGGCGAAGCGCGCAAGCCATGATCCTTGATCAGCTCGACCAGCATGATTGCTATCTCGTCATCGTCTTCGACGACGAGAATATGATGTGAAGGCTCAACCGTCCTCATGCGCGCAACCATGTTTGTAGATCCTGATCCTTCGCCCGTTATCAGCGTGCCGGAGCAAGCTTTGCGCTGCCTGAAAGGGCTGGGAGATGGGCCGAGAGCAACCAGCGATCGATGACTTTCGAGGGAAAATCTCGCAGATTATATCCTCGGCCGTTCATAACAGAAGGAATTATAGCGACGTGTTAGAAAATATTACAATATGTTGCGAGCGGCTCCCGGGAGCCATCAAGCCGAAGCGAGAGAAGGCAGCTTCGTCGCCGCTGCACGGAGCTAACTCTTAAACCGATCAGCGGATCATGCGGCCATCGGCCATCGGAATGCCATAGCTGACAAACCGAAGGCCATGGAAGTTGGGTGAAAGTCGCATGTGACGCGGTTGGCCCCGGTCACTTCCATTCCTTTGCACCACGCGTGGCGCCAACCTGCGAAGGTGGAGCATTCTTTGCGTTATAAAGAATCGGATCAGAACAACATTCTCTTCAGGACCTCATCCTTGCGGACGAAATGGTGCCAGAGCGCTGCCAGGATATGCAGGCTGACGATGGCATACAGGCAATAGGCGCCATATTCGTGGATCTCGGCGGCGGCTCTCTCCAGGCCCTTGTCGACCGGTAGCAGATTGGGCCATTGGAAGAGGCCGAACCATGGCAGGTCATGGCCGCCGGCAGCGGATGTGGTGTAGCCTGCAAGCGGCATCAGGATCATCAAGATGTAGAGCAGCATATGCGCGCCGCGGGCGGCATGGTGATTGAAGGCGCCAAGCGGCCGTTGGTAGGCAGGTTCACCCAGCGAAAGCCTGAGCGGCAGGCGGATGGCGATGAGGAAAAGCGCCGTCATGCCGAGGGACTTGTGTACGTCGAGGAGTGCGCGACGCAGCGGTATGCCCGGTGTGAGGTAGGAACAATAAAGGCCGATGACGAGCGCTGCAATGATGACGATGGCCATGAGCCAATGCAGGAGCCGTTGCGACGATCGGTAGCGGGTAATGGGCGTGTCTGCTGTGATTGTTGTCGTGTCGGACATGGGTTTCTCCGGTCGTCTTGGGGGCACGGCGCGGATGCGGTAATCGGTTGGAATATGGCTGAATTGAGGGCCTTTCCGTTCACCTTCTCGCGAGCGGAATTTATCGACCACCGGCGATCTGACGTCGGGTGCCAGCCGGAGGCTTCATTCTGGTTTGTAAAAGCGACTTTATGGTCGGAAGTTGTGTCGGCCGCGCCCAGCTCTATCCGGCACTATTGTTCCGGTTTAGGAGGTGTCCGGTTTCTTTCGCCGGCGCTGGAAAGAATCTCGCAGCTTTCCGTATGCGTCTGCGCTGGCGTTTCGGCGACAAGGGCCTTCGTACAAATGCCGATCTCATGTCCTTCGATCCGGAAGAAGGCGATTCCTCCCGCCTCGAGCGCCAGACGCAACTGCGCCTCCGTTGCCCGATGCAGGCTATGGCGGTTACCTTCATAGTCGCGGATCGTGCTGCGCGACACGCCGGAGCGGTCGGCAAGATCCATCTGCGTCCAATCGAGGAAGCCGCGGGCTGCCCGGCAGAGCGCTGGTGTCAAAATCATCGCCATCTTACCTTGACGCAGGGTTCGAAGCTGCCCATATTGGGCGATATCTATCATATAGGACATAATATACCGGATTTCTAGGGGTTTTGCTGTCGTGGCAGTCTGGCGTGATCCGGCCAAGCGAAGGAATGACGTTTTGGGATAACTGGCGAGCCTCTTTTTATTCTAGCACTTTTGGCTCTGCCGTTTATCGGAAGTCTTCTTTCCGTATGCCTCTTGCGCACGCAGTCTCGGCGTGGCCCGGCCTGGATCGCCGGGGCTGTCACATTTCTGGCGCTGTTGATTTCCGCAAGCTTTTATCCTGCCGTCAAGGACGGCGGCGTCGTCCATTATAGTATAGAATGGCTGCCGCAGCTCGGGCTTGATTTCAGCCTCAGACTGGATGGTTTTGCCTGGCTGTTTTCGCTCGTCATCACCGCCATCGGCTTTCTCGTCATCGTCTATGCCCGCTACTACATGTCGGAAGAGGACCCGGTTCCCCGCTTCTTCTCCTTCCTGCTCGCCTTCATGGGGGCGATGCTCGGCATCGTGCTGTCGGGCAATGTCATTCTGCTCTCGATATTCTGGGAGCTGACCAGCATCTTCTCCTTCCTGCTGATCAGCTATTGGCACAACACCGCCGCGGCCCGTGACGGCGCCCGCATGGCGCTGACGATCACCGGGATTGGCGGGTTCTGCCTGCTGATCGGGCTGATCCTGCTCGGCCACATCGTCGGCAGCTACGATCTGGATAAAATCCTGGCGTCGGGCAATATCATCCGCAATCATCCGCTCTATCTGCCTGCGCTGATACTCATCCTGCTCGGTGCGCTGACGAAGAGTGCGCAGTTTCCCTTCCATTTCTGGCTTCCGAATGCGATGGCGGCGCCGACGCCCGTCTCCGCCTATCTGCATTCCGCCACGCTGGTGAAGGCCGGTGTCTTCCTGCTGGCGCGCTTCTGGCCGGTTCTCGCCGGCACCAACGAGTGGTTCTACATCGTCGGGGCCGCCGGCATCATCACGCTGCTGCTCGGCGCCTATTTCGCGATGTTCCAGCAGGATCTCAAAGGGCTGCTCGCCTATTCGACGATCAGCCATCTCGGTCTCATCACCACTCTGCTCAGCCTTGGCAGTCCGCTTGCGACGGTTGCCGCCATCTTCCACATGCTGAACCATGCGACGTTCAAGGCGTCGCTGTTCATGGCGGCCGGCATCATCGATCACGAGACCGGCACGCGTGACATGCGCCGTCTGAGTGGTCTGTTCCGCTATATGCCGTTCACGGGGGCGCTTGCGATCGTCGCGAGTGCCGCCATGGCCGGTGTTCCGCTGCTCAATGGCTTTCTATCGAAGGAAATGTTCTTCGCCGAAGCGGTCGAAACCCATGCCGATTCCATCCTCGATCGCATGCTTCCCTATGTGGCGACGCTCGCAAGCGCCTTCAGCGTCGCCTATTCGCTGCGCTTCATTCAAACGGTATTTTTCGGTCCGGCGCCGACCGATCTGCCGATCGCCAAGCCGCATGAACCACCGCGCTGGATGCGTTTCCCGATCGAGTTTCTGGTCGTGGTATGCCTGGTCGTCGGTATCGTTCCGACGCTTTCGGTGGCGCCTTTCCTGCATGCGGCTGTCGTCAGCGTTCTCAACGCCGATACGCCGCAATACAGTCTCTCGCTCTGGCACGGCTTCAATCTGCCTGTTATCATGAGCATCGTCGCATTGGTTGGCGGCACGGTATTCTATTTCGCCTGTAAGGATTATCTGTCGCGATGTGACGACGGTCCGCCCCTCTTCCGCCGCCTGAAGGGGCAGCGCATCTTCGAGCGGGTCCTGGTCGAGGTTTCCTGGCACTGGGCGCGAATAGCCGAAAAGCGGATCGGCACGCGCAAGCTGCAACCGCAGCTTCGCTGGGTCGTCGTGACAGGGTTTGCAGCCGGCCTGCTGCCGCTCTATCTGTCGGGCTTCGAGGCGAAGCATTTTGCCTTTTCAGGCGCCGATCCGGTCTTTGCCTCCATTTGGGCGATCGGGATTTGCCTGGCGATTGGCACTGCCTTCTTTGCCAAATATCATCGGCTTGTTGCCTTGGTGATGCTGGGCGGGGTCGGATTGATCGTCTGCATGACGTTCATCTGGCTATCGGCGCCAGATCTCGCGATTACCCAACTTCTCGTCGAGATCGTCACGACGGTGCTCATCCTGCTTGGCTTGCGCTGGCTGCCGAAGCGAACGGAAGGGATTGACGATACGGTGAATTTGCGAGCCCGCTTCCGGCGCTTCCGCGATCTGGCGCTCGCCGTCATCTGTGGCGTCGGCATGATGTTCATTTCCTATGCCGTCATGACCATGCCGGTGCCTGACGCCATCGCGAATTACTTCCTGGAAAATGCCTATTCGAGGGGCGGCGGCCGCAATGTCGTCAACGTCATCCTGGTGGATTTCCGTGGCTTCGATACGCTTGGCGAAATCGCCGTCCTCGGTGTCGTCGCCTTGACCGTCTATGCGCTGCTGCGTCGTTTCCGCCCTGCGCCCGACAGCATGGAGATGCCGGAGCAGCAGCGGATACAGAACCGTTTCGACGAGGAACGGCCGGAGCGCTCGGCCGGCGATACCGTGCGCGATTATCTGCTGGTGCCCTCCGTCATCATGCAGTGGATGTTCCCCTTCGTGATCGCCCTGTCGGTCTATATCTTCATGCGGGGGCATGATGCGCCAGGGGGCGGCTTCTCGGCCGGCTTGACGCTCTCGATCGCCTTCCTGCTGCAATATCTGGCCGGCGGTACGCGTTGGGCGGAGGATCGCATCCGCATCCTGCCGCTGCGGTGGATGGGCGCCGGACTTCTGATCGCGACAGCAACGGGCATCGGCGCCTGGTTCTTCGGCTATCCATTCCTCACCTCGCATTTCCAGTATCTGGACCTGCCGTTGCTCGGCAAGGTTCCGGCGGCAAGCGCGCTGCTCTTCGATCTCGGCGTTTTCCTGTTGGTCGTCGGCTCTACAGTTCTGATCCTTGTCGCGCTTGCGCACCAGTCGATCCGTATCAACCGCCTGCGTGCGCTCGATGCCGACAAAGCAAAGGGGGACTGATGGAACTCATTTTGTCTATTGCCCTCGGTGTGATGACGGCTTGCGGGGTCTGGCTGATCCTGCGCCCGCGCACCTATCAGGTCATCATCGGCCTGTCCTTGCTTTCCTATGCGGTCAATCTCTTCATCTTCGGCGTCGGCGGTGTGAAGACGAATGTGCCGCCGCTGCTTGGCGATGGTACGGCAACGCACGCCTTGGCAGATCCGGTGCCGCAGGCTCTAGTGCTAACCGCGATCGTTATCGGCTTTGCCACCACGGCTCTGTTCCTGGTCGTACTGCTTGCCTCGCGCGGCCTGACCGGTACGGACCATGTGGATGGACGGAGTGACCGGAAATGACGGGCTGGTGGCACCATCTCATCATCGCGCCGATCCTCGTTCCGCTTATCGCGGGTGCGCTGCTCGTATTCATCGATGAGCGCTCGCGCACGCTGAAGGCACTCATCAGTCTGGCGGCAGCGCTCCTGTTGATGGGCATTGCATTAGCGCTCTTCCGTGCAGAAGGCGGATCGCCGGGGCTAGAGCGCGTCTATCTCCTCGGAAACTGGAGCGCGCCTTTCGGCATCGTGCTCGTGCTTGACGGATTATCGGCGCTCATGCTGCTGCTGACATCCATCGTTGCCGTGGCCGCGCTGATATTCTCGCTGGCGCGCTGGCACGCGGTCGGTGCGCATTTCCACACCATGTTCCAGCTGCTGCTGATGGGCGTCAACGGCGCATTCCTGACCGGCGATCTCTTCAATCTCTTCGTCTTCTTCGAGGTGATGCTGGCGGCGTCCTACGGCCTGCTGCTGCACGGTTCCGGGCCGCTCCGCGTCAAGGCGGGCATGCACTATATTGCCGTCAACCTCGCGGCAGCGCTGCTCTTTCTCATCGGCGTCAGCCTGATCTATGGCACGGCGGGAACGCTGAACATGGCGGATCTTGCCGTGCGCATCCCGGAAATGTCGGCCGATCGCCGCATGCTGATGCAGGCGGGCGCCGGCGTGCTCGGCATCGCATTCCTCATCAAGGCCGGCATGTGGCCGCTCTGCTTCTGGCTGCCGACGGCCTATAGTGCGGCTTCCGCGCCGGTTGCGGGCATATTCGCGATCCTCAGCAAGCTCGGCATTTACGTCATCCTGCGGCTGACCATGTTGCTGTTCAGCGCCGGCCCCTCCGCCGGCTTCGGCGCGACCGTGCTTCTCTATGGCGGGATGGCAACGCTGATCTTCGGAACGGTCGGCGTGCTGGCGTCGCAGGCACTTGGCCGGCTTGCCGGCTTCTCGGTGCTGGTCTCATCCGGCACGTTGCTGATGGTAATCGGTATCAATGACGGCTCCATCTCGTCCGGCGCGCTGATGTATCTCGTCAGCTCGACACTGACGATCAGCGCCTTCTTCATGCTGATCGAGCTCGTGGAGCGCGGCCAGGATGCCGGCGCCAGCGTTCTCGCTGTCACGATGGAGGCCTATGGCGATGCCGAGGAGAAGGAACCGGCAGAAGGCGACGGCGTGACCATGCCCGGCACCATGGCAATGCTCGGCATCTGCTTTGCCGCCTGCGGCATCCTGCTGGCAGGCCTGCCGCCTCTTTCCGGCTTCGTCTCCAAGTTCGCCATGCTTTCCGCTATGATGGGAACCGGCGCGATCGGCATTCCGCCGAGCGCCGCCGTCTGGACACTGATCCTGCTGGTCATTCTCTCCGGCATTGCCGCCCTGATTGCCATGACGCGGGCCGGCATACGCACATTCTGGAGCTCGCTGGAGGGCACGGTTCCCCGTGTGCTTGTCATCGAGATATTCCCCGTCATGGGCCTGCTCGCATTGACGCTGGCACTGACTATCTGGGCCGGCCCCGTCATGCAATATATGGATGCGACCATCCGCACGCTCAGCGATCCCAACCTCTATATCGATGCAGTCCGCAATGCCGTAGTCGCGCCCGCAAAGACGGGAGGCCTGTGATGCTGCCTTATCCGTTCCTCGCGCTGAGCCTGATCCTGATGTGGCTGCTGTTGAACGACTTCACGCTCGGTCAGCTTATCCTCGGCGTCATCGTCGCGGTCTTTGCCTCCTGGGGGATGGCATCGCTGCGGCCTGAAAAGCCGCGGCTGCGGAAATGGTATTTGCTGCCCAAACTCTTCTTCCGGGTCGTTTTCGACGTCTTGAAATCGAATGCCCACGTGGCCTGGATCATCCTGAGGGGACGCTCGCGCAAGACGACGCCGGGCTTCGTTGTCCTAAAGCTCAGGGTGCGGGATCAGATCCCGCTGGCGCTGCTTGCGGTTATCCTGACCAGCACGCCGGGATCCGCGTGGCTGGAATATGATTCCAACGACAATACCGTGCTGCTGCATGTGCTCGATCTCGAAAACGAGGCGCAATGGCGCGATACGGTTGCCAATCGCTACGAGAGCCTGCTGATGGAGATATTCGCATGAGCGCCATGATCATCCAGATATCCGTGGCGGCCGCGCAGCTGATGATCGTGGCGGCCATGGCGATTGCTTCCATCCGCATGTTTCGCGGCCCGCGCGCCCAGGATCGCATCATCGCGCTCGACACGCTCTATGTGAATGCGATGCTGTTGTTGTTGACCTTCGGCATAGGCACAGGTCGTGTCGTTTATTTCGAGGCGGCGCTCGTCATCGGCATGCTGGGCTTCGTTGCAACCGTTGCATTGGCGAAATTCCTGATGCGCGGAGAGGTGATCGAATGAGCACGCCGTTCGAAAACATACCTCTGTGGGCCGCTATCCCCGTCGGTGGGCTTCTCGTAATCGGCGCTTTCCTGACGCTCATCGGCGCCATCGGTTTTCTGAGGCTTGGAACATTCTACGAGCGCATCCATGCGCCGACATTGGGAACGAGCGGTGGCATCGGGGCAATCATGATCGCGTCGATGATCTTCTTTTCGACTGCGACGCGGTCCCTCGTCATTCATGAACTGCTGATCGGTATTTTCATCACGGTGACGACGCCGATCACCTTCATGCTGCTCGCCCGCGCGGCGCTGCACCGCGATCGCGCCGAGCAGAACGGCAATGTTCCGCCTAAGCAATCGCCTCAGGAGACATCGACCGAGGGGCGCCTCTCGTAACGTTCAATCCGCCCGTTCGAGGCTTACAGCCAGCCGAGTGCGGTTGCCGCTCGTGTTGCTTCGGCGCGGCGATGACAACCCAGCTTGCGGAACAGATTTCCGAGGTGAAACTTCACCGTCCGAAATCGAGCTCTAACGGGCGACAGCCACGCAGCTAGGGCTCGGCACCATGCCGTGGATTCACGGCATTTGGCGCTCAAGCACATAGCAGCACTGAACAATGGTTTCGCAGCGCGCCCGCGAGAAAAGCTCCCTGCTGCCGACTTGGCAGAAGCCCAGTTTGGTCAGCACCCGTCCAGAGGCCGTATTGTCGGATGCGTGACCGGATTCGAGGCTGGACAAGCCGGCGTCGTTGAAGACGAAGCCGATCAGCGCCTGTGCTGCCTCGAAAGCATAGCCTTTTCCCCAGGCCTCTCTCTCCAGCCAATATCCAAGACTGCCCGCGCTGCCGACAATGCCATCGACATCGACGACACCGATCATTCTTTCCCCTTGTTCGATGGCGAAGCGATAGGCGGAGCCTTCGGCCCATTCGCGCTGATGGCTGGAAAACCAATCTTTGATATTGTTTTCGTTCGGCGGATATGAGGCGTTGCTCAGCATGCGCGTCACAGCCCAATCGCTCTGAATTTCGGATGCGCGTTTCGTATCGGCGGCCGATGTCGGACGCAGGCGAAGGCGTGCTGTCTCGATGGAGGAGCGATGGATCGATCTTGCGGTCATCATACGGGGTGTCTTGCCAATTTGCCTAATCTCCATTTTTTAGCGTTAGACAATATATTGCCGCAATGGGCGCGCAAAAGCGCCGCCTCTTGCGGGCTTGGCTTGCAGGAAATTGGGACCGGCCGTGAGAGCGTTCCGTTTACGAGGGGCGAACCCCCTTTCGCGGTCCGGTCCTTCCCCGCCGATCCATGTCCTCATAGCCCTCGCTTTGGCGAGCAAGTCTTGATGGCTATGATGTCGTCCCTTCCCGCGCATGTCCAAGGAAGCCTGACGTCCGGTCGAGAACAACCTCCATCGCGTGTCTGGCGGCGATACTGTCGCCTGCGGCGATTGCCTCGGCGACCGCGGCGTGGTTTTCGAGATTGGCCGCGAATGCGCCGACCGTGTGCGGGAAAACGGCATCGAGAATGGATTCGATCGCTTGACGCAGGCTTTGCAGCACCGGATTGTGCGTTGCTGCAAGGATCGACATGTGAAAGGCCTTGTCGGCGGCGACGGCTGCGGTGGGGTTCTTCTGGTCTCGCTCCATGCGGCGGTAGATGTCGAGGATCGCCTGACGTTCCACATCGGTTGCCCGCAATGCCGCCAGCGCGGCAGCCCCAGGCTCGATGATCTGGCGGGCTTCGGCAAAAGCCATGAGCTCATCGTGCGAGATCCGTCCGCGCGACAGCCACGCAATCAGTTCGCCATCGAGCCACTGCCATCGCTCTCGCGGCTCCACTCGCGTGCCCGTGCGTTGCCTGACGGTCACGAGACCCTTGGCCGACAATATCTTCGCCGCTTCGCGCACGACCGTGCGGCTGACGCCGAATTCCTGCTCCAATTCGCCTTCCGAGGGAAGATAGGCGCCGGGCAGTATCTGCCCGGATGCGATGCGGATGCCGAGAGCCTCTACGAGGGCAGTCGTCCTGTTCGGCTTTGTCTTCGTCATGCGTCGGCCCTTCACGTCCATCGCCAACGAGACCAATCAGAATGCCGTGACAAAAGCAAATAGCTTGTTGTCTTACAAACATCATATGTTAAAGGTATGATGTTTGTAAGGTGCCCTGGAGGGGGAATGAACTTCGAAACCAATGGGGAGGCAGTTCGCCGCATCAATCTGCGCATCCTGCCTTTCCTGATGCTGCTCTATCTGCTCGCCTATATCGACCGGTCCAATATCTCCGTCGCCGCGCTCGGAATGAACGAGGAACTGGGCCTGACGAGCCAGATGTACGGGCTGGCGGCCGGCATCTTCTTCGCGACCTATATTGTCTTCGAAATACCGAGCAACATGCTGCTGGCCCGGTTCGGCGCACGCCGCTGGATCGCCCGCATCATGATCAGCTGGGGCATCGTTGCCGCCGGCATGGCGTTCATTTCCAGCGCCTATCATCTCTATGGAATGCGCCTCCTTCTCGGCGCGGCTGAGGCGGGCTTCACGCCGGGTATCATCTTCTATCTCGCGAAATGGTATCCGTCGCGCGACAGGGCGAACGCCATGTCCTTCTTCTATATAGGCGCAGCGCTTGCATCGGTCATCGGCTTGCCGCTTTCCGGCCTGCTGCTCAATGCGCACGGCATTCTCGGCCTATCGGGATGGCGCTGGGTGTTTCTGATCGAAGGCATACCCGCCATCGTCTTGGGCTTCGTCGTGTTGAAGTTTCTGCCCGATCGCCCGCGAGACGCGGCCTGGCTCACTGCCAAGCAGCAGGATGGCCTCGAGCGAACCGTCGCCGCTGAGGAGGAGAGGGCGCCTGTCTCGCATCATGCATCCTGGAGTGCCGCCTTTTCCAACGCTCGCGTCTGGATGCTTGCCATCTTTTGGCTGCTTCAGGCCTTCGGGACGATCGGCATCACGCTTTTCATGCCGCTGATCGTCAAGAACCTGTCCGGCGGCGGCAATCTGGCGGTAAGTCTGCTTTCGGCGGTGCCGTTTCTGGCTGCCTGTATCTTCATGTTCTTCAATGGCAGGCATTCCGATCGAACCGGCGAGCGCGCGTTTCATCTCGGGCTTCCGCTCACCCTGGCCGGTGTCTGTCTTCTCGGTGCGACCCATGCCAGCGATCCACACGTGGCCTACATACTGCTCGTCCTTTCGGTGGCACTCAACTGGGCGGTTATTCCGATCTTCTGGGCTGTCACCACCGAGTTCGTCTCGGGAATTGCGGCAGCCGTATCGATCGCGCTCATCAATGCGCTGGCGAATGTCGCAGGCCTCGCCCTGCCGCCGGTGATCGGCTGGATCAAGGATTCGACCGGAAGCTATGATGTGGCGCTGACGCTGGTGGCTGCCGCGTTGATCGTGGGTGGCCTCCTCGGCATCGTAATCGTCCGCAAAGGTGTGCCGGCCCTTCGGCTTTCTAAACAATAAGGCGAAACGCGATGGCATTCGAACCTGAGAAACTGCACGGTATCCATGCGATCCTCTACGCACTCTTCGATAAGGAGGAAAAGCTCGACAGGTCGGCGATGAAGCGGCAGACCGAGATTTGCGTGGCGGCAGGCGTGCATGGGCTTGCAGCGCTCGGCCTTGCTACCGAGGTCTCCAAATTGACGGCCGCCGAGCGCCGGACCGTGATGGGATGGCTTGCCGAGGACAATGCCGGCCGTCTGCCGCTCGCCTTCACCATCTTCGGCACTTCGGTTGCCGAGCAGGTCGAGCAGGTGCGGCACGCCGAAGCTGTTGGTGCTGACTGGGTGATACTCCAGCCGCCACCGGTCGGCACTTTCGGCGCAGGCGAATATATCGGCTTCTTCGGCCGCGTCGCGGATGCGACGAAGCTACCGGTGGCAATCCAGAATGCCCCCGCCTTTCTCGGACGCGGTCTGACGGGACCGGATCTCGCCGCATTGCGCGCTGCCCATCCCAATGTAAGGGTGCTGAAGGCGGAGGGCTCGGCCGTCGAGGTCAAGGCGCTGATGGAGGCGATCGGCGACGGCGTGCCTGTTTTCAACGGCCGAGGCGGCCTGGAATTGCTTGACGGGCTGCGGGCAGGCTGTGCCGGCTATATTCTCGCTCCCGATCTCATCGACTATGCAGTCAACGCGTACACTGCCTTTCGCGCCGGGAATGAGGTCAGTGCCGAGGAAATCTATCGAGCCATGCTCCCATCCGCCGTTGCCGTCATGCAGGGGATCGAGCACCTGATATGCTACGGCAAGCGGCTGTTTGCTGAGCGGGCGGGGCTTACGGTTCACGATCGCGCGCCTGCCATGCGTCCGACACCGTTCGGCGAGGAACTTGTCGCCTTGCATGCGAAGAGGCTCGGATCTTTCTGAAGCCGATCCGCTTCTAATTTTTGGATTGCGGCAATTCCAGCTTCTGGACCTCCAGCGCCTCTCGCAGGAGGTTCTTCATCTGCTCGGCAGCGCCCGGACCATCGGCGCCAGCAATGGCTTCATAGACATTCTGGTGACGGCGTATCCAGCGTTCGTCTTCCTTCGCCGTTCGTTGCAGTCCCGCCTTGAATACATATTTCAGCCCCGCTGAGATCAGCGACCCCAATGCCAGATAGAAGGCATTGCCGGTCGCTGCCAAAATGGCGGTGTGAAATGCGAGATCGTACTCGATCTTTTCTTCCGCGGTGGAGGCGAGGGTCATGCCGAGCAGGGCATGTTTCATTTTCTGCAGCGTCTGCGGCGTCGCGCGCGCGGCGGCAAGCTCTGCTGCTGCCGGCTCGAAGGATTGCCTGAGTTCATAGAGGTCGAGACGCGCCCGCTCGCTGCCATTTTCCGCGCCGAGCCTCCATGCGAGGACCTGCGGATCAAGCAGAAGCCATTCCGAGTGATCGGTCACTCTGGTGCCGCTTCTCGGGCGGCTTTCGAGAAGGCCCTTGGCCGACAGGATCTTGATGGCTTCCCGGATGACGGTACGCGACGTCCCGAAATGGTCGCAGAGCTCCTGCTCCGTTCCCACAGAAGCTCCCGCCGCGAGCGCCCCGCCGACGATCCGCTCGCCTAGCGCCTGCACAATCGCGTCGTGGTATCTCTTGTTGGTGCCGAGGCTCGCATCATCGGCGTCCGAAGTCATCCCGGCCATCTGCCTTTCCCAAAAATCGAGACATGTCTAGCGTCCTCAGCCTGTGGTCACAAGCGTCGCCCGCGCTTGACCGTCGTTGCCAATTTGTATAACAAAAAAATAAATCATAATACAATAGAGGCGATCATGACCAAGGATTCAAAGCGACGGTCGCAGGCGTGGTTCGGCGGAGTGGACAAGGATGGCTTCATTCATCGCTCGTGGATGAAGAATGGCGGCCTGCCCGATGATGTATTCGATGGTCGCCCCGTCATCGGCATCTGCAATACATTTTCGGAATTTACGCCGTGCAACGCGCATTTCCGCGAGCTGGTCACGCATATCAAGGCCGGCGTCCTGGAAGCCGGCGGATTGCCGCTCGAATTCCCGGTCTTCTCCTGCGGCGAATCCAACCTGCGGCCGACTGCGATGCTCTTCAGGAACCTCGCTTCCATGGATGTCGAAGAGGCGATCCGCGGCAATCCCATGGACGGTGTCATCCTGATGGCCGGCTGCGACAAGACCACGCCATCGCTGCTGATGGGTGCGGCAAGCTGCGATCTGCCGACGATCGTCATTTCAGGCGGGCCGATGTTGAATGGTAATTTTCGCGGCAAGCCGATCGGCTCCGGCACGGATGTCTGGAAATTCTCCGAGGAGGTGAGGGCAGGCACCATGAGCCGGCAGGAATTCATGGATGCGGAAAGTGCCATGTCGCGCTCGCCCGGCCATTGCATGACCATGGGAACGGCCTCGACCATGGCGTCGATGGTGGAAGCGCTAGGCGTTGCCTTGCCAACCAATGCGGCATGGCCTGCCGTCGATGCCCGACGGGCGCGGCTTGCCCGGATGACCGGGCGCCGCGCCGTTGCGATGGTCAAGGAAGATATGCGGCTTTCGAAGATTCTCACGAGGCAGGCCTTCGAAAACGCCATCAAGATCAATGGCGCGATCGGCGGATCGACCAATGCCGTCGTTCATCTGCTCGCCATCGCCGGGCGTATCGGCGTCAACCTGTCGCTGGAGGATTGGGACAGGCTCGGGCGCGACGTGCCGACGATCGTCGACCTCATGCCGTCGGGAAAATACCTCATGGAGGATTTCTGTTATGCCGGCGGCATTCCCGCCGTGATGAAGGAAATTTGCGATCTCCTCCATCTCGATGCACTCACCGTGTCTGGGGGGAGTGTCGGAGACAATATTGCCGATGTCGTCAACCACAATCCGGACGTCATCCGCAGCCGGTCAAATCCGCTCGTCGACAGTGGGGGAATTGCCGTCCTCAAGGGCAATCTTGCACCTGATGGAGCGGTGCTCAAACCATCGGCTGCATCGCCCCATCTGATGCGCCATCGCGGCCGCGCCGTCGTCTTCGAGAATATCGAGGATTTCCATGCCAGGATCGACGATCCGAACCTCGATGTCGATGAGAATTCCGTTCTCGTTCTGAAGGGGGCCGGCCCGCGCGGCTATCCCGGCATGGCCGAGGTCGGCAACATGGCTTTGCCAAGCAAACTACTGGAAAAGGGCGTGCGCGACATGGTGCGCGTTTCCGATGGTCGCATGAGCGGCACGGCCTATGGAACGGTGGTGCTGCATATATCGCCGGAAGCCGCCGCCGGCGGACCGCTGGCGCTCGTCGAGCAAGGGGATTTTATCGCACTCGACGTTGAGGCCCGTACATTGGTTCTCGACGTTCCCGACGATGAGCTTGCAAGAAGGCGCGCAGCCTGGAAGGAGCCGGTGCCGCCCATGACGTCGGGGTATCAGGGCCTTTACGTTCGGACGGTCATGCAGGCCGACACCGGCGCTGATCTCGATTTCCTGGTCGGAGGACGCGGCGCAAAGGTTCCGCGCGAGAGCCACTAATTCATTATATTCAGAGCGAATATGCCTACCTGCGGGAGGCATCGCTATTCTTCATCGGTTACTTCATTTTCGAGGTGGGGAGCAATCTTCTGCCGACTAGGTTTGGTGCGAATAAGCGGGTCGCGCATATCCAGGTGTTTGTGCGGTCGATCTCCCGATGCTCTTGTATCCCTCGAAACAGGACGGGGAGCTGGCGCGCTTGTGAGCCCTTTGGTTATATAAATTGGACGATATAATCTATAATTTTAATAGACAAAAGAATCGGGCAACGATGTTTCAATCATCGACCGCACAATGAAAGATCGTGCCGTGCGAAGCGCACCATCGATCATGCATGCTCTGCCTGCGAAGCGCTGAGCGGAGTTTGCAGAGTGGTCGGCAAGATCGGCGATCCCGACGACCGTCCCCGGGCAGCCTTCAGAACATTGTTTGGAGGCTTATGGATGAACGATATCATTGTCCGGTCGTCATTGCTGGACCCGGCCGCGGAACCGCTGATCGATGGCCTTGCCAGCGAGTATGATGGCAGATATGGCGCCGCGAGCCGTCCTGGCGGCGCGCGAGCGGAAATCATGCGCTATCCGAGTGCTCTGTTCGCCCCGCCGCTTGGCGATTTTCTCCTGCTGCAGCGCGACGGTCAGACCATTGCCGGCGGCGCCTTCATGAGCCACGACGACGAAACCGCTGAGTTCAAGCGGATATGGGCGCATCCGGATCTCCGGCGTCAGGGACTGGCGCGCCGCATCATGATCGCGCTCGAGGAGAGTGCCGGGCAACTCGGCTATAACAGGGCCTATCTTAGCACCGGCTTTCGCCAACCGGAGGCCGTGGCCTTCTATCTGTCGCTCGGCTACCGCCCCCTTTTCGACCCGACCGTCGACCCGAGCTTCTATCGCTCTCTGCCTTTCGAAAAGCATATCGGCAAAAAGGCGGGGCTACCCGGCGTGACACCGATCTATCCGCCCGCCGCCTCCTTTGAGGAGGCTACGGCGCGCGTGACTGCGCTGAAGGCTGGGCAGGAGCAGCTGATCATCGCTCGCCTGGCGGCTCACGAAACCTCCGCTGCTTGACGGGCATGACGTCTCCGATGGCTATCGGCAAATCCCGACGCGCAATGGGGTCTGCCTTCGAGCTTCACAATATCGCAAAACAGGACTTCACATGACGCATCCAAATGGTCTCAGGGTCGGCATCGGATTAGATGTTGGAGCGCAATCCCGTAATCCGCGCGAGGCTCAGAAAAATTTCTGGCAGGCGCTTGTTGCGCGTTTCGACACGGTGGTCGATTTCGTGACGCTGGAAGATGGCTTTGCCCACCCTGACGGCGACGGGCTGGATGCCGTGCTGCTCGCCAACTGGCTTGCAGCGCGCAGCGGTCATGTCGGAATCATCCCCGGCGCGGCAGTCAATTTCCTCGAGCCATTTCATGTCTCGACCGCCATCGCGACGCTGGATTTCGTCAGCGAGGGCAGGGCGGGTTTCCTGGTTCAGCATTATGATGGATCGAGAGCCGTTCACGCCCGGCAAGCCATCGGCGTCCTCAATGGCTTTCCTGCAGTGGAAAGCTCCGCGTTGCGCCAGGACGCGCTTGATGTCATCGACGTCGTTCGCGGATTATGGGACAGCTGGGAAGATGGAGCGGTCATTCGAGATAGGGAAAGCCAGCGCTTTCTGGATGGCTCCAAGCTGCATTACGTCAATTTCAGGGGCAGTGGATTTCAGGTTCTTGGCCCTTCCATCACGCCGCGCCCGCCACAGGGGCAGCCGGTGGTCGCGGCAGCGTATCGTCATGGCGAGGACCCATCCATAGCCTCGGCCGCCGATATCATCTTCCTTCGTCCGGATCGCTTGGACATTGTTGCCGCCATCGGCGCTATCCGTGCTGTGGACAAGAATAGGGCGCGGGCGTTCATCGCCGACGTCGTGATCGATGCCGCGCCGAAATCGGTTGACGATTATGTGGCGGAGCTTGGTGAACTTGCCGGGTCGGGTATCGCCGGCATTCGCCTCGCTCTCAGCGATCCCGCGGCGCAGGCGTCCTATGTGATCGACGAGCTTATTCCGGCGTTGAGGGCCCGGTCGTCTGTTGGCCCGGTCGCTACCGGTCTGCTGAGAGGTCGATTTGGCCTGCCGGCAGCCGGCAATCGCTACACCAATGCAGCCTGAATTTCCAAGGAGAGCCCCATGACGAAGAAGCAGGTCATTCTTGGAGCCCAATTTCCGGGTGTCAATAATTTCACCGTCTGGAGCGATCCGGCTGCAGGAAGTCAGATCGAGTTTTCATCCTTCCGCCATTTTGCAGAAACGGTGGAACGGGGAAAATTCGACTTCATATTTCTGGCGGAAGGCTTGCGCATCCGTGAGCAGAAGGGACGATTTCACGAGCTGGATGTTGCCGGCCGGCCGAACACGCTTGCCATTCTGACGGCACTTGCCGCGATTACCGAACATGTCGGCCTGATCGGCACACTGACGACCACCTTCAATGAGCCGTATGTATTGGCTCGGCAATTGGCGACGCTGGATATCCTGTCGGGCGGACGTGCCGGCTGGAATGTCGTCACTTCGCCCGACGCCTTTACCGGCGCGAATTTTCGCCGTGCGGACCATCTTCCCCATGAGCAGCGCTACGAGCGCGCCCGCGCGTTCATCGAAGCCGCACAAAGCATCTGGGGCAGCGGCGAGTTTTCGATCCGGTCCAAATATTTCGAGATTGCCGGACGGTCCGCGCTCGAGCGGTCGCCGCAGGGCGCCCCCGTCATCGCCCAGGCTGGAGATTCCGATGAGGGACGGGAATTTGCGGCTCGCCACGCCGACTTGATCTACTCCCGCCATGGCTCGCTTGAGGCGGGGCAGGCCTTCTATGCGGATGTGAAGAAGCGCTTGGCGAAATATGATCGCAGCCCTGACGCTTTGAAAATCCTGCCTGGCGCCAATTTCGTCATAGGTGACACGCAGGAAGATGCCAGCGAGAAGCAGAAAGCGATACGCCTGCAACAGGTCAGTCCAAAGAGCGCGATCGTGTTTCTCGAGCAGGTTTGGAACAGGGATCTCTCAAGCTACGATCCGGATGGGCCGCTGCCGGATATCGATCCGGATGTTTCCGGAGAGAGCCTGGTTCAAGGCCGCGCCAGCAATCAGGATATCAAACGGCGGCTGGAGACGGCGCGTTCGTGGCGCGAGATTGCTGAGCGGGATCGCCTTAGCATCCGCGAACTTGCCATTCGCGTTACCGCTCGAAAGCAGTTCGTCGGAACGGCGGAAAGCATCGCCGACGAGATCAATCGGTATGTGCAAGCCGACGCTGCGGACGGTTTCGTCTTCGCGCCACACCTCACGCCAGGCGGCTTCGACGAATTCGTCGAGAAGGTCGTGCCGGTCTTGCAGGAGCGAGGCGTCTACCGCAGGGAATATGCCGCTGCAACCCTGCGCTCCAATCTTGGCCTGCCGGATCCGACGGAAGAAGGCCGGCCGCTGCGGCACCTATCACAGACGGCATAATGGAGGTTATTGGCCCGATATATCGACAGCAAGATTAACTCGTGACGGCGAGGCTTTCATGGCGTGATGCCAATCGTATGCACAGGCCATCCGACTTCCCCGTCCTCTAGAAGCTCGGCGGCGTGCATGCGCTGATAACTTCGCAGGGATAGGGCCCGACACAGCGGAAGCGATGCGGGCGGCGGCTTTCGAAGTAGTAGGCATCGCCCGGGCCGAGAATGCGGCGTTCGTCATCCACTGTCACCTCCAGGCGGCCGGTGAGCACGATGCCGCCTTCCTCTCCTTCATGCACCAGTGGCACCTTGCCGGTATCGGCGCCCGGCTGGTAGCACTCCTTCAGAATCTGCAGGCTGCGGCCGAAGAGGTTTTCGCCGATCTGCCGATAGGAAATGGGGCCCTTGCCGATTTCGACCAATTCCTCCGCCGCATAGAAGGCCTTTTTCGGCGCTTCCGGTTCGAAGGCGAAGAATTCGGCAAGTCCGATCGGGATGCCGTCGAGAATGCGTTTCAGCGCACCGACGGATGGATTGGCCGAATTGGATTCGATCAGCGAGATCGTCGAATTGGTAACGCCGGCACGCTTGGCGAGTTCACGCTGGGATAGGTTGCGCGCTAGGCGCAGATGACGCAGGCGATTGCCGATATCGATAGACATTAGGGTCTCGGGTTTCAGATGTTCGGAATATCGAAAATATCTCATGCGATGTAAGCAAAATCAATGATTTAAATTCATCAAGAAAAGGACTTGTTCGGAACAGGAAAATCGCTGATGTCAGGGATAACGCAATGGAGGCGACCATGGACAAGATCACGCATTCCAACACCCCTGTTCTCGACAATTTCTGGATGCCGTTCACGGCAAACCGGCAGTTCAAGGCGGCTCCGCGCCTGCTCGCCGCCGCAGACGGCATGTATTACACGGATGTTGACGGCAAAAAGGTGCTCGATGGGACGGCAGGCCTCTGGTGCGTCAATGCCGGCCATGGCCGGAAGAAGATCGCGCAAGCGGTGGAACGTCAGTTGGCAACGATGGATTTTGCTCCGACTTTCCAGATGGGCCATCCCATCGCCTTCGATTTTGCTGCGAAGCTCGCTGCGCATGCACCTGGCGGGCCTGAGGCCGGGCTCGACCGCGTGTTCTTCACAGGCTCAGGCTCCGAGTCGGTCGATACCGCGCTGAAGATAGCCATTGCTTATCAGCGCGCGATTGGCCAGGGCACGCGCACCCGCATCATCGGCCGGGAAAAGGGCTATCACGGCGTCGGCTTCGGTGGAATTTCCGTCGGCGGCCTCGTCAACAACCGCCGCGTCTTCCCGCAGATCCCGGCCGATCACATGCGTCACACTCTCGATATCGAGCGGAATGCCTTCAGCAAGGGCCTGCCGGCCCATGGCATCGAGCTTGCGGAAGACCTGGAACGGCTGGTCGCGTTGCACGGGGCTGAAACGATCGCCGCCGTCATCGTCGAGCCCATGTCCGGTTCTGCCGGCGTCGTCCTGCCGCCGAAGGGCTATCTGGAGCGGCTGCGCGCCATCGCCGACAAATATGGCATCCTGCTGATTTTCGACGAAGTGATCACTGGCTTCGGCCGCTTGGGTACGCCGTTTGCAACCGAATATTTCGGTGTCGTTCCCGATCTCGTCACGACAGCAAAAGGCATCACCAACGGCACGATACCGATGGGTGCCGTCTTTGCCAGCCGCAAGATCTATGATGGCTTGATGGCCGGCCCGGAAAACCAGATCGAACTCTTCCACGGCTATACCTATTCCGGCCATCCGGTTGCCTGTGCCGCCGGACTTGCGACCATGGAAATCTACGAGGAGGAAGGCCTGCTGACGCGTGCAGCCGAACTGGCCGAGGATTGGCAGAACGCGCTGCATTCACTGAAGGGCCTGCCGCATGTGGTCGATATCCGCAATCTCGGCCTTGTCGGCGCCGTCGAACTGACGCCGCGTGATGGTGCGCCGGGCACGCGCGCCTATGATGTCTTCGTCAATTGCTTCCAGAGGGGCCTGTTGATCCGCGTAACCGGCGACATTATCGCTCTCTCTCCGCCGCTCATCATCGAGCGTGCTGAGATAGAAACGATCGTCTCCATGCTTGGCGATGCATTGAAGCGGGCGGCTTGACAATCTCTGAGCCTGACCGGTGCGGGCAGCATCGGTCAGGCTCAACTTCGTGAAGCACTGCGGTTGCTTCGATGTGATGGCTTCCGCTCGTATCCCGGATGCAGCCATCGTCGTGGTCGGTGATTTCAACAAGGATCGCCGTGCGCATGCAGCCAAGCTTGGCTTCGAGCCATCGATCTTTGCAAGAGCGATCGTCCGGGCGATATGATCGCTGAAGTCGTCGGCGCTCATGAAGTGGATAGTGCGATCGATGCAGTCGGTTTTAAGGCGTGTGGTCATTCGGGCGGCGAGCAGCGGGCGATCGTGCTCAAGCAAATGATGGAGATTACACGAGCCGCCGGTCCGATCGGCATTCCCGGACTGTATGTAACGGAAGATCCTAGTGCCGTAGACAGTGCTGCCGAGCAGGGTAGCCTGTCTCTGCACTTCGGTTTCGGTTGGGAAGACACCATCCCTACATGCGAAATAGACGCCGGTGTTGAAGTACAATCGCGAGCTCATGCTGGCGATCCTTCACAGGTTGCCGATTGCAGATATTGTCAACGCCAGGATCATTTCGCTCGAAGATGCTGCACAAGAATATGGGAGTTTCGATCAAGAAGCTGCAACGAAGTTCGTGCTGGATCCGCAGCGACCTGACGTCGGCGGCATAGAAAGGAAGAACTCACAGCATCATGGAGCGGTCCCGAGGTGAATAGAGAACCGAGGCGGGGGTTGCTACATCTGCGCTCGGTCTCGTAGAGGCGAACGCAGATGAGTTTGCCGGACAACAAAATGGCGGCAAGAGCCAGAGACGGCATCAACTGTCCATCGATATGCGCGTAGCTTTGTGCGCCGCCACAGAGCATTCCCAGCAAGTATGCACCGCAGCACGTCTTGGCGAAGTTTCAGATCATGTTTGAAAATGGCCAATCGGGTGAGAAGATTCGCGAAAATTGGGCGTCCCCGATCTCCAAAGGCGGCTGTAAAGCCCAATTATCGGCAATAATGACGTATTGTGTTGCCATTATACATCTATCCTTTACATATATGCGGGCATCCATGCGGAGGAGCTTCGTCATCGCTTCCTAAGCAACGGCGGCTTGACAAAGAACGCTAACCTGAAGAGATCGGATCAATGGCAAACTTTCTTGAGAAATGGACTTCAAAAAAGGCTGATAAGCCGAAGGCTGGCGCACGCAATGTTGTCGATACATTTCGTGCTCGTGTAGCGGAACAGAAGGCATATCTGGAGGAGTACGAGCGAGACGCGGCAGGCTTCAAGAAGTGGCGCTCCACTTGGTTCCAGCGTGTTCCCGGTGGCTTTGGTGTGACGGTCGGTCGTGACTCCGTCAATGCCGGTCGTGGATTGAGCTACGTCGTCGTCGACACGGTCAAGGACGTGGCTGAGTTTCTCGATGATCTGGCCTTTCATGCCGAGAATGATGTCGGCTTCCAGCAAGCTCTCGAGCAGAACCGCCAACGTCGCGTCTCACTCCTGAACGCGGCGAAGACCGGAGGCAAGGCAACGGCTTCGAAGACGAAGGCGAAGACTGCCAAGCCTGCAGCGGCAAAGTCAGCCGCCGTCAAGCCGGCTGCTGCCAAGGCGGCACCGAAAGCTACCCGGACAAAGGCTGCTTCTGTTGCTGCTCCCGCACCGGCTGCTGCAGAGGCAGCAAAGCCGAAGCGCACGCGCAAGACGAAGGCTGCAGGTGCAGCAGAATAAGACTAAGAAGCCCGCTTCATGCGGGCTTCTTCTTTGCCTGAGATATGCTTGTGTGATCGAAGATGTGTGGCTGCGCCATCGAACAAGCATCATGGCGCATGTATCCTCGACATTGGCCCCAGGAGCTGAACTGAACCGGAAGATAGATACGAACCCAATAAGGTGACTAGGCGGCTATTGGTGCTGACATATTGCTCGGAGTTCCCACCGCATCGGATCAAACCCGCCGATAGTTGATGATGTGGCCGGCACACCACCCGGCTACAGGCAAACATGTTGAGCGTGACCTCTGCTTGAGCTGAGCGATCTTGGTGGGGCGCAATGTCGTTCCTTCGATCGACCTTACTTCTTCTCGCTATAGGCCTTACAGCGGCCGCGACTTCGTTCTTCCTCGGTAAATCTACGCGAACGCGCGGACATTGCGGCGGATCGTCTGCGGCGGCTGACCGAGCACGCGCAGGAAAGCGCGACGCATGCGCTCGCGATCGGCAAAGCCGACTTCGGTGGCGATTTCGTCCATCGAATGGCGGCCGTCTTCGATCATCAGTCGGGCAGCCTCCACCCGCATGTTCTCGATCGCCTTGGCGGGGGATTGGCCGGTTTCGCTGCGGAAGACGCGGTTGAACTGGCGTGGGCTGAGGCTTGCCGCCTCCGCCAGCTCCTCGACCGATACGATCTTGCGCAGGTTTCGTCCGGCAAAGTCGAGCGCGCGTTGAACACGGTCGGATTTCGGCTCCAACTCGAGAAGCGTGGAAAATTGCGACTGCCCACCGGCGCGACGATGATAGACGACGAGCTTTCGGGCCACGGTTCGTGCCAGCTCCGCGCCGTGATCCTTCTCGATCATCGCAAGGGCGAGGTCGATGGTGGCGGTCATCCCAGCCGATGTCCAGATGGACCCATCGATGATGAAGATCTTGTCTTCATCGACCTTGAGGGCAGGGAAACGATCCCGCAATTCGCGCGCAAAAACCCAATGTGTCGTTGCGCGGCGGCCATCGAGCAGGCCGGCTTCAGCCAAAGCAAAGGCGCCGGTACACGGAGCGGCGACCCGCCGGGCGGATTTTGCGGCTCGACGGATATAGTCGAGGATTGCGGGAGATGTGGATGAAACTTCCGTCGCCGCACCGATGAAAAGAGAATCGAAAGCAGCGTCGCCAAATGCCTCCGTTTCGACACTGAACCCTGCCGATGAGCGTATATGCCCTCCTGCTTCCGATAGCAGCGTTATACGATAGAGCTCCCTCCCGCTCGTCAGATTTGCAACCTCGAAGGCGGTCACTGCAGTAAATCCCATGACCTGAAAGCCGGGGAAGACGAGAAATCCAATGGAATGCATGGCAAAGCTCACGGCTGGAAAAGGCGTTTATAGCATTTATCGGTCGGAGACGGCATCAATTTTCTACGATTCCAGCCATTGTTCACCATTTTGAATGGCTGAAAACGTGGTGAATATGACATTTGAGACATCGGCCTTCGCGCGTATTGTTATTGCATGCGGGATAATGACGCCGCAGGACAAGGAATGGAAACAATGACAAATTCATCGGGCAAGGCATTGGTAACGGGCGCTTCTTCGGGCATTGGCGCCATCTACGCGCACCGGCTCGCCCATCGGGGCTACGACCTCATTCTGGTGGCGCGCAACGAAGACCGGCTTTCGGCGATTGCGGATCGGCTGCGTACCCAGACGGGACGCAAGGTCGAAGTGATCGCCGCAGATCTCGGCTCGCCGAATGGGCTACGTCGTGTGGAGCATGTGCTGAAGACGGATGAAGCGATCACGCTTCTCATCAATAATGCCGGCTTTGGCGGGGCAGCACCCTTGTTGGAGGCCGATGTGGACAAGATGCAGCAGATGATCGATCTGAATGTCACTGCGCTCATGCGGCTGACCTATGCGGCGGTGCCAGGCTTTGTTCAGCGTGGCGGCGGCTCGATCATCAATATCGCGTCGATCGTTGCAATCGCACCGGAATTGCTGAATGGCGTCTATGGCGGCACGAAAGCCTTCGTACTTGCCTTCAGCCAGTCCCTGAAGCATGAGCTGGCGGACAAGAATATTCGCGTACAGGCAGTTCTGCCCGGTGCGACCGCAACGGAATTCTGGGCGGTCGCCGGCGTCCCCGTCGAGCATCTGCCATCGGAAATCGTCATGTCGAGCGAGGATATGGTCGATGCCGCGCTGGTTGGCTTTGATCGGGGCGAGCTGGCGACGATCCCCGCTCTCGAAGATGCCGATCTGCAGAAGGCCTATGAAGATGCGCGCCAGGCCCTGACGCCCAATCTTTCGCGGTCTACCGCAGCTCGACGTTATCAAGTAAAGTAAGAATCTATCGAATGAATAGGGTGGCCGGCATTTACATCATGCCGGCCGGTCATTCAAAAGCCATAAAACTGGTGAGATTCGGAAAGACGGATCGACATGATCCAAGCATCGGCTGCATAACATATCACCCAATACCACTTATGCGTCAGGATATATATCCCAGCCAGTATCGACGTCATCCATAAGGACCTGAATGAGAAGGTTCGCCGCGACCAAAGCAGATCTGCGAGGTTCAATGCGATGTATCCCATCCAAGACCGTACTCCCGTTTCCATCGTCATCGCGAATTATAACTACGCGCACTTTCTAAGGCGCAGTATCGACAGCGCCTTGGAGCAGGATTACGACGATGCCGAGGTCATCGTTGTCGATGATGCATCGACCGATGCGACAGCTGATGTCATCGCCTCCTATGGCTCTCGAATAAAGACATGTCTACGTGAGGTGAACGGTGGACATGCTGCCGCATTCAACACAGGCTTTGCATCCAGCCGCGGCGAGATCGTGCTGTTTCTTGATGCGGATGATTATCTCTATCCGAACGCGGTATCAGAGGTCGTCGAAGCCTGGGAAGAAAAGACAGCACAGGTGCAGTTCAGGCTGCATATCGTTGACGAACAGATGCATGTAAAGGATGTATTTCCACCCGTAGAACTACCCTTCGATTCCGGCGACGTCACGCCGGAATTGCTGCGGAAAGGCCGCTATCAGACGACGGTCACCAGCGGTCTGGCATTCAAGCGTTCGGTTCTGGACAAGGTCATGCCGGTCCCGGAGCCGGCGTTTCGCCAGGGCGCCGATGGATATCTTGCCACGGTTGCACCGCTCCATGGCGAAGTGACGTCAATCGAAGATTGCCTCGGCGCCTATCGCATACATGGTGCCAATCATTCCGTCTTCGCCGAAAGGCTCGGTCAGCGCGCGCGCTGGCGCATAGCGCATGATTTCCGTCGGCTGGAGGCCCTGTCGGATCAGGCAACGGAAATCGGATTGGATATGCCTGATGATGCCGGCCTGCACGATCCCGTCCATCTGGAGGAGCGTCTCGCATCGCTTTGCATCGACAGGGACCAGCATCCTGTCGCGAATGATTCCAGACTCTCGCTAGCTGCGGCCGGCGCGGCTGCCAGTCTCAAGATGAATGCGTCGCGAAAGCGCCGACTGATGTTGGCCGGATGGTTTCTTTCGATCGGTGTCCTGCCTCGGGATATGGCAAAGACCGTCCTCTCGTGGAAGCTTGTGGCTTCGTCCCGGCCTCCGTTTCTGCTGCGTCTCTCGAAGACCATCAGGCATGCAATGGGATAGCTGGATTCCGGGAGATATGGAGCATCTCGCGCCGATGAATTGACTGTGATCTATTCGGCTATGCCTGATTTGTGCGAAGCTCCCATCAAGGCGTCGACCACGGCTTGATGATGGATATTCCTGTCATAGCGGCTGTCGGTTGCAAACTGCATCAATCCGGCAAAGGCGCTCCTGGCGGAAGGTTTCTTGCCCTCGCTGCGGAGATAGGCAATCAGGCGGCGATAATTTGCATTCGTCCTGATCTCCAGCGGATTGCCGGCGCCCATCTTCTTCAATGGCCACCAGGACCAGCCAATGCCGTTTTTTTCCTGCAATGCAACGGCGCGGGCATACCAATCATTATTGTTTTCACCGGACTCGCCGTTCCAGAGTGGCATGTCATATTGCTCGCGCAGCTTCAGGAAGGGTTCGATCGATTCCTGCGTCGTCGGCGTCCAGTATTTGTGAAAGCTGAGTGCCGTATTGCGATCGTCTATTGGCAGTACGCCTGCGTAATTGTTGCCCCAGCAATTACCCTCGATAACAAGCATATGGTTGGTATCGACCGCGCGGATGGCGCGGATGGTGCGCTGATAGATGTCACGCAGTGGCCGGTTTTCGGTCTCGCGGCAGCCGCCCTTGTCTTTCTTGTCCTGAAAGCCCCAGTTCGGCTCGTTGAGCAGGTCGTAACCCGCGATTGTCGGCTCGTCCCTATAGCGACGGGCGATCTCGCTCCACAGCGCGATCATCATTGCCTGGTTCTCATCGCTGTGCCAGAGCGACGGTTTGTTCGGATTGCGATCGGAAATGGCGATGTCGTGACCCTGGCCGCCGGGTGCCGCATGCAGGTCGAGGATCAAGTACATGTCATTGGCTTTCAGCCAGCGGATCAGAAGATCGATCCGCCGAAAGCCCTCTTCGTTCCAGACAATATTCCTGGAGGTGTTCTTGCCGTGCTTGTCCTCGATGAACAGGTTCCAGTGCATCGGCAGCCGCACGCTGTTGAAACCCCATTTGGCCATCGCGTCGATATCGGCTTTCGTTACCGCATTCTCGCGCCAGGATCGATAGAATTGCTCGGTCCTTTTCTCGCCGATGACTTCGGAAATGCGGCGGCGAATGATGTGCTGCGCCTTGAGATTGGCAAGGCCCATCATGTAGCCTTCCTGCACCATCCAGCCGCCGAGCCCGAGACCGCGCAGGATGAGGGGATCGCCCTTGCCATCGACGATCCGCTGATGATCGGTGCGAACGAATCCCTCGGCATGTGCCGGCGGTGCAAATGACCCCAGGCAGATAATGGACAGGCCGGCGAGCAACAGCAGAAAATGCCTCATGAATCCCAACTCGCGTGAAACTTTGGCGCCATGTGGGCAAGATAGCGCGCAGAGAGCCAAAATCTCGTGACAACATCTACGCCGGGTGCTCCAATGGTGCGCCGAAGATGATCTCCTGATAGGCAGCAAGCAGAGCAGGCTCCTCGATGGAGCCGTGATGGTGAAGCTGACGCCAGGCGCCGTCGATCCGGGTGAACCAGCGCGTGGTGCGGATGCGAAGCTCGATACTCCTGTCGGCCGTGACGCAACTTCCCCTTTCTCGACCGACGAACAGATGCCAGTCATCGCCGCCCTGGCTGGTAAAATCGTGGAATGCGACCTGCACCTTCGCCTTTCCAGCAAACAGCTTCGCATAGCCACCACGGATCGACGGCCATCCGCGCCGAATGCCTCCGATCGGATTGTCCATGCTTGGCATGTCTCCATCAGCCCAGTTGGTGGCGAGTGCGTCCAGGTCGCCGGCATTGAAGGCGCGATAAAAGCCGATGAGCGCATCAAGGGCGCCGCCATCGCCCAGCATGTTTTCGCGGCCGGTAATCTCGGTCAAGTGTTCTGTCATATCCAATTCTCCTGCTGTTATGAATCATGATCCTGGGCGTGTTCCCGCGGAGTGCGGAGAAACACCGCGACAAAGAGGTCGATCGCCAAAGCGAGAACCATTGCACCGGCTCCGATCAAGAAGAGCACGCCGTAGTTTCCGTCTGTTCGGGCGAAGACGAAGGAAAGTCCGTAAGCCGCTGCCGCCTGAAACAGGGCGAAGAATACGGTTGCCAGGCTCCAGGCGACTTTCCGTTGTGCCGGATGGTGCGGCAGCAGTTCTGCGATCCTGCCGAGCATCAAGGGAACCGTGCCGGTTACGAAGGCGCCGACAATCAGGCTCGAGGCGATGAGCCAAGCCTGCCCGAGTCTAGATGCGGGGATGGCGACCGCGAGAGCTTCGAGAAGAAAGGCGAACCGCAGTGCTGCGGCAAAACCCGTGCGATCGGCCAGATGGCCGGCAAGGATTGGGCCGATGGTGGCGCCAAGGCCAAACAGCACCCAGTATTCCGCGCCAACCTGTAAGCCGTCTCCCAATCCGCGAGCAATGAAATCCACGAGGAAGATCATATGCGGAACCCAGCCCGCGGCATTCAGCGCATATTCGATGTAGAGTGCGCGTAGCGTCCAGCGTTTCGGGACAGGCGTGGCATGATGGCTTGTGGTGGCGTGACCGGCGATTTCGCGCGGCCATCCGGCCCAGGCAATGATCGTCAAAAGCAGCGACAGGGCGCCCAGACCGAGCCAGGTTTCGCGCAAGCCCTGTTGCAGCAGCAAGGGCACCAGCGTACCTGATAGGGCAACACCGGCGCCAATGCCCATGAAGATCACGCCGCTGGCAAGCCCTCGGCGAGACGGTGTGATCAGCGGCAGGACGGTCGGCGCCGCCAGAACCATCAGGCTGCCACCGGCAAGGCCGGCCGCAAAACGCCACGCAAAGAACCATGGAAAGTTGACAGGAAAGGCGCAGGCAAAGAAGGCTGCCGTTGCGGCAAGCATCATGATCCTCAGCGTCAAAACGGTGGAAGTACGTGCGGCGATCGTTCGCCCGAGCAATGCGCCGACCAGATAGCCGGAGAGATTTGCGGCACCGAGATAGGCAGCCGCCGAGGCTTCGAACCAATTGTTATCGACGATGGCGGGCAGGAGTGGCGTATAGGCGAAACGGGCAAGGCCGATACCGATGAGGCAAGCGCAGAATGCCGACAGGATGGCACGCCATGCCATATGGGCATCATGATGGTTCCGGTCGGTTTCGTGCGTGGCGGTTTCGGTCATGGGAACTCCCTCAGCTATCTGTGCTTGAGAGAATACGCCGCGCGGTATATCATAAAAATGAATTATTATGAGAGCAGTTATCTCTATTGGAGATAGGAAGATGGATGTATCGGATCTCAGAGTTTTCGAAGCGGTATCACGGCACGGCAGCATGAACCGGGCAGCACAGGAGCTGCATACGGTTCAATCGAATGTGACGGCGCGGATCCGGGCCTTGGAAGAGGAGCTGGGTGTCAGTCTGTTCCAGCGGCATGCAAGGGGCGTGTCGACCACGCCGGCAGGACAACGAATTCTGCCATTTGTCGGTCGCCTCATCAAGCTTCTGGCCGATGCCCGTGCTGCCGCCAAGGATGATGGCGAGCCGGGCGGGACGCTTTCACTCGGCAGCCTGGAAACGACGACGGCGCTGCGATTGTCGCCGCTTCTCGGCCAATTCGCCAAGACCTATCCGCAGGTGCGTCTTGTGGTGACAACAGGCACGACCCGCCGGCTGATCGACGATGTCGTTTCATGCCGGGTCGACGGTGCCTTCGTGGCGGGTCCCGTCAACCACCCCGATCTCGATCACGAGGTGATCTTTCAGGAAGAGCTTGTTCTCGTGACATCGCCTGCCGTTCGTGGAGTGGAAGATCTGGCCGGCATTGCCGATCTGAAGACTATCGTCTTCCAGATTGGATGTTCTTATCGGCAGCGGCTGGAGTCGCTTCTTGCCGATATGGGTATCGTCACGTCGAAACCGCTGGAATTCGGTTCTCTGGATACGATCGTCAGCTGTGTGTCGGCCGGCGTCGGCATCACTCTCTTGCCGAGAGGTGTCGTCGCTAACGCGGCCAGGGAGGGGCGGATAGCAATCCACACGCTTCCGCCGGAACGGTCGATGGTGGATACACTCTTCGTACGCAGGAAGGATGCCTATAGGTCCAGTGCTATGACCGCGCTTCTCGACATGCTCCGATCAACCCATCCGACTAACTCGAAGCCATGATCTCCTGCCAGGCGTGATAGGCCGAAAGTACCGTTTCCATCTGTGCGGTGTGGCCGGCGACAAACGCCTCGCCGTAGATAGTTTCGTCCGGATATTCAGTGATCAAGGTCAACGGCACCGTATGGCGATCGTCGATATCGGCGAGGCAGGGGAAGCCGTTGATGATGCGGAAGCCGGTTTCGCCGGCATGTGTTTCGTAGAGTGCGATCTGGCGTTCGTTATAATCTAGCAGCCCCGGGATGGCGCCGAGGTGCCTGGTCACCTTATCGAGAAGTTGCTCGGCCTGAGCCGCCCAGCCGGAATGATAGCGGGCAATCAGAAAAAAGCCCTTCGGCAGCGTCCACATGGCGAAATTGCGCGGGACATAACCGGAGAGTGGGCGTGTCCACTCATGCGCGGGATAGCCATGCAGGTTGATGTGCAGCCGTGCGCCGGTCAGCTTTTCCGCCTGGAAGCGGATTTTCTTTTCAAAGAGATGGGAGCCGGCAGTCTCTTCGGTCCGATATTCGAGATCGTCGCCGAGCGCGGTGTAGCGGGCGGCATGATACATGTGCCGCGGGCTGTCGGTGCGCAGGCGCTGATGAAGGGCGTAACCGTCGGGATTTTCGAGCGGCGAGATAGTGAAATGCGCGCCTTCGAGCTTGGCAAGCCGACGAGCCGCACGCAGGGCTCCCGTACCGCCGGTCGTCTCGTTGGCGTGCTGTCCGCCGCTGATCATCACGGCAGCGTCGCGGCCCTTGATATAGCGGGCTCTGACGGCGCGGCCGGAGCGAGTAAGGGCCTCAAATGTTTCGCCGCCAATCTTGTCAAGCTCGGCCTCGATCTGCTGCACCGCCAGAGGTTCGATTGCCATCTCGATCTGCTGTTCCGGGCCATCCCAGTAGCGACTGGACAGCGGCTGCGTTTCGACTTTGACAGAGATTTGACCAGAGGACTGCAGGATCTGCGGAACGATCTGCCCCGGCTTCAAGGCGCGGTCGCCGAGGGGGCGGCCCGACTTTTTCTGGAAGAATTCGAGCAGGGAAAAATAGAAGTCCTCATGCAGCGCCTCGCGGAGGCTCATGACTTCGTCGCCGACGGGCAAGGCCTCGTCCAACGCCGGCAGGGCAACACAAATGTTCAGTTCTTCGAAATAGGGTTCGCTTGTGACCCAGTCGAAGTGTGTGACCGCGGCAATGGTCCCTTCGAAAAGTTCTTCATAATCGGTGAGCAACCGTTCGCCTGCCGCACCGTCATCTCTGATCAGCCAGCCGGTCGGGGAAACGCTTGTTTCGCCGGCGGCATCAATATGGACGCGATTGGGCGCGAGCACCTTCAATCGACGCTCTTGGCCGTTATTGCCTTTCAGCAGAACGTCATAGTGAAAGTCGCTGTCAGCTTTTGCGACAAAGATGATCTCTCGATTTCCCACCATTGCCGCGAGCGGATAGGCTTCTAGGCGGAAGCGGTTGTCCGGTGCGTTGGGATGGACCGGATAGCGGATCTCGATCGCATTCACATCATGCAGGTCGATTTCCTCGATGAAGGCATTGACCAGCGGCTTGTAGGCGCTGCGGATGCGGGCCTGCACGCCTTTTTCCCTGAGTTCGCGCTCTGCCTGCTGGCGGCTTTCTCTGTCATCGAAGGTCCAGGCTTCGAAGTTCTGGCCAGGCTTGGCATCGGCAACAAGGCGCGACAGCGTGCGCTCAAAACCTCTCTCGAAAATCACGGTCATGATGTCTTACCTTGTCGTTCTGCCGGTCGGATCGAGGCTGTCGCGCAGCCAGTCGCCAAGAAGATTGAGGCCAAGTACGGTCAAAAGGATTGCAACGCCCGGAAAGAGGCTGACCCACCACGCCGTCTGCAGATAGGTGCGCCCGTCGGCCAGCATGCCGCCCCAGCTCGGAATAGTGGGATCGACACCCATGCCAAGGAAGGTGAGGCTGCTTTCCAGGAGAATGTTGGTGGCGATGTTCAGCGTCATCAGCACGATTACCGGGCCGATGAGGTTCGGCAGCAGATGCTGGAAGATGATGCGCCAATCTTTGACGCCGATCGCGCGCGCCGACAGGATGAACTCGCGCTCGCGCAGGCTCAGCACCGAACCGCGTACAAGTCGCGCATACTGCACCCATTGCGAGACGATCAGCAGGATAATCGTATTGGTGAGGCTGCCGCCGACGATGGCGATGAAGGTGATCGCCAGAAGAATGAAGGGCATGGCGAGCTGGACGTCGGCAAAGCGCATCAGCAGCATGTCCCAGATGCCGCGGTAGTAGCCTGCGGCAAGCCCGATCAGCACGCCGAGAACCACGCCGCCGATCACGGAGGTGAGGCCGACGGTCAGCGATATCTTGCCGCCTGCGACGACGCGAGCCAGCACATCGCGCCCGAGCGGGTCGGTGCCGAAAGGATGGGCGAGGCTGGCGAAAGGCCTGGCAAGCCTTGCCATCAGATCGATCTTTTCCGCGCCGCCTGGAAAAAGAATGTCGGAGAGCAGCACGGCAAGGCAAATGACAGCGGTGAGCAATACACCGAATATGAATTCGAAGCTGTAGAAACGCGAACGGTGAGAAACTGTGGCGGCCATCAGCATTACTCCGTGCGGATACGAGGGTCGACGAGGCCATAGGCGATGTCGACGAGAAGGTTGACGCCGACGATGAACAGCGCCAGCACGGTGATCACGCCTTGCAAGACCGGGTAGTCGCGAGCGCCAACGGCGTCGAATGCCAGTGTGCCAAGGCCGGGCCAGTTGAAGACACGCTCGATGACGACGATGCCGCCGAGCAACCCGCCGAACTGGATGCCGAAGTAGGTAATGAGCGGGATGGCGCAATTGCGCAGAGCGTGCTTGTAGAGCACCTTGCTTTCGCTGAGGCCCTTGGCGCGCGCGACCATGATATATTGCGATTGCAGTGTTTCCAGCATGGCGGTGCGCACGAGGCGCACATTCGTCGCCGTCAGGATGACGCCCATGGTCACCGCCGGCATGACGTAGCTCGAAATTCCGACCATGCCGCTCGGCGGCAGCCAGCCGAGCGTGATGGAAAACAGGAGCACCATCATCAGCGCCAGCCAGAAATTCGGAAATGAGAGGCCTAGCAGTGAGAGAACGCGGATGATCTGATCCGCCGCTTTGCCGCGTGCCGTCGCCGCCTTGATGCCGAGCGGGATGGAGATCGCGATCGACACAACCATGGAGATGAAGGCGAGCAGCAGCGTGGCGGGCAAGGCATTGGCGATCAGCTGCGAGACCGGCGTGCCGCCGGTGAAGCTGCGACCGAAATTAAGCGTCAGCAGTCCTTTCAGGAAGCTTAAATACTGCACGAGAAAAGGTTGATCCGTGCCAAGGGCTGTGCGGATGCGGGCAAGGTCGTCTTCCGTCATGCTGCCGCCGCCCTGAAACATCATCACGGCAGGGTCGCCGGTGAGGCGGATGGCGAATGAGACGAGAAGAGTGATGGCGATCACGACGAAAATCGCCTGCAGCAATCGCTTGATGAGAAAACCGGCCACGTTCTTACCCCGAGAGCTTTCTAGTGACGCCGCCGACCGAGCCGGCGGCGTCTTGCTTGATGATTAGTCGACGGTGACTTCGTTCAGCTTGATGCGGGTATCGGGAGCGGGGACGAAGCCTTTGACACGCTTGCTGACACCGTAGATCGCGTTGCTGTTGTAGAGCGGCAGTTCGAGCGCCTTGTCGGCGACATATTTGCCGATGTCCTTCAGCACCTTTTCGCGCTCGGCGCGATCGGTGAGTGGGCGCTGCGATTCCAACAGCTTGTCCAGAGCGGCATCCTTTTCATAAGGATTCCACTTTTCGCCGGAGTGGTACATCGAATAGGCGGTGTTGTCGTAGTCGAAGGTCCAGCCGCCCCACTTCTGTTGGAACATCGCGCCGGTCTTGCCCTGCGGGATGATATCGTTCAGCAGAACATTGGTTTCATAGGGCTTGATCGTTGCGGTGAGGCCGACCATCTGCAGGTAGCTTGCGACGACCTGCGCCACCTCGTTCATCGTTGCATCATTGCCTCGAATGTCGATCTGCAATGCCGCACCCGGCTTCACGCCGGCTTCGGCAAGCAGCTTCTTCGCGCCTGCCGGATCATAGGGAAGCGGCTTCAAATCGGCATCGTAGCCGAAGGACAGCGAATTCTGGAAGCTGACGATCTCGGTTCCCTGGCCGGCGAGGATCGACTTGACGATCGTGTTGCGGTCGACGGCCATGATGATCGCCTTGCGTACGCGCGGATCGGCGGTGATGCCATCGCGGGTGTTGAAGCGCAGCGAATCGACCGTTGGGCCGGGAACGCTGGCGATTTCGAGTTTGGAATCACCCTGGATGACCGGCAGCATGCCGATCGGAATGGTCGGCGGGATGACGAGATCGACGCGGCCGGCCTGAAGCTCGGCAACGGCGGTCGCCGGCTCGCTGATGAAGCGATATTCCAGTTCGGAGAGTTTCGGTGCGCCGCCCCAGTAATCCGGATTGGCTTCGAGCTTGATGTTCACCTTCGGCGTATAGGAAACGAACTTGAACGCGCCGGTGCCGACCGGGTTGAGGTTGAAGTAGTCCTCGCCCTTTTCCTTGATGTATTTCGGCGGAACGATCATCGCGCCATAGCCGGCAAGCTTGGTCAGCAGCACGGGGTCAGGCGTCTTCAGCTTCATGTCGACTGTGTAGTCGTCGATGATATCGACGCTTTCGATCGCCGTGTAGTTCGAGCGCTGCGGCCCCTTGGCGCCCTGTTCGCCGAGCAGGCGGTCGAAGGTGAACTTCACCGCTTCGGCATTAAAGGGCTCGCCGTCATGGAACTTCACGTTATGACGCAACTTGAAGCGGATGCGCTTGCCCTGGTCCAGTTCTTCCCAGGATTCGGCGAGGCCCGGTACCAGCTTGAGATCGGGTCCGCGATAGGTGAGGCCGTCGAAGATGTTGGTCGAAACGGCAGCCCATGCCACTAGGAAGGTGTCGATCGGGTCCCAGCTACCCGGATCCTGGGACGACGAAACCGTTAGCTTGCCCGCGGCGAAGGCCGGAGCGGCGCTGATGGCAACGCTCGATATCATGAGTGCGGTCAGAGCGGTCTTCAATCCCCATTTCATTCTTTTCATTGAACCTGTTTCCTCTTCAGATCGATGCGATGGTTGGTGGTCGTTCAGGCGCTCTTGGCGATGAAGTGGCCTGCAGTGATTTCCTCGTGAGACAGGATCGGCGGCTCGTCGCCGACGCGGCGGACGGGATTGGGGATCTCGCCTTCCAGCAGGGTGGTTCTGCGCTCCTGTGTAGGATCGGCGATCGGCACGGCCGAGAGCAGGCGCTGCGTATAGGCGTGCATCGGTGTTTCGAAGACCTGACGACGGCTGCCAATCTCCATGATCTGGCCAAGATAGAGAACAGCGACGCGGTGGCTGATCTTCTCGACGACGGCCATGTCATGGCTGATGAACAGGTAGGCGAGCCCGCGTTCGGCCTGGAGATCCATCAAGAGATTGATGATCTGGGCCTGGATCGACACGTCGAGAGCGGAAAGCGCCTCGTCGGAGATGATGAGCTTGGGATCGGAGGCAAGGGCGCGGGCGATGCAGACGCGCTGGCGTTGGCCGCCGGAAAACTCATGCGGATAGCGACCGGCATGGGCTGACGTCAGCCCGACGCGCTCCAGAAGCTCATCCACCCGGCGGCGAACCTCCTTCGATCCAGAGATGATGCCATGCGTGTTGATCGGCTCTGCGATCGAGAATCCCACAGTCTTGCGCGGATCGAGCGAGGCGAAAGGATCCTGGAAAATGTATTGCACATCGCGCCGCAGGCGGAAGCGTTCGAGCTGCGACATGGCGGCGAAGCTCTTGCCGCTGAAGGTGATTTCGCCGGAGCGCGCCTTCTGCAATTGCTGGATGGTGCGGCCGATCGTCGACTTACCGGAGCCGGACTCGCCGACGAGGGCCAGAGTTTCACCGGGATGAATATCGAAAGCCACCTTCTGGACGGCACTGCAGCGATGCGTGACCTGGCCGATTATATTCTTCTTGATATCGAAGCGTACGAAGAGATCGCGTACGGACAATAGCGGCTGCTGGTCGTAGCGGGCGGTATTCTGGACCCGTTCCTCACCGACGATCTTCGGCTCGCTGCCGTCGAGGACGGTCAGCGGCATGCGTTTCGGAAAATCCTGACCGGTCATGCTGCCAAGCTTAGGCACTGCGGCGAGGAGCGCCTTCGTATAGGGATGTTTCGGATTGGCGAATATCTCGCGGACCGGACCCTCTTCGACCTTCTTGCCTTTCCACATGACCACGACATCATCCGCCATCTCGGCCACCACGCCCATGTCATGGGTGATGAAGATCATACCCATGCCTAGATCCTTCTGCAGATCCCGCATGATGTTGAGGATCTGCGCCTGGATCGTCACGTCGAGCGCCGTCGTCGGCTCGTCGGCAATCAGCAGCTTCGGGCGGCAGGCGAGCGCCATGGCGATCATGACCCGCTGGCGCATACCGCCGGAAAGCTGATGCGGATAGCGGTTCAAGAGGGCCGCCGCATCCGGCAGGCGTACCATTTCCAGCAGGCGCCGTGCCTCGGTCATGGCGGCGGACTTGCCGAGTTTCTCATGCAGGAGAAGGACCTCGCAGATCTGATCGCCGATGGTGAAGACGGGATTAAGGGAGGTCATCGGCTCCTGGAAGATCATGGCGATCTCCTTGCCGCGAACGGAGCGCATATCCTTCTGCGAAAGCTTCAGCAGGTCCTTGCCATTGAAGAGGATGCTACCGGTCTCGAAGCGCGCGCCCATCATATCGGCAAGACGCATGACCGAAAGCGAGGTCACCGATTTGCCGGAACCGGATTCTCCGACGACCGCAAGTGTTCTGCCTGGCTCGACCGAGAAGGAAAGTCCTTCGACCACGCGGTTTTCGCCGAACCGCACAGTCAGATCCGTTACGGACAGAAGCGGTTTGTTGTCGCCAGCGGCCTTGATCATGCGCTTACCTCGGTATTGGGCAGGTCGGTCATGGCATCGGGGATGATAGCCGTGTTGTTCTTTGCATCGATGATGCAGGCGCACTCGCCGGGATCGCCACCAAGATCGGACCGCAGCATGCTCATGCCGGCACCTGTTGCAGCGTGACAAAATCAGGCGATGTTTTTCTACAAGACAGGCGTCTCATGAACATCTGTATCTGCGTTCCCGTTATATTTGTTAGGGCGTGAGATAGCATCAAACGACAATCCGGTCTATATTGTTCAACAATTTTCATATTGCCAATCAAAAATGGGGACAAATCTGCGCGAAATCTTCCACCGGACCTTGCCGCCGACAGGTCGCCAGCCCAAACAAGCGGAATACCCGCTCGGCTTCCAGCAAGCGCCTGATATTGCCGGTGTCGGAGAGGATAGAGTGCAGATGCCGGGAGAGCGAATGAAGCAGACAAATCTTGCCAGCATCGAGCCGGCGACGGTCGCGGAGACAGGGCAGACGCTGGCAGAACTGACGGCTGCTCGCATCCGCGAGCGCGTGATCAGCGGTATGCTATCGCCGGGTAGCCACTTGTCCGAAGCAGCTCTTTGCGAGGAGCTACAGGTCTCACGCAATACGCTGCGCGAAGTCTTCCGGCTGCTGACGAAAGAGGGCGTGCTACGTCACGAAGCCAATCGCGGCGTCTTCGTTTCCACGCCGAGCATTTCGACGATCATGGATATCTTCCATATTCGCCGCCTGATCGAGTGTTCGGCGCTTGCCAATGCGCATCACCGCCATCCGAGCGTCGACAAGATGCGGGCTGCCATCGAGGCTGCCGTGCAGCATCGCGACCGTGGCGAATGGCTGGAGGTCGGCAGCGCCGATATCGCCTTTCATGCCGCGATTGTCGAGCTCGCCGACAGTCCCAGGCTTTCGGCCTTCTATGCGCAGATCTCGCTTGAACTGCGCCTCGTCTTCGGACTGATCCGCGATCCCGAATATCTCCACGCACCCTATGTCGGCCAGAACGCGACCATTCTTGCGCATCTGGAGGAGGGGGCGCCGGCGAGCGCCGCCGACGCGCTGAAGAAATATCTGTTCCAGGCCGAACGCTTCATTCTGGCCGCCTATTCGAGAGCAATGCCGGGCTGAGTCCGGTTACCGCCATTGATATGATGAATGATGTGGACAATCCCTGCCGGATGAGTTCAAGCTCGATGTATCCGTTTGCGTCCCGATCCGCTTTGATCGAAGGATATGCAGCACCCCGGACGTAGGCGTGAGGTCCATCGGACAGCAGAATTCGCTTTTGCTGCAATCGATCAGGGCGTCCCGCCGATCAACCGGAAAACTCGTTTCGACAACCGGTTAAGACGGATGATGGGGCTATGGACGCGCAATCCCCGACGACCTCCAGCAGGGCGACCGCCATCCAGCAGGTATGGGTTTCACCGCTGTATCGCGGCGCGACGTTTGCGCTGTTTCTCTCCGGGCTTGCGACATCCGCCTCGCTGCCGCAGATCGTTCTCTTCCTCGTCAAGGAACTTGGGGCGTCCTTGCCAGTGGCGGGGCTCTATTATCTGACCGGTCTCACCGCACCGGTTGCCGGATATCTCATTGGCAGCTATTCCGACAAAACTGGAAGGCGTCTTGGTCTTTTCCGGCTTTGCGCCGTTGCCGGGGCCGTTGGTTGGGCGGGGATCGCCCTTTCGACGAAACCATGGATGCCGTTCGTGATCGGCACCGTCCTTCTGGGTTTTTCCGGATCTGCGACCTCACAGCTCTTCACCGCCATCCATGACGATCTCAAAGTGAAGGACGCCGGCGCGAATGACAGCGTCGTGGCCATCATCCGCATGGCTTTGACCGCGGGCTGGGTCATCGGGCCGTTTCTCGGCGCCTGGTTTGCTGCCGAAGTCGGGCTTCGCGCCATGCTGTGGGGAACGGCGATTTGTTTCTTCGCGCAGATCCTTCCGCTCGGAACGCAACAAGCGCTTGTTGGTCCGGGGCAGCAAGTCGATAAGAAGACCGATGCCATTGGTCGCGTCGGCTGGTCCGAACTGCTGCCGCTGCTGACCTTTACCGGTCTCTACGTCCTCGTCTATGCCGGCGAGCCGATTAAATACGGATTCCTGCTGCTCTATATGCAGGACCAGCTCAAGCTTGATCCCTCCATTCAGGGCTCGGTGATCGGAACGCAGCCATTCATCGAACTCATCCTCATGCCCTTCAGCGTCGTGCTGGCGCGACGGATCGGCATCTTATGGATGATGTGTGTCGCCGCGATCTGCGGCGTCATGGCCAACCTCTGTTTTGCGGCCTGGCCGACGGCCATGGGCATGTTTGCCGGCCAGATCCTGATGGGCGGAGTCTGGGGCCTCTACATGGTCCTCGGACTGATCGTTGCTCAAAGATTGCTCCCGAATGCAGTCGCGACGGCTTCGGCGATCTTCATGAGCTCCTCGGCGCTCGCCAGCGCTCTTGGCGGCGGTGTAGGAGGTGTCGGCGTTGCCTATCTCGGGCTTCCGAATGTTTTCTATCTTCCGGCCGCATTCTCTCTGGTCGCGGCGATCGGCCTGGCGGCCATGGCCCGTTCGTGCGTCATCAGATAGGGATTTCATGCAATAAGACAGCCATTATTTCATTTCGAGAAGCTTCAGCCAGCGTTAAACCTGCTGCAAGCCCCTTGCTCTGATTTCGGGTGATTGGCCAGATCCCAGATCCGCCAATGGCCCGCCATCTTCGCGTTCGGTCGCTGGTGCCGCCACATCGCCGTAACTGGCCGATCGCTCACCTTGCTGAAAATATGATTGACTGCAGGCCGTCGATTGACTAAATGATAAAGTCATCCGATGACTTGATGAAATCCTACCATGCGCGCTCTGACCAAAACGACGCTTGCGGATACGGCCGTGGAGGCAATTCGCAGCGAGATCACCAGCCGTCGCTGGCTCGTTGGCGAAAAGCTGCCCAACGAGGCCTCCCTCTCGTCGATGCTCTCCGTCAGCCGCGGCACGGTTCGTGAGGCAGTGAGGGTCCTGGTATCTCAGGGCTATCTCGAGACGCGGCAAGGGTCGGGAACCTATGTTCGTTCGAACACGGATGTCGGTCGACCGCTGGATATGGCGCGCCGCGCCGGGTTGAGGGATCAGTTCGAGGCCCGGCTTGCGCTGGAGGTCGAGGCAGCAAGGCTTGCCGCCCTACGTCACTCCCCTGAAGCCGTTTCGCAATTGCGCGCCTTGCTGGTTGCTCGCGGCAACTATGCCGGCGGCGACAAGGCGGCGTTCATCGAGCGCGACCTTGCCTTCCACAAGGCTGTCGTTGCGGCTTCCCAGAACAGGGCCATGATCGAAATCTACGAGTTCTTCTCTCTCTCGATTGCCGAGACCATCGAGGCGACGCTGGGTGAAGACATTCCCGAGCCGGATATGCAGGCGCATATAGCCATCGTCGATGCCATCGAAGGCGGCAACCCCGAAGCGGCCGATAGGGCTGTGCGCCGCTTCATGGCCCCCATCGTCGCTACTCTTGATCGGTTACTTATGTCATGACAATGTCCCCGCAAAATCTCGCCTCCGTCGAATTGATCGATGCCGAGGCCGATGAGGTTCCGGCACCACTCCCGCACGAAGGCAAGTCGCCGATTGGCAGGTTTCTGCTGGGTGCGAGCCTTGTTCTCATCGCTTTCAATCTGCGGCCGGTTTTCTCGAGCGCATCGACGCTCTTGCCGGAGATACGGGCCGGACTTGGCCTCTCCGCCTTCGGCACCAGTATTCTTACGACCTTGCCCGTCATTTGCATGGGGCTGTTTTCACCGCTTGCGCCAAGGCTGGCGCAGCGCCTGGGGACCGAGCGCGTCCTGCTTTGTGTCATTTTCCTGCTTGCGCTGGGCACGGCATTGCGTGGCTTTTCCTCGATTTCGCTGCTGTTCTTGGGCACCGCATTGGCCGGCGCCTGCATTGCTATCGGCAATGTACTCTTGCCGGGTGTGGTCAAGCGCGATTTTCCCGATAAGGCGGCGCTCATGACGGGTTGCTATACGATGGCGCTATGCGCGGGGGCTGCGAGTGCGGCTGGCTTTACGCTTCCCGTTGAACACGCTCTCGGCGGTTCGCTCGGCGGCGCGCTGGCTGTCTGGGCCTTGCCTGCTTTCGCCGTTGGACTTCTCTGGCTGCCGCAGGTAATCGGCGCGCGCAGCCAGGCGCGGCGCACCGGCTTTCGTGTTACCGGTTTGTGGAGAGACCGCATCGCTTGGCAAGTAACGCTTTTCATGGGATTGCAATCGGCGCTTGCCTATTGCGTCTTCGGCTGGCTGGTACCCATTCTACGTGAACGTGGTCTCGACGGCGTGACGGCTGGCGTCATCGTATCTGCCTCGGTCATGGTGCAGGCGGCCGCCTGCTTGGTGGCACCTCATATCGCCGTCAAGGGTAAGGATCAGCGCGCGATCAATGTCATCCTCTGCATAATTGCCGTCGTTGCCTTGCTGGGTCTGCTGTTTGCTCCGCTCTGGACTGTCTGGTTCTGGGCCGTGCTCCAGGGCATCGGACAGGGTGGATTGATTGCGGTGGCGCTGACCGTCATCGTATTGCGTTCGCCCGATGCGCATGTTGCCGCGCATCTCTCCGGGATGGCGCAATTCGTGGGTTACCTGCTTGCCGCGATCGGCCCGCTCGTCGTCGGCATGATCCACGGTTGGACTGGAAGCTTTGCCTGGAGCTCCGTCCTATTCCTGCTGCTCGGTCTCGGTGCTGCGATCAACGGCTGGTTTGCCGGCCGTGCGATCACTGTCAACGCCAGAACAATTGAGACCGCCTGATGGATGCGATGTTGGCCGCATCCGGGCCGGCAAGCGAAATCCTGAGGCGCCGGCTCGGGTCATATGCTGACATACAGGCGGATCGCATGATTATGACGTGTGACGAAACGATCCGGATTAACCGGCTTTCCGTTGGCGCCGTGGTGGTTCGATCGCCGGAGGAATGTCGGCTACGTTTTTCGTATGGCCCAGGAGAGCCTTCTTTGCCAAGGTCGATCTTGCGGCCGCATAGGAGGCAGAGACCATTGGATAATCCGCGGGCAAGCCCCATTTTCTTCGATATTCTTCGGGGGTCAGACCATATTTACTGTTCAGGTGGCGCTTGAGCGACTTGTATTTTCCACCATCTTCGAGGCAGATCAGATAGTCGTCGGTGATGGATTTCTTGATCGGCACAGCCGGCTTCAATAGTTTTTCCACCGCCGCCGCTGATGAGGCGGCCTGCTGAGAGCCTGTCAGTGCCGAATAAGTCTCCATGATGAGCCTCGGCAAATCTTCCGGCATCGTCGCATTGCGAAGTACGTAGGCAGACACAATCTTGCTCGTGAGCTCAATATACCTTTCGTGGCTGGTAGTAGTATTTTCCTTTTTCATTTTCGGCCTCACGCAATGTTTTTTATTTATGTATCCAATGTTGTTTTTGCTTTCAATGAAAATTGATGTGACTTTGGATATTCTTTGTCCTTGGTTTATTTTTGTAGTAAACATTACGCGCTGGAAGTTTAAAACTGTTATTTTCTCATTTTACCACAATATTCGAATTGCGCCTGTGGGAGATGCATGCCGCCGGCGTTCGAACATTCATTTGACAAGGACGGCGCGGGACTTGCAGGCTTTCGCTTCGCCTGGGTTGGTGTCAGTCACATCGCGGATGTGCCCTGTCGCCGGTGGAATGGCAGGACATGATGCTCGGTCAGCGGCGCCATGGTGATATTTCCCGGATCTTGTGGTGATACCCAGCGGATTTCCTCGATCTCTGCCGCTGCCGTGATTGCAATATTACCTACTTGTAGGCGGAATATATCCGCAACGACGGTATGGTCCGGTTCGTTGGCCGCTGCTGCCTGGAAACCGCCGAGGAAAGTCAGATCCTTAGTCTCCGCCGTAAGGCCTAGCTCTTCGAAGAGTTCCCTGATGAGCGCCGTCTCTGGCGTCTCCCGCGGTTCCAGCTTGCCGCCGGGCTGCATGAAGGCAGTCGTGCCGCGCTTGCGTACGAGCAATGTCTCCCCGTCCGGGCGCAACACCAAAGCCGCCGCAATGCGTATCGTTTTCGTCATGCCATGATCTGATCGGATTCGCGGGCAAGTTTCAACACTGATAATGTCTGCGTATAATTCCGCGCGATAAGGGCGTCTTACGCGCGGGTATGTTCGCTGGTTACGGCTTCGTCAGGTGTTTGCGGAAAAATGCAACGACTGCCGTATTGAATTGCTTATGAAATGTGACGCGATCGAACCCCGGAGCGTCAATGCAGGCATCGGATGATGGCCTTAATTCCGGGCAAGGCGTCAAAAACGACAGATGTACGGCATTGGGGACGATCCGGAAATCAGGCTTCTCTGGCAATAGGCGTGCAAGCGTTGCGACATTTTCGGGAGCTGCTCCACCACCCCCTCCGAGTTCCGAGCCCCAAAGCTGAAGCGGGACTTTGACATCTTTCACGCTATCTGCGGTCGGGAAGACGATGCTCAACGGGTCGGCTACAACGACTGCCCTGATGCGAGGATCGTGGGTCAGTGATTGCGATGGCGGTTGTCGGGGAGGCTGAGCATGGCCCGCTGGGGGGCAGCCCGCCGCCTTCGGATCTGAACAGCGTGGCGGCAGTTTGGTGAAATCCGGATCGGCTCCGGCAACGACGAGACCGGTATATCCGCCCAGGGAAAATCCGTAGAAGCCGATCTGCTGCGGATTGATTTTTCCGGCGTCGGGAGACGCATCAAGCATGAAGTCGACGGTGCGTTTGATATCGGTAGGTCGCTCGATCAATACGCCAGGACCGTTTGCCTGGCTCATGTCGGCATGGTTGGCGTGCGGATGATTGATGGCAACGACAATGAAGCCGGCGTCGGCAAGTGCTTCGGCGGTATCGTGATGGCCGAGATACCAGCCGCCATAGCCATGCGAGACGATGATGAGTGGCAACTCCCCGCCTGCAATCGGACAATCCGGCGTTGCCGGAACTGCCAGGGCTCCGATCCTCACTTCTATCGGAGGGGTTGCGCAAGGAGACCACATGGCGGCATCGATCGCCGGGTTATCCGCATCACCTGGGATGCGGATGAATTTCAAACCTGCCGCATATCCCGATGGCGCGGCAAGAAAGAGCGTGGCCGCGAGGGCAAGGCTGAAGCGGATCATGACAACTGCTCCATTTAACCAGAGATGTACGCTGCACGATGGGCTGCGATGGCAGGGAGCGTCGGTCCATAGGCCAGACGGTGACGCGAAAGCGGCTTATGCCGGTTGTGAAAGCCATCGAGCTATCTTGCATAAACAGATAGCTTGTTATATTCGTTCTGTAAAGCTGAGGCGTTCATGACTGACTCGATCCAAGTTCAATTGCGGAAGGGCGTGCTCGATCTTTGCGTCCTGGCCGTGCTCTCGCGGGGCGAAAGCTACGGCTATGAAATTGCGAGTACGCTGGTTGCGGCGGTCGGCATGGGCGAAGGAACGATCTACCCGCTGATGCGCAGGATGCAGAATGACGGCCTAGTTGCAACCCGCATTGTCGAGTCGAGCAACGGGCCGCCGCGTAAATATTATCGGCTCACGCCGCTGGGGCGTTCGATTTTCGAAGCGCATCGCCGCGACTGGCGCTCGCTAGCAGGCTCCGTCGACAAGCTACTCGAGGATTTGCCATGACCAGGGAAGCCTTTTTGCGCACGCTGAGATTGGGACTTGCAGGCCTGCCTCCTCACGAGGTCGATGACATCGTGGCCGACTATGCCGCTCATTTTGCCGAGTCCGAGGCCTCTGGTCGAAGCGAGGAGGAGGTTTCCGCCGCTCTCGGCGATCCCGCTAGGATTGCGCGAGAGCTGCGTGCGGATGTCGGATTGCGCCGCTTCGAGGCGCATTGGAGCGTGCCGAACCTGTTGGCTGCCATGATGGCGCTGGCCGGCCTTGCCATCGTCGATATCTTCTTCCTGTTGCCTTTGCTGTTTGCGGCGATGTTCGTCACGCTCGGTCTTGCGATCGCATTGGTGGCCGTCGGCGCCGTTGGTATGAAGATCGTCGTTACGACCATACTGTTCCATATCGGCTTGCCTTCCGTCGGCATGCTGGCCCGTTTGCTGATCGGTGCCGGGCTGGTGAGCTGCTCCGTGGGCGGCGGCGCCTTGCTGCTGATGGGGCTGAGCTTGGGCATACGCATGCTTGGGCAATATGCCCGCCTGCACTTCCGCTTGGCGCAAGTGGACGAAGGTCGAGCTTGAGCGCTGGGCTGCACATCGTTGGAGGAAATGGACAATGAACGGGAAATTGGCGACTGTCGCGACGACCGGACTGATTTGTGCATTCGTCTTTCTTGCGCTTGGCATCGGGCTTTCCGGGCCTGATTGGGCAAACGCAGGACATTGGTGGGGTAGTATGCAATCCAGTTGCGGATCTGCTACATCCGGTAGCCGGCAGGTTATCCTGCCTTTCAGCTCCAATGGCAGCCTGGCGATCGATATTCCTGCTTCCGTGCAGTATCAGCCGGGCGGAAAGGCGGAGGCTGTCATCAGCGGCGACCCAGCTCTTCTCGACCATGTCAGGCTGCAGGGCGGCAGGCTGAGCCTGGATTGCAATCCGGGTTGGTCCAACTCCAAATTCGAGGTCAGCCTGTCGGGGCCGCTCGTCACCGATTGGAAGGTGCGCGGCAGCGGCGATCTGGCCTTGTCGCAGCTCGATCAGGACGACCTGCGCTTGAGCATATCGGGTAGCGGCAATGTTACCGCCACGGGCAGCGCGCGCACGGTCGACCTGGAGGTTTCCGGTTCCGGCACTGCCCGTCTCAAGGAGCTGACCACTCAATCCGTGAAAATCCGCATTCGCGGCAGCGGTGATGCCGAGGTTGCCGCGGCTGCGGATGCGGACGTATCGATCAGCGGCAGCGGCAATATCGAATTGTATGGGCACCCAGTGCTGCGGCGTTCCGAAATCAGAGGCAGCGGCCGTCTCGTGCAGGTGCCTTAATCCACGGGGGGAAGCTCGGCCCGGTGCGACGGTCTTTGCGCGGGGGGTCGGCCGATATCATGCGATCGCCTTGCTTTGAATGATTCTCATGTTAATCAGTGAGGGCCATAATCGAAGCGAACATGCAAAAGATGCAAAACAAAACAGACAGTGATGTAAGGCCGCGCGCTGAGCCTGAAACCACGGCGACACAATCCAAGCGGCCGTTGCGCGATCGCCGCCGCTCGCTAGCGATCGGACTTCTGCGCGCCCGTGAAGCGGTCATGAGCCATTTCAGGCCGATCCTGGCGGCGCATGATGTGACGGAGCAGCAATGGCGTGTCATTCGCGTTCTCTATGAGGGCGGCAAGCTCGATGCCACGGAACTTGCAGACAAGGCATCCATCCTGGCGCCAAGCCTTACGCGCATGATCCGCGCGCTCGAGGAGCGCGGCTTCATCACCAAGCACAAAGACAGCGCCGATGGTCGCAGGGTGTTACTGCAGATCACCCCGGCAGGGCAGGCGATCGTCGAGGATGTCATGCCGGAGAGCCAGAAAGTCTATGCCGATATCGATGCCCGCTTCGGCGAGGAGAGGGTGGAGAAGCTCCTCGATATGCTGGAGGAACTTGCCTCGCTGAAGTTGGAGAATGGCCCAATCGGTGAGGAATGAGACCTTTTCCCGATTTCGTTAATGTGTTAAGTATTTGATTGACGCGTCAGAGGATCTGTAGCAGTCTTCCGCAGTGCTGACACTGTTGGGAGGCGGAGTTGGACCTGTTGCAAAATCGCAGTCTGGTTGACCGGACCTGGTCGCCGACGCCCTACGACCAGTGGGTTGATGACCTTCAGAGCATCTGCGGCAACTTCAATCCGCACACGGTGCAGCGTGGTGATAGCGTCATCGGCACGGCCAGCCGTATCGACGTCTGCGGCATGGAGTTCGCCCATGTTTCCAATGATCTCGATTACGTCCACCGCGATTGGGATGACATTCGCCGCGACGCCAATGAGCACCTGTTCCTGATCCTGCAGCTGGAGGGCGTCTGCGGTGTCGAGCATTCCGGCCAGCAGAACATCCTCGATGTCGGTGAATGCATTCTCGTCGATTCGACGCGCCCGACGACCTTCTATTTCCGCGGACACTTCTCCAATCACCTGTCGCTGCATCTGCCCCGGCAGTTGATGTATTCGAACAGCAAGATCGATTTCGATGTTGCGCGCAAGCTCGAGGCGAGCGACCCGATGGCAATGATGCTGCGTGCATTGATCGCCAAGATGATGACCACGCCGGACAATGAAGCAGCTTCGCCCTATCTTCGCCAGCTGATGTTTGACACGACCCGCCAGGCATTCCTCTCCACGGGCGCCCAGACGGCAAGCCTGAATTCCCTGCATGAAAGCGCCAGCAAGCGGATGCAGATGGTCGATATCCTCATCGACAAGCATCTGACCGATAGCGACCTCAGCGCCAAATGGCTGGCGACACGGCTCGGCATTTCGATCCGCACCCTGCAGCAGGATTTCCAGGGCATGGGCATGACCTGCACGACAGTCATCCGCGACAAGCGACTGCGCTTTGCGCGGGAAAAGATCGAGCAGCTCAAGGAGCAGCGCAACCCGACGACGATAGCCGAAGTCGCCTATTCGGCGGGGTTCAATGACATTTCCTATTTCAATCGCAGCTTCAAGGAGCTGTTCGATTGTGCGCCGAGTGAGCTGCTGCGCGCCGCCGAGCCGGCTTCATAGATTGGACTGAAGCGCGTGACTGCGCTCCAGTCCAAGACGAGGCGCGTTTCTCCCCAAGACGGGTTTTAGGGCAAGGGCCATAGTCCTCTCGAAAGTCACGGGAGGAAAATGTCGTGAAGCAGTACACCCTGCTTATCGGTGGCGAACCTGTTGCCACATCTCATCATGCACCGGTGAAAAACCCGTCGAATGGTGACATCGTCGGCCATATGCCGCTCGCCAGCGAAGCGGATCTCGACCGCGCGGTTGCAGCGGCCGCCGAAGCCTTCAAGGGCTGGTCGCAGACCTCCAGCGAGGAGCGCGCTGCAGCCTGCCGCGCCGTCGCCGAAAAGATCACCAAGCACGGCGAGGAGCTTGCCCGGATCCTGACTCGCGAACAGGGCAAGCCGCTCAATGGTCTCGGCTCGCGCTTCGAGATTGGCGGCGCGCTCGCCTGGACGCGCCACACCGCCGAACTCGATTTGCCGATCGAGATCCTGCAGGACGACAATGAAGGCCGCGTCGAGCTGCATCGCAAGCCGGTCGGCGTCGTCGGTTCGATCACGCCCTGGAACTGGCCAGTGATGATCGCGTGCTGGCATATCGTTCCAGCGGTGCGCGCCGGCAACACCGTCGTTATCAAGCCGTCGCCCTTGACGCCGCTGTCGACAATCCGTCTCGTCGAAATCATGAACGAGGTTCTGCCGCCCGGCGTCGTCAATGTCGTCACCGGCGAAAACAGCATTGGTGCCGCTCTTTCCGCCCATCCCGATATCGCCAAGATGACCTTCACCGGCTCGACGGAAACGGGCAAAAAGGTCATGGCCTCGGCAGTCGCCACCTTGAAGCGGCTGACGCTGGAACTCGGCGGCAATGATGCCGGCATCGTCCTGCCCGATGCCGACCCCAAGGCTATCGTCGAAGGCCTCTTCTGGGGCGCCTTTGTCAACAACGGCCAGACCTGCGCGGCGTTGAAACGGCTCTATGTGCATGACAGCATCTATGAAGAGGTGTGCCGCGGTCTTGCGGACTACGCTTCCAAGATCGTCGTCGGCGATGGGCTGGATGAGGCGAGCATCCTGGGACCAGTGCAAAACGAGATGCAGTTCGACAAGGTGCGCGAACTGGTCGAGGATGCGCGCGCCAATGGCGGCCGCATTCTGACCGGCGGCGCACCGATGGATCGCCCAGGCTATTTCTATCCGATCACGCTGGTCGCCGATGTCGATCACGGTATCCGCCTGGTCGATGAAGAGCAGTTCGGCCCGGCCCTGCCCATCATCCGCTATAGCGACATCGACGAAGTGGTCGCGCGCGCCAACCAGAACCCGGCCGGCCTCGGCGGTTCCGTCTGGTCCTCCGATGCCGAGAAGGCGAAGCGCTATGCGGTGCGGCTCGAATGCGGCTCGGTCTGGATCAATAAGCATGGCACGATCCAGCCGAATGCGCCCTTCGGCGGCGTCAAGCAGTCCGGTATCGGCGTCGAATTCGGCGCGGAAGGGCTGAAGGAATTCACGACAATTCAGACGGTATTGAGCTGAGCCATGACGACTTACGACTATATCATCGTTGGCGGCGGCTCCTCGGGCTGCGTGCTGGCAAACCGGCTTTCGGAAAACCCGGCGCACAAGGTGCTGCTGATCGAATCCGGGCGCCGGGACTCCGATCCCTGGATTCATATCCCAGCGACCTTTTTCAAGGTGCTGGGCAAGGGCATCGATATTCATCCCTATGCCTCGAACCCTGACAAGGGTCTGAACGGGCGGCCGAGTATCGTGCCGCAAGGCAATGTGCTCGGCGGCGGCAGTTCCGTAAATGCGATGATCTATATTCGCGGTCATCGCAACGACTATGACACGTGGTCGCAAATGGGCTGCCAGGGCTGGTCCTACGAGGATGTGCTGCCGGCTTTCCGTTCGCTGGAGAATAATGAGCGCCTGAACGGCCACTACCACGGCAAAAAGGGCGGTCTGCGCGTTTCGGACCCCCGTCATCGCCATCCTTTGAGTGAGGCCTTTATCAAGGCGGCGACCGAAATCGGCATTCCGCATAATGATGATTTCAACGGCGCGGATCAGGTTGGCGTCGGCTTCTATCAGAGCACGACCTATGGCGGCCGTCGCTGGAGTTCGGCCCAGGCCTTTTTGCGCGAGGCGGAGAAGCGACCGAACCTGTCCGTGCTGACCGAGCGCAAGGTCGGCCGTATCCTGTTCGAAGGGCAGAAAGCCGTCGGCGTCGAGCTGCTCGACGGCACGATGTTCAAGGCATCCCGCGAGATCGCGCTGACCGCGGGAGCCATCGCAACGCCGAAAATCCTGCAGCTCTCGGGTATCGGCGATGGCGAGCATCTTTCCTCGCTCGGCATCAAGGTCGTCGCTGACCTGCCGGGTGTCGGTGCCAATTATCAGGATCATCTCGAAGTGCCGGTTCAGGGCGAGACGCGCGAGCCGATCTCGATCCTCGGTCATGACAAGGGGCTGCGGGCCGCCGGTCACATGCTGCGCTATCTGACTTCGCATCGCGGCCTGTTGACGTCCAACGTCGTCGAATGCGGCGGTTTCGTCGATACATCGGGCACGGGTCAGCCGGATGTGCAATTCCACGTCCTGCCCGTTCTGATCGGCTTTGTCGATCGCGATCCGGAGCCAGGTCATGGTTTGAGTATCGGCCCATGCTATCTGCGGCCGCGCTCGCGTGGCTGGATACGATTGAAGAGCGCCGATCCGACCGAACAGACGGATTTCAACGCCAATCTGCTTTCCGACCCAACCGATCTTGAAACCTTGGTGCGTGGCGTCGAAACGGCAATCCGCATCCTCGATGCGCCGGCCCTTGCCAAACTGGTCAAGCGCCGCGTGCTGCCGAAGCCGGGCGTCGAGAAAGATCCCGAAGCGCTCCGCGATTACATTCGTCAGTCCTGCAAGACAGTGTTCCATCCGGCGGGAACGGCTCGCATGGGTCGGGCTGACGATCGCATGGCCGTCGTCGGGCCCGACCTGAAGGTGCGAGGGATCGAGGGGCTGCGGGTCTGCGACGCCTCCGTCATGCCGACCCTGGTATCCGGCAACACCAATGCGCCGACGATGATGATCGCGGCGAAGGCTGCGGCGTTGATGACTGGAAAGGCGATTTCCGGCTGAGCCGGACATCGGGAAAGCAAAGAGCCCGTGGGGAGCGGGACAACAAACTGGAGGAGACAATGCCTATCAATCTGAGAGGGCTGGCAATCGGCCTTTTGCTGACGCTCGCATCGGCGTTCAGCGCGCATGCGGCCGCATCCTGCGGCGACAACACTGGCAAGCCGGCAACGGGTGAGCCGATCATCATCGGCGCTATCACCGGCAAGACCGGGCCGGATGACTTTTCCAATTCCACCAAGGCGGCGAAGGCATATTTCGATTGCCTGAACGCCAATGGCGGCATCAAGGGTCGGCCGGTCAAATATCTGGTCGAAGACGATCAGTGGAATCCGGAAATCGCCGCACAGCTCGCCGCAAAGCTGGTCAACGACGAGAAGGCCGTGCTGATGGTCGGCAATTCCAGCTATGTCGAGTGCGGCGCCAATGCCGATTTCTACAAGAAGTCCGGCATTTTGGTCGTTGCCGGCGTCGGCGTGCCGCGTGAATGCTATTTTGCTGCGAATTATGCGCCGACCAATGCCGGGCCGCGCGTCTCGATGCTCGGCGCCATGGGCTATGCGCTCGACAAGCTGAATGCGAAGTCCGTCGTCTGTATCGGTCCCAACATCCCGAATGTCGGCACTTGGTCCTGCGATGGCGTCATGCTGCTCGCCAAGGAAAAGGGCTTCGCCGCCCAGACGATCCTTATGGATCCAGGTTCCGCTGACGCCACATCGATCATCCTGCAAGCGGCGGCAAGCAAGCCGGATGTCATCGTGCTTGGCCTGTCGAAGGGCGTGGCCGTGCCACTGCTGACGGCTGCCGAAGAGCAGGGCCTCAACCAGACAATCACCTTCCTCAGCGCCGCCTCTGCCTATGATCTCTCTGTTCCCACCACCATCGGTTCGGGTTGGGACGGAAAATTCTATGTCAACATGGAATTCAACGATCTGAACGCGCAGACGCCGGACAATCAGAATTGGCTCGCAGTCATGGATCAGTACGGCCAGAAGTCCGATCCGCGCGATACCTTCGCCCAGGCCGGCTATCTCGCAGCTCGCATCGCCGAGAAGGCATTGAGGACGCTTGATCCTGCCAAGATCAACCGCGAGACCGCCTCTGCTGCCGTACGCGAAATCAAGGACTTCAAGAGCGATATCTTCTGCGCTCCCTGGTACTTCGGCGATGGCCAGCCGCGCCACAACGCCAATTCGACGACGCGCATGGCCGTTGCCGAGCGTGGAAAGTGGAAGGTCGTTTCCGATTGCGTACCGTCCCCCGATCCTGAGCTGAAGGATATCCGCGCCTTCGAAAAGTCCGCCGGCATCAACTGAGCCCTGACGCTCGCCATCGGTTCCGCGGTAAATCCGCGGAACCGAACGACCCGAAAGGATCGATCCATGAACCTTCTACCCTTCATTATTTCCGGCCTGGGCATCGGCGCAGTCTATGCGCTCTCCGGCGTCGGTCTCGTCGTCCTGTTTCGAGCGACCGGCGTTCTCAACTTCGCATTCGGTGCCTTCGGCGCGATCGGTGCGCACTGCGCCTGGCAACTGCTGGAGTGGAAGATGCCGCTTGCCGCCGCCATCCTCGCCGCCGTTGCCGTCTCGACGGTGATCAGCTTTCTCTATGGCCGGATCTTCGCCCCCCTGCTATCGCATCGTGATATCGTCGTGCGCGCTGTCGGGACGCTGGCGCCGGCGCTGATTTTGATTGCGCTCATGGGCGTCCTCTGGGGTGAGCTGCCGCGCCGCCTGCAGTTCCCGACCGACCAGATGTTCGTTTCTCTCTTTGCCGTGCGCCTGACCTTCACGCGTATCATCGCCATCATTCTCGCCGTCGTCATGGTCATTGCCATCACGCTGCTTCTGACCCGCACGCGCCTTGGCTTGGATATGCGCGCCCTTGCCAATGATCGCGATCTCAGCGCCATCCTCGGGGTGCGTGTTCTTTACACGGAGACCGCCGCCTGGATCATGACCGGCATCTTCTCCGGTTTTGCCGGTCTTTTGTTGGCTGATCTCGTCCGGCTGCAAGGCACCTTTCTCACCTTGCTGGTGATCCCGGCGATCGCCGCGGCGATCCTCGGCCAGTTGCAGTCGCTCTGGCAAACGGCCGTTGCCGGCTTACTGATCGGCATCGCCGAGGCCGTGCTGACGCCCGTGGCCTGGATCTCGCCCTATCGCGCAGCAGCGCCCTTCATCATCGCGCTTGTCGCGGTCACTATCTTGGGAGGCACCGCGAAGGTCGCGTTGAAGGACCGATGACCGTTCAGGAGCAAACAATCGCCCAAACAGCCGAAGGCATACCGATGGTGCGTCTGCCCAAGCAGCTTATTCATGTGCCTGTGACGATGGCGATCTTTTCTATCGTTGTTGCCTGCCTTGCCAATTCCTTCTGGCTCTCTGCAGCAACCTCCGCTGTCGCACTCTCTCTATCGGTCGCCGGGCTTGCCATCCTCTATGGTCAGCTCGGTCTCGTCTCGCTTTGCCAGTTCGCGCTTGTCGGCGTCGGCGGCTGGGTGACGCTTCGCGTCGGCCATGCCTTTCATCCGCCTTTTGAGCTTAGTCTGCTTGCCGGCGGTATCGTCGCTTCTGTGGTGGGATTGGCGTTCGGCGTGCCCGCCTTGCGCCTGCGCGGTCTTTATCTTGCGCTCGTGACGCTGATGCTGGCGGGCGCCTTCCAGATCGTTATCAGCGCCTGGGGTTTTCCGGATGGCGGTCCTGGCTTCCTGGGTCGGGCGGATGGTGCCGGCCGCGCCATGCTCGCAAGACCGGCAATCGCCGATGGCGAGGTCTCCTATTTCCTCTATGTCTGTGCCGTGGCGGCAATCGGCCTGCTGATCGCGCAATGGCACAAACTTGCCCGTCCCGGCCGCGCATGGGCGCTGATCCGCAAGGGCGAGACCGTTGCGGTTGCGAGCGGCGTCAATGTGCTGATCTACAAGGCCTGGGCCTTCGCGTTGAGCGGCTTTCTGGCCGGTCTCGCAGGTGGATTGCTCGCGGGCAATGTCGGTCAGCTCGACGGGCGTGCCTTCGGCGCCTTCGAGAGCCTCAATCTCTTCGCACTTGCCATCGTCGGCGGTGTCTTCAACTGGTACGGCGCCGTCATCGCCGGCCTGCTGCTGCGTGCCGTGCCGGCCCTGCTCACCGATCTCGGCATTGATGGCTATGTCACGATCGGGATCTTCGGCGTCGCCCTGTTCCATGCGCTGGCGACTGCGCCCACGGGCATTGCAGGGCAGATATCGGCTCTCATCATCAGGCTGAATGCTGCTCTTTCCCGGGGGAGGGCACGATGATCAAGATCGACAATCTCATCGTTCAGTTCGGCGGTATCAGGCCGATCAATGAATTGAGTGCGGTGCTGACGGCGCCCGTTGCCGGTCTCATCGGCCCGAACGGCGCAGGCAAGACCACATTGCTCAATGTGCTGTCCGGTTTCGTGAAACCCATCCAAGGCTCGGTCTCGCTCGATGAACGGCCGCTGCTGCCGATGACGCCGCTGCAGCGGGTGCGTGCCGGCTTGCGCCGCTCGTTCCAGACGGAGCAGGTGGTGGAGGATCTAACGGTTGCCGGCAATGTCGCGGCGATCGCCGATCATGTCGTCGGCGCTGGGCATCATTCCCATGCGGTCGAGCAGGCGCTTGCCTTCGTTGGTCTCACTGAGGTTGCCGATCGGCTCGGCCAATCCCTCAATCTCTTCCACCGCCGTCTCGTCGAGCTGGCAAAATGCGTTGTTGGCGAGCCGAAGCTTATCCTGCTCGATGAACCAGCCGCCGGCCTGACCGAAGACGAGGGCAAGGCTTTTCGTGAAATGGTGCTGCGTATCCCTGCAGAGTTCCGCGCACAGGTGCTGATCATCGACCACGATGTCGATCTCATCCGCTCCATGTGCAGCGAAACCATGGTGCTCGACTACGGCAAGCTTCTGGCGCTCGGCCCGACACAAACCGTGCTTGCCGATCCCAATGTGCGGCGCGCCTATTTGGGGGAGTTCTGATATGGACGCCACGTCGGAAGTCAGCGTCGAACATCTCGTCGTCGAGCGCGGCGGCAAGCGTGTTATTCATGACATTTCCTTTTCGGTCGCGGCCGGGAAGATTACGACGCTTCTCGGCGCCAATGGAGCGGGCAAGTCGAGCACGGTTATGGCCATGGCGGGCGTCCTGCCGCGCGGCGGTTCCGTGTGTCTCGCCGGCGCGGCGCTCGAAGGGTTCTCGCCCGACCGCATTCGCCGCGCTGGTCTTGCGCTCGTGCCGGAAGGGCATCGCGTGCTCGGACAACTTTCGGTCGAGGATAATATTCTCGTGGCGGCGCTGGAGGCATCGGCGGCTGCCCGACGAGAGGGACTGGCCCATGCCTATGACATCTTTCCCGAACTATCGGAACGGCGGCATCAATCGGCATCGGATCTTTCCGGCGGCCAGAAACAGATGGTGGCGATGGCGCAGGCCTTCATTGCCAAGCCGCGCTTCATGATCGTCGACGAGTTGTCACTCGGCCTGGCGCCGGCCGTCGTCAAGCGTCTGGCCGAGGCGTTGAAAATTGCCGCTGCGCGCGGCATCGGCGTTCTGCTGATCGAGCAGTTTGCCAATCTTGCGCTCGATCTTGCCGACCACGCTCTCGTGTTGGAACGCGGCCGCCTGGTCTTTTCGGGCGCTGCCGCGACGCTCAAGGCGCAACCGGACATTCTGCACGGCGCCTATCTGGCAAGCTGAAGCGAGGGAAATATCTCACCTCTTGAGGACATCGATCATGGCCGCAGCACTTCACCGACATGTCGACAGCGCCAGCGGCCGAGCGTTCGCGGGGCTTGCGCGCGATCTCTTCGGCAATGTCCGGCTCGATTTCGGCACCGCAGATGAAGAAAAGAGCCGGATGACATCCGCCATGCTGGGCACATGCCGGCTGACGCGGCTGGAGGCGGACCGGCATGTCGTCTTCCGCGAGCATGTGACGACAGCGCCTGATGATCCCGACGCCATCAAGCTGATCGTGCAGACGGAGGGCAGCGCTTCGCTGACGCAGAGCGGATTGCATGCTCCCGTCTCGCGAAATGCGCTTGTCATCTACGATCCCAGCCGCCCCTATATGCTGACGAACAGCACGCCGGTCCGCCAGTTGCTGCTGCAATTGCCGCGCCACGCGCTGCCTCATGCGGTCGTCGAACGATTGGCGCAGCCCTTCACGGCCCGTGCCGAGCAGGACGGAATGTGCCGGATCCTTCTATCCCTGATGGACTCGACCATTCATGAGATCGATCATCTTGACGAGGCCCGGCGCTTGAGCGTCGGCCAGACCATGATCGAGCTCGTGCGCACCATGATTGGCGCCGACCTACAGCAGGCAAGGCCTATCGCAAATCCACTCGATGTGCTGCTGCAGCGGATCAAGGACTTCATCGATATCAACCTGGAACGGCCGGACCTGAGCGTGGCGATGATCGCGCGTCGCATGGGCTGCTCGGTGCGTTACGTCTACCGTGCATTTGAGGTCGAGTGCCTGACGCCCTCGGATTACATCTGGGATCTACGTGTGCAGAAGGCCGCGGAACAATTGCGGGAAGCCGGCGGCTATGCCGGAGAAATAGCCGAGATCGCCTTTGCGCTCGGCTTTTCTTCCAGCGCACATTTTTCGCGTGCCTTCCGCCATCGCTATGGCGTTTCGCCGTCGCAATGGCGCAAGGCCGGGATGTCCTAGGCGGACCAGGCGGCCCGGCCGGAGCCGGAGCCAAGCCGCCTCAATTTCTCATCGCATGGATTCGGCCACTCTCAGCGTATCCGTGAACTGCTCGAAACGGCGGATCTTGTCGCCCGCGACGCCCCAGACATGCACGACGCGGGCCTTGAAGGCTTTCCCGGTCTGCTTGTTTGTGCCACTATAGTTCCCCACGCCAACGACCTCGTCACCGGCATCGAGCAGGCGTTCGAGCTTGAAGGTGTATCCATCGAAGGCTTGTCCGAGCGCCTGGAAGACGTTCTTGAAGATTTCCTGCGGGCCGACATAGGTGCCGGCGCAGGGAAATCCGTCCATCTCGGTCCAGCGGCAATCGGGGGCGATGTCGGCAAGCATGCCATCCATGTCGCGGCGGTCATTGGCGTCGTAATGCGCCTTTACGATATCGAATGCTTTGCGCATGGGATCCTCACACTGGTTCCTGGCCGGGCAGGTAATAGGTCATCGACGCCTTGCGGATGAAGGCGCCGGCGGCGCTATTCTGGATTCGGCCGTTGCCCGTGATGCCGAGGAACTTGCCCGTCGAACGCATGTCGTTGAAATTGTAGAAGAATGTGGATGCGACCGCGATCTTGAACTCGCGGAACGTGAATATGTAGAGGTTGTCGTCGAACTTGTAGGTGGTCGTCAGGTCGACGTCGCCATGACCGCGCTGCACGCCGACAAGGCATTGCCACGCATAGCGCTGCGACGAAAGATAGGTGTGCTCGTAAACGTGATTGGGGCTGTAGGTGAAATGCGCCCTGAGCCCGATCAGGTCGCGGCTTTCATGCGGCACCGGTCCGCTTGCCGCGCCACCTTCAATGACACCCGGCCGGAAGATCTGCGCGACCTGCGGCTCGCCGACGGAATCCTTCAGCTCGCGAACGACGGAGTAGATGGAAAGCACGCGGCGCGTTTCGGTGTTGAGGATCAGCGTCTCGGCTTCCTTGGGCCGGCCGGCAAAGATGATCTCGACGAAATAGGTCTTCGGCGCGACTTCGATCACCTCGGATAAATCGTTTCCGCTGTCCTTGCCATCCGACCATTTGACCTCGCCTTTGGCGAAGGCAAGCTCCAGGGTGCGGCCGTCGTCGAACGCGATCTTGTGAGACGTGTCGGTCAAAGCCTCCGTTGCGGGCAGTCGGTTCGTATCGATGCCATAGGCGAATTCGTCGTAGGTTTTCCAGTCCTTAGGATTCTGGTTCATCGGTCTTCCTCTCAGTTATTCTACAAAGGCCAGTGTCGGCAGGTCGACGGTGCCGGCACCGCCGTCGACGGTCAGGACCGCGCCGTTGATCATCGATGCTTCGCCCGAGGCGAGGAAGCAGACGGCACTGGCGACATCCTTTGCCGTCGCCGGCCGGCCGAGCGGCACGTCCTTGGTGACGAGCGCGTAGGCTTCCTCGACGCTGTTCAGCTTGTACTTCTCGACAATGAACTCCATCTGCTCGTCGGCCATGGCAGTCGTCACCCAGCCGGGGCAGACGGTGTTGGTGCGCACGCCCTTGCGGCCGTAATCGCGCGCCAGCGATTTCGCAAGCCCGATGCAGCCATGCTTCATCGTGACATAGCCCGCCGCATTCGGCCCAGCAAAGAGGCCGGCGATCGAGGCTAGGACGACGATATTGCCCTGGCTGTTGATGAGATGCGGTAGGGATTCGCGAGCGCTGACGAAGGCGGTGTTGAGGTTGAGACGGACGGCGAGATCCCACGTCTCGTCCGACATGCTGACCGTCGGCCCGACGCCATGGCCGCCGGCATTGGCAATGAGAATGTCGAGGCCGCCATAGATATCGACAACCTTCTCGACGGCGCCCTTCATCGCTGCACCATCGGCGGCATCGGCCGCGACGATGGTCGCGCCGATTTCATCGGCAACACTTCTCAGCGGCTCGGGACGACGCCCGACGAGCGCGACATTGCCGCCTTCCTGGCTGATGCGGCGCGCAACCGCCGCGCCGATGCCCGTACCGCCGCCGGTGATCAGGGCGGTCTTGTTCTTGAAACGCATGTTCCCTCCTCTTCGCTTTCGGGTTCATCATGACCGATGCTTGCAGAGGCGTCGCGTCCAGCTGTGCAGTCCGTTTTGACTGAGCGTGCACAAGGCTTTCTCTATGCCGAAATTTGCGTGATGAGGCGCAAGGTCAAGCGATGCCGGGAGGGCGGTGTCGGCGCTCAATAGACCTTGACGTCTTGGGGCGGCTTGGCGGCATCCGCTTTCTTGAAATCGTCAAGGAGCTTGACGGTGGCATTGGCAAGCAGGGTGACGTCGTTGCCGATCGCGACGAAGGTGGCGCCAAGCTTGAGATAGCGTTTTGCCAGCGAGAGATCACCGATCAAAATGCCCGCCGCCTTGCCATGCGACTGGATTTTTGCGAGCGCCTTTTCGACTTCGGCCTGAACTTCAGGGGCACCCGGCTTGCCGAGATAGCCCATGTCTGCGGCGAGATCGGATGGTCCAATGAAGACCCCATCGACGCCTTCGGTCGAGGCGATGTCGTCGAGTGCTGCAAGTCCGGCGCGGCTTTCCACCTGCAGGAGCAGGCAGATCTCGTCATTGGCCGTCGCAAGGTAGTCAGGAATGCGATTGAAGGCGGAGGCGCGGGCGAGGGCTGCGCCGACGCCGCGCACGCCATGAGGCGGATATCGCACAGCCTTGACCATGGTCTCGGCCATCTCCTTGCTTTCGACCATGGGAATGAGCAGAGTCTGGGCGCCGATATCGAGCAACTGCTTGATGATCCAGGTCTCGCCGATTGGCGGACGGATCACCGCATGGCTTGATGTGCCCTTCATTGCCTGCAGTTGCGAGACGAGAAGCGGCACATCGTTCGGCGCATGCTCGGCATCGAGCAGCAGCCAGTCGTAGCCGGCACCGGCTGAGATTTCGACCGTGTAGGCATTGGCGAGCGCTTGCCAGAGGCCGATCTGCGTCCGCCCTTCCTTCAGGGCCTGTTTGAAGAGATTTTTGGGCGCCGGCATGGTTCACTCCTTCATGCAAAGAACAGGCTGACCGATCCGTAGGGGCCAAAATCGGCGTTGATCGTATCGCCATGCCGCGCCTCGATCGGGCGGATGAACGAACCGGCAAGCACGATCTGGCCGGCTTCGATGCCATCGCCATATTGCGATAGGCGATTGGCAAGCCAGGCGATGCCGCGTGCGGGCTGGTTGAGCACGCCCGCGCCAAGGCCCGTTTCCTCGACCTCGGCATTGCGGCTGACGATCGCGCCCATCCAGCGCATGTCGATCTCTCCGGGTCGCACGGCGCGGCCGCCGGTGACGATGCCGGCATTGGCGGCATTGTCGGAGATGGTGTCGACGATGGTGCGCGCCTTCTTCGTGTCGGGATCGACCCGGAGGATGCGCGTGTCGAGGATCTCGAGGGCTGGTGTCACATAGTCGGTGGCGTTCAACACATCGAAGATCGAGACGTTCGGCCCCTTGAGCGGCGCCTTCATGACGAAGGCGATCTCGGCCTCGATGCGCGGCTGGATGAAGCGGTCGGCTGGCACGGTGGCGCCATCTTCGAACACCATGTCGTCGAAGAGCACGCCGGAATCCGGAATGTTGATGTTCAGGGCATATTGCATTGCCTTCGATGTCAGCCCGATCTTCCAGCCGATCGGCTTGCGGCCGCTCGCGATCTTCTTTTTGACCCAGGCGCCTTGAACGGCATAGGAATCGTCCATCGTCATCTGGGGATGCTTGAGCGAGAGGAGCCCGGTCTGGACGCGCGTCCGCTCTGCTTGATCTAGGCTTTCGGCCGCAGCCTGGATTTCATCTTGCGACAGCATCAGCGCACCTCGTCGGCAATGGTATTTTTCAGGATGCCGAGGCCATCGGCTTCGACCTCGACGACGTCGCCCGGCTTCAGCCAGATCGGCGGATCGAAGCGGGCCCCGGCACCGGTCGGCGTGCCCGTGACGATGACGTCGCCGGGAGCGAGAGTGGTGAAGGTGGAGATGTAGTTGATGATCTTGCGGAAGGAGAAGATCATCCGGCTGGTGCGGTCGCTCTGGCGCACTTCGCCGTTGACGCGGGTCGTGAGCGCTATGTCTTCGAGCTGGCCCGCATCCGTGAAGGGGATCAGCCAGGGGCCGATCGAGCCGGTATTGTCGAAGTTCTTGCCCTGGGTGACGTTGAATTTCGCGTGCCGCACCCAATCGCGGATCGTGCCCTCGTTGCAGAGCGACAGGGCCGCAATGTGGTTGAAGGCATCGGCTTCGGCAATCCGCCGGCCGCCCTTGCCGATGACGATGACGACCTCGCCTTCATAGTCGAGCTGCGGGCTTTCCGGCGGCCGGATCAAGGGCTGTTCGTGCCCGGTGAACGACCGCGGAAAGCGGATGAACAGCGACGGGTTGGAGGGGGCAGCCTGCCCATCCTTGTATTCCTCATTGCGGTCGGGGAAATTGACCCCGACGCAAATGATCTTTCCCGGCGACGGAATGGGAATCTCGAAGCGGATGTCGTCAAGTGCGAAATCCGGCTTCAATGATTTGGCTTCTTCTGCGAGCTGAGCGAGGCGACCGGCCTCGATCACCTCACGCAGCGTCGGCCAAGTCGCGCCGTGGCGCGCGGAGAGGTCGACGACACCATTGCCAACCGCGAACCCGTAGCCATGACGGCCGTTTCTCGAAAAGGACAGGAATCTGGGATGGGTCATGCTTTCACGGCCTTCTCTTGACCTCAGACGACGCCGCCGAGGCAGACATATTTGATTTCGGTGAATTCCTCGATGCCGTAGCGCGAACCCTCGCGGCCAAGGCCGGAGAGCTTGACGCCGCCGAAGGGGGCTTCGGCCGTCGAGATCAGGCCGGTATTGACCCCGACCATGCCGTATTCCAGGGCTTCGGCGACGCGGAAGACGCGGGCGAGATCCTTGGCGTAGAAATAGGAGGCGAGACCGAACTCGGTGTCGTTGGCCTGGGCGATGACGTCGGCCTCATCCTTGAAGCGGAAGAGGGGAGCCACCGGCCCGAACGTCTCTTCTTTGGCAACAGCCATGGCAGGGGTCACGTCGGCAAGCACCGTCGCCTCATAGAAGCGTCCGCCGAGCTGATGACGATGACCGCCGGCGACAACGCGGCCACCCTTGGAAAGCGCATCGGCGACATGCTCTTCGACCTTGGCGAGGGCGGCCTCATCGATCAGTGGGCCGAGGTTGATGCCTTCGTCGAAGCCATTGCCTGTTTTCAGCGAGCCGACAGCCTTGGAGAGCTTTTCGGCAAAGGCATCATAGACGCCATCCTGTACATAGAGACGATTGGCGCAGACGCAGGTCTGACCATTGTTGCGGAACTTGGCGATCAGTGCGCCTTCGACGGCGGCATCGAGATCGGCATCGTCGAACACGATAAAGGGCGCATTGCCGCCGAGCTCCAGGCCGAGCTTCTTGATGGTCGGTGCGCTCTGTTTATAGAGTTCGGCGCCGACTTCCGTCGAGCCGGTGAAGGTGAGCTTACGCACGACGGGACTCACGGTCATCTCGCCGCCGATGGCACGGGCCGAGCCGGTCAGGACGCTGAAGAGACCCTTGGGCAGACCGGCGCGTTCGGCGAGGATCGCAATCGCGATCGCCGAAAACGGCGTCTGCGATGCCGGTTTCAGCACCATGGCGCAGCCGGCCGCAAAGGCCGGGCCGGCCTTGCGGGTGATCATCGCATTCGGGAAGTTCCACGGTGTGATCGCCGCGACCACGCCGATCGGCTGCTTCATGACCAGAATACGCTTGTCCTTCTGGTGACCGGGAATGATGTCGCCATAGACGCGGCGGGCCTCTTCGGCAAACCATTCGATGAAGCTTGCGCCATAGGCGATTTCGCCCTTGGCTTCGGCGAGCGGCTTGCCCTGTTCGGCCGTCAGGATGCGTCCGAGATCATCCTGGTGTTCGATCATCAGCTCAAACCAGCGCCGCAGAATGCCGGAGCGCTCCTTGGCGGTGCGGGCGGCCCATTCCTTCTGCGCGGCTTCGGCTGCGGCAATCGCCTTTCTGGTCTCGGCCGCGCCCAGATTGGGAACAAGGCCGATGATCTCGGCCGTTGCCGGATTGTCGACCTTGATCGCGTTGGAGGGATCGGCTTCGATCCACTCGCCGCCGACCAATGCGGCCTGCCGGAACAATGTTGCGTCTTTCAAATTCATGACGGACTCCTCGCGCTTTCGAACGTTGATGAGGAGCGGGCGTTTTCGCCCGCTCTCAAAGGTAACGCTTAAGGCGCGATAATCGGCTGTGCCTTCAGGTCGGGCTCGGCGACTTCCGCACCGGCAAACAGGCTACCATGTTCGAACCAGGATTTGGGAGCCGGTGCGCCCCACAATGTCTGGCGCTGCGGATCCTTGAGATCCCACTTGATCGGCTCCAGATCGGGATCGACGGTTTGATAGTCCGAGCAATAGATCTCGATGCGGTGGCCGTCGGGATCGAGAATATAGAGGAAGAAGGCGTTGGAGATGCCGTGGCGGCCCGGGCCGCGCTCGATATTGGCGACCCAGCCGGTCGTCGCCATCAGGTCGAGCAGGTCGATGATGTTGAGCGGTGTCGGCACCCAGAAGGCAGTGTGGTGCAGGCGCGGGCCACGGCCGTTGGTGAAGGCGATGTCGTGGACACCGCCCTTGCGGTGCGTCCAGGCGGCCCAGAGGCGGCCGGTATCGGCATCCTCGGTATATTCGGTCACGCGGAAGCCGAGCTCATTATAGAAGGCGACACTTTCGTCGACATTGGTCGAGAAGCAGTTGAAATGGTCGATACGCAGCGGCTTGACGCCCTTATACAGCGCGTATTTCTGATGGATCGGCGGCAGGCGGTCCATCTTCGAATAGAATTCGAGGGGAATGCCATGCGGGTCGCGGGTGCGGAAGGTGCGCGCCTGGTAGGGGCGCTCGATCCATTCGACCGGCAGGTCCTTGCCCTTGAAGAAATGCGCCGCCTTATCCAGATCTTCGTCGCTGAAGACCTTGAAGCCGAGATCGCGGGCTTCGGCCTTGTCGGATTTCTTCAGCACGATGCAGTGATGGCCGCGCTCCTCCATCGCCCTGAGATAGATCGTATCAGCCGTTTCATCCGTCACCTGCAGGCCGAGCGTGTCGACATAGAAGGCACGGGACTTGGCAAGATTGGTGACGCCAAATTCGATATGGCTGAGGCGAACGATGTTGAAGGGCGGATAGAGATTGGGTTTCGGCAGGGGCATTTGTTCCTCCTCTTATGCGTACTTATGGATATTTGCGGCTCAGCCGCCGAGTTTCTGGATCGCATGCGGCTTGGTGGCGAAGGCGACGTTCTTGGTTTCCATGTAGAAATCGAAGGACCAGTCGCCGCCGTCGCGGCCGATGCCGGAGTTCTTGACCCCACCGAAGGGTGTCGGCAGATGGCGGACGTTTTCCGAGTTCACCCAGATCATGCCAGCTTCGAGGTGATCGGTGAAACGGAAGGCGCGGGTGACGTCCGAGGTCCAGAGATAGCCGGTCAGGCCGTATTGGACGTCGTTGGCAAGCGCCAGCGCATCCGCTTCGCCCTTGAAGGGGATGGCTGTCAGCACCGGTCCAAAGATCTCTTCCTGGGCGATGCGCATCCGGTTATTGGCGCCGGTAAACAGGGTTGGGGAGACGTAGCAACCGCCGCCCGGGCCGTTGACCTTCTCGCCGCCGGCGGCAAGGGTCGCTCCTTCCGAACGGCCGATCTGGATGTATTCCAGCACCTTCTTTTCGTGCACGGGATGCACGAGCGGGCCGACGACGGTTTCCGGGTCCAGAGGGTGGCCGACCTTGATGCGCTTGGCCTTCTCGGCGACGATCGCGGTGAACTTGTCGTAGACGCTTTCCTCGACCAGCAGGCGCGAGGACGAGGTGCAGCGCTCGCCATTCAGAGAGTAGATCATGAAGACGGCGGCGTCGGCAGCGCGTTCGAGATCGGCATCGGCAAAGACGATGACCGGGTTCTTGCCGCCAAGCTCGAAATGCACCCGCTTCAGCGTATCGGCGCCCTGTTTCATGATCATCGAGCCGGTGCGGCTTTCGCCGACGAAACCGATCGCCTTGATCAGGGGATGTTCCGTGAGAGCCTTACCGGCGTCTTCGCCCAGACCGTAGACGAGATTCCATACCCCCTTCGGGAGACCAGCGTCTTCGGCGATCTCTACCAGCAGGCGCGCGGTCAGCGGCGAGAATTCTGCCGGCTTGTGAACGATAGTACAGCCCGCAGCGAGAGCCGGCGCGATCTTCCAGGTCGACAGCATGAAGGGCGTGTTCCAGGGCGTGATGATGCCGACCGGGCCGATCGGCACGCGTGTCGTCAGGTTCATTTGGCCTTCGGCGCGCAGCGCCTTGCCATCACGGGCTTCTGGGGCGCGATCGGCGAAGAAGCGGAAGTTTTCCGCGCCGCGCAGGGCGGCCTTGGCCATGAATTTCAGTGATTGTCCGGTATCCATGCATTCGACGAAGGCGATTTCTTCGGCGCGGGCCACGATCGCATCGGCGATCTTATGCAGGAGCTTCTTGCGCGCTTCACCCGGCATCGCTGCCCACTCGGCGAAGGCAGCCTTTGCGGCCTTTGCGGCGCGATCGATATCGGCTGTCTTGCCGTGAGCGACGGGGGCGAGAGGCTTCAGATCGACAGGCGAGATGGTCTCGAAGGTCGAACCGTCATCGGCTGGAACATCCTCGCCATTGATGCGGTTGAGAACGCCGCGATCCTTGAAACGGGCGAGAAAGCCTTCCGCCTTTGCGATGTTTTCCTGCAGTTTGGACATCGTCTATTCCTTTGGTGTTATGTCGTCCCGCGAAGGGAATGTCACTTGCCGCGCAGCCGCGGGTGGATGGCGTTCTTCTTCCAGCTGAGTTCGGCATCGATCTCGCGGACCTCAAGCGAAAGGGCGAAATGCGGCGTCTCGAAAAGCGGGCCGAGAACATCGATCGCCGCGGCGAAGATTGCTTCGCCAGTGCGTTTCTTTTCGTCCTCCGTGCGGCCTTTACCGATGCGGAAGTTCAGATCGACGAAAGCGTTTTCTGGTAGCATGTCGGCGATGGCATAGTGATCGGCGCGAAAGGCGCGCACCCGCACAGCCCCGACCTCGAAAAGCCCGGTGTCGAGAACTGTCTTCAGCAGCCGCTCGCAGAGCGCGCCGATATCGGCGGGGCCCTCCAGATTGGCCGAATATTCGATGGCGAGATGCGGCATCAAGTCCTCCCAAAGACTTTAATTACTTAACACGTTAATAAATATCTCGCGGATGTCAAGCGACAAAGTCGAGCTGTCTTGCCATCTCCAGGCTTTCGTGGACATAACGCGACAAACGCTCGGCGGTGTCGGGAATATCCGGACGCTCGGCGAGCCATCCGATATATGTAAGGTTCCTCAGCACCATGAATAGGGGCAGGGCCGCCAGAGCCCCTTCGGAGAGCGCGCGCCGGCTGCGATAGCCTGATACCAAGGCTTTCTCGATCACTGGATAGGCGGGTTCGTTGCGATTCTTGAGCAGGGTCGTGGCGAGATCGAATAGGCGAAAGCCGTGCCCCGCATCATCGAAATCGATGAAGGCGACATTGCTGTCGGCTCCCGTCAGAAAGATGTTTTCCCGCACGAGATCGGCATGGATCAGCCCGTAGTCGAGGCTTTGGCTATTCGCGTTCGCGAGCAGTCGACGCAGCTGGTGGCGCAATGCCGAGAGGGCGATAGTGCTCTCAGATGAAAGGCCGCGACAATCCCAGAAGCGGCCCCAGAGCGGCGTTTCGCCGACCAGCCCATCGATGCCCCAAACCGGGCGGCGAAAATGTTCCGGTGGTTCCCACGCATCGGCAAGCTCGTGCATGGTGGCCATGTTCTGCCCGATACGGAAGAAGATTGCTTCCTGCATCTCAACAGACTGCGATAGCGGCACGCCACTTTGGCCAAGCGGCACACCATCGATCCAGCTCACCACATCGGCATGCTGTTCGGCAAAATGCCTGTTGGCCGGCAGTCGGATGAGGCTCTGCTCTCTGCTTGTCGGAACAGGGCTCGGCACATCAAGGCCGCCGTGCTTGAGGGCGGCCATGAAGTGCAGCTCCGAGCGCAGGCTCGTCTCGTCATGATAGCCTGGCCGATGCAGCCGGAGCGCGGCGAACTGGCCGTCTTCCAACGTAATGCGGAAGACGGCGTTCTCCCGATATTTCATCAGAACAGGTTCGTGGGCCTGCACAGGCCAATGGTCGAGCGCTTCCAGCGCACGTTTCTGCAGGACGTCGCGGATGGCCTGAGACAACTGATCAGCCATATTGCCTCACAGGTCGGACAGGACGTCGTCGAAGATCGACAACATGAAGTCGGCATTGTCCCGGGTGAACGGCATAGGCGGGCGGATCTTCGTGGCGCATTGATGAATGCCGATCTTGCCCATCAGCACGCCGCGCTCGCGCATGGCGTTAATGATCCGGGTTGCCTCAGCGGCAGCCGGCTCCTTCGTTTGCCTATCCAGCACGAATTCCGTACCCATGAAGAGGCCGCTGCCGCGCACGTCGCCAATGATCGAGTGCTTATCGGCCAGCCGCTTGAAGGCGTCGCGCGTGTATTCCCCGACATTGTGGGCATTCTCTATGAGGTTCTCGTCCTCGATGACATCGAGGACGGCCATGGCCGCAGCACAGGAGACCGGATTGCCGCCGAAGGTGTTGAAATAGCGGAACGCCTTGCGGAAGGTGTTTATCGTATCGACATTGGCAATGACTCCGCCGACCGGATGGCCGTTGGCCATCGGCTTGCCGAGCGTGACGATATCGGGAACGATGCCGGCGTGCTGGTGACCCCACATATGCGTGCCGGTGCGGCCGAAACCGGGCTGCACTTCGTCGGTAATGACGAGGCCGCCGGCCTTGCGGACAGCAGCAACCGTTTTGTCGAGAAAACCCGGCGGCAGATCCGGAAAGCCCTCGTTGGCGAAGAACGGATCGATGATGATGGCCGAGAAGCCATGCGTGCTGTTCTCGAGCGAGGCGATCGTCTTCTCGACTTCTGCCGCGAAAGCAATGGCAAAGGCATCGCCGCCTTCGCCGCCTTCGCCGCCGAGCGGACGATAGCTGTCCGGCGCGGGCACATGGCGAACATGACCGCCGAAACCGCCGACGGGCGGCATGCGGGTCGACAGCTGCGACACTGCCGCCGTGTTGCCGTGATAGGTGTGGTTCGTGGCGATGACGCCGGTCTTGCCGGTCATGGCTTGTGCCATGCGCAGGGCTACGTCGTTCGCTTCGCTGCCGGTGCAGGTCAGGATCGCCGCATTCAGGCTTTTGTCGAAGGTTGCTGTCAGCCGCTCGACATAGTCGAGAATGCCTTCATGCAGATAGCGCGTATGCGTGTTCAGCGTCGAGGCCTGCCGCGCGATCGCTTCCACCACGCGAGGATGACAATGACCGACATGCGGCACATTGTTGTAGCAATCGAGATATTTGCGGCCGTCGGCGTCCCAGAGCCAGACGCCTTCCCCGCGCACGAGATGCACGGGGTCGTCGTAAAAGAGAGACATGTTCCGGCCGAGAAGCCGTTCACGGCGCGCGATAAGGGTTGCATTGTCTGACATGATCAGCCCCTTGCTGCGGTGAGGCCTGCGTCGAGCGCGCTCAGCATGGTCTGGACATTCTCGGCCGTCACGATCAGCGGCGGCGACATGATGACATTGGTGCCCGAGGTGCGGACGAGAACGCCGGCGTCATAGGTGGCGTCCTGCACCTTTTGGATCACATCCTTGGCGGCGCCGCTCTTCTTGGCGCGGTCGCTGACGAGTTCTAGGGCACACATCAGGCCCCTGCCACGCACATCGCCCACCAGCTCATGCTTGTCCTGCAGCCTCTTCAGGCCGGCGAGCAGCTCTTCTCCGCGCGCGGCGGCATTGGCTGCAACATTGAGCCGCCTGGTTTCCTTCAGGGTGGCGAGGGCTGCAGCCGCACCGACCGGATGACCGGAATAGGTGTAGCCGTGCCCGATGCTGCCGAGCGGGCCCTTATTGCTTTCGAAGACCTGCGCCACTTTATCGGAGATCATCACGGCGCCGAAGGGGAAATAGCCGTTGGTGATCGCTTTCGCCGTCGACATCATATCCGGCTGCACGCCCCAGAGGCGCGATCCAGTCCAGGCGCCGGTGCGCCCGAAAGCGGTAATGACCTCGTCAGCAATCAGCAGGATGCCGTGGCGATCGCAGATCTCGCGCATCAGCGGCAGGAAGGTCTCGTGCGGGACGATGACGCCGCCGGCGCCGAGCACTGGCTCAACGATCAGCGCGGCGATGGTATCTGCGCCCTGGAAGGCGATTTCATCCTCGAAGAGCCTGCCGATTGCCGCCGCAATCTCGGCACCATCGGTAGTGTTGAATGGGTTACGGTAGGTGAACGGAGCGGGCAGGTGGAAGACGCCCGGTAGCAATGGCTCGTAGTTGCGGCGGAAATTCTGGTTGCCGTTGACCGAGGCGCCGCCGAAATGCGTGCCGTGATAGCCCTTTTTCAGCGCGACAAACTTGGTGCGCTCCGGTTGGCCGTTGACCTTGTGGTACTGGCGCGCCAGCCGCAGGCAGGTCTCGACCGAATCCGAACCACCCGAGGTGAAGAAGGAGCGGCTCAACCCATCCGGCTTGAACCATTCGGCAAGCTCGTAGGAAAGCTCGATTAGCGGCGAGTTCGTCGTGCCGCGGAAGGTCGAATAATAGGGCAGCTCATCGAGCTGGTCGCGGATGGCCTTCTTCACCGGCTCGCAGGAATAGCCGAGATTGACGTTCCATAGGCCGCCGACGGCATCAAGTACCTTCTGGCCTTGAATATCGACGATTTCGACGCCTTCGCCCGAATTGATGATGCGGGGGGGATTGGCCTGCATCTCGGCTGGATGGGCCATCGGATGCCAGAGATGCCGGGCGTTGTTTTCGATGATGAAATTGGTTTCGCGCATGTCAAATTCCTCTTGTTCAGAGCCCCAGCATCGCAAGTGCGCGGGCATAGCTTTCGGCAGGGCGGGTCACGTCGAAATGCACGTGAGGCAGGTTCACGGCTTCGGCGCCCTCGATGTTCTTCTTCTGATCGTCGACGAAGACGCAGGCCTCACGCGGCAGGTTGAGCTCGGCAAGGACGAGCTCGTAAGCGCGGGGATCCGGTTTCAGGATCTTCGTGTAGGTGGCGTCGACGATAACGTCGAAAAGCTCGATCAGGGGAAAACGCTGGCGGAACTCGACGCCATAGAAAAGGTCGAGTTCGTTCGACAGGATCGCCAGCTTGAGGCCGGCCTCCTTGGTGCGCAGGATGGCCTCGCGCGCTTCCGGACGCAGGACAAGCTCCGGCTCGGCGCCGCGCGCCCGGCGCACGAAGGTCTGCATGTCGGCCCAGCTTTCACCGACCAGCTTGCCGACTTCGCCTGCTCGGGTCAGCCAGTAGTCCCGTTCTGTGATCTCGCGATTCTGCATTGCGACCCAAAGCGAATCCGTCGCCGTGTCGAACGGGCCGAGCCAGGTCAGCGATCCCGGGGGAAGGCCAAGCGTACGCTCGGTGACGTCATGCGTTTCGAACAACGTGCGGGTAACGACACCGCCAAAGTCGAGGATAAGTGCGCGATCTTGGCTCATGGCCGCCCCTCGGGAATGACGCCTTCGACGACCCATCGATCGAAGATGGCAAGGGCGGCGGTGGAAAAGGCGGGCGCATTGATATGGGCGTCAACCTCGTGAAGAGCGACAGAGGGCGGAAGGGCACGTCGCATTTCGTCGATGAATGCGTCGAGGCCTTCCGGATCATGCAGCGGCTCCTCCGGCTTATCCCATTCCTGTAACCCTTCGGTCGGCAGCAGGAAGGCGACTTTCGCTTCGGCGCGCTGCAATTTCTGTCCGATCACACGGGCGACTGCACGCCGGCCTTCAGGCGATGTCGTCACCGATCCGATCAGCCGGTTATGGGCGTGATAGGGACGATCCGCAAAAATCGCTGGCAAGCCCTGCCAAGCCTGGAGATCGACCATGTCGACGGCGCCGGGGGCGACGAGCTGCGGAATGCCAGCGCGTCCGGCGTTCTCCAGCCTGTCCGGTCCGGAGGTAACGACGCTGTTATAATGATGATTGCTGACTTCCTGGATGCAGAAGTCGAAGACGGCGGCAAAGCCCCCCTTTGCAGCGATTGCTTCATAAGCACGCCCGCCCATGCCGGTCGAATGGAATACGGCAACGTCGTAACCGCGCTTTTCCAGTTCGGGCCGCAGATATTTCATATATTTGAGGCAGGATGAGCCGAGCGACGTCATGCCGACGAGGGGCCGCTCCTGATCGGGCTTGGTGCTGTGCTTGGCTGCGCCGACGACCGCGCCGCAGGCCTGCGAGAGCACGGAGCGGCAAATGCTGTTGAGGCCGTAGAGACCACCGGCCCACAGGATCATCATCAGATCGGGCGCAATGCGTTCGGGCGGAATGAGGTGGGAGTAAGCAATGGTCGAAACCACGAATTTCGGAACACCGAGCGGCAGGACGGCAGCGACATCGAGCGCCAGATCCGTGCCCATGGAACCGCCGAGCACGATGATGCCGTCGACGAGTCCATCTTCATAAAGGCGGAGGGTGAGGGCCGACGCACCCCTCGCCATAGCTGCCATGGCGCTGCTTTCATCGCCGTTTTCGGTAATGGCTTCGATTGTCGTTACTGCAGCCTTCGCGATGTCATGCTTGGAATAATCAGGGCTGTAAGGTGGATCGCCGAGAATACTCACATCCATCATCACCGGTCGGCCGCCGGCTTCGGAGATGACGGATGCCATGAATTGCAGTTCGTCGCATTTGGTGTCACCGGTTCCGATGACGAGTATCCTTGGTGAGGGAGCCTCCGGGCTCATCAATCCGTCCTCCTGAGTTTCGCAATGGTTCCCGTGGGTCTTTCCGACCCGTAATATTTTTCTGAGATCGCGTTGGCTGCAGCGGCGGCCTGCGCGCCGAATTCGTGAATGGCGGCCGTGTTGGTGCGCGAGAGCGGAGCGGCGATCGCCACACAGCCAATCGGTCGGCCGCCTGGCGTGCGCACCGGCGCGGCGGTGCTGATGACGCCGGCTTCCAGTCCCTGGTCAATGATGGAAAAACCTCGTGCTGCGGTTTCAGCGAGCATCTTACGCAGCAATTGGGGATCGGTGACGGTGTGATCGGTAAATTTCTCGATCGGCTTTTTAAGTGCTGCGTCGATTTCTGCCGGTGGACAGAAGGCCAGAAAGGCGAGGCCTGATGCCGTCGCATGGAAGGGAAGGAGGCTGCCGACATCGACGATGATGCGGTGCGCGCGTGGCGAATCCTCCACGTGAATGGTCGAGAGCTGTCCGCCTGAGAACTCAGAGAGATGAACAGTCTCGGTTGAGGATTCGGCAAGCGCCTTGACGAAAGGAATTGCGATCCGGATGAAAGGAAAGCGCGCCTCCCGAATGCGGGCGAGGCGAACGGGCGCCGAACCGATGCGGTAGCGGCGCGTGTCCTGATCTTGCTCGACGAAGCCGTGTTTTTCCAGCTCAACGAGAAAGCGTCGTGCCGTCGCCTTGTCCAGCGCGCACAGGCGGGCGATGTCGGTCAGACCCGCCTCCTTGTCCAGCCGTGACAGGGTATCCAGCAATGCCAGCGCCTTTCCGATCGTGCTCATCATTCCTCCTCTTGGGTTGGTCAGGTTCTGATTCTGTGCGTCCAGCCTCGGCTTCCCGTCAAATCAGCTTGCTGACCCTGCGCCGCGACACGATAGCAGCGACCCAAGATACTTAACATGCGAAATAACTTGACAGAGGCCGACAATGTTTGCAAGTCTATATTTGAAGCTTAGGTTCAAATAATGAACCATAAGCGCTGACGACGGCTAAATCAACAAAAGCATAAGCTCCGCTCGTCAGTCCGGTTTTTGGTGGAGGTCGCACGCGTGCAATCGCGGCGATGATCGGATGTTCTTAAACAAGGGGAACGAACGCAGATGAACACGCAAAATTCGCAAGGTGCGGCTGAAAATCAGCTGCGCAAAAACAGTCTCGGCGTCGGTGCCGTGACCTTCCTCGTCGTTTCGGCTGCCGCGCCGCTGACGGCTGTTGCCGGCGGCGTGCCGCTTTCGATGATGCTCGGCAACGGGCCAGGTATACCGCTTACTTTTCTGCTGGTGACGGGTATTCTGCTGCTGTTTGCGGTCGGCTACGTCGCGATGGCCCGCCATATAAGAAATGCCGGCGCCTTCTATGCCTATACGGCCCAGGGCCTTGGCGGCCTCATGGGCGGTGCCGCGGCACTGATCGCGATCCTTGCCTATAATGCCATGCAGGTCGGGGTTCTCGGGCTTTTCGGCGCCGCGACCAAAGGCTTCTTTGCCGACCAGATCGGCCTCGATCTTCCGTGGTGGGTCTGGAGCTTCATCGGCATCGCCTTCGTTGCCGTCTTCGGCTATCGGCGTGTGGATCTGTCGGCGAAAGTGCTGACGGTGCTCGTCATTCTCGAATATCTGGTCGTCCTCGTCATCGATGCCGCGATCTTCGTCAAGGGCGGCGATGCTGGTCTTTCCGCAGTACCTTTCACGCCGACCGCCTTCTGGAGCGGGACGCCGGCAATCGGCCTCCTGTTCTGCTTTGCCGCCTTCATCGGCTTCGAAGCGACGACCATTTACAGCGAAGAAGCTCGCGAACCGGAAAAGACCGTACCGCGCGCGACCTATATCTCCGTTCTCATCATCGGCCTGTTCTATATGCTGACTTCCTGGCTGATGGTAACTGGCGCCGGCGTCGACAAGCTTGTTCCGACGCTGCAGGGCCTTGCCGATCCCACGACCTTCCTCTTCGGCCTTGCCGAGCGCTATGTCGGCCACTGGATTACCGTCGTGATGAGCGTGCTCTTCATCACCAGCCTGTTTGCCGGCATCCTTGCCTTCCACAATGGCGTGGCGCGCTACATGTATGTCGCCGGTCGCGAAGGCCTTCTGCCGAAGTCGGTGGGCGTCACGCATCCGGTCTTCCAGAGCCCGCATGTCGGCTCGATCATTCAGACCGTTATCGCCGTGCTCGTCGTCGCGCTCTTTGCGGTGACGGGGCAGGATCCGGTGCTGGCGCTGTTCTCCTGGCTCACCAATGTTGCGACGCTCGCAATTATCCTGCTGATGGCGTTCACCGCCTTCTCGATCGTCGTGTTCTTCAGCCGCAATCCCGGGCTTGAGCGCAATGTGCTTGCTATCAAGGTGCTGCCGATCGTGACGGGTCTCATCCTTCTGGCGCTCGTCTATTATATCTCGGCGAATTTCGGCGCGATTGCCGGCGCCAACGGCGTGCTTGCGGTAGTCTTGCCGGGCCTGGTGCTGATAGCAGGGATCATCGGGTTCATCGCGGCGGCTCGCCTGAAGTCGGCCGATGCGGCAGGCTATGCCCGCCTCGGCGCGGGCCAGGAAGCCTGAACCAGTTCCAATCATGGTGGCGGGAAAACCCCGCCACCTCTTTGTGAGAGAATGAGATGCAGGACAAGATCGACCAGCTCCGGACATTATCCGTTTCCCCGCAGGAATTGTTCATTGCAGGCGCCTGGCGCCAGCCGGTCAGCGGCGCAGCGATGGATGTCATTTCGCCAATCGACGGAACAAAGCTGACCACGATCGCCGATGCGGGCACGGAGGATGTCGATCTCGCGGTCAAGGCCGCACGGCAGGCTTTCGAAAAGGGCAGTTGGTCGAAAGCGGCACCGGGCGAACGCAAGAAGGTACTGCTGAAGATTGCCGAACTGATCGAGAAGAACGCGCTCGAATTGGCCGTGCTCGGGGTGCGCGACAACGGCACTGAAATTTCGATGGCGCTGAAGGCCGAGCCTGGCAGCGCCGCCAGCACGTTCCGTTACTATGCCGAGGCAATCGACAAGATTTATGGCGAGATCGCGCCGACGGCTCATAATATTCTCGGTCTCGTCCACCGCGAGGCCATCGGCGTCGTTGCCGCCATCGTGCCGTGGAATTTCCCGATGATGATCGGGGCTTGGAAGATCGCGCCGGCACTTGCCGCAGGCAATTCCGTCGTGCTGAAGCCCGCCGAGGGTGCATCGCTGACGCTGTTGAAGCTTGCCGAGATTTGCGCCGAAGCGGGATTGCCCGAAGGCGTGCTCAACGTCGTTACAGGCCGCGGCTCGGTCTGCGGCGAGGCGCTCGGATTGCACATGGATATCGATGTGCTCGCCTTCACCGGTTCCGGCCCCGTCGGACGGCGGCTTCTGGAATATTCGGCGCGCTCGAACCTGAAGCGCGTCTACCTGGAGCTTGGTGGCAAGTCGCCCAATATCGTCTTTGCCGATGCGCCCGATCTCGAACAGGCGGCCAAGGTCTCGGCCTATGGCATTTTCCGTAATTCCGGCCAGGTCTGTGTTGCCGGTTCCCGGCTGCTTGTGGAGAAGTCGATTCATGAGGCTTTCTCCGAGAAGGTAGCCCGCATTGCCGAAAGCATGAAAATTGGCGATCCCTTGCAACTGAAGACGGAAGTTGGGGCTATTTCCAGCGAGATCCAGCTGAAGAAGGATCTTGGCTACGTCTCGCAGGCGGTGTCTGAAGGCGCATCGCTGCGCACCGGCGGCTCGCGCATTCTTGAGGAGACTGGTGGTTATTATATGCGGCCGGCCGTATTCGACGTGACGCCATCCATGACCCTGGCGCGGGAAGAGGTCTTTGGGCCGATCCTGTCGGTCATCCCTTTCGAGACGGAAGCCGAAGCATTTGAGATCGCCAATGCCACGGAATATGGCCTCGCCTCCGCCGTCTGGACATCGAACCTTTCACGTGCCCATCGGATGGTGCGGGGCATCCGCGCCGGCGTGGTGCATGTCAACACCTATGGCGGCGCAGATAACAGCGTGCCGCTCGGCGGCGTCAGGCAATCCGGCAATGGTCATGACAAATCGCTGCACGCGCTCGACAAGTATGTCGATCTGAAAACGGCTTGGATTCAGCTCTGACGGATTGCTTACTCATGCAAACAGGGTGCCGCATTATCATCGGCACCCTGTTTTGTTTCCCACAATCGATTGCTATTCAAGCGGCCCCTAGCCGCCGAAGCTGCCCGTCTGGGTCGGAACATGCACATAGTTGCGGTCGAAATAGAGCAGCGCATGCCCATCCTTGCGGCTGCGAATATCCATCACTTCACCGATGAAGATATGGTGCGTGCCAACGAGGCGTGCTTCGGTCAGGCGGCAATCGAAGGAGACGATGGCATCGGAAAGCGCCTGGCTGCCGGAGCGGAAGTTGATCCATTCCGCTGCGGCGTAGCGCTCCTCCATGTCGGCGCGCTGACCGGCGAAATAGCCGGCCAGTTCCTTGTGCTCCTGCGTCAGGACGTTGACGCAGAAGCGACGATTATCGAGGAAGAGGCTTGTTTGCGCCGAGCGACTGTTCATGCAGACCAGCAGTGTCGGCGGCTCGTCGGTGACGCTGCACATGGCCGTCGCGGTAAAGCCGCCGCGGCCGGCGGGGCCATTGGTGGTGATGACATTGACCGGCGCGCAAACTCTGGCCATGGCGTTGCGAAATTCGGTTTTCGAGAGTTGCTCCTCCATGGCAACGTCCTCACTCGGCGGCGCCGCGGACTGGGGAGGTATCGCCGAGCGGCGGCAACCACGTATCTCCGGTCCAGCCGTTCTCGTCGTAATCGCTCATGCACTGATCGACGAGCGCTTCCATCTCCTTCAGCCGCCCGCCGCGCTCGGCGCCCTTCAGCACCTGCAGGCGAACTTCCTCCGGCGCGCCGGCGTAGTTGAGCTCGTAAAGGGCATGGCGGCCGCCAAATTCGGTGCCTGTGGCGTCCCAGAGCAGCTTCATGATCTTGATGCGCTCGATATGGCCCATATCGTTGGAGCCGCGCACATATTGCGCGAGATAGCGGTCGATCTCCTGATTGCCGAAATCCTTGGCCGAAGAGGGCAGATAGATAAGCCCGGAAGCGATGACCCTGCGTACGGTTTCGATGACGCGCGGATAGGCCTCCGACATGAAGGTGCGATAGGAGAGGGCGGCTTCCATGTTCGGCAGTACCGCGCCATTGGCCCAGGGCTGCGGATTGTAGGCCATGGCGTTGGAGAATGACCAGAACATGTGACGAAGTGCGATGATTTCGCCGAGTGCCGCCTGATTGCCGCGGAAGGCATCGCCGCCGGTCGCGCGCAGCGCCTTGGCCAGCAATCCGGCGATGAAATCAAGCTTCACGGCGAACCGCGTGCAGCCCTGGAAACAATAGCCATGCATGAAACCCGAGGCCGGGTGGAAGGAGAGGATCTTGGCCGCATCGCGCAGCACGAGCACATCCTCCCAGGGCACGAAGACATTATCGAGCACCAGGATTGCGTCGTTCTCGTCGAAGCGCGACGACAGCGGATAGTCGAAGGGATGTCCCACGGTATTGGCTGTTTGCTCGTAGGAGACGCGGCAGAACATCTTGATCCCAGGCGCATTCATCGGAACGATGAACATAACCGACAGAGACGGGTCTTCCGTGATCGTCGCCGAGCTCTGGGCAAGGAAATTATAGTGGGTCAACGCCGAAGACGTCGCTACGACCTTGGCACCGGAGACATAGATGCCGGCATCTGTTTCCTTGGTGATATGGACGAAGACGTCCTTGACGGCATCGGCCGGCTTGTGGCGGTCGATCGGCGGATTGACGATCGCGTGGTTCATGAAGAGCACGGATTCCTGCGCCCGCTTGTGCCAGGAAAGCGCATTGTCCTTGAACGGCCCATACCAGTCGGCATTGGCGCCGAGTGTGTTCATGAGCGCGGCCTTGTAATCGGCCGTGCGGCCCATCCAACCATAGGACATGCGCGCCCAATCGGCGATGGCGCCCTGCTGAGCGACAAGCTCTGCGGAAGATTTTGCCACCCGGAAGTATTTGTGGGTATAGCCGCCTGAACCGGTATCGGTCGGGGATGTCAGGCGATCTTTGGTCTTTTCGTCGTGCAGCGCGTCGTACATGCGGGCGAGCGAGCGGACGGAATTGCGCATGGCTGGGTGCGCAGTCACATCGGCGATGCGCTCGCCATTGATATAGACTTCGCGGCCGTCGCGCAGGCTTTCCAGATATTCGGCGCCAGTAAACGGACGGGTCTTGTCGCTGCGGTGATCTTCAGCTCGCATCTCGTATTCCTCCCTTGAGATCATGATCAATGCTACGTCCGGAGTCCCGTCGCGACCATGGACAAAGGGAGCAATTCGCTGGTACTTTTTCCGGCATGTCGCAGAAGAACGAGATCCCGAATTTCTTTGTCTATGGCGTGCCGAGCCGGGCGCTGGATGTCGGATTCCTGCATGTGGAAACGGTCATGGACCGTAAAACGCTGCATTTCGGGCATGTCTCATCCCATAAACACCCGCTGATGGGGCAGATCACCTATTGGTACAAGGGCGGTGGCCGTTACCGGATCGAGGATCGGACTTGGAATTTTTCCGCTCCGACGATCAGCTTCGTGCCGAGTAACATCATTCATGGATTCGATGTCGATGATCAGTCCGATGCCATCGTCGCTTCGGTATCGGACGACACTTTAAAGGCTTTGGCGCCCCAGGTGGATCTAAGCCTTGACGTGCCGACCTTTCTGACGGCGCGGCCGGACGATCCTTCCTGGCAAAAGGTCGATACCCTGCTGCAAATAGTCAGCGCCGAGTATCGCGAGCGCGGTGGCCAGAGCGAAAAGGTCATGCTCGGTCTGATCGGCGTGGTGCTGTCGCTGATGAACCGGCTCGGCGGCAGCGCGGCCCTGCCTTCGGCTTCGCCGACCGTAGCGCTTGCCCTGGCGCTGCGCAGTGCCATAGACCGCCATTACAAGAGCGATTGGCCGGTCGGCAACTATGTCGAGCTGCTCGCTACGACGCCGCATCTGCTCGACAAGGCGGCGCGTGAGGTGTTCGGACACAGCGTCAAGGAAATGCTTTTGGACCGGCGGTTGCTGGAAGCGAAGCGTCTGCTGATGTTCACCATCCGCTCCGTCGAGGATATCGGCCGCGAGGTGGGCTTTGAAGACCCCGCCTATTTCTCGCGCTTTTTCCGCAAGCGGGTGGGGGAGGCGCCAGCGGCCTGGCGGCGCCGGAATTTGGAGCGGGAGCCATCAGATAATGATGCGGCGTAGCAAGGGGCGGTCGTTGCGACGTGTCCGACATATCTTGATCGATCAGCTTCTCCGGTAGCGGGCGCGGAATTCGCGCGGCGTGCAGCTTTCGCGCTCATGGAATAGCCGGGAGAAGTAGAACGGATCATCGAATCCGACTTTCGAGGCGATGATCTCGATCTTGTTGTCCGTCATCGTCAGCAACTCCTTGGCACGGTCCATGCGCACGCGAAGCTGAAAGCCCTTTGGCGGGAGCCCGACTTCCGCCGTGATTTTTCGGCGCAGCGTGGCGGGAGATATGCCGTATTCAGCGGCAAAAGCTGTCATATCAAGGGATTGTGTCGCTCTTTGACGAAGCGCCTCGATGATTTCGCCGATATCCGAGCCTTGCTGAGGGGAGGGAACGGCCCGGCTCGCCTGCCGGGCAGCCAGAATGACGATCTGATGGAGAGCGCAAGCGGCAGTGGCTCTCGACAGGTTGGTATCTTCGATAAGGTCGTCGTGGATGGTGCCGAAGAGACGCTGCACATTGTCGAGATTGCGCAAGGTAATGAGCGGATTCTGCTCGCTGATAAGGCGAAGGCGCAGAAAGTGGCGCGCGAGGGAGCCTTCGAAAAGCGCCCATCGCTCGCTCCAGCCTTCAGCATCGGGGCCGTAGGAGTGCTGGCGGTTTGGGAAGAGCCAGAAGAGCGCCGGGCCTTTCACGCTTCTGCGACCGCCGGCATCCGTTTCGAGAAAGCCCTGGCCGCTTTCGACGAGAACCACAGCATAGCTCGGCAGCTTCCGTGCTTTAACGGCATGCATGGCATGCTGCCTGCCGCTGCCGGTGACGGCCAGTCCTCCGGCGGCGGCAAGTGGCGAGCGGTAGATGGCATGTGTTGTCGGTTTCATGGTGAGCGAAAAGTCCAGTATTACTTTCGTCCATGTAGTGAACCATCGCCGCCTGCTAGATTCAATGGGCAATCAATTCAAACCATAGGCGAGTGAAATGTCGATTCCCTTGCAGGTCCTGCCCTCCGGCGAGAATGCGCTCAATCTTGTTGCCAATGGAAAGGTTCTCTCCACTGCGCCCCATCGGCTCGGTTATCTCACCCCGACCGATCCGGGCATCGGTGTCGAGCCAATCCGCATGCTTTACGAGGAGAACGGCTATGTGTGGCTCAAGGGATTTCTGCCGCGCAAGGATGTGATCGAATTTCGCGGCTGGGTCTTCGGCCATATGGCGAAGACAGGGCTGATCAAGGAGGGAACGGACCCCAGGGATGGCATATCGTCTGCTTCGGTGCCGGAAGGCAGGGAGGTCGATCGTTGCCTGATGTCTCTCGTACGCTCGGTCGCCTATGAGGGTTTTTGCGCGCAGCCACGTCTTTCGCGCTTCATGGACGAATTCCTCTCGAGCATCTCCTATCTGCACAAGCGCAAGATCATGCGCCATGTGCGGCCGGGAACGACGACGGCGACACCAGCCCATTACGATCTGGTCTATCTTCGCGGCGGCACCAGCCGGATCGTCACGGCATGGATACCGATCGGCGATATCCCGATCGAAATGGGCGGTCTGACCTATTTGGAGGGATCGCATGCGATCGGTGCCCGGATGGAGCACGAGTTCAGCGAAAAGAACAGAGATCTCAGTCCTGAGGAACGCGTGAGCGCCTATAATCGAAATATGACGGAGGGTGGCTGGGTTTCGAAGGATCTGCCCGACATGGCAGAACGCTTCGATACGCGCTGGCTGGTCGCTGACTATGAGGCAGGCGACATCATGCTCCATTCACCATTCATGATACACGCCTCGACCACCAATCAGGACAGGCAGCACAGACTGCGCCTGTCCACGGACATTCGCTATCAGAACGTCGAGGATGAGATCGATGCACGATGGAATAACCATTGGACGCTCGGCGACATGCTGTGATTCAGGTTTGATTCTGTTGCAGGCCCGTTCGAAGCGGCCCCCAATTGTCATCCTTTAGCACGCGTTCGATTTCCTCGACACGATCGCGACGGCGCTTCAGCCGTTTGCCGATGCGGCCAAACCAGCGTTTGCGCTTGGTCGCTTCGCGGCTCGCCTGTAGCTGCTCGATGAAGACGTCGCCGACAGATCCATTTTCGACCCGATCGAATATCCAGCAGAAAGAGGCAGGCAATTTAGCCACCTTGAATTGCGGCTTCGGGCTTGCTGCATCCTCGGTGATGATTTCCTCCAGAACGACCTGATCCCACGCGTCGGGCTTTGCAAGGCATCCTTGCCGCCAGCGCTCGATGAGCTGCGCCGCGCCAGGCGTATCGTTGACGAGAATGGTCGCGCTGATAAGGCGTTCATCGCCTTCGTAATAGACGGCAATGTCGCATTCGAGTTTACGAAGTTCCGGCCAGGGATTGCGGTGGAAGACAGCATCGACGTCGACATAAAGCAAAGGTCCGCGCAGCCTCGCCCGTTCTCGCAGCAAAAAGCCGGGTTTAAGCCCGGCATTCAGCACCCAGCTGCCGGCGCTTGGCACTGCCGTTGCGTATACCTTTAGCCCGATCCGCTCCGCGGAATGGGCCATCCGCTCTTTTTCCTGTTCGTAAAAACTGCCCTCGGTAAAAAATGCCACAATCGGGCCGTCGGCGGCTGTTGCCTGGGATGTGCGTTCGGCCAGATCCCGTTTGGCTGGGAAGGGGACGATCAATGCACGCTGCTGCGGGCTCCAGGGACGAATTTTATTGAGGATATTCAAGAAGGCACCTTCGGGATTTGTGAGCTTCAATCTAATTTCCGCCACCCTGAAGCGTTGCGGACAAGATTGAGAGTTTGGATGAATGGAGCATTTTGTCTGGCCGACGACGGAAACGTCACATCGCTGCGTTCGTACCGGATTGGCAAACCGTTTGATCTTCGCTAATCGATTGTCATGTCCGATAATGTCATCAAGTTTGAACGCCGTCCGAAGCCGAAACCGCCGAGACAAACGCCTCCTTGGCTCAAGCGTTTGTTGGTGATCCTGGCCGTCATTGCATTTTTCGTAGCAGCCTTTGCTTATTTCACGCTGAAGAACGGCGCAGCTGGCCCAACATTCTGACCAGCTCGAGACTTATGCGATTTTGGGTCGATTGTTCGATCAGCTATGGGAGGGCGGTGCTTTGATTTGCGCGCTTTGCGGCTGCATTATGGCCTTCAGGGCCCTGACTTGACACGAGCGGGCAGTCTCCGCGCAACGACGTTTTGATCGCACGCATTTTCGAGACCGGTCGTCCTAGCTTTCCGTGGAAAGCCGTTGAGCTTGGACGCGGTCATCTCCCGGCAAGATTTTCTTTTGCGGGTGATGGAGAGGTTTAGTTTGATATTTCAATTTATTAACGGAAATATTTTGCCTCATTGAGGCCTGGTCGCGGGTGGAAGTTCATCCTCAAGTTTCTATATTTCAGGGATGTTCATGGTCTGACAAACAGGAAGAGGAGCAGGACATGACGTTGACCTCGCAAGACGTCACCACCGTACTTGGCCCTGTAGACGAGACCCTTATCGCTGATATTGTTGCGACAGGCGCAACGCCAACGGAGCTGTCCGAGGCGTGGGCCTGGGTCAACAGCGATGAGGCTTTGATCGGCGAAGGCCGCCATCTGCCGGATGGCAAGGTGGCAGCGCTGGTGGAACTGCTTTCCGCCGATGACGAGGAATGGGAAGAATAGCAATTCGCGCCCTTCTCAGGGCTTGATGCAAGCCATGCCGCCACATATGCGCGGCATGGCTGGGTTTAAAGGTTATAGCTCGACTTTAACGTTGTCGCCCATGTCGGGTCTGGAATTCGAGACCGCGGCGGCCGCCATTTTGATGTAGCTGATGATGCTGCCGGGGCTATCCCAATATTCGGCGAAGACAGGCGTCACCTTCAAAACGCGGATTGAGGGATCGTCGGCACTGTCCCACCAGGCCCTGGCGCCCGTGGACCAGAGATCCCTGACGCGTTCGCGGTCGTTGCTGACTTCAGCAGTGCCGGAGATCGAAACATATTTCTGACCCCGGGTGTCGGCGAAGGCGAGGCAGACATTCGGCCAACGGGCGATCTCCTCATCCTTGTGGCCCGCAACATCCGTCAGGAAATAAATCGCATTTTCAATCGGTTCGGGATGCGCAGCCATCGGCCGTGCGCGCAGGCTTCCAGATATTTGCGTGGTCAGCATGCAAAAGCCGATCTTGTCGACCAGCTCCCAAACGCGGGCGTTCTCATCGGTGTCCGTCATGGCTGTCTCCTGTTCTTGATTGCAAAAGGATGGAGCGGGTGAAATCATCTCGATGAAGCCCTACGGCTGCTCGCGGGTTCCCGGTGCAGCCTCGCGCTCCTCAGCGTCTTCGAGATCGCTCTTTACGACGAAGGCATCACCGTGCTGGCGCACGGCCTCCTTCTCCGCTTTGATATTGGGCAGGTCGTCGGGAGTGCGCTCCTTGACGTGCTCCGACGCCGCGTCGATCTCGCCTTTGGTTTGGTCGGCCGGAACGGATCCGATGCCGTGATGCGTGGCGTCATGCTCGGTCCTGGCCTTGCCTTTGTCTCGTCGCGTGTCCGTCATGTCGATCTCCCTATGCGTCGCGTCATGTCGAATGCAGCACGGCCGAGAGCTTTCCGCGTGAAAAGGCGGCCGGGCCATATCGATCAAACCGTATGGCAGCCGCATTGTTCCGTATCGACCGCGACGTGATGACAAGGTTTCGCGGCCCGTGGGGTGGGCAGAAGGGAACCTTGAACCCGAATTTGCGTCTTCCTACGTGAGTAGCAGTCGAGGCTTTATGAGCTCGGCTGCAATCACGTCTGTTAGGAGTGACCAAAATGGAAGATAGAACCAGAACCATCGAAGACCTCAGCGTCGAAGAGCGCGAGGAAATCCTCATTGACGCCGCCCGGACGCTGGAGGGCAACGCACGCGAGGCTCTCGTCGAAGGCAATCAGCAATTTGCGGCGCTTTCCACCAATATGGCGGAAGCGATCCGCGTCTATGCCGACGAACTTGCTCGCGACGATCCCGAACAGGCGGAAGAGTTGCTGCAGCAGGCTGTCGCAATGATCTCGCAGTTCAATGCTACTCATCCTTACCGGTTGATCAGCACGGCTGTTCACTAGTCGGCCCGATGCCCTACTTCTTGCCTCGATAACACGACCCGGAGGATTTCGATGTCAGAACTCATAGTGCTTGGTTTCGATGATGCCGATAAGGCGGATGCTATCCTTAACCGTCTTGTTCAGCTCGAGAAGGAATATCTGATCGATCTGGAAGATGCCGTTATCGCCGTTCGTGACGAGTCCGGTAAGGTCCGTCTCAAGCAGAGCGTCAATCTGACCGCCGCCGGTGCCGCAAGCGGCGGCCTTTCGGGTGCGTTGTGGGGTTCGCTCGTTGGCCTGATCTTCCTCAATCCTCTTGCGGGCCTGGTGGTCGGCGGTGCGATCGGTGCCGGCTCCGGTGCTCTTGCCGGATCGATGGCCGATTACGGCATCGATGACGGCCTCATCGAGAAGCTCGCCGAAACCATTCCGGTGCATAGTTCCGCACTCTTCCTGCTGATCCGCAAGGTTCAGCCCGAGAAGGTCCTCGCCGAATTCAAGGGCGAGCATGCGCGGCTGTTGCGCACCTCGCTTTCACCGGATCAGGAAGCACGGCTGCGACAGGTTCTCGTTGAGGAGACCTCGCCGACGTCTGCGGCGTCCGCCACGGTTTGAGCGTAAAATCCGATCCGTAACCGTCGGTCAAAGCCGTGCTTCCGTAGAGGGGCATGGCGAGACACTGGGTGATTTGCCATTATTCGCTCTCCTTCCATATCAGGCCGAATACTGCCATTGTAAGTCGCGGATTCGTCCCGCGATTGGCGTTGCAGCGGGGGGAGGGGCAAGACCCTAACGGCCATTGTCAGCATACGTTTTCAGACCAAAAGTTGCGCGATGACAGAGCCCGTGTCGCCTCAAAGCCAGCCCCCGCCCAAGCCCAGCATATCGCTGATCCAGACCAAGCGCGCCGCTGTGCAGGCACTACGGGTCATGATCGCCTGCACGATTACCTATGCCGTTTCCCAGCTTCTACACCTTCAGCAAGGCTATTGGGCCGTCTTCACTGTGTTGATCGTCATGCAGGCATCTGTCGGCGCGACGGCCGGCATGGCGGTCGACCGTCTGGTGGCGACTGTCGCCGGAGCTATGCTTGGAGGGGCGGCGGTGTTCGTCACACCGCCCGAGCCGCTTACTGTCGGGATCGCGCTCATCTGTGTCGTTGGCTTTTCGAGCTTTGTGGCGGCACGCGTCCCTCGCCTGCGCAATGCCGGGTTGACGGCGGCGATCGTCATGCTGACCCACTCCGCCAACGTCCCTGTCGAAATTTTCGTGATCGACCGCATCGCCGAAATTACCCTGGGCGGTGTCGTAGGCGTGCTCGCCAGCCTCTTCATCCTGCCGACGCGTTCGCGAACCATCGTGCTCGATCGTTTCGGATCGGCCCTCGATGTTATGGCGCGGATATTGCGCACTCTGGCAACCGCAGTCGAAAAAGGCGAGCCCGTCTCGGCTTCAGAAGCCAATATCGCGCTGCGTCAATCGCTGATGGCAACCGAAACGCTTTTGACCGATGCCCAGCGCGAGCGCGCCTTATGGTTGACGAAGCATGGGATTTCAGAAGCCATTCCTCGCTCCCTCTGGCGCATTCGCAACGACATGACCTATGTCAGCCATATCGTGGAAACGCCCTTCCCACCAGCGATCGTCGAAGCGATCGGGCCACAGGCAGGGCGGGTGCTGGAGGCACAGGCTCGCTTCGCGGAAGCATGTGGCCAGGCGCTGCGTGCGGGCGGCGAGATCGATCCCAAGCTGCTCTCGGCCGGAGATGAGGCCTTCGAAGCCGCTTTCAGCGCTCTGCAGAATTCGACAGAGGCCCAATCGATGGGCTTCAGCGAAACCGGCCGTCTGTTTGGCCTTGATTTCACCTTGCGCCGGATGCGGCAGAATTTTCTCGATCTTGCCGACCGGATCCGCGAAAGCGACGTCAAATGAAGGGATCAGCACGGCATGACGGCCCGTTCTTCATCGATCGCCGGCTCCGTGTAGTCTCATCCGAAAGCCGTGTCACGAATGCTGCAGGTTTCGCTCGACGGCCTTTTCGGTTAGCCGGCGTCCGCCCGCATCGAATAGGCAGATCCGTTCTGTCCGCGGCTGCAGCCAAATCGTCTCTTCCGGTTCGATATTGAGCCGGTCATGGAAGACGGTGACGATTGTCTGCCCGCCCACGGTCGCCGTTATATGCGTCTCGGACCCAAGCGGCTCGACCACCACCACGCGCGCGGGAATGCCGGTATTAGCGGGCGAGAGGGTGAAATATTCCGGCCGGATGCCGTAGACGCCTTCCACGCCGGAAACCCTGGGTGCATTGTCGGGTAGGGGCAGCAGGATGCCCTCATTGGTCTTGAAGACAGGCTTTCCGCCATCAGTGTCGAAGCGTCCATTCAGCAGGTTCATGGCCGGCGAGCCGATGAACGCGGCAACGAAGGTGCTTTGCGGGTTGTCATAAAGCTCGAGCGGCTTACCGATCTGCTCGATATGGGCGCTGTTCATGACGACGATGCGGTCGGCCATGGTCATGGCTTCGACCTGGTCGTGGGTGACGTAGATGGTCGTCGTAGCCAGGCGCCGGTGCAGGCTCTTGATCTCGGCGCGCATGGCGACGCGAAGCTTCGCGTCCAGATTGGACAGAGGTTCGTCGAACAGGAAGACCTGCGGATCGCGGACGATCGAGCGGCCCATGGCGACGCGCTGGCGCTGGCCGCCGGAAAGCTGTCGGGGATAGCGCCCGAGGAGCTCAGTGAGGCCGAGAATCTGTGCGGCATGTGCCACGCGCTTCTGCTTTTCTTCCTTCGCTGCTCCGGCAAGTGTCAGAGAGAAGGCCATGTTTTCGGCGACCGTCATATGCGGGTAGAGCGCATAATTCTGGAAGACCATGGAGATGTCGCGTTCCTTTGGCGGAAGGTTGTTGACGACGCGCCCGCCGATGCTGATCGTGCCGCCGGTAATGTCTTCAAGGCCGGCGATCATTCGGAGCAGGGTTGACTTGCCGCAGCCCGAGGGACCCACAAGGACGACGAATTCGCCGTCGGCAATCTCGGCCGAGACGCCGTGGAGAACTTCCAAGGCGCCATAGGCCTTGCGTGCCTTATCGATGGTGACCGTTGCCATCATATTCCTCCGATCCGGATCTCGTTCGACGACAAGGCGCCTTCGTGGATGAGCAGGCCGACGCCGCCGTCACGGAAGGCATCGGCGGCGGTATCTTCCGCCGTCACCGAAACACCGTCGGCTTCGAAGGTGATACGCGCACCCTGCGCCGAGACCTTCATGGCGATATGCTTGTCGAACTCGGTCCTGAAGGCGGTTTCGGCAAGGACCTCGGTGTCCTCGTCGCGCACCTTGACGATCTGCATCTTGCCGTCGCGCGTCACGCGGGCGCCATAGTAGCGGCGCAGGCCCTGAGCGCGGATGGCAAAGCCGCCGTAATTGCCGAGATGGATCATCACCTGACCTGAGGCCTGGTAGTCGGTCCATTGGCGCGTGCCGTGGATGATGATGCCTTCGCCTTGGTTCTGCGCGATGCGGAAGGCAGCCGGGAAGCGCTTGGAGAAGAAGCTTGCACCGTTCACCCAGGCCATGCGCCAGAAATCGCCATCACCGGCAGGGCGCTTCAACGTAAGTTTGGGTGCGCCGTCCCAACGGAGATAGTCGACGAACAGGCGGCCATCGGCACGCCTGCCGGTGCCGGTTATGGCGATGCCGATCTCTGCGATCGGCTGGCCGTCGGTCTCGGGAAGGGTCCATTCGAGAGTGGCTTCCGAGCCGGGCTCGATGACAACCGCAGCCGAGTCGATGTCGCTCAACTGGTCGCGCCCGTCATAGACGCGGATACGCAAACGCGTTTCGATCGCGCCACGGTTCTGCTGGTCGGCCTTGACGCGGGCCCTCACTTTCTGACCGGGATAGACGAGCGGCGTCGCCATCAGGTCGTAGGTGCGCATGTCGAGCATTTCGCGTGGTGAAAAGGTCGGCGTCGTCACCACGGCGCGTTGCGCCGGCCCGAGTGCTTCGTAATCGATCGTCAGCGCGCGGCCGCTTTCGAATTCCGTATTGCCGACGCGCACACCGCTTGCCGCATCGAGAGCCGTCAGTGGGCGGAAGCCCTGCTGGCTGCCAGGAAGCGAGAAGTGAAATTGCGCACCGTTCTTCGGGGCCTCGAGCGACTGTTGCCCGGCAAGCTGGAGACCGAGATTGGTCAAGAAATAGGCCTGACGCACGGCATCGTTGATGGAATTGCCGCCATCGGCAGAGGAAATCAGCATGCGGTCGGCGATAGGGCTGCGGAAGTCCGGCCCTTCGGCAAGGCCATCGAGGCCATTCATGATGCCGAGCAGGCAGCCGACATTCCCGGCATTGCAGTCGGTATCCCAGCCCGATGTGTTGACGATCATCTGCGCCTTCTGGAAATCGTGCGGCGCGTAGAGCACCGTCATGATCATCAGCGCGTGATTGGGCATGATATGGCAGTTGCCCGGATATTTGTCGTAGCCGTAATTGTCCTGGATCTTCTGGCGCGTGTCGCGCCAATCGGGATGAGCCTTGTGCCAGGCCCTGATGTCAGCAATCAGCTTGGCGATCTGGCTGTCGCTCGGGATCTGCTTCAACCCCGCGTCGATCAGATGGTCGATGTCTGAGGCGACGAAAGCTTCGGCCTCCATCGCCGCCCACAGCATGGCCGCATAGACGGACTCGCCATCATGGCTGACCTTGCCGGCCTGTTCTGCGAGCTTGGCCGCGAGTTCCGGCTGGCCGGGGGCGACCATCGCCCATCCATCGATGAAGATCTGGGCGCCGATCTGCTCGGCAACGCCCTGGCCATTGGTGGCGATCGAACCGGACTGCGGGGCCGGGACGCCCTTCTTGAGATTGAGCCAGGCCGTGTGTTCGGTGGAGTTGCCATTGCCGCCCCACCAGAGGATCGAGCGCTCCTCGACGATGTAGTTGAGCCAGGCCTTGCCGATTTCTTCGGCAGAGAGGTCCGGCTTGATGCCGTAATCTTCCAGCGCGCGGATGAAGGTGAAGGTGCCGGCGACATCGTCGTCGGTGACGACGAGCGGCTGGTTCAGGCGCTCATGCACGTAGTATTCGATAGGGCCGAGTTCTTCCATGATCTTCTGGTAGGTCCATCCCTCGAAAGGGCGGCCGAGATAGACGCCGATGAGCTTGCCCAGGACGCCGGCATAGACACGTTCGAGATAGTCGTTCGGAAGCTGCATTGCTCACTCCATTTAATCGATAAATTCGTTCAGCCTTTGACGGAGCCGCCGGCCATGCCCTCGATGAAGCGCTTCTGCATGAAGACGAAAAGCGCGACGACGGGCACGACGATGATGAGCGCTGCGGCCATGATCTCCCCCCAATCGGAGCTGTACTGGCCGGATAGCAGAAAGAAGGCGATGACGGCCGTCATGTTCTCCTGCTTCTGCAGGAAGGTCGTGGCGATCAGAAACTCATTCCACGAATTCAGACCGATGATCAGCGCCACGGTGAGGATGCCCGGCGAGACGATTGGCAGCATCACCCGCCAGAAGACCTGCCAATGCGTAGCGCCGTCGACGATCGCTGCTTCCTCAAGCTCCTTTGGAACTGCCAGGAAATAGGTTCTGAGCAGCATCACGGCAAAGGGGCTGTACAGCGCAGTGTAGATCAGCGCCACACCGAAGATGTTGTTGATGAGCCCGAGCTTCGCGAAGCCGAAATAGAGCGGGAAGATATAGAGCTGGATCGGTGCGGTCGTCGTTGCCAAAAGATAGAAGGTGAAGATCTTCCAGCTTTTGATCTTGCGGCGCGCGATCACGTAGGCTGTCAGCGACGATGTCGTGCAGACGAGCGCAATGGTCGTGCCGGAGACGATCAGCGAATTGATGAAGGTCTGCGAGAATTTCGCGTGGCTCCAGGCATTGGCAAAATTCTGCCAGCGGATGGGCTGCGGCAGGCCGAGTGGATTCTGCACGATCTGAGCCGCCGGCTTCAGCGAGTTCAGCACCAGAAGCGCGATCGGGAAGAGAGCGACGAAGGCGAATATGCCGAGAAGGATATAGCAGACCCAGAGGGTCAGGCGGCTTTCCACGAGCCTCATTGTTCGCCCTCCCTGGTCTGGATGCGCACGTAAAAGAAGGTGCCGATTAGCCCGAACAGGCTGATGACGAGGGCTGCCGCGGCCGCCTGTCCGACGTTCAGATCATAGAAAGCCTTGCGATAGGCGAGTGTCGACAACAGTTCGCTAGAGAAGGCGGGGCCGCCTTGGGTGAGGATGTAGACGAAATCGAAGGCGAGGAACGACCAGATGACGGTCATGATCATCATCAGCGTAATCGTAGGCCGGATGCCGGGAAGCAGCACATAGCGCATCATCTGGAAATAGGTGGCGCCTTCGATGCGGGCCGCCTCGATCTGCTCCTGCGGCACCTGCCGCAATGCGGCGAAGAAGATGACGCAGAGAAAGCCCCACCAGTGCCACAGGTCGACGGTTGCGACGCCGAAGAGTGCGATCGACGGCTGGGTTAGCGGATTGGGGATCGGCAATCCGTATTTCTTGAGGAGGCCGAAGACGCCGGTCACGGGGCTATAGATCATCCCCTGCCAGATGCGGGACGTGATCGCGGTCGCGATGACGACGGGCAGGAAATAGACGACCTGAAAGAAATTGCTGCCGCGGCGCACGATCAGCAGCATCGAGGCGGCAAGCAGCCCCATGAGGATTGGCACCGTCAGGAAGACGATAGTCCAGATGATGTTGTTGCCGAGCGCCAGCCAGAAGACGCGGTCGTCGGTAAGCGCGCGGAAATTGTCGAGGCCCGCAAAGGTGGGCGGGGAAATGCCGTCCCAATTGCAGAAGGCGAGTGCCACCGTCAGCAAAGCAGGGACGAGGACGATGATGATATTAATGATCATCGTCGGAACGAGATAGAGTCGGTGCATCATATCCTCCGGGCGAGGACGGCGCTTTCAACGCCGTCCTGCGGCGGCTTGTCAGGCGCGGGGCGGGACCGCCGGCGCCTTGCCGGCGTCACGTTCCTGCTTGAAGGTCTCGTCAAGCTTCTTCAGGAAGTCGGCCGATTTCGTTTTCTTGAGCCAGACTTCCTCCATGCCGCTGACCAGATAGGTGTCCGTGGCCGGCGGCAGGAAGGTCCAGGTCGTGTAGCCGTATTTGCCGGCGGCGACTGCGCCTGCCAGCTGCTTCATTGCGTCCTCGTAAAGAGGCAGGACCTTATCGGAGAGTTTGACCTTGGAGAGATCGGCCAGCGGCAGGTTCCATTCGCCCTGCCAGACGGAGTTCATCTTGCTGTAGTAGTCGTCCGTGAACATGTAGTCGAGAACGGCAGCGGCGCCATCGGCATTGCCTGACTTGGCGTTGATCGACAGCGTCGAGCCGATGCCGAGTGCGAAGATCGGATCGCCCTTCTCGCTCGGGAAACCAACGAAGCCGGGCTCCGCGTTGTTCTGCGGGAAATAAGTCTGGACGTTGGTGAAGTTCCACGTGCCGGTCGGCGCCATGCCGGCCTGGCCGCTGGCGATCTGCGCAAAGGCCTGCTCGAGCGTCAGCGAGAAGTAGTTGTCGCCGAAATATCCCTTGTCCCACCACTCCGCGAGCTTGTCGATCGAGTGGACGAAGGCGGGATCGGTCCATGGGATGGCGCCGGTCAGCGCCTTGTAGACATTCTCTGGTCCCGCAATCGAGTTGAAGGCGATCGAGACATAATGCTCGTTGGCCGGGCGCCAGTCGGCATTGCCGGCACCGAATGGGGTCAGGCCCTTGGCCTTCATCTCGTCGGCAAGCGCCTCGAAATCTGATATCGTCGTTGGGACCTTCCATTTGTTCTGTTCGAACAAGGTCTTGTTGTAGAAGAGGCCGAGCGTTTCGTATGTCTTCGCGAGCGCGTAGAGCTTGCCATTGTAGCGGCCGAGATCGAGGAAGAGCGGCAGCAGACGCTCGTCCCATCCGTATTTCTTGGCGTAGTCGTCAAGCGGCATAAGCTGACCGGCCTGTGCCATTGCCGCGACATAACTCGGGCCGGCCGTGAAGACGACATCGGGGCCGGTGCCGGCCAGCATCGCGACGCGCAGCTGCTTGTCGAGATCCGAGCCGCGGAAGTCGATGCTCAGGAGGTCTTCGGGATGTGCCGCATTGAACGGGTCGATCAGAATGTTCTTGAGGTTATCTTGGTTCTCTGGCGAAGCGGATTCGTACCAGAAGGATATGGGCTTTTGATCCGCCGCGAATGCGAAGCGGGACATAAGCGGCAGGGCAGCCAGGCCGAAGCCGGCTTTCAAAACTGTACGTCTGTGCATCGGTTTTCTCCTCCCGATTTGATTTTATTCGTTGCGCGTCGAACCCCTGACGATGAGATCGAAAGGCATTTCAACAGCGGTTCCAGCACCGGTCTTCTCTCCGCGCAGGCGATTCATCAGCGTCTGCGCGGCACGTTCTCCCATTTTCCATTGAAACTGCGCGACCGTCGTCAGCGTCGGGGTGACGAGCTTGGCGGCGGAAATATCGTCGAAACCGACGACGGCGATATCCTCGGGAATGCGGATGCCGTGTTCACGCAGCGACTGCATCACCCCGATCGCCATCAGGTCGTTTGCGGCAAAGATGGCGGTCGGGCTGAAATCACCCCCAAGAATGCTCTCGGCCGCACGCATGCCGCCCATCTCGGAAAATTCGTCATCAATGACGACGTGATCGGGATGGCCGAGTTTTGAGAGCGCCGTACGATAACCCTCGATACGATGGGCCTGAGGACCGCCGCGACCGGCGACGAGCGCGATGCGCTTGTGACCGAGGCGCAGCAGATATTCCGTCACCGTCTGCGCCGCCGCCCTGCTGTCGACATAGATGTCGTCGATCGGAATTTCGCCACCGCGCTTCTTGGATGATTCAATTCTCACTATGGGAACGCCGGCCTCGACCAAGGGATTGAAATCCTTGGCCTTCAGCGTGAAGAAGACGCCGACCACGCCATCGACACGGCCCTGTCGGGCCCAATCGAGAAAATGACGCTCGCGCTCGGGCGTCCCGTCCGTGTTGACCGTGATCACATCGTAGTTCTGGCCGTCGGCGATCGACTGAATGCCGCGAATCAAAGACGGATAGAACGGATTGGTGATGTCGGGCACGATGCAGGCGATGGTCATCGTGCGGCTCGTCTTGAGCGCTTGCGCAAAACGGTTGGGTACGTAGCCGAGGTCCTTTGCCGCCTTGGTGATGCGCTCCCATGTCTCCGCCGGGATGGATGCTCCGCCGCCGCTCAGCACCATGGAAACGGTGGCCTGCGAGACCCCCGCAGCCCTTGCGACATCCTTTTGCGTTGCTCGTCCGTTTGTCATCGCTCGCGTACTTATACGTATTAGTTATACGTATCAATAGAATGCATGTTGCCTGCTGTCAAGCTGGCTCTCGGCGCACGCAACCGGTTCGCTTGCTAGGGGAAATGATGTTTTGGGTAGAACCTCTTGGCGCGAAGCCAGCAGCTCGCAGCAAGGCGAACGGCTCGTTTTCACCGTCTTTTGAGGGCGGAATAGTGACGCCCATGGGCAATCCATTAACGGTTGTAATCTAAGCTCGCTAAATCATGGAAAGGATGTCTCGCCGACACGATTTGGATTTTGTCAGGGTGGCAGCATTTATGCTGCTGATCGTCTATCACGTCAGCCTGATATACAATTCAAGAACCTTTCTGCTGAAGGCGCCGGACAGCTCCTCCGCCTTCGATGTGATCCATCTACTGACGCATCCATGGCGAATGACGCTGCTGTTTTTTATCTCCGGCGCCGTGACGGGTATGCTGCTGGCGAAGCATCCTCCCGGCGCGTTAAGGAGTGCGCGGACAAAACAATTACTGATGCCTTTTCTGGCTGGTATGCTGTTTCTGATCCCGCCGCAGATATATGTATTTTTGAATGCCAAGATGGGAGTGCATATCAGCCTTTTGGCGGTCTTCTGGAATTATCTGACCTTGACTCCGGTTTCCTTGCCGAGCGGTGAGCAGACACTGCTCGCCGGCATGCAGCATCTTTGGTATCTCCTGTATCTGTGGAGTTATACCGTGATCATCACGCTCGCGGTGGCGGTGTGGCCTTCTTTATTGACTTATATGGGAGATCGACTGGCTCCCTGGCTTACAGGCAAATGGGTACTGATAATGCCTGTCCTATTGTTCATTTTGCTGCGGCTCGTCTTGAGGCCGATTTTCCCTCCATCACTAGAGTTTTTGGCGGATTGGTACAATCACGCCGTTTATATGGCCGCGTTCCTGTTGGGAGCCGTGATGGCAACGCGCGACGACTGTTGGGATGCCATGGTCAGCATGCGGAGACCGGCATTGATTCTGACGACTGCTTGTGCGCTCGCCTTAGTGTTCCTGTTTCCCACCTTGCCGTCCAGCACTCCGGAGATGTGGCGACTGTCTGCAGGCAGAGTGCTTGGCGGTGCGTTCCAATGGTCGGCAATCGTCACCGTTCTCGGCTATGCGAGGATTTGGTGCAGGTCGGAAAATGCCGTGATCCGCTATCTCAATAGGGCGGTTCTCACCTACTACGTTCTCCACCAGACCGTTATGCTGCTGATCGCCTACGGATTGGATCGTATGGGACTCTTGTCCGCCGTGTCGTTTATCCCAATTGCCGTCGCCACTTTGGCAATCTGCGCTGTGGCTTACGAACTGAAGCTTCGTCTGGAGAGTGCCGCGAACGCAAAGTTTCGTCCGCACGCTGCCTGATATCATGGGCGGCGTGGCAAGCCGGACTCTTATCGATCGCCAATTGTCGAGAGCTGGCCGAGCAGCCGGCTCCCATTGCGATGTTCAACGGTTAGCGATCGATGGCATCGCGCTTAAAACATGGCGCTCAAAACAGGTGGCGGTAGTCAGATACTGACTACCAACGATCAATGATCCGAATCGGATCGCAATCTCTACACCTCAGGCTCTCAATGCACCGCTCCCGATCCGCCGGCCGCAACGATCGCAAAGGGCTGCCCCTCGACGGGAATGCTGCTGACTTCCATCAGTGATTGGTTATCGACCATACGCACGAGGCCGTGGCGCGGATCGGTAATGGCGATGAGATTGCCGGCGATCGCCAGACGAGGCCGCGGGTCGCGCCAGTGACCGTCCTTGCTGTAAGGTTCGGTAACGGTCTCGGATTTCACGATCGCGCCTTTCACGACATCAATAAGATGCAGATTGCCGTCCTCGGTGAGAATGTAGGCGATCTGCGGCTTTGCCGGATCGAGTATGAAATCGACCCGTCGTGTCGGCAGTTCGATCAGCTTGTAGGGTTGGTCAGAATTGTCCGGATCGATCAATACGACGTTCTGCTCACCATAATTGCCGAGGAAGAATTGCATGGACGTGCCGCCGAGCAATGTCGAGACCTTGCCCTTTGGCAAGGAAGAGCCATAGGCGAGCATCTCCACCTTTGGGCCGTCGATACCGCCGGGGCGAGCGATCAGGACACCTTCCTCGCAGCCGAAGGCAATCAGCCGGGCGGAAGTCGCTTCCCCATGAAGCCCTGTGCAGCGCTTGATATCACCGACCTGCTCTCCAGTTCGGTTCAACACGCGCAAGCCGAGGCGCGGCGGCAACTCGCCTTCCTTGACGGAAGCCTCCATGTTCGGCACCGACACGAGAAGATGGTCGCCCATCGGAACGGCAACGCCGTGGTGGGCGGCGATGGTCCGGAATGAACGAATATCGGGTTTGCCTTCGGCAAGGCCATTTTCGGACAGGAGATCGAACTTGTCGTCGCGGTCGTAGAAGATCGCGACATTGTTGCCGTGCGTCACCACGTGCCCAGGCTTTTCGCCCTTGATCGATGTCCGGAGCAGTTTCGGATCGGAAAGTTCGATGTCGCGATGTTCGCCGTGGTCGGAGAGGGATATGCCGGTCGCAATCGCGTGGACCACATTCTTTTCGCCTTGCACGGCAAATATGGTGCGGCCGGATTGACTGAGAGACAGGGAGGCATAGCCGTGAAGATCGAACCGGCCGATTTCCTTGCCACTTGAGGCATCGATCGCGCGGACGATCGGCAGGCTGTGATCGGCGACGAATAGTCGCCAGCTTTCCTTCTCCTTTTCGTCGTCGGCAAACGACGGAAAGGGAAGCAGTAGGGCGCAAGCCAAGGATGAGGCTGCAAGGATACCAGAGCTTGTGTTTGGCATGAAGAGTCCTTTATGTAATAACATTACATGCGCAACGTAATGAAGTAACGCTGCACCTGTCCAGCCCCGTGTGCACGCGTCAGGCGAGATTGTCGAAATTCATCAACATCGAAATTGGCTTGAGGCCATCGAAGCAGTTGACGCAATTTTAACTGAAGATACTATATATAGTGTTCGAGGTTCTTCTGATTCGCAAGGATTGGAGGCTAAGACGGGAATCCGGTCGGCGAACATGATGATCGCTAAGCCGGAGCTGCCCCCGCAACTGTGAGCGGTGAGCATTCGTTCGATGACGTCACTGAGACCGTGTGTCTTGGGAAGGCAAGACGAATGTTATGACCCGCGAGCCAGGAGACCTGCCTTGAGCATTGACGTCCACGGGCGGGGTGTCCGGCTGGCGAGCGATGGTCCATGCGGCATAATGGCCGCCCTCGCTTCCTCGAAGATCCCGCTGATAACTTCGGGGTGAAGTCCATGTTCCTGAGTATCTATAGTCGCCCGCGCGAGTGACGGCCGCTTAAATGCGTCCGGCCGCCGGCTAGGTTTGCTCCACTTTTCACCCGCCGAGCGGGCATCATCCGATGCCCGAGCGATTTTCCGTGCCCATCCATACGAGGATATCTCATGAGCATCACCGTCTACAGCAAGCCCGCCTGCGTCCAGTGCACAGCCACGACCCGCGCGCTTGATCGCCAAGGCATCGACTACACCATCGTCGACGTATCGACCGATGCCGCCGCCTATGAGCTGGTGCAGGGTCTCGGCTATCGCCAGGTTCCGGTTGTCGTCGCCGGCGAACTGCATTGGGCCGGCTTCCGTCCCGACATGATCAGCGCTCTCGCTTAAGGAGCCGGGCGGTGGGCGAGATCGTCTATTTCTCCAGCCGGTCGGAAAATACCCATCGCTTCGTTGCCAAGCTTGCATTGCCGGCTGCTCGTATCCCGCTTGCCGCGGGAGACGAATTTCGAGCGACCTCGCCCTATGTCCTGATCGTCCCGACCTATTGCGGCGACGGTGGCAAAGGGGCCGTGCCCAAGCAGGTGATCCGCTTCCTCAACGATGCGGGCAACCGTTCGAACATCCGCGGGGTCATCGCCGCGGGCAACAGCAACTTCGGCGCGACCTACGGGATCGCCGGCGACATCATCTCTGTCAAATGCCAGGTGCCGTATCTCTATCGGTTCGAACTTCTGGGCACGGATGAGGATGTCGCCAATGTCAGACAGGGATTGGAACGATTTTGGATACGCTAAGCTCTTCTTTGTCGCGGGACGCGGGCGAAAAACCGCAGAGCACTTTTTCTGCTACCACGAATGATCGGCCAGCCAAGGCCGCGGAACCAGCATTGGATTATCACGCACTGAACGCCATGCTGAACCTCTATGACGAGCACGGAAAGATCCAGCTCGACAAGGATCGTATGGCGGCCAAGCAATACTTCCTCCAGCACGTCAATCAGAACACGGTCTTCTTCCATAACCTCAGGGAAAAGCTCGATTATCTGGTGAGGGAAGGCTACTACGAGCAGGAGGTGCTGGATCAGTATTCCTTCAATTTCGTGCGCGATCTCTTCGATCACGCCTATGCGAAGAAATTCCGTTTTCCGACCTTTCTCGGCGCCTTCAAATACTACACCAGCTACACGCTGAAGACCTTCGATGGAAAACGCTATCTCGAGCGTTACGAAGACCGCATCTGCATGGTCGCGCTGACGCTGGCGCATGGCAGCGAGCAGATTGCGCGCGATCTGGTGGACGAGATCATCTCCGGGCGTTTCCAGCCGGCAACACCGACCTTCCTCAATGCCGGCAAGAAGCAGCGCGGAGAGCTGGTCTCCTGCTTCCTGCTGCGTGTCGAAGACAATATGGAATCGATCGGCCGCGCCATTAACTCGGCTCTGCAGCTTTCGAAACGCGGCGGAGGCGTGGCGCTATCGCTCACCAACATCCGTGAGGCCGGCGCACCCATCAAGCATATCGAGAACCAGTCGTCGGGCATCATTCCCGTCATGAAGCTGCTGGAAGACTCCTTCTCCTACGCCAACCAGCTTGGCGCGCGGCAGGGGGCGGGCGCCGTCTACCTGAACGCTCACCATCCCGACATCATGCGCTTCCTCGATACCAAACGCGAAAATGCCGACGAGAAGATCCGCATTAAGACACTATCGCTCGGCGTGGTCATTCCGGACATTACTTTCGAGCTCGCGAAGAACAACGAGGATATGTACCTATTCTCGCCCTATGATGTGGAGCGCGTTTATGGCGTGCCATTTACCGAGATTTCGGTGACGGAGAAGTATCGCGAGATGGTGGCCGACAGCCGCATCCGCAAGAAGAAGATCAAGGCGCGCGAATTCTTCCAGGTGATCGCCGAAATCCAGTTCGAAAGCGGTTATCCCTACATCATGTTCGAGGACACGGTGAACCGCGCCAATCCGGTTGCCGGCCGCATCACCATGAGCAATCTCTGCTCGGAAATCTTGCAGGTCAGCGAAGCCAGCGCATACAACGATGACCTGTCCTACAAGCATATGGGCAAGGACATCTCCTGCAATCTCGGTTCTCTGAATATTGCTGCCGCGATGGACAGCCCGGATTTCGGCAAGACGATCGAGATGTCGATCCGTGCGCTGACGGCCGTCTCGGACATGAGCCATATCTCCTCCGTACCCTCGATCGAGAAGGGCAATGACGAAAGCCATGCGATCGGCCTCGGCCAGATGAACCTGCACGGCTATCTCGCCCGCGAGCGCATTTTCTACGGTTCGGAAGAAGGCGTCGACTTCACCAACATCTACTTCTACACGGTCACCTACCACGCCATTCGCGCCTCGAACCTGCTTGCTGTCGAGCGCGGCCAAAGCTTCAAGGGCTTCGAGAATTCGAAATACGCTTCCGGTGAATATTTCGACAAATACACGAACCAGGAATGGAAGCCGGCGACCGAGCGCGTCGCGGAAATCTTCGAAACCGCCGGCATCGCCGTCCCGACGCAGGAAGATTGGTGCGCGTTGAAAAGAGCTGTTATGGAGGGCGGGCTCTATAACCAGAACCTGCAGGCCGTGCCGCCGACAGGCTCGATCTCCTATATCAACCACTCGACCTCCTCGATCCATCCGATTGTCTCGAAGATCGAGATTCGCAAGGAAGGCAAGATCGGCCGCGTCTATTATCCGGCCGCCTTCATGACCAACGACAATCTCGACTACTACCAGGATGCTTACGAGATCGGGCCGGAAAAGATCATCGACACCTATGCTGCGGCCACCCAGCATGTCGACCAAGGCCTGTCGCTGACGCTGTTCTTCCGCGATACCGCGACAACGCGCGATATCAACAAGGCGCAGATCTACGCCTGGAAGAAGGGTATCAAGACTATCTATTACATCCGCCTTCGTCAGATGGCGCTCGAAGGCACGCAGGTTCAGGGCTGCGTTTCCTGCACGCTCTGAACGTTTGAGGGACGATGAAAATGAATATGCAATTCAAGCCGGCAAGCCGCGTTCGCGCCATCAATTGGAACCGCATCGAGGACGACAAGGACCTCGAGGTCTGGAACCGTCTGACCGGCAATTTCTGGCTGCCGGAGAAGGTGCCCTTGTCGAACGACATCCAATCCTGGGCGACACTCAAGCCTGAGGAGCAGCAGCTCACCATCCGCGTCTTCACCGGATTGACCTTGCTCGACACGATCCAGAACGGTGTCGGTTCGGTCGAGCTGATGGCCGATGCCGCGACCCCGCATGAAGAGGCTGTGCTGTCGAACATTTCCTTCATGGAAGCCGTGCATGCACGTTCCTACTCGTCGATCTTCTCGACGCTCTGCCTGACGCCGGACGTGGACGACGCCTATCGCTGGTCTGAGGAGAACGAATTCCTGCAGCGCAAGTCGGCGCTGATCATGGAGCAATATGCGTCCGGCGATCCGCTGAAGAAAAAGGTTGCCAGCGTTTTCCTCGAGACCTTCCTGTTCTATTCCGGCTTCTACCTGCCGATGTTCTGGTCGAGCCGCGCCAAGCTCACCAACACCGCCGACATGATCCGTCTCATCATCCGTGATGAAGCCGTGCATGGCTATTACATCGGCTACAAGTTCCAGCGCGGGCAGGAGCGGCTTTCGGACGGGCAGCGCCAGGAAATCAAGGATTTCGCCTTCGATCTGCTGTTGGAGCTTTATGACAACGAGGCCAAGTACACCGAAGCGCTCTATGACGGCGTTAGTCTGACCGAGGACGTCAAGAAGTTCCTGCATTACAACGCCAACAAGGCACTGATGAATCTCGGCTATGAGGCGCTTTTTCCGGCCGAAGCCTGCAAGGTCAATCCGGCCATCCTTTCGGCGCTATCTCCGAATGCGGATGAGAACCACGACTTCTTCTCCGGCTCCGGCTCATCCTATGTGATCGGCAAGGCCGTCGCCACCGAGGATGAGGACTGGAATTTCTGAGGATCGAGCTTGGCGCAGCTCAGGCGGTTCGAGCCGCCGCCTTGGAAACGGTGCCCTGACGGCTGCCGTCGCTGAGCGGCGCTCATCTCCGCTTGGAAACACAAACGGCCGGCTCTAACAAATAGAGCCGGCCATTGATCCATCGGACCTTAACGATCCGGATTACTTGTTGAGCGCATCCCTCAGCGCCTTTGCCGGCGTGAAGGCGAGCTTCTTCGATGCGGCAACCTTGATGGTTGCGCCCGTGCCCGGATTGCGAGCTTCGCGCGCCGGCGTATCCTTGACTTTGAACTTGCCAAAGCCCGGGATCGAGGTTTCGGCGCCGGATGTTGCGGCTCCGGTAATGGCTGCAAAGACGGCTTCGACAATCGCCTTGCTCTGGACTTTGGTAAGCTTGTGGTCTGCAGCGATCTTGTCTGCGATTTCATTGGTGGTGGTCATGAGGCTTCCCCCGCATTGATGACGCTGGAATCATTTCCATTGACGATGTCCATTGTCACCTGGAGTCGGGGCCGGAAAGGCTGAGAATGCCTGTATTTCCACAGGTTCCGACGCATCGAGGCCATTTTGAACGCTTTCCGCAAGCGTTTTTCCAGTCATGGGCTCGGTCGGGCGGCCGATGGGAGAGCGCTCCGTGCTACCGCAGACGCCTGCGAATCTGCTGAAAGGGCCGGAATCAGAGCTTCAGCGCCCTCTTCGCCATCCGGATGCGAGCGGTAACGGGTCATTGAAACTGGCCTTTTGCCCGACAGGTCTATAGAGGCTTGGCTGTGATAAATGATGGGACAGACAATGGAACACGAGATCAAGATAGGCAACCGCGGCGATTTCGGGCTTTGGGCCATCGAGGTCGCAAAGCAGATCATCAGCGACGAGGGCTTTGAACTGGCGAGAGCGGCACGGGACGGCACGGAGGATGATGTCCGCGCGGCCGGTAACGCGCTTGGCCAGGCGATCACCAATGCGATGATGGAAGTCTATGACGGTTTGACCGAAGGAGCGGATGAAGATTAGGATCGTCTTCGAGGGTTGTGGCAATCATCCGCGTGCTTGCGCGGCCGGCTTTCTCTGGATTGAAATCTGAAAGTTGCACCAACTTAAAATCGCAGCCTTACAATCAGGAACAGGCATCCCCATATAGGGGCGGATTAGTCTTTCTGCCCTATGACAGGAGAGCCAATGTTCAGTGCAGTACCGCGTTTTGCCAAGATCGCAGCCATCGTTGTCCTTGCCGCCGCTTCTTCCGTAGCGACCTTTGACGCCGCCGATGCGCGTCGGGCTGGATCCAGCGGCTTTGGAAGCCGTGGGACGCGTACCTTTGATACCCCGGCCATAACGCGGACGGCGCCCACGCAGGCTGCCCCGATCGATCGGTCGATGACGCAGCGGCCGCAGCAGCAGACCACGACCCAGCCGCCGCTCGGCGCGCCGCAGCGTCCAGGCCTTTTCGGCGGCTTCGGTGGGTCGATGATCGGCGGCCTGATCGCCGGCGGTCTACTGGGCATGATGCTCGGTCATGGTTTTGGCGGCGGCATCGGCCTCCTCGGCATGCTGCTGCAGATCGGCCTGATCGTGCTGCTCATCAGCTTTGCCATGCGATTCTTCGCAAACCGCCAGCGCACGCAATATGCAGCACCGGGATCCGGGTCGTCCTACAATATGAACCCCATGAACAATGCGGGTGCTTCCCCGCGTCCTTCCTTCTCCATCCCGTCTATCGGCGGCGGAGCGGCAGCTGCGCCGAAAGCGCGCCAAGCCAATGACGAGATCGGGCTGCAGCAGGCCGATCTCGATCGCTTCGAGCACCTTCTGACAGAAATCCAGTCGGCCTATGGCAAAGAAGACTATGCCACGTTGCGCCGGCTGACCACTCCGGAAGCCATGTCCTACCTCGCCGAAGAACTTGGGGAAAACGCGACCAGCGGCGTGCGCAACAGCGTTTCCGACGTGCGCCTGCTGCAAGGCGATATCGCCGAGGCCTGGCGCGAGGACAATGCCGAATATGCGACGCTTGCCATGCGCTATTCGAGTATCGACGCAATGGTCGATCGCACGACCGGGAAACTCGTCGACGGCGATGATCGCACGCCCTCGGAAACGACGGAACTTTGGACCTTCGTGCGTAAGTCTGGTGCCGATTGGACACTTTCTGCGATCCAGGGAACGGAGCTGCACTGATCTGCGCGGCTTCCGCAGAGAGCCGCCTCACGAGGGATCGGGGGCGGCTAATCATATCCCGAAACTGATTGTCCTCATCCTTTAAACCTGAAGCAGTGGAGTAGCTGTCGAAGCCGGCGCGGCATCCACCTTGACTTGCCGAGCCCGTTCTTTAATGTCCCAATGTGGAAACGTTACCACATCGGGAGGAAACAGATGAAATCCGCGCGGCTCAACCGCCTGTTCGGCGTGTCTGGAAATTGCTTTGACGTCGCCATCGATCATGGGATGTTCAATGAACGGACCTTTCTCGCCGGCATCGAGGACATGCGCACGGCGATCAAGGTCATTGCCGATGCCGCGCCCGATGCTATCCAGCTTCCGCCTGGTACCGCGCCTATTCTTCAGGCGATCCCCGGCAAGCATCGTCCGGCTCTAGTGCTGCGGACCGATATCGCCAATATCTACGGCAATCCGCTGCCCTCGGCACTGTTTTCCGAGATGATCGACCGGGGCGTGGAACAGGCGGTGGCACTCGATGCCGCTTGCGTCGTCGTCAATCTTTTGATGCTGCCGAACCAGCCCGAAGTCTACCGCGCCTGCGTGCGCAACGTGAACAGCCTCAAGCGCGAGTGCGAGATTTACGGCATGCCGCTGATGGTCGAGCCGCTGGTCATGCAGGATAATTCCAACGGTGCCTATATGGTCGATGGTGCGATCGACAAGATCCTGCCGCTGGTGCGTCAGGCTGCCGAACTCGGCGCCGACATCATCAAGGCCGACCCCTGTGACAATGTTCAGGACTACCACCGCGTCATCGAGATCGCGCAAGGTTTGCCCGTACTGGTGCGCGGCGGCGGACGCGTCTCGGATCAGGAAATCCTTTTGCGCACAAAGCAGTTGATGGAGCAGGGCGCCCGCGGCATCGTCTATGGTCGCAACGTTATCCAGCACAGCAATCCCGCTGGCATGACGCGCGCCCTGATGGCGATCGTCCATGAGGAGGCTTCGGTCGAAGACGCCTCGCGGCATCTCGCCTGACGCATCGTGGGAGGAGGAAACATGAAGAAGGTATTCCGCTTCGGCGTCATCGGCTGTGGCCTGATGGGGCGCGAATTCGCAAGCGCTGCGGCGCGCTGGCTGCATCTTGCCGACATGAGGGCGTGGCCGGAAATCGTTGCCGTCTGCGATACCAATGCGGTACTGCTGGACTGGTTCAAGGATAATGTTCCGTCGGTCCGACAGTTCACCAGCGACTATAAGGAATTGCTGGCGAATCCGGATGTCGATGCGGTTTATTGCGCCGTGCCGCATGTGCTGCACCAGCAGTTCTATGTCGATATTCTGAAGGCCGGAAAGCATCTGCTCGGCGAAAAGCCGTTCGGCATGGATGCGGCACAGAACGGCGAGATCATGGCGGTCCTCGCCGAGAACCCGAAGCTTTTGGTTCGTTGCTCGTCGGAAATGCCCTTCTTCCCTGGAGCGCAGAAGGTCATCGCGCTCGCCGAAAGCGGCGAGATGGGCGATATTCTCGAGGTCGAGGCCGGCTTTCTGCATTCGTCCGACATTGACAGGCAAAAGCCGATCAACTGGAAGCGCATGGCCGATATCAATGGCGATTATGGCTGCATGGGCGATCTCGGTATGCATGTGCTGCATGTGCCCCTGCGGCTCGGCTGGCGCCCGCAGACGCTGCATGCGCAACTGGTCAAGAAGATCACCGAGCGTCCGGACGGCAAGGGCGGCATGGTGCCGTGTACGACCTGGGACAATGCGACGATCAATACCCGCGTCAGCGCGGCTGGCCAGGATTTTCCGATGGTACTGAAGACCTGGCGGATCGCACCGGGGGAGGCCAATACCTGGTATATTCGCATCCTCGGCATGAAGAAGAGTGCCTTCTTCACCACCAAGTCGCCGCGGCAATGGCAGTGGATGGACTATAATGGCGGTGCACAAGCCTGGAGCACCGAGGACCTTGGATACGGCTCGCTCTTCCCGGCAATTACCGGCAAGATCTTCGAATTCGGCTTCGCGGATGCCATACAGCAAATGTGGGCGGCCTTCATCGACGAGCTGGCGGGTGGAAACGCCAACGGCTTTACCTGCGCCACTCCGGCAGAAGCGCAGGCTCATCACGCTGTACTGACGGCGGCACTGAAATCTGGCCGCGAAAATATCGTCGTGCCGGTCGATTACGAAGGAGCGTCCACGCGATGAAGCGCTCCGAAATCAACGAAGCGCTGCTGCGTGCAAGCAAAACCCTTGACCATTGGCGCTGGTCTCTGCCGGAATGGGGATATTGGACCGCGGCGGATTTCACCGCCAATCCGGAAGCGGCTCGCTATCTGCGCGCCCATCAATTGGGATGGGACGTCACGGATTTCGGCTCCGGCCGCTTTGCCGAATGCGGCCTCGTACTCTTCTGCCTGCGCAACGGCATCGTCGGTGTCGAAGGCGAGCGGACCTATGCCGAAAAGCTGCTTTTCGTCGAGGAAGGGCAGGTCACGCCGACCCATCGCCACAAGGCGAAGATGGAGGATATCATCAACAGGGCCGGCGGCGATCTCGTTATCGAATTCGCGGCGACCGACGCCGAAGGCAATATCCTGCAGGATGACGTGACCGTCCCGGTCGACGGCTTGCCGAGGAAGCTTGCCGCATGGGAGTCTTTGGTTCTTTCCCCTGGCCAGAGCGTGACGATCCATACCGGGCTCTATCATCGCTTCTACGGCCGAAAGGGCGGCGGACCTGTGTTCGTCGGCGAAGTCAGTCAGGTCAACGACGACAACAGCGATAATTACTTTCTGGAGCCAATCGGGCGCTTCGCCGCGATCGAGGAAGATGAACCGCCCCTCAGGCCCCTGTGGAACGAGGCAGGTGGCTGATGCGGACCGGGGAGGAGGTTCGCGCTAGCGAAAAGAAAGACAAGGGAGGCATCGTTTGTGCCGGAAACTTCATTGTCGACCGTGTCCATACGCTGTCCTATTGGCCCGAGCAGGGTAATCTTACCTATATTCAGCATCAGGATGTGGGCGTTGGCGGCGGGGCCGCCAATGTCGTCACCGATCTCGCCTCGCTCGGCTTTCCTGCAAAGCTTGCCGCCGCCGGCTGCATCGGCACGGATATCGATGGCGGGATCGTCAAGACGCGACTTCAAGACGCGGGTATTGATGCAAGCGGTCTGCGGGAGCTTGCCGACCGTGCAACAGCCCATACGCATGTCATGAATGTGCCGGGGCAGAACCGCACCTTCTTCTATCATGGTGGTGCCAATGATGCGGTGACGGACGCGCTGGTTTCGCCTGCCGTCTTTGCAGATGCCGGTTACCGGCTGTTCTATCTCGGCTATCTGATGCTTCTGCCCGGTCTCGACGGGATTGATGCGGAGGGCCGATCGGGCGCGTCGCGCCTGCTTGAAGCGGCACGCAATGCGGGCCTCATTACTTGCGTCGATTTCGTGTCCAGCGAGGATCCGCAGTTTGCGGCCAAGGTCGGTGCGGCGCTGCCATATTGCGATTACCTGATCATCAATGAAATCGAAGCAGGGCGGGCAACCGGCGTGACCGTACGGGGCGCGGAAGGGGAGTTGAACGAGGCCGCACTTCTGACAGCCGGCGAACGGTTGCTGGCTGCAGGCGTTGCAAAGGGTGCAATCATTCACGCCCCGGAAATCTGCTTCTGGTTTGCGCCGGGCGCAAAGCCGATTATCTCACGCCCCCGACCGGTCGAGCCGACCGATATTGTCAGCACTGTCGGCGCGGGCGATGCTTTCTGCGCCGCTGTGCTTTACGGTCTGCATGAAGATTGGCCCGTCGAGCGCATCTGCGCTGTTGCACATGCCGCCGCCGCCCGTTGCCTCGGAGGAGCGACTGCGACCGACGGCATCCCCGACATGGCGGCACTTCTGGAGGATGTGAAGGAGATGCAGCCCGTCTGTGCCTAGCCCTGGCTGCAGAGCGGTAACGCGCATCATTGAGTGCTATAGTGCCGATGGGAGCGGCGCGATAGCGAAAGAATCAAACCTTATGCTTGGAGGAGGCGAATGAGGGCAGTCCGTTTGGAAGCGATCGGCGATATGACCATACGCATGGTCGAGAAGCCGAGCGCCGGGCCGGGAGAGATCATCGTCCGGGTTCTCGCCGCCGGCATCTGTGGGTCCGATCGGCACATGTACAAGGGCGAATATCCGACGGCGATCCCGGTGACCTTGGGCCACGAGTTTTGCGGCCTCGTCGAAGAGGTGGGTGAGGGTGTTTCGTCCTTTGTGGGCGGGGAACTCGTAACGGTCGATCCGAATATTGCCTGCGGTACCTGCCCTGCCTGCCGGCGCGGGCGGCCGAATCTCTGCGCCAATTTGAAGGCTATCGGTGTGACACGGGATGGCGGCTTTGCCGATTATGTCGCGGTTCCCTGTGGCCAGGCGTTTACGCTGCCTGCGGATCTTGATCCCGTCCATGGAGCCTTTTGCGAGCCGCTCGCCTGCTGCATTCATGCCATCGACAAGGCGAAGATCCGCCCGGGCGACAGCGTCGCCATATTGGGCGGCGGCGTCATCGGGCTGCTCATGGTGCAATTGGCCCGCCTCGCAGGCGCCGACCCGATCATCCTGATCACGAGGCAGCTGTCACGGCGGGAAGCAGCTTTGCGCCTGGGTGCAACACAGGCCCTCGATCCAACGACGGCGGATGCGGTTGCCGCTGTCAAGGACGCGACCCGTGGCGGCGCGGATGTCGTCATTGAATGCGCCGGCGTGCTAGAAACACTTCAGACCGGGTTGCAGATGGTGCGGCGGGGCGGAGTCTTCGTCCTTTTCGGTGTAACGCCGGCAGGCCTAGAAGTGCCCGTTTTGCCGTTCGATCTGCTCGTCAACGAAGTCGAGATCAGGCCAGCCTATCTCAATCCTTTCACCCACGCTCGCGCCGCCGCCATGGTGGCAAGCGGGATTCTGGAACTGGATTCGCTTGTTACGAAGACGATCGGCCTTGAAGACGTCACGGGCGTGATTGGCAGCGCGCCGCTGGCCGGCGAAATCAAGGTCATCGTCCGTCCCTGAGCGCTGCTCGCATTCATGTGCGAACGGTGCCGGTGGAGTCGCGCTCGATCAACGTGACGGGCATTTTGATAAGGGTGTCCATTCGCCGCTCGCCATCGGCCTGGTCTTCGTCGATCAGGGACTCCAATTGCCGGACGGCCTGCTCGCCGACGCCGCGGATCGGCTGCGCGATGGTCGTCAGCCGCGGAAAGACATAGGCCGCCTCCGGCAGATCGTCGAAACCGATCACCGAATAGTCGCGAGGCACGGAAAAGCCGTGATCCTGGACGGCATGAATTGTCGCAATCGCTGATATGTCCGTCGTGCCAATGATACCAGTCATCTGAGGCTGGGAGGCGACCAATTGCTTTGCGAGCGGATAGGTGGCGGCAAAACTATGTTCTTCGGCCATGAAGATGGCAGGGGGTGCGATGCCGCGCTCGGCCATCTCCTCTTTGATGCCGCGAAGCCGAAGCTGGACCGGCTGGCTGTGGGCAGGGGCGCCGACAATGCCGATTTTTCGATGTCCGAGTTCGATCAGGTGGCGGGCCATCATCCGCCCGCCTTCCTCATGGTCGGCCATAACGGCATCACCAGCTATTCCGGGAAGCTCGCGATCGATCGCGACGATCGGGATATGGGCTTCGCGCAGGGCCTCGAAATGCTCCGTGCTGCCGAAGGCGCTTGCGACGATAACGCCGTCGACGCGCTGCGACAGCAGCATGGAAATATAGCGAGCTTCATGATCGATATTTTCGGCAGTGCTGCAGATCAGCGTTTGATAGCCGCGCTGGAATAATTCCTGCTCGATCGCGTGGGCAAGGATACCGAAGAAAGGTACGTCGATCGAAGGCAGCATCAGCCCTATCATCCGGCTCGGTGCGCCACGCAGCATCTGCGCGCCTTTGCTCGGCGTGTAGTTGAGCGTGCGGATGGCAGATTCCACGCGCTCCCGCAGTTCCGGAGAGGCATAGCCGCTGTTGTTCAGCACGCGCGAGACCGACGAGACCGAAGTTCCTGCAAGCTTGGCGATATGTCTGATGCTGGTCGTCACTTGCTGGCGTTTCTCTGGAGGGCGAATGGTCGGGGTTGGACCGTCAGGAGTGCGGATCAACTTATCGCCGGACTAAATCACCGCCGGAATGCTGCATCAAGCGTCATGCATTGAAATAACAGCCGCGTGTCTGTAAGGCGCGTCAATTTTTCGGACGGGTTAAGCAGCACAGGCCGGCATCTGCTTCGCGTATGAGCAGATTTTCAGACCGTCGTCATCCGCATCGGCATTTATAAGATTTTTATATCTTCCGCTTTTGCGCAGTCTCGAACCTTAATGTGGTTCGGCCGCATATTACGTCTGGAAGATGCACCCCAAGTGATCTTCCAGGTCGGCAGGAAAAGAGGCGCTCTGAGCAAGGGCGTTCTCCATCATTTCTGCATTCAACAATAACAATCAAGGACTCGCGATCGATGATGGACATTCTTCTTGTCGGGATCGGCGTTTTATTCTTCCTCCTTTGCGTCGCTTATACCAAGGCCTGCGACAGCCTCTAGTCGGAGAGATGGCAATGCTTCTCGATTACATTCTCGGTGGCGGCGTGACGATCTTTCTCACCGTCTACCTGGTCTACGCTCTCATTCGCCCCGAGCGCTTCTAATAGCGCTGGATAGGGAAAGTTACCTCCATGACCTTCAACGGATGGCTTCAGATCCTCATTTACATCGGGATCCTTCTCCTGCTCGTCAAACCGCTCGGCGGCTACATGACGCGTGTCTTTACCGGCGAGCGCACCTTCCTCTCCTTCGCCCTCCGTCCTGTGGAACGGGGGCTTTATCGTTTGGCCGGCACGGATGAGCGCGAAGAGCAGCACTGGACGACCTATTCGGTTTCCATGCTGCTGTTCAGCCTCGCGGGCTTCCTCGTTCTTTACGCCCTGCAGCGACTGCAAGGCAGTCTGCCGTATAATCCGGCCGGCATGACCGCAGTTGGCCCGGAACTGTCCTTCAACACGGCAACGAGCTTCGTCACCAATACCAATTGGCAGAACTACGGCGGCGAAAGCACGATGTCCTATCTCGTGCAGATGGCCGGCCTGACTGTGCAGAACTTCGTTTCCGCTGCAACCGGCATTGCGATTGCCATTGCTTTGATCCGTGCTTTCGCACGTGCTTCGGGCAAGGCGATCGGCAACTTCTGGGTCGATATGATCCGTGCGACGCTCTACGTCCTTCTGCCGATCTGCGTCGTGCTGACGATTGCTTTCGTCTATCTCGGCGTGCCGCAGACGCTTGGTCCCTATGTCAATGCGACGACGCTCGAAGGAGCGCAGCAGACGATCGCCGTCGGTCCCGTCGCTTCACAGCTTGCCATCAAGATGCTCGGCACGAATGGCGGCGGCTTCTTCAACGCCAACTCGGCGCATCCCTTCGAAAATCCGGACGCGATTTCCAACCTCCTGCAGATGCTGGCGATCTTCGCCATCGGCGCGGCGCTGACCAACGTCTTCGGCCGCATGGTCGGCAGCCAGCGGCAGGGCTGGGCGATCCTGGCTGCGATGGGCACGCTGTTCATTGCCGGCGTAATCGTCACCTATTGGGCTGAGGCGGCGGGCAATCCGCTTATTCATGCGCTCGGTATCCAAGGCGGCAATATGGAAGGCAAGGAAGTCCGCTTCGGGATTGCCGCCTCCTCGCTCTTCGCCGTCATCACCACGGCGGCATCCTGCGGCGCTGTCAACGGCATGCTCGACAGCTTCACGGCGATCGGCGGGCTGATCCCCCTCATCAACCTGCAGCTCGGCGAAGTCATCGTCGGCGGCGTCGGCGCCGGTTTCTACGGCATCCTGATGTTCGTCGTCATCGCCATCTTCGTTGCCGGCCTGATGGTCGGCCGCACGCCGGAATATCTCGGCAAGAAGATCGAGGCCAAGGAAGTAAAGATGGCGATGCTCGCCGTGCTTTGCCTGCCTGCCGGCATGCTGATCTTCACGGCGATCTCCGTGGTATTGCCTTCCGCCGTTGCCTCGATCGCCAATGCCGGCCCGCATGGCTTTTCTGAAATCCTCTATGCCTACAGCTCGGCCGCCGCAAACAACGGCTCGGCCTTCGGCGGCCTGACCGGCAATACCTCCTGGTACAATATCACGCTCGGTATCGTCATGCTGATCGGTCGCTTCCTGGTCATCGTCCCAGCCCTTGCGATCGCCGGCTCGTTGATCAGCAAGAAGACGGTTCCTGCCTCGGCCGGCACCTTCCCGACGGATGGTCCGCTCTTCGTCGGCCTCCTGGTCGGCACGATCCTGATCGTCGGCGGTCTGACCTTCTTCCCGGCGCTGGCACTCGGACCGATCGTTGAACATCTGGCGATGATTGCAGGCCAGACCTTCTAAGGCCCGACTCTCTAAGGAATGACGGCCATGAGCCAACTGCTTCTAGGCAAGCTTAGAAAAGTCATCGATCCACGCCCCTTCGACAGGGGGCGCGGCCCGGCCGGAACAACCTGTGCTTCCGATGCCATTTTGCTGGCGATGGCCGCACTGTTCCTCGGCCTTGTCGTCTTCGGATTTTTAATCGGCTGATCGGCGGCGTTCCGATCTGACGTTTTCCTCTTCACGCTGGAGCCTCTTATGAGCCAGTTAAAATCAGCGAGTATTCTGGATTCTCGCATCCTCGTTCCGGCGATCGGCGCTTCGTTCAAGAAGTTGAACCCGCGTACCCTCGCCAAGAACCCAGTCATGTTCGTGGTCGCCGTCGTCTCGATGCTGACGACTGTCCTCTTCCTGCGCGACCTCATTACCGGCGGCGGCAATCTCGCCTTCTCGTTGCAGATCAATATCTGGCTTTGGTTCACGGTATTGTTCGCCAACTTCGCCGAAGCCGTCGCCGAAGGCCGCGGCAAGGCGCAGGCGGATTCGCTGCGCAAGTCGCGCACGGAAACCCAGGCGAAGCTCTTAGTCGGCACCAGCCGCATCGACTACAAGATGGTGCCCGGCACCAGCTTGAAGGTCGGCGACGTCGTTCTGGTCGAGGCCGGCGATATCATCCCGTCTGACGGCGAAGTCATCGAAGGGGTCGCCTCCGTCAACGAAGCCGCGATCACCGGCGAATCCGCGCCAGTCATCCGTGAATCGGGCGGCGACCGCTCGGCGGTAACGGGCGGCACGCAGGTCCTGTCGGATGAGATCCGCGTGCGTATCACCGCCGCAGCCGGTTCGACCTTTATCGATCGCATGATCGCGCTGGTCGAAGGCGCCGAGCGGCAGAAGACGCCGAACGAAATCGCGCTCAACATCCTGCTGGCCGGCATGACGCTGATCTTCGTACTCGCAACCGTCACCATCCCGAGCTTTGCCGCCTATGCCGGCGGCTCGATCCAGACGGTCGTGCTCGTTGCCCTCTTCGTGACGCTGATCCCGACCACCATCGGCGCATTGCTTTCGGCGATCGGTATTGCCGGTATGGACCGCCTGGTACGCTTCAACGTGCTTGCCATGTCGGGTCGCGCCGTCGAGGCCGCCGGCGACGTCGATACGCTGCTCCTCGACAAGACCGGCACGATCACGCTTGGCAACCGTCAGGCAACCGCCTTCCGCCCCGTCCGGGGGATCAGTGAGCAGGATCTCGCCGATGCCGCGCAGCTTGCCTCGCTTGCCGACGAGACACCTGAGGGACGCTCGATTGTCGTGCTCGCCAAGGAGAAATATTCAATCCGCGGCCGAGACATGACGAGTCTGAAGGCGACCTTCGTTCCTTTTACCGCCCAGACCCGCATGAGCGGTGTCGACCTCGATGGCTCCTCGATCCGCAAGGGTGCGGTCGATGCCGTCGTGGCCTATGTCGAGGGCGCAGCTAATGGTGTAACCGAAGGCACGGCCGTCATGTCGCGCACGACTAGCGAAACGCTGCGCGAGCTGCAGGTGATCGCCGACGAGATCGCCAAGGCCGGCGGCACGCCGCTTGCCGTTGCCCGTGACGGCCGTCTGCTCGGCGTCATCCATCTCAAGGATATCGTCAAAGGCGGCATCCGCGAACGCTTTGCCGAGTTGCGCCGCATGGGTATCCGCACCGTCATGATCACCGGCGACAATCCGCTGACGGCTGCTGCCATTGCCGCCGAGGCTGGTGTCGATGACTTCCTCGCCCAGGCAACGCCCGAGATGAAACTCGCGCTGATGCGTCAGGAACAGGCGCAGGGCAAGCTGGTCGCCATGTGCGGCGACGGGACGAATGATGCGCCGGCGCTCGCACAGGCCGATGTCGGCGTTGCCATGAACACCGGTACGGTCGCCGCTCGCGAGGCCGGCAACATGGTCGATCTCGACAGCGACCCAACGAAGCTGATCGAGATCGTCGAGATCGGCAAGCAGCTGCTAATGACGCGCGGTGCGCTGACGACCTTCTCCATCGCCAACGACATTGCGAAGTATTTCGCCATTATCCCGGCAATGTTCATCGCCTTTTATCCGCAGTTGAAGATGCTTAATGTCATGGGACTGGCCACGCCGCAAAGCGCCATCCTCTCGGCCATCATCTTCAATGCGCTCATCATTGTCGCACTGATCCCGCTGTCACTGAAGGGTGTTCGCTACCGGCCGATCGGCGCGGGCGCGCTGCTCAGCCGCAACCTGCTGATCTACGGCCTCGGCGGCATCATCGTTCCCTTCATCGGCATCAAGGCCATCGACATGGCGATTACCGCCATCGGCCTCGCCTAAGGAGTTTCTTTCATGTTGAAACAAATCAGACCCGCGATCGTCATGATCGTCGCCACGACCGTTCTGACCGGTCTTGCCTATCCGCTTGCCATGACCGGTGTCGCCCGGACGCTATTTCCCCATCAGGCGAATGGCAGCCTGGTGGAGAAGGACGGCAAGGTGATCGGCTCCAGCCTTATCGGCCAGAATTTTACGGCGGATAAATATTTTCACGGTCGTCCGTCGGCCACGACCGGCGCCGATCCGAATGACCCGACCAAATCGGTTTCCGCACCCTATAATGCCGCCAATTCTGGCGGCTCTAATCTCGGTCCGACCAATTCGAGCCTGATCACGCGTATCAAGGGGGATGCAGCGACATTGCAGGTGCAGAACCCGAATACGCCGGTTCCGATCGATCTGCTTACCACATCGGGCAGCGGACTTGACCCGGACATCTCGCCTGAAGATGCCTATTTCCAGGTCCCGCGCGTCGCCAAGGTCCGCAACATGGATGAGGCCAAGGTCAAGTCGCTCGTCGAGGCAGCCATAGAGCCGCGAGAGCTCGGTGTTCTCGGGGAACCTGTGGTCAATGTGCTGGCATTGAACCAGGCGCTCGATGCTTCTATGACTCAATAAGTTGAAGAGGTTGAGACGGTTAGCGCCGTCTCAATCTTATCAGGAAAGACAACCAGCGAATGGCAGATGAAAGCCGCGACATGCTGAGCAGGCCTTCCCCCGATGCGCTTCTCGAAAAGGCGCGGGCCGAGACACGCGGACGGCTGAAGATATTCCTCGGAGCGGCACCGGGCGTCGGCAAGACCTATGAGATGCTGATGTCGGGCAGGGCGAAGATCGCCGACGGCGTCGATGTCGTGATCGGCGTGGTCGAGACCCATGGCCGCCGTGAGACACAGGCCCTGCTCGAAGGGTTCGAGATCGTTCCCCGCATCAATGTCGACTATAAGGGCAGGGCGCTCGAGGAGATGAATCTCGATGCCATCCTGAAGCGCCGCCCCGAACTGGTGCTTGTCGACGAACTTGCTCATACCAATGCTTATGGCAGCCGGCATCCGAAGCGCTACCTCGATGTCAAGGAACTTCTTGACCGCGGGATCGACGTCTATACGACGTTGAATATCCAGCACGTCGAAAGCCTGAATGACGTCGTGTCGCAGATTACCCGCATCCGTGTGCGCGAGACGGTACCGGATTCGATCATCGACATGGCCGACGATGTCGAGATCATCGATCTGACGCCGGATGATCTCATCAAGCGGCTGCATGACGGCAAGGTCTATGTCTCGAAGACGGCAGAGCGGGCGCTGACCAATTATTTCACGCCGGGCAACCTGACCGCATTGCGCGAACTGGCGCTGCGGCGCACCGCCCAGCGCGTCGACGATCAGCTCCTGACCCATATGCAAGCGCACGCGATCCAGGGGCCTTGGGCTGCTGGCGAGCGCGTGCTCGTTTCCATCGATCATCACCCGCGTTCGGCCGCGCTTGTCCGCTATGCCGCCCGCATGGCCGCTCGCCTGCGGGCCCCCTGGGCAGCCGTCTATGTCGAGACCAACCGCTCGATCAGTTTGAGCGAGGCGCAGCGCGACACGATTGCCGCCACGCTCAGGCTTGCCGAACAGCTCGGCGGTGAGGCGATTACTCTTCCGGGCCGCGAGGTGGCGGAGGAATTGCTTCGCCATTCGGCGAGCAACAATGTGACCCATATCGTCATTGGTTCGCCGAAAATCGGCTCCTGGCGCGATTGGTCCCGCCGTTCGGTGTCCTACGATCTCATCCGTAAGGCCGGCGACATCAGCGTTCATGTCATTTCCGGTAGCGAAGCGGATGGCGAGGCTGCAAGGCGTGGTGTCAAAGTGGCGCCTTCGCCGCCGCCCTTCCAGTTTCGTGGTTATGTCCTGGCAACGCTCTATGTTGCCATCGCGCTCGGCTTCTGCGTCATCCTCGATCAGGTGCTGGATGTCCGCAATTTGGCGCTGGTCTTCCTGATGGCGGTGCTGGTAAGCGCCGTGACGCAAGGTCTGCGTCCGGCACTTTACTCCTGTTTTCTCGGCGCTCTTGCCTTCAACTTCTTTTTTCTGCCTCCGCGCTACACGCTGACGATCAGTGATCCCGAAAGCGTGCTTGCCTTCTTCTTCTTCCTCGGTGTCGCGGTCATTGCGAGTAACCTGACGGCGACTGTGCAGCGCCAGGCGGCAGCCGCGCGCCAACGCGCGCGAACCACAGAAGACCTCTATCTTTTCTCGAAGAAGCTCGCGGGAACCGGCACGCTCGACGATGTTCTCTGGGCCACCGCCTTCCAGCTGGCGTCGATGCTGAAACTGCGGGTCGTGCTGCTTCTGCCGGAGCATGGCACGATCGCCGTCAAGGCCGGCTATCCGCCTGACGATACGCTCGACGACGCCGATATAGCCGCAGCCCGCTGGGCCTGGGAGCACAATCATGCCGCCGGCCGTGGCGCCGATACGCTACCGGGAGCCAAGCGCCTTTACGTTCCGCTCCGCACGGGCCGAACCGCCGTCGGCGTCATCGGTCTCGATAGCGACCGCCGTGATGGCCCACTTCTGACGCCGGAACAGCAGCGGCTGCTCGATGCGCTCGCCGATCAGGCGGCGCTTGCCATCGAGCGCGTTCAGCTGGTAGCCGATGTCGACCGCGCGAAGCTGGCCGTGGAGGCCGACCGGTTGCGGTCGGCTCTGTTGACCTCGATTTCGCATGATTTGAAGACGCCGCTTGCTGCCATCCTTGGGGCGGCAGGTACCTTGCGCGACTATCTGGAAACATTGCCGCACGAAGATCGCGTCGATCTCCTGTCGACCGTCATCGACGAATCAGAACGGCTCAACCGTTTCATCGCCAATCTCCTCGATATGACCAAGATCGAGTCCGGCGCGATGGAGCCGAATTACGCCCTGCATTATGCCGGCGATATCGTCGGCAGCGCGCTGCGGCGGGCGGAAAAAATCCTGGCGCATCACCGTGTCGACGTGCAGATGCCCGTCGATCTGCCGATGGTGAAGGTTGACCCTGTCCTGTTCGAACAGGTGCTGTTCAACCTGCTCGACAATGCCGCCAAATATGCGCCGGAGGGATCGGCCATCCGCCTGGAAGCCTGGGCCGATATCGACAATATCGTCTTTCGCGTGATGGACGAGGGACCGGGTATTCCGCCCGCCGATCTCGAACGCGTCTTCGATACCTTCTATCGGGTACGCAAAGGTGATCAGGTGCGCGCCGGGACCGGGCTTGGCCTTTCCATCTGCCGTGGTTTCATTGAGGCGATGGGCGGCATGATCGCCGCCGGTAACAGAACGGATCGGCAGGGGGCAGTTTTCACCATCCGCCTGCCGAAACCAACAGATGTCCCGAAGCTGGATGAACTGAAATGAACACCACTGCCGTCAAGATTCTCGTTGTCGATGATGAGCCGCCGATCCGCAAATTGCTGCGCGTGGGCCTCGGTGCCCAGGGCTATGTCGTCAATGAGGCGCAGAGCGCCGCATCGGCTCAGGCGTCGATCGATGAAGACCAGCCCGATCTGATCGTGCTCGATCTCGGCCTGCCCGACAAATCCGGCCAGGACCTGCTTTTGGAATGGCGCGAGGATGGGGTGCAGATCCCGGTGGTCATTCTGTCGAGCCGCACCGATGAAGCTGGTATCGTCAAGGCGCTCGAGAGCGGCGCCGACGATTATGTGACCAAGCCTTTCGGCGTCAACGAGCTTGCTGCCCGCATCCGTGTGGCGCTGCGTCATCGCCTGCAGCAACAGGGCGAGAAGGCGATTTTCCAGACCGGCGGTCTTTCCATCGATCTCGTCAAGCGTATCGTCAAGGTCGATGGCAAGGAGATCAAGCTGTCGCCGAAGGAATACGAAATCCTGCGCGTGCTTGCCCAGCACGCCGGCAAGGTGCTGACACACCAGTTCCTGCTGAAGCAGATCTGGGGGCCTGCGGCCGATGTGCAGTATCTGCGCGTCTATGTCCGCCAGCTTCGGCAGAAGATCGAGGAGATTCCCGATCAGCCGCACTATATCACCACCGAGACAGGCGTCGGCTATCGGCTGCGCGAGCCTGATTGAGGCAGCGGAGATTTCGAGCCCATGATCGAGGCGATCTCGCCTCGGACTTGTGGCGATGAATGCCATTTCAGAATTTATTGCCGGACCTTGAGTGCGACCATGGACCTTTCCACGATCATTCTTCCCGAACACGTCTTTGTCGGCGTCTCCACTCCGACGAAATGGCGGGCGTTGCAGATGCTGTCGTCGAAGGCAGCCCATTGCTTTGGCCTAGACGAGGCAGTGGTCATGCGGGCGCTGGAGACGCGCGAAAAATTGGGCACGACAGGTATCGGCAATGGCGTTGCGGTGCCGCACGCCGCCATCGCTGGCATGACGAGGCCTCGGGGACTGATGGTGCATTTTGCACATCCTGTCGATTTCGAAGCCATCGACGACGTACCGACGGAATGGGCCTTCGTGCTGTTGTTCGGAGAGGGCGGCCGGGGCGACTATCTGAATGTGCTTGCCGCGATCGCGAGGCGTTTGCGCACGGAAGGCGTTCTGACGGCGATGCGGCAGACGAAGAGCGCCGACGAACTCTATTCCGTCTTTATGTCCGACACCATCTGCTGACGACGCACTCGTTGCACGTCTGGCGTCATTCGGGAATGTGATTTCACTTTTTCGGATTCTATGGGATGCTGTTCTCCGCAGTTACCGAAAACGGAAACTGCCTTCGTTACTTTATACGACCAAGTTGATAGGGTTTAAGGACAAACGAAGGGGGTGCATCCATGCAGACGATTAAGCTTTCTCGGCTTCTCGCCACCGCAATTCTGATCGGCAGTTTCTCGATCGCGGCCGTCGCGCCGACCTGGGCGGCGGACAAGACGCTTCTCAATGTTTCCTACGATCCGACCCGCGAACTCTATAAGGACTTCAACACGGCCTTTGCTGCCAAGTGGAAGAAGGACACGGGCGAAACCATCAATATCAAGGCTTCGCATGGCGGCTCCGGCGCGCAGGCCCGCTCGGTTATCGATGGTCTCGATGCCGATGTGGTGACGCTCGCCCTTGAGGGCGATATCGACGCGATCGCCAAGGCGACGCACAAGATCCCGGCCGACTGGAAGACCAAGTTCCCGAACAATTCGGTTCCCTATACGTCGACCATCGTGTTCCTCGTGCGCAAGGGCAATCCAAAGGGCATCAAGGACTGGCCGGATCTGGTCAAGGACGGGGTCGAAGTCATCACGCCGAACCCGAAGACGTCTGGTGGTGCCCGCTGGAACATCCTGGCGGCATGGGCGTGGGCCAAGCAGGCGAATGGCGGCGATGATGCCAAGGCGCAGGACTACGTCGCGCAGCTCCTGAAGCATGTGCCGGTCCTCGACACCGGTGCGCGCGGGGCGACGACGACCTTCGTGCAGCGCGGTCTTGGTGACGTCCTGCTCGCCTGGGAAAACGAGGCCTATCTCTCGCTCGACGAACTCGGTCCCGACAAATTCGAGATCGTGACACCGTCCGTTTCGATCCGCGCCGATCCGCCGGTTGCCGTTGTCGACGGCAATGTTGACACCAAGGGCACGCGCAAGGTCGCGGAAGCCTATCTGAACTATCTGTACTCGGATGAAGGTCAGAAGATCGCCGCGAAGCACTATTACCGGCCGATCAAGCCGGAAGCGGCCGATCCCAAGGATGTCGCTCGTTTCCCGTCCCTGAAGCTCGCAACTATTGACGACTTCGGCGGATGGTCTCAAGCTCAGCCGAAATTCTTCGCTGACGGGGGCGTCTTCGATCAGATCTACAAGCCGGGACAATAAGACTGAATGCATTCTATAACCCGCAAACGGTGGCGGTTACGGCAGCCGAGCGTCATTCCGGGATTCGGATTGGCGCTCGGCGTTACCTTGGCTTGGCTCCTCTTCATAGTTCTCATCCCGCTATCAGGGCTCCTCTGGAAAAGCAGCGCGCTCGGCTGGCAGAATTTCTGGGCCCTCGCGCTTGACGTGCGCACGCTCTATGCTCTGCGCATGAGCTTCGGCGGCGCCTTTATCGCCGCGCTCGTCAATGCCGTGCTCGGGCTTATCCTGGCCTGGGTCCTGGTGCGCTATCGCTTTCCGGGCAAGCGCGTTCTCGATGCGATGGTCGATCTGCCGTTCGCCTTGCCGACGGCGGTTGCCGGCATTGCACTGACGACGCTCTACGCGCCGAATGGCTGGATCGGACAGTTCCTTACGCCGCTCGGCATTAGGATCGCCTTCACGCCCGTCGGCATCGTCATCGCGTTGATCTTCGTCGGCCTGCCTTTCGTAGTGCGCACGGCACAGCCGGTCATGGAGGAGATCGACCGCGAAGTCGAGGAGGCGGCGGCGACCCTTGGTGCCTCGCGTTTTCAGACCATAACCCGCGTGCTGCTGCCAGGCCTCGCACCTGCAGCTCTGACAGGCTTTGCATTGGCATTCGCGCGCGCGGCCGGCGAATACGGATCGGTCATCTTCATCGCCGGCAACAAGCCCTATGTTTCGGAAATTGCGCCGCTACTCATCGTCATTCGCCTGGAGGAATATAACTATTCCGCAGCGACGGCGATCGCGACGTTGATGCTGTTTATTTCCTTCACCATGCTTTTGATCATCAATCTCATCCAGTCGTGGAGCAGAAGGAGATATGGCTATGGCGCATGATCTTTCTGCATCAGTCGAAACCGGTCATTCGGTCATCACCGAAAGCCGGCTTGCGCGCATTGTCTTCATATTGATCTCGCTCGCGTTCCTGACGCTGATGGTGCTTCTGCCTCTCGCGGCCGTTTTCGTCGAGGCATTCCGCAAGGGGATCGAGACCTTCTTCGAAGCCTTGGTTGACGAGGAGACCTTCGCGGCCATACGGCTGACATTGATCGTTGCCGGCATCAGTGTGCCGCTGAACCTTGTCTGCGGCGTTGCCGCCGCCTGGGCGATCGCCAAGTTCGAATTCAAGGGCAAGGCCTTACTGACGACGCTGATCGATCTGCCCTTTTCGGTGTCGCCGGTTATATCGGGCCTGGTCTTCGTGCTGTTGTTCAATTCGAACAGCACACTCGGCCCTTGGCTGCAAAGCCATGGCATTCAGATCCTGTTTGCGGTTCCTGGGCTGGTGCTGGCGACGATGTTCGTCACCTTTCCCTTCGTCGCGCGCGAACTGATCCCGCTGATGCAGGAGCAGGGCAGCGCGGACGAGGAGGCAGCACTTTCGCTCGGGGCGAATGGCTGGCAGACCTTCTGGCATGTCACGCTGCCGAACATCAAATGGGGCCTGCTTTACGGCGTGCTGCTCTGCAACGCCCGCGCCATGGGTGAGTTCGGAGCCGTTTCGGTCGTTTCGGGTCATATCCGCGGCGAAACCAACACCATGCCCCTGCAGGTCGAAATTCTTTATAACGAATATAATTTTTCGGGGGCATTCGCGGTTGCCACGCTCCTGGCCCTGCTCGCCCTTGTCACATTGATACTGAAGACGCTGCTGGAAATGCGCTATAGCGAAGAGATCGCAGCCAGCCGGCGTCACTGAAGGAATTCTTAATGGAAGTTCGCGTTCAAAACCTGCGTAAGGAATTCGGTCGCTTTCCCGCATTGCATGACGTGTCCCTGGATATCCGCTCGAGCGAATTGATTGCGCTTCTCGGGCCATCGGGCTCCGGCAAGACGACGCTGCTGCGCCTGATTGCCGGGTTGGAAACTCCGACGGAGGGGCAGATCTTCTTCGGCGAAGAGGATGCGTCGCGAAAGACCGTGCAGCAGCGCAATATCGGCTTCGTGTTCCAGCATTATGCGCTATTCCGGCATATGACGGTGCTCGACAACATCTCCTTCGGTCTGAAAGTCCGCTCGGCATCGCGTCGTCCGCCACGCGATGAAATACGCCGGCGTGCCATCGAGCTGTTGGAACTCGTGCAACTGAACGGCCTGGAGAAGCGCTATCCGGCCCAGCTTTCCGGCGGCCAGCGCCAGCGCGTGGCTCTGGCGCGCGCGATGGCGGTGGAGCCGAATGTCCTGCTTCTTGACGAGCCCTTCGGTGCTCTCGATGCTCAGGTCCGCAAGGACCTGCGTAAATGGCTGCGCGAAATCCACGATCGCACCGGCCACACCACTGTCTTCGTGACCCATGACCAGGAAGAAGCGCTGGAGCTCGCCGACCGGGTGGTCGTGCTCAACAAGGGCGCGATCGAACAGGTCGGAACGCCAGACGAGATCTACGACGCGCCGAACTCTCCCTTCGTCTATGGCTTTATCGGCCAATCCAATCGTCTGAAGGTGCGCATCACCAGCGGTGAGATCTGGTTCGATGATAAGCCGCTGGGGCTCAGCACGCCGCATGAGCCTGATGGCGAAGCCTATCTGTATTTCCGACCCCACGATATCGAGATCCGCGATGGCGATGGCAGCGCGATCGCGGGTCTGCTCGTTGCCAGCAGGCGTGTAGCAGGCACCCGCCATCTTGAGATCAACATCGGTGCCCAGCACGATCCTATCGAGATCGAACTGCCGCCGAACAAGGCGGATGCATTGGACCGCAACCGCATTGCTTTCAGGCCGACACGCTGGAAGCTCTTTCGCAACGGCGTCTGACGATCAGTCCTCGGGGTGAGCGGCAGAAACAAAGCCGCCGCCCTGATAGACGATTGCAGGATCGTTTGGATCCTCAGCGGGTGTCCTCGACAGAATTTCGGTGCGCCAGGGAGCCGCACTATCGCGCGGCTTCCAGCCGAGAAAGGCGGCGTTGCTATTGTCCCACCACTGTTCGTCATTGTCCGAGACGCCATAGACGATCGTATGGCCGAGGCGCGGGGCGCTGAATGCGCAATCGCACAGCGAGACGAAATCCCCGATGCTGAACCAGGTGGCGAGCATGCGTGTATTGCGCGGCTCGGGGAAGCAGGAGCCGATGCGTACCGAAAGCGTTTCCTGGCCGAACTTGTCGAAATAGAGGCTGGCGACGGCCTCGCCGAAGACTTTCGAGACCCCATAGAGCGAATCTGGCCGTGTCGGCACCTTATTGTCGATCCGCTCATCCCGGCGATAGAAGCCGATCGTGTGATTGGAGCTTGCAAAAACGATGCGTGGCTTGCCGGCGGCGCGCGCTGCTTCATAGAGATTATAGAGGCCGAGTATATTACCTTGCAGGATCAGATCGAAAGGCTTTTCCACCGATATCCCGCCAAGATGGATGATACCATCAACACCTTGCACCATCGCGTCGACGCCGCTGCGGTCGGCGAGATCGCAGGCGACGAAACGCTCATTCGGGCGCAGGTCGCTTATCGGCGCGAGGTCGGACAATACGACATTCTCGGCGATCTGCGACAGAAGCGGCCGGATTGCCTGGCCAACACCGCCGGCGGCGCCGGTCAGCAACAGAGTTTTCAGCATGATTGTCTCCCGGATCGGTCATTTCGGCGGGCAGCCTATAAGATGGTCCTGCGCCCGTCATCACATATATCGGTAGGATCAACATGAAGCATGGCGATAACGTCTAGGCAGTCTGCGACTGCACCCGGGCGTTGATGTCGAGCGCTTCCAGACTGACCACGGCCTTGATGGGCAGGTGATCGGAAGCCACGCGTGCCAGCGGCGAGTCATGTACTTCGACTGCGGAGATCATGCCGCGGCGGTTTGCCATGATGCGATCGAGCGCTAGAAGCGGCAGTGTCGAGGGAAAGCTCGGTACGGCAGGCGGTAGCGGTCCGAACGCGTTCTGGATGGTATTGAGAGACGAGCGGTCGCCGAGGCGCCATTCATTGAGATCGCCCAGCAGGATGGTCGGCGTCTCGCTGCCGTCGTTCATGAGGTCGACGATCAGACGCGTCTGCTGCGCGCGCGAGCGATGCAGCAGGCCGAGATGCGCCGCGATAATCCTGAGGCTCCCGCCACGAGCCAATTCCAGTTCGGCGATCAAGGCACCACGCGGCTCGAGCCCCGGCAGATTGATCTGGTGGACGTCGCGAACCGTACCCTGCTTGAAAAGAACCACATTGCCGTGCCAGCCATGCGCTTTGGTGACGCCGGCGATCGGCACCGGGATGAGGCCTGTCTCCCGTTCGAGCCGGCGCAGATCGAGGATGCCCGTGCGTTCTCCAAAACGCGTATCGGCTTCCTGCAGACCGATGACATCGGCATCGATTTCATGAATGACGCGGCTTGTCCTTTCCGGATCAAAGCGGCGGTCGGCGCCGACGCATTTGTGGACATTGTAGGAGGCGATCAAGGTGCCTTCGGGGCGATCGGGCTTGCTGCCGGCCGATTTTGGGCGCGATTTCTTTCGGTTCTTCAGGCTTTCCAGAATGCTCGCACGGAGACTTTCTTTCTTCTTTCGCATCTATCCGTCGACCGTTCCTTGATCAGATCACGTCGGGCACGTTGGAGAGAGTATAAGAAGCGATTGTTGGCCTTGTCATGTAAAAAGGCTGCGACGAGCACAGTTTGTCTGGCAGCGAGACCGTCAGAGATAGGGCGAACCGAGCCAGAGAACCTTCTCGACAAGCCTTACGATGAAAGGACGTGCCCGAAGTCTTTCGAGATCGACCGGATGCGCCGATTCGAGGATTGCGTCGATATGCGTATCGATCGTGTCGGCAAAGTCACGATCGAGTATCTCGAGATCCACCTCGAAATTAAGCCGCAGGGAGCGCGGATCGAGATTGGAAGAGCCGACATAGGCCCAGATGCCGTCGATGGACAAAAGCTTGGAATGATTGAAGGCGCCTTCGGCGCGCCAGATGCGGCAATAATTCTTCAGCATCTGGTCGAATTGCGCCGTCATGGCGCGGTCGACGAGCACCAGATTGTTGGCCGTCGGCACGACGATATCGACCTCGACTCCACGCCGCGCTGCCGTCACCAGCGCGCTGATCAATTCGCGATCCGGCAGGAAATAGGGCGACATGATGCGGATGGATTTGTGTGCCACCGACAGCGCGCCGATCAGCATCTTGTGATTGGTCTCGACGCTGCGATCCGGACCAGAGGCGACGACGCGCATAAAAACGGGCGCTCCAGGCTGGTTGGAGGGTGCGGCGATCCGCCATTCCCCGCCATTCAGGACTTCGCCCGTGGTAAAGCGCCAATCCTCGGCCGCCGTATTGAAGAGATCGGCGACTGCAGGACCTGTTACGCAGAAATGCATGTCGCGAGCGCTGTGCTCGTTTGCGAATTCGCGCGTGAAGCCCTGGCGGATATTCATGCCGCCGGTAAAGGCAATTCGCCCGTCGATGCTGAGGATCTTTCGGTGGGTACGCAGGTTGGCATAGGGCAACCGCAGGCCAATGATGACGTTGCCGTTGAAGACGTCGACCTGCACGCCGCCTTCGCGCAGATAGCCCATGATGCTCGGCACGGAATAGCGGGCGCCGACGGCATCGATGAGCACGCGGACGCTGACACCGCGCTTGGTCGCGGCAATCAGGGCATCGGCGATGCGGAGGCCGATCGGGTCGCGATCGAAGATATAGGTCTCCATCAGGATACTGCGCTCGGCGCCGTCGATTGCGGCTTTCATCGCAGCATAGGCGACATCGCCGTTCGTCAGCATCTCGATCGTGTTGCCCGTGCTCATCATATAGCGAACGACGCGGTCGCCGAGCGTCTTCATCGAACCGAACCGATCGCCGAACCGCCGCCGCACTTCGCCGTCATCGGCGTCGAAGCTGGAGAGCTCGCCATTCGCATCCTTGCGAAAGAGCGCGTCGCGCTGCGAGCTGAGCGACGCCCGGCGGATGCGATTGATGCCGGCGACAGCATAGAGGACGGCACCAATGATGGGCGACAGGATGATGACGCCGACCCAGCCGATCGCAGCTCGGACATCCTCTTTGGTCATGGCCGCATGGATTGCAGCGGCTGCCCCCATCACGATGGACAGGACGGCGAGAATTTGGCCCCAATGGGCAGCCACGAGGTCGATCATGATGCAAGTATATCCTTGCCCGCAAAAGCTGCAATGAGTGGGCCGGCGATCGCCAGGATGTCATCAATAGCGGTGCGAAATCTCATCTTATTAGATAATTTTAATTGAACCCTGTTCTGACCAGCATCATACTTAGGGTGCTTCGGCTGCTTCGCTACCGTCCCCCACGGTAACTACTGTTTCTTGTTTGAAGCGCCACTGCGGTTCGAGCGTCGAGATCGAAGAACGCTAGCCATAGCGTCTTGGCTGCTCGGGGGAGGCGTCAAAGCCCGCGTTTCAAGAACGGGCATCGTTCATCAAACCTTGTTCAATGATGCGAACGGAGAACAGCAGATGTTGGAATCTCGGGACGAATGGATCAAGAAGCGCGCATACGCCATATGGGAAGAGGAAGGCTATCCTTCCGGTCGCGACGCCGAGCATTGGGCGCAGGCGAGCAGCGAGCGCATCGCGCTTGAGAAAACGACTGCAGAGGGCGGCACGATCGATATCAAGCCCAAGGCAAAGCGCAAGACGGCAGTCGCCGCGGCAGCTGTTGCCGAGGAAAAATTGGCCAAGCCAGCGAAGAAGATATCGAAGAAGGCTGCAGCCGCGAAGATATAGGACGCGTCAGCTTCAGGAGTGTGGCGGAGATGAGGGCGGCTCGATGGTAACATCGGGCCGTCTCTCTTTTCGAGACGGTAACGGAATATTCGCAATAATTTCGGTGATTTGGCTCTCATCCGCGAAATAGTTGTCACACATCGATGCTACAGCTTGCGAAGGGAGCTCAGCAATGTGTCGCAGCTATATCGATGATCTGAAACGGATGGTTGTGGCGATCGTCGCAGCGCGCGAGCTTTTGCGTCTTGTCATTAGCTGGGAGGCGGTGCAATGACATCACTCCTCGTGCTTGCTGCGCTCTATCTTCTGGCGGCTTTGGTCCTCATTCTGATCATCGATCGCTCGGTTGGCGTGTTTTTCCCTGCTTCCGCCAAGCAACGTGCGGCTGTACGGCATGATCGGCGCTTGCGGGTGCTCCCGAGCAGTCTGCTATCCGGCAATCGCAGTTCTTCCGGCCAGATCTCGGAACCTTTTCCCTGGCGACGGGTTGGTCTTTCTTCCCAGCAAGGAGAAAGATCATGCCCCGAGGAGACAAATCCGCCTATACCGACAGGCAGAAGCGCAAGGCCGAACATATCGAGGAAGGCTATGAAGACCGCGGCGTTTCGCACGAAGAGGCGGAGCGGCGTGCCTGGGCGACCGTAAACAAGGAAAGCGGCGGCGGCAAGAAGTCAGGCTCCGGTCGCGGCCATTCCGAAAACCACGAATCGTCCGAAAAGGGTGGCAGGATCGGCGGGCGCGCCGCTGCGAGCCGACCCGCTGCGGAGCGCTCCGCCTCTGCAAAGAAGGCGGCTGCGACGCGTAAACGCCACGAGCACAACACACATTCCTAGGCCATTGGTGAGAACTGGATGCGATCGTCGAGATCCATTCGGCCGTCGCTATGAAGTTCATAAGGTTTCCTGTGTATATGCCTCCGCCTGTAATCGTCGATTGCCTCTTATCTTTCGGGATGTCGGCGCTAAATTGCAGTCTTGCGGCGATCATTGCAGCGGATTGCTCTCAATATCGGGGAGATGAAACCGAATGGCCTATGAACTCTATTATTGGGATAGCATTCAGGGGCGCGGCGAATTCGTCCGGCTGGCGCTGGAGGAAGCCGGCGCAGGCTATGTCGATGTTTGTCGTGCTCCTGCCAGCAAGGGGCAAAGCAAAGGGCACGGAATGCCCGCCATGTTTGCCATCATGGAAGGTAAATCCGAACTCGGCCTCCCATTTGCGCCGCCGTTTCTGAAGGACGGTGATCTGATTATTCCGCATGTGGCGAATATCCTGATGTATCTCGGGCCGAAACTCGGTCTGGCGCCGAGGGACGAAGGAAAGCGCCACGTGTTGAACGGCCAGCAGTTGACGATCACCGATCTCGTCGCCGAGGTACACGACACGCACCACCCGATCGCGACGTCGAAATATTACGAGGATCAGAAGCAAGAGGCCAAAGCGCGCGCTGCGGAATTCATCGAGAACCGCATTCCCAAGTTTCTCGGCTATTTCGAGAAAGTGCTGCAGCAGAACCCCGAAGGATCGAGCCATATCTTCGGCGGCGAATTGACCTATGTCGATCTTTCGCTGTTTCAGGTCTATGAGGGGCTGCGCTATGCCTTTCCGCGCGCGACAAAGCATTTTAACCGCGATTATCCGCATCTGACTGCGCTGCACGCAGCTGTCATGAAACGGCCTAACATTGCTCGCTATCTTCAGTCCGATCGCCGCATTCCCTTCAATGAGAACGGCATTTTCCGGCACTATCCGGAATTGGACAAAGATGTGGGCTGAGCGATGCTGCTTTATCAATTCATTCCTGCATGCTGGATCATCTGGCTGTTGATCTGGCTCTTTGCTTCGTTCGGCGTCAAGAAGAGCGTGCGGCAGGAAGATCCGTTGTCGCGGCTCGGCAATACCGCGCCGATCTGGATCGGCGCCTTCCTGCTTTCAATCGATCCATCCTGGTTCGGCCCCTTGCGATATCGCATCATTCCGCAAGACCTGACGTCTTATACAATCGGTGCTGCTCTGACCTTCATCGGTCTGCTCTTCGCCGTCTGGGCTCGCTATCACATCGGCAGAAACTGGAGTGGCGTGATTACGCTCAAGGAGGATCACGCGCTCATACGCTCCGGTCCCTATGCGCTTGTACGGCATCCGATCTATTCGGGCCTGATGCTCGCCATCATCGGCTCGGCAATTGCGCGCGGTGACATCGCGGCCGTCCTTGCGATCATTGCGGTGCTCTATGCCGTATTGCGCCGTGTACGGATTGAAGAAAGCTGGATGAGCGAGACCTTCGGCTCGGCCTATGCCGACTATAAGGCCAGCACGCCGGCGCTGGTCCCGTTTCTAGTGTAGCCTCAGACTTTGAGCGGCGATGCCGCCTTGAAGAAATCTGCCCAAGGATCGATGCTCGATTGGCCGAGGCGCGATGGTGCATTCTTGACGGTAAAGGAGGCCGGCCCGATCTTGTCGTCCAATTCGTCCCAATTGACCGGCATCGAAACGGCCGCGCCCTTTCTTGCGCGTGTCGAATAGGGTGCGACCGCAGTATTGCCGCGCCCGTTACGCAGATAATCAATGAAGATATGGCCCGGCCGCTTCGCCTTGCTGGCGACCGACAAATATGTCTCCGGGCTATCGGCGCTCATGGCATGGGCGATCGCTTCTGCAGCATCCTTGATATGCGGCCAGGTCGCCTGCGGCTTGACGGATGCGACCACATGCAATCCCTTGCCGCCGGACGTTTTGACAAAGGAGGTCAGGCCCAGGGCCGCGAAGCGCTCCCTGATCTCTTTCGCTGCAGTCACGACCTTGCTCCATGCGATATCCTCGCCAGGATCGAGGTCCATGATGATCATGTCGGGCTTTTCCCAATGCTCGATCCTGGTGCCCCAGGGATGTATCTCCAGGGCGGCTGATTGGACGAGCGCAGCAAGCCCGTCAAAACTCTCGATCTTCAAAAGTTTTGCAGCGTCTTTGTCTTCGGGATCGGCGATTTCGGTGATGTTATGATTGATGCCTTTCCAGGCGTGTTTCTGGAAGAAGCGCGGCCCGTCGATACCATCGGGGCAGCGCAACAGCGCGAGGGGACGATTGATGACGAATGGCGACATGCGCTCCCACGCCAGGGCATAATATTCGAGAAGATCGCGTTTGGTAATATTATCGTCGGGCCAATAGACCCGCTCCGGATGGGTCAATTCCACCGACGTCTTGATGCCGTCCTGAGTGGGCGTCTTTGCCATCTGCATGCGCTCCATCTTCCTCGACGCGAAGGCCCCCTGCCGGGCAAGACTAACATTGCCCGACGCACAAAGCGACCGCTGACCGCATCTCACGGCATGAGCTGGCCGCCATTGACCTCGATGATCTGGCCGGTGATGTAGCCGGACAGGGTGGGAGAGGCGAGGAAGAGATAAGCGCCGACGCAGTCTTCCGGTGTGCCGACGAAGCCCATGGGGATCGTCTTGCGCTGCAGCTCCATCTGCTCGTCGTTGGTATAGCGCTCATGGAACGGCGTCGCGATGACGCCGGGTGCGACGGCATTGACGCGGATCTTGTCGCTGACGAATTCCTTGGCGTGCCCATGGGTAATGGTCGAGACGAAACCCTTGGAGGCGGCATAAAGAATTGCGCCATTGCCGCCGCCGTTGCGCGCGGCAATTGAGGTCGTGTTGATGATGAAGCCGCCTTGTTTTTTCAGGTGAGGATGAGCGGCGCGGGTGGCCGCAAGGACGGAGCGTGCATTGAGGTTCATCACCCGCTCATAATGCCCATCCGTCATTTCGGCGGTTGGAAGCCGCCCGAGCATGCCGCCAGCATTGTTGACCAGGCCATCGAGCCCGCCCAAGGCGTCTACCGCATCCTCGACGATGCGCTCGGTCCCGCCGTCTTGCGAGACATCGCCCTGAATGAGACGGACGGTCCCGCCGCCAGCCTTGATTTCATCGGCCAGCTTTTCCGCCGGCTCGCGGCTCGCATTGAAGTGCAGGCCGATCTTCATGCCCTGTGCGGCAAAGGCGCGTGCCACGGCAGCGCCGATGCCGGTCGAAGCGCCCGTTATCAATACTCTTTTGCCGGCAAGATCGGGAATGCGAATGGACGCAAGCGATTGCGCGAGTTCTGCCATGACAACTCCTCCTGAACGTCAACCAATCATACGACGAAATATGCCTTTGTCTTATCAGGCTGGGGGGCGAAAAGGCAATCATGCCAAGTTCGACAAAAGGACGCGATGGCCTCCTGCGGCGCTCGATGGGGAATCCCATAAACGGATGAAACGATCTGGCGTGACGGCTTGGCCGGGGTTAATGAAGGTTCCAGGGGAGTCGGCGATCGAGCTTTTTACGATGAAGCGACGGCGACGCGGCTTTCGACAACACAGAGAGAGACCGAACATATCATGAGCAAGAACAAGCTGATCCGTTTCGATGTCGCCGATAACCAGGCTGGGGGCCAGCGTCGCCCCTTCGCAAAGGCCGTCCGGGCAGGAGATTTCGTCTATGTCTCGGGCCAGGTTCCGACGATCAACGGTGAAATCATCAGCGGCAACATCGTCACGCAGACCGAGCAGGTCATCGCCAACATCAAGGATGTTCTTGCTCTTGCCGATTGCACGCTCGAGCATGTGGTGAAGGTCAATGTATGGCTGGATGATGCTCGCGATTTCTCGAGCTTCAACGCCGTCTTCGAAAAGCATTTCATCGATCATCCGCCCGCACGCTCGACTGTGCAATCGCCGATGATGGTCGACGTGAAGGTCGAAATGGACGTCATCGCCTACAAGCCGCTGGACTGAGCGAGCGCCATTTTTTCTTCGATTGCGATGCGTCCGTTGTCGCATCGCAATCAATCTCGCGTCCGTTCTGCTGCATCCGTGGTGACGCGATTGGGAAGATCAGTCTTTCGAACAGCAGAATCTTAAATCCAGATGTCGGCAGTGTGCTGTTTCGGCAGCGCTGACGTGCTTTTCTTTTTTTCGGCTTTTTTCGCCAGGCCCGCAGACCCTTCGTGGCCGCAGCGCAGAGTTCGCTGCCACCAGGCCGCAGTCTCGATATCTCCGCGCAATTATTGGTAGCGGCGGGCTGTATTCCGATCGTCAAAGACATCACGCGAACCTTCAAATCAATGCCTGTTGATTTCCAATCAGCGATTGACGAGTCTCAAAACTCACGATTAAATCAATTTGATTGACTACTTAAAAACAGCAAGAGGGGCTGAAAATGGAAATGAGGAAAAAGTCATTGCGCAATTTATTTCAACGGACATCCTTGGCAGCGGCAGTGTTTGGCGCTTCGCTGGCGTTCGGTGCGGGCATGGCATCCGCGGAATCCGTGCTGACGATGCACATCGAGGAGCAGACCAGCTGGGTCAGTAATTTCAATCCTTTTGATCTGGCCGGTCGTCGCCAGAGCACGATGGATTTCATCTACGAGCCGCTGGTCATCTTCAATGCCAATGACGGCGGCAAGCCGGTCTGGCGTCTGGCGACCAGCTACAAGTTTTCCGACGATCTGATGTCGATCACGTACGAACTGCGTCCCGGCGTGAAATGGTCTGACGGACAGCCGCTGACCTCGGCCGACGTGAAATACACGATCGACCTGATGCTGAAGAACCCGGCCGTCGATACGGTCGGTGTCGGTCAGACAGTCGCGTCGGTCGAGGCGCCGTCGCCGACAGAGGTGACGATCAAGCTCAAGGCCGTGAATTCCGAATTCCCGGAATCGCTCGCGGATCTCGCCGTCGTGCCCGAGCATATCTGGAAAGACGTTGCCGATCCGGTCGCCTTCAAGAACGAGAAGCCGGTCGGATCCGGCCCGATGACCGAAGTTCGCCGCTTTACGCCACAGGTCTACGAGCAATGCCGCAATCCGAACTATTGGGATGCCGCATCGCTGCACGTCGATTGCCTGCGCCTGCCGCAGATTTCGGGCAACGACCAGATGCTGGCGCTGCTGCCGGAAGGCACCGTCGATTGGATCGGCTCGTTCCTGCCGCAGATCGACAAGACCTTCGTCGCGCTCGATCCGCAGCATAATGGCTACTGGCAGCCGCCAGCCGAAACCGTTGCCTTCGAAATGAACTTCAAATCTTCGAATGCCGGTAATTTCGAGGCATTCAAGGATCTCAACTTCCGTCATGCGTTCAGCTTGGCGATGGACCGCAAATCGATGGTCGATATTGCCGGCTTCGGCTATCCGGTCGTCAACCTGCATGCCAGCGGCCTGCCGCCGCGCTTCGAAAGCTGGCGCAATAAGGCCGCTGAGGGCGATAAGGATGCCTTCATGGGCTTCGATACCCAAAAGGCAAACAAGATCCTCGACGATGCCGGCTACAAGAAGGGCGCCGATGGCTTCCGTACCACGCCGAGCGGCAAGCCAATCACCTTCGCGGTCATCGTACCGAACGGCTGGACCGACTGGATCGATGCCGTGCAGATCGCCGTCGAAGGGCTGCGCGCCGCGGGCATCAATGCCTCGGTCGCCACGCCGGAATACGAGCAGTGGCGCAAGCAGCTTCTCGATGGCAGCTTCGATGTCGTCATGAACTCGCGCGCCGATAGCGCAACCCCGTTCCAGGGCTATTATCAGAGCCTTTCGACGGCTTATGCCGGCAAGCTCACCGTCGCCGCGCCACGCTACTCCAACCCGAAGCTCGATGCGCTCTTCGATCAATATCTGAAGTCGTCGTCCGATGATGATCACAAGAAGATCTTCAACGATATCCAGGTTCTGATTGCCGATGACTTCCCGGTCGTTCCCGTCTTCAACGGCCCGACATGGTACCAGTATTCCAGCAAGCGTTTCACCGGTTGGGTCACGGACAAGGATCCGGTGATGAACCCGGAAAACCACGACAACAACCGCATGCGTCTCATGCATCTCTTGCGTCTGAAGCCGGTCCAATAAGGCCAAAGCGAAGGAAGCAGAGATGCGCGTTTCAAGCCGGCGCCTTGGCGTCTATGCGGTGGCTTTGGCCTTCGCGATCGTCGTGAACTTCATTCTTCCCCGGCTTATGCCGGGGAGTCCCGTCGACGCCATGGTCGCCCAGCTCGGGCCGCGGGCGACACCCGCGGCCGTCGAGGCGATCAAGGCCCGTTTCGGCGAGATCGATCAGCCGATCATGATGCAGTTTCTCGACTACCTTAAAGGCCTCGCCACCTTCGATCTTGGCGTTTCGGTCAAATACTATCCGCAGACGGTGGTTCAGGTGCTGAGCCGGGCTACGCTGTGGACCATCTTCCTCGTGGTAACCGCGATCATCTTTTCACTATGCGTTGGTGTCATCCTCGGCGCGGTCGCGGCATGGAGGCGCGGCGGGCGGTTCGATACGATCGTATCGCCTTTCGCAGTTATCCTGTTCTCGATACCGCCCGTCATTGTGGCGCTCACGACCTTGTTTATCTTCGCCGTGTCGCTGCGCTGGTTCCCGGTGGGATATGCCTATGATCCCAATCTCGATCCGGGCTTCAATTTCACCTTCTTCGGCAGCGTGTTCATGCACGCGATCCTGCCGGTTCTGACGCTATCGCCGTTCCTGATCGGCGAGTTTCAGACGACGATGCGTTCGTCCATGATCGTCGTGCTCGGCGAGGATTACGTGACGATGGGCCGCGCCAAGGGGCTGAGCAATCTCGCGGTCATGTTCGGCTACGGTGCGCGTAACGCGCTTCTGCCGGTGCTCACCAATCTTGCGCTGATACTCGGCGCCGTCTTCGGCGGTTCGATCGTCACCGAGATCGTCTTCAATTATCCGGGTCTTGGGCTGACGCTGTTTACCGCCAGCGTGGCGCGCGACTATCCCGTCATTCAGGGGCAATTGCTGCTGATGACGCTCGCGACGCTTGGTGCCAATTTCCTCGTCGACATCATCTATGGCCTCGTCGATCCGCGATTGAGGGAGACAGGCCGATGAGCTTCTCCTTCCGATCCATTTTCAGCCAGAAGAAGGCGCTCGTCGGCTTCGTCATCGTTGCGGCGCTATGCCTGATGGCAATCTTCGCGCCGATCATCGCGCCGGGCGAACCAGGCGCCCGTGTCGGTCGCTCGCATCAACCGCCATCCGTCGAGCATGTCTTCGGCACGACGAAGATGGGCCGCGACGTCTACAAGCAATTCGTCTGGGGCGCGAGAAGCTCGCTGTCCGTCGGCTTCGCCACGGGCATCGCCATTACCGTGCTGGGCACGGCGATCGGCCTGATCGCCGGCTATACCGGCGGCAAGACCGATGCGGCGCTCGACCTTGCCACCAACGCCGTGCTTGTTATCCCGAATATGCCGCTCCTCATCCTGCTCGCTTCCTTCGCGGGGACGGTCGGGCCGATAACGATCATGACCATCATTGCCTTGACGTCATGGCCATGGGGTGCGCGCATGACGCGCTCTCAGACTATGGCGCTGCGCAACCGCGATTTCGTCACCGCCGCCAAGATGATCGGCGAGCCGGCCTGGCGCATCATTTTCGTCGAGATCCTGCCGAACCTGACGCCGCTCATCGGCATCAATCTGGTCGGCAGTATCATCTACGCGATCGTTGCCCAGACGACGCTCGAATATCTCGGCTTCGGCGATCCGCTGAAGGTCACCTGGGGCACCATGCTTTACAACGCTCAGAATGCCTCGGCCATCATGGTCGGCGCCTGGTGGGATATCGGCGTGCCGGCCATCGGCATCGCGCTGACGGGGCTTGGTCTCGCGCTGATCAACTTCACCTTCGATGAAATCGCCAATCCGCAATTGCGTTCCGGCCCGGCCTTGACCCGCTGGTTCCGCCTGACGCGCGCTCGCAACCGCATGATGAGGACCGAGCAATGAGCGGCAATCTGCTTGAGATCGAACATCTCAATATCGACTATCTGCTCGACAAGGGCGATTTCCGCGCGGTGAAGGATGTATCCTTCAATATCGGCCGCGGCGAAATCTTCGGTCTTGCCGGCGAATCCGGCTGCGGCAAGAGCACGATCGCCTATGCGATCACGCGGCTTTCCAAGGCGCCGGCCTGGATCAGCGGTGGCAGCATCCGGCTTGACGGGCAGGATCTGCTCAAGATGCCGGAAGGCGAGCTGCAGAAGATCCGCTGGAAGCGCATCGGCATGGTATTCCAGAGCGCCATGAATTCGCTCAATCCGCTGATGCGGGTGGAGGCACAATTCCATGACGTCCTGCGTCGCCATACCGGATGCTCGCGTCAGGAATCGCGTGCGCGGGCCGAAGAAATGTTCAAGCTGGTCGGCATCCCCCCGCATCGCGTCGGCGATTATCCGCACCAGTTTTCCGGTGGTATGCGCCAGCGCATCGTTATCGCCATCTGCCTGGCGCTGCGTCCTGAACTCATTATCATGGACGAGCCGACGACGGCGCTCGATGTCGTGGTGCAGCGAGAGATCTTGGAACAGGTTCTCGACCTGCAGCAGACCTATGGTTTCTCGGTGCTGTTCATCACCCACGACCTGCATCTGATGGCGCAGCTATGCCACCGTATCGGCGTCATGCTGCGGGGCGAATTGGTCGAGGTCGGCGACGTCGCTCAGGTCAGCCAGTCGCCCGTTCACGAGTACACGCGCAAGCTCTGGAATGCCATCCCGCAGCTTCCGGCCAGCGCCCATCCTCCCGGAGTTTTCGCATGAACCCGCAGATACAGGCTGTGACTGCAGAACCCGTCATCCGGCTCGATGATATCCAGCGCCACTTTGGCCCTGTGCACGCGTTGAAAAGCGTTTCCTTTTCACTATTCGCGGGAAAGGCACTGGCATTGGTCGGCGAATCCGGCTGCGGCAAGACCACCTGTGCCCGCATCATTGCCCGCCTCGACAAGCCGACTGCCGGCCGGCTCCTCTTTCGCGGACAGGATCGCACGGCGCGAGGGGCGAGCAAGGACGAGCGGATGTACCGCAAGGATGTGCAGATGGTGTTTCAGGATCCGTTCTCCTCGCTCAACCCTGCCTTCACGATCAATCATCACATCGCAAGGCCACTGCAGTTGCACGGTGGAGACAAGCCGAAGGCCGAGCGGGAGGAGGATATTGCGAAGCTGCTGGAAAGCGTCGGGCTCAATCCTGCGGTGACACGCCAGAAGTTTCCGCACGAACTCTCCGGCGGCCAGCGTCAGCGCGTCAATATTGCCCGAGCGCTTGCGGTTTCTCCGAGCGTGCTGGTGGCGGATGAGCCAACCTCGATGCTTGATGTTTCGATCCGCAAGGACATTCTCGACCTGCTGGCGCGGGTAAAGCGGGAAAACGATCTCGCCATGCTCTACATCACCCATGATATCGCAACGGCCGCTCATGTTGCAGAGGAGATCGTGGTGATGTTTGCCGGCCAGATGGTCGAGTGGGGCGAGAGCAATGCCGTCCTCGCCAATCCGAAGCACCCTTATACGCAGCTTCTGCTTTCGGCGGTTCCGGATGGCGGCCGCAGGTTCGTGACCGGCGGCAGTGCCCGCTTCCTGGAGCAGGCGGAAAAGATCCGCGCGCTCAGCCGGCCGATCTCGACCGAGGTCGAGCAGATCGGCCCCAATCATTTCATGCGCGCGCTCGTCACATCGAATTAGGAGGAATTCCCTTGGACCATCTGGTCAATCTATCGACCTTGCCGGTCGACACGCAGTCGCCCGAGCGCATGGCGAAGGCGGGCGTTACCATAAGGCGCGCACTGCCGCCGGAGCTGCGGCTCATCACCGGCTGGGTGGCGGAACATTTCGGCCAGGGCTGGGCAAGTGAGACGACAGTCGCAATGACCCGCCAGCCGCCGACATGCTTTATCGCCACGCGAAATCGGGAGCTTGTCGGCTTTGCCTGTCACGAGGCGACGGCACGCGGTTTCTTCGGCCCGACCGGCGTCGACGAAAGCGTTCGCGGTCTCGGCATCGGTCGGGCGCTGCTGTTTGCCTGCCTCAACGACCAGAAGGCCATGGGCTACGCCTATACGGTCATCGGCGATGTCGGCCCATCGGAATTCTACGAGAAGACGGTCGGCGCCATACAGATCCCCAATTCCGCACCCGGCATCTACGCCGGCATGCTCAAGCTTTGAACGATATCTTCAGGAAGAAAGAATGCTCATGTCCACACCGCGATCCTCGGCTCTGCGGCTTGAAACCACCTGGAACCCGCCAACCGACGAAAAGGAATTTTCCTATGTCCTACGGTTGAAGAACCTGTCATCGGAGCCGCTTTCGGGCTTCACCCTCTGCGTCAGCGGCCCTGGTCGTGTCGATCCGGCCGGCGTTGTCGAAGGCGCGACGGTTACCAAGCGGCTGTCCAATTTTACCGAATTCCAGCCGCCTGAGGGCTTCGTGCTGGCCGCTGGCGGGACGTGGACCATCACCGTTCGCGCGCTGAGCTGGCAGTTCCGACATTGGAACGATGGCGCCAATAGCGCTTATCTCGCATTCCCCGATGGCACCACGGTATCACCTGGCACCGAACCGACGCGCACGTCGTCAAGCAATGCGCCGTTGAAGCGCGGCGCGGAAATCTATCCGGTGCCGGCCAATCCGCCGGTGCCGCTGGCGATCATTCCCTGGCCGAACCGTGTCGCCGTCTCCTCCCTTCGTCCGCTTCCCGCGGGCTTTGCCTTGAAGGCCACGGCGTCGGAGGCGCAGGCTGCTGCTGAAAGCTTTACCACTCTTGTCGAGCATCTCTTTTCAGCTGAAGGACTGATCCGCTCCGAAGCGGAGGGTGCCGTGCCGGTGAAATTGCGAGAGGCCGATGGTTTGGGCGCCGAGGCCTATAGGATTGCCTTTTCGCCAGAAACCATAACGGTTGAAGCGAGCGCGCAGACCGGCTTCGTCTATGGTCTTGTCACCATCGGCCAGATCTGGCGCGGCGCGCGCTTGCATCCGCAGGCTTTCCATTTCCCTGCTGCCGGCGAGATCGTCGACGAGCCCGCGATGAGTTGGCGCGGCCTGCACCTCGATGTCGCACGGCAATTCTACGGTTCGGCTGAAATCAAGAAGCTGATGGCAGTGCTTGCCTGGAACAAGCTGAACCGCTTCCATTGGCATTTGTCGGATGACGAAGCGTGGCGTGTCGAGATCGATGCCTATCCGGCTCTGACCGAGATTGGCGCGTGGCGCGGTCATGGCCTGCCGATGCCGCCGCTTCTTGGCTCCAGCCCGGCTCGCACCGGTGGTTATTACACCAAAGCCGTTGTGCGCGACATCGTCTCCTACGCTAAGGGCCTTGGCATCGAAGTCCTGCCGGAGATCGATATACCCGGCCATTGCTATGCCATGCTCCAGGCAATTCCCGAGCTGCGCGACCCGAATGAAGCCGGCAGCTATTATTCGGTCCAGGGTTTTCCCGATAACTGCCTCAACCCGGCGCGTGAGAAGACCTATGAAGTGATCGAGACGATCCTTTCGGAGCTGATCGAGCTTTTCCCGTTCAAGACGATCCATATCGGTGCCGACGAGGTTCCCCTCGGCGCCTGGTCCGGCTCGCCGGAGGCTTTGGCACGCTTGCGCGAGATCGCCGGTGATGATGTTGCGCAAGCGCATGCCAAGCGCCTGAACGTCATCACCAACACGCACGGGGCCGACGATATTCATGGCTCGGGCGCGGCCTTCCTGCAGGCGGAATTCCTGGAGCGCATCCAGGCATTTCTCGCTTCAATGGGTTGCGTGACAGGCGGTTGGGAAGAGGCTGCCCATGGCGACAGGATCGACAAGGACAAGAGCTATCTCTGCAGCTGGCGTAGCGTCGAGGTCGCGGCCGAGCTTGCCGGTCGCGGATACGAGATCGTCGTTTGCCCGGGCCAGGTCTATTATCTCGACATGGCGATGCGCCCCGATTGGGACGAGCCGGGCGCAAGCTGGGCAGGTCATTCGGATCCGGAGAAACTCTACACCTTCGATCCTATCGATGGCTGGACGGAGGCTCAGAAGGAAAAGCTCCGTGGCATTCAGGCCTGCATCTGGTCGGAGTCGATGACGGACCGGGCCATTTTCGATCGGCTGGTCTTTCCGCGTCTTTCGGCACTTGCCGAAACAGGCTGGACGAAGCCCTCGGCCAAATCCTGGGAACGTTTCAAGGCATTGGCCGGCACCATGCCGCTGCTCTACGGTCTGCATCAATTCTGACAGCCTGATGCGGGGCTCTCAGGCGCGATCCGCGTTGACCGCGCCTGAGTTAAATCAGTAATACAAGGCCGGCTCTATTCCCGGCCGTTCAAGAATGAATAACGGCACGATGCGTCAACGGCTTCTGCAGGACATCGAACTGCGGATTTGTTTCGGAAAAGATGGGCAGCGCGGCTGCGCCTAAAATGGCGGTATCCTTGCCGCTGGCGCCGATCATCAACCGTGGAATGCTGCGCTCTTCCGTTGGGTTGACCGGGGTGTGCAGAGGCTCGACGCTTTCGGCCAGCCCTGTCATCAAGGATGTCGGCGCACTGCCGCCAAGCACGATTGTCTGCGGATCGAAGGCCAGCTCGAGAAAGTCGATTGTCTGGCGCAGCGGCTGTACCGCCTGTTCCAGCCATGCCTTCAAGCCATGACCGTTTGCCGCGATCAGCGCATCCAGGTCGTCGGGATCCAGCTCCTGCGCATTCGCTATGCCCAGACATTCGTAAGCGACGGATGGCGAGACATAGCGATCGAGGCAGCCGCGTTTGCCGCAGCTGCAGAGCTTGCCATGCGGCTCGACGATGATATGGCCGATTTCGCCGGCATTGGCGCGGCTGCCCTTGTAGAGATGGCCGTCGAGGAACATGCCGGCGCCGATGCCGCCGTCACCGGCGAGAAAGAGATAGACGAAGCTGCCAAGGCCGCGGGCAACGCCATAGAGCCGCTCGCCGATCGCCGCTGCCGTGGCGTCGTTTTCGACGAGTACAGGGAGGTCGATCAGGCGTTCGAGTGCGCTGGCAACGGGGAAATCCTGCCAGCCCGGCAGGTTGAGCGGGCTGAGCGAGGTTACGCCGCCATCGGCGTAGCGTCCTGGCAAGGCGATACCGACGCCAAGCAGCCGGTCGCGGTCAAAAGAGAAGGCCTCCTGCAGATCCCTGACGATCTCTGCAAGGACCGGCATCGCCTCGGTCGGTCCCGGCCTGTCGACATGGCACTCGACGCGGGCGCAGACCGTGCCGGACAGATCGGTGAGCACGCCAGCCGCACGCTGGCGCCCGAGTTCCAAACCGATGGAGTAGGCGCCAGCCGGATTGATCATGTAGGGCGTAATCGGTTGACCGCGGGCGATCTTCTGCGCCTCCATCGCTATCAGGAGATGCGAACGCGCGAGTTCCTCCACGATATTCGAAACGGTCTGTGTGGTCAGCGCAGTCATGCGGGCAATGGCGGCCCGCGACATCGGGCCATTGGTGCGAATGGCTTCGATCACGACGCGCCGGTTGTGAGATTTGGCCTGTTCGAGATTCGTGCCTGAAATAGTCTTCATGAGAGGATAGTGGAGCACTCAGTTCGTGTTGCTGCTTGTCGCGCTTCGCCAGTGCGTGAGGTGGGGGTGGCCGCATGACATTGCTTGGTCCATGCCATTGCCTGGTCCATGTGGGCACTTTCTATTCTTTTGTCGATCGATTCAAGACTGGGTCGGCTGGGTCCGTGCCGTTTAAGGGATAATATAGAAGGCTTTTTCTTTTGCGTGGATGATTGGCGCATATCTTTACTGCGGCTGGCATTGCGTTAGTGTCTGGTTACCTCGGCCTTTTGCCGCGGTAAGCCCCGGAGGAATTCGATGATCAGACTGCTCGGAATAGCCATTATCTCGACCTGCATCGCAGGCGGTGCGATGGCAGCGGATGCGACATGCAAGGCCCAGGCTGCCGACAAGAAGCTGGCAGGCGCCGCATTGACGAGTTTCACCAAGAAATGCGAGAAGGATGCCGCAAGCGCCTGCGATACTCAGGCCGCATCGAAAAAGCTTGCCGGTGCCGCCAAGACGAGCTTCGTCAAGAAGTGCACCTCCGACGCAGTCGGCAGCTGAGCTGATCGTCCAAACTCAGGATTTCTCAAAACACTCCGGCCGTCGCCGGCGGCCGGATCACAAAAGTTCCTGGTTATCAATGGTGCACGGTGACGTTGCCATATTGCGAGATATTCCTCGCTTGGCAGCCAACCGCGCTCAGGCCATACTACTCTTTGCGGTAGGTACCCTGCAGGGTCACGCCGTTCGCGAAATCGCACGTGCCCCCCTGCGACACGCGCCAGGTCTTTGCGTTGAGGCGATCGAGGCCGATCTTGCACGCGTCTCTGGAGAGTTCAGCATGTTCTTTCGCCAGCGGCACGACGCCGTCGAGACCGTCGGCATTGACATCGCCGGCCTCTGCTCCGCCCGGGCCGACGAAAGTCGAGGAGAGCGAAACTGCGAGGAGACCATCGACCGGCCCGAAGATCGCAAGGTGGCCCTCATTGCCGTCGGCGCTGTTCGACTGGAAATCCGTTGAAGCGCTTTGTCCACCCTTAGTCCTCAAGAGAGACGCAATCTGGTCGTCATAGGCCTGCTGGGCGCATGCTGCATCGCTGCAGGATTGCACTTTGATGATCCAGTGCCGTTGCCGTTCCCGAATCTTGTCCGCATCATCGCGTTTCAATGCGGCGGCATAGAGATCCCTCACCATCGCATCGCGAGCAAGCAGCGATTTGTCCTGACAGATCATACGGTCGCTTGGCGAGCCTGGCTTTGAGCAATTGATCCCCGCGGCTTCGACAGGTATGGCAGAAAGGCCGATGATGATCATGGCCGAAACGGATTTTGCTATCTGCATGAGGCACCTCCATCACCCGATACGTCAGCTAATTATGGCTGCTCGCGGCTTCGTAAAGATCATGCCGGCGTGCAGTTGAACTGGGCCGAATATCGCGTCGGCATTTGAAGATCGTCGGTAGTCTCCTAATTTGCATTGAGCAGATGGACATCAATGGGGAGGTCACGTGGAAGGTGAAACGCAATTGTCCGGCAGGGTCACATTCCTGATCGTCGGTTCCTTGTTTCTTGCCATCACCATAGCAATGGGAGCCCTGGCACTTCATCTTTATCGGACCTATGCAAATGCGACCGCCACGGCGGCCTGCACGGTTTTCTCCTGGGGCTTCGGCAGCATGCTGATATCGATGGCGCTCGTGCTGCTGACCTCGAGAAAGAAGGTTCGGGGCAGGCTCGCCACTAGGCGCGGCAAGGTAACAGTCAGGCTCGGTAACCGATCACCAGGCTCCAATGGTCACGTGACCGGCGATGGCGTCGAAGCCGAAGGCGAGGCAGGGGTGCCCATCACAAGCGTAGTCCCATCGCTCTTCCTGGCCGCCTCCTCGATCGGCCTGGCGTTCTTCGGCCTATTTCTTTTCGGCCGACACCGGCTCGACCTGATTGGATCGGGAATGTTCATCGCATTCGTGATCTATATTGCAAATTGGAGCAGGCTGGCATGGCCGCGCAAATAGCTCCTTTGTGCTGGCAGGAGCGCGGAGGCGAACGGACCCGTACGCCTCCGCCGACTATTCCGACCTCTTGCATCGGTCCACAGAACGCCCAATGTCAGGCGGCATGCTTTTGACCGCTTTCGGTCGAGGAATTTGCTTGCAACGGATCGAGGTCTACTCGATATGCGAACAATTTGCGGCTAGCTCTGACGGTCATCGGAATAAGCAGGGGCAGAAGCAGATCTCTCAGAAACAGGCTGAGCCGACTGTTTTTTCGTTTTCTGGAAGCATTTTGCCGGGTGAGTTTAACCACGCGCGCAATACGCGGGCGTCGCAAGGCTTCGTAGCGAGCAAAGGCGGCGCCGTAGTCGAGCGTATCTGCCAGGCAGGCGGACAGAACAACGGCATCCTCCATGGCCATCGAGGCACCCTGGCCGGCATGCGGGCCGATGGCATGCGCGGCGTCGCCGAGCAGTACGACGCGCCCGCTCGACCAGACCGGAAGCTGCGGCATGTCGAAAATTGGATAGCTGCGCTCGATCCTGTCAACAGTGCGAAGGATCGAGCGATTGGGTTCGGGATCGTCGGCATGCATCTGGCGGACGTGAGCGGCCAGTGCCGTCGGTTCAAATGCGCGTACCGCGTCCGGCGTGTCGGCGGGGAAGGAATCGAACCAGTAGACGGGATGGGAGGCCGTCTTGAGGTAGCCGAAGAAGGCTTTCTCGCCGAAGGTCATGCGCATCACACCATCGGTATCCGGTATGTCGGCATCGACGATGCCGCCTGTGCCGATCAGACCCGTAAATTGCGGCAGGGGATAATCCGGAAATATTTGCATGCGGACGAAGGACCGCAGTCCGTCGGCGGCAACGAGCAGGTCGACGGCAAGACCGGCACCTTCGGAGAAGTTGAGCGTTACGGCATGCGCGTGATTGTCGACCTTGGTCACGCGCCGGCCAAATTGTATGGTGATGCCTTCGGCTTGGCATTTTTCGATCAGGATGCCCGTGAGAACGCCGCGCCTGATGGTAACGGCTGGTGTGCCGAACGTCGCCAAATGGTCGCTCTGGTCGACGAGCGCTAGCCTTTTGCCGCGGGCATTGCAGAGCTCGATGGCGCGGGTTTCCAATCCCTCGCGCAACACTTCTTCGTAGCAGTCCGCCGCGCGCAGCCCGTTCATGCCGTTGGAAGCGAGCGTCAGAAACTCTCCTTCGGACAGGGCGGCCTCTCTGGAACGGGCTTCGAACAGCACCGGACGAAAGCCGAGCCTTGCCAGGCGCAGCGCGAGCACAAGCCCGCCTATGCCGGCGCCGCATATGCCGATCGTCGCCTCGGGGGCTGTCGCTCGATTCATGGTTGCGGCAGGATCGTCAATGGGGCACATTGGTTCTTCCTTCTAATAGTTTGATAAATGAATTATTCGATGATCGAACAAAAGTCAAATGAAGATGAGCGTCATCTCGTGGAAGCGATCAGCCTCGCCTGCATGCGCTGGCAGGAGGCGACCGAGAGCTTCGACGAAACCTTCGGCAAGCTGCATGGGCTCAACAGCGCCGAGCGGCGATGCCTCAGCGTGATCATGCGCGCGCCGCAGCCCGCAAACGCCGTCGCCAAGGCTATCGGCCTTGCGCCGCCGTCGGTTACCGCCTTGATTGATCGCCTTTCGGCGCGGGGTCTTCTCCACCGCGCTCCCGATCCGAACGACCGGCGTCGTGTGCTGGTGGCGCCGTCCGAGAAGGCGATCAGGCTGGGACGCGAAGCCTATGGCCCAATCGAGCAGGCCGGCGCGCAGATGCTTAAACAGTTTTCCGAGGCGGAAAAGCAGGTGATCTTGCGGTTCATCACACAAGCCATCGAGATGCAGGAGCGAGAGCTCGAGCGGCTGTTACAGCAGGACAAGAGCTGAATTCAATCGCCGGCGGACGATGCCCCGATTTTAGGAACGCGGTACGTCTTGCCATGATCTACGGCATTTCTTTACTATCCGATGTTATAATCGGGCTTGGGGATAAATTTGAAGGCCCGCTGGGAGAAGATGCTGGACGCGGAAATCGTCGCATTCCTGGAAGCCTGTCCGATGGCGGCACTTGTGCTCGACGCCGTCGGCACGATCGTCTTTGCCAATGCGGGAGCCCTGGAGCTCTTTATCCTTTCAGATGCGCCTCACGACCTATCCATCTCGGATTTGATACCGGAGTGGCCGCTGCCGGGCGCTGCGTCGCAGCCATTGCTCGTGACAGGCGCCGGCCATCGACGGGATTGCCGGGTCAACGTGATGACTTGGCCCTCAGCGTTAGGAAGGCTGACGGCGGTTCTTATCGAACCAGCGAACGAAGACCGCCATGCCGCGGTGGCGGCGAGAGAGGCCAATCTGCGCCTTCGATATGTGATAGAGATGCTGCCGGAAGCGGTCTGCGTCTTCGATGCGAGTGATCGCTACGTTCTGTGGAACGAGAAATATGCGGAGCTCTATCCGGATATCGCCGATCACCTCAAACCGGGCATCGCTTTCGAAGATATCCTGAAGATCAGCCTTGCCAGCGGCCGCATGCCGGAGGTCGTCGAAGACAAGGATATCTGGCTGAAGCAGCGCATGCGAAAGTTTCGACAGCCGGTTTCACAGGAGGAGCAGCAGCTCCAGGATGGACGATGGCTTCGGCATGATGATCGGCGCACCCCTGACGGCGGGGCCATCGGAATGCGGATAGACATCAGTGAGTTGAAACAGCGCGAAGAGCGGTTGCGGCAGCTTTTCGATGCCAATCCGATGCCGATGCTCCTATGTGATGGCAGCAATTTGCAGATCATTCAGGTCAACCGGGCAGCTATCGACTTCTATGGCTTTTCAAAAGCGACGCTGCTCTCGCGGAGGGCGTGCGACATGCATGCCGAGAGCGAAGCGGATCGCTTTGCAGATGGGCTTCTCGAACTCGAAGGCGATTGCGAGGCCAGAACCGTCTGGCGACAAAGAGTTGCCGACGGGGCAGAACGCCACGTGCTTGTTTACGTTCGATTGCTCCACGAGGGCCTGGAACGCCGCCTTCTACTGACCATTGCCGATGTCAGCGATCGCATTCTCGCGGAGGCCGAAGCCAATCGCCTGGCACGGCACGACATGCTCACCGGACTGCCGAACCGGATGTGCTTCTACAAGGCCCTCGATGACGCCTTGAAGGTAAATAATGGAAGGAGCGTCGCCGTTTTCTGTCTTGATCTCGATGGGTTCAAGCCGGTCAACGACACTTTCGGGCATGCTGCCGGCGACGAGGTTCTCAAGATGGTGGCCGAGCGGCTGCGTGGTGCGGCCAGAGGCCACATGGTTGCGCGCTTGGGCGGCGATGAGTTTGCTATCCTGATGACCGGGGAAGTGGACGATATCGCCGATGTAGCGAAGGGTTGCATTGCTGCTTTCAAATCCTCCTTTCGCATCGAGGGTGCCTCCGTCGATATCGGTATCAGCATCGGCGTTTCGGCAGCGCCGGAGAATGGCGAGAACGGAGAGGTTCTGATTCAGGAGGCGGACCGCGCCCTCTACCGAGCCAAAGCCAACGGCCGAAACACATGGCGGACGGCGAGCGGCGACCACCGCCAACAGACTGTTTCAGCACGCGTGAGATAAGAGGCAATACAGAAACGCACAGGCTATGTGGCTCTTGAACTTGGCTTGATCTCTCCTCATTTCAGTATCCACTGTTTCAATCTGTCGAACCGACAGCCTCCTGCTTTCCAACAGTTGCTGCCGTTCCTCTATGCGACGCGTCCGCGTCGGAGGAGTTTTCATGGGCTTTATTGATCGTGACATCCAGCCGTCATCCGATGCCGGGCTGCTGGATGCCTATTCTCAATCGGTATCGAGTGCCGTCGATCTCGTCGGGCCGGCCGTCAGCCGGATCGAGCGGTTGGGCGGCCGCGCCGGACATGGTTCGGGCTTCGCCATTTCGCCGGATGGCCTGGTCGTCACCAACAATCACGTTGTCGACGACGCCAAGGCCGTACGCATCAAGACGCCGGAAGGGGCGACCGTTGAGGGCAGGGTGCTCGGGCGCGATCCGGATACCGACCTCGCTCTCATCCGTGCTAATGACTGGCCGGGCAACTGGGCGCGACTTGGCGATTCCAAATCGCTGAAGCGCGGTCACATCGCGATCGCCATCGGCAATCCCCTTGGTTTCGAATGGACCGTCACCGCCGGCATCGTCTCGGCGCTTGGCCGTTCCATGCGCGCGGCCAGCGGGCGGCTGATGGAAGACATCATCCAGACGGACGCCGCCCTCAATCCCGGCAATTCCGGCGGTCCGCTGGTTTCGTCGGCGGGTGAGGTGATCGGCGTCAATACCGCCGTCATCCAGGGTGCGCAGAGCATCGCGTTTTCGGTCGCCTCCAACACGGCGAAGCACGTGGTGTCCGAAATCCTGCGTTTCGGCCATGTCCGGCGCGCCTATATCGGCATCGCCGCTGATACGGTCGAACTGCATCGGCGCATTGCGCTTGAGGCCGGCATCACACATTCGACCGCCGTGCGCCTGCGCCGTGTCGAGAAGGATAGTCCGGCGGAAAAGGGCGGCCTACAGGAGGGCGACTACCTGCTTGCCATCGATGGGCACGCCGTCTCCGGCATAGATGATGTCGTCCGGCTGCTCGATGGCGACAAGATCGGCATAGAGATCGAGGTCTTGATCTTCAGCGTCGGCGGCCTGATCGAGCGCAGACAGGTCAAGCCTTCGGCACGCCCTGCTATCTAACGAATGGTGCTAATCCCTGAGACGGCAGCATTGCACTCGCGGTGCTGCCGTTCTCTTTTATCCTCTGCCGACAAGCGGCATCTTCGTTGCCATGACAGTCATCGAGAGGACGTTGGCATCCAGTGGCAGCGTGGCCATGTAGACGACGGCGCGGGCAACATGCTCTGCCGAAATCGTCGGCTCTGCCGCGGTCTCGCCATTTGCCTGCAGCACGCCGGCGCTCATCCGCGCCGTCATGTCGGTGGCGGCGTTGCCGATATCGATCTGGCCGCAGGCGATATCGAAGGGTCGGCCGTCGAGTGCCGTCGATTTTGTGAGGCCGGTGATGGCGTGCTTCGTGGCCGTATAGGGTGCGGAATGGGGCCGCGGTGTCGTTGCCGAGATCGAGCCGTTGTTGATGATGCGCCCACCTTGCGGTACCTGGGCTTTCATCAGGCGGAAGGCTTGCTGCGTGCAGAGGAACGCGCCGGTCAGGTTCGCACCGACAATGGCATTCCATTGCTCGAAACTCAGCTCTTCTATCGGCACAGCCGGCAGGCCCATGCCAGCATTGTTGACCAGAAGGTCGAGGCGGCCATAGCGGTCGGCGATCATATCGAAAAGGCTGCGGACCGATGAGGGATCACTGACATCGGCGGAAATCGCAAGAAATTCCGCCCCGGTCTCCTCCGAAAGCTCGTGAGCGGCTTTTTCGAGAACGTCAGCCCGGCGTCCCGAAATGACGACCTTGAAGCCTGCCAAGCCGAGCGCCTTGGCAATGGCGCGGCCGATGCCCGTGCCACCGCCTGTCACCAACGCGATCGCGTTTCGTGCGTTCGATGATGCCTCCGTCATGCAACCCTCCCGTCCAGTTCGTCTTCGATATGCGCCCGCAGGATCTCGTCAAAGCTCTGTTCTGCCTTGAAGCCGAGATCGCTCGCGCGCTTGGCATCGAACTGTGTCGCCCAACCAGAAACGATGCGTTCGATCACCGGATCCGGCTCGCGGCGGATGAGCGCAACCGCCTTGTCGCCGCCGACACGGCGGAGCGCATCGATCTCATCGGAAACGTGCGCCGAAAGCCCAGGCATGGTGAGATTGCGCCGCGGCCCGATCTTCGCCGTATCGAGCGTTGCGGCGTGCACGAAGAAGCCGACCGCTGAGCGCGGGCTCGCAAACCAGTGGCGAACCGTATCGCTGACGGGCAGGATAGCCTCTTTGCCGACCAGCGGCTCGCGCAGGATGTTGGAAAAGAAGCCGGAGGCCGCCTTGTTGGGAGCGCCGGGGCGCACGCAGATGGTCGGCAGTCGGATGCCGATGCCATCGAAAATGCCGCGGCGAGAATAATCGGCAAGCAGGAGCTCCGTGATCGCCTTCTGCGTGCCGTAGCTCGTCAGCGGCGCGGTCAGGAATTCGTCGCCGATGACATCGGGGAAGGGGGTACCGAACACGGCGATGGAGGAGGCAAAGATGACGCGCGGGGTATAGGCCGATTTCAGGCCCTGTTGGCGGATGGCTTCGAAGAGCGCTCGCGTGCCATCGAGATTGACGGAGTATCCTTTGTCGAAATCGGCCTCTGCTTCGCCGGAGACGATGGCGGCGAGATGGAAGATCATATCCGGGCGGTCTTCGATGAGCTTTTCCGCAACACCCGGTGATGCAAGATCGATCGTCAAAGCCTTGGACACGGATGCAAGCGCTTCCGGCACCGGGGGCTGGAAGGCATCGACCAGCGTCAGGCGATCTATAGCCTTACCGAGAACCGTCGGCTCGGCGGCGATGCGGTTGACGAGCTTGCGGCCGACCATGCCGGCAGCGCCCAGGATCAAAACATGCATATCGGCTTTTCCTCCCAATAGAGCAATTCCAGAAAAAGTGCGTAGCGGTTTTCCGTCCGGAATTGCGAGAAAACAAACAGATGGGCGGTTCACGGATTCAATGAAAAGCTAAACCGCTCCAAGCTGATATCAGTCTTCGGGATCATTCCCGAGTGAATGTCTTTGATGGCCATCCGGCGTCGAGGATGCCAATCACCCTTTCATTTGTATGCTTGCAGCCAGGCGAGCCCGGCCTCTGTTGTGGTTGCCGGCCGATATTCCGCTCCGATCGGCCTGTCATAGCCAAGCTTCTCCAGGAACTGCAGAATGTGACGGTAATCGATCTCCCCGTGGTCCGGCTCGCGCCGGTCCGGAACGGCGGCGATCTGGATGTGGCCAATTACAGCCATATGATCCTGCAGCCTGCGGGTCAGGTCGCCCTGCATGATCTGGAGGTGATAGCAGTCGAACATCAGCTTGAGGTTGGCGGCATCGACCGCGGCTATGATATCGAGTGCCTGGTCGGCAGTCTGGAGGAAGTAGCCTGGCGCATCGCGATAGTTGAGCGGCTCGATCAGGATCGTCGTCCCAGTCTTGCCAGCGCGTTCGCAGGCATAACGCAGATTGGCGATGAAAGTGCCCCGTGCCACGTCGCCGGCGGCCTTGCCCGCCATCACATGCACGTTTCGCGCGCCGATGGCGGCTGCATAATCGATCGCCTGATCGATGAGGCGACGGGCTTCATCCTCGCGGCCCGGAATGGCGGCAAGCCCATTGTCACCGGCCGCTACATTGCCGCGCGCCGTATTGATGCCGAGCATGGGAAGGCCAGTCTCCTCCAATGCCTGATGCGCGGCTTCAGCGGGCGTGTCATATGGATAATGGCATTCCACCGCATCGAAGCCGGCAGCTTTGGCAGCGCGGATGGCGTCGGGAAGGGAAAGCTCCTGCCACAGGAAACCCAGATTGGCGGAAAAGCGCGTCATGTTTAGTCCCACTCCACGTCATAGGTGCGAACGAGGTCAGCAATCTGCGCGTCCGTCAGCAGCGAAGGATTAGCGCCACGGGTCAAGATGGCAAGCTTTGCCGTCTCTTCCAGTTCTTCAATCGCATAGACCGCCGCCTCCAGATCTTTGGCTGAAACGACGGGACCATGTGCCGCCAGCATCACGGCGCTGCGCTTGCCGGCCAGTCCGCGAATGGCATCGCCCATCGCCGGGTCGCCCGGCATGAAATAGGGCAGGAGTTTTACTTTGCCGAGCTTCATGATCGAATAGGCCGTCAGCGGCGGCAGCATGTTGTCGGCATCGACGCCGGGCAGGATCGAGAGTGCCACCGAATGGCTCGAATGGAGATGAACGACGGCGCCCGTCTTCTTCGGCCGTGTCTCATAGAAGGCGGCATGCAGCGGCATTTCCTTGGTCGGCTTGTCGCCGCCGATCAGACGCCCTTTGTCGTCGAATAGCGAGAGGCGTGCGGGGTCGAGGCGTCCGAAGGAACTGCCCGTCGGCGTCACCAAAAGCCTGCCGTCGCTGAGGCGCGCCGAAATATTGCCGGAGGAGCCGGCGGTCAGACCGCGGTCGTAGAGCGACTTGGCCATCATGCATATTTGTTCACGCAAGTTCGCTTCTTCGCTCATGCCGTCTCCAATCGGTCGAAAGCGTCCGTAAAGAAGGTTTCCTTGCCGAAATTGCCAGATTTTAGAGCTAGAGCGACTGTTTCACCTCCAAGGGTCGTGAAAGTCCAAGGCACGCCGGGTGCGATTTCCGGCCCGATAGTCAAATGGGCCGCGCCGAGTGCCTGCGTGATTGCGCCGGACGTCTCGCCGCCTGCAACGACGAAACGGCGCGTGCCGCAATCGAAGGCCGTGCGTGCGATCTCGGAAAGAGCGTCCTCGACCACTTTGCCTGCCTTGCCCTGCCCTAAACGTTCTTGCGCCTGCCGCACTTCATTAGGCTCGGCGGTGGCGTAAATGAGTTTCGGCGCTTCGGGGGATTGCTGGCGCAGCCATTCCAGCGCGGTGCCGGGGCCTTCCTCTGCAAGCGCGATCGGATCGAGCCGCAGACTGGTGACCTTGCCGGCGTAATTGGCAACCTGCTTCCGCGTCATGGCGGAGCAACTGCCGGATAGGACGATCGAGCCGCCGGTGATCTTTGGCAGTGCCTGTCGATGTTCGGAAAGGCTGACGAGACCTTGCTCCATGTAGAATTGCGGAAGCTGGCCGGCAATCGCGCTGCCGCCCGTTACCAGCGGCATGTCGAAAGATGCTGCTGCGATCGTTCGAAGATCGTCGTCGGATACAGCATCGACGATTACATGCCGAATGCCATCGCTGCTCAATTGCTCCAGCCTTGCTTTCAGCGCTGCCGTTCCCTTTGAGACGACGTTGCGGTTGGCGAGGCCGACGACCCCATTTACCTGTGGTGTCAGAAGGCGCATGAGGCTTGAATCGCGCATCGGCGTTAGCGGATGATCCTTCATCGGGCTTTCCGATAAAAGCTGCTCGCCGACGAAAAGATGGCCCATGAAGATGCTGCGTCCGTTCTCCGGAAAGGCCGGGCAATAGATCGTCTGCGTCGCCCCGGTCTCGATAAGGAGCATCTCCGCGACAGGACCGATATTGCCTTCGGCCGTGCTGTCGAATGTCGAGCAATATTTCCAGAAAAAGCGGCTCGCTCCGGCGTCCTTCAGCCATGCCAGCGCCTGACGTGCCTGATTAACGGCGATATCGACGGGCGATGTCCGGCATTTGAGGGCGATGACTTCGAAGGCCGCCATCTCGTTCGGGTCGCGTCTGTCTTGCGGAATGCCGATCCGAAGCGAAACTGGCAATCCGCTACGCGCCAGCAGCGCGGCAAGATCGGTCGCTCCAGTAAAGTCATCCGCAATGCAGCCAAGCAGGAGTGCCATTGTCTAGCCCTTTATGCCCGGCAGGCTGGCGCCGCTCCTGGCGGCCAGGATTTTCGCAACCGCGGCGTCATCTTCCAGACCCAGGCCCGCCTCCGATGCTTCGACGAAGAGGTTGAGCGCGGCAGCGGCGAGCGGAGTGACGGCACCGGCTTTGTCGGCCTCCGATGTCACGATGCCGAGATCCTTGACGAAGATGTTGACTGCCGAGCGCGGTGTATAGTCGCCCGATACGATGTGTTCCCCGCGGTTTTCGAACATCCAGGAGGAGCCGGCGGACACACAGATCACGTCATAGAGCGTCTTCAGATCGATGCCCGCCTTGGCGGCAAGCGTCATCGCCTCGGCCGTTGCAGCAATGTGCACGCCGGCCAGCAACTGATTGATCATCTTGACCTGCGAACCGGCACCGGGACGATTCCCAAGGCGGAATACCTTGGCGGAGATGGCGTCGAAAACCGCGGATGCCTTATCGAAGGCCGCGGGCATCCCAGATGCCATGACGGTGATTTCGCCCGCGAGCGCCCGGACATGGCCGCCGGAAACGGGGGCATCGACGACGAGCATGCCTGCTTCCTCCAGTTTTTCGGCAATGGCGATCGTCGCGCTCGGGGCCATGGTGGTGCAGAGCAGGAACACGGTCGAGGGCCGTGCGGTCTTCAGCGCGCCATCCTGCCCGAACAGCACGTCTTCGACCTGCTTGCTGTTGACGACATAGACGAGGATCACGTCTATATCTTCGGCCGCTGACGCCGGTGTCGTGCACGGCGAACCGCCGTTCTCGGCAAAGCGGGTAAGAACCTCGCTGCGAACATCGCAGCCACTGACGGCAAAACCTGCCTTGAGAAGAGACAGGGCGGCGCCCCAACCCATGGACCCGAGGCCGATGACGGCGGCCTTCTTCGTGTTCTGCACGATGTTACCTCTGCAATTTTCGGCTATGTTACCGGTACCGGTATCGATAACAAGCCTCAATTTTCCGGTATTTGTCAATAGCTGGATGTTTGCCTTTTCCAGGAAACATCCTATGAAGAAGAGCGGCGATGTGCCAGCCGCCATGGTTCATCGAGGGTTGCTTGGGGATGCGCAAACCCACTCTGGAAGAAGTCGCGATCGAAGCAGGCGTCAGCAAGATGACGGCATCGCGCGCCCTGCGTGGTGTTGCAGACGTCTCCAGCGAGACGCGTGACAGGGTGATCGAAGCGGCGACCCGGATGAATTACGTCGGCAATAAGCTGGCACTCTCGCTATCTTCGCAGCGTACCAATTTGGTTGCCGTCGTCGTTCCCAGCATGTCGAACATCGTCTTTCCGGAGGTCCTTGCCGGCATTTCCGCCGGGCTCGACGGTTCCGGCATGCAAGCCGTGTTCGGCATATCCGATTATGATGTCGCCAAGGAGCGCGAGATCATCCGTGACATGCTTTCCTGGCAGCCCTGCGCCATCATCGTCACCGGGCTCGATCAACCGGAGGAGACGGTGGAGCTGCTCCGCCACGCCAATATTCCGGTCATCCAGCTCATGGATCTCGACGGAACGCCGATCGATTTCAATGTCGGATTGTCCCATCGCGCCGCAGGAGAGGATATGGCCGAGGCGCTGATTGCGGCGGGGCGAAGACGATTCGGTTATGTCGGCAGTGCTCTGGCAAGGGATCTGCGCGCGGCCAAGCGCAAGGCCGGCTTCGAACGCGTCCTGCATGCCCATGGTCTGGCGTTTGCCGAGCAGCGGATCGATGATGCCTTTTCCTCGATCGCGCTTGGAAAGCAGCTGACGACGGCCATGCTCGCGGCGGTGCCGGATCTCGATTGCATCTATTACTCCAATGACGACATGGCGAGTGGCGGGCTGTTTTCCTGCATGGAGCTGGGCGTTGCGGTTCCCGAGAAGATCCTGATTGCCGGCTTCAATGGGCTGGATCTGGTCGGTTCGCTGCCTGCGCGGATCGCTACCTCCCGCTCGCCCCGGCGCGCTATCGGCGAGGTTGCGGCTCAATTGGTGCGCCACGCAGTCGTGACCAACGGGAATGCGATGGGAAAAACCATAGTGTTCAAGCCGACAATCGTGGGAATTGACGGCTATGGAGCGGCTGCCGGCGCTTCTTGATATCTCGTCATAATTTCTCTCGTCCGACGGCGCGATGAAAGTCCAAACCTTGCCGGCGCACGCTGGAGGCCAATATCCTCTTCGTTGGTTGCTTCAACTGGGAAACAGCTGCGCGCTGCGACCGTCTCTTTCGTTCGGCACAATGTGCTCTTCTCAAGCAAAGGATCTTCGAGAATGCGATTCCCCCAGGCTGTGATTTTCGCTTTTGCCGCCAGTGCCATATCCGCGATTTCCTCGGGAACATGGGCTGCCGGCTTTAAAGATATCGTCGTTTCGAAGGAGGATTCGGATGCTGCTCAAGGCAGCTTTGCTCCCGATACGCCGAAGATTTTTGTTTCAGCCCATCTGACGAAGGAGGTACCGTCGGGGAGTGATGTCAACATTGCATGGATTGCCGTCGACACCGGCGGCGCGGCGCCGCCGAATTACAAGATCGATAGTGTCGATCTGCATATAGGCTCCCTGACCAATCACGTGAAATCCGCGATGACGAAACCAAATAATGGTTGGCCCGTCGGGAGCTACGAGATCGAATTTTCCGTCAACGGCAAGGTGATGGAAACGACCGGCTTCACCATCAAATAGACCGCGTGCGCGGACTGAGGTCGGCGACAGGTCGCTTGAACCATGTGTGCCGTGATGCCCGCATGTGTGTTCCAGCCTGATCAGTCTAAGCTTTGCAACAAGATTTCCCGGAAAGTCCACAGTTCGGAAATGTTCGGAAACCGGCAGGCCAAGACAATCGGATAGACGCATAGGCAGTTACCTTATTGCGGAGTCCGACTGCCGATGTTCCTGACCAATCCGTGGCAACGGGAAGAGTTGAGCCATATCGTTGTCACCACCTTTCATGAAAAGGGTTATCGCGACTACGGCAAGAAATGCATCGAGACCTTCCTTGCCCGCTGGCCGAAGGAAGTTTCCTTGGTCGTCTATGCCGAGGATGTCGAAATCGAGGAGAAGGACCGCCGTCTTCTGGTGTTCGACCATTGCGAGACATTGCCCCGGCTGCGCGGCTTTCGCGATGCCTATGGCGGCAAGCCGCAGGCAAATGGATATATCTCGTCACATAAAGGGCTGGTGCGGGATTTCCGGTGGGACGCGGTACGCTTTTCCAACAAGGTCTTTGCGGTCGCCGACGCCGTCAGGCGCTATCATAACACGGTCGATCAGCTGATTTGGCTCGATGCCGATACCGTGACCCATAGGGCCATTCCGAAGAGTTTTCTCGACGGAATCGCGCCGCGTGGAAATCAGCTTGCCGCCTATTTGAACAGGAGGATCTATCCCGAATGCGGATGGGTGGGATACAATCTGCGTCATCCGGCGATATCGACCTTCATCGACCGTTTCGAAGGGGCTTATTCCTCCGGCTATTTCCTGACGCTGAAGGAGAGCCATGACAGTTTCGTCTTCTGGAAGGTGCTCCAGCAGATGGAACGGGACAAGGAAGCCAGATTCAGGCGGCTCGGCTCAAGCCTGACGAAAACCCATGTCTTCATCAACAGCGCCCTGGGCAGCTATCTGGATCATTTGAAGGGTGACAGGAAGGCTGCCGGAAGGAGCCGCCGGCGTGATCTCAAATGGCATCGCCGCGAGCCATGGTGGCAATGATTGACGCTCATTTCTGATAGGGACAGCCCTGTACCGCTGGGGATGGCGCGGACGATCAAGTTGTTTTTCAAGGTGCATGGCACTAATCTGGGTAGCATTGAGGGATTGGGAATTCATGCTCGACGATTCGATCCTGCCGACAGAGATCGCTGTTTCACTTGGCCTGCTATGCAATATCGGTATCCCGCTTCTAGCCTTTTGGGTGGCGGGAAAATTGCCTCGGTTCCGTCTCTGGATCCACGCCGTCGCTTTCGTCATCATTCTTGCTTCGCCGCTGACGGCTATGATCCTCGGCTTGCCTGATCTGCTTCCCGAAGAGGAAGAAAGCCCGGGCGCTCGTTTTGCGTTTCTGCCGCTGATCATCGAGGCGGCCATCATCGTGTTGCTCTATTGCTTGGCCGGCGCGATGTTGCTGTCCCAGTCGATCCATTCGGCAATCACGGACTGGCACGGTCGAGACCGGCTCTCGCAGCCGCTGCCTTCCGCCGTACCGCCGGGAGGAAACCATACATCTCCAAAGGCTCCAAAACGCGATAGCTCTTGTTCAATCGAACACACCGGCGTCTTCATGCGTTGTCCGCCTGTGCCGAGGAGAGCGAAGAGTTTCGCACCTCCCTTCGGCTGAGACATACCACGCAAAAACGCTGCGATCGTGCGGCAGCGCGGGGCCTAATCGGGCTCCGGCTGCGTTCAGGCAGAGTTCATGCGAATCGGCGTATCTCTATCTTTTTCCACGAGACAGGAAATGGGGGTAAGGGAAATGCTTGAAGGTTTGGTACGGATTTCGCGAATCGCCGTGGTCGGATTGGCCGCGTTGCAACTGATGACGTCTGTCGCTTCGGCGCAATATTATGGCGGCGATGACGGTTATGCGCCGCCGCCCTGGCAGCGTGACCAGGATCGAGACTGGAGAGGTCCGCCGCGCGGCTGGGATCGTGACCGCGACAGGGGCTGGGATCGTGATCGCGGCTGCGACAGACGCGATCTCATGCGCGCCGCGCGGGCGGAAGGTTTCCGCCGCATTGATTCGGTCGACAGCAACGGACGGCGCATCGTCGTTCGCGGTTGGAACGATGGCGGTCCAGACCGTATGGTCTTCGCCAATCGACGCGGCTGCCCGGTTCTCGACTGACGCTCGAAGTAAAGCATAAGCGGAAGCCGAGTGTGGATCGGCCTCCGCTTATATCACGGCAGTGCATGCTTTCGACTGGCTGAAAGCCATGCGTTTGCCGCGGCCTGCGAATTTTACAATAGCTTTGCCGCGCCTTTCAGGCGGCGGCGAATTTCTTCTTTTCGGCTGTGACGCTGTCGATTTGCTCGGATTTGGCCGATATTTTGGCGTCGGCGCACTGCTGTCTGACCAGAAGCTGCCAATATATGCCCCACGGATCTCTCACAAGGCCGCGATCATCCGGACGACTTTTCCCCAGCGCATAGCGCAAACGGTCCGCCTCATCCTGTGTCGCACATTCGACCGTGATGGAAGAACTGTGCTCCGAGCGGTCGAATGGCCCTGCCTCGAAACCCATATAGGCACGATTTCCAAGCGTGAAGCCTGCAAACTTTACGCTGCCGGCCGGTCCATTCAGATTGTCGGTGAGAATACTTGAGACCCATCCGGCTGCCGAACCCGGGATAAGCGACGTATAAAGTTCAATCGCCGTTTCCATGTCATGTTGAAACCAGAGATGTTGCCTGATCTTCATCGTGACCTGCTTTCTACAAATCTTGCCTGGATGGGGCAGGGCATGAAGGAAGCATGCTGACTGCTTGCCTAATAAAATTCATGCCGCCGGTGAGCCGCCTTCTTGTTCTTTTGAGCGGTGTCACCGACGGCATGCTGAAGAGTTGCTTCTAACCGTTCGTGCTCACCCCTGCGGAGCGCGGACGGACGCGGAACACTATTTCTCAGCAACTCTACCAGCGAGGGCCATTACATAGTCATCGGCAATATCGGCCAAGGTCAAAGCGACCTCGGGCTCGTTCCAGCCGGCCGTGAGCGCCATTTGAACAAAGTCACGAAAGGCCACTTCAAGGACCTCTTCGCGCTCGACCGCGCGGTAAGAGTCATTGACGGGATGCTGAGGCTTGCTGATCTCTATTGTCTGGCGCGTAGATACCATTGCTGTTTTCCCTATGACTTGCCCCGTTGGACGCACAGTACATTCACCAAACACTAGGGCTTTGATCTCCGAACGACTATTGTTCTTCTTTTTTAATGGGTTACGCACCATATGTCGTTAGACGTGCATCCAGAAACTTGCAGCAGCGTCCATTTTCGCAATTGCTGAAGTGCGGTTTCGAGCAGACGCAGGGATTGGTGGGAAGATGTGCCCTTCACGTGCACGTGCCCTCCGGACGCGCGCCTGTCTTGAGGCATCGAAATCCGCTGTCTAGTGATAATAGCCGAGGGTTTTCAGCCATTCGTCGAAGGAGTGGCTGCTCCCGGACGATGCCGGTGAGATGACCTGCCCGAGATAGCGCGGGATGGTAAGGTTTCTAGCTTCACGGGGACTATAGCCGAACTCCTTGCCGAAGGCTCGGCTGAAGTGCGCTGCCGAGGAAAAGCCGACCGCAAAGGCGATGTCGACGATCTGCTCCCGATTGGCGGGATCACTGAGGGCGGCATGAGCCGACAGGAGGCGACGGCGCTGAATATAGTGGTGCACGCCGCCATATTGTTCAAATATCTGATAGAGCCTGGTGCGGGATATGCCGAGCTCGCGGCATATATGCTCGACCGTCAGATCGCCCGAAGTGAGATTGCCTTCCACGAACCGCCGCACGCGTTCCGTCAGGGCGAGGGTGCTATGCTGCTCCGTGCCGGTCGATTGCGCCGCCGAGGTCGAAACGGAAGCCACAATCATATTGCGCATCGTCTGAACGACATGCGGTAGATCGGTGGCTGCAAAGCGCGCGAGATTGTGTTCGACGCTATCGAGGAATTCGATCAACATGCTGGTGAACACGCCGGAGAGCGCAATATTGTTCTCGATCTCGACCGGTGTGGGAACGTCGAACAGCAATGCCCTCGGCAGGAAGAGCGAGAGGCCTTTCGCTTCGGTCGAGCGCCCTCGAAAGGGGTGTCCCAGCGATCGCAGTTCCACCTTGCCCGGCTCGCCTTCCAGAACGTGGCCATCGACCTCCGTCCAGGTCCGGCCGCTGCTCGGCACCGAAACATGCCAGTGATCGATGTGATTGGTTTTCACCTTCGCCTGCGAGCGCATGTAGCTGTGGGGCGGCGTATCCTGTTGAACGATGAGCATGCCGCCCAGATTCCATGCGATATGATCGGCCGGAAAGCCGGCTTCCGGCGGGATGTTATCCGGCAGTCGAACGTCGGCTACGGGAGCGACATAGGCTTGCCAGGCGGCAAATTGCGCGGCCGGCTCGATATCGCGCGTCGAAAACTTCAGCGGCTGCAAGGCTGGCGGTGGCAGGGCTTCCTCCGTTGCCGCCTTCTCTGGTCGGGGGAAGCGTCGCCGCTCTGACTGTAAGGACTTCCTGTCCTTGCGCCATGACGGTTCCTTCGCCTCGTCTGACGCAGATCCGGATCGTTCCTCGCGCCGAAAATCAGACAATCCGTTCTCCTCGAATACAGCCAGGACGGGACACGAGCGCCGCCATCGACTCTCCATCCATCATTCAAGCAGACGGCTGTCTCCGCTTCGAGCCGCCTTTTTCAGCGTGTCGATATGCTGCTGTAATCCCTGCCGTATTCCTAGCCCTTTCACCATACTAAGGCTTTCAATTGCTGCGCATTTTAGAAAAAGCAAGTGTTGCGGGTCGCCAAACCCATATTCCCGCTGCAATTGCCGCAAAATATGGCGCTGGCTGAGCCGATTTGTCTCGTGCCGGCACATCTGCCAACTCAAACGCGGCATGGGGATCGGCATCCTCCGTCCGAGCACATTCAGGCGAAAACGAAAGCCCGCTTCATCGAGACACCCTGCAAAACGGCTGCGAAACGGTTCCGCTTTTGCCTCGTTGGTGTGGCACCGCCCGGCAGCTGCCGTATTTTCCGAAGATTTTGACAGTCGCGTCTTGCAAACGACCAATTCCATTTTCACAGACCCTATGCGTAGTTTGCAGTTGCCCATTCCGCCAAGCTTGCCTAGGCAGATATCAACTACAATTTTTGGAATGAGACATGACCGAATCTTCGATAATCCCCGTCTTCGATGGCCATAACGACGTGCTGCTCCGGCTGCGTCGCGGCGGCTTGAATTCTGTCAACGCTTTCCTGAATGGTGAAGCTGCCGGACATATCGATTTGCCTCGCGCGCGCCGTGGCGGCCTCGCGGGCGGTCTCTGCGCCATATTTATCCCGTCGCCGGATCAACCAAGGGCTGAAAATGCCGATTTCGCAACACCTGCTCAGCCCGACGCCCTGAATGAAACCCTGGCGATGGCACGGCTTCTGCTTGCAATCGAAGCCCGGTCCGAGGGAGCTGTGAAGGTTTGCCGCTCGGCCGCAGATATCAAGCGGTCGATTGCCGAGGGCCAGTTCGCTGCGGTATTCCATATCGAAGGTGCGGAAGCGGTCGCGGCCGATCTCGATGCGCTTTACGTCCTTCATGAGGCTGGCCTGCGCACGCTCGGACCTGTCTGGAGCCGCCCCAACGTCTTTGCCTATGGTGTGCCTTTCCGGTTTCCTTCGACGCCGGATATCGGCCCCGGGCTCACCGACGCCGGCAAGGATCTGATCCGCGCCTGCAACGAGCTTAGGATCATGATCGATCTCTCGCATATGAACGAGCAGGGATTCTGGGATATCGCTAAACTATCGAATGCGCCGCTGGTCGCCTCGCATTCCAACGCGCATGCCATCAGCCCGCATAGCCGCAATCTGACCGACAAACAGCTTGATGCGATCCGCGATACCGGCGGCCTGGTCGGCATCAATTTCGGCGTGCTCTTCCTGCGGGATGATGGTGTGAGGAACACTGACACGCCGCTCGAAGTCCTCGTTCGCCACGTCGCTTACATCGCCGAACGTATCGGCATCGAGCATGTCGCGCTCGGCTCCGATTTCGACGGCACGACCATTCCAGCCGCGCTTGGCGATGCGAGCGGCTTGCCGAAGCTGATCGAAGCCCTGCGTGCGCATGGGTTCGACGATCAGGCGCTTGCCAAGGTCGCGCATCAGAACTGGGTCCGTGTCCTCGAACAGACTTGGGGCGGCTGAGGCGCGCGCTCGTTTCTGTCCGAGGCAGGCGACCGCTCGACTATCGCTCCACGAGGTTGATCGACAGCGGATGCATGGGCCGTAACGTGACCTTCATGACCGGCTTGGGCGAAGGCTCGGTCGAGCCGGTTACGCGGAATTTCTGCAGGAGCACGGCTAGGATCGCGACGGCCTCCATCATCGCAAAGCCGTTGCCGATGCAGACGCGCGGACCGGCGCCGAAGGGCATGAAGGCATAGCGATGGCGGTTTCGCGCCACTTCCGGCTTAAAGCGGTCGGGATCGAAAACCTGCGGGTCTTCCCAAAGGTCCGCATGATGATGCACGGCGTAGATCGGTACATAGATAATAGTACCGGCCGGTATCATGTGCGGCCCGATGGCAAATTCGCTAGTTACCGCGCGCGAAACGATTGGCGCCGGCGGATAAAGCCGCATGGCTTCGGAAAAGATCTGCCTGGTGTAGGTGAGCTTGCCGAGATGTTCGGCCGTCAGCGGGCCGCCCTCGGTCACGGTGGCAATCTCTTCGAAGAGTTTGGCCTGGCAGTCGGGATAGCGTGCAAGAAGATGGAAGGTCCAGGCAAGACCGAGCGCCGTCGTCTCGTGCCCGGCGGTGATGAAGGTCATCAGATTGTCGATGACCTCTTCGTCGGTCATCATGCGACCGGTTTCGGGGTCGGCTGCGTCAAGCAGCATGGAAACCAGATCGCTCCGTTCCCCGCCGCTGCGGCGCCGTTCGGCAATCACCGCGCCAAGGGTCGTTCGCAGGAAGGCAACGGCCGATCGCGCTTTCTCCTTGCCGGGATGTGGCATCCAGTCGGGCAGGCCAAGAAGGCCCATCGCGAATTTCCAGCCGGTCGGCTTGAGATAGTTGGTGATATTGTGCTCGACCTTGTCGACATCGATGCCATCGCCGCCCGACATCATCGTATCGACGATAATATCGAAGGTGGTGCGCATCATTTCCTGACAAAGGTCGATGGGGCTGTTCTTATGGGTGAGCCAGAGATCGCGCCTGCGCCCGGCAGCCGCAATCATGGCCGGCTGCAGTTCCAGCAGTTTTTCATGGCGAAAGGCGCCGGCCACCGATTGTCGCTGCCATTTCCAATGGGTGCCATCCGATGTGAGAATGCCGTTGCCAAGGGCCGGGCCCAGCACGCGGCGGACATCCTCACCTTTGCCGAGCGCGTCGGAATTGCGTACCAGCGCCTGATAGATGAGCTCAGGATCGGCGAGATAGATCCGCAGTTTTCCACCCACCTTGGTGAAGACCATGGGCTCGGTGAAGATTTCCGGCGGTAGCGCGTCGAGTGGATTGCGGATCAGCGATAGGAGGACATGTGGCATCGAGCGCGGAGTGAGGGGAAACGTCGTCTGCGAGAGATCGGCAGCGTTCACGCGTGCATTCATCCTTCAGTCTCCTTGTTCAGCCCGGCGGATGCCTGTAGATCAGGATTAAGGTATTTGCCTTACAAAGAATAAGGTGAATACCTTAGAGCTTCAAGGGGGAAACGAGATGGCGGCCAGCAAAGGTGGGAAGAGGAAAGGTGAGAAGAAGGAAGTGGCTGTGCGGCCCGATACGCGCGAGCGGATTCTCGTCTCGACATTGTCGCTCTTCAATCAGAAGGGGCCGGAGGCCGTCACCACGGCGGAAATCGCCAAGGCCGTGCGCATCAATCAGGGCAATCTCTATTATCATTTCCGCACCAAGGAATCGCTTGTCCTGGCTTTGTTCTCCCGCTTCGAAGCCGATGCTTTGGCGCTCGTCAGGCAAGCCGATTGTGTAGAAGGGGCGGATTCGAAAGCCTATGCCGGCTTTTTGCGCGAATGGTTCTCGCTGGTCTGGACACATCGCTTCCTCTTTCGCGATATTTCCGGCCTGTTGGCAATCGCGCCCGGCTTGAGAGGGCCGATCCTGATGGTCAGCGCCGGCATGCGTGTTTCCGTCGATGCCATTTTTCAGCGCATGGAAGAGGCCGGACTGATCAGCGCCGCCGCGGAGGAGCGCAATGCATTGATGACCAATATGCGGATCGTTGCCACCTATTGGGCCGTCTATCTCGGCCTTCAGGAGGGCGTGGGTGAATTGACGCCCCAGCATGTGCATTGGGGGCTCGGTCAAGTCGCGAGCCTGTTGCGACCCTATCTCTCGCCGCAGGCACGGGCCGATCTCGAGGAGATGCTCGCGGAACCCTTCGCCTGAGGCTTTTACACCGGGTAAGTCCTTGCCGTCATTCCCTTGGCAAAGGAACAAAGAATCTCCGAAGCCAGCCAAAATCGGATGATTTAATCTACTAAAAACATAGGGTTTATATCTAATAATTGCATGCGTCGCAGGGTCATCTATCCGTCAGACGACGCTTCCGATGGATCGTGAGGATCGCGACGATGAGATTATTTACACGGCTTGCCCTGTCGGCCGTTGCCCCGCTTCTTCTGGCACAGACCGCGCTGGCTGCCGGTGTGAACGGTGCGCCAGCGCCCTTCGACAAGGGCGGTGTAAAAGTTGCTCTGGTGAGCTATATCTCCGCCGGCGATTTCTTCCAGGCCTATCAGGCGGGTGCCGAAGCTCAGGCCAAGGCGCTCGATATCGATCTTCGCGTTTTCCCCGGGCGCCAGGATGCAGCCGCCCAGCGTGAACAGATCCTCCAAGCGATCAATCTCGGCGTTTCTGCCATCGTCATCGATCATGGCTTGCCGGAATCGCTTGGCGATGTCGTGCAGCAGGCGCTCGACAAGGGTATCAAGGTCGTCGCATTCGACGTCAATCTCAACAATCCGAAGATCCCGCAGGTCGAGCAGAGCGATCACGAACTTGCCGACCTCGCCCTGAAGCAGGTCGTCAAGGAGAATGGCAACAGCTTCAAGGCGGGCTATGTCTATGTCGCCGGCTTTGCGCCGCTCGACCGCCGTAACGAGGTCTGGGATGCTTTCAAGAAGCAGAATGCCGGCGTCGTCGAAAAGGCCCGCTTCGGTAACGTCAGCGATACGACGGCGACCTCGACAGCCGATCAGGCCAAGGCAGCGCTTGCGGCCAATCCCGATATATCAGTCATCTTCGCGCCCTATGACGAGTTTGCCCGCGGCGTGAAGCTTGCCGCGACGGATCTCGGCATTGCCAACAAGCTGAAGATCTATTCGGCCGACGTATCGACGGCCGACATTCAGGAAATCACCGAACCGGGCAGCCCGTGGGTAGCAACGGTCGCAACCAATCCGGCCGTCGTCGGCGCCGTTTCTATCCGTGCCGCCGCTTTGCAGGTGGCAGGGCAGGAGGTCCCGCATCAGATCACCGTCAAGCCGACCCTGCTGACGCAGGAAGGACTTCGCGCCGCCAACGTTCAGACGATCGAGGAACTGGCCAAGAAAGTTCCCGCCTTCAACGCCAGCGATGCAGTGACCGCCAGTTGGATACCGGACAAGCTTTTTTAAGCGGCCATTCTCGAGATGCCGGCGGGATTTCGGATTCCGCCGGATTACGCTACTGAACCGGAGTTCACATCATGAGCCAGTCCAACGTCGTATTTGCGAGCAATCGAAACGCCACGCGTGCGGATCTCTTCGCCAGAGCCGAAGAGATTGCAGCCGATCTTTCCACGCGCGCCGCAGAGCTTGACCGCGAAGGTCGTCCGCCGCTCGGCGAGATCGTCAAGCTGAAAAATGCCGGCTTGTTGAACGCGCTGCATGCAGCCCAGATCGGTGGCGGCGGCCTCGATTGGGTGGATGGCTTGCGGTTGGTGCGCATTCTTGCGCGTGGGGAGAGCTCCATCGGCCAGCTTCTCGGCTATCACTACGTTAACAGCCAATACATCTATTGGGCCTTTGACGAGGCACGCGCACAGGAGCTCGGCGGCAAGACGGTCGCCAACAGCCTTTATTGGGGTGCGGCGGTCAATCCGCGCGATCCCGGCCTCGTGTTGACGCGCCGCGGCAACGGCTATGTCCTGAACGGCCGCAAGTCCTTTTCCACGGCCGCGCACGTCTCCGATTACGTCAACGCCAATGCTGCGCTCGATGACCGGATCGTCGGCTTCGCCGTCCCGACCAATCGAGCCGGTTACAAGGCCAATGACGACTGGGACAATTTCGGCCAGCGCCTTTCCGACAGCGGCAGCGTCGAGTTCCACGACTTCCCCGTCTACGAAGAGGATTTGGACAAGGCGGCATCGACCGGTGGCGAAGCGCCGGTGCTTGCGACCTTCAACACGCCGCTCATCCAGTTGGTCTTCGTGAACTTCTATCTGGGCACGGCGGAGGGCGCGCTGCGCGAGGCTGTCGATTATGTCCGCAGCACGACGCGGCCCTGGATCACCTCCGGCGTCGAACGTGCATCAGACGACCCTTATATTCTAGAGCGTGTCGGTGAATTTACCGCAGCCCTCAAGGCATCCGCCGCTCTGGCCGACAGCGCTGCCGCGGCGGTTCAGGAGGCTCTTGCAAAGGGACATAAGGCAACGGCGCGCGAACGCGGTGAAGCAGCGGCCGAAGCCTATGCGGCAAAGGTGCACGCGACCCATGTTGCCCTCGATATTACCTCGCGCGTATTCGAGCTCACCGGCGCCCGCTCGACTGCGGAGAAATATCGCTTCGATCGTTTCTGGCGTAATGTGCGGACGCACACCCTGCACGATCCGGTCTTTTACAAGGCCAAGGAGGTCGGCGAGTTCGTGCTGAACGATCGGATTCCCGAGGTCAGCCTCTACAGCTAAACGCGGGGGCGAGGACGTGGTGGAGTCTAAAAAGTGGATCGGCTCGTAATCCGAGCCGATGGCGGCTTCACCCGCGCTCAAGGTCGGTCAACGTCATTGGCATCTCGTGTGATGTGGGTCGGTGTTGGAACACGCCACAGCTTAAGGATGGCTCGCCCGATTGTGGCCTTCGCGCAACGCTGATGGCTGATGCTCTGATATCCGGCTCACAAATCCTGTGCTCAACTCACTAATCTGTGGAGGGCTGTCGCAGCTCGCCGCAATGCGCACACGTTCCTCATTAGGATCTCTTCACTCACGAATCGCTTTAGACGTCCAGAAGGGCAGGCGATCTCGATTGAGAATGAAATCGATCCAATGGAGTCCTTCATGGCTGACATCCGCGCACCACTTTCAGGGGTGATACCGAAGATTTCCGTCGTCGGTGTCGGCGGTGGCGGCGGCAACGCGATCAACAATATGATCGCGCAACAACTTCAGGGCGTTGAATTTATAGCGGCAAATACGGATGCGCAGGCGCTTGCGACCTCCAAAGCGACCAGGCGTATTCAACTTGGCGCACAGGTGACGGAAGGTCTCGGTGCAGGCTCCCTGCCGGAAATCGGACGAGCCGCCGCCGAGGAATCCATTGATGAGATCATGGACCATCTCCACGGCACGCACATGTGCTTCGTGACGGCCGGAATGGGTGGCGGCACTGGCACGGGCGCGGCCCCGATCATCGCTCGGGCCGCGCGGCAGGCGGGCATCCTCACGGTTGGAGTCGTCACCAAACCCTTTACGTTCGAAGGCAACCGGCGCATGCGCACGGCCGACGAAGGCATCGAGCGTCTCCGGGAAAGTGCAGACACTGTCATCGTTATTCCCAATCAGAATTTGTTTCGCATTGCGGATGCCACGACCACTTTCGAAAATGCCTTTGTGACCGCGGACCGGGTCCTGTATGCGGGCGTCAGCTGCATCACGGATCTGATCATCAAGGAAGGTCTCATCAATCTCGATTTCGCCGACGTCAAATCCGTGATGCGGGGAATGGGACGTGCGATGATGGGAACGGGCGAGGCGTCAGGGCCGGGCCGCGCGTCGAAAGCGGCAGATGCCGCCGTCTCCAATCCGCTTCTCGACGACATGAGCATGAAGGGCGCGCGGGGCGTGCTGATCTCCATTTCCGGCGGGACAGACATGACGCTGTTCGAGGTCGATGAGGCCGCCAGTCGCATCCGCGACGAAGTCTTTGCCGATGCCGATATCGTCGTCGGTGCGATCTTTGACAAGAATCTCGACGGGGTGTTCAGAGTATCGGTCGTTGCAACCGGTCTGGAAAGTCTCGCGGCGTCCGCCGGTCAGCCCATGGAAATCAGTATGGATCGGCACTAGAGCAATTCCAGGAAAAGTGCGCAGCAGTTTTCCGTCCGGAATTGCGTGAAAGCAAAGAGATAGAGCGGTTCAGAGATTCCGTGAAAAACTGAACCGCACTAGCTGGCTTCAGCGTGGCGCTCCTGATTTGTGCCTTTGATTGTATGAAAGCCCCGTTCCAGTGAACTGCGACGGGGCTTTCGTCTATCTGTCAAAGCGCGCCGTTCTTCGGCGGGATGACGTCGTTCAGGTGATAATTGCCGACGACGTGATATTTCCAGCGAACGGGGTCGTGAAGCGTATGCGTGCGGGCATTGCGCCAGTGGCGATCGAGATTGAGGTCGAGCTTCACGGAGGCTGTTCCGGCAAGTTCGAACAGCGTGTTCGTGGCTTCGATCGCGATTTCCGTCGTCAGCACCTTGGCTGCAGCAACGGCCAGCGTCGCCTCGACCACCCGCTTTTCCGTCGTCTCGACCTGCGCGGCATCGACCTTGCGTCCGGCGCGTTCGATGGTCGCAGCCGCCGCTTCCAGCCGGATGGCGATCTGGCCGACCTTGGCGATCGTTAGCGGATCGTCGCTGGCGCGCTCGACGCCGCTATCCATCCAGGGACGCGATCTGGTCTTCACGAAATCAAGCGTCTCGGCGAAGGCAGCCCGGGCAATGCCGAGATCGACGCCGGCATGGATGATCTGGCCGACGGAGCCGATCGTCGTCGGCCGCTCGAAGCCCTTGTGATGCAGGACGACATGGTCGGCATTCACATAGACATTGTTGAGCGCCGTGGTGCCGCTGCCGGTCGTGCGTTGTCCAAAGCCATCCCAATCGTCGATGATTTCGACGCCTTCCGTGCCCTTCGGCACGAAAGCCATGACCAGCTTGTCGGCTTCGTCCAGCGCGAAGACGGTGATCCAATCGGCAAATAGAACGCCCGTGGAATAGAACTTGCGGCCATTGATACGATAGCCGGGGCCATCGCGGGTGATGCGGGTATTATAGTGTCCTACCGTTTTCGTGCCCCGCTCGGACAAGGCATTGCCGAAACGATCGCCGGCCAATGCGCGGCCGAAGAAGTATCGCTTCTGATCCTCGGAGCCATCGACCCGCAACGCCTCGAGGATATAGAAATGGTTCTGCGGGATCTGCCCGATCGAGCCATCGGCCTCGGCAATGATCGCCGTGATCTCGGCCAGCGCTGCGTTCGAAACATCCAGGCCGCCATACTCTTCGGGGACGGTAATCGCCAGCAGTCCGGATTGTGCCAGCGCATCCATTTCGGCATAGGGGAGCAACCTCTCGCTGTCGCGCTCAGATGCGCTAGCGGCAAAGCGCTCGGCAAGCGCTTGCGCGACTGCCAGCGCCTGTTGTTCGGTCTCCAGTACCGTGGCCTCCGGGTGCGTGGCGTTGATATGGTGCAATTGCGCGTTCATGGGCAGGCTCCGATTTTATTCGCGCCACGATGCCGCATTCGAAGCCAGGCTTCGAGAAAAGGCATTTCATTTTTGGGGATGCGGTCGCGTCTTCATTCCTTTCTCTATAGAATTAATGGTCATTTACAGTCTGAAGCGATGTGCAGCTCGATGACCGTCGGCAACCTTGGTGGATCAATGACGGCCCTTTCGCCAATCCTCAAAGCGGGCATGCGCCAGCGCAAGCGAGGCGACGAGGGGCGTGAACCCGTGGAATGGCAGGGGGCGACCGGATTGGAGCGGGATCGGCAGGGCTTCCGCGGTTTCGCCGAGCGCCAGTCTCGCCAGTGTTCGGCCAAGCTGCGCCGTCATGGTGATGCCGCGGCCGTTGCAGCCGATCCCTCCGAAGAAGCCGTCGCCGAAACGATAGAGGCGCGGCAGGAAATCCGGTGTCATGATCGCCGTTCCGGTCCAGACGATCTCCACGCCGGGATGGCGCGATAGGCGGAGTTCGGATACGAGCCGGTCGACGACGGCGCGGCCGACACGCTCGAAGGCGCCGAAGGGATTGATCGCCATGCCGCCGCTGATCAGCCTGTTGTCGCGATCGAGCCGGTAGGTGAAGAGGTTGGAGCGCGTATCGCCGACAGGCCGGCGATTTGGGGCAATCCGCGCAACGGTTTGGGCATCGATCGGCTTCGTCGCGACTTGGTACACCCTTAATGGCACGCCCGTTCGGCCCATGCGCGCGGCTATGCCGCTTGTGAAGGCGTTGGTGGCGAGGATGACGACATCCGTTTCAATTTCATGGTCCGCGAGGCCGACGCGCCAGGTGCCGCCATGTCGCTCGACGCGCTCGACCACACTGTTTTCGCGGATATTGCCGCCGCGCCGCATGACCGCGCTTGCGAGCCCGTAGAGATAATTCAGGGGGTGAAGGGTGCCGCCGGAGTGATCGATCAATCCTCCCGAATAGATCTCCATACCGGTCTCGTTCCGGATGGCGCCGGCATCGAGAAATTCGACTGGACGGCCAAGCTCTGTCCAGTCCTTCGCCCTTTGGCGCAGTATCGCGGCCATGTCGTCGCCATAAGCGGGCTGCAGCCAACCGGTCTGCGCGGCATCGCATGAAATCTGCTCCTCCGTGATGGTCGCAAAGATCTCGTCGGCACCAGCACCCACGAGCGACAACAGCGCATCTGCCTTGCCGCGCGGCAGCTTCTGACGGACGGTCGCCGGATCGGCCTTGGCGAAATTGGGCACGACGAAACCGGCATTCATGCCGCTGGCACCGGCGCCCAATCGTCCGGCTTCGAGGACGATGACAGAGCGGCCGGCGCGGACAAGACGAAGTGCAGTGGTCAGGCCGGTGAGGCCACCGCCGATCACGACGACGTCTGAGCGGGAAGGCAGGCCGTGGGAAAGTTCAGGGGCAGCGCCGGCTGTCAGCGTCCACAGGGTCGGATTGGTGGGGCGAGCGGCGCTGCTAGGCATCAGCGGAGGGTCTCTCAATAACTACGCCAGATAGCTGTCACCATAGATCAGCCGCTGAAGGGATTGTGCCAGGATGATTGCAAGCGAGGCGCGCCGATGGGAGCGCCTCGCCTTTTTGCAATGTAGAGCGCCGCCTACTTGATCTTGTCCTTCAGGGCTGAAACGTCTTCCATCTTCAGCTCGCCGTCGGTGGCGACCTTGCCGTCGGCGATCTTCCAGAGACGGAAGGGGCCGGTGATGTCGCCATACTGATCGAAGGAGACCGGGCCGATGACGCCTTCGTAACGGATCGGCTTGCCTTCCTTGATCAGGCCGAGCGCCTTGGCGAATTCTTCCTTGCCGGCATAGATTGGCGTGCCTTTGGGATCGACGACCTTATAGATGTCATCCTTCAGCTTGGATGTGTCGTCGCCGGCGATCGCCAGCGCGAGACCGACGATCGCGCCGGCGTCATAGGCTCGGTCAGCGGCCGGGTTAGTCGGCTCGATGCCCGAAAAATCCTTGTAGTTCTTGTTGAAATAGTCGGTCGATGGCGTCGGCGTCGTGCCCGAGGAGGTGCCATAGGCGTCCTTCAGATAGTCGGCGCCGACGGAATCGATAAAGTCCGGGCTGTTCATGCCGTCATTGAGCAGAAACTTCTGCGGGCCGCCTTGCGAAATCCAGGTGCGGGCGATGGTCGCGCCATCGACCGGCGTGCTGACAAGATAGAGACCATCGGGATCGCCGCCCATGCCGGCGGTGACTTCCGAAGCATAGCTTGATTGCTTTTCATTGTAGGGCGTCGTCGAGACGATCGTGCCGCCGAGCGCCTTATAGGCCTTCGAGAATTCGGCGACCATGTTCACGCCGAAATCATTGTTGACGTGGATGATCGCGAGCTTCTTGAAGCCCTTGTCGATCGCATATTTGGCGGCTGCAATGCCCTGCAGCGAATCCGATGTGATGGTGCGGAAGAAGATACCGTTGGTCTTGCCGTCTCGGCCGAGCGCCGTCAGCGTCGGCGAAGAGGCGGCCGGCGACACCTGCACGATCTTGGCCGGCGCAGTGACCGAGGTCAGGATCGGGATCGTCACCGAAGAAATGATGCCGCCGATGATGGCCGGTACCTTCTTGACCTGCACGAGCTGGGTCGCGGCATCAACCGCGACATTGCCCTGACTCTGGCTGTCGCGCGTATCCGTCACCAGATCGCAGCCATGGGCGCCGCCGGCGGCGTTGATGTCGCGGAAGGCCATCTCGACGGACTTCGCGCCCGCCTGGCCGTATTCGCCGGCCGGGCCGGTCAGTTCCATCACGAGGCCGACCGTGACCTTGCAGTCCGCGGCATTGGCGGCGCCGGCGGCGGCGAGAAGGGCCAGAGCCGTGGTGATTTGAAATATCGTCTTCTTCATCTTTGTTCCCCTTGTTCGGTCAACGATTTTCATTTCTGTTTTTTAGAACCTGTCAGGTCTCCGGCATCTGCAGCCAGGTTTCATGCAGATGCTGCCATTCGACGCCGTTGGGTGCCGATGAACTTGCGGTTAAAAGCGCGCTCGCCTGACGACGGCTATATTTGCCGGCGCGCGATTGGGCTTCGATATAGGTGACGACGATCGTATCCTCGGTCTCGAAACTCGCGCGGATATCCGAAATCTCGATGCTGAAATTGCCGTGAAAACTTCCTCGGTTTGCCCGGATCAGTTCGACGGTTTCAGCGCGGTCGAAGATACGGCCGGTTGGCGGGATCATGCGAAAAGCATGCCCGAAGGTGCGCTCGCAGCGGCCGAAATCCGTCTTGTCGGCAGTTGCGGTATCATACCAGGCTTCAAAGAAGCGATGAAAATCCAGCACTTCGGCGCTGGCCTTTTGAAAGAGGGGCGATTGCTGGCTCATATCTTCCCCGCATTGAGGTTGTAATGCATGATTGAGCCGTGCCTGCCGGTGCGGTCACGCTCCAGCGTATAGACATCGCCTTCAAGGCCAGGGCTTTGGGCGATGATGCCAGCGATCTGTCGGCGGTCGTCGTCCGAAAGGGCGATATCCATGATCTTGGCATTGGCAAGCGCATGTGCCTGATTGCGGGCGCCGACGATGACGGCGGCGACCTGCGGCTGTTCCAGCACCCAGGTGCTGGCGATCGTGGCGATATCGACGCCATGGCGATCGCCGATAGCCCTCAGCGTATCAAGCAGTGATTGGAACAGCTCCCAGCCGCCGAAGTCATCGATGATCAGCTTGTATTTGACGAGCGAGCGGTTCTCGAGCGGCATCTCGGGTTCCGGCTGTCCCAGCCATTTGTCGCTCAGGAAGCCACCAGCCACCGAACCGTAGCAGAGGAACTTCACGTCGTTCTCCGCCGCCAGCTTGGCGAGGCTGTTCGATGGCCGCTGGTCGAGAACGGAATATTGCAATTGCTGGCTGACGAGTGGAATGCCGGCTTTCAGAATCTCGGCAATATGTGGCGTATCGAAATTGGTCGTGCCGACATTACGCACCTTGCCTTCGCGGCGCATCTCGTCCAGCCAGCTCAAGGCTTCGAGATAGCCGGGCAGGGAGTAGTCCCACCAGTGAAACTGGACCAGATCAAGCTGTTCGGTCTTCAGCTTTCGCAACGACTTGTCGACGATCCCTCGTATATAGTCGCGACTGATGGTTGCCAGTTTCTCGAGATCCGGCACCAGCTTCGTGTGGACCTTCATCGCGCCTGCGGCTTCCGTGCCGCGCTCGTTGCGGAGCCGTTCGCGCGCCTCGCCAATCAGCTCCTCGACGCCCGTATAGATGTCGGCGCAGTCATAGGTGCGGATGCCGACGTCGAACGCGGCGATCAGGTCGGTCACGGCCTGGGCACGATCGATGGTGCCATGTCCTCCTGCAAGCTGCCAGCCGCCGCGGATGACGCGGGAAATCTTGTATCCGGGGCTGAGCTCAAAAGTCTTGGCGGTCATGCGGTTTATTCTCCTTCGGGCAACGGCACGGCCGTTGTTTCGGCATGGCTGAACCGCCGCTTGCCCGTCCTGACGATGCGCAGCCGGCTCGCGCAGTTCGGGTCGGGGCAGGCGATTTCCGCGTCCGAGGTCATCCAGTCATTCTTGTGGGTGGGGCGTTGCTTGGCCGCCAGCAGCGGCAGGACGGCTGAAATGGAGTAGATCGAAAAGCCTTGCCCCGCAGGCAGGGACAGCATTTCGCCCTTGAGTTCGAAATAATCGCCCTGCTTGGCGCCGCAATAGATCGGCTTGCCCTCCGGGATAACAGCCTCGACCCTCAGGTCGAACAGCTCGAAACTGTCGTCGCTTACTGCTGCCATGTCAGATCTCCGCGCGCTCGAAGGTGACGTCGCAGGCGCCGTTGCGGCGGATGACGCCGCAGGCGGCCGCGAAGTGCTCGCGCTCCTCGGGGCGCACCTGCGCGACGACGCTGCCGGCAAGCCAGCCGATCGGGAAGAGCAAGCGGGCGCCCTGTCCATAGAACAGACCGATATCGAAGATCGCATCCGGATTGCCGCCCCACATGCGCGGCGGCACGTAGCTCAGCACGATATCGCCGGGCTGCGGCGTGAGCGTTGCATTCTCGGCGGGCAGCGCATTCGCATAGGAAGCGCCTTTCAGATGCGCCGGCGGGATCGGGCAGGAGATTTCCGGGCCGGTCCACATGGCGTGAATACCGCCGACGACGCGCGTTTCGCTGAGATAGCTCCAGAGAAAGGCGGCATTGTCGGGCGCCTTGGCTTCAAGCAGAGGCGCCAAGACACTGAGGCCGGAACGTGGTTCGGTGATCTTGATGGCGCGTTGGCTCATACGGATTGGCCCTTTTTGGCTTCGGCTTCCAATTTGCTGCGCAGGAAGGTGAACGGCCGGCTGATGTCTGCCACCAGCGCATCGCGGGCTCCCTTTGCATCCTGCGCGGCGATCGCCTTGACGATCGTGCGGTGATAATGGGCGGTGTCGACCTCGCCGGCATCCGAGAAGGCATAAATCGCGACACGGATACAGGGGCCGGATTGCAGCCAAAGGCTTTCGATCATCGGGATCAGCACGGCCGAACCGCAGGCGCGGTAGATCTCGAAGTGAAAGGCCTGGTTCAGCGTCACCTCGCGGTCGACATCCTTCTTGTGCTTCAGCGCGCGCATCTCGTCCCATTCGCCGAGCATGCTTTCGATGGTTGTAATCTGGCGTGGCGTCATGCGGGTGGCTGCAAGCGCGATCGCCTCGCCCTCGATCAGGATGCGAGCGCGCAGAAGATCATCCATGCGATCTAGCGTGATCGGCGGTACGCGAACGGATCGGTTGGGAAGGGCTTCCAGCGCCTTTTCGGTGATCAACCGACCGAGCGCCTCGCGCACCGGCATGGTACTGGTCATCAGCGCGTCGGCAAGACCGCGAATCGTCAGCACCTGGCTCGGCTCGAACAGCCCGCCGATCAGCGCGCGGCGCAGCTCCAAATAGACCCTATCCTGAACGGTTTCTCGCCCCACTGGCGCAAGCTGTGCGGCAATCGGATCGCTCTTGTCGGCGGTGGCCTTTTGCATTCGAAATCCCTTTTTCGGCTTGCGAAGAGGATTAAAGCTGATTAGCGTGATCAATGCAAGTGTGATCACAAATCAAATAACCAGGGAGGTGGCAACGATCGCCTTCCGGCCAGAGGGATCTCATGAGTACGACAACTGAACGGCATGGGGAGGAAGCCCGGCCCGTTCTGACGGCCAAAAACGTGGTGCGGCGCTTCGGCGGCCTGGTGGCCGTCAACGACGTTTCTTTCCATGTGCGCCGGGGTGAGATCCTCGGCTTGATCGGTCCGAACGGCGCCGGCAAGACGACGATGTTCGACCTTCTGGCCGGCAGTGTTGCACCAAGCAGCGGCGAGATCGTATTGAATGGGGCTGCTGTTGCAGGCGAGGCAGCCCATCGGCGGATCGCACGCGGTCTTGGACGCACATTCCAGATCCCGCGGCCTTTTCCCAATCTGACGCTTCTCGATAATGTCATGCTGGCCGGTCAGGATCAGGCTGGCGAGCGCCTGCTATCGAATTTCCTGCGGCCATGGAAGGTGGCCGCGCAGGAGAAGGCGGCCCATGCAAAGGCGATGGAGCTGCTCGACCTCGTTCACCTGACGCGTCTGGCACATGAACCGGCGCGCGTTCTGTCGGGCGGTCAACGCAAGCTTTTGGAGCTTGCCCGCGTCATGATGGCTGATCCTGCCCTCATCCTGCTCGATGAGCCCGCCGCCGGCGTCAACGCCACGCTTCTCGAGACGATCATCGACCGTATCCGCGATATCAACCGGCGCGGTGTCACCTTTCTTCTGATTGAACACAATATCGATATGGTGACGCGCCTGTGTCACCGCGTGCTTGTGATGGCGAGCGGCCAGCTTCTTTGCGAGGGCACGCCGGAAGAGGTCGCCAGCGATCCGCGCGTCATCGAGGCCTATCTGGGAGGCGCAGCATGAGCGAACCGGTCTTGAGTGTTCGCAATCTCGTTGCCGGTTACGAGCCGGGTGTTTCGATTGTGCGCGGTGCTTCGATTACGGTGGCCGAGAAGGAAATTGTCGTCGTGCTCGGCCCCAATGGTGCCGGCAAATCGAGTTTCATCAAGGCGATTGCCGGTCTGGTTCCGGTTGAAAGTGGCACGGTCGAGCTGGCCGGCAGGGATATTACGAGTACGCCTGCGCACATCATGGTGCGGCTCGGCCTCGCCTTCGTGCCGCAGACGGAAAACGTTTTCCCGCTGATGTCCGTCGAGGACAATCTAAAGGTCGCCGGCGGCATTCTGAAGCCGAAGGACGTGCCTGCTCGCATCGAAGAAATGTATGCGACATTTCCGGATCTTGCCCGCCATCGCCGCATCGCGGCCGGTAATCTTTCCGGAGGGCAGCGGCAGATGCTGGCTGTTGCGCGCGCCCTCATCGTGCATCCGAAGCTTCTCGTACTCGATGAACCCTCGGCAGGCCTCTCGCCGAAATTCGTCTCGATGGTCTTCGACATGCTGACCGAAATCCGCAAATCCGGCGTCACCATTCTGCTGGTCGAGCAGAATGCCAAGGCGGCGCTTGCGATTGGCGATCGTGCCTATGTCCTCGTCGAGGGCAAGGACAGGCATGAAGGCGTGGCTTCCGAGCTTTGGAACGATCCCGTCGTCGCCGAACTCTATCTCGGCCAGCGACCTGAGACTTCGGCAAAGGGGGGTGCGGCATGAACCTGCAATTCATCGTCGACGGATTGCTGACGGGCTCGATGATCGGCCTTGGCGCCATCGGCGTGACACTCACCTATTCGATCCTGCGCTTTTCCAATTTCGCCCATGGCGATTTCATGGCGTGGGGCACCTATGCGACGCTTGCTGTGGTGAGCGCCATCGGCACAATCTTCGGCAAGGTCGCACCCATCGGCCCGCTCTCCTTCGGCTGGCCGCTGATTGTGGCCGTGATCGTGGCGATGGGCTTTACCGGCCTCCTTGCCCTTGCGCTCGACAAGGTGCTGTTTGCCAAGCTGCGGGCCAAGGGCCAGTCGATCATCGTCGTCATGGCGAGCTTCGGTGCTTCCATGGCGCTGCGCAGCCTGCTCGAATTCCTCTTCACGTCGCGTCCGACCTATTTCAGCCGCGCCATCCAGATCGCCATGCCCGTCGGCTTCGGCATTCGCATCACGCCCGACCAGATCGCCCTTCTGATCGTCACGGCGCTTCTGGTCTTCGGCGTGCATATGCTGATGACGAGGACGCAGACGGGCCGCTCCATGCAGGCGCTGAGCCAAAACCCGGCACTTGCCCGCGTCGTCGGCATCGATGTCTCCAAAGTCGTGCGCGTCACATGGTTGATCGGCGGAGGGCTCGCCTGCGTTGCCGGCGTCATGATCGGCATTCTCGTACAGATCCGTCCGCTGATGGGTTTCGACATGCTGCTGCCGATGTTTGCCGCCGCTATTCTCGGCGGTATCGGCAGCGTGCCGGGCGCGGTTCTCGGTGGCCTGATCATCGGCCTTGCCGAAGCGGCCGCAGTTCAGCTTGTCGGCGCGGAGTGGCGTGCCGCCATCTCGTTCATCATCCTGATGGCGGTGCTGTTCATCCGGCCGATCGGCCTTTTCGGAGTGAGGGAGCGATGATGGACATTATTGGCTATGCCGCTTTCTTCCTGACGACCGCGTTGATCTTTTCCTTCATCACGCTCGGCTTGAACCTGCAATGGGGCCTGACCGGTCTCTTCAATGTCGGGCTCGCCGGCTTTGTAGCGATCGGCGCCTATACCTCGGCCCTGCTGACGACGCCCGATGCGGCCGGGCGGTTCGGCGGGTTCGATATGCCGATCCTTGTCGGTTGGTTGGGCGCGATGATTGTCGCCGGTCTTGCGGCCGCCGTCATCGGCGTGGCGACGCTCCGGCTGAAATCCGATTATCTGGCGATCACCACATTCGGTGTTTCCGTCGTCGTCCAGCTTGTGGCATTGAATGCGCAGAAGCTGACCGGCGGCCCCTTTGGTATCGGTTTCATTCCTCGCCCATTTTCCAGCTTTGCCGAAACGCCACTTCTTTTCAACTTGGCCAATCTCGGCGTGGTGACTGTGGTGGTGCTGATCGTCTATTTCGCGCTCGAGCATCTGGCGAAAAGCCCCTGGGGACGCGTCCTGAAGGCGTTGCGCGAGGACGAGCGCGCCGCCATTTCTCTCGGGAAGAGCGCTCGCTTCTATCGCGTACAGGCCTTTGCCGTCGGCGGTGCGATCATGGGGTTGGCCGGTGCCATGCAGGCGCATTTCATCGGCTTCATCGCGCCGGACAACTACCTTCCGATCCTGACCTTTCAGGTCTGGGTCATGCTGATTGTCGGCGGTTCTGGCAGCAACAAGGGCGCTATCGTCGGCAGCGTTCTGGTCTGGGCGATCTGGGCCGGTTCCGGTGCGCTGACGAGTATCCTCTTTTCGCCCGAACAGCAGGCTCGTGCGGCATCGCTGCAGATCGTGGCGATCGGCGTCATGCTTTGCATCATCCTGCTGGTGCGACCGGGCGGCCTCTTTGGCGATATCCCGAAGCGTCGTTCAGCGATCGCGCCGCAATCGAAATCTGTCGCGGACGAGGGTAGCGCCGCGTCTTAGCAGCGGGCTTTCCCGATCGGATCGGTATTCGATGCTGTGTGGGGTTTTGCGTTCTGCCGAGGCAGATAAGGACGTACCGGCCGTGGACGACCGGTACGCAGTTCATCTCAGGAAGCCAGACGACGCGCAGGCTGAGCGGAAATAGGCTTGGCGGGAACCCGCAAAGGGCGTTTCGCGGCGACTGGCAACTTACGTGCCGTGCTGGTTTTCGGGGTTCCCAGCCAGCGAAGAATCGCATCGAAGCCGGGTTGGGCCGCACGTTTCAGTTCCGTGCTCATTTCCTCGTTCATTCCGCAGAGCGAGGCAATTTCCTGGAAGTCGACACGTCCTGCCCGAAGGGGAGGGCGCGACTGGAAAACGATCAGGCCGATCATGAAGCCTTTGATATTTTCGAAGCTACGCGGCTGAAGCAGCGGCTTGAGCCGCATATCGCAAAAATCCGAAATCTTGCGCTGGAAAACGTCAGAGGCAGAGCTTTTCTTTATGGGCATTATTCATTCCTTGCAGGCGACATCATCCAAAGGTCGGGGTGTGGCCCGCTAAAGCACGCAGGTTAACGAAGCGCAAACAACCGACCGATTGGCCGCTTTCAATTCTACGATACGTCGCCATTTGGCAAGTGAAAGATCGATCACGCTTCGCTCAGCACCGTTTCCGGCACGAGGCGGCGAAAAGAGATCAGAAGTCTTGTCGTCGAGCCATCAAGACCATGAAAAAACTGTAACTTGCCTCCCGTGTCATTGAGAGCGACATTTTCCCTGCGCCGGAACTATGAGGTGAAAGACATGTCAGTCTTGGAAATGCTGGTCAGACGCCGGATGCAGGAAGAATATGCCAAGGGTACATCGCCCGAGCGCATCACCCGGCTCCTGCAGGAATTCTTAAACGGGGCAGAGGCTTCCCAAGCCGATGCACTGCGTTCGGCAGAGTATGCTGATGAATTCAAGATTGCAGATAGTTAGACTGTGACCTTCAAGATGAGGCAAGGCGCTGTTTTACAGGAAGTTTTACAACGCTTTGCTCATTTTCTCGGGCTTTCCGATCTGGCCGCCCGCATCCGCGGGCTTCGTTCAGCAGGCGAATGGCTCCGCGTGTGGCGGAGTCCAGGCTTGCATAGCGCCGATGATCTCGTCCGTTCACTCCCTCTCCGCTATTCATTCCGCTCGGATGCGAATTGAGAGACCAGTGGTTTAAAATCCGATTTCCGCGGTTCCCCTGAGGCCCGGCAAAATGCAGGTCACGCTCATGGTGCCTGTGACGGCTGCCTTTCCCGACGAATGACGTCCGTTTCCGGTCCTGCCAGAGCGGTTCAGCCTGTCACGGAATATCTGAACCGCTCCAGCTCTTTGTTTTCAAGCAATTCCAGGCTGAGCCACGCAAGGCCGGAGCGCGATCAGAGCACGACGACCTTCGTTCCCACGCCGACCCGGCCATAGAGATCCATGACATCCGGATTTGCCATGCGGATGCAGCCGGACGACACCGCCTTACCGATCGAGTTCGGCTCATTGGTGCCGTGGATGCGGTAGAGGGTGGAACCGAGATAGAGTGCTCTCGCTCCGAGGGGATTATTGAGGCCACCTTCCATGTGGTCAGGCAATTCCGGACGGCGAGCGATCATTTCCTTGGGCGGCGTCCAATCGGGCCACTCCGCCTTGCGGCTGATCGTCTCGGTTCCCTTCCAGGCGAAGCCTTGCTTGCCGACGCCGATGCCGTATTTGAGGGCAGTTCCGTCGTTGAGCACGAGATAGAGGCGCTTTTCCTTGGTGGAGATAACGATTGTGCCGGGATCGTAGCCGGAGAAGCGCACAACGCTGCGCGGGATCGGCGACTGCGCCAGACTGGCCCGCTTGTCATCCTTGAGGCCCGGACTGAATTGGGGAGACACGGCATTCCGATCGATCGAAGCCTGGCGCTGTGGGCGAGGGGGTGGCGGGAAATTGCCGTCCTCATCGTCATAGTCGCTGTAAGGGTCACCCCGATAGTAATAGCCATCGTCGAGACGCGGATCGTCGCGATAGCGCGGCGGCACCTGCCGCGAATAGTGCGGAGCGACATAGCCGCCATCCAGATCGTCGCCGTAATCCGGTAGATATCTCCATTCCTGCGCATGCGCGGCGGCGCTTGCCATCAGTAAAGCCAGAGCGGGCAAAAGAACAAATTTTTTCGTCTTCACGTGATAACCATATTTCCCGAAGAATGCATCGGATTGCACCCCGCGTCGACGGGGCATTCATGCTGCAGACAATTCCGGAAACGGCGGGCGTAATTGTGGCAGCCGCGATTGAAAGTCGTGATTTTCCGACCTGTTTTGGGGTCCTGGCGGAGATGCGCGGACGGGCGGCCACACGAAGCGTTTCTGTCATCGGCCCGCAAGATCGGATGATTACTTGGCGGATACTGCCAATTTCGACCAAGCGGGATCACTGGAAGGATCCGACGACCAGAACTGGATATCCGCGAAGTCAATTGATTGCACGACACCAGGAAGAGTATCCCTATAGATCCCAAAGCGCGGTTGAACGTCGATGAATGGGCGGCCGTCTTTATGCCGCATACCATGATCGAGAAAGCCGAGACGCCCTGTATAGGAGGGGTCGCAGGCGCGTCCGTTGAGATAGACCTGTATGGCGCTTGCACCCTCCTGCAAGCTCGGCTTCAGCATCACATTCACATCATTCCAGTCATCCACATTGAGATGCCAGGGACCGCAGATTATCTTGGATTGACCGGCGTTGCAGTCGGCGCTTCCCCTCACCTTGGCAACGAAGTTTGCCCCTGTTTCCGATGGTATGGCCTCGATTTTGAACAATGGATTTGCCGCTTGGCAAGCTCCAAGAGGCTTGGTCTCTTCCGTTGGAATATTTTGTTTCACCTGATGGATGACGGTGCGGTTGCCCAGCCCCCGCCAAGGGGCTTCGAGCCGGAAGGCAAAATGGTACCACGTCGGCTCATCGAATTTGATAACCTCTTTCTTGATTTGAATCTCTACCCGTTCGGTCGGTGCATCGCCGACACTCTGATCGGGAGCATCGCCGGGATGCACCGAGATACGCAATATCGGCCGGGAAGGGGATGAGAGATCACAAACGATACGCGATCTCCATGAGCCAGGGTCCAGCCTGCTGCTGATCTTCCAGAGCTTGGATGGATGTTCGCCGTCGACGGCGCATAGGTCGGCAAAGCTGCCCGACAGAGGGGCCGCTGCTTCCTGTGCCATGGCGTACGATCCGTTCAAAGCACCCAGGCATGACAAAACGAAGGCAAGCTGTGGCGTTCTCGAGGTCATCGTCGGTCTTTTCCGCAAGACAGGACAGGGTCTGAGAAATAGCGGCTCCAGCCAGCTTTCTTGACCAACGACATTGGTTGCAAAGCCTCAATTCATTTCTATCGGCCGAAAATTGCGGGTCAAGAGTGTTTCGATCGGCAATCTTACGCCGTTCGCTGCACGGACGGATGGGCGCCAAGATGCCATGCTCGAGAAATCGCCATAGGATCTGCGGGCTTCGCGGAGCTTGAGATCAGCCATTGCTGGCCTCCTTTTTATCGTCGGGTATGGCCCTATCAGCATTGCCTGTGCCTTTCGGGCTCATCGGCCCGGGATCTGTTTTTCCGTAGCCATCGAAGATGAGGCTGGCCGCGCCGATCAGGCCGGCATGGCGCCCGAGCTGTGCGGTAACGATCGGCACGTTGCGATAGGCGGGCATGGCGCGCTCGCGAATCGTCGCCACCATTTGATCGTGCAGAAGATCGAAGCCATGCGAAATTCCTCCGCCCATGACGAGCATGTCCGGGGAGTAGAGGTGAAGCAGGTTCGTGAAGCCGATCCCCAGCCACCGCGCCTCGGTAGCCAGCAGCGCGAGTGCATCGGCGTCGCCTGTTCGCGCGGCTTCGACGACATGTCGTCCGGTCACATCGGCGTCGGCGGCAAGCGCGCGCATCAGTGATCCGTCTGACGGCCTGGTGCCGGCCGTTGCACGCCTGCCGAGCGCCGTGCCGGAGGCGACGGCCTCGAAGCAGCCGACTGCGCCGCAAAAGCAACGCTCGCCCTCGCTCGTGATCGTCATGTGGCCGATCTCGGCAGCCAGGCCCCGTCTCCCGTGCAGGATCCGGCCATCGGCAATCACGCCGCCGCCGATGCCGGTCGATACCGTGACGAACACCATCGATTCCGCCCCGCGGCCGGCGCCGTAGCGCCATTCGCCGAGCGCTGCCGCATTCGCGTCGTTTTCGAGCCGCACGGGCAGCTGAAAATGGTTTTGGAGAATCTCCGCCAGCGGAACCTCGTGCCATCCGACGAGCGTCGGGGCGGCAATGACGACACCGGCGTCCGGATCGAGCGGGCCGGGCGCGCCGATCCCGATCCCGATCGGCGAAAGACCAGGCGTTTCGGCCAGCACCGTTTCGGCCAGCTGCTCGATCTGGCGGATGACGGCGGCGGGGCCACCGGCCGCATCCGTCGACAGCGACGAGAATGACAATAGGCATCCCGCATCATCGATAAGCGCGGCGCGAAGCTCCGTTCCACCGAGATCGAATGCAAGAGCGACCTTTTTCACGAAACCCGGCTCTCCAGTCCATGCAACCAGGCGATCCGGTCGCCAAGGTTCCTGTCGCCGAATGCCAGCGATCCGAGCACGACCGTCTGCGCTCCGGCCTGGCGCAGAAGCGGCACTGTCTGTTCGCGAATGCCGCCATCGGCTGCGAGGATGATCTGATCTTCGCGACCGGCTTTCCTGAGCAGGGAACGGGCTTCGATCAGCCGGTCGCAGGCCTTTTCGGAAAGGCTTTGTCCCTTGACACCGATCGAGGTTCCGAGCAGCGTCACGAAGGCGACATGATCGATGAAAGGTTCGATCGCCGAAACGGGCGTTTCCAGCCGCAGCACTACGCCGGCTTCGGCCCCCAGTTCTTTGGCAAGCGCAATTGCGCGCAAGCCTGCATCGCCGTTTTCGGCGTGGACGCTGATCAAATCCGCGCCCGCTTCTATGAACTGCCGCGTCTGCTCCTCGACGATTTCAGCCTCGACCATGAGATGGACGTGGATCGGCTTGGCGGTCGACTTGGCGATGCGCGCGACAAAATCCGGAAAGAACAGGAAGCCCGGCGTAAAGCGCGCATCGGCGACATCGATGTGATGCAGATCGACATAGGGCTCGATGCGTTTGAGATCCGTCTCCATATTGGCAAGATCGGCCGACCAGAGCGAGAATTCGCCCAGAAGCCTGTTGCGGGGAAGCGCTGCGATGGCCGCCGGGCCGGAAAGAGGTCTGGACATCATGATGGAACGAAACTCCGGAGTGTTTTGGATGCTAGAAAATGCGCGATGGCGTCTTGGACCTCGGCAAAATGCCTGCCTTTGTCGATGGCCTTGGCGGTGACTTCGACAAAGCTTGCGTCTCGAATGACATTGGCGAGCGTCTGCGCGCAGGAGAGCGGATGGATCGCGTCGTGCTGGTTGCCGATAATGAGGGTGGGCATGGCAAAGGCAGCAGCTGCCGCCCGCGGCACATCCGGTCCGTCTGCAGCGATATCAGCCAATACCAATGCAAAGGTGGCAGCATCCGGCCTATCGAAGTAGCCAAGCAGGGAGGAGAAGTTGTCCGGCGCCTCCGCAGCGATCCGTCGCCCTATTTCGGAGGAGACAAAACGCCTTTTGGCCTCCCCGACCGGGTACGAGCGGATCAGGGCGGCAACGGTGCGGATCGGCGCGAGATTGTCCGGCGATGCCTCGAAAGTCCAGGCGGGGCGGACGAGGACTAGCCCGGCGATCCGGTGAGCGTGATGATGGGCAAGATGCAGCGCAATTGCCGCGCCCATCGAAATACCGCCGACAATGAAGCGATCGAACCCGCATTCAGTGGCAGCGGCCAGAACATCCTCGGCAAACATTTGGATCGAAAAGGGCCGTGCATTGCCAAGCGAGGATGCGCCATGTCCGCGGCATTCCAGCGTCAGCCGGTGCATGCCCGCAGCTGGGACATTCTGTGCCACCTGCGCCTCATCGCCACCCAGCCCGTGCTGGAAGACGACCGGAAGCCCTTGCCCATTCTCGTAGATGGCAAGTTCTGCATCGCCGCGCTTGAACGATTTCTGTCCCATCAGATCAGCGCCTTGAGAAAGCCGGCGACGCCGGGTGCTTCCGAAGCCGAAAGGCCATGGGTTACGAGCGGTCCGTCGAAATTCACCGAGCGCAGCCGCGCGATGAAATCAGCAAAATCCACCACGCCTTGCCCGACGGTCGCGAAACGGCCGTCGCCGTGACGATCCTTGGCGTGCGTCAGGACGATATGGCCGGCGGAGATTTCGACCGCCTCTGCGACGATCGCCCGCGCCTGTGCCGGTGTCGCCTGTTCGAAGAGATTGGCCGGATCAAGCACGATGCGCAGCCGCGCCGATCCCATCTCGTCAATGAGCCGCCGGGCGTCGCGTGCCGAGGTGACGATATTGGCCTGCTCCGGCTCGATGCCGAGATCAACGCTATGCCCTTCCGCCAGCTCCAGGGCCTTCGATATCTCCGCCGTCATGTCGGCCCAGGCTGAGGGGTCGCCATTGTCGGGATGGTAGGCCCATTGGTCGTGCGGGTCGCGCGTTCCGGTGCAAAGCGTCACCAGCGGAATGGAGAGTGCCGACGCCGTTTCGATGACGGTGGTGAGTTGGGTGAGGCCGGTCCGGCGAATGGCAATATCGGGGTGAGCCATGTTGTAGGTGCCCGACAGAGCAGCGAGCGAGATACCCGTCGCCTCGACGGCTGCCCGGATCGCAGCGATCGTTTCTTCCGAAAGGGCATTGGGCATGGATGGGAGACCGCAGCAAGCGAGATTGAACTGCGCGCAAGCATAGCCGCTGTCGCGCACTGCCGAGAGAACGCCGAGCGGCTCCGTTCCGGGAAAGGTCTTGGCGAAGATTCCGATCTGCATCAGACCGCTCCCGTGACCGATGCGAGTTCGACACGTTCGCCCCGGTCCACCGACCGGGCGATCGCCACCATCGCGCGGATGGACGCCAGACCGTCCTCGACATTGGCGCCGCGCATCGGCGCGCCCTTCAGTGCGCTATCGGCGAGCCCCTCCAACTGCCGGCGGAAGAAATGGCCGTCTGCGCCGAGCGGCTTCCGGCTCGTCGCATCCTTCTCGTGGAAGATTTCCACTTCGCTCGAGCGGAAGTACCAGGGATTGAAGGTCTTTGCGAGAACCGAGCCGTTCTCGCCGTAAAGCTGGAAGCCCTCGTGCCAATCCATGCGCACGGCAACCGTCAGATCCAGATGCCCGAGGGCGCCGTTGGCAAACTCGGTCTCCACGAACCAGCAATAGGCACCGGCACGTTCCAGTAGCCGGGAGCGAACGGCAACGATGTCGCCGCAGAAGAAGCGCGCGGTATCGACCAGATGCGAGCCATGGGCCAGCATGAAATATTGCCGGAGATCGGCCTTGGGATTGCCTGATGGCTTGCGCGCAAGCTTGCTGGTGACGGGCAAGGGCTGCACCGCATCCGTATTGGTATAACGGTGGGTGGAATCGCAATACCACGCCTTCATCGCAAAGATCTGGCCTATATCGTCGCGCACGAAATCGCGGGCCGCCTCGAGTGCCGGATCGAAGCGCTTCATATGGCCGACCTGCAGGATCTTGCCGGACCGGCGCACGGCCTCGGCAAGCTGCTGCCCTTCCTCGACCGACACGCCGATCGGTTTTTCGCAGAGCACATGCTTTCCGGCTTCCAGCGCCTTAATGGACATCGGCACATGATAGGCGTCGGACGTCGCGACGATTACGGCCTCCAGCTCGGGATCGGCCAGCATGGCATCATAATCGTCGTACATCTTCTGCGGCTCATAGGTCGCACCCATGCGGGCCAGAAGATCGGGCGCCGCGTCGCAGATAGCATAGAGATCGGCATTCCGAGCCTTGATACAGGATTCGAGATGCGCGAACTGCGCGATCGGCCCGCAGCCGAGGACTCCCACGCGAAGACGGCGGCTTTCCTTTTCGATCATGGTCTTCTTCCTTATGCGCCGTAGCCGCGCATGGTTTGGCGATTGGTTTTGACCGCGGCGGCGGGATCGGCGGCGGCCGTCTCGGATTCCTCCTCCAGCACCAGCCAGCCGTTGAAGTGTGGAGCGGCGGAGACAAGCTCGATCACGGCCTGGGTATCGAGAACCCCCTTGCCGAGCATCGCCCATCGGCCCTGCGCGTCGACATCCTTCAGATGCAGGTAGCGGATACGGTCCTGATAGGTGCGCATCGCGTCAAGCATGTCGGCATGTCCCCGCAGGATATGACCGGTATCCGGCACCCAGCCGACCAGGCTCGGGTCGAGCAGTGTGAAGATGCGGTCGTAATCGGCACGGTCGAACAGCAAAGTATTGTGATGCGAACTCGGATGCACGGCGACCTCGACGCCGGCGACCTTGCCCAGTTCTCCGGCGCGATTGTAGAACTCGCCGGCAATGGCGAATTTCTCGTCTCGCGGGCCCTCGGAAACGACGGTTGCCGAGCCGATGGAAACGAGTGCGCCCGGAAAATGCGCGGCATAATCGATCCAGCGCTTCGCGGTCGCAAGATCGTCCCTCATTGCGTCGGCCACCGTAAAGCCGCTCTTCGAGCCGAAGGCGAAGGAGACGAGCGTCAGGCCGCGATCCCTCAATGCATTCGCGAAGGCATGCGGGTCTGCGCCATAGCGGCCGATCATCGTATCGGTGATTTCGATGCCGGAGTAACCGCCAGCGGAAATCGCCGAGAGCAGATCATCAGCCGTTCCTGTCCAGGCATTGCCGAGCATTTCCCATGTAAACGTCTGGCAGCCGACTTTTATGTCCTTGCGCATTGCCTTTATTCCTTGATTCCGCCTTGGGTCAGGCCTTCGATGATGTGTCGTTGGAAGAAGAGCACCAAAATGATGAGCGGTATGGTGACGACAGCCGATGCAGCGGCGATGTCTCCCCAGGGCACATAATATTGGTTGGTGAAATTGGCGATGCCGACCGGGATCGTCTGGCTGTCGCTGTCCGAGGTGAAGGCCAATGCGAACAGGAATTCGTTCCAGGCGGTGATGAAGGCAAGCAGGCCGGTCGTGACCAGGCTCGGCAATGACATCGGCAGGATGATATGCCAGAGCAGGCCCACCGGGCCGACGCCGTCTATGCGGGCCGCCTCGTCGATCTCGCGCGGCAGCGTTTCGAAATAGCCGAACAGGACCCAGGTCACCAGCGGCAGTCCGAGGGCGAGATAGGTGATGATCAGCGCCGTGTAGGTATCGAGCAGCCCGAGATCGGAGGCGATGAGATAGAGAGGTCCGACGAGGGCGATCTGCGGAAACATCGATACCGAAAGGATGACCGTCAGGATACCGAAGCGTCCCCTCACATCGAGGCGCGACAGCGAAAAGGCCGCGAGCGAGCCGACGATCAGACAAAGAGCGGTGGTCGCAAGGGAAACGACGAGCGAATTCAGCACATAGTGATGCAGGCCTTTTTCGACAAAGGCATTGTAGTAATGCTCCAGCGTGAACGGGTGCGGTATGAGCGAGGGCGTGCCTTCAGTCAGGGCCTTGTCGAGCTGGAGCGATGTCGAAAATTGCCAGATGAACGGGCCGGCGGACCAGATGAGGATGAACAGGGCGCCGAGATAAATGAGGATGTTTTGGAAGACTGAGCGCTCTCCGTTCACGTCGTCCTCCGGATCTGGCGCACGAGGAAGATGCAGAAGCCGATGGCGATCAGCCCCTCGGTGAGGAACATGGCGGTCGAGACTGCCGAGCCGTAGCCGAACTGCAGCGTCGAAAAGAGCACCTTGTAGGACAGCGTTGAAAGGGTCTCGGTGGAATCGGCCGGGCCGCCACCCGTCAGCACATAGACGAGGTCGAAGACGCGGAAGGCATCGAGCGCACGGAAGAGCCCGGCAATCAGCAGCGTCGGCATCAGGAGCGGCAGGCGGATATGCCAGAAGATCGTCCAGGCTCTCGCCCCGTCCATGCGTGCCGCTTCGATCAGCGATTTCGGAACGGTCTGCAGTCCCGTCAGCAACAGAAGCGCCATGAAGGGCGTGGTCTTCCACACATCGGCAAGGATGATCGTCGTCAGCGCCGTATCGGGAGAACCGTACCAGTTGACGTTCTGGTCGATCAAACCCGCATGCTGAAGGATGAAATTGATGATGCCGTGCTGGCCGTCGAAGAGCCAGCCGAACATCTTCGACGTCACCACAGTCGGCATGGCCCAGGGCACGAGCATGGCGGCGCGGACCATACCCCGGCCGGCGAAGGTCTCGCAAAGGATCAAAGCCATTGCCAGGCCGATGAAGGTCTCGAGCAAGGTCGAGATCAGCGTGAACCAGATCGTATGCCACCAGGCATTCCAGAATGGCGGATCGGCCAGCAGCTGCACATAATTGGCGATGCCGACGAAATCATTGTCCTGGGTGATCAGCGAGCGGTTGGTGAAGGACAGATAGATGCCGTTGACGATCGGATAGAAAGAAACCGATGCCAGCGAGAGGAACGCCGGCAGCAGCAACAGCCAGGACCAGAGGGCGCTTGACAGCGCCCTCGACTTGCCTGGGGTTTGCTCGGAAACGGCCGCCGTCATCGTTACCGCCATGTCAGCCGACGATCTTGTTGATCTGGGCCGCAGCTGCCTGCAGTTCCGCCTTGACGTTGCCGCTGACGAGTGCCTTCGAGATGCTGGACTGCAGCGCCAGCGTTACCTTGGCATATTGCGGCGTGATCGGCCGCGGCGTGGCGCCGGTGAAGACGCTTTGAAGGCTCGCCATGAACGGCTGCTCGGCCTTCAGCTTCGCATCCTGGAAGATGGCGGGCCGCGACGGCGCAAGGCCGAAATTAAGGGCAAGCCGGGTTTGGGTTTCGGGTGAAGACATCCAGGTCAGGAATTCGATCGCTGCTTCCCGCTTCTTGGAGTTCGCATTGACGCCAAGCTGATAGCCACCAAGGCAGGCCGAGCTCTTGCCGCCGGCAAAATGCGGCAGCGGCGCGACAGCCACCTTGTCGACGACATGCGAGGCCTTCGGATCCTGCGCGATCGGATAGACATAGGACCAGTTGCGCATGAACATCGCTTCGCCCGACGTAAACGGCTGGCGAGAGGGCTCCTCGTCCCAGGAGAGCACGTTTTGAGGACTGATCTTCGTCTTGTTGATGGTGTCATACAGGAACTGGATCGCGGCAACGGCGGCATCATCGCCGATGACGGAAGACTTTCCATCTGCCGACAGGATGGAGCCGCCGTTGGATGCGATGATTTCCACAGCGTCACAGACCAGAACCTCGGCCTGCTTGCCCTGCCAGAGATAACCGAATTTGGCGTCACCGGCCTTCTGCGCCTCTGCCGCCATCGTCGCCATGTCGACCCAAGTTTCCGGCACCTTGCCGCCGTGTTTTTCCACCAGATCCTTGCGATAGTAGAACATGCCGGAATCGACGAACCATGGCAGCGCTGTCAGTTTGCCGCCATAGGTGCAGGCTGCCACCGTGCCGGGGAAATAATCGGAACGCTTGTCTTTCGGAAAATACTCGTCAAGCGGCAGAGCCCAGCCGGCAGAGGCAAAGCCCGCGATCCAGATCACGTCCTGGCTGAAAACGTCAGGTGTTCCATTGCGGCGGGCGAGCTGCTGGACGAGGCCTTGATAGACTTCCGTCGACGAGCTCGGCGGCGGCAGTTCGATGAACTTGACGGTGATGCGGCTTTGCGACTCGTTGAATGCCTTGACGAGATCGCCGAGCCCTTCTTTGCCGAAGAAGCTGGCACTGGCAAAGCTGATTTCCGTCCGATCCGCGGCGCGGGCCGGGCGGATACCGAGGCCTGACGCAACACCAAGTGTTGCCGTACCGATGGCGGCGCCAGCGGCACCCAACAGCAGCTGACGACGATCAAGCATTATCGATTGTCCGGCACCCTTGGCGTGATCCGGCGTCTTCTTGATATCTGTCATGTTTCCCTCCCAGGAAGACTGGCGACCTCCAAACCTCCGCGCCAGTATTCGCATATGTTTTATAAAAATTTGTCGCGCGTCAAGAAATAAGATGCTTTAAATCAATCTGGGAGTCATCGTTCGGATGCGTCGAGGTGCGGCGGACGGATGCAGGGGATCAGGGAGAATTGGATAATATGGCCAATAATTCAAAAGCTAAACTCGGCATCGGTGTTATCGGTTGCGGCAACATTTCGATGACATATCTGCGCAATGCCGCGCTGTTTGCCGGTGTCGAATTGCGGGCCTGCGCCGATATATCGGCGGATGCGGCCGCGCTGCGTGCCCGCGAATACGGCATTCGTGCCTTGAGCGTCGACCAATTGCTGGCCGATCCCGAAGTCGACCTCGTGCTGAACCTCACTGTTCCCGCCGTCCATTTCGACGTGACGATGTCGGCCCTATCCGCCGGCAGGCATGTCTTCACGGAAAAGCCGCTTGCAACCTCGGCGGCCGATGGCCGCATTCTTGTGGCGGAGGCGAAGCGGCGCGGATTGCAACTGGGGTCGGCGCCCGACACCTTTCTCGGCGCGGCCGGTCGCCGGGCGCGGCGCCTGATGGATGAGGGCGCGATCGGCCGGCCGGTCAGCGGCACTGCCTTCATGATGGGACGCGGCATGGAGCACTGGCACCCCAATCCGCAATTCTATTACCAGCCGGGCGGCGGCCCGGTCTTCGACATGGGGCCCTATTATCTGACGATGATGGTGAACCTGCTCGGCCCGGTCGCTCGGGTCATGGCAATGGCGACGAAAGGTCAGGAAGAGCGCCTGATCACCGCCGATGGTCCATTCAAGAACACGCGCTTCAAGGTCGGCACCCCCACAAACATCCTGTCGCTTCTGGAATTCCAATCCGGTGCGACCGTGAATTTCGGTGCCTCCTGGGATGTCTTTCGTCACTCCAATCATCCAATCGAGCTGCACGGCACCGAAGGCTCGCTGCGTTTGCCCGACCCGGACACATTCGGCGGAACGGTGTCGCTGTCGGAGCGGGGCGCCGATTGGCGCGATTTTGAAAGCGAAGGCGAACTTTACGGCGCAAGGAACTGGCCATTCAATGCACCGGATCGGGCGAATTACCGCATGCTCGGTGTCGCCGACCTTGCGCGAGGGCTTGAGGAGGGCAGGTCGCCCCGCGCGTCGGGAGAGCTGGCCCTTCACGTCCTTGAGATCATGGAGGCCATTCTTCAGTCGGGGGAAAGTCGGCAGTCGGTCAGCATCGGCGCGCAATTCACTCCGTCACCGCGCTTTGACGAAGGCGAAGCACACAGCCTTCTCGCCTGATCGCTGCAGAGATGGGATAATCCAATGGAAAAGCTGGATGAAAGCGCGCGGCGCGTTCTCGCTATCACCGGCCGGTCGAGCGGCCGGCCATTCGAAGCCGGTACGCCTCAGCAGGCGCGCATCGATTATGATGCGACTTGCCCGACGCTCCAGGGCGCAAAAGAGGCTGTCGCGTCGGTGGAAGATCGTCAGATCGCCGGTCCGAATGGGCCGATCGCCTTGCGCATCTATCGCGGCATCGGCGCTCCTTTGAAGGGTGGTTCGGGTCTCATCTATCTTCACGGCGGCGGCTGGGTGATCGGCAATCTCGAATCGCACGACGAAATCTGCCGATGGTTCGCCAATATTGCCAGATGCACTGTCATCTGCCCGGACTATCGCCTGGCGCCGGAACACAAGTTCCCCGCCGGAGTGACCGATTGCGCTGCGACTTTGGCATTCGTCGTGAAATCGGCGACAGATCTCGGCATCGATCCCGCGCGGATCGCCGTTGCCGGCGATAGCGCCGGCGGCAATCTGGCCGCCGTTCTGGCATTGATGTCGCGCGGCGGCGAGGCCCCGCCGATTGCGGCCCAGCTGCTCATCTATCCCAACACCGACGCCGCACAGATAGCTGATAGCTATAGCCGCTATGCCGAGGGCTTCGGCTTGACTGCCGCTACGATGAGATGGTTTCGCGACCATTACGTCCGCACCACAGCCGATATTGCTAATTGGAGGGTCTCGCCGTTGGGGACCGAAACGCTTGCCGGAGTGGCGCCGGCCTTCGTTGCAACGGCCGGTCACGACATTCTGGTCGACGAAGGCATGGCCTACGCCAGGCGGCTGCGGGAAGAAGGCGTGCATGTGGTGCATCGCCATTGGCCGGGGCAGATCCATGGCTTCGTGTCGATGGGGAGATATGTGGCAGAGGCCCGGCAGGCCGTGGACGCAGCCGTTTCAGCCTGGCACAGCTTCGAGGCTACCTCGAAGTAGATGAATAGCAAGCGCGATTTCAGGCTGATTGCCGCATGACAAGCGTTCCATTCAGACTGAGCTTGTGCGGGATCGTCTGAACCGGCGCGATCGCGTCTCCGAGCAGTGTCAGCAGCGTATTGACGCTGCTTGCCGTCATCGCGGCGAAGTCCTGTGCCATCGTCGTCAGTGGCGGGCAGGTATACCGGCTCAATGGATGGTCGTCATGGGCCGCGATGCGCAGATTGTCGCCCTTTTTGCGTCCGATTTTCAGCCCGTGCGCGAAGGTGGCTGCCATCACGCCGAAGGCGAGGCGATCATTCGCGCAAAGGATGGTTTTGCGTGGAAGAGACTTTGTCCGAAGCAGGCTGTCCATCTGTTCATATCCGATGCGTTCGAACTCCCAGGTGTAGGTAGCATTGGTGCTGATCACCAACGGCTCGCAGCCTGCGGCTTCCATGGTGGCGATATAGCTCGCCAGCCTTTCGGGTGAGTTGTGATTGACATGCGGAATGTCGAGATAGGCCGGCGCTTCCCCGGATCGGCAGAGATATTCGACGATCGTTGCGACGCTCTGGTAGTTATCATTGCCGATGAACGGCGTGCTCCCTTCGATATAGGTGTCGAAGTAGACGATCGGCAGGTTCTGCGCGAGTTTTTCAAAGGTGCGCGGATCGGATTTCTTCCCCAATGGCGCGACAAGCGCACCGGCCACCTTCAAGGACAGCATCGTGTTAACCGCTTCGACTTCCAGCTCAGGCAATCCATGCGACGAGAACACGATCGGCCAATAACCCTCGTTGCGCAGCCGCAATTCCAGGCGATTGACCATTTCTGCATAGAAGGGATCGGTGAGGGCTGGAACCAGGATGCCGATATTGCGGGTTCTCTTGCGATTGAGGTTCCGCGCATACAGATTGGGCTGATAATCCGACGAACGAAGTGCTGCCTCGATCAGCGCCCGCGTCGCCGGTTTTACACTGGTCGGATCGTCAAAATATTTGGAAAGGGTGGGGCGGGAGACACCGCAGGACTTCGCGAAGTCCTCCATCGTCTTATGCGTCAATTTTTCCATCGAAAGTCGACCATTTTTCCCGCTGCCGTCTCTACTAATGGCCTTATGCGCATACATGGAAGAGAGCGCAACCAGAGACGTAAATTCCAGGCAAGTTCTTTTGCGCTTCGAGTCGCGATAAAAGATAACGCGCGAAAATTTATTATTTAACGTGTCAAAATTCAAGCTGCGGTATAGGCGGCCTGATCAAGTAGAGCGCATCACACGAAATCCCTGCTGAGATCCTTCGTTAACGCTCATGCATATGGCGGCAAGGGGCGCCGATGAGTGGTTACCACGACTTTAGAACCACAGCCGCATACCCCGTATTCCGATATTGCGGAGTGTGAAGCGGGAATGGATAAAGGGGGAGCTGCACGAACAGCCCGGTGGCCGTCGGCATGCATATCCTCGTGCGAATGCCAATTTCGGGCTGCGCTTCGTGCTTGCCGCGAACTGAGCCCAAGGCTTGCCGTTTTGCTATCGGCGTCGCCCCGATGGATGCCGCGTTTCTGCTGATGCAAATCTGTTATCGAATCCGCGCGACAAGCCGGCGCCAGCATTCAAATCCCCGACCCGTCGAGTTGCTGGGCGTTGTCGCCTTCCCAGGGTGAGGGCATTGAGGTGCGATTGAGATTGGCCGAGGGCATCGGCATCCAGCATTTTAGTTCCGGCTCGGCATATTCTATGATGTGTCCGGGTGACGAATCGGAGGCGCGCCAGCCCTCTGTGCCGAACTGATCGCCATTCGACCAATATGCGAGATCAACTTCTGCCGGCCCCTGTTCTGACGGGCGGATCGTGACAAGGATCCGACTGCCGTCTTTCGGAGCACTTGCCATGTGTCGCCAGCGGTCTGGCTCATCCATCACTTTTCCTCCTGCCTTGCTTCGGGTTGCAAGTGTCGCCTCGCCATCGAAAACGGTCAACTCAAACTTTGCGCGACCCTACATCGTCTCAGATGTTTGCGGCCGTATATATTTCAAGGGAAGCGTGCACTGCGATACGGTCGGGGTTTTGCTGATATCCAGCGCTCCGGAACTTGCGAAATGCGCCAACACATTCCGGAGCACTTGGATAATCGGGTAGAGGCAGGCGATCGACCCACAGAACGAGATGATCGCCTGTGGTACTGGTCGCAGCGGCTCCGAGGTCTTGGGACAGCGGAGCTTCAGGCTTGCATCTCTTTTTCCCACCAGCCGCGGGTGTTCACGTCCGTGGCGTCAGCGAGAGCTTCCAGCTCTGCGATGTCGTCGCCGGTGAGGGTGATATTGCTGGCTCGGACCATGCCATCGACGTGATCGGGTTTGGTGGTGCCGATGATCGGCGTTGTACCCTTAGCGATGGCCCAAGCTATCGCGACATCGGGAGCGGCTGCATTCTGCTTCCGGGCGATCGATGTGAGCTTGTCCGTCAGCGCCTTTAGCTGAGGCAGCATGCCATTGTAAGCCTCCGCCCGCTTGCTTCCTTCAGGCAGCGGGTTCTCCGGACTGTACTTGCCGGTCAAGGCGCCCTGTTCAAGCACCATATAGGCGAAGAACGGGATAGCTTGGTTGCGGCAATAGTCCAGGATGCCAGCTTGCTCGGAGCTGCGGTAGAGGAGACTATAGTGGTTCTGGATGGCTTCAATCCGGAACCCGGCTTCTCCAAGGATCCGGTTGGCGAGCTCGATTTCGCTCAGGTTATGGTTCGAGACGCCGACATGTTTGACCTTCCCGCTCTTCAGCAACGGTATCAGGCGCGGAGTCCACCGCGCAACATCGGCCGGATTGTGGATCCAGTAGAGGTCGATATAGTCGGTGCCGAGGCGCGCCAGGCTCTGCTCCAGCATGTCCGCCACCGGATCATCACTGGTCCCTGCCGCCTGCGGGGTGAATTTCGTGGAGAGCTGATAGTCGCTGCGGGCGTAGCGTTTGAGTATCTCCCCAAGTAGGGTTTCTGAACGGCCCATGCCGTATACCATGGCGGTATCCCACAGGGTGAAGCCGGCCGCATGCGCCTTTTCCGCGACCTCTTCGAGCCCAGCCTGAGTGAGGCGGCTGCCGAAGTAGCCGTCGCCAGGCTCGCCGCTGTCGCCCCATGCCCAGGTCCCCAGTGCGAGCGCGGGGATCTTGAAATGATCGATTGTCATGTTTGCTCCATCCTTGTTCTGCAGCCGGGTTTGCTGTGACCCAGGCGCCGCTGGCACTATGATGCGTAGCGACGCCGAACCGTTAGCCTGATGCGCCAGGATTACTGCCCAATCCTCCAGAAGCCGCGTGGTTTCGCCTTGTCGCCCTCCTGCTCGCATGCGATGGTCAAGTTCATGGAAACACTGACCGAAATCTCTGCATTGATTGCCCGGCACGTCTCGAAGGATGGTTTCCACGCCACTCCCATTGAACGGGTGACGCTTGCTCGATCCTCCACGGTGACGATGCCGATGCCGAACGTATATCGGCCGCAACTGTGCCTCGTCGCACAGGGACAAAAGGAGGTCACTCTGGGCGACCGCGTGTTCAGATACGCGCCGGGCCGCTACGGGATCGTGACTTACGATCTGCCGGTGGCGGGCCAGGTGGTCGAGGCGACACCTGACAAGCCCTATCTCTGCCTGTTCCTCGATTTCGATCCAGTCATGCTGGGGCAGCTGGCGTTGCACGTGTCGCCGCCACCGGGAGTGCCCGCTCGGCCCATAGGCAAGGCAGTGTCCGACGCTAGCGCCAGTCTGCTCGATGCCGTGCTGCGCCTGCTGCTTCTACTCGACGATCCCGCAGCGTTGCCCGTACTCGGTCCCTTGACCGAGCAGGAAATTCTCTATCGCCTGCTCGCCGGCCCGGATGGTGCCAGGATGCGCCAGATCACCTCCAGCCAGGGGCGGGTGGCACAGGTCGGCCGCGCCATCGCGTGGATCGGGCAGAACTTTCGGGAACGGTTCAGCATCGAGCGGCTTGCTGCTGAAGTTGGCATGAGCCCGTCAAGCCTGCACGAGCATTTTCGCGCCGTGACGGCGATGACGCCGCTGCAATTCCAGAAGCAGCTAAGGCTCCAGGACGCGCGTAGCTTGATGCTGGTTCAGGATATCGACGCCACGACCGCCGCCTTCCGCGTCGGCTACGAAAGCCCGTCGCAGTTCACTCGCGAATATCGGCGCCACTTTGGAGAACCGCCGGCGCGCGACATAGCCCGCTTGCGCGCTTCGCCGGGCTTGGCAGGAGTAGCTTGATTTCAGCTTTCCGGAGCATTGGCGGAGAGTCCAAATATCGCTCCCGTCGAAGACGAGGCCCGAATGCAAAAAGGCCTATCCGGGGTAAGTCTTGCAAGGAACTCACAGATCTACGAGCGGCGAATTCGCCGCCCGCTGTTCCGTTTGCATCCTCACGATCTTGGCGATGACGACATCCCGCTCTAAAGGCCAAGGCGGCTCGTTTGCCTTCAGACGTCCTTGTGCGACCCAAGCCTGACTGTCGGCACGGCAAACAGCAATCCACTGCAGACGATGACGAGCGACCAGCCGAAGGCGTCGCCATTGCTTGCATAGAAGGTATCCCCGGTACCAAGCGGTACCGAATCGACAAGATTGCCTTGGCTTTTTGCGGAGGAAGTCTCTGCTATGATCCTGCCTCTGCTGTCGCTTAACGTCAACAAGCCCTGGCTGGCTGTGCGAGCGACCGCGAAGCCGTTTTCCACGCCCCGTACGATCGCCATCTTGCCATGCAGTTTTGCGTCTGCAATGAAATCCCAGGCCGGTACAAGCAATAGGCCAATGTGCCGGCCGCCATAGGTTCGCAGGAACTGGGGAAAATCCATGTCCTTGCAAATCGCAATCCCGACGCGATCGACGCTCACCAAATCCTTGCCGGGAACATATTCACCTTCCAATCCTGGAATAAGGTAATGCTTGTCATAGGTCAGAGCTGACAGATCGGGTCTCGTCAACTCTGCTGTGTTCGAGCGCTGTCCATTGCCAAGCGGGCGGTCTATTCCGGCGACGATTTTCGTGTTCAACTTCACGGAAAGCTGTGCGAACTCAGGCGTCGGTAGGAACATCTTTTCCGGCGTGACGATGTAGGCAGGCCTTTGGCTCGCAACCTGTTCGATATTCTGACGGAAATCAGCGACAATTACCTCGTTGCGATCCGGTTCGTCGGTTGCGACGCCGGCAAATTCGTCGTTACTTAGAAGCGCGACGCGAACAGCTTCACCATCCGGCTGTGCCAATTGCCAAAATCCGAACAGAAGAGCAGCCAGAACCGGCAGAATCCATGCCGAAGCGGCTAGATAATCGGTCGGTCGCCGGATCAACGTTGCAATACCGGCGGGTATGATGGCTGCGAGAAAGCTGAGACCGCTTACGCCTGCCAGCGATGCGATCTGCAGCAAAGGAAGAATGTCCACCAGCGCATAGCCAAGAGCACCGAAGCTGCCGTTCGGCGAAACGTAAGAGTATAAGAGTTCAATGGCTCCTGTGGCGACCGCATAGGCGAAGACGGCAAGGGTTGGGCTTCGCGGATATAAGGTCCACATCAGGAGGACAGAAAGGGCAAAAAAACAAGGCTTGCAACGCTACGATCCCATAAACCATGGGAATGATACCGCCATAGAAGTAGAGCGGACCGGCCTCTGCCATCAGCCCGACCAGATAGGCCAGCACGAATGTATTCAGCGCTCGCCGCTCCCCTAAAACGTGGAGGAAAAGCGGAACCGGGCCAATTAAAACCAGAAAGCCCAAATGGCCTGTATCGCGGCTCACCGCAAGAACGGCGCCGGATACAAGCGCCGCAATCACTCCTCCCATTTTCATCGGCTAGTCCTTGTTAATAATTCTGGCTAAGCCTCGAAGGCACATGTCGGTAAAATCTTCACGGGAAAGATTGAAACGGCCGGAACGATGCAATCCGATCAACCCTTGCAGCGTCGCCCAGGAAAATATTGCGATTTCAAGCGCATCGCCTTCGCGCACCAAGCCGCGCCGCTGACCGTCTGCAAGGCGGGCTGCAAACGCTCCGATCACAGGAGAACGCCCCCCCTTGAAGTCCTGCGGATAAATACGGCCGGCGCGTGTCTTGAGCACGAAAGCCGCATCGAAGAGTGCCGGTGAATCGAGAGCGAGGTCTATGAATGCGCGGGTGACAGCATCAATCCAGCCATGGAGATCCACATCTTGAATTTGCTCGACGCGTGCTTGCCATTGCGAGAGCGCGTGGTCGCCAAGCGCATGCAGCAAGTCCGCCTTATCCTGGAAGTGCCGGTAGACCGCCATGGGCGTTACTCCAGCCCGTTTCCCGACGGCACGCAAACTGAGCTTGTCCAGGCCGGCAGCCTGCAATTCATCGAGTGCGCAGTTTAGTATGACGATGCGAGTGTTCATGTATACGGTGTATACTTGCGTCAGCTCGTCGTCAAGAATTCGGTTCGGTGGCTCGGTTGATTGTCAATTAGCCTGATGGCAAAGGGCGATCGCTGGCGTTTAGAATCGTCGTTGATGGATCGCGCAATGTTCTAGGGTGCCAAATCATACCTGTGTCACCTGCCACGGCCCGAGGCTGCGACATAGCTTGCGACAGGCGGCGGACGATAGGCCGGCGAGCGCAACGCGGGTTCGGGTACACGTCACTGTCCATCACATGGAAATCCCAATAGCCTTTTGTTTCCACGCGATACGAAATCGAATAACATCTCTCCTTATCGAAGATGATCAAAGAGAGCATTAGGGATGACTATGCAGCCGATCGAGAAAGCGCTCATGAGGATGGTTGCCTTGGGCATTCTGATTATTGTTCCCGCTGTTTTCTTTGCTTCCTGCTCAACGGCCGGCGGAACCAGCGGTCAATCTAGGCCGGTAACCGCGAGCAAATCGACAGATCGCGACAAAGACAAAGCGGCTGAACGTCGGCGATGGGCAGAGAGAGTTGAACGAGATAATCAGCTAGCTCCAGGCGGGTCGGCATCGGGTTCCTATGGCTCTTCCCGTCCTCTCTTCACTTGGTGAGCGATAGATTTGCAAATTGCCCGATCTCAGGCTCGAGGGAACGGGTTCGTGTCCGGCTCTGCACAAGTGCCCAGTCTCTGTCTGGATTTGCGGTCGGGGGACCCTTTGCATTGACCGAATACGGTAGATGTCGCTATCCCGCCTGCTTCCGGAGGCGCTCGCAACTGCTGTCGAGAGACCTGTGGTCTATTCGAGCAGCTCATCAGACGAGCGCATCCTTGGGGAAACCCGCAGCCAGACAGTCGATGAACTTGCGAACGGCCGGAGGAAGACCACGGCGCGTGGTGAATACGAGATGGACGAGACCCTTCATGCCATGCCAAGCGGGAAGGACCCTTACGAGCTTTCCCTCTTCCAGCGCCTGTCTGCATGTGTGATCGGGGAGAAGAGCGACACCCAGACCCGCAAGTGCGGCTGCCCTCACGGCCGTGAAGTCTGCACAGCCCATCCTCGGCTCATGCCTGAGCGTATGGGTTCGGCCATCGTCCGTCTCGAGAAACCAGTTCACCTCGCCCTGATCATCCGTGGTCGAGAGGGTAGGTTCGCTCGCCAAAGCTTCTATGTCTGCGATGCGGCTGGCAATTTGCGGGCTTGCGACCAAGATGCGGATCGAGTTGCCTAGCGAGCGCATCGTTAGTGAGGCATCACCATCTAGCGACGTTCGGACCCGCAACGCGACGTCGATCCGCTCCTCAATGAGATTGACTGGACGGTCAATCGCGATAAGTTGCAGCCGCACCCTTGGATGCTGCGCCAGGAATCGCGTTAGGAGGGTGGAGATCGGTTCGACCAGCCCGGTCGGGCAACTCATCCGGATCAGACCATGCGGCTCTGATTGTGCCTCTGCGACGAGCGCTTCTGCGCGCTCGGCTTCCGCCAGCATAGCCTTACAGCGTTCATAGAAGGATTGGCCGATATCCGTCACTCGAAAGCGGCGGCTGGACCGTTCGATCAGTCGCGCGCCGAGCCGTTCCTCTAGCCCCGCTACCCGCCGGCTAAGCTTCGACTTCGGTTCGCGCAAAGCGCGCCCTGCGGCCGCGAACCCACCGTGGGCGACGACCTCGGCAAAGTAGAATAGATCGTTGAGGTCAGATCGCATTATCGTTCTCCATCTGGAACGATGAGTACCAAATTTGCTGACTATATGCAGCATCGTTCTGCTGGCATGTTTCTTTTCAACGGCAATGGCCGCAGCAAAGGAGCATGATAGTGAGCAAGAAGTTCGAAAACAAAGTCGTGATCGTTACGGGTGGCACGAGCGGTATTGGCCTTGCAACAGCAAAGGCCTTCTCGGTTGAAGGTGCCTCCGTGTTCATCACCGGCCGCCGCAAGGAAGCGCTCGATGCCGCCGTGCAGAAGATCGGTGGCCGTGTCACGGGCGTGCAGGCCGACATGAGCAAGCTCGTCGATATCGACCGTCTGTACGACGCAGTTCAACAGAAGCACTCGCACATCGATGTGGTTTTCGCGAATGCCGGCGGCGGCGAGATGGTACCTCTCGGCGCGATTACCGAAGAACACTATCAGAAGACCTTCGATACCAATGTGAAGGGTACCTTGTTCACCGTTCAAAAGGCGCTCCCGCTCCTGCGTGATGGCGGCTCGATCATTCTCACCTCGTCGACGACGAGCATTTCCGGCACGCCTGCCTTCAGCGTTTACTCGGCAACCAAGGCTGCCGTGCGCAACTTCGCTCGCAACTGGATCCTCGATCTCAAGGATCGCCATATTCGCGTCAATGCAATTAGTCCTGGCGTGACGGAGACAACTGGCCTCAACGAACTTTTCGGCAATGGTGAGAGCGCGGAGAACACGAAGAATTACCTCGCGAGCCTCATTCCCGCCGGCCGCGTCGGGCAACCGGAAGAGATCGCCAAGGCCGTCCTATTCCTGGCCTCCGACGATGCCAGCTTCATCAATGGCGTCGAACTCTTCGTCGATGGTGGCCACGTCCAGATCTAAGCCGCATGTCAGGGAGAATGACCATGGCAGACATCGCAACGCTGCTCGATCGGAATCTGCAGGGCATCTTTGGGGAGGGCGATGACGCCCTCCGCCGGAAAGTGGCGGAGGAAATCCTTCATGAAGACGCCATATTCATCGAACCGCACGGAATCTACCGCGGCCGCGACGAGATTGTCCGCGTCGCCGGAGTTATCCGCGCCATGCATCCGACATTTGCATACACGACAATCGCTGCAGCGGAGGTTCTCCATGACCAAGCCGGGCGCGTGCAATGGGTGGCCGGTGCACCCGGAGAACCACCTGCGTATGCAGGTACGGACTTCATCATTGCCAAGGACGGCAAGATCGCAGCGATCTATCTTTTCTTCGACGGAAATCCGGATCCGACCAGCCCGCCCATGAGGGTCTGAGGGTTCCAATGCACCCAACAACGATCGCGGGGCGGGTGCCGGGCGATCTTTTCACGGGATCGTTCCTTTGGAGATTTGTCACTTTCGCGAAAAATCTTGTTAGGGTCAGGATCCGAAGAAGCGGCCTTTCGACGACCGGAAGCCGAGCTTTTCGGAGATCTCGTGAGCGGCTTTCAGGAGGCTGTCGAGATAGGCGGTTCGGTTGCGCAAGCCATCCTCGCGCGGGGTAACCAGGCAGAGTGTCGCGATGCAAGCGCCGTCGGCCTGATGGATGGGCACGGCGAAGCAATGGGTGAAATTCTCCACCTCGCTGTTGAAGGTGAAATATCCGTCTTCGGCCGCCTGCCGCACTTGAGCGATGAAATCGGCGGGGTCCAACCGCCTCCCATTCGGGAGGACGAAATCTCCCGGCGGGATGAAATCAAGGATTTCCCGGTCCGAAAGATGGGCAACAAGCAGGCGCCCGGAGGCGGTCCACGGAATGGCGACGAGCTCGCCGACATTCGAGGAAATGCGAAACGGGCGGATGCCTTCCCGCATCATGGCGACCGTATATTTATTGCCTTCCAGCAGGCACATTTGCGCTGTTTCGCGCGTCTCTTCCGCCAGCACGCCCAGCATGCGGCCGCATTCGCGCATCAGGTCGAATTGTTCGGCATAGGCGGTGCCGAGAAAATAGAGGCGGCGGCCGAGAAAGACCCGGCCGTCACCGCCCTGATAGTCGAGCATGCCATGACCGAGCAGAAGATTGACAAGCTCGTAGATGGAGGAGCGTGGCGCACCGATTTCCATTGCGATCTCGTTCGGGCGCATCGGCTGGCGTTTTACCCGCAGAAACTCAAGGATCTCGAAGGCGCGATCCAGGCCTCGCATGCGTCGGGATACAATGTCGTTTGCAGTCTCGGCCATGCTTCTCTCCGAATATTCCCAAATCAGCCGCAACCGGCGCGCTGCGACGCATCAGCACATGGTGCCGGCTAAACAGCGCCGGTGCCGCCAGATCAGCAAGACGCTGCGATAGCATCCGAGCGTGCGATGACGCAACGCTTGCGCAGCGCGGTTGTTTCCTCTCAATTGAAACTTGAGGTCTTGAGGAATTCGGCAAGCCGCTCCGTCTTCGGACGCGCGAACATGTCCTTCGGATCGCCTTCTTCGCAGATGACGCCCTGGTTCATAAAGATGACGCGCGAGGAGACCTCATAGGCAAAGCGCATCTCATGGGTGACAAGCAGCATCGTCATGCCGTCGGCGGCGAGCCCTTTGATGACTTGAAGAACCTCGCCAACCAGTTCGGGATCAAGGGCCGACGTCACCTCGTCGAACAGCATCAGCCGAGGCGCCATGGCGATCGCTCGGGCAATCGCGACGCGCTGCTGCTGGCCGCCCGAGAGCTGGCCCGGATAATGGTTGGCGCGGGCCGCAAGGCCCACGCGGTCGAGCCATTTTTCCGCGACGGCGCGTGCCTCCGGCTTTGACATTTTCTTCACCTTGACGAGGCCGAGCATCACGTTCTCGGCAGCGGTCATATGCGGAAAGAGATTGAATTGCTGGAAAGCCATGCCGGTGAGTGCGCGCTGGCGGGCGATCTCCTTCTCGCTCTTGCGGCGTCGGGTGCTGCCGTCGGCGTGATAGCCGATTTCCTCGCCATCGAGGCTGATCTTGCCTCCCTGGAACTCCTCCAGCATGTTGATGCAGCGCAGCATCGTCGTTTTGCCGGAACCCGACGAGCCGATGATGGAAATGACCTCGCCTTCCTGCACCGTGCAGTCGACGCCCTTGAGAACCTCGTGCTGGCCATAGGTCTTGCGCAGGCCCTGAATGTCTAAAATTGTCTTGCCCATCGGTCCGATCTCCTCAGGACGGCAGTGCGGTTTTGCGCTCGACATATTTGCCGAAACGCTCGATACCGAAGTTGACGATGAAATAGAGACCACCAGCCAGGAAATAGAACTGGAGGCTCATGAAATTGCGGGAGATGATCTCCTGTGTGCGCAGGAGCAGTTCGGCGACACCGATTACGGAAAGAAGTGTCGAGGCCTTGACCATCTCGGCTGCCGTATTCACCCAGGCCGGCAGGCACTGGCGCATCGCTTGCGGCCACAGGACCGACGTGAAGGTCTGGGTGAAGGTGAGGCCGATCGCCTTGGCCGCTTCCGTCTGACCTTTCGGGATGGCCTGCAGCGCGCCGCGCACGATCTCGCCGACATGCGACGAGCAGAAGATAGCCAGGGCAAGAACGCCTGCGGAAAACGGCCCCAAATCAAGACCCACCGCGGAAGAGACGTAGTAACTTGCCAGCACGAGCACGAGCACAGGCGTGCCGCGGATGATGTCGGTATAGGCGCGGATCAAAAGGCGCAGAATGGCTCCGCCGTAGACGAGCGCGAGGCCAACGAAGACACCGACGATGGAACCGGCGAGAATGGCGAGAAGAGAAATCGATACCGTCACGCCGAGCCCGTTGATGATGACGTAGCGGGCGATCCAGAGTTGTTCGAGAAAACTGTGAGACATCCGGTGTTACCTCGGCAAAGCCAGCCTGCGCTCGACGAAACGCATCAGCGCGGCGATGAGGAAGCAGGTTACGACATAGAGAGCTGATGTGACCATCCAGGTTTCGATGACGCGAAAGCTCTCGACGTTGATCTTACGGGCAGCGAATGTCAGCTCCGGCACGGCAATGGCGGCTGCAAGCGAGGTATCCTTGAACAGCGAGATGATGGTCGAAGACAGCGACGGAAGCACATTGCGCAGCATCAACGGTGCGATAATCGATCCGCGGATCTGCATTGGCGTCAGGCCAATCGCAAGACCCGCCTCCGAAAGGCCCTTCGGGATCGACAGCAATCCTGAGCGAAACACTTCGGCAAGATAGGCGCCAGAGTAGATGGAGAGGACCAGGACGAAGCTTTTGATCTTGTCCAGGCGGAAGCCCATCTGCGGCAAGGCGAAGAAGGCAAACAGCACCAGTACCAGGATCGGCAGGTTTCGGATCACGGTCACATATACCTGCGCCGGGATAACTGCCATCCGGCTTTTCGACGTCAGCGCGAAGGCGAGTATCAGGCCGATCAAGGCGCCAATCAGAATCGATATGATCGCCAGGCCGAGGCTGAGCGCCAGACCGCTCATAAGAAAATCAAAGTTGCGCCATACGGCGGCAAAATTCAGCGTGTAACCCATCTCGGGCCGCCCCTCTCAGACTGGCGGAGCGGGAAAATATCCCGCTCCGCTCGGCCATTACTTGTATTCGACCGGAAAGCCGATCTGCGGCGGGGTCAGGTCCTTGCCGAACCACGTCTTGTAGGACTTGGCGTAGCTATCGAATTCGACGCCTGTCATGGCTTCGTGCAGGGCGGTATTGACGAAGTTCAGCCAATCCTGGTCGCCGCGCTTGACCGCGCAGGCATAGGTCTGCGGGTTCCAGCCATAGCCGGCGTCCTTGTAGCGGCCCGGGTTCTGCGTCATGTACCAGGCGAGCGACGACTGGTCGGTCGCAACCGCATCGGCGCGGCCTGATTCCAGCGCCTGGTAGATCAGGTCGACGGATTCATACTGGTCGACCTTCGCGTCCGGAAGGGCGGCATGGACCATGGACTCAGCGTAGACGTTCTGCAGAACGGAAACGGTGACGGAAGAGCCTGCCGCCTTCAATGCCGCGTAGTCGGCATACTGACCGTCCGCCTTCAGCATCAGGCCGACGCCTTCGCGATAATAGGGAATGGTGAAGGCCACCTGCTGGGCGCGCTCGCCCGTGACGGTCATGAATTGACAGGTGATGTCGACCTTGTTGGTGGTGATGTTTGGAATGCGGGCGTCGGACGACTGGTTCACATACTCGATCTTGTCGGGATCGCCGAAGAGGGCTTTGGCGATGATGTGGCCCATGTCGACGTCGAAGCCCTGCAGCTTGTCGTCGGCGCTCTTGAAGTGCCATGGCGCGTTCGTGCTGCCGGTTCCAAGAACGAGGTGGCCGCGCGCAAGCACCTCATCGAGCTTGCTGCCGTCGGCGAGAACGGGCGTGGAAGAGAGGAGTGTGGCGGCGGCCAGCGACATCAGGCCGACGCGGAAGGAAATGGTCATGGTTGTTCCCCTTGGTTAATGGCTTTCGAATAATCCAATATTCCGGACATTTGTCTGTTATCTCGGATAAGGCATATCAAGGGATATACGGGGCAACTTGTCAATAGTGACTGCCGTTGCCGATCGTCGGAGATAGGGAATGGTCAAGGGGTGTCTCCTGCCGGATTTACCGGTTATCGCCGTCGACAATGCAGTGGCCGGCGCGCGGTATCTCTGCGGCAGTTCCGCCGCATCGAGCTGCTCCAAACCATTATCCGGGCAACAGACAAGATTCACTCGACGTTGCCGGTCACTCGCAATGCGAAGGATTTTCCGTGGGACATGCCGGATATCCAGGTGTCCTGCGAAATTTGAGCGCTGTGTTTGATCTGTTGTCAGGCCTTGTCGACGCACCTTCGCTATGGGTTGCCGATGCAAGCCCATCGGGAGCAAAGTTGCCGTTTGCGACTTTCCTTGAAAGTTGTCGATTCAACCCGATGGCAAGGATGCCGAGTTGAATCCTTGGCCGAGCGAGTGCAGCCATCTCTATGCCCGCACTCGCTTGCTGGTGTTTTTGCGGCCATCCCTCAATTTGCGAGATGCTCTCGTCCGAAGCGTTTAGTCGGTCTCTGACGATGCCTCACTACGAGCGGAGTGAAACTGAGGCCGATCAAGGCTGCCAATTGCCTGGGTTCTCGCCGTCAGGCCATGAAGAATGATCTGCAATGCCCGTAAGAAGATCTTTCTCATCTCGTATCTCCTTCACGTCGTGGTATTCGCAGCGCGAATGAAATTTCGCCAGCCGCCAAACTCGGTGATGTCCCTGGCACCGGCTACGGCGTGGCTCTCGCAGAGGAATCCGGAAACATGGCTGCCATCCTCAAGCAGGATCTTGCCGATCCCAAGGGGCGCGGGGATATTCTGGACGAAGCGGGCAAATGCTGCAGGCGGCAAGGCCCAGACCTCGACTTCGACACCCTTGCCGGCAAAGCCCGGGTCGCGCACCAGCCCCGGCTTCGGCGGCACCGTCCCGGGAAGGGCGAAAAGCCGGTAACTGCCGTCCGTTCGGCCCGCCTTTATCCTGTATCCGCCTTTTCCGGTGAGCTCGTGGTTGAGCGGCATATCGGTCAGATGCGCGCCGACAACGACGATTGGAACGACGTCGGCGGCTTCGGGTGTCACACGGCTTTTGTCCGGCAATGCCGCTGTGCGGTCCTTGCCCATACCGCTATTTGCCGCTCGATGCATGGCATCGGCGAAAGGCGCCAAAGCATCGTCGGTAAAGGCAGGCCCGACCAGCATGACCCCGGCTGGCAGATGGCCGTCGGCATCGAAGCCTGCGGGTATGGCAATTGCCGCGCAATCAAGCAGATTGGCGAAATTGGTGTAACGGCCGAAATGGCTGTTCTTGCCGATCGGATCGGTCTGCATTTCCTCGACCGTATAGGTCGTGGGGGATGTCGGCAGCATCAGGAAATCGACCTTCTCCCACTCCACCTTCGTCTTTTGCCGCAATGCTTCCAGCCTGTACTTGCCCTCGAAGGCGGCGACTGCGTCGTAGCCTTTCGCCCCTTCGATGATGGTTCTGACCGTCGGATCGAAATCGCCGGCGTTAGTTGCGAGGAAATCCTTGACCGCCGCCAGACGCTCGGCAACCCAGGGGCCGCTGTAGAGTAGTTCGGCGGCCTGCCGGAAAGGGGTGTAGTCGAAAGGCACGATCTCCGCACCGAGCGATCTCGCCCTGTCGATTGCGGCATCGTAGAGGGCTTCGACATCTGTGTTGCCGTAGAATTCGCGCTCGGCTCCGGCGAGCACGCCGACGCGAGGGCGTGCTGATGGAAGGGTCGTTGGTGTTGCCTCCCGCGAGAACGGATCTCCTGCGTCACAACCTTCCATGATCCGGCGAACGGCGATGCCATCACCGACGGTTGCGGCGAACACCGTTATGACGTCGACGCTGCGGCAAGCCGGCACCACGCCGACATTGGGAACGAGGCCCGGCGTCGGCTTTATGCCGACGAGATTATTGAAAGCCGCGGGTACCCGGCCGGAGCCAGCCGTATCGGTTCCGAGCGAGAAGCTGGCAAGACCAGCGGCTACGGCAACGGCCGAACCGGAACTGGAACCGCCGGAGACATAGGCGCGATCGAAAACGGAGCGGGGTGCACCATGGGGCGAGCGCGTGCCGTTGAGGCCGGTTGCGAACTGGTCGAGATTGGTCTTGCCGATGACGATGGCGCCGGCAGCCCTCAGACGCGCTATCACCGCCGAGTCCTCCTCAGGGTGATAGGCAAAGGCCGGGCAGGCGGCCGTCGTCGGCAGACCTGCGACATCGATATTGTCCTTGACCGCGAAGGGTATGCCCCAAAGCGGCAGGCTGTTTGGCTCCGGTGCCGTCGCCAGCAATTCCGTAGCTGCAGCTCGCAGCGCCTCTGGAGATGTCGGCGTGATGAAGATTGCCGGATCGTCCGATGCTTTGCATCTCACAATGATCTCTTCCACGAGGTCGAGCGGCGATAGACCTGCTCCATAAGCCTCCTTCAACGAGGTTAGGTCGAGGATGGTAGGCAGCATCAGATTTCCTCCAGAATGACAAGCACGTCGCCGGCCTTGACGTTGCGCCCAGGTGCTGCGCGCAGGTCGCGGACGCGTCCCGCAGCGTGGGCGGTGACGTTGATTTCCATTTTCATTGACTCGATGATGGCCAAAGTATCGCCGGCCGCAACCAGCTGGCCTTCCTCGACCAGTATCTTCCAAACATTGCCGGGCACCGCGCTTTCGATGCCGAAGCAACCTTCCGGTATATCTCCCGCAAGGGCAGGGCCGGCGCCTTCGTCGACCGAGAAGCTGTCAAGTCCTAACTCTTTCCAGCGTTGCCGTTCCGCCTCGAAGGCTGCCTGTTGTCTGGACTTGAAAGCACCGATCGCCGCAGCCTCGCGTGCGAGGTCCGCCTCATAGGCAGCGTAGGAGAATTCCGTCTCCTCGATCCTGATCGGATAGCCACCGTGCGGGAAGGCCGCACGCGCCTCATTCAGTTCCTCATGCGTGACGGGGAAGAAGCGGATCTGGTCGAAGAAATTGAGAAGCCATGGCTTGTCCTTGGCAAAGACCGGCGTTGGCCGCCAGCTGTTCCAGACCTGGATCGTGCGGCCGAAAAGCTGGTAGCCGCCCGGTCCCTCCATGCCATAGATGCACATATAGGCACCGCCGATGCCGACGGCGTTTTCCGGTGTCCAAGTGCGCGCCGGATTATACTTGGTGGTCACCAGCCTGTGCCGCGGATCGATCGGCGTGGCAACCGGCGCACCCAGATAGACATCGCCAAGGCCAAGCACAAGATAGCTGGCATCAAAGACGATGTCGCGCACCGCCTGCTCGTCGGGCAGGCCGTTGATGCGGCGGATGAACTCGATGTTGGAGGGGCACCATGGCGCATTCGGGCGCACGAGCTCCTGATACTTACGCATAGCAAGCTCGGCCTGCGGATCGTTCCAGGAAAGCGGCAGATGCACGATCCGACTTGGGACTTTTACCTCTTGCGCCGGCGGCAGTTTTGCCTCGATCTCGGTCAAAAGGCCAAGGAGGCGTTTCCGCGTCAGCGTCGTACCGTCATAATGGATCTGCAGCGAACGGATGCCGGGCGTCAGGTCGATGATCCCAGGCAGCCGTGCCTCGACGACTGCCTGCATCAGCAGATGCACGCGCAGGCGAAGCGCGATATCGAGTGTCATCGGCCCGTATTCGATAAGCAGGTTGTCATCGCCCTGCCGGCGATAAACGACAGGCACCGGCCCATCCTGGTTTTGGCCGACGATCGCCGATCCGGTTTCCTCGGGTGCACGGCGAACTGTCGGACCGGCGATAGCGTCCTGACTGCGCGCCACCGGGTGAAAGCGGATTTTGTCGCCCGGCTTGAACTGGCCCATCTTCCATTGCTCGTCGCGCGCAATGACAGCCGGGCAGACGAAGCCGCCGAGGCTCGGTCCATCCGGGCCGAGAATGATCGGCATGTCGCCGGTGAAGTCGATCGCGCCGATCGCATAGGCATTGTCATGAAGATTGGAGGGGTGAAGACCAGCCTCGCCGCCGTCGCTGCGTGCCCATTTGGGCGTAGGGCCGATCAGACGAACACCCGTGCGGGCGCTGTTGAAATGCACTTCGTATTCGGTCGAAAACAGCGTTTCGATATCCTCGTCCAGAAGGAAGTCCGGCGCGCCATGCGGCCCATAGACAACGCCGACCTCCCAGGTGCACGTGAGGGCTGCGGGCACGTCCGCCGGCTTGGCTTGAGGCTGGGGTGCGCGTGCCAGTCGCAGCACATGGCCGGTCTGGAGCGTGCCGGTGGCGTGACCTCCGAACCGTCCGAGGCCGAAGGTTGCCTTGGAGCCGAGCATGAGCGGCGCGGCGAAACCGCCCGCAACGGCGAGATAGGAGCGCTGGCCCGGGCCTTCTATGGCGCCGATGGCAAGCGTCTGCCCTGCCTTGGCGATGACCGCCTCACCATGGGGTAATGGAAAGCCATCGAGGGTCATCGGCATATGGGCGCCCGCAAGCGCAATCGTGACGTCGGAGAAGATCTTGAGCACCGGTCCCGAGACTGTCAGCTCTAGCGCCGCGGTCTCGTCGGCGTTGCCGACCAGCCTGTTTGCGTGGCGGAACGAGCGCTCATCCATCGGCCCGCTCGGCGGCACGCCGACATGCCAGAGCCCCAGCCTGCCGGGGAGCTCCTGAATGCTCGATTGCGCGCCGGGCGCCACCACCTCGATTATCTCGGGCACGAAGGGAAAATCCTTCAGCGCCGTCGTCGCCACATTGCCGCTGGCCAGCAGATCCGATCCGGCGATGGCCTTCAGATAGTCGAGATTGGTTTCGATGCCGGAGATGGAGCTTTGTGCAAGCGCAAGCTTGAGCTTCTCGATCGCGGCTGGCCGGTCTTCGGCTGCCACGATCACCTTGGCGAGCATGGGGTCGTAATAAGGGGTGACCTCCGTGCCCGTCTCGATCCAGCCGTCGACGCGCGTGTTTTCCGGAAAGATAACTTCGGTCAAAAGGCCGGCGCTCGGCCGGAAGCCCGCATGCGGCATCTCGGCGTAGATGCGCGCCTCGATCGCGGCACCCTTCGGAACAAGTCGGTCATTTCCTGTGATTACATCTTCGCCAGCGGCCTGGCGGATCATCCACTCGACGAGATCTATGCCGTAGACGACTTCCGTGACGGGATGTTCGACCTGAAGCCTGGTATTGACCTCGAGGAAGTAGAATTCCTCGCGCGTGGGATCATAGATGAATTCGACCGTGCCGGCGGACCGATAGTGAGCGGAGGCGCCGAGTGCGACCGCAGCTGCGTGCAGACGTTCTCGCACCGAAGGCGAAAGATCGGGCGCGGGCGTCTCCTCGATCACCTTCTGGTTCCGGCGCTGCAACGAACAATCGCGCTCGCCAAGCGCGATCACACGGCCTTTGCCGTCGCCGAAGATCTGTACCTCTACATGCCGAGCCTTGGAAACGAAGCGCTCCAGATAGACGCGGGCATCGCCAAAGCTTGCTTTTGCGGTGCGCTGCACGCTGTCGAAGGCGGTCTTCAGGCTGGCAGCATCTTCGCAGAGCTGCATGCCGATGCCGCCACCGCCGGCCGTCGATTTCAGCATGACTGGATAGCCGATCTCTGCCGCGGCAGTGAGCGCCGCTTCGCTGGTTTCGACGAGGCCGCTGCCCGGCAGCAGCGGCACCCTGCTTGCGCGCGCCAGCTCCCGCGCCGTGTGCTTGAGCCCGAAAGCGCCGATATTGTCCGGCGTCGGCCCAATGAAGACGATGCCTTCCTTTGCCAGCCGTTCGGCAAAGCCGATATTCTCCGACAGAAATCCGTAGCCCGGATGTACGGCCTCGGCACCGGTTGCCTTGCAGGCGGCGATGACGGCATCGACATTGAGGTAGCTTTCCAAGGCCGGCGCCGGGCCGAGCCTGACGGCTTCGTCGGCCATCAGGGATGCCTTTGAGAAACGGTCTACATCGGAATAGACGGCGACGGAGGCAATGCCCATGCGCCGCAGCGTCCCGATGATCCGGACGGCGATCTCGCCGCGATTGGCGATCAGTATTTTCTTGAACATCTCAGGCCTCACCGTCCCATACGAGGACACGGATCGGCGTCGGGTCGAAGCCGTTGCAGGGATTGTTGATCTGCGGGCAATTGGAGATGACGAGGAGCACGTCCATTTCGGCCTTGAGCTCGACATAATCACCAGGCGCGGAGATGCCGTCGACGATCGTCATCTCACCTGATGGTTCGATTGGCACGTTCATGAAGAAATTGATGTTGGGCACGACGTCGCGCTTGCCCATGCCGTGCTTGGAGACCTCAAGCACGAAATTGTCTCGGCAGGCGTGAAGATATTTCGTGCCATGGCCGAAGCGGACCGTGTTGCTCTCACAGGAACAGGCGCCCGCCGACGTGTCATGACGGCCGCAGCTGTCGGCAGTCATCGTCAGCATGACGCGCCCCTCGTTGGAGATGATCCGTGTGCCTATGGTGATATAGGCAGCGCCCTGTTCACGCATCGTGTCCTGGTTGGAATAGCGCTCGGAATAATCCCCGGCATTGTAGAACAGCGTATCGATCGCCTGCTGGCCGTAGCTGTCTTCGATGCGCAGCGTCTGGCCTTTGCGCACGATGGTCGAAAATGGCGCCTCAGCGGCAATGAAATGATCCTGCACCGCCTTGTCGAGTGTACGGGAAGGCGCGGTCTGAATGAAATCGCTCATGATCGTTCTCCCGGCTTAAAGATTGGCGAAGGCATTGTTTTCAAAGCCGCGCACGGCTTCGGCGGTGGCTGTCCGGCACAGATCGTCTTCAGCGATCGGCTGGGCGGCAATGCGGGTCACGGTCACCGGTTCCGGTGCGTAATGCGGGTTTGGATCGAGCGGGTGAGGGCAGTTGGAAAAGCCGACGATCATGTCCATTTCGGCGCGAAGATGGATATAGTCGCCATCGTGCAGTAGTTCCGGTTTCCAGGCGAACTTGCCGTCCGCGTCGACTCGGACGGGCGCGAAAAGGGTGAAGGCGGCGGGGATATCGCGCCGATCCAAGCCTGCTTTCGTCGCAAGCAGGATGAAATTATCGCGGCTGTTGCGCAGGCCTTGGCCATATTTTGCCTCGTTGGAGGCGGCGGTGGAGCATCCCATCAGGCAATCATGGGCGCCGGAGGAATCTTCCGTCACCGAGAACATGACGCGGCCCATGTCGGAAAAGATCACCCGGCCCTTCGACAGCGCGGTCGTCCATTGCACCTTGACCGTATCGACGAGGTTCAACCGCTCGCTCGGATCCGCCGCGTTCCAGGCGATCAGCGATACGGTGGAAAAGCCATGCTCCTGCGCGATGCGCAACGTCTCGCCCGTCTTGACGCGTGTCGACCAGTACCAGCCGCCGGGGACGGTCTCCCGGTGGAGGACAAGGGCGGGGTCGACGGGCGAGGCGGGAAGCGAGCTTGTCGCCGGCAATGCCTTTGGCGCGAATTCCAGCCCCTTCCTTTGATGGTCTTCATACCGCGCTCGTTTGGCGGCGATTTCTTCCGGCGAACGTCTGACGTGCTGCATGGCTAAATATCTCCCGATGGTGCCAGGTCGTCCCGGCGGTGCCCCAGGGAAGAGACCGGGCCGTCCCGGTCGGGGCCAAAGATCGAAGCTGCGCCGGCGATGCGCGGCGGCCAGATGGAAATGTCCTTGGTAATGGTGGCGCCGTAGCGCTCCTTCTCCTCCGGCCGGTCGCGGCGGCGCTCGAAGGCGACGACGCGGGTCGCAAGCGTGAAGGCCTCGCGCATGTCATGGGTCACCATGACCACGGTCATCTGCGTTTCGTGCCAGAGGCGCTTCATCAGCGTATGGATTTCGGCGCGGATGCCCGGATCGAGCGCACCGAATGGCTCATCAAGCAGCAGCACTTTCGGTCGCATGATGAGCGCCTGGGCAAGCGCCAGGCGCTGCTGCATGCCGCCGGAAAGCTGGGCCGGATATTTGTTCTCGGCGCCGGCAAGGCCGACTTCGGCGAGAAGCCTGCGTGCCTCTTCGATGGCGTTCCTGCGCGCCGAGCCGAAGAGCTTTGCGTGGTAGCGCGAGCCGGCAAGCTCCTTGCCGAGCAGTACGTTGCCGAGCGCCGTCAGATGCGGAAAGACCGAATAGCGCTGGAAGACCACGCCGCGATCGGCGCCGGGTTCCGCAGGCAGGGCCGCGCCATCAAGCAGGATCGTCCCGCGTGTCGGCTGCTCTTGCCCCAAAAGCATGCGCAGGAAGGTGGACTTGCCGCAGCCGGAGGGCCCGACGAGCGCGACGAAGGCACGCGAGTCGACCGTCAGCGAGACATCCTCGAGCACGATCTGGTCGCCATATTCCTTCCAGATCTTTTCGATTTTGAGTTCGCTCATGCCTGCTTCTCCAGTTCGGACCAAGGGAAGACGGCGATGCGGATGCGGTCGAGCAGGTAGTTCATGAGAACGGCAAGCAGGGTGATCCAGACGACATAGGGAAAGATCACGTCCATCGAGAGGTAGCGGCGAACGAGGAAGATGCGGTAGCCGAGGCCGGAATCGGACGAGATCGCTTCGGCGGCGATCAGGAACAGCCAGGCCGGCCCGAGCTGAAGCCTGAGGCAGGTGATGAGCCGCGGCAGGATCTGCGGCAGCACGACGCGAAGGGCGATCTGCCAGGAGGAGCCGCCAAGCGTCTCGGCCTTGACGATCTGTTCGCGCGGCAGTTCCAGCGCCTTCAGAGCCAGATCCCGGACCATCGTCGGCGCGACACCGATGACGATCAGGGCGATTTTGGAGGTTTCCCCAAGGCCCATGACGATGAAGAGGATGGGCAGCAATGCCAGCGGCGGGACCATGGAAATGACGGCGACGAAGGGCGACAGAAGCGCTCTCAAATAGGGCAGCATGCCGATCAGCATGCCAAGGCAAAGCGCGATCGCTGTGGAGATGCCAAGGCCGGAGAGCAACCGGACGAGGCTTGCCCCGCTATCCGACCACAGGAGGTAGTCTCCGGTGCGAGGATCGGCGATGAAGGCCATGCGGTTGATGGCATCGGCAAAGCCGGCGAAATTCGGAAGCAGCTTGTCATTGGCATTTTCGGCAAGCCTCGCGGCAGAGCCGATCGCATAGGCAATGATCAGCAGCGCAAAGGGCAAAAGCGTCAAGGCAAGCTGCGCACCCGGGCTTGGCTTGGTATTGATCCAACGCATGAGAGGCTCCGCGGAAAGGCTGGCGGCGCCGCCGCGCCGCCGTTCAAGAAGCTCAGAGCGAGCCGTCGACGACCGACTTCATGTAGGCTTCGGTAAAGCGAAGCTTGACGTTGTTGCCATCGCCGAGCACCTTGCCGTCGGGCATTTCGATGCCGATGACATCGGCGGAAGGCGCGCCATTGCCGAGAAGCCCCTTCTGAAAGAGGAAGTTGCGCACCAGATCCATGGTCTTCGGCAGGTTCGGCGAGGTGGTGAAGGAAAGCGCGTCGGCAGGCTTGTCGAAAAGACGGGTCGCAGCGAGCTGCGCCTCGAAGCCCTTGAGGTCGGTGCCCGATGCTTTGCCCATGGCCTCGCGGGCAGCCTTGCCCTCCGGCGTGTCGGCCTTCATCAGCGCGGCCGTTTCATACCAGATGCCGGCGAGTGCCTTGCCGAAATTTGGGTTGTCCTTCAGCACATTGCTGTTGGCGACCATCAGATCGATGATTTCGCCCGGCACCTGAGAACTGTCGAAAACTTTCTTGGCGCTGGGGTCCTCGAGAATGGTGGAAACCAGCGGGTTCCAGGTGACAACAGCCGAAACGTCGGGCGTCTTATAGGCCGCGACCATATCGGCATCCGAGGTGTTGACCACCTTCACGTCACGTTCGCTGAGCTTGATGCTGTCGAGGGCGCGGGCAAGCAGATAGTGCGAGACGGAGTATTCCACGAGGTTGACGTTCTGGCCCTTGATGTCGGTAAGGCTCGTCTTGTCCTTGAGGATGACGGCGTCGTTGCCGTTCGAGAAGTCGCCCACGATGACCGCCGTGGTGTCGACACCGCCCGCCGCCGGAATCGACAGGCCGTCCATATTAGTCAGCGTCACTGCGTCGAAGGCACCGGCCGTATACTGGTTCATTGACTCGACATAGTCGTTGAACTGAGTGACCTCGATATTGATACCGTATTTATCGGCCCATTTCTTGACGATGCCGTGGTCGCTCGCATAGCCCCAGGGCATCCAGCCGACATAGATCGACCAAGCGACCTTGAAGCTGGTCTTCGGCGCGGCGCTGGCGACGGAGCCGAGCCCGAGGGCCAGCGACACGGACAGGGCTGTGACGGAAAGGATTTTCGAAAAAGTCGGCATTGAAATTCCCCTTTTGCTTTTGTCAAAAAGGGATCGGCAAAGACCATCGCGCCGCCAATCCCTTGGCTTACGAGGTCTCCCGGGCTTTTATCCCGCCGTGCATCCGGTGGGATTTCTCCCCCAGCCGGTGGTGGCTCTCGGACCAGCCACGCTCGCAACGGAGCGCCGGAACCCTAGCCACCAACTCGAATAACATGAAGCAAGTGGTGTGCCAGATCGCAAGCCATTGATTTTGTTATAGGAGGATGCTGGGCAGTTGATGAAAAATTGAGCGATCTGAAAATTTGCCCGGAGAATATGCAATTTTGATGAGCGCGTTGGTTCGCTGTTGGACAATGACGACAAGGAACGATCGGAAGCAGCAGGCTGAGCTTGCTCGTGGATAAGCCTAGTTCTCCTCCCACCTTGTGATAGCGAACTCGACGAGGAGGGCGAAAACGCTCCTCGTGCTGGTCGATTAACTTTAGCTGTCAACGATAAACGAGTTCGATGGAGCCGTGGTCTAAACAGCTCTCTCCCTCTAAAACCTCGGCGGTTTCCGACCAGCGGCGCGATGGGCAGCGATGACGGTATTGGCCATCAGCATGGCGATCGTCATAGGTCCGACACCGCCCGGCACCGGTGTGATCGCGGCAGCGACGTCGGATGCTTCACCATAGGCGACATCGCCCACCAGCCGGCTCTTGCCCTCGCCCCGTTCAGGGGCCGCGATCCGGTTGATGCCGACATCGATGACGGTGGCGCCAGGCTTCACCCAATCCGCCTTGACCATTTCCGGTCGACCAACGGCCGCCACCAGGATATCGGCACCCCTTGCAACGGAGGCGAGGTCCTTGGTCCGCGAATGTGCCGTCGTCACCGTCGCATTGGCATTGAGCAGCAATTGCGCCATCGGCTTGCCGAACAGGTTGGAGCGGCCGATGACCACGGCATTCAGACCCGACAGGTCCTCGCCATGGATCGAACGTACCAGCAGCATGGCGCCGGCCGGCGTGCAGGAGATCAGCCCGGTGTCGAGATCGCCGGTCGCAAGCTTGCCGGCATTGACCACATGCAACCCGTCGACATCCTTCTCCGGCTGGATCGACTGGATGATCGGCTCCGAGTCGAGATGCTTCGGCAGCGGCAGCTGGACGAGAATGCCGTGGATGGACGGGTCTTCATTCAGCGACTGGACGAGCTTTGCCAGTTCACTTTGCGTCGTTTCCGCCGGCAGCGTGTGCTGGACCGACTTGAAGCCCCACTCCTTGGCCATCTTGCTCTTGGAGTTCACATAGGCATGGCTGGCCGGATCGTCGCCGACGATGACGACCGCAAGCCCGGTCTTCACGTTTGCTTCCGCCTCAAGCCCTGCCGAAGCAACCTTCACAGCCTCGATCACCGATGCGGCTGCCTGTTTCCCGTCGATCACCGTCGCGAGCGCCATCACTCACCCCATTCGCTCGGAGGCGTAGGAACCGGGGCTCGCCGGGAAGACGACGGTGCGGTTGCCGTTGAGGAAGGTGCGGAAGTGGATATGCGCATGGATGGCGCGGGCCAGCACCTGGCTCTCGACATCGCGGCCGATCGAGACATAATCCTCGGCAGACTGCGCATGCGTGATGCGCGCCGTGTCCTGCTCGATGATCGGACCCTCGTCGAGATCGGCCGTCACATAATGTGCCGTCGCCCCGATCAGCTTCACGCCGCGCTCATAGGCCTGCTTGTAAGGGTTCGCCCCCTTGAAGGACGGCAGGAAGGAATGGTGGATGTTGATGATGCGCCCCGACATTTTCTGGCACATGGAATCCGACAGGATCTGCATGTAGCGGGCAAGCACGATCAGCTCCGTGCCGGTCTGCTCGACCACATCCATGATCCTGGCTTCGGCCTCCGGCTTGTTGGCCTTCGTCACCGGAATGTGGTGGAAGGGGATGTCGTGATTGACGACGACCTTCTGGTAATCGAAATGGTTGGAGACGACGCCGACGATGTCGATCGGCAAAGCGCCGATCTTCCAGCGATAGAGCAGGTCGTTCAAGCAATGGCCGAAGCGCGACACCATGAGCAGCACCTTCATGCGCTTCTTGCTATCATGGAACTCCGACACCATGGCAAACTTCTCGGCGATCGGCTTGAAGCCTTCCACCAGGGCCGCCTCGCCGACGCCTTCTTCGGAGATAAAGGAGACGCGCATGAAGAACATGCCGGTGTCGAGATCGTCGAACTGGCTGGAATCGACGATGTTGCAGCCCTCACCGGCCAGATAGTTCGAGATCGCCGCAACAATCCCACGCGTCGATTGGCACGTCACTGTCAATACATAGTTTTTCATTCGAGATAGCCCAATTCGATGTGTAAATGCTTCACCCGAAGCCCAAGGCGCGATTAAAGAGTTTGCTCGGCGATCATATGCAGGAACGCCTCAAGCTCTTGCCTGTCGATCGCGACCTGATGCTCCTTCGCCGGATAGATGCCGGAACGAACGTCCCCGGCAAATTCGGCAAAGGCGGCAACGCGCTCATTCTGGAGCCGGTCGAACTCTGCCGCGAAATCGCGGTAGACCTTCGCATGGCGGGGGCGATGGCCGCGATTGCTGCCAAGAACGTCATCGGCAAACAGATATTGCGCGTCACATCCCGTTCCTGCACCCATCGAAATCATCAGCAGCGATGTCCTTTGGCTGATGGTAGCCGCGACGTCGCCGGGCACAACCTCTATTTCGACGGCAAAGGCTCCGGCGTCTTCCAACGCCTTAGTCTGACGCCAAATCTCGAAGGCACTGATCGATGTTTTTCCGACGGCACGGAAACCGCCCGTCCATGTCGCTTTCGAAGGAATGAGACCGACGTGGCTGCAGACGGGAATTCCCTCATCCCGCATCCGTCGGATGATCGCGACGCTTGCGGCGCAATAAACGGCATCACCTCCGGCTTTCAGCGCCTTGAATGCCTCTCGCATATATTCTTCTGCCGAAACATAGTCGCCATATTCCAGACCCGGTATTGCAAAGGGGCTGGGTGCGGCTTCACGGAATGCGGGGCCTAGAAGTGCTGGTGGGACGGAAAGCATATCAATACCAGCTCTCTCCGCGGCTTCCGCTTCCTCAAGCGACGTGACGCGCAGCATTGTCAGTTGTCGCTTTCCTTTAAGCGACAGGAGATCGGCAACCGTCGGACGATTGTGCTTTTGCATTGGGTGTTCCTCGATATGAATGGTTACGCCGCAAGCAGCGACTTCAGCTTGACCGTGCTTGCCGCCAGAGCAGCCTGATCCGGATGCGCGCAGGCGGCGATCAGCATCTCGGCAAGGCGGATATCGCGCGCTATGGCATTGCCGCGTCCGATGCCGCTGGCGGCGAGCAGCCTTCCGTCGGCGTCGAGATGGAAGAGGATGAACGCTCCATCGCCAAGGTCGCGACGTATATGGGTGACCGCTTCATCCGCTACGCCGGCGATCTGCAAGGTCAGATCATACTGGTCGGACCAGAACCATGGCACGGCGGATATTTCCGCACCTTCTCCCAGCATGTTGGCGGCGGCGAGTTTTGCCTGCTCCTGCGCGTTGCGCCAGGATTCGAGGCGAACGCGCCGTCCGCCATACAGCGCCAGCGGAAAGGAGCAGCAATCGCCCGCCGCATAGATATCGGCAATCGAAGTCTCCAGTCGTTCGTTGACGGCGATGCCGTTGTCGATCGCAAGGCCTGCTTCTGCGGCGAGCGCGACATTCGGCAGGGCACCGATGCCGACGAGCAACAGATCGGCTCTGATGACTTCGCCACCCGCCAGGCGAACGATTGCCTTGTCGGCGTCTTCCTGCACGGCTTCAATGGCCCGTCCGCAGCGTATATCCACTCCTTCCAGACGGTGCCGTTCAGTGATTGCTTCGGCGATTGCCTCCGGAACACCCCGCTTCAAGACCCGGGGCAGACCTTCGATCACGGTGATATCAGCGCCCTGCATGCGTGCGGTTGCCGCAAGTTCAAGACCGATAAAGCCGCCGCCAATGATGGCGATGTGTCGCCCAGGGTGGAAGACGGCATGCAAGGCCACCGCGTCCGCATGGGTTCGCAGCATGCGGATCCGGTGGGAGGCGCCATCGGTGCCGGGAAAGCCGCGCGCTGAGGCTCCCGTTGCAAGCAGCAGTTTGTCGTAGCTTAGCGTTTCTCCATCCGCGAACCTGACGGACTTTGTGGAGGGGGCGATCGCCGTCACTGTGGTATCCAGCCGAAGGTCGATCGATCGTTCCTGGTAACGCTCCAATGCGGCGACGAACTTTGGCTCAGGCGCCTCGTCCGATCCGCCCTTCGAAAGCGGCGGGCGCTCGTATGGGGCCAGCGGCTCGGTGCCGATCAGGGTGATGTCACCCTCAAATCCCTTTTCGCGAAGTGCGAAGGCAGCGCGGGCGCCGCATTCCCCGGCTCCGACAATGACGAAATGCGCCACGATAGCCTCCTCAGAGCCCGATGAAGACGGTGCCGTTCTCGACCTTGACCGGATAGGTCTGCAGATTGACGCAGACCGGAGCGCCCTTGGCTTCGCCGGTGCGATAGTCGAAGCGGCCATTGTGCTTGGGACATTCGATGATGTTGTCCATGACAAGGCCATCGGCGAGATGAATCTTTTCATGTGTGCACAGGCCGTCGGTGGCGAAGTAATCGTCTTCCGGGCTGCGGTAGACGGCGAAGGTCCGCCCGTCATGATCGAAACGGATGACGTCCTCTTCGTCGATTGCGTCAGCGGCGCAGACTTCGATCCAGTTGCTCATGATTTCCTCCCTTTGCAATTTCGATGTTATTGTGCGGCCGCGGCCGGCAGTTCGCCATGGAGCTCCTCGCGATAGGGCCGCGCTGTCGACGGCAGCTCGCGCTTCAGGAAATAATCCTCGTTGCGCAATTGCCGCAGGAAAGCGGGGATCATCTCGCGATAACCGGACCAGATGGACGGATTGGCAGCCGGCAGATCGTGCTTGATCATCGCATGCAGCTTCGGCAGCGCATGATAGGGCACCATCGGGAACATGTGATGTTCGACATGGTAGTTCATGTTCCAGTAGATGAAGCGGCTGATCGGGTTCATCATGACGGTGCGGCTGTTCAGGCGATGATCGATGACGTTATCTGCAAGGCCGCCATGCTGCAGCAGGCCGGTCAGAACGTGATGCCAGGCGCCATAAAGCCGGGGAAGGCCGATCAGCATCAGGGGCAGGATCGAGCCCATGGCGATCGCCGTCGCAATCGTCACGACATAGATAGCAAGCCAGATACGGGCGATGCGAATGGCCTTCGGCTGCTCCATTTCGGGGATGAAGGTCTTTTCTGCTGAACTGACGACGCCGGCGGCGTTGCGCAGCATATCGATGATCGCGTACCAGGCATCGAGAATGCCGAAGAAATTCAAGACGAGACGCAAGAGATCCGGCGGCCGCATGACGGCAATCTCAGGGTCGCGGCCGACGATGACGGTATCGGTATGGTGGCGCGCATGGCTCCAGCGCCAGGTCACCGGATTGCGCATGATCATGAAGCAGGCGATCTGATAGACCGCATCGTTCATCCAGCGCGTCTTGAACGCTGTGCCATGGCCGCATTCATGCCAGCGGCTGTCGGAGGCGGAGCCATAGAGCACGCCATAGGCCAGGAAGAACGGAACGCAGATCCACGATCCCCAGAAGTAGATGCCGAGCGCGGCGAAGATCACCATGCTGCCGAGCCAGATGATCGTATCGCGGATCGCCGGCGCGTCTGAACGCTGCATCAACGCTTTCATATCCTTGCGCGGCACATCCGTGTGATACCATTCGGCGGCGGCCAGCCCCGTTTCGACCGCCAGCCTGCCGCTTGCGCCGAGCAGATCATAATCACGCTTGATTATCGTCGTCATCCCTGCCTCCCACGATGCGCAACGGCGCCTCGCTCTTGATGCCGGAAACGATAGATCGACTTTTCGCTTGCCTCAATGCAGGAATGATGGAATCTATCAAAACCTATCATCGCAACAATGCGATAATGATAAATTCCATCAGGAGCGATCATGCGTCGTCCCACCATATCGGATCTCGCCAAGGCGTCCGGCGTTAGCGTCGCCACCATTGATCGTGTGCTGAACGGACGCCTTCCGGTTCGTGAACAGACGGCACGGCGCGTCTATGAGGCGGCGCAGGACATCGGCTATCATGCCGTCGGTCTCTTGCGTCAGCGCGTCTTCGAAGACTTGCCACGCTATCGGCTCGCATTCCTGTTGCAGAAGCCCGCGCAATCATTCTATCAAGCCTTTGCCAAGGAGATCGAAGCGGCTGCGGCGGCAACGACGGCAGCGAAGCTGCAGGTTCAAATCGACTATCCGGCTGTCTCGACACCGAGTGTGATCGCGGAGAAAATGCGAGCGTTGGCAGCGCGTAATCAGGCCGTGGCTGTGGTCGCCCCCGATTATCCAGCTGTCGAGGCGATCGTCGACGAACTCAAGGAAAAGGGGATTCCGGTCTTTTCCGTACTTTCCGACTTTGCCGCGGGTGTTCGAGAAGGATATCTCGGCCTCGACAACAGAAAGGTCGGGCGATCCGCCGCCTGGACGATCGCGCGTACGGCTCGCAAGCCGGGCAAGGTGGCATGTTTCGTCGGCAGTCATCGTTTTCACGGCCACGAGCTGCGGGAGATGGGTTTTCGCTCCTATTTCCGCGAGAATGCGCCGGAATTCGAGGTGCTGGAAACGCTCATCAATTTCGACGCCGTCGACGTCACGCATGAGGCGACGCTCGATCTTCTGCAGAAACATCCAGACCTTATCGGTCTCTATGTAGCCGGCGGCGGAATGGAGGGGGCGATCGCCGCACTCCGGGAGGAAAACCGCGCAGGCGACGTGACCCTCATCGTTAACGAGCTTGTTCCCGAGAGTAAGGGTGCACTGATGGATGGAACCGTTGCAATGGCGATTTGCACTCCGCTGCCTCTTCTGTGCCGAGAGCTCATCACGCAAATGGTGAGTTCAGTCGAAGGAAGCGCGCAAACGACCGCGCGCCAGACCTTTTTCCCGTTCGAGATCTATATCTCCGAGAATATCTGAACGAGGGAAGCCAGGTGATGGTAGGGGCTGTGGTCGCAGCGCCGCTGCCAACGCAGAAGGGCTGAAACAAGGAGCTCGATCTTATCGACACCAGATCGGACCGAGCCGGCCACAGCTAAGCTCGGCAGGCTCCCTTGCATCGCCGGCTTGGCGATCACCCGGCCTTTAGGGACGATTCGATGAAATCAAACGAAGCTTGGATCGCTTCTCGTGGGTTGGTGAGGTCGTGCACCAGAGGAGAGAAGCATTCGTAGGAAATCGGTCCGACATATCCGGCAGCCCGCAGAGCCTTGATCTGACCTACATTGTCCAGTCGGTCCAATCCGTCGACGAGAACCCGGTGATCGTCTTCCATCTGGTTCAGCTGCAACGTCGGATCAACGACAGCCGATATGTGGACGATACCCGTGCGACCGGCGAAAATTGGCCCGCCATCCGCCAAGGCGTGATGGAACGTGTCATGGACGAGTTTATAACGGTGCGCCGCGCCGAGCGCGTTGATCGCGTCCACGAGCTCTGCCTTGTAACGCAGCGAGGAACGCTGAAACCCTAGCGGTTCGACCAGTGCGACCAGCTCCGCCTCTTCAAGAAGAGGCAAAATGGCGGCAAGGGACGTTTCGAGATTGGCTTTGCGCTCCTGCGCCTCGGTGCCGATCCCCTCGTTTCGCGGGATCAGGCTGATGGTTTCAGCACCAGCCTCCTTAGCGATTGCAATCAGGTCCCGAACCTTCCGCTCGATATCATCCGACCAGAAATTGAACGGATAGACTTGAGACAAGCCGACGAGCCGCAAACCTCGCTCCCGAACCATTTCACCTGCCTCTGCCGGCGAAAGGCCGTCAAATAGCTGGCGCTTGAGGTCGTTGCGAACTTCCACGCCCTGGCAGCCGAGAGCAACCGACAGATCAAGGAAATCGGCGTAGCTAAGATTTGGCGCCGTAATCTGATTGAGTGCCCAGAACATGTTTCCTCCCAAAATCCCGATATTGCTGCTCCGACGGAGCGTGTCACGTACCTCCAGGCAATGCCAAAAGGTTCCCTCACGCGCAATCGGGTGGAATTTAGATTAGCGCATTGGTGAGGTTTCTCACGTCTTCTGCCTGAGGTGTTTCACCTCATTCTCAGATGGAAGGCGGTAGAAAAAGTTGCGGCTCGAGAAAATGCGAATCGGGTGTTTGAATATGATCCTGAAGAACCCCCCGCGCCATCAGATCGACAGTATCCCGGCAAAGCTGCGCCAAAGGCGTGCCGATGACCATTGTCGCATAGCCGTCGGAAAGGGCCGCACGGCTGTCCGAGGTAAGCTCGTTGACGATGAGGGCGACCTCTCCGGGCGCGCGCGTTTCTCGCAGCGCCGCTATTGCGCCTTCCATCCCGCCGCCGGCGACGTAAATGCCTCTCAGATCCGCATGACGCTCAAGCAAGGCGACCGCGGTTTCATGGGTGAGTTTTCTTGTCTCAAGATTGATGACCGGTTCCAAGATATCGAGATCCGCGCGCAACTGACCCAGGTAGGAACGAAATCCGGCTTCCTTCAATTCGTGTCCCTGCCAGCGATTACTGCCAAGAAAAATCGCCACTTTTCCGGGCTGGCGGCTTGCGATGGCAATCATCCATGCCGCCAGGCGTCCGACCTTGTGATTGTCGAGACCGATATAAGTTTGACGCGCGCCGTGGCCGAAATCATTCAGCAAGGCGAAGACAGGAGTTCCGTTCTGCCGCAAGCTCTGGGCGGCTTCATTGACAATGCCATGGTTGACCGCAGTGCAAGCTATCGCATCGCTATGCGCGGCAAGTTCCTGCATGATCGCTGCGAAGTCTGCCGGCGACTGAGACGGAGAATATCGAATGGTCACTTCGCCGCGAAAATCCTGACGGTCTGCCACCGCCCGGCTCAGTTCTTCGCTGAAAGACTGATAAAACTCCTGCCTTTCCTTTATGAGCAGAAAGCCAAATCTCACTCTTGCAAGCGGTGCGGTCAGCTGCCGATCAATCAAACCACTCGCATAATAGGCCAGTTTATGCGCTGCTTCTGCGACCTTGCGGACCGTTTCCTCGCGAACGAAGCCCCTCTTGTGAATGACACGATCTACAGTCGCCTTGCTTACCTTCGCCTCTTTGGCGATATCCTCAATTCTTGTCCGCTTCATATAATTCCTGATCAGGTCCTGGGGATTGCTGACCTTGCCTTATTCGCCAGATCCAACAGGCTTCGTCATTGATCGGCAATCTAAGTCAAAGTGAAAGGTGCTCCAAGAGGGGTCAATTGCGCCTCGACCTATCAAAATGTTGATAGTCTACTTCAGTCGCTATCATCTGGCATGGCTGCAACGGTCGCCGTCCGATCGATTAGGGAGAAGGGACATTCCCATGTTTCGATATATCCTTCCTGGCCCCTAGGTCCGGCAGGCATCGATATCCAAAAAACGCATCATGGCAGATTGCGCAGAAACTTGAATGCGCTGCGAGAAAACTAACCGCTCGGCGCAAACATCGCTTCTTGATCGATGCTGATATTAGCGATTTCTTCGCCCGCTACCTCAATGCAACGCCGAACTCGCATCCCAGGAAGACCAAAATCAGTTTGTTCCTCAAACCATCATCTGAGAGCTCAATGATCGCGATCGCGTTTGGCAAGTACGAGCTCGCCGCCAACCGGATCGAATGATACTTTTGAAATCTCGAACCGTTCGATCTTGCCAACCAGCACCCAGTAACTCACCACCGCACCTATGACGTGCAATCCGACATAGAGGAGGGCGCCGTGGAAGGAGCCGGTCCCTTCGATAATATAGCCGATTGCGACCGGAGTGATGACCCCGCCGATACTGCCGGCAGCATTGAACAAGCCGCCGGTCAGGCCGATTGCCTCCTTGGGCGCCGTATCGGCAACGACCGTCCATCCGAGCGCCCCGAAGCCCTTGCCGAAAAAGGCCGCGCACATGATCGCCACGACAATGGCATTCACATCCGTATAGTTGCACAGGATGATGGTGGCGCTGAGGCCGAGCCCGATGGTGATCGGGATTTTCCTGGCAAGACTGAGGGAACCGGACTTGCGCAGCAGCCAGTCGGAGAAGAAGCCCGTGGAAACGCCGCCGATGCATCCGAAGATTGCCGGCAGGGATGCCACGAAGCCGGCCTGAAGCATCGAGAAATGTCTTTCCTGAACCAGGTAGCTCGGAAACCAGGAAATGAAGAAGGTCGAAAGCGTCGCGATGCAATATTGGGCAAGGAAAATCCCGAGCAACATGCGATTTGTCAGAATTTGTCGAGCGATCTGTCGAGTGGGAGTTTGCGCCTCGCTCGCTTTGGGCTTTTCTCCTCCAACATCGGTCAGCGCCCCGCCGGCTTTAATATAGGCGATCTCCGCTTTTGTGACCCGCGGATGGCGGCTCGGCGCGAAATAGGCTCTCCACCAGACGAGCGCCAAAACCAATCCGATCACTCCCATGACCGAGAAGATGTGTTCCCAGCCAAGATAATGGAACAGCGCCCCCATCAGGGGCGTGAAGACTGCAAGAGAAAGATATTGAGCCGAGTTGAAGATTGCGCCGGCGACGCCACGTTCGTCCGATGGAAACCATGCGGCGATGATGCGAGCGGAGGCCGGTGTCACCGGTCCCTCCAGGAGTCCCAGCACGAATCTTAGAACGTAGAGTGCGACTACAGGATAGGCAAAATATCCGACGCCGCTGACAAGGGTGATCGCGATTGACCATCCGGCCAGGGAAACCAACATGGCAGCCTTGGCGCCTGTCCGGTCGACGATATAGCCCGATGGTACCTGTGCAATAAAGTAGCTCCACGAGAATGCGGAAAAGAGCCATCCCATATTCACGGCATTGATGCCGAGATCTTTTGCAATGCCGGGGCCTGCGACAGAAAGGGTTGCTCTATCCCCGGTGCTGACCGCCAAGATCACTGTAATGAGCGCCAGCACGATGAACCGTTGGTAGCCGGCGCGGGGCGTGCCAGGTGGAGCGGAAGCATGTGTCTTCATTTAGGAACCTTTCGGAGCATCGGGGGCTCTCCGGGTAGTCGGGTGCTTCTTCTGCAGCTGAAGGGCAATCGGGGAAAGGGCGGCGCCTGAAGCTGGCTATGACTTGATATCAGCGTCCTAAAGAGCACCGCCTGTCGGCGGCCGGGACTGGCTGTTCAATTCCGCCAGGCGTGCCAGATCTCTTTGCATGGCAGCTCCTCCTCAAGGCTCCTCAACCTCTTTTGGCGATTTCGGCTGCCGAATTGCGATGTCGACAGGAATCTGAAATCTGATATACCAGATGTCACTCTATCGAAGTCATGTCAACGAGATTCAAAAATGATCGAAGCAAAGCAGGGTGTGGGTCGCGTAGCGGCCTTTGAGCGAATTGATCCGGCTTTTCAGCTTACCGTGCGGGACCATGTCTATCGCGCGATTAGAAGTGCAATCCTGTCAGGCGCCTTTGCAACCGGCGAAAGGCTTAACGAGCGACAGCTGGCAGAGCAGTTCGGCGTCAGCACGACGCCGATCAAGGAGGCACTGCGCCAGATCGAAATGGAAGGCTTGGTCGAAACCTTGCCGCGTCGCGGCATTGCGATCAGGTTCAGCATGCAATGGGCCGAAGAGATGATCCTTGCCCGCGCCGCGCTGGAATCGATGATTGCGCGTCTCGCCGCTAAACGCACAGACAAGCCGTCGGGAGCCGAGCTTCTTGCCACGGTGGATTTGATGAAAACGGCCACCAAGTCCGGGGATGCCGATCAGCTGATCGCCCTTAACGAGACGTTTCACGACCACATCCATCGCAGTTCACGCTGTGGCTATCTCGCGAAGCTCATCGAACGTCAGCAATTTTACGACGCAAGCATTCGCCGCATCATTCATCTCGATCCGACGGAGCGGCAGAAGGCCCTTGATGAACATGCAAGCATTGCAGATGCGATCGTTGCCGGCGATGCGGACTTGGCCGAGCGCTTGATGCGCAATCACGTTGTCCGCTCGGGCGAGACCTATCTCAGCATCGTCTTTGGAAAGCAAAAGGCGCCGGAGTAGATTCTGGTACGATTGGAGGACTTCTTTGTTGAGCTGGTAAAGCGGCGACAACGATCACCCTGCAAGCAGTGACTGGGAAGAATGGTATTTTGAGCCGGCCGTGACCAAATCTGCTTACAGTGTGGGCCTGCGCGAACTGCAATGCAAGTCGGTCGCAAAGAGCCAATTGCATAGGCCATTTTGTTGCAACTCGCAGCCCCTGAGGATCGTTTCGCGTATGTATGCCCAGTATGCGAGAGACAAATCTGCATCTCGGAATTTGTTTACATGGCGGTCAAATAAGGATATTCTTTATCCTTGATAGATATATGCCAGCCGTGGGCCTTGGAATGATTTTATGATTTTGAAAAGCCAAGTCGAATGGGCTCTCCATTGTTGCGCCATTCTTGCAGGTTTGCCTGATGGCCGCTATCTCTCCACAAAAGCGCTCGCTGAATTCCATGGGCTTCCCAAGGAATATCTTTCCAAGGCTCTTCAGAGCCTGTCTCAGGCCGGGCTTGTCGATACGACACTGGGCCCCTCCGGCGGTTATCGATTGGCGAGACCGCCTGCGGATCTCACTTTTCTGGAGATCGTGGAGGCCGTCGAGGGGCGGCAGCGAACCTTCGTCTGCACCAATATTCGCGCCAACAACCCTTGCCGCCCGAAGGACTATTGCGAGAGCAGCCCTTGTGCGGTGGCGCGCATCATGTGGGAGGCCGACGAAGCGTGGCGCGAAAAACTGCGCGGCGTCAGATTGTCCGATCTCGTCGGCATCCTGTCGAAGGAGATACCGTCGGAACTCTGGAAAAGCTCCTTCGAATGGGTGCTAGAGCGCGCCGGATGAAATCGCCCTGAGCGCTGCCTGTTCCCTCTGTTCGCCTGCGTGGACGCAGACGAGACTATGTGCCGGCATCGCCAATGACACTCCGTTCGTCCTGCAATGTTCATAGATGAGATCGATGATCTCGTTTTGGGCCGATATGCGGCTTGCCGCACTCGCGACGCGGAAGAACAGTTCGACCTCGATGGCGATTGCGTCGATCGTCTTGAGCGCGACGGCCGGCGGCGGGTTCGTGACGATCCTTTCACAGCCCTGCAGGAGAGCAAGCATGACCTCTTCGACGAGCCGCGGCTTGTGAATGGCGGATATTCGTATCGTCAGCGAGATCTGGTGCGATTCGTCCGGGCGGCTGCGATTGGTGACGCCCTGTTTCGCCAGCACGCTGTTCGGCAGGACGACGACGTTATGTCCGCCCGAAAGCAGATTGGTGGAGCGCCAGTTGGTTTCAACGACGCGACCTTCGGTGCCGTCGGCGAGCTGGATCCAGTCGCCGATGACGTAGGCGCGACCGAGTGCCAGCGCGACCCCGGAAAAGACATCGGCAAGCGTGTTTTGCAGCGCCAGGCCGATAATGACGACGACGATGCCTGAAGTGGCAATCAGCGGCCCAACGGGTGCGCCGAAGACGAAGCCGATGACGGATAGGGCGACTCCGAGATAGACGATGCCGACGATCAGATCCTGAAGAAGATGCGCCTCCTGCGGCCGGCGGTTGAGGGTGAGATAGATATGGAGGAAGCCGATCATCGTCCAGGCAAGATGCAGCCACCAGAGGATCCTTGCGGACTTGGCAAGCAGGATGCCGGCATCCTGAAGCTCGTCGTAATCAAAGTGATAAGGCGAGATTCCTGCAAGCCAGAGCACGAGGCTCATGCAGCAAAAGAACAGTATCTGCACGACGAGGCGGGCGGTCGGACGACGGCGCCCCTGGATATGCCAGATGAGAATGCCGGCCAGCCCGAGCAGGTTGATCAGGACGAGCGGCAGAAAATGATGTTCGCCAAACATGATGGGGTTCACCGACGATGATTTCCTGAAACCGGGAAGGGAAGGGTGCCTGCGGCACCCGTCCCGAATCCAGCTATTTCTTGATCGGGAAGGTCAGTTCCTTCTGGCTGCTGTCGACGACGAAGACAGCCAACAGCTTCGCCGGCTTGGTCTTGCTAGCATTCTCGCTGACGCCGTGGCGATCGCCCGGCATCTCGGAGAAGTTCTCGCCAGCCTTGAAGACCTTGACCGGGCCATCGTTGACCTGGCTTCGGATCGCCCCTTCCAGGACGGTTGCATAGATGAAGGCCGAGTTCGGATGGGTGTGGGCCGAGGAAAAGCCGCCCGGACCATATTCCACGAGGACGCCTTTGATGCTCTTGCCGGGAACGTTCGGCAGTTCATGTTCGTAGACGAGCGTGACCTTGGCATCCTTCTCGCCGGCATCATGTGCAACGGCAGTGGTGGACAGGAGCGCGGCTAGGGCGAGGCCGAGAATTGACTTGATCATCTCGAATTCCTTTCTTGAGAGCTGGGCGGTGCGGCGCCTGCGGCGCTGCACCGCGTTCATTCACTTGCGGGCGGAGGTTGCGAACCATTGCTCGAAGGTGATGCGGCCGAGGCGCGGATTGCCGTCGGACACGAGCGAGCCGTCTTCCAGCCTGGCGCCGAAATAGCGGGCTTCCGGATCCGCCACGACCTTGCGGGCATCGCCCATTGCCTTGAGGTAGCGGGCCACGAGCTCATTCAGCCGGACACGGTCCGGACCCGAGATCTCGACGATGCCGTTGATTGCCGCCGAGTTCGCGACGACAGTCATGTTGTCGGCGACGTCGTCGGATGCGATCGGCTGCACATAGGCCGGCGACAGGCGTACCGTATCGCCGACCGTGCCGGACTGGGCGATGCCGCTCAGGAATTCCATGAACTGCGTCGAATGGACGATCGTATAGGGAATGCCGGAGTCGCGGATGATCTTTTCCTGGGCGACCTTGGCGCGCATGTAGCCGCTTTCGGGCAGGCGATCGACGCCGATGATGGAAAGGGCGATATGATGCTTCACGCCGGCCGTCTTTTCCGCTGCCGCCAGATTGCGGCCCGAGGTCTCGAAGAATTCGAGCACCGCCTTGTCCTCGAAGGAGGGCGAGTTTGCGAGATCCATGACGACGGAGGCGCCGGCCAATGCTTCGGCGAGACCTTCACCGGTAATCGTATTGACGCCGGTGTTCGGGGCGGCGGCGATGACTTCGTGGCCTTGCTTGCGAAGGCGGTCGGCCGTCTTTGAACCGATGAGGCCGGTTCCGCCAATGATGACGATTTTCATGAGCTTCTCCATTCGCGGCGCCTGGTGCGCCGCATTATTCGTTCGTTTCTCATATGATTGCTTGCGGGTCAGGCCCGTCTGACGGCGCCTTAAATCCGTTCGGGTGGGCGAGGTGCAGCTCTGCAGGCTGCACGCCGGCCCGGCACTCGCCCACCAGAGAGTTAGTAGTCCCAGAACACCGGCACCCAACGGAAGACATCGCCGTCGGCTGCCACATGGCCGACGGAGGGGAACGGCATATGGGTAGCGACCAGAAGTCCGCCGGTCTCGGCCAGCTCCCGCAAAAGACGGACGCGCACGCGCGCAGCTTCTTCCGGGTCGTGTTCGAAGCCGTTGAACCAGTCGGGGTGATCGAAGCCGACTGCGAACACCGCATCGCCGGCAAACATCAGCCGGTCTTTGCCGGAGGCGACGCGGACCACGCTGTGCCCGGGTGTGTGGCCGCCAGTTCGAGAGACGATAACGCCCGGCGCCACCTCGTGCTCATCATCGAACAATCGCAGATGGCTTTCATATTCCTTTCTGAACTGTTTGGCGGCAGCTCGAAGCGCGTCCGGGAAGCCGGGCGGCATTGACACATGAGAAAAGTCGGGCGCCTCCCAGAATTTGACCTCTGCCGCCGCCACATGGATCTTGAGGTCCGGACGCAGCCGCTCCTTCACCCCGTCGACGAGCAGCCCGCCAACGTGGTCCATATGCATATGGGTCAGTACCACGTCGGTTACGGATCCAAGGTCGATGCCGGCGGCTTCAAGTCGCTTGATCAACTGTCCGGCCCGCGGCAGGTTCAACTCCGGGTCCAGCCCTAGGCCAGCATCGATGAGGATGGTCTGCTTGCCGCTGCGAACGACGACCGCGTTCAGCGCCCAGTCGAAAGCGTCCTGCGGCAGGAACATGTTGTTCAGCCAGGCCGCGCGATCGGCCGGGTCGGCATTGTATCCCAACATCTTGGTCGGCAGCGGCAACACGCCGTCACTGATCACGAGTACCTCGATATCGCCGATCTGTACCGCATAGCGCGACGGAACCAGCTCGTCAGGGCTTGATTGAACGGGATGAGAAGTGTTCAGGTCCATGTTTGTCTCCTGTTGTTCGAGATCTTGGAACCGATTTGGCCGGCTCCACGGTTGAAACGATTGTCATGAGATATCTTGGTCGAGGCCGTCTGAACGGCCGCGCATTGTTTGCCGAAGCCTTTGTGAGAGGCTTAGTTGAGGCCGGCCCTATCGAGGCCGTAGGCCTTGTCGGCCGAGCCAGGCACGGTCTTGAAGGCGATGCTGGCGCGGTTCCAGGCATTGATGACCATGATTACGAAGGTGAGATCGGAGATTTCCTTCTCGGAAAGCTGGCCGCGTACGCGCTCGTAGAGCTCGTCGGGAATGCCGCCTTCATGCAGTTTCGTCACCGCTTCGGTCCAGGCGAGCGCGGCGCGCTCCCGAGGAATGAAGAGATTGGATTCCCGCCAGACGGCTATGTGGTGGAGCCGGAGTTCGCTCTCGCCATGGATCTTGGCTTCCTTGACATGCATGTCCAGGCAGAAAGCGCAGCCGTTGATCTGCGATGCACGGATATGAACGAGATCCTGGATCTTCTGTTCGATGGCGCTGTCCTTCAGAGCCATGCTGAGTTCCGAGAGTTTCCTGAAGAGTTCCGGTGATTGCTGGGCATAATTCAAACGCTGGGTCATGGCCGCCTCCGTTATTAAGGATATAAAGTGTCCTTATGGATAAAAGATATCCTTAATAGCTGGACAGGCAAGCCCTAACGAACTAAGGTTCGGGCATAAGGCCTATGCCGAAAAGTATGGGGTGGGGATGGATATCGTATGCGCGTTGCAAACATTCATGCGGGTGGTGGAGACTGGCTCCTTTTCCGCCGCAGCGATTGATCTCAGGCTGACGCAGCCTGCAGTTTCACGCCAGGTTTCGGCGCTGGAAGCGCATCTCAACACACGTCTGCTGCATCGCACCACCACCGCGCTGGCGCTGACGGCGGAGGGAGAACAGATCATCCCCATGGCACTTAAGGTCATCGAAGCGGTCGAGGCGCTTAGCGAAACCACATGTCGCGATGGTGGACGCGTGGCCGGCAAGGTACGACTGGCGCTGCCGACACCGCTCGGGCTTTACGTCAGCGACCGGCTTGGGATACTGCTCGAACGGCATCGGGGACTTTCCGTCGACTTGCTCTTTCGCGAGGAACCGTCCGACCTGGTCGAAGAGGGGATCGATCTCGAGGTACGGCTTGGAACGGTTGCGGACTGCAGTCTGATGTGCCGCAGAATTGGGTGGACGACGGCCTTTCTCGTTGCCGCGCCTTCCTATCTACAAGAGCGGGCAGCACCCAAAACGCCCGACGATGTCAGCGCTCATGATTGCATCTGTTACAATCGCGCCGGAAACGGCCGGGCATGGTCGTTCTCAAATGGCGCCGAGGACGTTACCGTGCGGATCGCGCCCCGCCTCATCGCCAGCAATGCGGTTGCCGTCCACCGTGCCGTCCTGGCCGGCAACGGGATTGCCGTACTTTCCCACATTCTTGTCGGGTCCGACATCGAGGACGGCAGGCTGGTGAACGTCATGCCAGACTTTCCGCCGAGCCGGGTCGCCATCAGTGTCGTCTACCCATCGCGTCGGAACCTGCCGTTGCGCATCAGGACGGTTCTCGATTTCCTGATTGAGATAGTCGGCAAGGATCCGCTGATGGCGCCCGCGTCTTCTCATTGATTGCTTGGATGGCGCTCGGATTGTCGAATGTCACCCGCATAAAAAGTGGGATTCACGCTCGCTTGAGATATCGCCACGCCGCCATGCTGCCGAAGAGCTGAATACCGCCGCCGCAAAACATGGCGACGATGAACCCGAAAGCGGGCTCCGGGAAGAACGCGTAGACGGATCCGAGTGCGGCCACGCCGATGGTTGCGCCAACCATGCGTGCGACGTTGATCAGTGCGCTCGCAGTTCCGGCGCGCTCACGGACGACACTCGAAACCGCGACTGCTGTGAGAGGTCCGGTCGCCATGCCCATCCCGATACCGGTCAGCAGCAGGCCGAATTCCTCGGCGATGAACAGGTTACCGTCGAGAGCAATGCCGAGCACAAGGTTCCCCAGTCCTATCGTCGCCAACCCGATGCTGATAGTGTGCCGTTTTCCCAGATGTTCCGAGAAGAAGCCAGAAAAGGGTGAGATTGCTACGAAGCTCAGTGCCATGGGCAATAGTGCCAGCCCTACCGCGATTGGAGAGAGTCGATTGAGGCTGAGCGAGGCGAGGGGAAACAGAAAGAGCGTCCCGTACATGCCGAACGTCATGGCGGCCGTTCCCGCCATCGCCCCGCTGAACCGCCCGGTGGAAAACATCGACAGCGGCACGAGAGCCCGCTGATCGAGGCGTCGTTCCACCAGGATAAAAAACGCCAGCAAACCGAAGCCGCAAAGTGCCAGCAGGATCGTCCAGACTATCGGAAAATGCGAGGACTCGATTGCCGCCAGAGTGATGGCAGCCAGCGACGAGATGCCCAATAGCTGACCCAGAGTGTCGAACGATCGTCCCTTCTTATCTGCACTTTCCACGATCCAAAGCAATGCTCCGGCAGCCGCGGCCACGCCGATGGGAACCACGACGAGGAAGACAGCCCGCCAACCGAAATTGTGGATCAGATATCCGCCAAGACTTGGTCCGATGGCAAGCGACATGCCGTTGCAACCGGCCCAGATACCGAGCGCTCGGCCGCGAATCCGCTCGTCCGGATAGATCACTCGAATGAGCGAGAGAGAGGCCGGTATCAGAAAGGCCGATCCGAGGCCGGTTATCGCTCTGGCGCCGATCAGAATCGTGATCGTCGGAGCCAAGGCGCATCCAAGACTTGCGATTGTGAAGATAACGCAACCGATGATGAAAATCAGGCGACGTCCGTAAAGATCAGCAAGCAGACCGCCACTGATCAGAAGTGCAGCGTAGACAAGATTATAGGCGTCGACGACCCATTGCATCTGGGTCACGGAAGCCTGAAGGCTCTTGCCGATTGATTGGACAGCCAGATTGACAACCGATGTGTCGACCTGCGCAACGATCACGCCCAGGCAGAGAATGGTCAGAGGGGCAGGATGCAGTTCCGAAGGCCGGCTGTCGCGCTGTTCGATTGAATGCATGACATTTCCTCACGGAAACAAACGTCGCGCAGCTTATTTGGTTTCCACCTTGACGGTATCGAAGTGGGTACTCATGCCTGGAACAAGCCTGTTGCGCGCAAGTTCGGAAGCTTTCCACGGGAGAACGGACCATGTCTTCCTACAAAGACCGCCCTGTCATCAGCGATTTTCAACATCCCGGCCAGGCGCCGACCGGCGACCCGTTCATGGGAACGATCAACAATGAACTCGCCGACAAGGGCTTTCTCGTCACGAGCACGGACGAGTTCGTCAGTTGGGCGCGCACCGGATCGCTGATGTGGATGACGTTCGGGCTTGCCTGTTGCGCCATCGAGATGATGCAGATGTCAATGCCGCGCTATGATGTGGAACGCATTGGCGCCGCGCCGAGAGGTAGCCCGCGGCAGTCGGATCTGATGATCGTTGCCGGTACCGTGTGCAACAAGATGGCGCCGGCGCTGCGCAAGGTCTATGACCAGATGCCCGAGCCGCGTTACGTGATCTCCATGGGATCATGCGCCAATGGCGGCGGCTATTATCACTATTCCTATTCGGTGGTACGCGGATGCGATCGGATCATTCCGATCGATATTTATGTGCCTGGTTGCCCGCCAACAGCAGAGGCCTTGCTTTACGGAATTCTGCTTCTCCAGCGCAAGATTCGCCGCAACGGTACAATCGAACGATAGCCGTCGGCCTTACTCTCCGTGGCGGCGTCGCGGCGCTGTGACGTTAAGATTCTCATGGAATAAGCATCAGGATGCAGCCGTTCCCTTAGCAGGTGCATGGAATATCGAAGCTTCAAGAAATGGAAGAGGCCTGTAATCTGCTGCCGAAACCTTACCGTGTCGTGCTTGAATATGTGGTCATGGAGGGGCGCTCCTATGAAGCCGCTGCCGATGCGTGGCGTCAGCTATCTTTGCCGCGGATCCCGAACAGTGCCTTCAAGTCTGCATCGATTGGCTCTCCACCAAGATGCGATTAATCAGAGAAAGCGGTCGAACAGGCTCGGCTTCGGGAACAAGCGTCCGCGCATATGGTTCGAACACAGGGGAGGGGCATCCACGACATGGGAGGATTGGATGCAGAATGTGATTGATGTGGAATTCAAAATGCTTTGGACCGCACCAGTCTACCTTGCGACCAGCAGTCGAGACGGCTGTCTGATCCAGGGGCCGGAAGACGCGATCCATTTCCTGTCACGAAGATGGCCTTGCGAACGAAGCAGTTCCTATGCGCGTGCGACGGAAAAATGCGTTGCGGCGGTTTCGCACAAGATTCCCGTCGAGGCGTCGCGGGCAGCTTTTGTGATTGCCTGTCTCGACGCGCACCTGATGTCGGCAGGGAAGTCGTCATGAAGACCTGCGGTCTTGTCATCCCCAATGCCTGGTTCTCCATCGCATAGGCGTTTCGAAGGCCGATGACGAACATATCGTGGATCTCTGTCTCTGCCATGATTGGATCCTCTATTGGCTGCTCGTTCTCAAATCAGGGTGAATTGGCGTTGTTCCCGCTGCTTCTGTTGTCCTGGCGAATAGGGGGCGGCAGCATGCATTGAGCCCGGAATTTGACGGCATGGATGGTCGGGGAACCATGCCTGTCAAAGACCGTTCCCTTCCCAATGGAGGAAAACCCATGGCGCCAAGATCATTCTGGAAAGGCTATCTCAAACTGTCGCTCGTGACATGTCCGGTCGCCATGGCTCCGGCGACCACCGTTAACGAGAAGATTCGGTTCCATACGCTGAACAGAAAGACGGGCAACCGCATCGTCAGCCAATATGTCGATTCCGTTACGGGTAAAGCAGTGGATGAAGACGATGAGGTCAAGGGATATGAGCGCGGCGAGAATGACTATGTCATGCTTGAGGATGAAGAGCTCGATGCCGTCGCTCTTGAAAGTACCAGAACGATCGATATCGAAATGTTTGTACCGCGCGACAGCATTGAATGGATCTGGTTCGATACGCCGCATTATCTGACGCCGAACGATGCGGTCGGCGAGGAAGCCTACAGCGTCATTCGTGATGCGATGGCTGCAAGCCGCATGGTCGGCATATCCCGGCTCGTCATGTATCGCCGTGAGCGTGCCGTCATGCTGGAACCGCGAGACAAAGGGATCGTCCTGTGGACCTTGCGATTTGGTGATGAGGTCCGGGATGAAAGGGATTACTTCGAAGATATCCATGCAAAATCGGTCGACACCAAACTGATGAAGCTCGTGGGAGAGCTGATAGACGAGCGAACGAAATCATGGGATCCCGGCATGGTTTCGGATCCCGTCCAGGACAAGCTTCTCGATATCATCGCCGCCAAGAAGAAGGGTCGCAAGCGCCCCGTAAGGGCAAAGCCCGAAGAGGTACCTGCCGCGGGCAATGTCATCAGCATCATGGATGCGCTTCGAAAGAGCCTTTCGCGGGAGAAGGGTGCCAAGAGAAGATAATCCGCATCATGCGGTTTCCGCCGCTAAGGCGGAGCCCGTCATGAGCCGCGCCTGCGCTTCGCGTCGGGCTGATGCAATGGTTCTGCGGCTTTCCTGAACTCGGCCCAGGGATCGGAGCGAAGCGCGGCAAGCCGCGTCGGCACGTTGAGCACGGTGAAATAGTCGGGACCGATGGCAGGGCTCAATTCCTCCCAGGACAAAGGCATGGAGACGGCAGCTCCCGGACGAGCACGGGTCGAATAGGGAGCAACCGCAGTCGAGCCGCGCTGGTTTCGCAAATAGTCGATCAGGATCTTGCCGCGACGTTTCGATTTGGTAATGGTCGAAACGTAGCGGCCGGGGCTGTCAGCGGCCATGGCGTCGGCGATGCCCTTGGTAAAGGCTTTCACGGCAGGCCATTCGGCTTTGGCGACCAAGGGGCAGACGATGTGCAGCCCTTTGCCGCCGGATGTCTTGACGAAGGGAACCAGGCCCGCCCGTTTCAGCCGTTCGCCCGTCTCTTCCGCGGCAGCGATGACGTCTGTCCATGCGACATTCGGACCAGGATCGAGATCCATGATGATCATGTCAGGCTTTTCCCAATCGGCGACCATCGATCCCCAGGGGTGGATTTCGAGGACAGCGGCCTGTACGAGGCCGATCAGGCCGTTCAGGTCATTGATGCTCACATATGGCTCCTCGCCATGCGGGTCCTTTGCCAATGCGATGTTCCGGTTCATGCCCTTCCAGGCGTGCTTCTGGAAGAAATGCTGACCGCCGATCCCGTTCGGGCAGCGCACGAGTGCAAGCGGCCGGCCGACGACAAAAGGTCCCATGTAGCGCCAGACTTCAGTGTAGTAATCTGCAAGTCCGACCTTTGTAACGCCCTCGTCCGGCCAATAGAGACGATCGCCATGGGTCAGGGAGATACTGGTTCGCGACTGGTTTTCAGTCGACGTCTTGGCGGCTGATTTCGGTGTTTCGCGAACGATGTCGAGAGGGTTCTTGTCCTCTCTCAAGCCACGGAAGGACGCATGACGTAGATGGCCATCAGCCGTCCAGGCCCGGAATTCGACTTCCGCTACCAGGTCGGGCCGTATGAAGCGCACGCCGCGATGTTCCTCTGCCGTCAGTCTGGATGCGAAAGGGCTTTCCTCCGCTTTCAGGCGGGCGAGCCTTTTGAAGAGCTGCTCAGCGACGGTGCGCGTGTACCCGGTTCCGACACGGCCGACATGCTGCAGCTTGCCATGCTCGTAGACGCCGAGAACCAGCGAGCCAATCGCGTTTCTCGATGTCGTCGATGGCACCCAGCCGCCGATGACGAATTCCTGTCGGGACGAACATTTTGATTTGACCCAGCTCTTGCCGCGGCCGGAGCGATAGGGATCGCTGGCAAGCTTGGAGACGATCCCTTCCAGGCTCAACCGGCAGGCATGGCTCAACAGCAGATCGCCATTTTCGTCAAAATGGCTGCTGAAGCGGAGGATCCCGGTTTCGGACGGAATGATCTTCTGCAGCAAGTCCTTGCGGCTGACCAAGGGGCAGACGGTTAAATCGTAGCCATCGAGGTAGATGAGATCGAATGCGTAGAAGACGAAACGGTCGCTGCGCCCTTCGCTGAGGTCGGCCTGCAGGGCGGAAAAATCCGAGGCGCCGGCGGCCGGCTCGACGACCAGTTCTCCATCGATGATGGCTGTGCCGACAGGGAGCTCCTTGAAGGCGCTGATGATCTCCTTGCCGAATTTCTGCGTCCAGTCGAGGCCGCTGCGCGTCAGCAGCTTGACGCGGCCTGCCTCGATGCGGACCTCAAGCCGATAGCCGTCGAATTTGATCTCGTGAAGCCAGCGCTTGCCCGTGGGCGGCTTGGATACCAGCGTCGCCAGGGCAGGTTCGACAAATGCCGGCAGAGCAGCCTTCCTGACGCCCTTCAAGGCGGATGGCTCAATGGGTGTTGCATCGGCTTTCCGCTCAGGTGCGGCTTTGCTCGGCTTCTCTTTACTCTTGTTCTTGTCGTTGAAGCTGTCGTCCTTGGATCGGGCTATCCTACGATCAATCTTGCCGGTTTTTGACGACCAGCCCGGCTTTTCGCCCGCGACCTCATCGATGACCCGTCCCGTCTTTGCCGATTCCGGTCGTTCCTCGAGAATATCGGGCGCACCCTCCGGGCGGGCCGCATCGTCCTCCCCTTTGATCAATAGCCAGTTTTCCCGCTTCTCACGCGGTTTTCCGGCCATGCGAATCAGGTGCCACCGGCCGCCGAGTTTCTTTCCGTGAAGCTCGAATTCGAGATGGCCCTTCGCCAAACCCCTGTGAGGGTCGCCAAGCGGCGTCCACGAGCCCTTGTCCCAGACGATGACGGTTCCGCCGCCATATTCGCCCTTCGGGATCGTGCCTTCGAAACCGCCATATTCCAGGGGGTGATCTTCGGTCTGTACCGCGAGCCGCTTCTCGCCGGCCACCAGACTCGGCCCCCTGGTCACCGCCCAGCTCTTCAGCACGCCATCCAATTCGAGGCGAAAATCATAGTGGAGCCGGCGCGCATCGTGCTTCTGAATGACGAAACTGTTGCCGGTCGATGCGGCCTTTTTTCTGCTCGCGCGGCCCTTTGGTTCCGATGTTCTGGTGAAATCGCGTTTGCGATTATAGATCTCCAACGCCATGATCAGCTCGCCTTGCGTTGTGTCCGCGAGGAAGATGCAGCATGCGACTTTGCTGCCTTGCCGGATGTCGCACCCGATTTCTTGGCGGAATGTCTGGCGCCTGCTTTGCCTTGACCAGCCATGCCGGCGCTCTGGCGCAGAGCCTCCATAAGATCGGTAACCTTGTCGACTTTCGCCGGCTTGCGTTGCGGGATCTTTTTGCCTTCGATCTTGGCTTTTACCAATTCGGCGAGCGCGGCCTCATAGCGGTCGTCGAATTCACTGGCATCGAAACTGCCTTTCTTGGTGGCGATGATATGTCTGGCGAGATCGAGCATTTCGCCCTTGATCTTCATATCGGGCACATCCGCGAAGGCTTCCTGTGCCGAGCGAACCTCATAATCGAAATTCAATGTCGTGGCGATCAGCCCCGCGCCATGCGCGCGGATCATCACTGTCCGAAGGCGGCGAAACAGAACGGTGCGGGCAATGGCGGCAACCTGCTTCTTGCGCATCCCTTCCCGGATCAGCGCGAACGCCTCTGCGCTCGCCGGATCGGAAGGAGCTAGATAATAGGGCCGGTCAAAATAGACATCATCGATTTCATCGCATGCCAGAAAGGCTTGTACGTGCAGGACCTTATCGCTTTCCGGCACCGCTGCGGCGATTTCCTCTGGCTCAAGGACGATATAATCGTCCTTGTTGAGTTCGTAACCCTTGACCTGATCCTCGCGCGGCACCGGTTTTCCGCTCGCACTATCGATGAATTCGCGCCTGACCCGGTTGCCGGTCGCCCGGTTCAGCGTGTGAAAGGAAATCCGTTCCGAGGTGGAAACTGCCGTATAGAGCGCAACCGGGCAGCTGACCTCCCCGAATTTGAGATATCCTTTCCATTGCGCACGCGGGCTCATGGCATGCTCCATTTTCAAGATGATATTCAAGGGTGCCGAAACGGCATTGGCCGTGGTTTCAGATGTCACCGCTGCGTGACCGGCCTGCTTTCCCGCTATTGGCCCGATATTGGATTGACGTCGTGCGCGGCGTTCCCAGCCTTGCGCCTTGGGACTTATTTTCCCATTTGCCTAGCCAACTGCAAGCGATGTTCGAGCGTAGGCGTCGTATACGGGGCCTATGCTTTCAAAGCAGAACTGTTTCTGCAGCTTTTGCAGCTTCGGCCTGAGACCGGCTTGGCTGGACTCGACGATCATATCCTCCTTTGCCTTCTTCCTCAGCGTCTCATCACATTCATGATCAGCGACACTACGAAGAAGATGAGGAAGATAAAGAATAGGACCTGTGCGATGGACGCGGATGCGCCTGCTATGCCACCGAATCCGAGGGCACCTGCGATCAAAGCTACGACCAGAAATACCAGTGCATAATAAAGCATTTCGCTCTCCATTGGTTGGTGGAAGGAGAACGGAATTGTGAGCACTTTGTTCCGGCGGATACCGGGGAGCGTCACGCTGCAGCGGTTGCCTGTCTCGACCAAGCCTGCTCGCCGCCGCTGCCGGGCGGCGGAGGCTCGGCGGCGTCCAGATACATCTTTGCCGGTGCAGTCAGCACAAACCAAAGGCTGGCACCAAGCAGGAACGAGCCTGCGCCCTCATCACCGGCAGAGACACAGAAGGGGAAGATGACGGCGGTGAGCAAAACGGTCAGGCGTATCGCCCATTCCGTTTCACGCTTGCGGGTGGCTGTCGCCGCTAGCGTCCGATAGGACCGCATATCGTAAATCCGTTCTACCCGGCCCAGAGCCAATAGTCGCAGTGACGGAAGCGAAAGCATCAAGAGCGCGCCGAGTCCGAAAACGTAAATCGGACCGCTTAAAAACAGGCCGCTTGCCGACAGAAGGGCCAGAATGACGATGATGTTCCACAAAGGGGAGAGCTTCTGCGGAGAGTGGCCTGTCTGCCTGTGCCACAGCAGCATGGCTGCCGACCCGCCGCGCAGCAGCGGTCGATCAATGTAACGATTGAGAAATTCCATAATGCGCCCTTCCAAACCCGGCGTGGACAGACATCAGAAAAATCCGGCGCCAGCATGGCAAGATCGCAAATTCGATAGGGCAATTGAGCTTGCTCGATGTTTTTCTATTGCGAGACGGAGGAACTATCCGCGGTCAATAGGGTTCTCTGGCTGTCCACTTGGATTGAAGCAGGAAGAGGAGCCGTCTTTCAGCTAATCCGCCAGCACGGGATATCAACGACCCGGAAAGGTCTTATCCGTGAAACATCTTGATCAAGCCATCCATATCGCGCTCGAGGCTCATGAAGGGCAGACCGACAAGACGGGACGGCCTTTCTTTGAACATTGCCAACGCGTCGCGCTCCAGGTTTCCGGTGATGAGGCCCGCACTGTTGCCTATCTTCATGATGTCGTTGAAAAGGGAAGAGGATGGACGCTCGATCGCCTGAAAGAGGAGGGCTTCCCGACAAGGATTCTATCTGCCGTCGATGCTTTGACGCGGCGGCCGGACGAGCAGGACGAGCAATTCATCCATCGTGCGGCAGCGAATGTGCTGGCTTGGCCCGTCAAGCGTGCCGACCTTGAGGACAATCTTTGGCAAAGCGAGCAGATAGGCAAGGACGCTGCAAAATATCAGCGCGGCTTGGACATCCTGCTCGAAATGGTGGGCCGAAAGTAGGCAACGGCTAAAGCGCGGTATTAAAATCCGCATGCTGAGCTCCTTCGGGAACCATAGTCCTTCTCCCATGTTGGGATCGTTGACTAGACGAGGAGCGCGATCATGGTTCTGAAAGCCTTAGCACTGAACGCAACTTTGAAAACCGGCTCCAGTGAACCATCCTCGACGGATCGAATGCTTTCTCTTGTGGGAGAGGCTCTCGCGAGGGAGAAGGTGGAGATGGCGACGATCCGTCTCGCCGACCATAATATTCTGCCGGGCGTCAAATCGAACGAGGGTGCGGCGGATGCATGGCCAGGAATCCGTCGTATGATCCTTGAGGCCGACATTCTGATCTTCGGCACGCCGATTTGGATCGGACAGCCATCGAGCGTGGCAAAACGCGCGTTGGAACGTATGGATGCCTTTCTGTCGGAAACGGACCAACGGCATAGGATGGTGTCGTACGGTCGCGTCGCCGCGGTGGTAGTCGTCGGCAACGAAGACGGCGCTCATCATGTATCCGCGGAAATCTATCAGGCCTTGAACGATGTCGGTTTCACGATCCCAGCCAACGCTGCCGTCTACTGGGTGGGGGAGGCGATGGGTAGCACCAATTTCATAGATCTGGAGGCAGTTCCAGACAAGGTCACCAGCACGGTGAACATGCTGGCACGCAATACCGCCCATCTCGCGCGATTGTTGCACGAAAGCCAATATCCCGGCATTGGCAATTGATCTGCCGACGGCTGCCAAAGGAAGGATTGCGAGCCTCAGGGATCGCGGCCAAAATCCTTGCGGAGTTCGGTTTTTGCTTTCTCCAACGTTGCGCGCCGGGATTTCGAGAGCTGATCGCCCGCGCGATTGATATAGAAGTTCAACATCGACATGGCGGATCGAAACGGACTGGATTTGCGGCGGTTGCTCTTTTCAGCGGATTCTTTGAGTGAATCGGCAATTTTCTTGGCGCTGCGTTCGTTGAATACGCCTTTCTTCAGGTCCATGGCATCACTGGTCTCATTGACGCGCTGCGACCATTTCTTCGATTTACCTTTGGGCATTGCTGCATTCCTCGTTGAAATTCGCGGTGCCGCCAGCAACCCCGAGAGGCTGAGCTTGCCGGCGCTGGAATCCGAACAAGCGAGCTGCCGTCATGTTCCCCGTCATGGGCGCGCACATCGGCATCAAGCCCGTAGATTTCCCTAGGGCAATCTTGAAGAGACGACAGGCAACATTAGTTTTGTGGTCAGAACCTGTCGCGCCTGACCGAAACAATGGTTGCCGAGGGAGCTGCCGATTGAGCGAAACCGAACGCGAGCTTCGCTATGCGTCCTGGCATAAGGATGCCGTCATCTACCAACTCCATGTGAAGTCGTTCTTCGACGCCGATGGAGATGGATTTGGCGATTTCGTGGGATTGACGCGCAGACTGGATTATCTGGCATCGCTCGGTGTCAACGCGATCTGGCTTTTGCCGTTTTATCCATCTCCCCGCCGTGATGACGGCTATGATGTGCTCGACTACGAAAGCATCAGCCCCGAATTCGGCACGCTCGACGATTTCAAGAGGTTCGTGGAGGCCGCCCATGCCCGCAGGATGCATGTCATTACGGAGCTGGTCCTCAACCATACTTCCGATCAGCATCCCTGGTTTCAGCGTGCCCGAGACGCGCCGGCCGGGTCGCCGGAGCGGGATTTCTACGTCTGGTCGGAGACCGACGACAAGTTCGCGGAAACGCGCATCATTTTCGTCGATAGCGAGAGATCCAATTGGACCTGGGACCCGGTTGCAAACGCCTATTTCTGGCATCGCTTCTATTCCCATCAGCCGGATCTGAACTATCACAATCCTGCCGTCATCGACGCGGTTTTGGATATCATGCGTTTCTGGCTCGATCTTGGCGTGGACGGCTTTCGCCTCGATGCCGTTCCGTATCTCGTGGAGCGAGAAAACACCAATAACGAGAATCTTCCTGAAACGCACAGGCTGCTCAAGCATATCAGAAAGACGCTCGAGGCAAGCTACCCCGGCGTCATACTCCTCGCAGAAGCAAATCAATGGCCGGATCAGGCACGGGACTATTTCGGAACAGGGGATGAATGCCACATGGCCTTTCACTTCCCGCTGATGCCGCGAATCTTCACCGCGGTTGCAATGGGAAATTCCCAGCCGATCATCACCATGGTGCAGCAGACCCATGGCATCCCTGAGGAATGCCAATGGGCTATTTTCCTCAGAAACCATGACGAGTTGACCTTGGAAATGGTCACCGAGGCCGAGCGTAATTTTCTTTGGGACACCTATGCTTCCGACGAACGCGCCCGATTGAACCTCGGCATCCGGCGCCGCTTGTCACCGCTCATGGATCAGGACCGGCGTCGCGTCGAGCTTCTCCACATGTTGCTGTTCTCCTTGCCCGGTAGCCCTGTGCTTTACTATGGCGATGAGATCGGCATGGGCGACAATGTCGATTTAGGAGATAGAGATGGTGTTCGCACACCGATGCAATGGTCCAGCGGCAAGAACGCCGGGTTTTCCGGCGGCGATCCAAAGGCCCTCGCACTGCCGCCCATCGATAATCCCCGTTTCGGTTTCCGGGTGATCAACGTCGCCGCGCAGGAGAAGGACCCGCATTCGCTTCTGAATTGGGTCCGTCACATTTTGGCAATCCGATCGGCGCATCAAGCCTTCGCAAGGGGCGCAATTTGCTTTGTGAGCACAGAAAATCCGGCCGTCATCGCATATGTCAGAGAATATGACGGTGAATGCGTTCTCTGCGTCGCGAACCTGTCAAATATCGCTCAGGCTGGCATGCTCGACTTACATCAATATTCAGGCAGTCGTCCCAAGGAGCTGTTTGGGAAGACGGCATTTCCGACTGTGGGCGAGCATCGTTATCCGATCATGTTTCAGCCCTACGGTTACTTCTGGTTTCAGCTGAAGCGCTGATCGAGGTGAGGTTTCCAGCCAACAAAGCATTGTCGGCTCACCCTTGTTCCTCCATTTGAGAACGGCAACTCTGGTTGCACGACGATCTTCGCCTCATTCAGCGGTGACTGGCCAAAGGCTTATCGCAGGACGTTGCGACCATCTGCCGGGGGACGGATCAGGCGCGTCTGGCCGAGTTCAACGCGCCGTCCGCGACTACATAGGGCGGGAGCTCCAGATTCGAGCGGAAATCGTCTCCGACATAATCGGTGTCGATGATCGACCGCCGTCGCAACTCGGGCAGCAGCCCGTTCACCAGCAGATCCTCCTGGTCCGGATTGCCGAAGCCGTGCAGGGAGAGAACATCGAGAATTCCGGCCTGAAAGCGCTCCTCGATCGCATCGGCAAGCTGCTCGGGCGTGCCGGCGACCGACCAGTGGCCGGTTTCCTGCGCCTGAATGATGAGCTGCCGCAAGGTCAGTCCCTCACGCGCATAGCGGCGGAAGATTTCCACGCGTCCGCGCCGCCGGTTGATGCTGGTAACCTCGGGCAGGAGCGTTTCCGGCAGGGGCTTGTCGAGCGGCAATTCGGATAGATCGAGATCGCCGCCGAGCATATCAGCCAGTTTCAGGCGCCCCTGCTCGTAGTCGATCCGTTCGTGCTTTTCCTTCAGGCGCCTGGCGACGTCTGCGTCTGAATCGCCGATCACCGAGTGGAAGGAGTTCATGATGAAGGGCAGGCCTGCCGCGCGCCCGAAGCTTGCTGCGCGGCGGCGTAGCTCGGTGGCAAAAGCGACAGCATCCTCAAGCTTGGGCTGAGAGGTATAGACCACCTCGGCATATCGCGCGCCGACGGTGACGCCGGCTTCTGACTGGCCCGCCTGAAACTGGACGGGACGGCCCTGCGGCAAAGGCGGCACGTTGAGGGGGCCGTCGACCCGGAAGTGCTTGCCGCGATAGTTGATCGGATGGAATTTTGCCGGATCGATACCGATTGCCCCGGACGCCTTGCGTTCGGCGGCATTGCGTTCATTGGCATCATAAAGCGCATTGACGATTTCGATGAATTCCGCAGCGCGCTCGTAGCGCTCCTCCGGACTTGGCAATGTCTCGCCGAAGTTCTCTTCGCCGACCGAGGAGGTCACGGCATTCCAGCCGGCGCGCCCGCCGCTTGCATGATCCAGCGTGCCGATCTGGCGTGCCAGATTGTAGGGATAGTGGAAAGTCGTCGAGACAGTAGCGATCAGGCCGATGTGGGATGTTACCTGGCTCAAGGCGGCAAGCGCGACGATGGGCTCCTGGATGCCGGCGGTTCCGGCAAGTCCCGCCGGATCGATATGGAGCAGGTCGGCCGTGAACAGCCCGGTGATCTTTTCTGCTTCCGCCTTGCGGGCGAGTTCGACGGCACGCTTGATGCCGGTGACGGGACTTGTGTCGTTTCCGGCGGAAATGACGCTGCTTGCTCCGGTCAATGTCTTCAGGCGTCGGGGACGATTGTGGGTCATCGCGAATTTCCTTGGTCGTTTGAAATTCCGGTCTGCGCCGGTGTGTGAATTGTGTTTTTCAGGGCAAGGCCGGAACCGCCTCGATGAGCGTGCGCGTGTAGCTGTGATGTGGCCTGGTGAAGACATCCTCCACCGCGCCCGCTTCGACGATGCGTCCCTCCTTCATCACGAGAACACGGTCCGTCAGGTGATGGACGACGCCGAGATCGTGGGAGATGAAGAGGAGCGACGTTCCGGAGGCCGCTTGAAGTTCGGCCAGGAGATCAAGCACCTGCGCCTGCACCGATACGTCGAGCGCACTGACCGGCTCGTCGGCCACGAGAAGACGTGGGCGCGGTGCAAAGGCGCGTGCGATCGCGACGCGCTGACGCTGGCCGCCGGAAAGCTCGCGTGGATAGCGCTTCAGGAACGCCTCGCTCAGACGAACCGAGTCAAGCACCTCGAGTACGCGTTCGCGGCGCGCTCCGCCGAAGATGCCGGCGCTATCGAGGCTTTCGCCGATGATCTTCTCGACCGTATAGCGGGGGTCGAAGGAACTGAGCGCATCCTGCGCGATGAGCTGCATGCTGGAGCGCCTGGAGCGACGCGCGGCCTCCGTGACATTGCTCCAGCCGCCGCCGTCAAGACGAACCGATCCGTGATCCGGTTCGACCAGGCCGAGAACGATTTTCGCGACCGTCGTCTTGCCGGAACCGGATTCACCGACGATGCCGAGGGCTTCGCCGGCTGCGAGGTCGAAGGAGACGTCGTTGACGGCGAAGATGCCGCCCGATCCGCCATAGCGTTTGACGAGATTGCGGGCTGACAGAATGTGGTTGTGGCGATCGATTGCCTTTGCAGGCAGGGGGACGCGTTGCCATGCATTTGGCCTGGGCGCGGCTTGCACCTGCTCGCTCTCCGCTTGTGTGACGGATGTCGGCGATAGCCGGAACCCCTTGGAGGCGGCCGAAGGCACGGCATCCAGCAATTGCCGTGTATAGGGATGGCGAGGGGTCTTCAGTATCTGTTCCGTCGAACCCTCTTCGACAATCCGGCCGTCGTTCATGACGAGTACGCGATCGGCAAGATGGGAGACGACGGCCAGATCATGGCTGATCAGGAGAAGCGTATGGCCGGCCTTGCGCCGTTCGAGTAGCAGGTCGAGGATCTGCTTTTGAACCGTCGCATCCAGCGCCGTCGTCGGCTCGTCGGCGATCAGCAGTGAAGGCCCGCGTGCTATTGCCGTGGCGATGAGAGTGCGCTGGCGCAAGCCGCCCGAAAGCTGATGCGGGTATTGCGGCAGCCGCCGATCCGGATCGGGGATGCCGACCGACTGCAGCAGCAGGCGGCTGTCTTCGCGTCGATCGGGGCGGCGAAAGAGACTGCGCCCGCCGAAGGCGTCGGACAGTTGCTGCGAAATCCGTCTCAGCGGGTCGAGGGAGATGAGGGCATCCTGAAGAACGAAGCCGATTTTTTCGCCGCGAAGGCGCTGCCATTGCCTTTCATCGAAGTCGCGAACATCGTTTCCGTCGACATCGAAACGGTCGGCGCCGACAACAGCATCCGGGCCGGCAAGACCGATGATCGAGCGCGCCGTCACCGATTTTCCGGAGCCGGATTCTCCGACAAGCGCGACGGCTTCGCCCTTGTCGATCCTCAGGTCGATGCCGTGGACCACCCTATTGTCGCGGCCGTCCCGAGGAAAGCCGATCGTCAGATTGCGGATGTTGAGTACCGGGGTCACGATGGCCTCCTGCCTTCAAATGCAAGTTGCCAGCGTCTTCCAAGCACGCTTATGGAGATGACCGTCAGCGTAATGGCGAGACCTGGCCAAACGCCGATCCACCACGCCACGCGAAGATAATTGCGTGCCTCCGCCAGCATTGCTCCCCATTCCGGGGCGGGTGGCTGCGGACCCATGCCGAGAAAACTGAGGCCTGCGGCCTGTATGATCGTGGTCCCGAGACCGATCGTTGCCAGGATGGGCACCTGGGCCAGCGCATGCGGCAGGATATGGCGGGCCACCAACACGCTGCGTCTCAGTCCGAATGTTCTTGCTTGCTCCACATAACCGCTTTTGGCGATCACGAAGGTCTGCGCGCGCACGACCCTTGCAAAACGCGGCACGGAGGCAAGGCCGAGCGCGAAGATGAGGTTGATCGTGCCGGGTCCTGTAAAGGAGATCAGCACGAGAGCCAAAAGCAGGTCCGGGAATGATGAAATCACGTCCAGAAAGCGCGAGATGGCCTCGTCGACGAGACCGCGGGCAAGGCCCGACAGAAGCCCGAGAAAGGCTCCGGCGATCGCCGCGATGGCTACGGCGCTGACGCCGATGAGGATGGAGTAACGCGCGCCGTAAACAACCCGCGAGAAGACATCTCTGCCGAGATGATCCGTGCCGAACCAATGTTGCGTCGACGGCGGCAGTTGCGCCTGCAAGGGATCGGCGGCGATCGGATTGGCAGCGGTCAGAACTTGCGGCCAAATGGTGGCGAGGGCCACCAGCAGTATAAAAATTGCCGAAAGGGTAAGCCCAGGATTTGCGACGCGCCAATAAAGTCGCTGTTGGCGCTGATCGGTTTCCTGTTCGGGAGACGAGGAGATGCTCAATGGCCGGCCTCCGCATTCTGATTGCGCAGTCGGGGATCGAGCAGAAGATACAGCACGTCGACCAGCGTGCTGAGGATGACGTAGACGAAGGCCGACAGGATGGCGACGGCGAGCACGACGGGCAGGTCATGCGCCAGCACGGCGTCGACTGTAATCCGCCCAAGCCCGGGCCTGCCAAACACCGCTTCGGTGATGACGGCGCCGGACAGCAGATTGCCGACGAGCCAGCCGGCAAGCGTCACCGCGGGAAGTGCGGCGTGCCGCAGGCCGTGACGCAGCCTCAGCACGAAGTCATTGGCGCCCCAGCTTTTGACCGTCAGCATAAAGGGTTCTTCCAAGGCCCGTTCGAGCCCTTGGCGCAGCACCTGTCCGATGACGGCGCCAAGGGACAGGCCAAGCGACAGGGCCGGTAGGACCAGCGCCGAAAATGTCCGGTCGCCGGCCACCGGAAAGATCTTCAAGGTGAAGGAAAATATGAACAAGAGCACGATGCCGAGCCAGAAGGACGGCGTCGAGATGAGAACAAGCTCGAGACTGCCTGCGATGCTGCGCGGCAGGCGCTTGCCGGCTGTCAGCAGGGCGCTGGCAACGGCAAAGACGATGGCAACGACGAGAGCGGCCGCAGTAAGCTTCAATGTCGGCTGCATCTGCGATAGAACGAGGCCGGAAACATCTGTCTGCAGAATATAGGACCGTCCGAAATCGCCATGCAGAATACGCTGGAGATAGGTCAGATATTGCGTCAGCAACGGCTTGTCCAAGCCCCATTCAAGGCGGATGGCCGCTTCTACCTCCGGCGTTCGCAATTGCTCGCCGATTAACAGGCTGACAATATCGCCGGGCGCCAGATGAATGCTGATGAAGCTCAGCGTCACCGCGGCCCATAGGACCACGATGGCCGATCCAATCCGCACGAGGATCTGCGATATCAGGCTGTTGCGCTTCAGCCGGCGCCTGCGCGAAAACCAGGCCGAAGGGCTCTGGTCGAAAGCCGTCGTATTGTCAGCGGTCATGCTCGGTCACTCCTCCACCGTCCCCGACCACTTGCGTTGCCGGGGATGTGTTGACGGTACGGTTCACTCGCTGCGCCAGATATCGTAGGCGCTCTCCGGCAATTGCTTGAAGGGCCGGAAGCTGATGCCCTTCACATAGCTTGCAGCCGCCACCTGGTCCTCGGGCTCGTAGAGCGGCAGGGCATAGGCCTGGTCGAGAATGGCGAAGCGCTGCAGCTTCGAATAAAGATCGAAGCGTTTCTTCTGGTCCAGCGTCGAAGCGGCCTCGTTCAGCCACTGCAATAGCTCGGGCGCAAAGGCGCGGCTGTAGTTGATGCTGCCGCCCTTATCGAGGGGCAGGTAGTGATACTCTATGTCGATCGCATCCGTCGGCGTATTGGAATTAGCGATCGAGCCGAACTGGCCGGTCTTGCGTCGGTCGATGTAGGTGCCGGCATCCACGAAGATGATTTTGAGATCGATGCCGGCATTCTGGCGTGCCTGTGCCTGCAGGGCTTGCAGCAGGACGTCACGCTGATCGCGCACCGTCGCCTGAGCCTGGATGACCTCGATGGTCAACCGCTTTCCGTCTTTCGTCCTGAAGCCGTCGGCGTCCCGCGCGGTCCAGCCAGCCTCGTCCAGAAGCGCATTTGCCGCCTTGGGATCGGGTTTATATGCCGCCTCGATGCTCTTGTCGTAAAATTGTGGATCGATCGGCGACGCGATGCCCCATGCGCGGGTGCGTTCTCCGCGATAGACGGCCTTCAGCACCGCATCGACGTCGATCGCTGATATCAGAGCCTTGCGCACCTTGAGATCCTGGGTCGGTCCCCAGGTGACATTGAGGAAGAGCGAATAGGGCGTGCCGGTATTGAGGGCCGTCTGGTAGCTGAAGTCCGAATTGTCCTTGAAAAGGCTGGCATCATTGCCGGCGATCCCTTCGATCACGTCGACCTGACCGGAGGTGAGCGCCCCGGTGCGGACGGAGGACTCGGACAGGAAGCGATAGGTCACCTCGTCGAGATAGGCCGGGCCATTATGAGCTGATGTCTTGGGTGCCCAATGATAGGCCGGATTCTTGACGAACTGAATGTCCTGTCCCTTGGCATAGCGCTTCAGGACAAAAGGACCGGTTCCCGCAATCTCCGGTCCGCCGGATTTCAGCTGCGTTGAATTGAAGGCCGCCGGCGAAAGGATCTCCAGGCTCGCGGCATAATCGAGAAAGGGGGCATAGACCTGGTTCAAGGTGAAGGAAACGGTATGGTCGTCCAGCGCCTTCGCTTCGACGATACGCGAGACCGGGCCGGCGCTCACGCTGCCGCTATAGGCCGCGTCCTTGAGCTTGGTGAAATTGGTGATGACGGCCTGCGCATCGAGCTTTTGACCATCGGTGAAGCTCACATCGTCACGAAGCTTGAACGTGTAAGTCTTGCCGTCGTCGGAGATCTTATATTCGGTCGCAAGCCATGGAACGTAGCCACCGTCTGCAGTGCGCGCCAGCAGCGACTCATAAGCATTGCGCAGCAGCAGCTTGGTCTTGTCCTGCCCGTTGAGCTGCGGATTGAGCGTGGCCGGCTCCGTCTCGACGGCCCATGTCAGCTTGCCGCCGCTGATCGGCGCGCCGTCCCCAGCCATGCCAAGGCTCGGCAGCGCGCCCGTCACCAGCATGGCTGCCGTCAGGCCGAGAAAATGTCTGCGCATAAGCATTCCGAGTATCTCCTTGAAATAATCTTTTTGAGAGGAACAGCCGCGGCTCAGGCTGGTTGATCGAGCCAGATGTCGTAGGCGTTTTCGGGAAGGCGCTTGAAGGGACGGAATCCCACTCCCTTGACCGCAGCCGTTGCTGCAATCTGATCTTCGGGAACATAGAGCGGCAGGCCCAGCGCCTGTTCGCGGAGTGCGAAACGCTGAAGTGCCGAATAGATCTCGAAGCGCTTCTTGGCATCGAGCGTGGAGGCTGCCTCGGCAAGCCAGGCGGATATTTCAGGCGCCACGCTGCGGCTGTAATTGATCGATCCGCCCTTCTCACGCGGCAGATAATGAAAATAGAGGGTGAGGCCGTTTTCCTGCGTCGTGGTCGAATTCGGAATGATGCCGTATTGCCCGTCGTTCTGCCTGTTGGCATAGGTTCCGGCGTCGACATAGCGCAAGGCGACATCGATGCCGGCATTCTGCCTGGCCTGTGCCTGGACGGCCTCGAGAAGAACGTCGCGTTGGTCACGCAAGGTCGCCTGCGACTGGACGATCTCGATCGTCAGCCGTTTGCCGTCCTTCGTCCGGAAGCCATCGCCGTCTCTGCTCGTCCAGTCGGCCTCGTCGAGCAATCTGTTGGCGAGATCGGTATCGAAGCCGTAGCTGCCTTCGATACCCTTGTCGTAGAAATCCGTGTCCGCAGGCGTCAGGACACCCCATGCGCGCTTGCGTTCGCCACGGTAGACGGACTGAATGATCCGCTCGACATCGATCGCCGCAAGAAAGGCCTTGCGTATCTTGACGTCGCTCGTCGGGGTATTGGTGACATTCAGGTAAAGCGTATAGGGCGTGCCGGTATTTAGCGCGCTTTGATAGGTGAAATCGGAATCGTCGCGGAAAAGTGCTGCGTCATTGCCGGAAATGCCCTCGATGACATGCACTTGGCCCGAGGTCAGCGCGCCGGTGCGGACCGCGGATTCGGGTAGGAAGCGATAGACCACTTCATCGAGATAGGCCGGCCCCTGATGACCCGCATTGCCGGGAGCCCAATTATAGGCCGCGTTTCGAATGAAACGGATTTCCTGACCTTTGACATAGCGATCGAGGATGAAAGGGCCGGTGCCCGCGATTTCGTGCCCGCCTGCCTTTAGTTGCGAAGAGGAGAATGATTTCGGCGAGAGGATCTCGATGCTGGTCGCGCCATCGAGGAAAGGGGCGTAAACATCGTTGAGCTTGAGGACGACCGTATGAGGATCGAGCGCGGTCGCCTCGGAAATGTGGGAGACGTGGCCGGCACTGATGCTGCCGGAATAGATCGGCTCCTTCAGTTTCAGGAAGTTCGTGACGACGGCTGCGGCGTCGAATTTCTCTCCATCACTGAAGATTACGTCATCGCGGAGATTGAAGGTATAGGTCCTGCCGTCCTCGGATACCGCATAGTCTTTCGCCAGCCATGGCACATAGCCGCCATCCGGAGAGCGGGCGAGAAGACATTCATAGGCGTTACGCAGAATAAGCTTCGCCTTGGCCTGGCCGTTCAGATGCGGATTGAGCGTGGTCGGTTCCGTCTCGACGCCCCAGATCAAGGACCCGCCGCGCGCGGGCTTGTTATCCGCCAGCGTTTCGGTCGCTTGCAGTCCGGTGGACAGAGACAGAGCAGCAATCGCTGAACTCTTCAGGAAATCTCTTCTGGTTACCACGGCATTCTTTCCCATGTCATTTTGGACCAGCCTCCAATCAGGCAGCAGCGGCTTTGCGCGCGTCGGCCAGCAGTTCGATGGTGCCAAGCCGGTGCGCACCTTCGGAAACCGGGCAGTCGATCACAAATTCTTCGATGCCGAATCCCTCGTGGAGGCGCTGCAGCTCCAGATGGACGTCGGCCGGCGTTCCTCGAATGACGCGCGGGCTTCTCTCTTCGATCCGATAATCCGTCGCGCCTGCCTGGCGAACATATTCGAGCGCCTGCTCGTGGCTGCCGACGTTGACGCTTTGTCCATCCTTGATTTGCAGGTGGAACCGGCGTGTATCGCCTAGGAGACTGTTGGCAACCGAAGCCGTTTGCGCCGTGACGACGCTGACGGCGAGCAGCGCAGTTTTGCCGCCCGCCTGCTGGTAGGCCGACAGCGACTGCGTGATCGCTTCGTCGTCACCATGGATGTGACCCGCATAGACAAAGCCCCAGCCGAGACGAGCGGCCAATCTCGCGCTGTCGGGGCTCGCGCCGAGCAGGAAGCGGCCGGGCGGCTCATCGGGTGCTGGAAAGGCTGCAAGGTCCTCTGCTTTGCGTTCGGCGTCCTGTTCATGGCGCAGGAAACCATCCAGTTCGGCCAGCTGCGCTTCGAACGATGGCTTGCGCGAGGGGTCATATGCTTTCTGGAGAGCACCGGTCGAAAGCGGAAGCCCGCCCGGCGCCTTGCCGACTCCAAGATCGACGCGCCCCGGCGCTAGCGCCGCCAGCAGATTGAAGTTCTCGGCAACCTTGTAGGCGCTGTAATGCTGCAGCATCACGCCTCCTGAACCTATGCGGATGCGCCTGGTATGTGCCAGCAGGTGGCCGATCAATACTTCCGGGGAGGAGCTTGCGAGTTTTGGGGAATTATGGTGCTCGGCAACCCAGAAGCGCCGATAGCCCAATTCTTCAGCTCGTCTGGCAAGCGCCAGGCTGCGCTGCAATGCTTGCGACGCCCGCTCGGCGCAATCAATCGGGCTCTTGTCGAGAAAACTCAGGGCGTAAGACATCTGTCCTCGTGGGTCGTCGGCAACATCAATTGCCTTAATCTATATTTTTAATGGATTATTAGATCGAGCAATGATGTTTCAATCGTCGGCTGCACAATGAAAGATCATGCCGTGCGAAGCGCTTCTGAAATTATACGCCCTGAGGCAGCGAAGCATTGGGTGATGGAGAGATGGCAGGGTCGATCGGTGGTCCCGATGATAGGCTGCCTCTGGATAGGCTTCAGCTATCGGCAGGAGACATTCCCTTGGCTGATATGTCGGCCATGGGAATTTTCGCCCTTCGGCAAGGATTGGCATTGGATCTGCGGCTACGGAGGCGAGTGAGATGGATTTGCCTAAACATCCCGACGATTCTCGGAACCAAAAGCGCGCGCCCGCGTAGATTTAGACGGCGAGCCTTCGTTCGGTTCTGGTGAGGAGCGAAATGCCATGAACCGCTTCAATACCCAGGAAGGGTAATTTGCTTTCCCTCCACGGCGACACGCAGAGTAACTTCGAAAGGAGGACCTGATGTCGAATTATACGCCTCTGGTCCTGTTTTTTATCTCTGCGGGGCTGCTGGTATGCATGATCGGTATCGGCTTGGCTTCTCTTATTCAGTGAAAATACCCCGGATGGCCCTCGGGATGAGCAAAATCCGGTAATCGGAGCCGAAGAGGTTCAGCTGAGCTATTGAAGCAGGAATCCGGGATATGCGCGGCGCCACTGGCTGTTAGGCGAATTGCGGGCCCGATCAGAGACATCGGATTTTTCTGGACGTATCGAAAGCGTGTTATGGATATTTACGTCAATGCTTCTAAGCATGGTGAGTAAGGCAATCGAATTTTCCATCAGATATCCGGGCCGCTTTGGAATTGCTGCACTTCTATTGTTAGCAAGGAGCCCTCCGTAGAAGTTGCAGCCTCGGACGCGAAACATGGGACGACATGGGCACATCACGGTTAGGGAACGGCGGTCCGCGCAAAATCAGTCTCTATGAGGAGCTCTTTGGGCGGCTGAAGGCTGAGATTCGCGATGGGGCAGTGCCCGAGGGCGCAGTGCTGACCGAGGCTGCCCTTGCGGACCTGATAGATAGCAGCCGGGCGCCGGTACGCCAGGCGCTGCAGCTCCTCTTCGAGGATGGATTGATCACACGGTTTGACGGTCGCGGTTTTATTGTCGGCAAGACGGGGACTCTTCCGAAGCGGATCAAACTTGCGGACTATCTTGGCAAATTGTTCGCCGAGGATGACGACAGGCCAATCTTCGCCTGGCAGGCGCTCTATGAAGATGTCGAAAGCATCGTTGTCTATCGCTCCTTCTTCGGCCGTTATCGCATCAATGAAAACGAGCTCGCACGGCATTTCGGCGTTGGGCGCGGGGTAGCACGCGATGTGCTGCTGAAACTCGAAACGCTCGGCATCACGGAGAAGGACGATAATTTCCGCTGGTCGATCGTCCCGCTCGACTGCCAGCGCATCCGCGACCTCTACGAGGTGCGCGAGCAGATCGAGCCGGCGGCACTTGCAGGCGCCCTGGGCGGACTTTCGAACGAACATGTCGATAGCATGCTTTCGCACCTAGCGCTGGCTCTCGCGGATTACCCCAATGTATCGGCAGCGACCATGTACGAGCTGGAGCTGGACCTTCATCTGCGCAGCCTTCAGGCTTGCCCGAACAAGGAGTTCCTGAGCATCCTGAAGCGGACGCATTGCATCCTGACCCTCAGCAAGCACATCGTCGGCAGCCGCATCAAGAGGCCGGAATACGAGCCCTTCCTCTCCGAGCATATCGATGTCTTCAAGATGGTGCAAAAGCGCGATGAGGAGGGATTGCAAAAGGCGATGCGCGATCACATCAGCAATTCGCAGCCCAATGTGCAGGCGCGTGCCGCTTATATCCGCGAGCACTATCAGCCGGACGAATACAGTTTCATCCTCTAATGCGGAACGGCATCAGGTGATGGCGCCGACCTGCCAGGGGACGAATTCATTGTCGCCATAGTCGAAGGTCTCGCTCAGTGTCTTCTTGCCGGAGGCGACAGCGATGATTTCCTCGAAGATACGTTCGCCCGCCGCCTCGATCGTGTCGTCGCCACTAACGATGTCGCCACAGTTGATGTCCATATCCTCGCGCATATGGTTGTACATCTCGGTATTGGTGGCGATCTTGACGCAGGGTGCCGGCTTGAAGCCGGAGACGGAGCCTCGTCCCGTCGTGAAGCAGATCACATTGCAGCCGCCGGCGACCTGGCCGGTGACGGCAACGGGATCATAGCCGGGCGTGTCCATGAAGACGAAACCGGGTTCATCGACGATCTCAGAATATTCGTAGACGGCCTTCAGCGGCATGGAGCCGCCCTTGGCGACGGCCCCAAGCGACTTCTCGAGGATCGTTGTCAATCCGCCGAGCTTGTTGCCATAGGAGGGGTTGTTGTTGAGCTCCGCACCGTTGCGGCGGGTATAGTCGCGCCACCAGTCGATCCGGGAGAGCAGCTTTTCGGCGACCGCGGGCGTGACCGCTCTGCGCGTCAGCAGATGTTCCGCGCCATAGATCTCCGGCGTTTCCGCCAGAACCGAGGTGCCGCCATTTCGCACGAGGAGATCGGAGGCATAGCCGAGCGCCGGATTGGCCGAAATGCCTGAATAGCCATCGGAGCCGCCGCATTCCAGGGCGAGCTTGACGCCCGAAAGCGGCTGGACGGTGCGCGTGGCGGAATTGACCTCCGGCAGCATGTCCTTGATCATCTCCGACGCGGCGGCGATCGTCTTACGGGTGCCGCCGAGATCCTGGATCGTCATGGTGCGCAGCCGGTTTCCTTCCTCCAGCTTGTAATGCTCCAGGATGGGCGCGATCTGATTGGTTTCGCAGCCAAGCCCGATCATCAGGATGCCGCCGAAATTCGGATGCCGCGCATAGCCCTGAAGAGTACGGGCCAGATAGCGGTAGCCCTCTGACTGAGTGTTGATGGCACAGCCGCCGCCGTGAGTGAGCGCCACGACACCATCGACATTGTCGAAACCCTCAAGCCCGCCGGCGCGATTAAAATGTTCGGCGATATATTTCGAGACGGTTGCCGAGCAATTGACCGTCGTGATGATGCCGATGAAATTGCGCGTGCCGACACCGCCGGCGCCGCGGTCGAAACCCATGAAGGTCCGACAGTCCTCTTGCGGCAACATACCGGTTTCTTCGATATCAACGCTGAACTGATAGGGATGATCGGATTCGATCACCGCCAGGTTCTGCAGATGGACATGGCCGCCGGCCGGAATGAATTGTGTCGCGACGCCGATCGGCTGGCCGAATTTGCGGATCTCCTGGCCTGACTGGATGTCGCGAACCGCCACCTTGTGGCCGCGCGGGATCTGGTCTGCGGTAATCAAGCCGTCGATGCCGGTCGGGCTGCCGGCGCGGATCATCGCGCGAGCGACCGCAACATCGTCGATTGGGTTGAGCAGGATGACAGGCGAAACGGCGGACATGGGAAGTTCCGTATGGTTGGATTAATGTCTATTGCTAGCAATAGACAATTATTCGAGGGAAGACGTCAAGCAAGATCGACGGAGCGGGCAGGGCTTGCTTTCAGTCGCGGGGTTGGCGCGCCAGCCAGGCGGAAAGATCGGCTTCCGCACGTTCGAGCGCGCTATGGTTGAGCAGTTTTCTTAAGAGCGCCACGGCGACCGCGCGCGCTCTCAGATTGAAACGGCCATCATCATCCTGACCGCCGAGCGGCTGATAGACGCCGAGCTTCACATAGAGCTGCTGCAATCGGTTCTGGACGCTGCGGACCGAAAGATTGCGCCTGTGGGCGATCGCACGATCGGTCAGCCCAAGTGCGATATCGATCAGGATCTCGTATTCGGCCTCGGTGAATCCGTTGACATTGCCGAGGCTCTTTTGCTGCATGCCGCGCACTTCGCGGTCAATCACGCACTGGCTTTCGATGAAGATGCTGCGAAGCGCCAGCTTCAGGCGGTCGTCCGAGGCCGATTTTAGGACATAGCCATAGACGGCGCCGGCAGGCACGATGCGCGAAACGCCCCGAACATAGGCTTCGTCCGAATAGTTCGACCAGAACAGGATGCGCGTCTCCGGTCGCTCCTTCCAGATCGTGCGGGCCGCCTCGATGCCATTGCGCTGGCTCATCTGCAGATCCATGACAATATGGGCGGACTTCAAATCGCGCGCCAGCCGTTCGCCGGTATTGCCGTTTTCTGCCTCCAGCACGCCATCGCATTCGGGAAGTGCAGCGCGGATCGCCTCATTGAGATAGGAGCGATGGAGCGGGTCGTCCTCGATGATCAGAACCTTCATGCGGCAGCTCCTCCAGCCGTTTGCGCGATGGCAGGCAGGCTGACACTGACAATCGTTCCACCGGACGCCGCAGGGGCCTTGATCGCGAAGCGCGCTGAAATCAGGCGCGCTCGCGTGCGCATGTTTTCGATACCGCCGCCAGATAATCTGCGGGTGTTTCCCAGTCCGACACCGTCATCGACGACATCAATGGTGACCGCACCCTCGGCCGCTTTCAGATGAACCGCGAGGCTCTCAGCCTGAGCGTGGCGAATGGCGTTATTGATAGCCTCCTGCGCGATGCGGAACAGAGCGATGGACACCGACTGTTCAAGGCAGTCGATCGCGCCGCCAGTCTCGTCGTTCAGTGTCCAAGTCAAAGTCGCGCCGCTCTCCTGGATTGACCGTTCGAGATGGTTTTCGATCGCCTGCGCGAAGCCGAACAGTTGAAGGACGGAAGGCTTGGCCTCTTCGATGATCTGGCGAAGATCGTGCATGCTGTGCTGCAAACCGCGAAAGAGCGGCTCAAGTGCCTCGCCCGTGACATCGGGCTGTCGGGCAAGCCGTTCCAGCCGCCGGGAGAGGCGGGTCAGATCGGCGAGAATTTGGTCGTGCAGGTCCATGCCGATGCGCTGACGCTCCGCTTCCAGCGCTTCGGTCAGCTTCAGAGCGCCGAGACGAAGCCCCTCCTCGCGGGCGCGGGCCTCGGCTTCCACGATTGCCGAGCGTTTAGCCTGGTCGGCCGCGCGGATAGCGAAAAAATGGGGTGCTAGCAGATCGGCAATCACGCGAGCGCTTTCGACGTGCTGCATGGTGTAGAAGCTGGTCTGATGGCTTGAGCAGGAAAGCGCGCCGATGACATGACCCTGTACTTTCAGCGGCACGTGCAGACGGCTATGCAGCGATTGATGAAAGATCGGATGCGAGAAAGCGCCCTGAAAATGGAATTGCGGATCGTTCCAGGCATCGTCGGTTAAGAGGTAGTCTGTCTCGCCCCAGAGAAGCGTGCGGATGGGGCTGTTGCTCACGGGTGCGGGAAAGCGGCGACCCCAATCCGTTTCCAGTCCGCTTTCATAGGCGGTATGAAATTGCTCGTCCGTCAGGATGATGCAGACGTCGAGATGGTCATGCGGGATGACATGGCTGATTTCGGCGGCGACCGCCTGGATGACCGAGTGAAAGTCGAGTTGGCCGGCAAGAAGCCTTGATATGTTGAGATAGTGGTCGAAGACCGATTGCGGCGCTAGATCGCGCAAGACACGCCCTCCCAGGCAATGCGTCGACCTATGCTCCTCCGGCCGCGCAGCATGCAAATTTCGGACGCTATTAAGCGCCGATCCGAGCGATCCGTCTTGCGGATTTGCGCATTTTTTCTGCGGGATCCCGCAAGGTCTCGCCCTTTAAGCGCCTGTACAAGCGTCACAATCTCGGACATCCTGTTTCTACTGACAGGGCAACCTTCAGTGCAAATATTATTTTCGATCGTTCGTTGAGGAGCGCGTTCGAAAATCTTGGCCTGGAAGATGAAGTACAGGCGCTTTGGGAGGAAAAAATGAATATTGCCAAGATGCTTATGGCGTCCGCCGTCATCGCTTGCGTTGCCGCGCCGGGTGCTGCCGTTGCCGATACGTCATCCAAGAAAATTGCCTTGTCGAACAATTATGCCGGCAATTCCTGGCGCCAGGCCATGTTGACGAGCTGGCAGAAGGTCACCGGCGAAGCGGTCAAGACGGGTGTCGTTGCCGCCGCTGATCCGTTCACGACGGCTGAAAACCAGGCAACCGAGCAGGCTGCCCAAATCCAGAACATGATCCTGCAGGGCTATGATGCGATCGTCATCGATGCTGCATCGCCGACGGCGCTGAACGGCGCCATCAAGGAAGCCTGCGATGCCAAGATCGTCGTTGTCTCCTTCGACGGCATCGTCACCGAACCTTGCGCCTGGCGTATCGCCGTCGACTTCAAGGGCATGGGCGCAAGCCAGATCGAATATCTCGCCAAGAAAATGCCGAAGGGCGGCAACGTACTCGAAATCCGCGGGCTTGCCGGCGTCTCCGTCGATGACGAGATCTCGGCGGGTATCCACGAGGCTGCCGCTAAATATCCGCAGTTCAAGATCGTCGGTTCTGTTCACGGCGACTGGGCTCAGGATGTCGCCCAGCGTGCGGTTGCCGGCATTCTCCCCAGCCTTCCCGATATTGCCGCGGTCGTGACCCAGGGCGGTGACGGTTATGGTGCCGCCCAGGCCTTTGCCGCCGCCAAGCGTCCGATGCCGACCATCGTCATGGGCAACCGCCAGGATGAGCTTGCCTGGTGGAAGAAGGAGAAGGATGCCAGCGGCTACGAGACCATGTCCGTCTCGATTGCCCCCGGTGTGTCCACGCTCGCCTTCTGGGTCGCCCAGCAGATCCTGGATGGCCAAGAGGTGAAGAAGGACTTGGTCGTTCCGTTCCTGCGCATCGATCAGGACAATCTCGAAACCAACCTTGCCTCTACGCAGGCAGGCGGTGTCGCGAATGTCGAATATACGCTCGACGACGCCAAGAAGGTCATCGCTGCGGCGAAGTAACCGATATCTGCAGACCGTAGAAACTGGCGCCGCCGATAAAAAGGCGGCGCCTGCCGATGCAACGCCCGACCGGACGATCCATGATTGCAGCCAAAGACAATACTTTGAAAAGACAGGATGCCGGCTCGCAGGCAGTCGTTTCCGCCCGTGGCATCAAGGTGCATTTCGGTGCCGTGAAAGCGCTCGATGGAGCCGATCTGACGGTTCACGCCGGTGAGTGTATCGGACTCGTCGGCCACAATGGCGCCGGCAAGTCGACAATCGTCAACGTCATCAATGGCGGTCTCAGCCCACACGAGGGCAGTGTCACCTATGACGGCGACAGCACTGGGCACGGCGTCAACGCAGCCCGCGCGCATGGCATACGCTGCGTCTTTCAGGAGTTGTCGCTCGCCCCCAATCTTACCGTTGTCGAGAACATGCGGGTCGTCCATCGCGGCCTTGCCGGCTGGAGCTGGCGGCGGCAGGCGGCGATAGCGGTTCGCGCCAAGCTCGATGAGATTTTCGCCGGCCACAGGATCGACGTCATGCGGACGGTTGGTGAACTCTCGATCGCCGAGCGGCAGATGGTAGAGATTGCGATCACCTTTTGTACCGTCGGCGAAAAGCCGAAGCTGGTCATTCTCGATGAACCTACCTCTTCGCTCGACGCAGGGCTAGCCGCGCAGTTGATGGCCTATGTGCGCGGCTTCGTGCAGGCCGGCGGTGCGGTCATGCTGATCTCGCATATTCTTGGCGAGATCCTTTCGACCGCAAGCCGAATTCTGGTCATGAAGGACGGCCGCGTCGTCGCCGATCGCATCGCTCAGGATTTCACCGTCCATAGCCTGGTCCAGGCAATGGGCAGTGTCGTAAAGGAGAAGGACCGCACGCGCAGGAGCGGGGAAGGTGTCGTGTCGTCTCCTCTACTTGCACTGCCGGCGCGAGGCGGCAAGGGTCTTGGCTTCAATGTCCGCAAGGGCGAGGTGATAGGACTTGCCGGGCTCGCCGGCCATGGCCAGACCGACATGCTGCTCGATCTCCATCGCTCGCTTTCGCATAACTGGCTGCCGGGCAGACAGGGGAATATCGCCTTCGTCGCCGGCGACCGAAGCCTGAACGGCACTTTTCCGCTGTGGAGCATCCTGAAAAACCTCAGCATTGCCTCGCTCGGCGATCTTTCAAGATTGTCCGTCGTCGACCGCGGCAGAGAGGATCGCCTTGGAACGGAATGGAAAGGTCGCATCGAAATCCGTACGCCGATGATGGCAAACGGCATTCTGTCCTTGTCCGGCGGCAATCAGCAGAAGGTCCTGTTTGCCCGCGCCCTGGCGACGACCGCGCCGATCGTGCTGATGGACGATCCGATGCGCGGTGTCGATATCGGTACCAAGCAGGAGGTCTATCGCATCCTTAATGACGAAGCTTCGTCCGGCCGGACCTTCATCTGGTATTCGACCGAGATGGACGAGATCCGGCTCTGCGACCGCGCCTATGTTTTTCGTGACGGTGCCATCGTCGCGGAGCTGGTTGGAGAGGACATCACGGAGGAAAATGTGCTCGCGGCTTCCTTTGCCGGGGATGGCGCATGAGCCGTCCATCATCCGCTACCTTGCGCCTACTTATCCCGGCGCTATCGCTTGCCGTCCTGCTTGCCGCGGTCTTTTATCTGCAGCCGCGCGCCATGAGCTATATCGGCCTCAATCTGCTTTTCAATCTCGCCGTCCCGATTGCGCTCGCGACGATCGCGCAGATGATGATCATGTCGGTCAACGATCTCGACCTCTCGATGGGGAACTTCGTCAGCTTCGCTGCCTGCGTGGCGGCGACCTATATGCAATCCTCCCCACTCATCGGCATCCTCATTCTGGCGGCCGCAATTGCCGTTTATGCCGCGATCGGTATCGTCATCTATATCAGGGATCTGCCATCGATCGTGGTGACGCTCGGCATGAGCTTCGTCTGGGGCGGCCTTGCGGTTCTGTTGTTGCCGGCACCGGGCGGCACTGCGCCTGATTGGGCGCGCTGGCTGATGACCTCGAAGCCGCCGCTTGTTCCCATGGCGATCATAGCCAGCATCGTCATCGCGGTGTTTTCCCATCTGATTGTCATGCGCTCCTCCTTCGGGGTGCTGATCCGCGGTGTGGGCGGCAATCAGCGGTCGCTGCAGCGTGCCGGCTGGTCCGTCGTCAGCCTGCGTGCCGCGGCCTATGCGCTGGCGGGCTTCTTTGCCGTGTTGGCAGGCATTGCACTGGTCGGGCTGACCACTTCGGCGGATGCGAATATCGCGCTGCGTTACACATTGCTGTCGATCGCCGGCGTCATCCTCGGCGGCGGGGAGTTTACCGGCGGCCGCGTCTCGCCGGTGGGGGCCGTCATCGGTGCGCTGACATTGACCCTGGCGGGCTCCTTCCTGTCGTTTCTGCGAATATCGCCCGACTGGCAGATCGGCGCGCAGGGCGCAATCCTGATCATCGTCCTTGCCCTCAGGCTCTTGCTTAATCGTGTCGAAAAGCGGGAGAAACAATCATGATCGCGCTAGCCGCGCTCGGCCGCAAACCCTGGATATGGTCCTTTGTCGCCGCAATCGCGGTGTGGATCATCACCGTTCTCTTCACCGGCGGCGCCAGTTCCATCGGCCTGTCGCAGGCTGCACTCACCTTTGCGGCATTCTCTGTTATCGTCGGCATCGGGCAGATGTTCGTCATCACGCTGGGGCCGGGCAATATCGATCTTTCCGTGCCGGCGACGATGACGCTTGCCGGCACGATCGCATTGAAACTAATGAATGTCGAAGACAGCATGATCGTGCCCGGCCTCCTGGTGTCGATCGTCATTGGCCTTGCCATTGGTCTCGGCAATTATATCCTGATCAAACTCCTGCGCATTCCGCCGATCATCGCAACACTCTCCATGAGCTTCATCATCCAATCGACCGCCATCTGGAGCAATCGCGGCCTGCGCATCAAGCCGCCCGAATACCTAGCCGAGTTCACGACATCGGGGATATTCGGCATCCCAAACGTCGCCATCGTTGCTCTACTGCTATCGGCGCTTGCTTGGATTCTCCTGGAAAAGACCATCTATGGACGCTGGATCTCGGCGATTGGCCAGAGCATGTTCGCAGCGCGCATGGCCGGCATTCCGGTCGATGGAACGCGGCTTGCGACCTATGTGCTCTGTGCCATCCTCGCCTCGATCTGCGGCTATCTGCTGGCGAGCTTCTCCGGCGGAGCGGCCCTCAACATGGGTGCTGAATATCTGTTGATGTCGATTGCCGTCGTCATCATCGGTGGGACGGCTGTTGCCGGCGGCGACTCGAACGTACCGGGCATCTGGGGCGCCTCGCTGTTCATGTTTCTCGTCGTCTCGATGCTCAACACCTATGGCTTCGGCGCAGGCCCAAGGCTTGTTCTGACCGGCCTGATCATTATTGCCGTCATTCTTGTTGCCGGCGGTCGTCCCGCTGGCGGGCGCTGAACTCTCTCCCAAAAGACCCCTAGGAAAACTGCGATGCCCAACGACGCTCCTTCCATTTACGAAATCTACGACACGCGCTTCCGCAATCTGATCGTCCCGAGCGCCGGCCTGGAGGAGCTTTACTCGGATTGCCGTTGGGCGGAGGGGCCAGTCTGGTTTGCCGATGCCGGATGCCTGATCTGGAGCGACATTCCCAACGAGCGCATGCTGCGCTGGGTGCCTGGGGGCAATGTCTCGGTCTTCCGCGGGCCCTCGAATTTCGCCAATGGCAACACGCGCGACCGTCAGGGGCGGTTGATATCCTGCGAACATGGCGGTCGCCGTGTGACGCGCACGGAGATCGACGGAACCATCACTGTTCTCGCCGACAGTTATAAGGGCAAGCGCCTGAACTCACCCAACGACGTGATCGTCCGCTCGGACGGAACGATCTGGTTTACCGATCCGACTTACGGCATTCTCTCGAATTACGAGGGTTACAAGGCGGAGCCGGAGCAGCCGACCCGCAACGTCTACCGCCTCGATCCGTCGACGGGGGCGTTGGACGTAGTGGCGGATGATTTCCGTCAGCCGAACGGCTTGGCCTTCTCACCGGACGAGACGAAACTCTATGTCGCCGACTCCGCCGCAAGCCACGACATCAGCGCCCCCCGCCACATTCGTGTCTTCGATGTCGTAGACGGCAAGAAACTCGCAAACGATCAAGTCTTCTGCAACATCGACACCGGCATTCCGGACGGCTTCCGTGCCGACATCGACGGCAACATATGGACAAGCGCCGGCGACGGTGTTCATTGTTTTGCGGCCGATGGAGCTTTGATCGGCAAGATCAAGATACCGCAGACGGTTGCTAATCTTACATTTGGTGGTCCGAAGCGGAACCAGCTTTTTGTTGCGGCAACGCGGTCGCTTTATCGTGTCTTTACTACTGCAACTGGAGCGCAGATGCCTTGAATGGCTGGAGTGTTGCAGATAAGGCGGCGTTGATTGATGGGTCTTGCTCCGATGTTGACATCTTAAGACTCGCATCTGCCTAACTGACCCATATGTACAAGTGGCATCGTCCACATGGCAGTCTAAGATTAAAAACTCCAATCAGCCGCCTCGCTCTGAGCCGAGACGACTTCTTGAGGCGCGGAGCTCGTCGGCATGAGCGTGCGCCAGCTTACGGAGATCAGGCTTATTTGTAAGCCGATATGGAAAGACGTGAAACTCGTGCCTTGTGTTACGCCGAGGCCTTGCGCAGGGCGGAGGACTATTGTCACTGTTTGATGCTGCATAATGGATTGAGGGCAAGCAAAGACGTCCAGGGAACTGGCTCTCTCAGCGCATAATCAACGGTTCTTGACCATGTGGCGGGGGTGGCTTTAAATGCCTGGCTTGGGAGGAAAGCGGTTGCTACTATTGGATACTAGCGGCGCGTCTTGCCAACAGATCGCGCAGCTTAAGGTTCCGCTCGACTGTTTGCTTGCGCATATTCTGAAGCTTGAGCGGTTCTATAAAAATAATTGATGATGAGCTGATTCCAGCCAAGCAGATGGATAAAAGTATGTGGGCCTCTAAAACAGACTATGCGAAACTTTACTCGCCTGAGTACTTCGGAAAGTCGTCTGGGAGTGCCAGCTACAATGGCAGCGATTTTGAACGCGTTTTTTTCAATCTCTGCAAGGCCAATAATATTGATTCATTGGTCGATGTTGGCTCTGGAAGTGGAAAGCTTAAGCAGTCGGCCGTATCGGCGGGGATGACGGTCTTCTCATGCGATTTTGACCCCGTAGATAAAGATGCTTTTCATTTTGATCTTTCGCTTGAAGATGCAGATGCCGCAGCCACATTATATAATCAAATAGGTGATCGGGTCGGATCTGCAGAGTATATTACGACATGTCTCGACGTTTTAGAGCATATTGATATTGAGGATGTCAGTAATGCTCTCTGGAACCTGCACACGATAATAAGAAATCTCGCTGCCGTATCCGTGTCCACGCGTCCAAGCAGCCGTGGAAATAAGTATCATTCTACTGTTCTGCCTCTAACAACGTGGAAATACCTGTTTGAGCTTTCCGGGTTCGAGATTGTCGATCCGCATTTTTGTTCCGAAGGTCGCAGAATTCTACCGCTCACTAGCAATGATCCGCTGCTAGGACTTGTCTCTCATTGGGCCCAGGCTGATATTTTCAAGGATCGACTTGATGGAGAGCCGACCTATCTTCTTTTGCGGAAAGTAGAGCGACCAACCGACAAAGAAAGCTGCTTGATAAAAATAGACGCAGTGCTCGATATTGCCTATAGAACGGAAAAGCGACTTGCTTTTCATGAGCGACGTTTACAAGCTATTGCTTTAAATATCGGTCATTTCCAGGATTTTCTGATTCTTCGGCCTCTGCTAGACATTATTCCAAGGGGGCAGTGCTCCGCCCTAATTCGGCGCGACGCGCTTAATTCCGACGAAATGTCAATGATCGTGGGATACTTCGAGCGCAACGGGATTCGGGTAATAATCTATCGGACAGTTGCCGAGATCGATTGGCGATTACTGTCGGTCCGCACACTTGTTTCCGGCTCCGAATCATCGGCGGCAGTCAGCCACGCATTGAACGCGCAGGTTGTCGAGGCCGCAAAGTTGTGGGGCATTAACACGGTGTTGCTACAGCATGGGATATGGATTGAACCCATGCAAGATCGCGAAATCAATTTTGCCTCTGAGACTATTTTAACGTGGGGAGAGGAACATGAGCGGTTTTTTAGGAGCGGCAAGCATTCTGTAGCCGGGATTTCCAGACCTTATAGCCCGCTGAACGGTGGTCGCTTTCAAGCGGCAGGCTCGCCGAAATTTCATGATTCATTGCTACAAACGAACTCGGATGTCCTTCGATGGCGCTTGGGTGTCGATATATCCCGATACAACGAACATGTTCTTATTGGCACAAACTTGAGATGGCATCAGCATCAGGATGAGAGGTCGCATATTTTAGAGGGTATACGCCGGATGATTCAAAGCAATCCGGAAAAGTTATTCATTGTAAAACCTCATCCGTCTGAACGGCATTCTGAATATGCTCAATTGAGAGCAGATAACACACTTATACTGGATGACATTCTACTGGGATGTATTGATTTGTCCGTGTCGAGGTTGTTGGGCGGAATTACAACAGTTGTGTCTTCCCTTTCGACCTTGTTGCTTGACGGGGCCATATTGGGTCGCCGTTGTATCCAGTACGATACCGGAAACAGGCTTCACTATGAATTATGCAGGCCTATATCCGTTACCGATCTGCATCTTGCGATAAAGAACCCTCTCGCAGCCTCGTTGAGCAGCGAGGATTTTGCATCATACTATAATGACGCGGGAAACGATCATTTTTACGAAGTATTTGCCGAAGTTGCTGGCGATCAATCGGTGCAGAGTAATTCTGCAGCACGTTATAGTGATCTCAAATCTGTCGAGGATGCTTGGATATCGCTCCAAAATTCTGAGGATAGAGGAAAAACGCTAGGGCAGCGGGCTGAAGCGCTGAAACAAGAAAAAGAGGGCCTGTCGGCGCAGATCGAAACGTTGAAGCAAGAAAGAGACAGTTTGTCAGTGCGGGTCGAAGCTCTTGAGGATGAGCGGCGCCAACTTATCGTCCGATCCGAAGAGGAAGGCGCTCGACTTTATAAAGAGGTTGACAGGCTCTCGTCTGCTTTGGATGAGATTAATACTTCTAGGAGTTGGAAAATTACTGCGCCCTATCGCTGGATTGGTCGTCGCTTGCGGACGTGATTTAGCCCCAGCGGCAGCAGTTGAGGCGACGGCGGGCGCAAGCAGTGCTTGGGAGGGACAAATAATGTCTCTGCTACCGATAGAGCATTTTCAGAAATACTATCGCATCTCCCTTGGCCTCATCTGGCATATTTTAATGCCGTTGCGAGCATCCTTGCTGCAAGATGCGTGACGGCTTTGCTCGCTGGTACCTCAATACTCCCCCCGCGGCGGATGTAGCGTAAGCTGGAGGTCGCGCAAGCCACGGCTGCCGTCGCGGCTGCCTGTTGCGGCGACGGCGGTGAAGATGCGTTCGGCATCGTCGTACATTTTCAGATTGAGGTAGCAGTATCCGCGCAGCACCATCAGATCGGCGCGTTCCTGCTGCAACTGTGCGCGCTGGTCGAGATAGAGCAATGTCTCGTGATAGCGCTTGCCCTCGAAGGCCGAGAGTGCGCGATCGGCCAGTATGGCAACCTGCAATTCAGCGGCGCGCTGGTGGTTCATCGGCGCCTTGGTCGCAGCGACGGCGGCATTATTGGCAAGGCCGGCCCGCAGATATGCGAGGCTCTGTCCGTAGGCTGCTTCTTCGCGCGATTTTGGATCCGTGTTGCTTAAGGCGACATCAAAGGCTTCCACTGCTTCCATCGGTCGATTGAGGTTCATCAGGCACCAGCCGCGGGAAAGAGCATTGGCAGGCGTCAGCAGCTGCGCATTGACGGTGGTATTGCATCCCGCCGCCTGCCGTGTCGAGCGGGTAGCCACCCGGGCACGCGTATCCGGCTCGGCATAATTCGGGGAAGGAGCACGGCGGGCAGGGGTTATCTGTTGCACCGAGATCTGCCCGTTGACGTAAGGCTGCGTTACAGGAGACTGGGGTGCGACCTGAGAGGCCATCGGCTGCACATTCTGCGGCCCACCTTGCTGTATCGTCGTTTGCGGTAAGGTTTGGGGGGCAGGTTGCAGTGCCTGATTGGGAGACGGCAGCGGTTCTGACGTCGGCGTGCGCGGCGCCGGCTCGCCGAGCACGGCGATCCGCTGGGAGCGACCGGCCCACAGTCTCTGGACTTCGGTGACGCCCACACGATCGTTCAACTGGTTGCGCGTAATGGCAAGGCCGTAGGCGGAAGGCTCGTCGTCGGGTTTCCAGCGCAAAGCCGTCTCGAACCAGCGTGCTGCGGCCTGCGGCTGGTTCATCGAGCGCGCAAACCACCCGAACTGCTGGGCTGTCGGGACATATTTCTGCTTCACGACTTCCGCGGCGATGCGGCCGAGAACATCTTCACCGAGATTGGCCGGCGGCTGCAGCGCCATGAGATTGGCGGTCGCCGCAAGGTAGGTCGCCATCGCGTCTTTGGATTCGTTGCGCCATTTATACATGGCGTCTTCGGCTTCCTGCGGTTTGCGGTCGGCAATCAGCACCAGGGCTAGCCCCTGCGAGATCGTCGCCGAATCTTCCTTCTCATGCGCGGCTTTGAACCATTGCTCGGCGTCAGGATAATCGCTGCGGCGCAGATAGTACCAACCGAGGAGCGCATCATCGGATGCAAGTCCCTGGCTGCGGGCGACACGCTCCACCTGAGACAGATAGTCTTGCGATACAGTCAGCTTGGGATCGTCATTGCCCTGCGCGACGAAACGGCGAGCCAGATCGGTCCTGATACTATCGAATTCCCGCCCGCCATTGCCGTCTGGTTTTTCCAGAGACAATAGATTCTGCATTGGCTGATAAGGCAGCAGAGCCGCCGCCTTCTGAATGGTCGCAAGTCTCTCCTGCGGATTGGTGCAGGTCTTCAGAATATATTTGTAGGCATCCTCGCCGCGGGCTGCACGATCGGTGCGGATGAAAGCTTCGGCGACACGCCAGAGAATGTCGATATCACTGCAGGTCAGCAGGCTCGGCGTTCTGGCGCCGATGTCGATCACAGTCTGATATTGCTTCAGATCGGATGCGTTGACGAGCCGCGTGCGTGCCTCCGCGATATCGAGACGCTCCAGCAGATCGGCGGGCGGCTGCCAGCCGGATTCGGTTGTCTGGCGGTCGGCAATGGCCTTGCGCACCTCGGCATAGCGGCCCTCCGAATAGAGCTGCCACATGGCTTCGAGCTGCTTGTCGCTGTTTTGCGGGATGGCCAGCGGATCGGCAGGCGGCGTCCAGTTCGGATAGAGCGTCTGCAGCCGGGAGATTTCTGCCTGGAGCCGCGCCTTGTCGCCACGGCTTGCAAAATAGCGCAACGCGCTTTCGTCGACCTTCGGCTGGTTATCCGCAGCTTGTGCCGAGTTGGCCTGCTGGGGCATTGGCGGTTGCGTTGATTGCGGCTGCGCCTGCTGTGGAGTGGCCTGGGCGATCGAATCCGCAGCAGTCGTATTTGCCGACTTCGAGGGAGTGTCGGAGAGAACAGCCGACGGTGCAGCCGCCTGTATATGGTCGGCAAGCGTCTGCAAGTCGACGGGCTGTCCGGAGCTGCCGCCGGCCGAGCTGCTATCGGCGGCAAGCATCGTCTGCGGTTCAAGGCGTGCCGACTTGGCCAGCTTGATCTTATCTTCCGGCGAATCGTGATCCTTCGTCGCGAGCGTAAAACCCGCTACGGCGACGGCCATGAAAGCCATGATCAAGGTGGACTTTATAAACACTCCGGATGTTTCTCCGTGACGAAAGCCAGGCTCAACAGCTGCAAGGTGGCCGGATAGTAAAGCGATGGGGCGAACTGCCGAACCGAAGCAGGCAGTTTCGCTCCGCTCACCACACACGCCACAACATCGTTAACAATTCTATAACCCGGATCTGGGAGCAGGTCCTTGGGTTTACCCGTCGTCAGATCGATCGTTGCAGGCTCATCCTCCTCGACGGTCATGCCCTGCTGCAGACGCGAAAGCAGCGCCTTGTCGCCGATGCCTGCGCGCGCCAGGTAAAGCGGGATTCTGACGCTATTATAACCGAATTCCGCCTCGAAGCCGCCTGCGGGTTCCGGCTTCGCTTTGAGGCTGACCCAATCGGCGGGAAGCTTGCGCGGACCGAATTGTAGGGCGCGCAGCAGGGCAAGGCCGTCGTCGCTGAGCTTATGCCAGCGATCGGAAGGCACCAGAAGTGCCATGACGGGAATCGCCTCGAAGACCCAATAGGAGGGATTGATAACTGGTCCATCCTTGCGCCCGGGCGGCTGATAGCCCTCGACGCCAGGAATGAGCAGTGTCCGCCCTGCGGAACTGATGACGACATGGGACAGGATCGACTTAGCCATGCTCGCAGCCGCCCGCAAATAATCCTTATTGTTCCAGGCTGATCCTGCCAGGGCAAGCGCGTAGGCAATCAACAGATCGCCGTCGGACGCATTGTTCGTGTCCGTCACATGCGGGGTAACGGCCGGATCCCATTTCCAGACGGCAAGGCCATCGTCGCGCAACAGCAGTTCCGTGCGGGTGAAATACCAGATCTGTTCGAAATCGGCCGGATTATTGGCGAGGTAGGCAAGCAGCATACCATAGCCTTGCCCCTCGCTGTGACTGATGCCGCCATTGCCGTTATCGATGATGCGCCCGTTCACATCGAGAAATTTCGCTTTGTACGCGGTCCAGGTCTGCGGATCGACCGCCGCGCGTTGAGCGGTAGCCGGCGGCGCTGCCGCCAGGATGGCAGCACTGCAGACCGCAAGGACAAGGCGCCGAAGTTTCATTCGCGCCTGCCGATCTTGGAAAGAACGCTTGCCGTGCTCACGCCAAGCAGGAACGAACCGACCACGAACAGGAAGGCGTAGGACAGTATGTTGCTGGAAAGCCAATTTGCGGCGATCAGCCGATAATTCGTCAATGACCAGGGTTGGGAGACGACAAAGGTGAATCGGCTCACGGGCACCGTATCGATCTTCCCCGTCTTGCCGGAATAGACCGTGATGCGGCCGCCGATCTGCGACCAGGTATTTTGCGCGGTCATTGCCTCGGCGCCGGCGCGCAGGTCTCCGGCACTTGGCGCGGTGACAACGGTCCAGGTTGCGTCGTTGGTCGGATTTGCTTCCTGGGCGATCAGGAAGCTATTGGCATTCGATGGGGTGAACACCTGCTCCGAACTGGGGATGAAGCGAAGCGAGCTCAAGGTGATATCGAAATTGCGGTGCATCCATTGCTGGAAGCTCTGTATCTGTCCCTGCAGCAATCCGCCGCTGATGCGGGAGCGCCAATCGGCAATGGTCACGGAAGCCTCCGGTATGCCGCCTTGGCCAGGGGCGGGCGGGCGCCAGGCCACCTGGCTCGAGGCGGAGATGTTCATTTGTGTAAGGATCGTCGACGGCAGCTGCGAGACGGAACCAATGAACAGCGCATGGCGGTTCCCGACCGTACTCGGCGAGGCGGTGGGTTCGAGCGCGATAGGGTGGCCGGCGACAAGTGCCATCTGGCCGAGGAGCGTCGCGGTCGCCGACAGCGTGTCCGTGTCTGCCCGATCGATGAAGAGTGCGGTCGGCTCGGTTTGGCGATTGTAGGGATAGCCAGTGCCGGCAAGGGCTGCGAGGTTGGGCCGCTGTGCGATCCTGGCAAAATCCGGAACGGTGAACTGGCTGGTATCGAACAATGCAAAGCGGGGTGTCGTACTTGAGGTCGCTGCCGGCGCGCAGGCAGTGTCTTCTTCTGCCAGCAACATGGCTTCCAGCGTGATCGTGTTCAGACCCGGCTTGAAATGCCGCATGGTGATGCGGATGGGCAATTGCCGGAAGATGCCGCCGCCGGTCACCGTGATCGGCTTGGTCGTGGCGATACTGCCGTTGACATAGACGTCGACGTGACTGCCCGGCTTTACATCCTTGGCATAGGCCGCATCAAGCAGGATGGTGGCCTCGCCATAGGCATTGGCATAGAAATCGGACGGGATTGCCACGTTGAAGCTTGTATGGAAACGCCGCCCGGAAAATTCCGTCGTCCTGACGCCCAGCTGTTCGAAAGAAAGGCTGGTGCCTGAGTAGATAAGCGGGGCGTCGGGTGCGGACCATCGTTGCGTTACCAGCAGATCGCGGCGGGTATCGGGGTCGCGGTCGGTCGGCGAAACAACCATGTCGATCGCAGATGCGATCGCCTGCCAGGACGGGCCGCTGATGAGGAGAAGCTGCTGACCGCTGTGTGGGTCCGTCGCAAACGTCGCCAAGGCTCCATTTTGCGCAGCGGTCGGAACGGTAAAAACGGGCTGCAGTTCCGCTGGCGTGCCGACGACGATGGTCATTTTGCCGGAGCCAGATGTGGGTAGGGCATCCGTGTCGAACGAAAAGGTTTCGTTCGGCATTCCGCTCAAAAGCGCTAGTCCCTGCGCGAGACGCAGGATCGGTTTGGTGGTTCCCGGTTGAGCCAATGCCGGCACGACAAGATTGAACTGTGTCTTGCCGGTGCCATCGACACCGATCGCGCGAATGGCGTCGGTGGTGGAGAGTTTCTCCGCTTCGCGACTGGCGAAGCTGAGATAAGTTCTTGCGGGGTCGATATCGGACCAGAGCTCGTAGGTCGACGGGATGTCGCAGTCGACACGGTGGCGCTGCGTCGCCTCGAAGGTCAATAGATTGGCGCCGGGCTGCAGCAGCCCGCGCGGAATATCGAAGCTGATATCCGACTCGTTGTCCGAGGAGCCGATCTGCTGCTGATGGACGGCACGGTCGTTCACGAGGACCGTAAGCTGCGATGCCTCGGGGGCAACGACCACTGCGTTCTGGTAGGCAAAGGTAAGTTTCGCGGGCGCCGCCGCCTGCTCCGGCGTCAGATAGATAGACCAGGACTTGCGATCGGCTTCCCCCTCCAATCGCAGCTTCGCGTAGGGAACGACATAGCGGCGGAATGCCGATGGGTCGGTGCTGGCGGTTGTCTGTTTCGCCTTCGGCGCCACTTGCGGCGTCGTCTGGGCGGGGACGACTGGGGGTGAGACCTGCGGCGCTGCCGTTTGCGGAGTAACGGCCGGCGACGTCATGATCAAAGGCGGAGCAGCTTGAGGCGTGACGGTTTGTGGTGCAACGGTCTGAGGAACCGTGACCGCAGGCAGCGCTGGCTTCGGCGGTTCTGTCTGCGGCACGGCAGTTTGCGGAGTTATGATCTGAGGCGCCGTCGGCGCTTCGCCCTTCGGCCGCTCGCCGGACATGTCGAAAGGCGTCGTCTGTGCCTGTGCCGTAACGGCGACAAGGAGAAGCAGGAGGGCAGGGAGGGCGCGGTTCATCAGCTTCTCGCCTTCGCATCCTGCCGCTGCTGCGTGCGTTCCGAGCCAACACCCCTGAATAGATAGATCAGGCCGCGGCTGGTCTGATAGAGCGACATGCTGAGGAACCAGAAGGTTCCGCGGATGATGCCCGGATTGCGCCGCCGTGCCTGCTGGAACTTCGTCCATTGATCGGAATTGGCGAAGACGAGGTCGGCAATCAGCCGATGGTCGGCAGCACCCCTTGGAACATATTGGCAGCCGATGGCGGTAATGTCGCCCATCTGCTCGATATTGCGAACGACGACCGACAGGGTCACCATGTCGGCGCCGCTATAGGGCTGGAAGCGTATGATCGCTTCCGAGCCGACCTTGACCGGTTCCAGATCCTTGTTGAAGACGTTCAACCTGGCGCCATGAACGGACACGTCCTCGATGGAAGCGGAGTTCCACCGGCCGTCGATCCCAAACTCGCTGCGCCGATCGACCCTGACGCGCCGCGAAGAGGCACGCTCCCCGCGTTCGGAGACGACGCCGAGCGCACAGCCGGAAAGGACGAGGTTGATGATGTTCCAGCCGCCGACGACGAGCGTGACGTCGGCCTTATAAGGCTCCGCATAGATACGATATATGGTGACCGCCAGCGCGATGATCTGAACAGCGAAGATGACGAAGAACGGACGGCTGATTTCCGAAAGTCGGCTGACGGCGATGGATTCGTCCTTGGCGGTGACCTTGAAGGTCGGTTTGCGGGGATTGAGCATGACCGAGACGACGGCCGGCAACAGGTGCACCGTCTGGACGTATTCGTAGAGTTCGGAAATCCATGGCCAGCGGAACGATCCATAAAGATAGTTCTGCATCATCAGGTTCACGAGCATATAGGCAAGCGTATAGGCGAGGAACTCGCTGCCCGATGCCGTGAAGATCTCGAGATCGAAGAAGAGATAGAAGAGTGGCGCAAACAAGAAGATGACGCGCGGAAACGGAAACAACCAGAACAGCGTCGACGACATGTAGCAGAGCCGTTGCGGCAGCGTCAGGCCGCGCTTCAAGAGCGGGAAGCGGAAACGCAGGATCTGCATCATGCCCTGCGCCCAGCGGCTGCGCTGGCCGATGAAGCTTGCGAAAGTCGCCGGCTGCAGGCCGGCAATCAGCGGCTTGTCGACATAGATGCTGTTCCAGCCGGCGCCATGCAGCGCAAGCGCGGTTTCGCAATCTTCCGTGATGCTGATGCCGCTAAAGCCATTTTGCGATTGCAGCGCCTCGCGGCTGAGCACGGCGGCCGAACCGCAGAAGAAGGCTGCATTCCATTTGTCGAGGCCGCGCTGGATGATGCCGTAGAACATTTCGTTCTCGCTCGGCATACTGTCGAAGGTGCGCAGATTGCGCTCCAGCGGGTCCGGATTGATGAAGAAATGCGGGGTCTGAACCAGAAAGAGCTTAGGGTCATCCTCGAAGTAGCCGACCGTTTCGCGCAGGAAATCACGCGCCGGCGCATGGTCGGCATCGAAAACGGCGATCAATTCGCCGTTTGAATGTTCGAGGCCGTTGTTGAGGTTGCCGGCCTTGGCATGCTCATTGCGATCGCGCGTCAGATATTCGACATCGAGATCGGCGCAAAGCCGCTTGAGCTCGTCATGGCGGGCGATTGCCGCCTGCGATTCCAAAATCTTCGTCGAATTGCGCTTCTGCAACGTGCCGCCATCGTCAAGCAGCCATACCCTCAGCTTGTCGGCCGGATAGTCCAACGCCTTGGCGGAGGCGAGCGTGTTGGCCAGAAGATTGGTGTCTTCATTATAGGAGGGCACGAAGACATCGACGCTCGGGAAGTTCTTGGTTTCGGAAGCACGCTTGGTGCGCGGCGGCAGAGGCGTGGCGACGATGAAGAGGCTGAGCATCAGCATCGCCACGTTGTACATTTCGGCGAGATAGAGCAGCAGGCCGGGAATGAAGTTTTCCGGCTGATTGACGGGCGGCAGCGTATAGGACGTGCGCCAATAGACATAACGCAGCACGATGGCGGTTCCGAAGGCGAGGGCCACCAGCCGCCAGGTTCCCTGACGCTTGAGGATTTTGATGATCGCCATCAGGGTGACGACTACCGTGCTGGCAATCAGCTGCGTTTGAAGGTTGACCGGCAAGGTGATCAGCACGATCCCGCATAGCGCTATCACGGCCCATATCAAGATGCTGCGTGCAGTCTGCATCGGTGTCCCTTCAAAGGTATTGCCAGACGCCATCCTGGCGCCCCCAAGCAGCGCCGCCTGCTAGCGGCACGCCTGAGATATGCCAGTTGCCCCGTTACAGTCCGGTAAAGGCACGACGATATTGCTTGCAGTATTTGCAGGTGGCGGCGCAGCCATCGAGCTTGCACCACCTGTACCATTCGTCTGCGGTTGATCGGTCTGCCCATCCGGCAGCGGTACGCGCGGGCCGATCATCGGCGGCAGAGCTGGCGCCGCCTGTGGCTGGGGCTGTATCATGACCGGTCGGCGCACGACCGTAGGGCGCGGTGCGACGGGGCGGTTCTGATAACCGATGCTGATGGGTGCGGTACGATAAGGGCTGGCGTCTGGATAGACCGGTTCGCCGGGCTTACCGAGGACGGCATCCGCGCCGCGCGGCGCGCCAAAAGGGTTGAGTGCGGCGCCGGCAAAATGGCCGGCAATCGTATAGCCATAGACCGTGCTCAACAGCTGGCGCTCGCTCGCGTGAGCGTCACAGAGCCGGATGCGCACCTGTACCATGCCGAAATTGCGCTGCTCCTGGGTTGGCGCAAAGCCGGCCTTCACCTGCTGCCAGGCGTAAAGACATGTATCGCCGGCCCGGCTCTGGCCCGAGGCATAGCCGAACGGGCCGTAATTGTTCTGGACGAAGGTTGCCGAGCGTGCGAGCCGAACGCCGGGTACTGCGGTCGCCATTTCGCGAGCGATCACACGGTCGCTGATCGTATCGAACGGCCGACTTCCGAGTCCGGGATTGGAACCCGTTAGTCCAAGAAACTGAACCTTGAGGAAGTTTTGGCCTGAGACGGAAGACGAGGTGGAAAGCGCGATCGTCTGCTCGACATCCTTGGCATGCCTGCGCTCGACCACGTTTATGATCGCCGGTCCGCCGGGTGGCGGAAAAGCCAGCGCCTTGTCGTTTGTGACCGTTTCCACGCCGATCGATTGGCGAACCTGGCCGGTTGTGGAGCAACCAGCGCCCATGCAGGCCAGTATCATCAACGCTATCGTCTTTGAAAAATGCATCTCTTAGATCGCGGCAATCCTGTGTGGTCACATTCATCGGCAAATTGCGCGACGATCGTTGGAATCAAGTCCTTGTATTCACTATAGCAAATAAAGGTGGTTATGGTTAACCGATGGTTAATTTTGGCCGATTGTGGTGCCGTAAGAGGCCAGAAATGCACATAGAATACGCCCCTCGCGCTGAATGCACGAAAGGCGATGCCTAATCGGAGATTAAGCTGCAACTTTAGGCCGCAAGCCTATGAATATCAGATCGATTTCTTTCTTCGAAATGCGATCTGGACGGCCCGGTTCAGCGCGACCGGGAGGACCGACATGTGATTCTCTCCGGCATATTCCTCAAAGGTGATTGTTCCTGTGGATGACGCCAGTTTGGCCCATCTTTCCGCCATGTCGCGGGCGAGTTCTATCGTGCGTGTTTCCTTTGCCCGTTCCTGTCGTTTTTGCTCTTCGGGGGTGCCTTTATGGAAGGGCGCGAGGATTTCGCCTTCATACTGGCCGGCGGAAAGATGCAGTTCCGTATCGAGCGGCTCTTTGTGTCTGTCGAGGAATTCTCTCTCCATCGAAAGAATAGCGGCATCTTCCCAGTAGATTGCCGGGCTTGCTGAAATCCAGCGGCTGAAGGCATCGGGCTTGTAAAACAGGGCGTACAGCGTGAACAGGCCGCCGAACGAGTGGCCGAAAAGCGTCTGGCGTGAGCGGTCGACCGGGACCTGCCGCCCTATCCACGGCTTGAGCTCGTTTTCGATGAGCGCCAGAAAACGTTCGCCGCCGCCGGTCTTCACATCCGGCGTATCGGGGAAAAATGGCGGATAGACGCGCCCGGGCGGTGGGCTCAAATCCCATGAGCGGCGGAGCGGGTCATATGGCTCGTCCGTGGGATAGCCGATGGCAACAATGACCCCTTCCGCGACATCGGTCCCGTTCGGATAGCTCGCCTGTACTTTCAGCGCGTCGACGGCGGTCGCAAAACAGGCGTTTCCGTCGGTCAGGTATAGGATCGGCCAACCCTCCGCCGGTGCCGGTTTGTCCGGGCGATAAAGAAAGATCCTGTGCGGATGATCGGCATTGTCAAACTTCAGGTCAATGAATGTGCAGCCGGGAAGGGTGGCCGGCGCCAGAATGGAAGCGGCATTGTGTGATGATGTATGAGACATGGCCTCTCCGGCTGACCGATTATGGGGCGCTGGAACAACACGCCGATATTTGCAGAAAGATGATGAAAACTCTCATATTATTGGTGGCGCCATCTGGCAAGCGGGCCAAAAGCTTTGCTAAGCGTAATTTCGGGTGTCTTCCGCAATCCGGTTTTCGGCCACCGGGGCCATTCTGCAACATGAGAGTGGAAACGAATAAAAAATATGACTCTTGTACTCATGTATTCTTGACGCCGGCTGCGCCTGCGAACTAATTTGCGCCATCTTTTTCCGAAACGGGCAGGCGCGAAGGGCTTATGAAGCAGAAATCCCATAACTATATCAGCAATTTGACACGAAAGAGGTTCCATCTTGCAAGCGGCGCCACCGCACTTGCGACAGTGTTTGCTTTAGGTGGAAATGCCTTCGCGCAAGATGCTGCGGCCGATGCGAACAATGGAAATGCCACCCAGCTTGCGCCGATCGTCGTCAGTGGCCAATCGAGTGACGCAAGCGACAATACGACCGTAGCGGCAAAGAAGAGCCAGGGCGCCACCAAGATCAATACGCCCCTCATCGAAACCCCTCGCTCGGTTTCGGTGGTGACCAGGAAGGAATTGGAAGAGCGCGGTGCGCAGGACATTACCGAGGCGGTGCGTTATTCGGCTGGCGTCCAGACCGGCTCCTATGGCTTCGATCCGCGTTTCGACCAGATCTATATTCGCGGCAATGATGTTACGACCGACGGCGATTACCGAGACGGGTTGCGGCAGCCCTACATGAATTATGCGATGTTCCGGACCGATCCCTACGCACTTGATCGCGTCGAGATCATCAAGGGGCCGGTGTCCGTGCTCTATGGCGCCGGATCGCCTGGTGGCATCGTCAACAAAATATCGAAACTGCCGACGGAAGAGACGATCCGAGAGGTCGGTGTTCTCTATGGAACGTCGGATCGTGCCCAGACGATGTTCGATTTTGGCGGCCGGGTCAATCAAGACGATGACAGCATGCTGTATCGCATTGTCGGCCTGGCGCGAAAGGGTGACACCAATTTCGATATCGGCGACGATCGTTATCTGATCCAGCCGTCCTTCACCTGGAAGCCGGACGATACGACGAAAATCACGATCTATGGCTCGGCGCAATCCACGGAAACGGATGCCAATGTCGGCGCAATGATCGGCCCCGACGGCAATGTTCTCGACTATCGCGACAGCGACCCGGATTACGATTATCAAAGGACCAAGCAGCAGCAGGTCGGCTATCAGTTCGAGCACGAGTTCGATGGCGGCTTCACCTTCCGCCAGAACCTTCGCTTCTCGCATCTTGATCTGAAGTCGCGCTATCTCAGCACCTACAGCTGGGTCGGAGACGTCGCCCAGCGCGGTGCGACCGCGATCGGCGACAAGATGAATGTCTTCCAGATCGACAACCAGCTTGAATCCAAATTCGATACCGGCCCGGCAGCCCACACCATGCTGTTTGGGCTCGACTATACCCGTATGAGCGATTCCTTCGCATACGGAATGGATACTACGACCAGCCCCGCCTATGATTTCGATATAAGCAATCCGACCTATGGAGTATCGGGTCCGACGCCGGCCTATAATTTCAGCCGGGTTGACGCCAGCCTGCAGCAGTTCGGCGCCTACGCCATGGATCAGATCGAACTCGACAAGTGGCGCTTCACGCTCGGCGGCCGTCAGACCTGGGTGAAGCAGTCGACCGACACCACCATTGTCTCCACTGATACGACAACCAAAGACAGCTTCAACAAGAATGCATTTTCTTACCAGGCTGGTGCGCTCTATCTCTTCGACAATGGCATTGCACCCTTCACCAGCTATTCCACCTCCTTCAACCCGGTCACACAGCGGTCTGCTTCCGGCAGTATCCTCGATCCGACCAAGGGCGAACAATACGAACTTGGCGTAAAATACCAGCCGCCAGGCACCGACATTTTGCTTTCGGCCGTCGCCTATCATCTGGTGGAGAAGAACAAGCCGGTTCTCGTCGATCCGCTGTTGGGCATTTATGCCTCGCTCGGTGAAGTGACCAATAAGGGGATCGAACTGGAAGCCAGGGCAAACATCACCGATGGCTGGGATGTGGTTGCCGCCTATGCCTATAACCACTCCGAAATCACGCGTGGTGACAATGCCGGAAATGCACCGGCGGTGACGCCCCAAAACATTGCCAGCCTGTGGTCGAACTATACGTTCCAGGATGATTCGGCCGCAAAGGGCCTGACCGTCGGCGCCGGCATTCGCTATACCGGCGAGACCTATACCAGTACGGCCAACACCGACAAGAATGATGCAAGCGTCTACCTGGATGCGGCCGTGTCCTACGACTTCGGAGCGGTCGATCAGAAATATAAGGGCCTGATCGCATCCGTCGATGTCCGCAACATCGCCAACCGTCGCCTGACGGTCTGCAACGAGGGCTATTGCTACCTCGGACAGGGCCGCAACATCACGGCATCGTTGAAATATCGCTGGTAAGCCTACCGCGGGCGCTGCGTTTTGCGCGGCGCCCGCTCCGCCCGATAGCCTCCTTTCGTCGGCCGAATTCGACCTTACTGTAAGCAAGGCTACCTTGCAGCCCGAGGCTATCGCGTAGGATATCCACATTCTTGCCGATGCGGCGATGAGGCTGTAGCCTGGCAGAAAATGTGCCCGACCATCCCAGAGGAAGGTTCCGTATGGCCGAGGTCCTTTTGTTCCACCACGCACAGGGATTGACCCCGGGTGTGCGCGCGTTCGCTGATGTGTTGCGGGGCGCCGGTCACATCGTGCACACGCCTGACCTATTCGACAGGCGCACTTTCCAGAGCATCGAAGACGGGCTCGCTTATATCGAGGGGATTGGATTCGACGATATGCGGGAGCGCGGCGCCGGCGTTGCCGACGAGCTGCCTCTTGCGCTCGTCTACGCCGGGTTCTCGTTCGGCGTGCTACCTGCCCAGAAGCTGGCCCAGACACGGTGCGGAGCCCGAGGAGCTCTCTTCTTCCATTCCTGCCTGCCGATCAGTGGCGAATGGGCTTTCGGACCTTGGCCGGATGGAGTCCCTGTCCAGATTCACGGAATGGAAAACGACCCAATCTTCGTAGGCGAGGGTGATATCGATGCCGCCCGAGAGATTGTGGCGAAGGTCGAGGACGCGAAGCTTTTTCTTTATCCCGGCGATCAGCACTATTTCGCCGACAGTTCGCTCCCGTCGTATGATGCGGGTGCAACCGCACTGTTGACGAGCCGAGTGCTTGAGTTCCTGGATCGCGTCTGATCGAGGCCAGTGTTTTGGTTTGAGCTTGGTTCCTAAAAGAGGTCGTGCAGCACCACAAGCACACTGCCCGCTTTCGGCTAGCAAGCATCCCGTTTGCATATATGTCGCGCTCCGGGAGCGTCTGCTACGTCAGACTATGCTGTTCTGCGCCGCTTCATCAACAATATCAGCAGCAGCGGGGCGCCGACGAGGGCGGAAACCAGGCCGGCGGGCATCTGGTAGGGAAAGGCGATCATTCGGCCGAACCAGTCTGCGAGCACCATGAGGCCGCCGCCGGCGAGCGCCGCGCCGGTAAGCTGGGGTGCAGCGCGCCGCAGGCCAAGTTCGCGTGCCAGATGCGGCCCCATGAGGCCGATGAAGCTCAAAGGCCCGACGACGAGGGTAGCGGCTGCGGTCATGGCTGCGGCAAGCGCAAAGAGGCAGGCCCGCGCGAAGTTGACGCGAATGCCGATTGCCTGCGCCGCTTGGGTTCCAAGCGGCAGCAGGTCGAGCCAGCGATGGGCCAGAAAGGCAAGCGCAAGGCCTGTTATTGCCGCCATCATCGCAGAGATTGCCTTTGGTGTATCAACGAGATAAGTCGATCCGCTCATCCACTGCATCACGATCATAGCGCGCGGATCGCCGCTCGCGGCCAGCACGCTGATGAAGGCATCCAGCATGGCTCCGAGCGCGATGCCTGTCAGAAGTACCCGTTCCGGCGCGAAACCGGACCGGATGCCGAACAGGAAGATGGCGATGAGCACGGCGAAGGCGCCGATACCGCCGAAGCCCAGTTGAGCGGCCATGCCGGGAGCAGGCAGAAAGAGAGCGGCGGTGACGCCGAGCGTGGCGCCTGCCGAAATACCTAGAACTTCCGGACTTGCCATCTCATTGCCGCTGAGCCGTTGCAGGATAGCGCCCACAACGCCAAGCATGGCACCCGCAGCAAAGGCGCCGGCGATGCGAGGAAGACGATAGGGCAGCACGTCGGGCCAATAGAGATAGGCAAGCAGCGTCCATGTTCCATCCGGTGCGCGCCCGAAGAAGACCGCGCCTGCGAGGAGAAGGAGGAGCGCCGGAACTGGTGCAAGCAAGAGGACGCGCGGCGTATGTAAGGCGCGGTTGGCATTCTGAGAGGGAGATGGCACGCTGCGTTGCACGGCCTTCAGGCGCGGCAGCATCAGAAGCAGCAATGGCGCGCCGAGCAACGCGGTGATGGCACCTGTCGGCAGGAAGGTCGAAGAGGCTCCGGAAAGCAGCACCAAGGCCTCATCGGTCAGCAGCAGCAATCCTGCGCCGATGAGGGGCGACCAGATGAGCTGGCTCTTCATCTGTCGGGCGCCGGCAAGCTGGGCGATGCGCGGCGCGATGAGGCCGATGAAGCCGATAACGCCCACGGCACTGGTGACGATCGCGGCAAGTGCAATCGCGATGCAAACGGCAGCAATGCGCGTGCGCTTGACCGACAGGCCAAGCCCGCTCGCGCCGCTATCGCCAAGTTCCATGAGTGCAAGCGGCCGCGCCATCAGCAAGGCCGCGGCAAACAGGATGGCGATTTTCGGGAGAAGGGATAGCGGAATGGTCCAGCTTTGCTGCGCCAGCGATCCGGCGCCCCAGATGAAAAGGCCGGAGAGATAGCGATCGTTCATCAAGATGAGAATGGCAGCAAGCGCTCCGCTCCAGACGCCGACGATCAAGCCGGCGAGCACCAGCGCCAACGGCGAAAAGCCGCGTCTTGCGCCGATCAGGAAGACGACTGCCGCCGCGGCGGCACTCCCGAACAGGGCAACTGCGTCGCGGCTGAGGCCCTGAAGAGCGGGAAAGGCAAGCATGACGCCGACAAGCGCAAGATTGGCGCCTGCGGAAATGCCGAGGGTGGAGGGCGAGGCAAGCGGATTGCGCAGCACCTGCTGCAGCAGGCTTCCCGACAGCGAGAGTGCGGCACCGGCCAGCAAGGCGGTGACGATTCTCGGGAGGGTCGAATAGACAAGCAGTAGGCGTTGCGGATCGTAACCTGCTTTCTGCTCGAACAAGCGTGAAAGGTCCGGCGCCAGTTGATGCCAGGCAAGCAGGCTGGCGAGCACGAACAGCGTCAGAGCCACGGCTGGAGCACCGAGGACGTTATTTGCTTCGGCACGGATCATGCGAATGTTTCCAGATGGTCAAGCAATATGCGCGCGAAGCGCTCCGCTTCCTGCACCATGCCGAACATCAATGTGCCCGGCAGCACGGAGACGCGCCCGTCTCTAACGAAAGGGAGGCTGGTCCACAGCGGGCTATCCTGCAGATTGTCGAGAACGTTCGGCGGTAGCAGCGGTTCGAATGCGATGAGGCGCAGGCTTTGATCGAGCGTCGCCAATTCCTCCAGCCCGATCGTCTCGAAGCCCCAGTAATCGCCCGGCCTGGCCCAAGCGTTTTTGAGCCCGATCCTAGTCATGACGTTCTGGTAGAGGCCCGCGCCGCAATAGATGCGGGCATGGCGCGGATCGACAAAATTGATGAGCGCCAATGGTGGAGGGTTGAGCTTTTTGACGCGGTTTGCGCAGTCGTCGAAGAATTGTTCCGACCGAGCAAGGAATTCTTCCGCCTGCTGCCGCCGGCCGATGGCGTCGGCCAACTGACGCGTCGCCTCGATGGAGCGTGGCAAAGCTTCGCCGCCTTCGGCATAGATCGTCAGTTCCAGGACCGGCGAAATTGCCTCCAGTTGCGGTTTCAAAGGCGCGAGATAGGGCGTCGTCAGAATCAGCGCCGGCTTGACGCTTACAAGAACCTCGAGATTGATCTCGCTGGTGGTGCCGAGATCGACGACACCACCAGGCATTTTCGGTTCGACGACCCATGTGTCCCAATCGGCAAGTGAGGCGATGGCGGCGGGCGTGACGCCGAGCGCCAGCAGTGTCGACGCCAGGCCGTAATCGAGGGAAACGATCGGACCGGATATGGTTTCTGCAGCCACACTCGGTTGCGGAACGGCGAAAAGTGCCGCAGCGGCAAGCAGCGTGCGGCGCGAAAGCATCAGGTTCTCGAAGCTGCTTTCAAATGACATAGGCAAGCGGCGTTCCATGTACGGGATGGGCGGTGACGCCCATGTTGGTGCCGTAGATCGTATTGAGCGTTTCGGCCTTCATGAGACTCGGCGACGGGCCTGCTGCAATGAGACGCCCTTGCTTCAGCGCATGCAGATGATCGCAGAAATGTGCCGCGACATTGATATCGTGCAGGACGAGAATGACGCTCAGATCCTTCGTCCGGCAAAGCTCGCGCACGAGCCCGAGGATTTCCATCTGGTGGGCGATGTCGAGTGCAGATGTCGGCTCGTCGAGCAGCAGGCAGCGGCTGTCCTGAGCGACGAGCATGGCAATCCAGACACGCTGACGCTCGCCGCCGGAGAGCGTATCCACCATCCGGCCTGCCAGCGTATCGACATGCGTGAGCTTCATCGCGGTCTCGACTTTTTCCCGATCGATATCGGTGAACCGCCCGAGCGCGCCATGCCAGGGATAACGCCCGCAGGCGACAAGCTCCTCGACGGTCATGCCGGCAGCGGAACTGGTGTCCTGCGGCAGATAGGCGACGGCGCGGGCAAAGGTGCGCATGTCATAAGAACTGGCGGCCACGCCATCGAACAGGACGCGCCCGCCGGTCGGCTGAATCTGTCTGGCCAACAGTTTGATCAGCGTGGATTTGCCGGAGCCGTTATGGCCGATCAGACCGGAAATCTCGCCCGCCTTGAAGCTGATATCGAGCGGGTGAAGAATGGTTTTGCCATCGACCTCGAAACGCAGGCCTTCCGTCGTGAAGACTGTTGCGTGATTGTGACCGTTTCCGGTGATCGTTTCGTCTTTCATGATCATTATCATTCCTGCTGAAGCATGCTCGCTTCGTGAAATTCCGATGGCCCGCAGCTGGCCGGGTTAGTTTAGCGAGGTCAACGGCTTGACGAAGAAGAGGCACGGATCGCTTTCACGCCAGAGGGTCGGGAATATCTCGGCGCGGATGAAGCCGTTTCTATCGTAGAAGGCGCGGGTCTTTTCATATTGCGGTTCGTCCCTGCCGCGCGGCGCGAGCGTCTTGACCGTCAGGAGCTTGCAATCGGAAGAGCGGGCAAAGGTCTCGGCTGCGGCCAGCAATCGCCTGCCCACGCCGCTGCGATGGTGCTGGCGCCTAGTTGCTATCACAAGAATCTCCATGGCGGCCGGCGGATGGGCGCGCAGCGCAACGAAGCCGGCAACGGTATCCGCCTCGACGCAGCCGAACATCGGCAGAGTCTCCACGGCACCCGCGCAGGCTTCGATGACATCGGGGTCGGTAAACCAGTCGGTCAATTCCGACATGATGTCACGACAGATGACGCCTTTGGATTTGGTTATCTCGATGGCTTCCTGCATCTATTCTTCCCTTTCCTGGCGATGGAGCGCGGTTCGCAGGCGATGGTGGCGAACCACCATCAGGCCCGCATCTCCCGCACCCGTGTTGTTCGGTTTCGTCTGTGGCTACCGCCGGCGGCGCAGGCATGGTCGGCCTCGAGCGAAATTGCGGCGAGGCATCGCGAATGCGCCTCCCGCAGAAGGCCGCAAACAAGAGCGCAGGATACGCCAGCTTCCTTTGCAATGATGTTCTGGGGGATATCGTCGAAATAGTGCTCCTCGTAGAACTTCCGGGTTCTGGCGGGCATGGATTCGACGGTGCAGCGGAAGGCTTTATAGGCTTCGGCCTCGTGGAGGTGCTCCTCGGGGCTTCCATAGGCCGAGGTATTGCCGCCGACTTCCTCTTCGACGAACAGGCCGCGCTCATATTGCCGGCGCCGCATATGATCGGTCGCCAGATTGCGCACCATGCGCATCACATAGGGTGTGGGAGCCGCTATATCCGCCTTCAGCGGCTTGGAGACCAGCTGCAGAAGAACTTCTTGCACGACATCCTCAGCCAAGCTCATGCAGCCGGTGATCCGGCGTGCGACGGAGAGGAGCTTCGGATAGGCATGAAGTGCTGTTTGGAGTTGCTCATTGGAAGTCGACTGCGAATGGTTGGCAATCATGTCGGGCTCTCGCTGAAATCCAAAGTTGCATTTCTGTGTGCCCCTCTTTTTGAGAGGGAACCTATAAAACATGACAATGATAGTCAAGATAGCGGAGTCGAAAAGTGAAGCATCTCCTAAATCGAGGCTTATCCACCTGATTTTATTTTAATTTTTTTGACGATCTAGAAGAAAATCCCGCTTTTGTGATGCTGCCATTCCGGTCTTGCTGTAGCCCTTGATGTCGCGATAGCCCATTGAAAATCCCCGCTTTCTCCATTGCTGATCCGGCCGGAATGGATGAAAAATGCTTCGCCCGACATCTGGCTTTTGCTTTCAAAGGTTGTATTTCCTGGCATTAATATCACGCTTTGCGGGTCGGCCAGAAAACCTTGGCCGAAGCATTTCAACGCAGCCTCTTTCTGGACCCAACAGGCGAGAAAAACACCGCGGCGATGTCGCTCATCCAATTGATGCACCTGATTGAGCTCTTGTTCGGAAAGGATCATCAGCATGATCTCGGAAGCTTCCTTCTCCGAAAATGCGTCGAGGCGCTCGATATCGATGCCAATGCAGCCGCCGCGGCAGATCGCGAGCGCTACGTGGTCTTTCGTGTGCGAGAGATTGAAGTCGATGTCGGGGTAATCACGCAGGTAGGGTCTGCCGGAAGGGGTAATCGCAAGGCAAAGTGCTTGCGGGGCGCAGCCAACCAGATTGGCAATAATGCTTCGGCACAGGACCCGTCCGGCAACGAAAAGGTGCCGTGCCGCGCATGATCTGAATGCTGCGGCACGGCTTTTTTCTGCCTCGCTTAAAATCGAGTCCGGTACGGGAAGCTCGTCAGACAGGTGCAGGCTATGAAGCTCTACCTGCGCCGTCTCTTCCCCCGATTGGTTTGTCTTCACCTATTCCGCTGCCTGTCCCATGTGAGAGGGAAGGTTCGAGGGCTGCCCGTGCGTTTCCCACTGTACGATGGGATCGAGTTGATCGAGATCGAAATGCTGGCGGCCGAGCAATGCGTTGGCGATTACCGCGCTTCGCCATGCGGCAAGACTGAGCTGCGGCTCGGCAATGCCGTGGCTATGGCGTCCGGCATTGAGAACAAAGATGCGGTTATCACGCGGCCCGTCCCATGCCAGCGAGAAGTCGCTTTCCAGCACCGGCTCGCCGATGGAGCTGAGCTCGATGCGGTTTTCGAGCGAATGCAGGAACTCCGGAAGGACAAAGCGATAGCCGGTTGCAAAGACGATCATGTCGACAACAAGCGTTTCGATGCTGTCGTCGAAGCCGTTGCGCATGGTCAGCGTGATTTCGGGACCGTCCTGCTCGGCCGCGATGACGTTGCGGAAGGGGCGCAGCGATATGCCGTGATCGGGGTGGCCGCCTGCATCGAGCTTTCGCTCGTAGAGCCGGCGATAGAGTTTTTTCAAGGTGGAGGCGGAAACCCCGTCGCTCGCTAGTACCTGCCGGCGCGTATGAATAAGCCGAAGCTCCTCGGGCAGCCCATGGAAACGCTCCATATAGCCCGGGGTGAAGAGCTCGTTGGTGAATGGCGTCGCATCAAGCGGCTCGAAATTTGGCCGGCGGCTGATCCAGTGAATGGACGAAACGGCGTTCAGGTCCAGGAGCGCATCGACGATCTCGGCACCGCTCTGGCCGCCGCCGATGACGGCAACACGGGGCGCTTTGACGCCACCGATACGTTGGGTCGCTTCGCTGCTATGGAAGGTCATGGATTTGGGCAGCTGTTCGGCCCAGGCCGGACGAGACGCAATCTTGCCGACGCCGACGGAGAGATTGCGAGCGCTGATAGCGCCATCGTCGGTGGTGATGGAGAAGAAGCCGTCATTGGCATGGACCTCTCGGACGCTTGCGCCGAAGCGGAGCGAGGTCAGCCCGCGCGCGACCCATCCGAGATAGTCGGCGAATTCCTTGCGCGGAACGGCTTCATATTCAGCATTGAGAAATTGATAAAAGCGTTTGTGCGCAACGAGATAGGAGAGGAAGCTCCAAGGACTTGTCGGATTGGTGGCCGTCACCAGATCCTTGAGGATGGATGTCTGCATTTCCGCGCCCGGCAGCATCATTCCCGGATGCCATGCGAAGGATGCGCGTCGCTCGAAGAAGCGGACGGAAAGTTGCGGTATGGAATCGAGCTGAGCGGCAAGGCTGAGGTTGAAGGGACCGATACCGGCCCCGGCGAGGTCGAGCACGTGCGATGTCATGATGCAGCTCCAGAATGATGTCGAAGAGGGGGTTACTTGACGGTGTCTTTGGACAGCGGCGCCGGCGCAAAGGCATGATCGAGCCGCCGGGCGAAACGCTGGTGGAAGGGCGTCTTGCCGATGATCGTCAAATGGTTGGTGCCGGTGACGATCTCGGATGCCGTGGCATTCGGTGAATAGCGTCGCCAGTCGATGACGTTGAGGGCGCGCGTGAGAGAATCCTCGGCCGCAAAGGCATGGATGCGGAAATCGGATTGCTCCAGGCGGTAGTTTCGGAAGATCATCGCATTGTCGATGAGAATCCAAAACGTATGCTCTTCCGAGCCGATATCGGGACCATCCGTCGGCAGTTTGACGTTATGCTTGACGACATGGTGGAGGAACTGTTCGTAAACCTCCTCGTTCATGGCGGCAAATAGCCTCTTCCAGTCCTCGCGCATCGGCGTAGTGGCAAGCCAGCTCTGCACGGCGGCATGAGTGCGATCTCGGATGCCGTATTCGAAGTGCGGCATGATGCCGACGGTGAACTCCTCGTCCATGTCGCAGACATCGACCATGCCGATCATGCGCAGATCGATATCGTTGCCGAGCTGTCGGGCGGCCTCATAGGCGAGCAGCCCGCCCCACGACCAGCCGAGGAAGGCGCAAGGCCGGCCGTTGGCCTTTTTGCGTACCGCTTCGGCGTAGCGCGCCGTGATATCTTCGACGCGGGTACTCAGCGTCTTGGTTTCTGTCAGCGAATAGCAAATGAAGCCGGTCGCCGGCTGTTCCGGGCCGAGATAATCGACGAGGCGCATATATTCGCGCGTGCTGACGAGAAGGCCCGGGAAGCAATAGAGCACCGGCCGGTCGCCGTTGCGGCGAAGATAGACGACGTCAACACCGGTCTCGTCGCGGCTGCCGTCAATTGCGAGTGCCAGATCGCGCACCGTTGGATGGTTGAACATATCGGCGATCGACAGCGGCCATTCGGGATGGCGCATCTTCAGGCGCGAGACGATGCGCACGGCCATCAGCGATTGCCCGCCAATATCGAAGAAATTCTCCGTAACGCCGGTATCGCCAATGTCGAGGATGTCTTTCCAGACCTCCAGGATTGCTTTTTCCTTGTCATTAGCCGGTAGCGCCATTTCGCGTTCGATGCGCGGTGCGGGCAGGGCGGCACGATCGAGCTTGCTGTTCGGCCCCATCGGCAGCCTGTCGATCAGCATGATGGTCTGCGGCACCATGTAGTCGGGCAGTGCGGTCATGGCGGTGCGGCGCAGTTCAGTCACGCTCAAGCTCTCGCCTTCGCGCGGCACCACATAGGCGACGAGCGAGCTGCGTCCGCCGTCATTGTGCAGGAGAATAACCGCTTCGGCGACACGCTGATCGGAGCGCAGCACGGCTTCGATTTCACCAGGCTCGATGCGGAAGCCGCGCAATTTGATTTGGTGATCGACGCGGCCGGCGAATTCGACGATGCCGTCCTCGCGCCAGCGACCGAGATCGCCTGACTTGTAGAGCCTGCCGCCTTGCGAGAAGGGATCGGGAATGAAGCGATCCGCCGTCAGCTCCGGTTGGCCGAGATAGCCGCGTGCCAGGCCGCTGCCGCCGATATAGATTTCGCCGATCACGCCGACCGGAACGGGCGCGAGGTCGGCATCGAGCACATAGATGCGCCGATCGCCAACGCCGCGCCCGATCGGCGCGACCGTCCCTTCGAAGCGGGTCCCGGCCGGAATCTTCCAGATCATTGGCGTCATGATCGTTTCGGTCGGGCCGTAGCCGTTGATCAGCAGCTGCGCCTTCAGGTTCTCGGTGATCATATCGAACACCGCCTGCGACAGCGCCTCGCCGCCGAAGGAATAGAGCCGCAACCGCGGGATTTCGGTGTTCTCGCCGGCATATTCCGCAAGGCCGCGGACATAGCTCGTCGGAAGGCTGGCATTGTTGACGCCGTGCCGCTTCATGGCCGCAAAGGCATCTTCGGGCGTGGCAAGCTTGTCCTGCGTCAGCACCACACCGCCGCCTGCCATCAGCGGCACCATCCAGCGCTCATGGCCGCCGTCTGAGGTGAAGGGCAGTACCGGATATTCGCAGGACTCCTCGCTCATTTCATAAATGCGCAGAGTCGCCTTGCAATGATGCGCAAGCGGACCGTGCTCAACTGCCACTCCCTTTGGCACGCCCGTCGAGCCCGACGTGTAGATCACATAGGCAAGCTGCTGTAGGGCAATGATCGTTGCCGGCGCGTCGGCGCTCTCCGTGGACAGGTCGATGACATCGAGATTGAGGTAGGGTGTCGCGATATCGCTCGGCAGGTTGGCGATGTGCTTTGCTCGGGAAATGACGAGCGAGAGGCCCGGAGCGGTCAGGATGTGACGATTGCGGGCCTCCGGATGATCCGGCTCCACCGGCGTGAATGCGCCGCCGGCCTTCAGCACGGCAAGAATGGCGATGATCGCGTCGATCGATTTTTCAAGGGCGATAGCCACGCGCTTTTCCGGGCCGATCCCCATCGCGATCAGCCGATGAGCCAGCCGGTTGGCGGCAGCTTCGAGTTCCCCATGTGTCACGGATTTCTCGCCCTGTGCGACGGCAAAGGCGTTCGGCCGCCTTTTCGCCTGCGCGGAGATGACCTCGTGGATCGGCGTGCCGTCGTCCGCTTCGGGTGCGTCGGGGTAGGGTGCGGAAAGCCTGTCCAATTCCTCCGGCGACACGAAGGGGATGTGTTTGATCTGAAGGCCCGGATCGGCCTGCAGCTGTACAAGTGCCACGGCAAGATCGTCGGCGAAGCGTTTGATTTGCTTTCGATCATGCTTTTGCGGGTCGAAGCCGATGCTGATGCGAAGCTTGCCAAAGGGCGCCGGGGAAACGGTAACGACCAGATCGGCATCGCGGCGCGCCGGCGATTCGATGGGGCTGCGCAGCGTGACTTCGTTCGAGGTTGCTTGCAGGAGACGTAGGGGCGGACGCACATCGAGGAGCGTCTTGACGAGGCCGGTGGTGTCGAAGGATTCGTCCCGTCTTATCAACGCATCGGCAAGAGCCTCGAAGGGCAGGAATTGCCGAGTTACGGTCTCGATTTCCTTGACGAATGTATCTAGAACGTCCTTGAGCGTCATGGTGCCGTCGAGTTCCGGCGTCAGGATCAACACGTCCTCGCAGCGGGCGGCAACTTTCTGCCTTTCCGGACGTTTGACCAGGCCGATCCTTTGAGCGCCGTATCCGGTATGGCGTCGCAGGGCGATCCCGAGGGCGGCAAGCATGTCGCCGGAGGCGTCAGCGGACGATTGTACCGGCACTTCAAGCATATGCTCGAACCAGGCCTCGTCGACCGCGTTCTTTCCCGCGGATGTTTGCGGCGGGAGTGACGCAATGTTCTCCTGAGCCGTCAGCCGCTGGAACCAGAAGTCGACCAGTTCCGGTGCCGCAAGGCGCGGTGCGCCATTGGCAATCATCCACGAAGCGGCGTCGGGCAACGCCGTCTCTGTGATATCCGCTGGGTCATGACCGCCGATGTTGCGAAGGAAATCCGTTGCAAGCAGGTCGAGCGCCGCAGCGTCGGCGAGGATGGCGTGGAGGGAGAATAGGGCACCCACCGCCCGCCCTTCTTGCGCCAGGAGAATGAAACGGGCCGGATTGCCATCGGTAAGGTCGATCGGGCGGGCCTGTTCCGCTGTTGCAGCCGCGGTCAACGCCTCGTCCGGGTTTTCGCCTGCAGTCAACGTCGTCTCGATGATCTCGACGAAACGGTCGTTCCTCAGGATCTGCTGGACGGCGCCACCTGCCCTCGCCTCGAATTCCGAGGTGATGAGGGGATGTTGCCGCGAAAGCTTTGACAGGCCCTGATGCGCGACAGCAAGAGGGACGGGAGGAAACGCGATGGCGAGTATTTGTCGCCCGTAGACGACTTCGTTACCCGTCTCTGACAGGAGCCAGATACGTGACTGTGCTGGCGATAGGGAGCATTTGGCGAGGTAATCCGTATCGTTTGCTGCCTGGGCGTTGCGATCATGGACAGTCATTTCTTCGCCATTCTCCCTGAGTGTACTGAAATACATATCCAATCGATCGAAATACAATAACGTAAGCATCTCAATATCTGCGATAGATATTAAGTTTAATCGACTGATATCTCTGACTTCTGGCGTCGATAAACTCGACTACTCCGAAAATTACATCGACGCAGCTGCATGACGAATGGTGTTTTGGAAAATTCAGGAGATTTTCAAAAAATATTTCCGGAAAATATTTTGAATTTTTGCCGATGCCGTTCGTCACCGCAGAATTAGCGCTGTGCTTGGCCTGCCATCTCAACCGGCGTGGTTCTGAAGATATGGAGATGAAATATGGATGTTTCCCTGGCGATCAGGAGTGATGAGACGGCGGAGAGATCCTTTGATTTGCGCCTGCCGGCTTCGGGCTTCGAGAGCAGCGCGCTTGCCTGCGGCCAGCCGCTCATCATATCGGCAGGGCATGCACCGGGGAGTTTCCGCGTCGAGCACTACGGGGTGAAGGTGGCCTCAGGTCATCTATCGGGTCCGGCCACCAATCTCCTCGTCTTCGATACAATCTCCACCGCGGTCCCGCCGCTTTCTGACGAGGATATCGTCAACGCCGTGTCGGAAGCCGTTCTGGCATGCAATCCGCATCTGATTTGCTTCGAGATCGCGCTTGCGGATGAGGATCTTGCAAGGCGACTGCTGGAAACCGGTGCGATCGAACGGCGCGGCGAGCGCCTGATCGTGCGGCCGGAATCCTTTTTCCAGCAGGCAAGATCCTGGCTCGGACGTGCGCCCAAGGCCTATCCGGAATTTCCGATCCTGACGAATGGTGCCCTTCATCCGCAGCGGCCGCCGAAGCCCGCCGACCGTGTCTACAGCCGCTTCATTCCCTGGCTGAATACCCAGCTTGGCTTCCATGTCGCCGATATAGAGGCTGATCTTCCGCATTTCCATCGCTGGATGAATGATCCGAGGGTCGCCGCCATATGGGAAGACAGCGGCGATCTTTCCTATCATCGCGATTTCATCGCCGGCCGTCTTGCCGATCCCCGCACTCTGCCGCTAATCGGGACCTTTGGCGGCGTGCCCTTCGGTTACTTCGAACTCTATTGGGCGAAGGAAGACAGGATCGGACCGCACTATGACGCCGACGGCTACGACCGCGGCTGGCATGTGGCGATTGGTGAGGATGATTTCCGCGGAAAGGCCTTCGTCAGCGCCTGGCTGCCATCGCTGATGCACTACATGTTCCTGGCTGATCCGCGCACCCGCCGTATCGTCGGCGAGCCGATCCATCATCACGCCCAGCAGATCCGCAATCTCGACCGTTCCGGCTTCGCCAAGGTCAAGCATATTCAGTTCCCGCACAAAAAGGCGCTGCTGGTCATGCTTCTACGCGAGCGCTTCTTCATGGATCGGCTGCTGCTGCCGGATCTCACCGGCTTGCTCACAGAGGATGGGCAGCCTGTCCTTGGTTCGCTGGCGCGAGGCGCCTGATGAAAACAGCCGTCGATATGAACGATCCGCGCGTCAAGCGGCTCGTTCTGGCGATCGCGCTTCCGGCCGTGGCAGGACTTGCCGCCAGTGCCGGCCATCATGCGATCAATGCGATCTTTCTGGGAGCGCTTGGTTCGGACGCGCTGGCGGGCATCAGTTTGGTTATGCCGTTGTTTCTGCTTGTCGCGGCCGCCGGTCAGGGGTTGGGTATCGGGCTTGCGACGCTGCTTGCGCGTCACCTTGGTGAAGGAAATCTCAAAGCTGCGGCCTCGGTTGCAACGACAGCGCTCGCGGCGACGATCCCGCTCGGTATCCTCTTGTCGATCCTGATCTATCTCGGTCTGCCGGATTTTGTTGGCGCACTCGGCGCCAGCGACAATCTCCTCGCTCCTGGGCTCGATTATGGGCGGCTGCTTGCTTTCGGTCTGACACTGGGGCTTTTGCAGGCTATCTGCGATTTCATAGCGATCGCCGAGGGCAATTCACGCTTCTCGATGATCGTGCTGATCGCGAGCTTCGCCTTGAACGCGGTTCTCGATCCCGTCTTCATCTTCCTCTTCAAGCTCGGCGCGTCCGGCGCGGCGCTGGCGACTATTGTGTCGTCCATTGCAGCCCTTGCATGCTATGCCGTCTATTTCCTGCGCCGATGGGGAACGGTGAGCGTGACCGGCGGGGCGATATGCTGGCAACTGCTTTGGCCGATCGCGCGGATCGGCCTTCCCGCTGCCGCAACAAGCATTGTCACGGGCCTCGGCTTTCTGGTCTTGATGCGGGAGGCCGCTGTCTATGGCGGCGATACCGGTGTCGCGGCAACGGCGATTGCTATCCGGCTTATGACCTTGGGACAGCTTCCCTTGTTCGGCTTTTGCCTCGGTGCGCAGAGTGTCGTCAGCCATGCCTTTGGCGCGGGCGATGCCGAGCGTCTAAAGGCCGTGATCCGGTTCATGCTGGCTGTGACGGTACCGGTCGCATTGCTCTATTCTATTCTGCTGTTCCTGGCTGCCGAGCCGATCGCGCGCCTGTTCACGGATAGCCAGGACGTCGTGGATGAGGCAGTCGCCTGGCTGCGGTCCCTCTTTCCGATCTTTCCGCTTGCGGCCTTTCAATCCGTCCTGCTCGTCATGCTGCAATCGCGGGGCAGGGCGGGTCTGTCCGCGCTCGTGGGGCTTGCGCCGCAGGGCTATCTGCTGATCCCGCTTCTGCTCCTGCTGCCGCTTTGGATGGGCTTTGCCGGCGTTTCAGCCGCCGTGGCTACCGCTGCCATCCTTGCTGCCATGCTCGGCGGTTTTGTCTGCTGGCGGGAATGGTTCGCCATTCTGCCGGTCGATGCACCCGGCCGCCTTGCTGGCCAATCGACACTTCACTCCTGACTCAAGAGGAACGCCATGAACGAGACGCCGAGATTCGATGCCTACCGCCACGCCATTCCAGACGCGCTGATGCCGCCGCGCGATGATCCCTTCGATGCCGCCGTGCCGCCGATCTATCAGACCTCGCTCTTCCTGTTCGATAGCTACAAGGAGCTGGAGGACGTCTTCGCCGGCCGTTCGAAGAAGCCGATCTATTCGCGCGGCGACAATCCGACCGTGCGGCTTCTGGAGCGCAAGATCGCCGAGATGGAAGGCGCGGAAGAGGCGCGTGCCTTTTCGAGCGGCATGGGTGCAATTGCTGCTGCAGTTCTCGCCTTCGTCGGACCCGGCGATCGTATTGTGACCGTCCGGCACGTCTATAGCGATGCTTTCCGCTTCTTCGAAAAAGTCCTGAAGCGCTTCGGCGTTGTCATCGACTATATCGACGGCACAGATACGGGGGCTATGCTTGCCGCACTTCCCGGCGCCAAGCTCGCCTATCTCGAAAACCCGACCTCGATGGTCTTCGAGTTGCAGGATCTGACTGCGATCGCCGAGGCCGCTCGCCGCCATGGCGTCGTAACGATGGTCGACAATTCCTGGGCAACACCGCTCTTTCAAAAGCCTCTCTCCGTCGGTATCGATATCGTCATCCACGCCGCCTCGAAATATCTCGGCGGCCAGAGCGACACGGTTGCAGGTCTGGTCACTGGTTCGAAGGCGCATATCGACCGGATCAACAGCGAAATCTACCCCTATACGGGTGCGAAGCTCGCGCCGTTCGAGGCATGGCTCGTGCTGCGCAATCTCGAGACACTGCCATTCCGCATGCGCCATCATCATGAAACCGGGCTGGAAGTGGCATCCTGGCTCGATGCTCATGCGGATGTAACCAATGTCATGCATCCGGCACTCGGCGATCATCTGGGAAAACGTACTTTCAGCGGATTTGGCGGGCTGTTTTCCTTCGAGGTTTCGGACCGCATCGATGTGGCCGATTTCGTCGATGCGTTGCGCCTCATTCGTATCGGCGTCAGCTGGGGCGGGCCGGAAAGCCTGGTGGTGCCGGCCAAGGCAGCACTCAGCATCTCGCCGGAGACGAATGTCTTCGCCCGCTTTGGTGTCAGCGATCGAACGATCCGCCTGAACGTCGGGCTGCATTCGGCCAAGGAAGTCATTGCCGATCTCGAGCAGGCACTTGCCGCTGCCAAACGTTAGCCGGCCGCAGTACCGTTACGTCACGAAAGGAGTGGAGTGACATGGTCGCTCCGCCCATACTATTATCATCGTTGATGCATTCCCGCCCTGACCCGATCGAGACAAGATGACCATCCCTTCCAACGAAACGCTGAGCGCGCTTGCCGCCGAATATGGAACGCCGCTCTGGATCTATGATGCTGCCGCGATCCGCCGCCGCATCGCGCAACTCTCCGCCTTCGACGTCATTCGCTATGCGCAGAAGGCCTGTTCGAACATTCATATCCTGAAAGAGATGCGCAAAGCGGGCGTGCGGGTCGATGCTGTTTCGCTTGGCGAGATCGAGCGGGCGATGCGGGCGGGTTTTTCTGCCGGCAATGCGTCGGGAGATGCGGAGATCGTCTTCACCGCCGACGTCTTCGACCGACCGACGTTGGAACGCGTCATTGCCGACAAGATCGAGGTGAATATCGGTTCCATCGACATGCTGCATCAATTGGGTGAGCGCTCGCCTGGTCACAGAGTATGGCTGCGCATCAATCCCGGTTTCGGGCATGGCCACAGCAAAAAGACCAACACCGGCGGCGAAACCAGCAAGCACGGAATCTGGTTCGAGCAATTGCAGGAGGCGGTGGCGCTGACGCGGCAATATTCGCTGAAGCTTGTCGGGTTGCACATGCATATCGGTTCCGGCGTCGATTATGGGCACCTACAGCGTGTCTGCGGTGCAATGACCGGATTTTGCCGCACGCTGGATGTCGATATCGAGGCCATCTCCGCCGGCGGCGGTCTCTCCGTGCCCTACAGGGAGGGGGAAGAAGAGATCGACCCTGCTCATTACTTTTCGCTCTGGGACAAGGCCCGGCGCGAGATCGAGACGCATGTCGGCCATCCGATCCGGCTCGAGATCGAGCCGGGGCGCTTCCTGACAGCGGATGCCGGCGTATTGCTGGCAGAAGTGAGAGCGGTCAAGATGATGGGCCGCAACCGCTTTGTGCTCGTCGATGCCGGCTTCAGCGATCTTGCCAGACCGGCCATGTATGGCAGTTACCACCATATCTCGGTCATTCCCGGCAAGGCGCCTCGCAATGCTGCCGGAGCAATCTTCCCCACCGTTGTGGCTGGTCCACTCTGTGAATCGGGCGATGTCTTCACCCAGACCGACAACGGCACCGTGGAAAAGCGCGATTTGCCCGAAGCCCATGTCGGCGACTATCTCGTGTTTCATGGCGCCGGTGCTTACGGCGCGACGATGTCATCGAACTACAACAGCCGTCTCTATGCGCCAGAAGTGCTGATCGACGGCGAGACGCATCGATTGATCCGCAGGCGCCAGACATTGGATGAGCTGTTCGTGCTGGAAACGATCTAGGCTCAGCTGATTTCAAAGCGAAGGAAGAGCCTCCACTTCGGCCAAGCGGGGGCTTTTCTGCGGTTGCGAAATGAATATAGTGACAACGACCGCGCGTCGTGGCGCTCGGCCGTTCTCACATCGTTACCGGCCGCAAGGCGCGAAAGTTCTGCACCGCTATGCTGGCCTGGCTTGATCAGAAAACCGAAATCGTCGAACACGCCGATCAATTCTCGCGATATTTCGAGCCGGCTCACGCAGCTTATTATAACGGGAAGCCCGGCCAGCCGTTGAAGCTGATGCTGCAGGCGCGCAGCGACTTCCTGTCGATCTGGCGCCGCGCCGATTATCGCGAACATGTGGCGGAGTTCAAGCTTCTGGGCCGCCAGCTCATCATTGTCAATTCGCCTGAAGCCATCCGCTATGTGGTGGCCAAACGCCACGAGAATTTCGAGCGCAAGACGCCGCAGATGCGGCGTGCTCTTGAATATCTTTTGGGCGACGGCTTGTTCATTTCCGACAAGGAAACCTGGAAACAACGTCGGCCGCTGGTCTCCGATATAGTGCATAAAAACCGCGTGCCGGCCTTTGGCGCGATCATGCAGAGCACAGCAAGCGAGCTTGCCGATAGATGGCAGAGCCTGGGTGAAGGCGCTGAAGTCAACGCCCTGTTCGAGATGGCGGGACTGACGGCGGAGATCATCTCTCGTAGCGTCTTCGGCAATGATCTTGGCGAGGAGAGCGCCAATGCGGTCACCGAAGGCTTTGCAAGTTACCAGTCGCTGGTCGATTCGGTCAATTTCGGCTATTTTCTAGGATTCGATGAGGGTTTGCCGATCATCAGGACGCCGAGCTTGAGCCGGTCGGTGAAACGCATTCACCGGATCATCGATCAGGTAATCGAAGATCATCTGGCCGGCAAGGGTGACAATAGCTCGATGGTCGAGCTGTTGATCCGACGGCAGCAGCGCAATCCCGAGCTGAAACTCGATGTCGTGGCGCTTCGAAACGAGGCTGCTACCATCTTCATGGCCGGCCACGAAACCACGGCGGCGACCCTGACCTGGGCCTGGTATCTGCTCGCGGGTGCGCCCTGGGTGGAGGAGGCGGTCCTTGCGGAAATCGAGGCTGTCTGCGGCGATCGGGTCCCTTCGATCGATGATGTTGCAAAGCTCGACTGGTGCCGTGCAGTCATCGAAGAGACGTTGCGCCTCTATCCCCCGGTGCCGATCCTGGCACGCCAGGCCGCCGAGCCGGATCAGATCGGCGACGTGAGGGTCCGCAAGGCGGCACTAGTTCTGATCGTGCCATGGATACTGCATCGTACGGAGTCGCTCTTCCCCGAGCCGCACCGCTTTTATCCAGAGCGTTTCCTCGGCGAGGCACGGCCGGCGCCCTACAGCTATATTCCCTTCGCTGCCGGCCCACGCGTATGCCCCGGTCTGCAATTCGGCCTCACCGAGGCGATCCTCTGCCTGGCGATCCTGGCGCAGCGTTTTCGCGTTCGGATCAGGGATGGACATAAGATCAAGCCCCAATGCCGTCTGACGCTTCGTCCCCGTGACGGCATGCCCGTGACATTGCATAGGCGCCGGGGATGACGACCGAGACCGATAAAAAAGTCGTCGCCGGCAAGCGCAAGGCCTGGACCTATGAGCCTCCGAAAGCTCCGCCCCTTGCCGATTTCGCCGCTGGCGGCGACCGGCGCAAGGCATTTCTGCGCTATTGGCTTTACGAGAATGTCCACAACGCCATAGATCTCTTCCTCTATTTTGCCTTCATGCTATTGCCGGCGAGCCTCTGCTCCGACCTTGGCGGTTGGCTCGGACGCATGCTGGCACCCCGCTTCCACAAGGGTGCTTACGCGCGCGCTGCGGCCAATCTCAAGATGATAAGGCCCGAGCTTGGCGATGCAGAGATCGAGAAGCTTCTCAGGGCTTATGCCGATTCTCAAGGGCGGCAGATGGCGGAATATTCAGTCGTGCCGAGACTGGCACGGCGGCACGTCCGCATGATTGGCACCGAGGGACTGGTCGAGTGTTGCAGCAAAGGGCCGGTGATCTTCATCGCGCCCCATATCAGTAACTGGGAGGTACTCTGGCATTGCCTTCTCGACATGGGGCTCGACGTCACCATGAATTACGACCCGCCCAAACGCCGCTCACGCCACTATATCGTCAACCGGCTACGGAAAGGCGCTGGCCTCGGCATTCTGAAACCCGGCCGCAGCTTCGTGCGCCCGGCTCTCAGAATTTTGGAAAACGGCGGCAACCTGCTGATGTTCTGTGACGAGGGTTTCAACGGGTACATCCGGGCGCCTTTTTTCGGAAGGCCCGCGCATCTTGAAGGCAATTATGCTCTCGTCGCCCGCATGGCGCGGAGGACGAATGCATTGATCTATCCGGTTTATATTGTTCGGGAGAAGGGTGCCTTTTCTCTCTTACGATCATTAGCCTCATTTAAGCTGGAAATGATAGGCGGCACTGAGGATCAACTTATGGAGGATGTGAAGCTTCTCAACGCCGTTATCGAACCAATCGTACGCGAACATCCGGCCGAATGGTACTTTGTGGACAACCGTATATGAAGCGAAACGCCATCACCAAGCGAGGAAAATAGGAGATCGATAATCTTTTCGATCAGAAGACAACGTTAATATGATGGAATATATTGCCAATGACTAATCGCCGGATCATTAACGTTGCCCACAAATGACGTCGGCGCAGAGCCTGGCTCAACACCGATTATCAAATATGAGCGTCATTGCGACTTCATTGATACATCGAAAGATGATCGCCGTGATCACGGTGGGTCTCTTTCTGCAGCTTACTGTCGCGGATAGCGAAAATGTGAATCATCGACTTCGCTCAAGGCGATAGGCGCCGAGTTATACATTTTTTGATATAATCTGCGTTCAAAATGGTGAAAGAAGCTTCGTGGTATGTGGTATGGGATCAAATTTACGTTTGACTACATTCGTTAATTGTTACCTATTGCGAGAGTGCCATTTTGGGTATAGTTGAAAGGCAACGAACCTCCGCCGGCATAGGTTGAGGTGACTATAAAATTTCAACCTTATGCTGCCGCCAATTTAATTAGCTAAGACACATAGAATATGCCAAGTATACTAATTCTTACTACGTATCCTCTTGTTAATCCCAGGCACGGCGGGCAGATACGTGCTAAAAATATTCGCGACCAATTTCAGGCGGCCGGTTGGCGCGTTCTCAATGTGGCTGTTTTTGAAGAGGATTCTTACAGAGAGGCTGCGCCTTGGGATGTTGTATTCCCGACGACTTCGCCGCACAGAAAGTTTCGCGGCAAAAACGTTATGTTTATAGGTGATTTGCAGACTTCCAAATTTGTTGGCGACAAGGCTAATCAAGCTCTGATATTATCGAGACTTCCAACTGATATAGATGTAGTTCACGTGGAGCAGCCGTGGCTTTGGCCGGTGGCTCTGGCATATCGACAACGAATTAACTCAAAAGTATTGTTGTCTTATGGAAGTCAAAATATAGAATATGAGCTGAAAAGAGGTATAGTTGATTCTTTGTCAGGGGGCGGCTATCAGGATATACTAGAAGATATTATTAGTGAGATAATGTCGCTGGAAAAAGGCGCCACCTGTGACGCGGATGTGGTCATTTGTGTTTCGTCATCTGATGGGGTGATTCATCGAGAATGGGGTGCGCGGCAAGTCGTCATCGCGCCGAATGGAGTGGAGTGTCGGCAGGCAGACAAAGAGCGATTGGAGTATTGGCGGTATAAATTCGGTGCCGTCAAATTTTTAATATACGTGGCGAGTGCTCACCCGCCAAATTTTACACGCTTTCATGAGATTGTGGGCGGTAGTTTAGCGTGCTTTCCTCCCGATGCAAAGCTTGTTGTTGTTGGCTCGGTGTCAGAGCACATTTACCGCGAGTGCGTAAAAGGAGCCTTTTCTTCCGTTAATATGTCGCGGCTTGAGTTATTATTTGAGCTGCCTAATATTGATCTTGATGCTATTAAGGCATTGGCTCATGGTTATCTTTTGCCAATCCCATTCGGAGGAGGCACAAATTTGAAGACAGCCGAAGCCTTGATCTCAGAGAAATTCGTAGTGGGGACTCGCGCGGCTTTTAGAGGATTTGAGCAGTATATGAATGGTCCGGGGGTTCATGTTTTTGAAAGTCCCGATGAAATGCATAAGTTAGTTCGGCATGTATTTGCCCAGGAGCCGAGAAAAGCCAAGCACTCGGATTTTCTGAAGCCGTTAACCTGGAGAAGCTGTATTCAGCCGATGTTACTGGCGATCTCCGATAAATTAGGGCCGGTAGGTGTTGGCAAATGACTATATGGCTAGACGTGACGACTTTACTTGGATGGAACCGGCCACCGGTAGGGATTGTAAGGACTGAATTGGAGCTCGCTAGATATGTCCGCGCAACTGCCAATAAGCCGCGCATGGACATGTGCGTTTATAATCGAGAAGCTGATGAATTTCGAAGATTATCGGCGGCTCAGGAAGAAAAGATTGATGCGTTCTTGAGTGGCGAGCTTTTTTTGCCAAGCGAGCAGCCATATCTCTCAGATGTGTTCTCAAAGATAGACAGCGTTACATCTGTGCCAGAAGCCGCACTTTTCCGTTTCTTTTTTGGAAGATTCAGCCGTCTTCGCTACTCGGTTGATCCAATAGAAAACGATTGCTTACGCGGTTGGATTTGCGATTCGGCTAAACCGCGCAGTAGGTTCGATCTCGAGGTTAGGGCAAACGGCAGTGCTATCTATACGACGCGATCCGATAAGTTTCGAACTGACCTCAAGGATGCTAACATTCTTGATGGAAATTGTGCATTTGAGGTTCCCATAAAGGAGCTTTTGGGGCCATTATATAGCGCAAATGTTCAAGACGTTGAACTAGTGATCGGTGGGAGAAAGCCCACGGTAATAGCTCGCATAAGTTTGAACAGAAAATTCCTTCGAGAAGACTTTGAGCGGAAAAAGAAGATTTCGGATGGAGAAAGTATAGTTTTCCGAAATAATGATGTATATCTTACGGCTGGTCTTGATTGGGATAATAAAAATTTCAAAAATATCTATAAGCAGAAGGCGATGTTGGGATTCAGTGTCGTAGGTTTCTGTTATGATTTAATTCCGGTGAAATATCCTCAATGGTGCATGGCGGATGTGGCGTCTTTTTTTTCAAACTACTTTGTTGATCTGAGTTGGTGTGCCGACCATTTGTTTTGTATTTCGGAGCGTAGTCAGATTGATTATATAGATTTCGCGACTCGGGCGGGGTGTCGGATACCTAACACCTCGACAATTCGATTGGGTTCTAACTTTGTTTCTAACAAATTCAGTGGCGGGGATCGAAATATCCCGGTAAAAGAGGAAATTAGGAAAATCCTAAAGACCGAATATATTCTTTATGTTTCTACGATTGAGCGTCGCAAAAATCATGAGGTGCTGTATCGGGCATATACTCGATTAGTTGACTGCGGTGTACGTGATCTACCCAACTTGGTATTCGTTGGTATGTCTGGTTGGGGCACAAGCGAGCTTCTTTCTGATATAGCTAATGATCCTCGAACTAAGGGATTAATTACGATCCTGAATCACGTCAATGACAGTGAATTATCAAGCTTATATGCGAATGCTAAGTTCACAGCCTTTCCTTCGCTGTATGAGGGCTGGGGCCTTCCAGTTGCAGAGTCTCTTGCTCATGGGAAGTTTTGTTTGTGCTCAGACCAAGGTTCTCTAGTTGAAATCGCTGGAGATCTCCTGGAATATATTGATCCGTGGAACGTGCAGGAATGGGCGAATCGTATTCGATTGTTAGTCCAAAATCCTGATATTCTAGCGGCAAAGGAGGGATTGATTCGTAATAAGTTTCAATCGGATAGCTGGTTGAGCTGCGTATCTGAGATTTTTAAGACAATAGATCCCAATGCACTTTTGGAGATCCATGGTGGCATGCGTTCTATGCGTTAGGCCAAGTAAACGCAACACCACTTTGCTATATGCTGATGCGGAAGTCGCTTCTATCTCTGTGAGACCAATGATGATTATTGTGTAATTCGAGCTTGCCTTGCCAGGGGATCACTCGTTTGTAGCTCAGATCATCATGTTTCTACTCGAGAGTTTCATCAGGCGGTCATAGAGGGTAAGTGGGGCGTCGTTTATTGGTTCGAAGGTATTGGTCCATATTGGAGCTTCTGTAGATGCATCCATTTGTAAATGCCCTAATACGCAAGCGGCAGGTTATGGGTGCTGTTATCTTACGTGATATGCGAACGCGTTTCTTTAATCATGGCTTGGGTTTCGCGTTGGTTCCATTGTGGCCTTTTGTGCATATAGGAGTTTTGATAGTTATTCGTACGGTAACCGATAGGATAGCGCCCTATGGCGACAGTACGGCGGTATTCTACGCCACTGGATTGGTCCCGACACTGATGTTTAGCTATGTTTCTCGCTTTATGGGACTGTCACTGGTCATGAACAAACCAATGTTATCTTTTCCTGCAGTACACATAATTGATGTTATGATGGCGCGCGCGTGTCTCGAGCTTGCTGGGGCGTGTATTACTTTGTCTCTTATGGTTAGCGTTCTCTGGTTATCAGGGCAGAACCCTTTTCCTGTTGATTTGAACGAGGCAATTTTTTGCTATTTCGCAACGATGTTACTTGCTGTTGGGTGCGGGACTCTTGTTGGAATAGCATCTTTGGTGATGCCTATTATGGTCACAATATATGCACTGGTTATTATTATTCTATATCTATCTTCGGGCACATTATTTGTAGCATCGAATCTACCGGTTGGAATTGGTGAGGCTTTGGCGTTCAACCCGCTGCTTGTTTGCGTTGAGTGGATGCGGACGGCATTTTACGCTAGTTATAGCGATCGACTGGTTGATAAATTATATGTGCTAGCCTGGGGTGTGTCCACTCTGACTGCCGGACTTGCGGTTGAGCGTATTTTTAGACGGCAACTGCTAGAGGCTTAAGTAGCTCAGCGTGGACATTTAAACTCGCGTTTTTAGCGGGCGAATAGGTTTAATGGTATGTCACCAAAGGATACGGAACCGCCTTTGGGAGTTATTAGAAAATCTATGTATGACTATTTAGTTGATTAAAGGCTAATGTCAAAAAGGGAAGGCGGTAGACGATTATATATACCGCCAAATGGTGAAGAATGGATAAAGTTAGAATAGTGGGGAAAAACATTAAGGTCATAGTCCCCCATTCATGTTCCCCAGATACCTGGACGATCGACTACATCGTCGAAAAGACCAACGAGCTTTGGAACCCATTTTTATGCTTGATGGGGCTGCGGTTCTGGTTAGCCGCCAAGCAATCTGATAACGTGATAAAGATCGCAGACGGAACCGTACTGGAGAGGGACACTATATATCTATGTAGAGATTTTTTTTCCAAGTATATACTCGATACAAATTTGTTTTCCGAAAGAAACCTCAGTGATAACGGAAGTATGCTGCTGGTTATTGGGGCAAATATTTCCGCCGGTGGGCGAATCGGGATTTCGCTTTCATCGTGGTGGACTGACCTACTTCTTAATGTTGAGGAGAATAATATATCCTTTTCGAAAGAAAAATTTATACAATATGGCGGTGTAAATCCCTTCGAGAAAAGCACTACGCAGGCAATTGTACCTTTAAGTATGTCAAAGAAATTGTTGCCCAATAAGCAGAATCATAGTGAAAAAATAATATTTATCGACGAGCCACATGAGGAAGTTATTAAGCGGCTTGGCGATAACTCGAACGTATATTCGATTTTATTTAGACATTGTTTAGATGTCTGCGAAGAGTTGCGGAAGTACGGCTTTACTTTTAGAACTTTTTCGCGAAATCTTGTAAATAAAGATCTGCAAAATTTATATAGGTGTAGAAGTTATATCGACATAGTTTCGCGCGATGCATGGGTGCCGTATCGTGAACTATTGAACTTCTACGCTTCCGGAAACATGTTCTTTAATTTTTTCCCAGAGACCTTCGGGTTTCCTATCTATGAAAATATGCAAATGGGTAACGCTATTATTTCCTATTCCGAGATAGCGAATTTACTTAACTTGCGATCTATGCAGAACTCTGTGCTCATTTCACTCTATCAGTCCCCTAACTTATGCGCGAAAATAATAAATGAATACTGGGATATATTTCAAGGGAATAAGCTTCATGAATTGATCTCGGCAGAAGCGAATGAACGATATTCCACCGAGACCTACGCAGAGCGACTTCTACGTCAATTTAGCCGATAGATCTAACTTGCTGAACCGCTTATCTTATGATTTTTTCTGCCGACCGAGCAAATGTGAACCCCTGTTAGAGGGTAGCCGCCCTCCCTCAGCGGCGAATCGTTGAAACGCAGACTGTATTATGGGTCGAGCTGGAGTGTGATCGCCCTCGTCTTTCTCTTTGGTCCTGAACGGATATACCCGGAGTTTAGCTCCGGATGACAAGCATAGGACAAGCGAAAGATGACGAAGGATACCATTGGCGCCGACATCTCGAAGACCATCTCGACGCCCACCGCATGAGCGACGGCGCAGCTTGCCGCTTTGCCAACGATAGTGTCGGTTACAACGCTTTCATCCGTTGGCTCGGTCAAACCGGGACCATTCATGAGAGGCGCATCGTTTGCGAATCGACTGGCCCCTACCACGGGCTTTCGAGCGCCGGCTCGATATGGCGGCCGCGACACTCGTCAAGGTCAATTCGCGGCAGGCATGGCGCGTTGCGGAAGCCACGGGCAAGCTCAGGCAGATCGAGCGACAGATAATTGCAATCGAAAAGGAGATCATGTTGCTGATTAAAACCGATCCAGACCTTGCCGGGCGTTTTGACATTCTGGTCTCCATCCCACGCGTATCTGCGCTCACCGCTTTCGTGCTCCTGATATGCCGAACTCGGCACACTCCATCAGAGCCAAGCGGCCTCGCTCGCAGGTCTGGCACCCGTCACACGGCAGTCAGGAGTATGGAACGGTCGTGCCTTCATCCTTGGCGGACGTGCAAATGTCTGGCATGCCCTATACATGGCGGCACTCCTCGCCATGCGCTTCAATCCCGATCTCAAAGCAAAATACCACCAGCTAAAAGCCGCCGGAAAAGCACCCAAGGTTGCCATCATGCGAAAGCTCATCGTCTTCAAACGCGCTACTCAAGAAACGCAGAAAATGGGTGGCATCCTTGCCTTGATCAACACGAATCCTCTAGGTCACATACCCATA
>UCII01000038.1 GCA_900472485.1 Hyphomicrobiales bacterium
GTCATCGGCCGCTCCAACCTGTTCGGCAAGCCGATGGCGCAATTACTGCTCAATGCCAATGCGACGGTCACGACAGCGCATTCGCGGACGAAGGACCTCGCCTCCGTTGCAAGGGGTGCCGATATCCTGGTGGCGGCCGTTGGCCGTCCGGAGATGGTCAAGGCCGATTGGGTGAAGCCCGGCGCCACCGTCATCGATGTCGGCATCAACCGGATCGCGGCCCCCGAGCGCGGCGAGGGCAAGAGCCGGCTGGTGGGCGATGTCGCCTATGCGGAAGCATCCGAAGTTGCCGCTGCCATCACCCCGGTTCCGGGCGGCGTCGGGCCGATGACGATCGCCATGCTGATGGCCAATACTGTCATCGCTGCCCATCGCGCCGCGGGTAAGAAGCCGCCGAAGTTTTGAACGAAATACCAACCGGACGGCCAAGAAAAACCCTTCGGATCGGCTTGCCAAGGCGCGAAAGACGATTATAGTCAGGAAATAAATATTCCATAGAAGAAAAAGAGGGAACGAAATGGCATTATCATGGCGTTTCTCCGCCTTGGCGGACCGGCACCGTGCTCTCGGATCGAAACTCGAGGATTGGAGCGGCATGGGAACCGCCTGGACCTACGAGAAGGACATGTCGCAGGAGCATGTCGCGATCCGCACCAAGGCCGGCATCATGGACGTTTCCGGCCTCAAGAAGGTGCATCTGGTCGGGCCGCATGCCATTGCCGTGCTCGACTATATCACCACCCGCGACATGTCGAAGATCTATCCCGGCCGCTCGGTCTATGCCGCGATGCTGAACGATCGCGGCTACTTCACCGACGACTGCATCGTCTACCGCACCGGTCCGAATTCCTGGATGCTGGTGCATGGTTCGGGCTCCGGCCACGAGGAAGTGCTTAAGCAGGCGGCCGGCCGCAACTGCGCTGTCCTCTTCGACGACGATCTGCACGATCTGTCGCTGCAGGGTCCTGTCGCCGTCGATTATCTCGCCAAATATGTGCCCGGCATACGCGATCTCAAATACTTCCATCACATGCAGACGACGCTGTTCGGGGCGCCCGTGATGATCTCGCGCACCGGCTATACCGGCGAGCGCGGTTATGAGATCTTCGTGCGTGGTCAGGATGCGCCGATGGTCTGGGATCGCATCGTCGCGGAAGGCGAAGAGATGGGGATCATTCCCTGCTGCTTCAGCGTTCTCGACATGCTGCGCGTCGAAAGCTACCTGCTGTTTTATCCCTATGATAACTCGCAGATGTATCCCTTCGCCGACCAGCCGCCCGGCGACAGCCTTTGGGAGCTCGGCCTCGATTTCACCGTCAGCCCCGGCAAGACGGGTTTCCGTGGTGCCGAGGAACATGCGCGCCTCAAGGGCAAGGAGCGTTTCAAGATCTTCGGCATGCTGATCGATGCCGATGGTCCGGCCGATCTCGGCGACGAGATCTATGCCGAGGGCAAAAAGGTCGGTGTCATCACCTGCCCCTGCTATTCGACCCTGACGAAGAAATCGATGGCGATCGCTCGCCTCGATGTCGATAAGGCCGTGCAGGGCACAAAGCTCGAAGTGCGTGGCAAGAGCCTAAAGGCGAGCGCGATTGCCCATACGCTGCCGTTCGACGACCCTGAAAAGAAGAAGAGGACGGCCATCGGTTAAGGAGGCGCTCATGCTTGTCGAAGGCATCAAGAGCCGGCCGGTCTACAAAGGCCTCGCCATTCAGACGCATGCCCGGCGGCATCTATTCGCGCTGGAAGGCGAGGGAGCGATGGCCCTTCTCGACCAGATGGCCGGGCTTGACGATACCATCCTGTCGCGCAGCGAAATCGTCTATGTCGCGCGCGGCTCGCAGGGGAAAGGCCATGACGAGGCCTTGCGCCTGCTCGGCGCCGACATGTTCTTCACGGCGCCGACGATCGCAACGCTGCTCTTCCGTCTGAAAGGGTCGCTTTCGACAGCCCATATGGGCACGCGGCTCTATATCGCCGGTACTGAGGGTTTTATCGGCCAGGCAATGATGGTGGCGCTCGACTACGGCATGGATCATGCCTCGATCATCACGGAGCACCGCGGTTCCCTGGCGCGTCGCGTACAATGCGTCCATTGCAAGGGCATCACCGACGATGTCACGCATAGTCCTTTCGCCTGCAGTCATTGCGGTCTGCCGCTTCTGGTGCGCGACCACTACTCGCGCCGTCTCGGCGCTTTCCAGGGCGTCAATATTGATGCGGAAGAGCCGGGCACGGCGCCTGATCCCGAGGAGTTGTTCCTGTGAGCGGTGGTACGGAAATTCCGGTTCGTGTCGCGAAGGTGACGCCAGTCGCCGATCGCATCAAGCGATTCCGCTTCGAGCGTCTTGATGGCGCGCCGATGCCTTATTTTTCCGGCGGCGCCCATGTCATCGTCTCGATGAACGATGAAGGCCATGTTCGTCGCAATGCCTATTCGCTGATGTCGCCGCCGCATGATTGCTCGGCCTATGAGATCAGCGTGCTGCGCGTCGAGGAATCGCGCGGCGGTTCCGCCTTCATGCATGAGAAGGTGAGGGAGGGTGACGAGCTCAAGGTCAGCTATCCCGTCAATCTCTTCCAGCCGGATTGGCGCGGGCGCAAGCATCTGCTGATTGCCGGCGGCATCGGCATCACCCCCTTCATTGCGATGATGCAGCAATTCTCCCGCGAGGGCGCGAATTTCGAGCTGCATTATGCCGTGCGTTCGATCGATCGCGGCGCCTATTGTCGGGAGCTTGTCGAGCAATATGGATCGCAGCGGGTGAAGATCTATTGCGATGCCGATCGCAATTTCATGCCCGTAGCACGTCTGCTCGAAAGCCAGCCGCTCGGCACGCATCTCTATGTCTGCGGTCCCTCAGGCATGATTGACGGCGTGTTGAAAACGGGCATCGAGGCCGGCTGGCCGGAACAGAACCTGCATTCCGAACGCTTCTTGTCGTCACAGCCCGGCAAGCCTTTCTCCGTCATGCTGACGCGGTCGGGCAAGACCGTTCACGTCGGTCATCATGAGAGCATGCTGGAGGCGATCGAGGCTGCCGGCATCGATGCGCCCTTCCTCTGTCGCGGCGGCGCCTGCGGGCAGTGCGAGACAGGTGTTGCCGTTTGCGACGGCAAGCTTCTGCATAATGACGTCTATTTGAGCGATGAAGAAAAGGCCTCGGGCCGAAAGGTGATGATCTGCGTCTCCCGTTTCGAAGGAAGCGCGCTGCATCTCGACCTTTAGGCACTCAACCGATATCCAGGAGAACGGACATGGCAATCGCCTTCAAGCAGGAAACGTTCAGGGACGATTTCAGCTACCGCAACAGTCCGGAAAACATCAGGCGTTTCCCGTTCCCCTTCGATCGCGACGAATACATGTATTCGGTCAACATGGAACCGCATGTGAAGGGGCGGAAGAACACGGTCTACGAAAGCCTGATCGACGTCGACGAGCACTATGTCGCCGAGATGCACGACCGGGCTCTGGTGCTGAAGGAAGATCCGCTGCGTTATCAGGCGCTGCCGCACATGATGACGGCGCAATGGGATACGCTGGAACTGCTGATGGAAGAGCAGGCGGCCGGCTATCCCGAGCATTTCACGCTCACCAAGAATGGCGACCAGCGGCGCTGGATCAATCGTCCCCTTGGCATCGACGACACTTTCACCTTCGGCGATGCGTCGACGCTGCCTTACGAACCCTTCGAATACATCACCCGACAGGCGCAGGGTGATTTCTGCATCGTCGACCAGCGCGACGGCAATCTCTGGATGGATGCCGGCATGGTGACGACGCAGGCCGATTGGTCGCTCGATTTCGATATCGGCATGAACTTCATGGAATGGCACGGGCCGGTGCCGCTTGCCCACCAGATCGGCGTATTCGACCGTGCGCTCAAATTTCTCTTGAACCTGCAGCTGGGCAAGCCGACGCGCCGGTTCAACTGGACGATGACGATCAATCCGCGCCTCGATACCAGCCCCGAAAACTACCCGAAATGGGGTCCGGATCGCACCACGGTGACGCCAGAGAATGTCGGCGAGAAGGTGCACTTGCGCGTCGAGCTGCAGAGCCTGTGGCGCCTGCCGCGCTCGAACGCCATCCTCTTCGTCATCCGCTGCTACCTGATGAACATGAACGAGCTCGTCACTGTGCCGAAATGGGCGCGCCGCTTCCCGCGTGTGCTCAAAACCTTGCCGCCGGAGCTCATCGACTACAAGGGCCTGACGCGCTTCCGCCAGACCACGATCGACTGGCTGTCGAAATATGACGACGGCGCCCCGACCAGTCCCGGCATTTTTCCGGATTGATGCCGACACGGCGCGAAACGACAGCATGCCATAAGAACTTCGATAGAATCGAGAAGGGGAATGCCACATGACACGAGTTGCCGTTATCGGTGCCGGCCCTTCGGGCCTTGCCCAGCTAAGAGCCTTTCAATCGGCCGCAAAGAAGGGTGCTGATATCCCGGAAGTCGTCTGCTTCGAAAAGCAGGCGGATTGGGGCGGCCTTTGGAACTATACCTGGCGCACGGGCCTCGATGAATATGGCGAGCCGGTGCATGGCAGCATGTATCGCTATCTCTGGTCGAACGGCCCGAAAGAATGCCTGGAATTTGCCGACTATTCCTTCGAGGAGCATTTCGGCAAACCGATTGCCTCCTATCCGCCGCGCGCCGTACTTTGGGACTATATCAAGGGCCGCGTCGAGAAAGCCGATGTGCGCAAATGGGTACGTTTCAGCACGCCCGTGCGCATGGTACGCTTCGATGAAGAGACGAAGAAGTTCACGGTAACCGCGCATGATCGGCCTCAGGACCGGATGTATGACGAGGTGTTCGACTATGTCGTCGTTGCCTCAGGCCACTTCTCGACGCCGAACGTGCCCTACTTCGAAGGGGTGAAGACCTTCAACGGCCGCGTGCTGCATGCCCATGATTTTCGCGATGCACTGGAGTTCAAGGGCAAGGACGTATTGCTCGTCGGGCGCAGCTATTCGGCCGAGGATATCGGCTCGCAATGCTGGAAATATGGGGCAAAGTCGGTGACGACGAGCTATCGCTCCAAGCCGATGGGCTTCAAATGGCCCGAGAATTTCGAGGAGCGGCCGCTGTTGACGCGTCTTGAAAACAAGACGGCCTACTTCCTCGACGGCTCATCGAAGGATGTCGACGCGCTGATCCTCTGCACAGGCTATCAGCACCATTTCCCCTTCCTGCCTGACGAGCTGCGGCTAAAGACTGCCAACCGTCTCTGGGCCGACCACCTCTACAAGGGTGTGGTCTTCGACAAGAACCCGCAGCTTTTCTACATCGGCATGCAGGACCAGTTCTACACCTTCAACATGTTCGACGTTCAGGCGTGGTGGGCGCGCGACGTCATCATGGGCCGCATCAAGCTGCCACCGGAAGAAGAGCTGCAGGCAAACTTCGACAAATGGCGTGCCCGCGAGGAAACGCTCGAGGATGCGGAGCAGATGATCTGGTATCAGGGCGATTATGTGAAGGAACTGCTCGCCGAGACCGATTATCCGAGCTTCGATATCGAAGGTACGAACAAGACCTTCATGGAGTGGGAGCATCACAAGGCAGAAAACATCATGGGCTTCCGCGACCACGCCTACCGTTCGCTGATGACCGGCACCATGTCGCCGACGCATCACACACCCTGGGTCGATGCGCTCGATGATTCCATGGAGGAATATCTGCGCAATTGATCCGCGCTCATTTCCCCACCTGACCGGCAAAGGAGGCGAAGAGCAGCCCTTGCCGGATTTTTATGCGTTGAGACGAAACGAGTTCATCCGCAACCTTCTCTTCGGGGCACGGCCTTCATGGATTTCCAGACAAGCGTTCTCGGCCGCATGGCGGGTTTTCTTTATCGCTGCCGGGCAGACGAAAATTATACGATGCTTGAGATGACCGACGGCATCGAGCGCATCTTCGGTTATCCCGCTGACGAGATCATCGGCAACCGCACGCGAACCTTTACGTCGATCATGTGCGAAGAGGATATCCCGCTTATGGACGAGCTTGTCGGCAAGGCGCTGGAAGCCCGCACCGACTGGACGATGGAGTATCGCATCCGTCATCGCGACGGCCATTTTCTCTGGGTAACGGAGACCGGCGGCGGCGTATGGGACGAGGCTGGGGAGCTTCTTTATCTCGAAGGCAGCATCCTGAATATCGAATCGCTCTATCAGCGTATCGACGAGCAGACCGCTGGCATGCGGGTCACGGCGTCGAAGACCAATGAGATCCTGCAGTCCCTGCGCTATCTGAAGCTTCTTGCCGTCAATGCCGGCATCGAGGCGGCAAGAGCCGGCACGGCCGGATCGGGTTTTGCGGTTCTGGCGGCAGAGATGCGTACGCTTGCCAATTCCTCGGAAGAGGCGGCGCGCGCAATCTCGGCCGCGCAGAAGAAGTCGGATTAGGATCGCGGCCGCGTCTTCTGCGGATCGTAGTGAGAAAGCGGCACGATGACAGCCGGAAGCCGCTTTTGCTGACCGTCCAGCTTGCCAATCTCAACCTTGGTGCCGACGCTCGCATGCGTGACGTCGACACGGGCGAGCGCGATGGTTTTGCCGAGGATCGGTGAACGGGTGGCGCTGGTGACCACGCCGATCTGCGCGCGGCCGATATGGATGCAATCGCCGTGTCCGACAGCCTCGTTGGCCTCGATATCAAGTCCGACCATCAGATGCCGTGGGTTTTCCTTTCGCCTGACCAACGCCTCGCGCCCGACGAAATCGTCCTGCTTGGATTTCAGGGGAACGGTGAAGCCGATGCCGGCCTCGAAGGGATCGGTCTGATCGTCGAATTCGTGATGGGCAAAGACCAGGCCCGCCTCGATGCGAACCATATCAAGCGCCTCCAGGCCCATCGGCTTCAGACCATAGGGCTCGCCGGCTTTCCAGACCGCATCGAAGACGGTGGCCGCATCCTTCGGATGGCAGAAGATCTCGTAGCCGAGCTCGCCGGTATAACCGGTCCGCGACACGACGACGGGTGCGCCCTCGAAGTGGCCGATGCGGCCGACCGCGAAACGGAACCATTCGAGCTCGCCGATCGTCGGCTGACGCGGCGCCGTCCAGATGATCTCCTTGAGGATATCGCGGCTCTTCGGGCCCTGTAGCGCGATGTTGTGCATCTGGTCGGTGGAGGAGCGCACCCAGGCCTTGAAGCCTTTCTTCTCCGCCTGCTCGCGCAGCCAGATGCCGCTATAGTCATCGCCGCCGATCCAGCGGAAGTTCTTGTCGCCGAGGCGGAACAGCGTGCCGTCGTCGATCATGCCGCCGTGCTCGTAGCACATGGCGGAATAGACGACCTGTCCGGTCGAGAGCTTGCGCACGTCGCGCGTCAGGCAATATTGCAGCAATTCCTCCGCATCCGGCCCAGTCACCTCGAACTTGCGCAGTGGCGAGAGGTCGATGACCACGGCGCGTTCGCGGCAGGCCCAATATTCCTCGACCGGTCCTTCCGAGGAGAAGCGGTTCGGCAGCCAGAAGCCGCGATATTCAGTGTAATCGCGCGTCAGGGCGGAGAGGCGCGGGTGAAACGCGGTTTCCCGCGTCAGTTCGGGGTCGGCGTCAGGGGTCATGCGATAGGCCACCGCTCGTGTGAATTTTTCTTTGCCGGAAAAGGTGCGCACGTGAATGTCTGTCGGATCCCAGCCGTTAGCCGCATCGATGTCATCGGGGCAGGAGGAGGAGACGCAGACGAGATCTGTCAGCGCGCGCATCAGGACGTAGTCGCCGGGTCTCGACCAGGGCTCGTCGAGATAGAGCTGGTTATTGTGATCGACATTGGTGTTGTAGAAGTAGTTGAGCGCCTCCCAGCCCTTTCGGCCGGCAATGCCGTAGGGTGTAAGGGCTGCATTGAAATTGTCGGTGCAATTCACGTGGCCGGGATAGCCCATGTCGTCGTAATAGCGGGAATTGCAGGCCGTTGCGAAGGCGTCGTGGCGGCCGACCGTATCCTGGACGATCTCCACCAGTGGCTCGAAATCGCGGTCGAAGGCCTTCGATGGCAGGCCGGGAGCCGGATAGCTGCGGCCGAGCAGAGTGCGGGTCACTGTAGAATCAAGCGCGAGATCAAGGCCCTTGTCGACCTTGCGCGCGGAAAAGGCCTGGAAGTCGGTGCATTGCCGACCATAGACATCGATGATCTGAATATATTCGCCGGCGCGGACAAAATAGGCCGAAGCGGTCGCCGCTTTTATGCGAATATCCTCGATCGGGTCGGCGAGCGGTTCGGGCAATGCGGAAGCATAGTCTCGCAGGATCGTCGCGCGGCGGATTCTGACTTCAATAGGCGTTGCCGTATCCTGGGTCTCAGGCGACATGGCCATTCCTGGCGCACAGGCGACAAGCAGGCCTTTGGTCGCGATCGTGAATTCCGCGGTACTGCCTGCCGGTGAAGCGGCGCCGAAGAGGCGAAGCGCTGCCGCAGAGGCCAGATCGGCCCCACGCCGCTCCAGCGCCGCTCTGACGCGAGCCGCACTTTCATCCCTAGAGGAAAGAATGGCTTTCAGACCTGTTGCTTCGCCGGTGAATGCCGAGCCCACGCCAGCGGATTGAAAGCGGCCCTTTTCGTCGATGAAGGTGAGCTCGCAGACCTGCCCGCCTTCGCTATCCGTCACCGAAACCCGGTCGCCGGGTTCGACGCGCACGACCAGGGATCCGCCGCCCTTGCAGCGATAGCGCTCGGTATCTTGCAGCAGCGCTGGAATGCCCGGATAGCGGATAATGCTCGCCGAGACGGGCCGTATTCCGGCGGTTGACGGATGGAGATCTCGCATAGAGCCCTCTCGGGAAATGAGGCGTGTCGGACACCGGAATCATGCTGACAAAATGCCGTCTGAAAGTAAAGGGATATTGACTAAAAAGAAAATATCTTCACTATGCATAAAGGGCATGCATCTGGAATCCGCGCGCAGACTCGGCTCATGAAAACCTCCAGCAAGCCCCGCAATGCCATGGGAGGCACGTTCAGGGAGACGTACGAGAGATACGTCCGGAACAAAATGGGGAATATCACCAATGACTGACATCGTGGACGCCGGCGCTTCCGCCGGCACCGAAGGTAAGCTTATACGCGCGCTGGACTGGAAGGGCGCGTTCTGGGTGGCTGCGGGCGTGCCGCCGCTTGTTCTCTTCTCCATCGGCGGTATCGCCGGCACGACAGGCAAGCTTGCCTTCGTCGTTTGGATCATCTCGATGGTCATGGGGTTCCTGCAATCCTTCACCTATGCGGAAATTGCCGGCATGTTCGGCAACAAGTCCGGCGGCGCCTCGGTCTATGGCGCGACCGCCTGGCTGCGCTATTCGAAATTCATCGCGCCGCTTTCGGTCTGGTGCAACTGGTTCGCCTGGTCGCCGGTGCTGTCGCTCGGCTGCGCCATTGCGGCCGGCTATATCCTCAATGCCTTCTTCCCCATTCCGGCGGCGGACTCACAGGCCGTGCTCAGCTGGATCAGCGCCCATGCGACGTCGATCACCGCCGATAGCCCGCGTGTTGCCGAATACATTGCGGCCCATGCCGGTACATCGCCCGACGATGCGGTAAAAGCGCTGCTCAGCGCCGATGGCGTTGCAGCTTTTACGCCGGCCATCCGCAACTGGTCTCTTGTCAGCTTCAACATTCCTTTTCTCGCGACCGCCAATATCAATGCCACCTTCTTCATTGGCGGCATCCTGATGCTGATCATCTTTGCGATCCAGCATCGCGGCATCTCCGAGACGGCCAGCGTACAGAAATGGCTCGCTATCATTGTGCTCGTGCCGCTGCTGATCATCGGCGTCTATCCGATCGTCAGCGGCCAAATCCTCTCCGCCAACGTGACCGGCCTGCTGCCGCCGACAGCGGCCTACGCCGCGACGGACGGCACCTGGAGCAATGGCGGCTGGACGCTTTTCCTCGGCGGTCTCTATATTGCCGCCTGGTCGACCTACGGTTTCGAAACTGCGGTTTGCTATACGCGTGAACTGAAGAACCCGAAGACGGATACTTTCAAGGCGATCTTCTATTCGGGCCTTGCCTGCTGCATCTTCTTCTTCCTGGTGCCCTTTGCCTTCCAGGGCGTGCTCGGCCATGCCGGCATGCTGGCGCCTGGTATCGTCGATGGCACCGGCGTCGGTGAAGCGCTCGGCGGCCTGATCGGCGCCGGCCGGATCGTCACGCAACTCCTCGTCATCCTGATGATCCTGGCATTGTTCCTGGCGATCATGACGGCAATGGCGGGCTCCTCGCGCACCCTCTATCAGGGCTCGAAGGACGGCTGGCTGCCGAAATATCTCGATCATGTGAACGAGAACGGCGCGCCGACGAGAGCGATGTGGACGGATTTTGCCTTCAATCTCTTTCTTCTCGCCATTGCCTCGGACACGAGCGGCTATTTCTTCGTGCTTGCCGTTTCCAACGTCGGATACATCATCTTCAACTTCCTGAACCTCAATTCGGGCTGGATACACCGCATGGACTCCGGCCATGTCGAGCGCCCGTGGAAGGCGCCGTCCTGGCTGATCGGCCTCAATACCATTCTTGCCTTCGTCAATGCGCTCTTCCTTGGCGCGGGTGCCAAGGTCTGGGGCTATGCCAATGCGCTCTGGATCGGCTTTGCCTTTGCGGCTCTCATTCTGCCGGTCTTTGCCTACAGGCATTATGTTCGCGATGGCGGCAAGTTCCCGGCGGGCGCCATGGATGATCTTGGTCTGGTCGGCCAGGATCTGGGTGTCAGGAAGGCGGGTATTCTGCCCTATCTGGCGCTTGCCGGCGGCCTTGCCATCGTGCTGATCGCCAATTGGTTCTTCCAGCTGCCGGCATAACGGTATCTAGTCGAAGACGAGGTCCATGCTTGCAAGTCCGGCCTGGTCACAGGCCGGGCTTGCTGTTGAACCGACGGATTGTAGATGCCGACCGTCCGATCATTCAGGCGCGACGATGAGGGTGCCGTCGATCTCGGCGTCTTCTTCCGGTCGGCTGCGCTGCCGTGCCAGTCGCAGAAGCGTGGCTAACAGCAGGATGGCCATCAGCCCGAGTTCGACGGCGATCGCCGTGACCCCGGCAGAGAGATAGGCGTTCGAATATTGCAGCACCTGGGCAAATACGGCCCCGAGGATCGCCGGTCCCAGACCAAGCGAGACCTGCTGCATGGTGGCAAGCATGGCGCTGCCGGCGCCGGCATGTTCATGCGGTACGTCCGCCAGCCCCAGCCGGTAAAAACTGTTGACGATAAGCGCCTGGCCGAAACCGATCAGGACTGTGGACGGAATGAGGTTTATGACGCCGGGCTGCGGCCAGACGGTTTCGAGCGTCACGATGAGCAGAGCAAGCCCGCTCATCTGGATCACGCAGCCCATCGCCAGCATGAGCTCGCGGCGTATGTTTGCAAGGCGAGGCGTCACGAAAGCGGCCGAGACGAAATAGGAGCCGCCAAGTGCAATCAAGGCGTTGCCTGATTGCAGCGGTGTCAGCCCGGCGCCGGCCTGCAAGGTAAGGGCGAAGACGAACATGAAGCCGCTCCAGCAGGTAAAGAAGAGTATGGCGATCAGCCCGCCGAAGCGCATGCTGGAGATGCGCGTGAGCGACGGCGGCAGGATCGGGAAGGCGCCCCGCGCCTCCTTGCCGCGCTGGATACGCCAAAGGAGTGCCGCCAGCGGCAGGATCGGCACGAAGCCGAGCAGGCAAAGCCAGTTCCAGTGGAGCGACGGGCCAAGCGCGGTCGGCAGCAGGACCGAGAGCGTCAGCAGCGCCAGCGTGATCATGCCCGACCAGTCGACCGGAACCCTGCCTTGGCCACGCGTTTCGGGGACATGTCGCCACACGCTGAGCAGGATCAGGACGCAGACCGGCAGATTGATGAGGAAGATGCTGCGCCAGCCGGAGCCGGCAATATTGGCAGAGATCAGGAAGCCGCCGAGAACCTGCCCGACGATGAAAGCGATGCCGCCGATCGCGCTATAGAGCGAGACCGCGCGGGCGTGATCGCGTCCGGTCAAGCTGACATGAATGGTCGCCAGCACCTGCGGCACCATGAGTGCTGCGGCAATTCCCTGCAACGCGCGCGCAACGATGAGGAAGGTGACTGATGTCGCCACCCCGCATAGCAGGGAGGCCAGGCAGAACAACAGCACGGCCAAGCCGAACATGCGCCGGCGGCCGAAATTGTCGCCGAGGCGCGCACCCATTGCCAGGCAGACGGCAAAGGCGACACCATAGGCGGCGACGAAAAGTTCAAGTTCGGTCTCGCCGGCATGCAGCGAGGCCGAGATGGCGGCGAGGCCGACATTGATGATGGAAAAATCGAGCTGAAGCAGCAATTGCCCGGCAAGCAGGATCAGCAGGCCGAACTGGCCAAGCCGGATTGGTGCGGATGACATGGGGGACCTCAAAGCATTTCCGAAACTGAGTCCACAGCGTTTTACACCCATGTTAAACTGGTACAAGATACCTGTTTAGACTGGTATAAAAAGTGTCAGGCTGGAGAATGGAAATGCACGGCACGCTCGATATCGTTCCCAATCAGATGCTTTCGCGCGCACAGGAACTCGGCGAAATGTTGCGAAGACGGCGGGAATCCCTCGACCCGCAAAGATTGGGACTCGGTCGAGCAGGGCGGATTCGTACACCCGGATTGCGGCGGGAGGAAGTGGCGTCGCGCGCCGATATCGGCATTACCTGGTACACCAAGCTGGAGCAGGGCCGGCCGATCCGCGTGTCGCCGCGCGTGCTTCTCTCCGTCGCGCATGCTTTGGAATTCAACGAGGTCGAGACGGAGCACCTGTTCAGATTGGCCAATCTGCCGGTTCCGCCCCGGCTCGAAAATCCTCGCGTCTGCGAGCCGCTCAGCGAGGCAAGCCAGCGCATTCTCGATCATCTCTGTCCTTATCCGGCTCTTATTCAGACGAAGCGCTATAATATACGCGGTTTCAACGAGGCCTATCGCCGGCTCGTCGGCGTCGATCTCGATGCCGTCGCGCCCGAGGACCGGAACTGTATCTATCTGTCCCTCGTCAATCCTGCCTGGCGCGCAAGCCAAGCCGATCCTGATGAGATGCTGGCCAATATGGCAGCGCTGTTTCGTGCCTCCATGGCGGAGCATCTCGACGATCCGAGCTGGGAGCGGCAATTGGAACGCTATATGAGCGCTTCCGATCAATTCCGCATCGTATGGGATCGCTATCAGCTCAAAGGCATCGAGAATACCGTGAAGCGTTTCCGCCTGGCGGATGGCACGATCCTGCCGCTGCAATCCAACAATTGGTGGGCAAGCCCCAGCAATGACGACCGCATGATCGTCTATACACCCGTCGACGAAGCCGGAGCCGAAAGGCTGAGCGCGATGATGAAGCGCAGGCGGGCTTGCTGAGCGGGAAAGCCGGCGGAACCCCAAAGGATCGATCACCACGAATGAACTTGCGGCAACTTCCGCCCGTTCGTCGGGCATTGCGCGTTCCGGCACTGTCAAAAATGGACGTAGGCTTTAAACGGCAGCCTGCCTAACGTGCCGGCAGCAGACAAAGCAATGGCCGGTCTGGCTGGCGGCTTGCCGTCAAGGACCGCCCATCGCGCGGAGCTGAAGTAACGGACTAATAGTATCAGAGTAGTTTCACTTGCAAGAGCGAGTCCATCTGTGATGTCGCAGTAGCAGTGGTCCTCGAAGGAGGCATGATGGAACGCTTTCGCCACCTTATGGGAGGCAGCCTATCGCCGAAGCAAGTCGCCACGCTCCAGAAGGTGCTGGACAACGTCACCAGTCAGACCTGGTTCGATAACAACGAACATTGCCGCAATGCGCTGGCCGGGCGCCTGACTTTTCTCATAAAAATTGGAATAGAAAACACCGCCCATCTCCAAACCATCGGTGTTTGCTGGGCAGTTAATGACTTCAACCGCGATGTGATAAAAACGAATCGAAGGAAGCCGGGAGAGATAACGGGGATAGGGAAGGGCGAGCAGTTTCGGCTTGAGGATTACCGGTGATATTTGTATCCCGAGTCCGACCTCAACGGATATCTTCGTAAAATTTCGATCTCCCGCCGCGGAGCACGATTTCATCTGAGACAGAAAAGGAAATCGCCCGTGAGGAATGCAGTTCAAGTCTTGTCGGCCGGCAGCCTGCGTCATGCCTTTCCGGCGATCATCGGCGCCTTTGGAGGGGAATTCGGCATTGGCATCTCGCTGACGCTCGGACCCGCGGGGCTGCTGCGGGAAGCGATCGAGACAGGCACCAGTTTCGATCTTTTTGCCTCCGCAAACTTGGCGCATCCGCGGCGGCTTGTTTCTATGGGTCTTGCAGAAGATGCGGTCTGCTTTGCCCGCAATCGGCTCTGTGTGCTCTCGCGTGCCGAGCTTGGCCTGACGACGGAGAATTTTCTCAGCGTCCTGGCCGATCCCGCCGTGAGGATCGGCACGTCGACACCGGGCGATGATCCAGGCGGTGACTATGCTTTCGAGGTTTTCGACCGTATCGAAGCCCGGCATCCTGGAAAGGGTGATGCGATCCGGTCCCGCTCCCGGCAATTGGTGGGCGGGCGCAATTCGCCGCCGACGCCGCCGGGCAAGGGCGCTGGTTACCTGGTCACCGATGGCGTGGTCGATCTAATGATGAGCTATTCTTCAAACGCGCGTCTTCTGGCGGGTGATCCGGCTTTCAGCGTTGTTCCTGTCCCCGACGAGTTTCAGCCGCTCATCGAGTACGGCATGGCAATTCGCACGGATGCGGATGTCGAAACCAAAGAGCTGCGCGACTTTCTATTGTCGCCGACCGGGCAGGAGATCTTGAGCGAAGCCGGCTTTTCTCCGGTCAGCTGAGAATATCAGCTGTTCGGCGGCGCGCTCGAGCGCAGATAAACGTCGGCTTCGTTCTGCAGCCATTCGCAGAAGAGAACGGATTTTCGGTTCCGACGGGCGCGGCGCAGAGCGACATATTCGTGGCCGCTTTCCAGAAAGCCATATGGTGCCATCAGCCGGCCGAAACGGATATCGTCGCTGACATAGGGCCACGGGGCGACGCAGACGCCAAGGCCGGCGGTCGCAGCTTCGAGCATGAAGTAAAAATGCTCGTATTCGACGCGCGGTCCGGTGGCGACCGATCTTTCCGAGCGAGCCAGCCAGTCGCCCCATGCGCGTAGCCTTGTGCGCGTGTGAAGCTGGGGCAGGCCGTCGAAGTCGGGCGTCGACGCGGCAAAGAGCGATGGCGCGAGCACCGCGCCGGTTTGCTCCGGAAATAGGGAAATGACATCGGCGCCCGAAGGCCATGACGCGCTTCCGACGCGGATCGCCACATCGAAGCCGTCGCGGCCGAAATCGACGGGCTTTGACGAGGCCGACAGGCGCACTTCTATGTTGGGGTATTTCGCCTGAAACCGATAGAGGCGAGGAATGAGCCAGCGCATCGTAAAGGTGCCGGGGCAGGAGACGTCGAGCTGACCTTCTTCGGTATCGGCTACGGCTCGCACCGACAGATCCATCTGGTCGAACGCGCTCGTCAGCCCGTTCAAAAGGGTCATCCCGCCTTCGGTCAGTCTCAGCCGGTTTTTCGGCCCTTCGAACAAGGGAACGCCAAGTATCTCCTCCAGATGCTGGATCTGCCGGCTGACGGCGCTGTGCGTCACATTGAGCTCGTCTGCAGCAAGCGTCATGCGGCCGAGCCGGCCGGCCGCTTCGAAGGCACGCAATGCGTTCAGGGAGGGTAACCGTCTGGTCATGTGCATTTTCCGAACATTGATTGTTCGAACATATCGGTTTTCTTCGGTAAAAATAACGTGTTTTTTTGACATCGAGAGAAATGGACAGCGCCTTCATTGAACAATGACGCGACGATGCAATGGCATTTTCACGTCCGGCGAAGCTTTGTCCGACGAAGCAACGGAGACATGAAGTGCAAGGCAGATATCAGGACGGCAGTGCGGGCGATGCGAATTACGGCGTGATCGGATCGGGCTATACCAATTATCGCCAGCCGGATCCCCATATAGCCGAATTCATCCGCGCCGCTCTCGGCGATGCGGACACCGTGTTGAATGTCGGTGCCGGCGCTGGTTCCTATGAGCCCGTCGACCGGCAGGTGACGGCCGTCGAACCGTCTGCATCCATGCGCGCCCAACGGCCGGCGCATCTCCCGGTCGCGATCGACGGGACGGCGGAACATCTTCCTTTTGCCGATCGGAGTTTCGACGCGGCAATGGCGACCTTCACAGTCCATCAATGGTCGGATCTCAAGCGAGGACTTGCCGAGATGCGCCGTGTCACGCGCGGACCTGTATTGGTCTTGAGCTGTGATCCGGACCTGCTCGAACGATCGTGGCTGAGCGTCTATGCGCCGGAGATGATTGCCGTCGAGGCGAGACGTTATCCGGCCATGCATACGATCGCGGCCGCCCTCGGCGGCAATGTGGAGATTAAGGCGGTGCCGATCCCGCTGAATTGCGTCGATGGCTTCGGCGAGGCCTATTATGGCAGGCCGGAACGAATGCTTGATCCCGGCGCGCGGCTTGCCAATTCGGCATGGAGCTTTGTCGATGCCTCCGTTGGCGAGCGTTTTGTCGCCGAGCTTGGCCGCGATCTCAGCGACGGATCCTGGGATCGCCGTCATGGCGCCCTCCGCACGCAGCCCTTCTTCGAAGGCTCGCTGCGTCTCATTATCGCAAAACCTTGAGGAGAGTGCCGTGAGAGACGAATTGCGCATACTGAAGTCTCTGGCCGGGCCGTTTCCGTCATTCGAGGCGGATCTGACACCCGACAATCCGCGAGACCTGTTTTCCGACTGGCTGCGCGATGCCATCGAGGCTGATATCAAGGAGCCGCATGCCATGGTGCTTTCCACGGTCGACGAGGATGGCGTACCGGATGCTCGCGTTCTCATTCTGAAGAACCTTGACCAGCGTGGCTGGCACTTCGCAACAACAGGCAGCGGGCCGAAAGGCCGGCAGATTGCCGCCAATCCCTCTGTGTCACTCACCTTCTACTGGCCGCAGCTCGGGCGGCAGGTACGGCTGCGCGGCATGGCGTTTCAGGCCGAGGCGTATGAGCGCTATGCCGATTTCCGTGCACGTGCGCCGGGCGCCAAGGCCGTCGCCCTGACCGACCGGCAGAGCGAAGTTTTGGGCTGGTTGCAGGAGCTCGACGACGCATTGGCACTGCAGCATCGGCGGTTGCGGGACGAGCCCGACCTTGTCGCTGCAAATTGGGCGCTTTTCATCGTCATGCCGCATGAGGTCGAATTCTGGCAGGGCGATGCCGAGCGTCGTCACCATCGCTTGCGATACCGGCGTGGAAAGGCGGGCTGGCTGAAGGAGCGGCTCTGGCCGTGATGATTTTTCGCTTTGATGGCCGCAGTTGTCCGTTTCCGTTGCTTTGGGCGGAAAGATTAGACCGCCATTGTGACCGCTGAGGATCAGCATCCCTCAGATGCCGAGATCGAGTTGGGGCTGTAAGCTCCCATCGCCGGCCTCTTCGTTCGTCAAAGACGAAAGCGTGATGCCGAGCAGCCGGATCGGCCGCGCAAACGGATGGACGGCTGCCAGAAGCGCCGACGCTGTCTCGAGAACAGCGCCAGCGTCTGCGACCGGCAGCGAGCTTGTCCGACTGCGTGTCGCCTGGGTGAAGTCCGAATATTTGATCTTCACGGTCACCGTCTTGGCGCTGAAACCGCCTGTTTCGCAGTAGCGCCAGACCTTCTGCGCTAAGGGCCGCAGCTCCGCCGTCGCCAGCTCGAGATCGTCGATATCTTCGGCGAAGGTATCCTCCGCGCCTATGGATTTGCGGATCCGGTCGGGCTTCACCTGGCGTTCGTCGATGCCGCGGGCAATTCCGTAGAAATAGGGGCCAGCCTTTCCGAAATGCTCCTGCAGGAAGGCGAGGGATTTCGACTTCAAGTCTAGCCCGGTTTCGATCCCATATTTGTGCATGCGCTCGGCCGTCGCCGGCCCGACGCCGTGGAACTTCTTGACGGGAAGCGTTTCGACGAAGGCAGGCCCGTTCTTCGGCGTGATGACAGCCTGGCCGTTCGGCTTGTTGAGGTCGCTTGCCATCTTGGCAAGAAACTTGTTGTAGGAAATGCCGGCCGAAGCGTTGAGCCCTGTGACCTGCTTGATCTTGGTCCGGATCTCCAGCGCGATCTCGGTGGCGATTTCCATGCCCTTGTTGTTCTGGGTGACGTCGAGATAGGCCTCGTCGAGCGACAGCGGCTCGATCATCGACGTATATTCGGCAAAGATCTCGCGGATCTGCTGCGACACTGCCCTGTAGACATCGAAGCGCGGCGGCACGAAAATCAGATTCGGACATTTGCGTTTTGCCGTGACCGACGGCATCGCCGAGTGAACCCCAAAAGCGCGGGCCTCGTAGCTTGCGGCAGCCACGACGCCGCGTGCAGCCGACCCACCGACCGCAAGCGGCTTGCCGCGCAGCTCCGGATTGTCCCGCTGCTCGACCGACGCATAGAACGCATCCATATCCACATGGATGATCTTTCGGAGTGGGCTCGAGCTCGTGTCGTTCATAGGGAATCTCGGTCATCACACAGTAGGTTCAGCGCGGCTTGTTAACGCAAGGGCTGAAACAAATGCAGAACATATCATCCTCGATGACGATATCAAACCGGCTCAGTCGCGCGCCAGAGAGACGCGAGTGAATCTCTCTGTGACAGTCATTCGTAAATACCACCTTGAGATGCCTTCGAGGCTTCTTATCTCTTGTCCGTCCCCCAAAACGGAGCCTCAAGATGGGCCAAATCGCAACTGAACCGCTTTCCGACCTGCTGATGGAAATACTACCGCCCGAGCGCGACGAGGAATCCCGAGCGGATGGCACCGCATGTCTGTGCTGCCGAAGGCAGCGATCGGCGCGGAAGATGGATGAGGACGGCTGTGGCATATGTGACGAATGCCTGGCACCATGACGGACACCACGCCGCAGCTGCCGCCCGCCGAATTGTCGGACTTCGAAGCTGCGCTTGCAAAGCTGTCTGACGGCTATTCGGAGGGGTGCTTTCGAGATCGCCCCTGGGGTGTGACGGTCAAGCGATCGGCTGACGGGAAAAGGATCCGGCTCTATGGCGAGGAGCTTGGCGGGAACGATATCGTCAGCTTCAATCTCTATGTACTTTCCGGAACAGGCCTCACCCTCAAGCCCTGCGAAATGTCCTCGTCGAAGGTCATAGATTTCGTTTTAGGCTTCATGCCGGCTCCAATGCAGCAGCCTGTATAAGCCTGCAGCTTTGCCGGCCGGCAACAACCCCTTCTGCTTCAGCGGGTGGAGAGCGGCGGCGGAGGTGGCTGCGTGGTGGAGCCGGGACCGAGCGAGCGCTGGACCATCACCGTGTCAGCCCAGCGGCCGTAACGATAGGCAACCGCCGGCAGCAGGCCGACGCGAACGAAGCCGAAGCGTTCGTGCAAGGCGAGAGAGGCCGCATTGTCGGCGTCGATATAGCCGATCATCTGCCGGAAACCGGCCGCAGCACAGGCGTCGATCAGCCCGCGCATCAGCAGGCTCCCAACACCTTGACCGACATGGTCGTGATGCACATAGATCGAATGCTTGACGGTGTAGCGATAGGCCGGGCGCTTACGAAACAACACCACATAGGCATAGCCGACAACCTTCTCACCCTCGATCGCAACGACATGCGGGAAGCGTTTGTCCTTCAAATTTTTACGCCGCTCGCGCAGATCGTCCGGCTGCGGTGTGTCGCTATCATCAACTCCGGCCTCGACGCCGCGGTGAATATGGCGGCGATAGATAGCCAGCATGGCATCGACGTCGCTCTCCCGGGAGGGGCGAACGATGATTGTTTTATCCTGCTTCATGTCCGAACCTGAATTTCCAAGCCTATTCCGCGACGACGTAGGTATAGAGCCGGATTTTGCCGGATGCATCGATCTCGCGATAGAGGCCTTGAATCTCCACCTCGAAGCCGGGGAAGGTGTTGAAGCAGGTTTCGAACATTTTGAGATAGTCGATCATGGGCTTTGCCTGTTCCGTCAGGCGCTCGCCGGGCACGATGGTCGCAATCCCCGGAGGATAGACGACGAAGGGTGTCGTCGCGATGCGGCCGGCAATGGCGTCGATCGGCAGATAGTCGACATCGTTGCGTACCAGGCAGCGCGCGGCATCGTGCGGCGACATGGCGATCGGCGGCAGGTGTTCGGCGGAAAACTGCTTCGTCTGCAGGGCGCTGACATCGGCCTGGCGGAAGAAATTGTGCATTTCAGCGCAGAGATCGCGCAGGCGCACGCCTGCATAGCGGCCGGGACGGCGGCGATAGAATTCCGGAATTGCCTCTTCCAGCAGCGCATTGTCGTCATGAAGCTTCTTGAAGGCGACAAGGCCGCTGATCAAAGTGCCAGCCTTGCTGGCCTCGACACCGGGCGTCAGGAGAAACAGCAGCGAATTGAGGTCGTTCTTTTCCGCGACGATACGGTTTTCGCGCAGATATTGTGCGACTACGGGTGCCGGTATGCCGTGTTCGGTATATTTCCCCGTCCGACGATCAAAGCCCGGCGTGAGCAAGGTCAGCTTGTTCGGGTCCGTCATGGCAAAGCCCGGCTCCATGTCGGAAAAGCCGTGCCATGCCGCGTCGGGCGTCAGGTGCCAGAAGGCGGGATTGGTGGCGAGCTGGTCGGTCGCGACGCTTTCCCACGGCACGTCATGCACGGCGCCTGGGCTCGACACATCCGGGATCGCGACCCGATCCGGCACGAAAGGCTCGAAGAACCAGCGGCGCTCGGGACGATGCTCCTTCTCCTCGAACTCGCGGCGCACGGCACGGATTTTCTTGCGCAGTTCGATACCGAGACGGATCGTGTCGTCCCAAAGCACTTCACCCGAACGGCCCTTCATCATCTGCGCGCCGACGTCGAGCGAGGCAAACAGCGGATAGAAGGGGGAGGTCGAGGCGTGCTGCATGAAGCTTTCGTTGAAGCGCCGGTGCTCTACGCGGCGCTTCTGGCCGGTAATGTGCCTATCCTTCATGTGGATCTGCGAGGCCTGCGAGAAGCTTGCCAGCTGCTTATGGGTGGATTGGGTGGCGATGATGCCCGGCGCATCCGGGCCGAGGTCGGAAAGACCCATGGCAAAGCGCCCGGCATAAAGCGGATGAAACTTCATGAAGCCGGCCCAGGCCTCGTCGAAAAGGATGTAATCGCACAGATGGCCGATCCGCTTGAGGATCATCTCGGCATTGTTGATGGTGCCGTCATAGGTGCACTGTTCCACGACCGCGACGCGGAACGGGCGAGGCTTCTTATAGGCCTCCGGATCTTTCACCAACGGATGGGTGCGGATACGCTCGCGCAGCGCGTCCTCGTCCATTTCAGCGAAATCCATCGGACCGATCAGGCCATAGAGATTGCGTCTGGTCGGCAGATAGACCGGAATGCCACCCGAGATCATCAGGGCGCCGTGATGGGCAGCCTTGTGGTTGTTGCGGTCGAACAGCACGAGATCGCCGTCTGTGACGAGCGCTGAGAGCGCGACCTTGTTTGACGTGGAGGTGCCGTTCAGCACGAAATAGGTCTTTTCGGCGCCGAAAATCTTGGCCGCTTCCTTTTGCGCGGCAAGCGCTGGCCCTTCGTGGGTCAGGAGGTCGCCGAGGTCGAGCACGGAATTGTCGAGGTCGTCGCGGAAAACCGCTTCGCCGAGATGCTCCATGAAGACCCGACCGATGGGGCTGCGGCTGTAGAAGATGCCGCCATTGTGCCCGGGGCAGGTCCAGAGGTGATTGCCTTCCTCCGCATAATCGACCAGCGCACCGAAGAACGGCGTCTTCAGCGTCTCGGCATATTGTTTCAGCCGGCTGATGAGGCTCTTGGCGATGAAGGCAGGCGTTTCTTCGGAGAGGAAAACATAGCCGTCGATAAAATCGAGGACTTCGACCGGCACGTCCTCGAAGCGCTTGCGCCGGATCAGCAGGATGATGGGGAATTCGAGGCCGCGCCGGCGCATGAGGTTGATGAGGGAGGCCGTCTTGCCTTCCAGGCCCTTCTTGCCCCAGTCGACCAGCATGCAGCCGATGGCCGCGTCCGTCTGCACGGCGATCTCGGCGTCTTCGAGATTGCGCGCGCGCACCACCTCGAAACCGGAGCGTTCGATCTCCTCGACGATCTGATTGTAGCGGGCGCCTTCCAGATCCTCATTATCGAAGGTTGGCGTTGCGAACAGAAAGTTGAAACGTCTGAAATAATCCATGTCGGTACCCGCTCCTGATTTCGCATGAGGTGTCGACGCATTTCATGACATGGATGTGACAGAATAGAGGACGTCCTAAACCCTATCGACGGCCATCGCCGGTCAGGTCGCTGGCCCGCCGTTTCATGCCGGATTGCGAACGCGGAATTTATGGATTTGTGGCCGCTCAGTGAGCGGCAACGGTCCAGAAATAATAGGCAAGCGGGATGGCGAGAAGGTACATGCCGATCGAGACCTGCTTCGCCTCTCCCGACAAGACCTTGACGATGACGTAGAACAGCAGCCCGCCGGCGATACCGGTGCCGAAGCTGTTGGAGACCAGGGTCAGAAGGACCATCATCAGGGCGGAAAGACCATCGGAGAAGTTCTCCAGGTCGACACGCTTCAGCGCGCTGAACATCGACATGCCGACGAGGATCAGGGCAGGTGCGGTGGCGGCGGCCGGGATCATTAGCGCAATCGGGGTAAAAAGCAAAGTGAGCGCGAAAAGAGCCGCCGTTGCCAGCGAAGCAAAACCGGTGCGTCCGCCTGCTTCCGCGCCGGTGGCGCTCTCGACCAGCGCCGTGGCGGAGGGAATGCCGAGCAGCGGACTGATGGTGGCGGCAATCGAATCGACGAGGAACGGCTTGCCCAAATCCGCCATATTGCCCTCTTCGTCAACCAGACCGGCTTTGGCGCCGACCGCGAGCGTCGTGCCTAGGGTCGAGAAGAACTCGGATGCGAAGAAGGCAAAAAGATAGGGGAAATAGTCTATCTTCAGCGCACCGAGGAAATCGAGCTGGAGGCCGATCTCGGAGATGCCGTGCGGCGCTCCGAAGAGTGCCGTGGGCACTTTGGTGACGCCGAGCGGAATGCCGAGCAGCGTGCTGCCCAGGATGGCCCAGAGGATCGGTCCCGGCACTTTTCGCCCGCGCAGAAAGACGGCGAGGAAGATGCCGAAGACGGCAATGATGGCCTGCCCGGAGCTGAACGAGCCGAGCATGAGCGCGTGGCTCTTGGCGTTGACGTCGACGAGACCGGCATTCTTGAAGCCGAGAAGGGCGATGAACAATCCGATCGCAGCGCCGAGCCCGAGCTTGATCTGGGCCGGAACCATGCGAGCGATGACTTGTCGCACGCCGAGCACCGTCAGCAGAACGAAGATCACACTCGACCAGAAGGAGATGGCAAGACCCGTTTGCCAGGGAATGTGCTCCACGGCTGCCATCGTCGGCCCCACCAGAACCGAGCCACCGATGCCCGGCCCGACAACGAAGGGCATATTGGCATAGAGCGCCATGAACAGGGTTGCGCCGATGATGACGAGAATGGTTGCGGTCGTCGCGGCGGCGCGGTCGATGCCACCGGCGGAAAGCAGGGAAGGGATCACGACGAGAAGATAGGCCGCTGCCAGGAAGGACGTCATCCCGGCAATGATTTCCGTCTTCGTATTGGTCTTACGCTCGCCCATGCGAAAGTAGGTCTTCCACCGTGGCTCCGACGTATCATCCGGTTGCCCGACATTCGTATTTGAAGCCATTGTCTATATCTCCTAAGTCGGCAAACGTTGCCGTGCGGGCTGATGACCTCAGTTTCGGCTTGCAGCCAGAAGCGGTCTGATGTCCTGGGTGGTTCCGTCGGTCAGCCCGAGATCGGTGACGTGCGGGCCGGGGTTGCAGGCAAGGCTTGCCCCGACGACCGCCTTGAAGGTGCGAACGGGCGGCATCCAGTCAGCGATGGCATCGGCCGCGGCACGCAGCCTGGCGAAGTCGTCGGCCACCTCTTTTGCAGGCGCATCCGACAGCAAGCCGCAGACAGGTAGGGCGAGCACGGCCGTAACCTTGCCGTCGGCCGCCGTCGCCATGCCGCCGCCGGCCTCGATGACCGCATTGGCCGCCGCAGCCATATCCGCAGGATCGCGGCCGAAGACCGTGAGGTTATGGCTGTCATGCGATATGGTCGTCGCTAGCGCACCGCGCCAATGGCCCCAGTCCTCCAGGATGCCGATGACCGGCGTCGGCTCTTTTCTGCCATGGCGGTGGATGACGGTCATCAGGAGCATGTGATCAGGCAGAACGAGCTTGCCATCTTCGACTTTGACGACCGCCTGTCCCCATTTCGTGAATCGCGGGCTGACGACGGTGTTGACGCGAGCATCAGTCATGCCTGGTAGTTCAATCTCGAAATCGGTGGCGGAAAGCCTTCCGAGTTTTACGGTGTCACGATAGGCATCCGAGGATACGCTCTTGCCGCTTCCAATAAGATTGCCGCTTCTTGCAACCTCACGTCCCGATGCATAAACGCGGTCGACCACGATCTTTTCGAGATCAGAGAGGATGACGATGTCGGCGCGGCGGCCGGGCGCGACCAACCCCAGATCGTAGCGGTTCAGCCACATGGCGGCGTTGAGCGTGGCGGCGCGAATGGCATCGATAGGCTTCATGCCATAGCCGATCAAACGTCTTAGAACGGATGACATTGCGCCATCATTCACAAGGTCGTCGGGGAAGACATCGTCGGTGCAGACCGTCAATGTCTGCGGCAGATGCGGCAACTTTTTCAGCACTTCGACAACGCCAGGCAGGACATAGTCGTGGGAACCGCGTAGCTCGATGGTCAGGCCCGCCCGCAATTTCGCCAGCAAGTCCTCGCCCGAGGTGAGCTCGTGATCGGATTGGATGCCTGCGGCAACAAAGGCCTGCAACTCCGCGCCTTCGAGCCCGCGGGCATGACCGCAGACGCGCTTGCCGCTTGCAAGTCCTGCTTCGACGATGCCGCGCGTCGGCTCGCTTCGCTCAAGGACCCCGTGCATGTTCATCACTTCGGCAACGCCGGAGATCTCCCGCCAGCTGAGCATGGTTGCCATTTCGTCTGAGCGGAATTCTGCGCCGGCAAGTTCCAGGCCGGGCGCAGAAGGGACGCAGGATGGCGCCAGGGTCAGGAAGCGCAGCGGCAATTGGCGTGTTTCCTCAAGCGCCCACCGAATGCCGTCGAGGCCGGCAACGTTGCCGATTTCATGCGGATCCCAGCAGACCGTCGTCGTGCCCTGGGGGACGACCGTTTCCGCGTATCGCCTTGGCGTCACCATCGAGCTTTCGACGTGCATATGCGTGTCGATAAATCCGGGCGTGATGAATCGCCCCGAAGCGTCGATGGTCTGCTTTGCGTCCTTCCTTGTCCCCGAGGCATGAACGCTTGCGATCAAGGGGCCGACAAGGCCGATATCGGCCGGCCTCATCTCCGAAGTCGCGACATCGACGAGCGTTCCGCCGATGATGAGTAGATCGAACTGCTCAAGCCCCAACGCCGCCCGCACGGCACGATCGCGCAGCTCAGACGAATGGAGGTCGTGGGGTTCATTCGGCATGTCTGCCTCCCTTGGCAAATGCGGATGGGCGCGCGGTGGATTGCCGCAAGACGAGTTCCGTCGGGAATATGCCGCTGGTCTCGATTTCTCCGGCAACGAAGGCGAGGGCGTGGTTTGCCACCGCTTCCAGATCCTGCCGGACGGTCGTGAGCGGTGGGGAGACGATTTGAGCCCACATCAGATCATCAAAACCGGTGAGCGACATGTCTTCCGGAATGCTGCAGCCTCTGTCTTTGATGGCAATGGCAAAGCCGACGGCGAGGGCGTCATAGGCGGCGGCGCAGGCCGTAAAATCCCGCAGATCAAGCTCATGGCCGAGGGCGCTGCCGGCTTCGAAAGTCGCATCGCTGTATCGCAATGCCGGTTCGATCCCAGCCGGGCGGAAGACCTCGCACATTCCCTCGACGCGCTCGCGCGCCACCAGCGAATTCTCTGGGCCGGCGAGGATAAGAAGCCGGTCGTGACCGAGCTCGAGCAGATGGCGGGCGATGAGACGTCCACCCTCGCGGTGGTCGCTGGCGGCGACATTGCCTGTTGTGGCCGCGCTGTCTATGACGGCGACCGGCACCGAAACATCCTCAGGCATAACGGTCGTGCCGCGCGTCGGTATCACGATCAGCGCATCGACGCCGCGGGCGATCATGGTTCTGATTTCGAAATCTTGCTGCTGCGGATCGCCCTGACTATCGCCGATCAGAACGGCGAGGCCGCGCCGCTTGGCGGCTCGTTCGATGGCTTGGGCAAAGGCGGGAAACAAGGGTTGGCCGATATTCGGAACCAGCAGGCCGACCGTATTGCTCTTGCCTGTGCGCAGAGCGCGAGCCGCATGGTCAGGCACATAGCCTAGCCTTTCCGCTTCCAGGCGAATCTGCTCCGCAAGGGCTGGCGACACCCGCCCTGTGCCGCGCAGGGCATTCGAGACCGTTGCCGTGGAGACACCCAGCGTGGTGGCGATTTCCCGAATCGAAGAAGGGCGTGTCTGGCTCATCCAAGAGCGCGCTCCGGTTTCCCTGATTAAACGATTAATCAAAGCGGCGTGCGTTTGCAAGGGCGTCCCGTTGCGTAGCAGGGCTATCGCATATGGACGGATGAGCACCGGAAGTTCCTTCTCCCCGGCGGGGAGAAGGTGGCCCGAAGGGTCGGATGAGGGGGCTGCCGGTTTGAATAGAGAGATTTTCGTGCTCTTGGCAGGCACCCCCTCATCCGCCTGACGGCACCTTCTCCCCGAGGGGAGAAGGCGGACGCGGCAACGACGTCATTTCATACGCGATAGCAGCCCTGCGTTGCGCAGGGGAAAGTAAGCTCCTGCAATGCCGGCGCCTGCTGCAGTTGCGGACGATGTTGGCCGCTCAGCCTATCTGAATTGAAGTGTCAGACGGCAACCAGATGGCTGGGAGAGACTGCTCGATACTCGCGCGGCTTGACCAGGTAATCGACAGGCCGGATCGGGCTCTTCAATTCGTCGCTTGTTCCCATCCGTTTTTCCCGTCGGCGATCGGGATCCGGCACCGGAACGGCCGCCATCAGCTTCTTAGTGTAGTCGTGCTGCGGATTGCCGAAGACGGCCGCGCGCGGGCCGATCTCGACGATTTCGCCGAGATACATGACGGCGACGCGATGGCTGACGCGTTCGACCACGGCCATGTCGTGGGAGATGAACAGGAAGGAAAGGTTGAGGCTCTGCTGCAGGTCGAGCATGAGGTTGATGACCTGCGCCTTGATCGACACATCGAGCGCGGACACGCTTTCGTCGGCGACGATCACTTTCGGCTCTAATGCCAGGGCACGGGCGATGCAGATGCGCTGGCGCTGCCCGCCGGAGAATTCGTGCGGATAGCGGCTTGCCATGTCAGGCGTCAGGCCGACCTTGCGTAGCATATCGGCGACGACCTCTCTTGCCTCCTTGGCCGTTCCCATCCGGTGTTCGAGATAGGGTTCGGCGATGGCCTGTCCGACCGTCATGCGCGGATTAAGGGACGCAAAGGGATCCTGGAAGATCATCTGCACCGATTTGCGCATTTCGCGCATGTCATGTTTGCCAAGTGAAAGCACGTCGCGGCCATCGACGATGACGGAGCCGGATTGCGGCTCGATCAGCCGCATGATGGCGCGTCCGGTGGTCGACTTGCCGCAACCGGATTCGCCAACAAGCGACAATGTTTCGCCGGCAAAGAGATCGAACGAGACGTTTTCGACCGCATGCACCCGGCCTTTGAGCTTTCCGAAGAGACCCGAATGAATGTCGAAGCGCTTGGTGAGGTTTTTCACCTGCAGAACCGGCTTTTCCTTTGCGACCGTATCGGGCACTTCGGCAGGCGTGTCGGACTCTCCCGTTGCCGTGTTGACGACCGGGAAGCGCAGCGGCCGTTCATAGGATTGCATAGAACCGAGCACCGGCACGGCCGACAGCAGCGCGCGGGTATAGGGATGCTGGCCACGATGGAAGATGTCAGCCGTCGCACCTGTCTCCACCTGCTCGCCGCGATACATGACGACCGTGCGATCCGCGATCTCCGCCACCACACCCATATCGTGCGTGATAAACAGGACCGAAGTTCCTTCCTCATCCTGCAGCATCTTGATGAGGTCGAGGATCTGGCCCTGGATCGTGACGTCGAGTGCAGTGGTCGGCTCGTCGGCGATCAGCAGCCTTGGCTTCGAAGCGAGCGCCATGGCGATGATGACGCGCTGGCGCATGCCGCCGGAAAAGCGGTGCGGATATTCGTCGAAGCGCGAGGCAGCCGAGGGAATGCGGACCTTTTCGAGCAGCCGGATCGTCTCGGCCTTGGCGTCCGCAGCCGACATGTCCCTGTGGCAGAGCAAGGCCTCTGAAATCTGGTCACCGATGGTGAAAAGCGGATTGAGTGACGTCATCGGCTCCTGGAAGATCATGGATACGTCGTTGCCGCGCACCTTGCGCATCTCGTGCTCGGGAAGAGACAGCAAGTTGCGGCCGCCGAGCATGATCTTGCCCTCGATGCGGCTCGAATCGCTCTGCAGCAGCCGCATGATCGAGAGCGAGGTGACGCTCTTGCCCGAGCCGCTCTCGCCGACGATCGCCACCGTCTCGCCCGGTGCGACCGAGAAGGATATATTGTGCACGACAGGTTTCCATGCGCCATCCACCAGGAATGAAGTGGTGAGGTTCTCGACGGAGAGGATGGGTTCGGCGGTCTCTGTGGCCTTTGCCTGCGACGTGCTCATGTTTGCTCCCTTCTCGCGATTCCTGCCACAGTTCAATCCGGCCAGTTCAGCACGCCATCGAAGCGATGCCGGCTGCGGTTTTCGATCGGCGTCGCGATGATCTCGTTGGAGGCGCGTGCCTTGTCGAGTTCCTCGGCAAGCCTGGTTGCCACGATCGTCTCCTGGCCGGGATGCAGGTTGCATGGATCGAGATAGAAATAGTGATGCTCCACCTCGTGGTCCCGCACGATGATGGGCGGGTCGCCGCGGGCCAGCGCCGCCGCAAGATCCCAGGCGGTGATATGCGCCTCGGGCGCCGAGATGATAACGCGCATGCGATCGAGCGGGTTGTTGGTGGGATCGGGTTCGATCAGGGCGGTGACACCGGGGCGGCCGTCGAGCGTTCGATTCCATAGGTTCAGATAGCCGGTCTCTCGTTCGCGGATGCCGGCATGGTCACGCTTTTCCCAGGCCTCCAGCGCGGCCATGGTGCCATAAATGCTTTCCTTTCCGACCTTCATGCCGCGGCCGATGCCCATGTTCTGCAGGAAGGCGTTGCGCACCAGCTCCTTCTTGCCGGCAACGATGCCGGATGTCGGGCCGCCGAGGAACTTATGGCCGGAATAGAGGGCGATGTCGGCGCCCTGCGCCAGGAAGAGCTTGAGGTCATATTCCGAAGCGGCATCGACGATGACAGGCACCCCCTTGGCATGCGCGATCTCGACGAATTCGGAAAGATGCAGCAGACCGTAGTCGACTACATGATGGGAGACGACATAGACGGCTGCCGCCGTCTTCTCGGTTATGGCGTTTTCCATGTGGAAGCGATGCGTCGATGTTGCCTGACCGATCAGCACGACCTTGCCGCCGGCAAGGCGGATTGCCTGATCCACGGGGGCGCCGTAGCTCACCACATGGCCCGTCTGCACGATGACTTCGTTCTTGTCCGGTGCGGCATCAGGCAGCTTCTCAATGGCAAGCAGGTTGTTACCTGTGATGGCGCCGGCGACGGCGAGGCTGATGCCGGAGGAGCAGGATGCCGTCACGAAGCCCGCCTCGCCGCCCGTCAGCCGGGCGATAACGGCGCTGGCCTTGCGCTGGAGGTCGTTGATCTCGACGAATTGTGGGAGGATCGCCGTCATCGCCGCAATGGCTTCGGGCACGACGATCGATGCGCCGAGGCTCGTCATGGTGCCTGATACGTTGATGACGGGCCTCAGGCCGATCTTGCTACGGATATCATCGGACATTCTATCTCTCCAAAGTGACGACTGGCGATTGTCATCGACAGTTATGCCATAGTAATGTAATAGCTTCTCGAAATCTCACGAGGAGCGTTGATTTGGACGCCAAGACCTTACCCGCCGCACCCCCTGAAGACGCCGATTCTATCGGGGAAGCGGAAACGAAAGGCGCGCGCCGTTCGCGCGTGAGCGGCATCGACCGCGCAATGCAGGTGATCGATTATCTCTATGAAACCGGCGCGCCAGCTGGACCCTATGCGATTGCCAAGGCGATCAAGGCACCGCTTTCGACTGTCTATGTGATCATCGACGATCTGGTTGAAAAGAACATGCTTGGCCGCAATGCCGACGGTTCCGTCTGGCTCGGGGCGCGCCTTTACCACTACGGTCTCGCCTATGCTCGGTCGCTGGATTTCATGAGCGTCACCACGCGCGAAATGCACGATCTTTGCCGGCAGGCGAACGAGACGGTGCAAGTCTGCGGCCGCGACGGCGACAACATGCTGGTGCTGGCGATGGCGGACGGACCAAGCCATTTCCAGGTCGCTTCCCGTGTCGGAACCCGCGTGCCCCTCAACTGGACTGCCTCGGGCCGATTGTTGGTCGGCCACTTGCCCGAAGAGGAAAGGATCGAACTTTTCAAGCACTGTGCCCGCACCTCTCCAACCGGTCGGGCTGAGATTGATGCTGGCGTACTTTCCGCTTCCGCGGGCAAAGCGTTTGAGGAGCGCTTGTCGATCCAGGTGGCGGAATCCGATTATGCGGTTGCCTGTATTGCCTCGCCGGTTGTCGATCGCGAAGGCCAATGCGTCGCGACCATTTCGATCGTGCTTCCCGAACAAAAAGCCGTTTCCGACGGCAACCATTACGGCGAGCAGGTGCGCGCGGCTGCCGAGCGTATCGAAAAGCTGATGGGCTGGCGCAACCACTGAATTCGTCCTCCTTAGAGCAATTCCAGCAAAAGCGCGACGCGGTTTTGCGTCCGGAATTGCGAAAAAACTAGTCGTTGAGCGATACGATCGCTTCGATTTCGACGGTGATATTGCCGGGAAGCGAGCCGAAGCCGACGGCGGAACGGGCATGTTGGCCCGCTTCGCCGAAGACCTCGATGAAGAGGTCAGAGCAGCCGTTGATGACGCTTGGATGATCCTCGAAATGCGGCACGGCATTCACCATACCGAGCAGTTTCACCACCCGCTTCACCCGGGAAAGGTCGCCGAGTGCACTGTGCATGACGGCAAGCAGGTTAATGCCCGTCAGCCGCGCATGCTGATAGGCCCGGTCGACGCCGACATCACCGCCGACCTTGCCGGAATGGAGGTAGCCGTCCAGCTCCCGCGGCCCTTGACCCGACAGATAGAGCACGTTGCCTTCCCGAACATGGGTGACGAAATTGGCGATCGGCGGCGGCGGCGGTGGAAGCTCGATGCCGAGCGCAGCCAGTCGCTCGTAAGGTGTTTGCGCTGCTGAAGCGGCCTGTGTTGGGGACGTGTTCACGTATGCTCCTGCTATGCGAGCCTGGTGTTTGATTAGCGCCACGAATAGCCGTGGCTGTGGCGGACGAGTTTGCGAGCGCGGGGCACGTAGCGGCTGGCGGTGATCGCCTCCGCGCCGATGATCGCGTAACGCGGTTCGAATAGCTTCTGCAGGCGCGAGACGTCGCCATTGGAATCGGTCGCTTCGAGATCCGCATCCACGAGATCGAAGATGGTGAAGTCGGCGCGCTCACCGACCGACAGCCGGTTGTCCATCGAAAGCTTGATGACCGAGGCCGGCGCATGGGTGACAGCGTCCACGACCTTGTCGAACGGCATGCCGACCGAGAGCAGCTTGGACATGGTGGTCGCGAGATCCCAGACCGGGAAGTTCATGGAGTGGCCGTGCAGGTCGGTCGAGATCGAGTAGGGCAGAAGGCCGCGCGCGATTGCCGCTTCCGCGACCTTGAAGGAGAAGGACGCTCCGCCATGGCCGATATCGAGCCGGATGCCTTCGCCGGCGCAGCGCTCGGCGAGATTGTAGAGGTCCTCATCCTCCATGATGCTGGAACCGGCCTTGCCGTTGAAGCAGTGCGTGACGACATCGCCCGGTCCGAGAATTTCAAGCACTTCGTCGTAGAGCGCCGGTGGCTCGCCGACATGCACCATCATCGGGACTTTCAGGATCTTGGCGATCTTCTTGCCGAGCTTGACGGGTGTGACCCCCCAGGAACCGGTGATCACATGGCTGGCACGCACCTTGATGCCGACGATGTGCTCGCTGTTCTCGGCATAGCATTCGAGGATGCGGTCGAGGTCGATATCCTTGATATCACGCAGTTCGGGGACGCGATTGCAAGCAACAAGGCCGATCGAACCGAGATTGAGGAAGGCTTTGATGCGTTCTCTGGAAGGTTCGATGATATATTCGCGGAAACCATGAAAATTGGCTTCGCCGGCCGAACCCGCATCGACCAGCGTCGTAACGCCGCGCTCGGCGCCGCATTCGGAGGGGCGGATCGAGATATCCGTGCCGCCATGCCAGATATGGACGTGCAGGTCGATCCAGCCGGGAGAGATCCAGGCGCCGTTGCCATCAATGCGTTCGATATCGCCGGGAGCGGCAAGCTGCGGGCCAAGCGCGGCGATCCTGCCGTCAGCGCCGATGAGGATGTCGATAACGCCAGTTGGCGTATCGGTGCCGAAAGCCATGGGCTTCACATTGGTGAGGAGGAGCGGCTTGGCCGCTTTTTCACCGGTCATTTACAGGTCCTTTCGAAGTCTTGGATCGAGCATGTCCCGCAAGCCATCGCCGACCATTTGCAGCGAAAGCACGGAGAGAATGATGGCAAAGCCAGGGAAATAGGTCATCCAGTCGGCCTGGCCGATATATTGGCGGCCGGCGGCGATCATGGTTCCCCAAGTCGGGATTTCGGGGCTGACACCGAGGCCCAGAAACGACAGCCCGGCTTCGGCGAGCATGGCGCTGGCGAAGAGAAACGAGCCCTGCACCAGGATCGGCGACAGGAGGTTTCGAAGGACATGCCGAGTCATGATGTGAAACGTCGATATGCCGAGAGCCTTGGCAGCCTCCACGTAGGGGAGCTCGCGGATGACGAGCGTCGAGGCACGGACGATGCGGGCCAGCCGCGGTGCGTACACGATCGACAGCGCGACGATAACAGTCGTCAGCGACGGGCCGAGGGCTGCGACCAGCGCGATCGCGAGCAGGATATCGGGAAATGCCATCATCGCGTCGATGAGGCGGGCGATCGGCGTATCCAGCCTTTGGAAGAAACCGGCGAGCAGACCCAACGTGACACCGATCGCAGCCGATAGTGCCACGACGGCTGCTCCGACCAGCAGCGACAATCGCCCTGCATAGATGGTGCGGGAGAAGATATCGCGGCCGAATTCGTCGGTGCCGAACCAGTTAACCCCGCTCGGGGGCTTCAGTCGATTGACAATCGAGAGTTTCGAGGGCGAATAGGGCGCGATCCAGGGGGCGAGGATGGCAAGCAGCACGAAGATCGTCAGCACCATGAGGCCGGCGGCGACGGTCTTGCGCTTTAGAAGCCGGCGAAGGAACTTGCTTCGCTCGCTCTGTGCCTGCTTTGGTGTATCGGTTGCGATATCGGCCATCAGTAGCGTACCCTCGGATCAACCAGCAGGTAGAGCATGTCGATCGCAAAATTGATCAGGACGTAGAGGCCGGCGATGACGAGCAGGGCCCCCTGGATCACCGGATAATCGCGGCGTAGCACCGCCGAGACGACGAGGCTTCCGACACCCGGCAGGCCGAAGACGGTCTCGGTGACGACAGCGCCGGAAATCAGCACGGCGGCCGTCAGACCCAGAACAGTGAGAATGGGGATCAGTGCGTTCTTCAGCGCGTGTTTGAGGATGACGCGGCGTTCGATCAGCCCCTTGGCGCGGGCGGTGCGGATATAGTCGTCCCCGAGCACGTCGAGCATCGATGCGCGGGTGAAGCGCAGGATCAGCGCCGAGGAGACGAGGCCGAGTGCTACGGCCGGCAGCGTCAGATGATACATGCGATCCAGGAAGCTTGCGCCTGGCCCCCCATAGCCGGACACCGGGAACACTCCCAGGCGCACCGCGAAGACCTGCATCAGGATGAGGCCAAGCCAGAAGCTCGGTATGCTTGCGGCCAACATGCCGATCGCCATCGAAGCTTGATCGACGAGAGATCCGCGCCGATAGGCGGCATAGATGCCGATCGGCAATGCGATGACGCCTGCGATGAGGAGCGAGAAGAGCGTCAGGAAAAAGGTCGGCTCGGCGCGTTCAAGAAGCGCGGAGGAAACCGGAATATTGAGGAAGATCGATTGGCCGAGATCGCCCTTCAGCAACTGCCCGACATAGAACAGGTATTGGACGACGATGGACTGGTCGAGGCCAAGCCGGGTTCGCAGTTCGGCAATATCCTGCGCGGTCGCATCCGGGCCGAGCATGACGGCGGCCGGATCGCCGGGGGTCACGCGCACGATCACGAAAACGATCGTGACGACGAGAAACATCACGACGATCATGCCCGCAAGACGTTGAAGGATGTAGCGTATCATTGGGTCGGTTCCCACATCGGTTCCGCTTTTCTTCGACCGGCGGAGCCACTCTATTTCTTTGTTCTCTCGCAATTCCGGATGGAAAACCGCTGCGCACTTTTCCTGGAATTGCTCTAGGTCTGCAAACGGACAGGATCGGGAACGGGCGCCGGCCGCGACCGGCGCCCGAGCGCCTTGGGAGGCTTATTTCTTGATCGATGCGTTCCAGAAGTAGGGCCATGGCGCGGGGTCCACGCCCTGAAGCTTGGTGGAGATCGCTGCAACGGCGTTGAAATCGCCGATCTTCATCATGGGAGCTTCGTCATAGATGGTCTTTTGAACATTCGCCCAAAGTTCGATGCGCTTTTTCGGATCGACCTCCGTGTTAAATGCGTCGATCGCGGCCTTGCTTGTCGGCGTGGTCCACCAGCCGGGCGAGCTTGGCGACAGCGTGCCGATCAGCGCCGGTTCCGGAAGGAAGGGGCTGTGGCTGATATAGATGTCCCACAGTGCCTTGTCGGCCCGGCGCTGGGTCAGCGTCGCCCAGTCGACCACCTGAAGGTCCACCGCGAAGCCTGCCTGTTTCAGATATTCGGCCGCGACCTGCGCCATCTTGTAATGGAACTCGTACTGGCGGCTGGTCAGGATGCGGATCGGTTCGCCCTTGTAACCTGCCGCCTTGGCGGCAGTTGCAGCACCTTCCGGATCGGCGACGTTGTAGTTCCCTTTGACGCCGGCATCCGTGCTCCAGGTAAAGGGGGCAGGGTACATGTTGCCGTCAACCGTATAGAAATTTGTGCTGCCGAAAGCTGCCGCCAGCATATCTTCCATGCTGAGCGCCTGACGGATCGCCTTGCGGATCGCGACATTCTTCGTGATGCCGTCGGCGGTATTGAAGACGAAGACCGGATAGCCGAACGGCTTCAGGAGCAGCGGCTGGGTCGCCGAAGCGGACTTCAGCTTGTCGAAGGATTCGACAGGAAGACTGTCGATATAGTCGTACTGGCCGGAAATGGCCGCCTCGACGCGGGTATTGGCATCGGGAACGGGAACGAAACGGATTTCGTCGAGATATTGATGGCGGGCGCCCCCGTAACCGTTGCTTTCGCCATCGCGCGGCTTGTAGCCATCGAAACGGACCAGCTGGATATACTGGTCGGGCTTGCGCTCCTTCAGCATATAGGGGCCGGTGCCGATGAAGTCGGTCATCGTGTCCGCCTGCTTGCTGGCCGGAATGATGATGGCGGCGGAGTTGTTGAAGGCAAGCAGCGAGGTAAGCGGGGCATAGGGCTGCTTCAACTTGATGACGACGGTCGCCGGATCCTGGGCGGTGATCGATTCGATAAAGCCGCCCGCCTGCTTGCCGCGCGATGCCAGCTTGATCCAGCGGTTCAACGAGGCGACCACATCGTTGGAAGTCATGACGCTGCCGTCGTGGAACTTGAGGCCGGTCCTGAGTTTGATCGTGTAGGTTTTGCCGTCGGCACTGATCTCAGGCAGGCTCTCGGCGAGCAGCGGCGTAACGTTCCAGCCCTTGTCGAAGGTGTAGAGCGTTTCGAAGATATGTTGGGTGACGATACCGACGAGATCTGCGGTGGAAGTCATTGGATCGAGCGTCGGCGGCTCGCCGATCGTCGCGACATTAATAACGCCGCCTTTTTCCTGGGCCATCAGCAGCGAGGGCGCCGCAATCAAAGCAGCCGCAATCAGGAATCCGAGTCCTAACTTCATCGATATTCTCCCAATTATGTTCCACAGTTATGTTATATACATTTTTATAACAGAATACAGGACGTATAGGGGCTGTCAATGGCGGTGAAAACAAGGACGCATCACCTCGAATACGCAGAGGTTCCGTCTTGCCGAAACACTTTGGCCGGAGCAGATTGCAGCGATAGAGGAGATAGTGCATGGCGCCTTACGATGCTTCCGGCCCCAACGTGAACGGTATCGAACCTCGTTGGACGTCCAGTGCAAAGAGCGGAGTTGGCACGGCGCTTTCGCCGGCCTGCCGCATCTGGTTCACTCTCAGTCACGGCATCTTGAACGAAATCTATTATCCCCGCGTCGACAGCGCCTGTACCCGCGACATCGGATTGATCGTCACAGGTCCCGACGGTTATTTTTCGGAGGAAAAGCGCGATACGGAGAGTGTCGTCACTACGGTCGAGGATGGCGTTCCGGCCTATCGGTTGATCAATACTGCAATCGATGGCCGTTACCGGATCATCAAGCGCATCATCGTCGATCCGATGCGCAGCAGTCTGCTTCAGCAGATATCGTTCGAGCCGCTGGAGGGAACGATCCACGACTATCGTCTCTATCTGCTTGCCGCCCCGCATCTCATCAATGCCGGTTACGGCAATACGGGGTGGGTGGAGGACTATAAGGGCACGCCGATGCTTTTTGCGACGGGCACAGGTGGCGTCTCGATGGCGCTTGCCGTCAGCGGCGGCTGGCGGACGGCATCTGCCGGCTATGTCGGTATTTCCGACGGATGGCAGCAATTGCAGAAAGAGGCTCGGTTGGATCCGGCCGTCGCGCGTGCCGTCGACGGCAACGTTGCCCTGACCGGTGAGATCGATCTGATCGGCGGCAGCGACACCGTCACCGTATCGCTCGGCTTTGGAAGCCATCCAAAAGAGGCCGGCTATAATGCCCTTGCCAGCTTGCAGGCCGGCTATGACGGCGCCGAGCGAAGCTATGTTGCCGACTGGCGGACCTGGCAAGACGGATTGCTGACCCTCGACGAACCGAGAGCGCCGCCGCCCGAAGTCAATCGCTATCGAATCTCGACAGCCGTTCTGGCGACGCACCGGCCACTCTCCTTCGAAGGTCCGGCCGTTGCTTCTCTCTCCATTCCGTGGGGCTTTGCCAAGGGCGACGAAGACCTCGGTGGCTATCATCTGGTCTGGCCGCGCGATCTGGTCGAGACAGCCGGCGGCTTCCTGGCTGCAGGCGCTTCACAGGATGCGCTGCGCATTCTGGCCTATCTGCGCGTCATCCAGGAAGAGGATGGGCATTGGCCACAGAATTGCTGGCTGAACGGCGAGCCCTACTGGACCGGGATACAGATGGACGAATGTGCCTTCCCGATCCTACTTGCCGATGCGCTGCGCCGCGAGGGAGTCCTTACGGGCGATCAGCTATTGTCCTACGTGCCGATGGTCGAAAGCGCAGCGCGTTATGTCGTCGTCAACGGTCCCGTCACGGGTGAGGACCGCTGGGAGGAGGATGGCGGCTTTTCTCCCTTCACATTGGCGGTCGAAATCGCTGCGCTATTGGCGGCGGCCGATATTCTGGAAATTGCCGGTCAGATGCACAATGCGGATTATCTGCGGCAGACTGCGGACGCCTGGAACGACCAGATCGAGCGCTGGACCTATGTCCGCAGCGATGCGGAAAGCGCCGCTCTCGGGGTCAAGGGCTATTATGTCCGCATTGCGCCGCCTGAGATCGCCGACGGAAGCTCGCCCGCCGATGGTTTCGTGCCGATCAAGAACAGGCCGCCCGCTGAATCCTTCCTACCGACCGCTCGTGTCGTCAGTCCCGATGCCCTGGCGCTGGTACGGTTCGGATTGCGTGCCGCCGACGATCCTCGCATCATCGACACTGTCAGGGTTATCGATGCCCAGCTCAAATGCGAGCTGCCGCAAGGGCCGCTATGGTATCGTTATACCGGTGATGGCTATGGCGAGCATGAAGACGGTGGGCCATTCGACGGCACCGGTATCGGGCGCCCATGGCCGCTGCTGGCAGGCGAGCGCGCCCATTACGAGCTCGCGGCCGGCCGGCGGGAAGCGGCTCTTGAACTGCTCAAGACGCTCGAGCAGTCTGCAGGGCAGGGTGGATTGCTACCGGAACAGGTGTGGGACCAACCCGATATACCGGAACTGGGACTCGCCCTCGGAAAACCTTCCGGCAGCGCCATGCCGCTTGTCTGGGCTCATGCCGAGCATATCAAGCTCTTGCGCTCGCTGAGGGACGGGGTGGTTTTCGACATGCCGCCGCAAGGTGTCGAGCGCTATGTAAAAAACAAGGTGACGGCACCCTTCGTACCCTGGCGTTTCAACAACAAGCTGTCGCAGCTTTCCGTCGGCAAGCGCCTGCGGATCGAGGTCATGGCGCGGGCGATCATTCGCTGGAGTTTGGATAATTGGGCCAGCGCCAGCGATACCGAAACGGGCCAGAACGGCTTCGGCATACATGTTGCCGAGCTTTCATGCGAACGCCTGCCTAAAGGCGGGTCGATTGCCTTTACCTTTTATTGGCCTGACACCGATCATTGGGAGGGAGAGGATTTCTCCGTCTCGGTCGTTGAAGCGCCATAGTGCGATTTGTGCCGTCTTGGATAGAAAGTGTGGGCGAATATGAGCCAGGTAATAGAGAGCCGCAAAACAAACGTAAAACTGAAGAAAGCCGTGGCGCCGGCTGCGACAGAAGAGCTTGTCGTCCTGGCGATCGATCTCGGCGGTTCGCACGTCAAAATGCGTCTCAGCTCCGGCGGTGAGCGCCGCGCGGCCGTCTCGGGTCCGGCAATGTCGGCAAAGCAGATGGTTCAGGCCGTCAAGGAGCTGACGGGCGATTGGCGCTACGACGTTATCGGCATGGGATATCCAGGTCCGGTGTCGAACAACAAGCCGGCTGCGGAGCCACACAATCTCGGACCTGGCTGGCAGGATTTCGATTTTTCCGCCGCTTTCGGCAAGCCGGTCAAGCTTGTCAACGATGCCGTGATGCAGGCAATCGGCAACTACAAGGACGGCAACATGCTGTTTCTCGGCCTCGGCACCGGATTGGGCTCGGCGATGATTGCCAATCACGTTTGCCTGCCCATGGAACTCGCCCATCTGCCCTACAAGAAGCGGGGCACCTTCGAAGACTTCATCGGCGAGCGCGGCCTTGAAAAATACGGCAAGAAAAAGTGGCGCGAGTTGGTCGGGGAGATCGTTGAAAGATTGAGGGCAGCGCTGCTGCCCCATGAAATCGTCATTGGCGGCGGCAACGCCGAAAAGCTCAAGGAGCTGCCACCCGGCTGTCGTGTCGGCGAGAACGAAAACGCCTTCCTCGGCGGATTTCGCCTCTGGAAGGACGCGACTTTAAGCTTCTAGATTGTCCGTATCCATCTGTCTTGAATGAGGCGCCGCAACCATCGCTTTGGCGGGGCAGTTTTCATCAAAGTTTCTTGTCGCGAATGGTCACGACCCCGAACGGATTGAACTTATACTCATCTTCGTCATAGCGGGTGTCGTCGGATAATGTGGCATGACGAGCCGCCACCGCCGCGGCGATACCCTCATGCGCCATTTGATCGCCGATCTCGTCAATCAGAGCGGCGATTTCAAGCTGTTCGTCATTGGTCGACGGCTGCTTCTCGTCTTTCCGGACAAAGGTAACGAGCACGTCCGGCAATCCGACCAGATGGTTCCCTACGCTTGCCATGCCCTCTGCATCGTCGCCAATGGGCCGGCGCGCAAAGGCGAGGCGGCAGGTCTTGGCAAGTGCCAACAGATCATCGGAATCCGCAGCACTGCGTCCTTGCGCGCAGAGCTCTTTCCATCGCCGCACCCCGTGAGCCACCCCCGAGGTCTCGCCCTTTACGGCGACCGCACCATGATCGAGCATATATTGCACGAACATTAGGGCCTTTGCGGATGTTGCGACTGCCGTTTCGGCGGTCATGGGCGGGCTGAGCATGTAAAGGACGGACCCATGCGTGGCGACGGCATCCTCGTCGGCCTCTTCATAGGCATCGGGGTTCACACGGTCCCAGCAGATATTGAATGAACGGACCATACGGTCGTCCGGTTCATTCTGCGAACCGTCTTCATCGACGGTGAAACCATGGTCGAACTGGGTAATGGCGGCACGGGCGCTCTGCAGGAGCGCCGCCAGACCATTGTCTTCGCCGAGAAAGCAGAGCACATGACGCGGTTTGTAACTGGAGCGGGAAGCTGCAAACGCCGGCGGCTGGCTCGCGGCCCGGCTGGGAGACGGTCTGCTCAGAACGAGGCTGCCGAAGAATGCAAGAATGCCGCGCCGCATCGAATTCATTCCGGTGTCCTCATGATTCATATCGACAGAATTGAAAGCATTCATAAACGACGGAGCCAAGCGTGTCATATCGCATTCGGTTTGCTTTCGTTGCAACCCGATTTTATCGTCATTTCGTCGGCGCACCTTCCAGCTCAAGAGTGTGGCGTGAAGTTTCACAGGCTGCCCGATCCTCTTGCTCTCGCAAATGGGATAGCCGGCTCATGGACCGTATTTCAACGACACTTTCTCCCGATCAACGACGTCGGCAAATAGCCGTAGCGTGCCGCTTGGCTGCTCATCTTTTCGCGCGAGATAAAGTGGTGCGGTGAGATTGGCGCCGCGGTCAAGCCTTAGATAGGCGATTCCGTTCGTCTCCAGTTTCGCGATCGATCCTGGAATGATTGAGATTCCGAGTCCGGCGGCGACCAGACTGAGCGTCGATAGCAACCGGGGAGCTTCATGCCGTATTTTCGGGCTGAAACCCGCGGCAAGACAGGCCGCTATGATGCTGTCATATAGCCCAGGTCCCGACGGACGGCGGTAAAGTATGAAAGCTTCGTTTGCGAGCTCCGACAATCGAACGCGGCGAGGCTTCTCTCTTTTCGCCATCGCCAGGGGATGACGATCTGGAAGAGCGACCAGCATCTCTTCATCGAGAATTCGGGAAATCACAAGGCCGCTCGACTGTGCAACGGGAGAGCGCACGAGTGCGACGTCGAGAAGGCCGGAATGCAGCATGGCGATCAGATCGGGCGTACTGGCTTCCTCAAGCTTGAGCGCGACATCCGGCGATATCTCTCCGAGCGAGCGGACGGCCGAGCTGACCAGCGGATGAAAGGCCGCTGAACTGGTAAAGCCGATGGCGAGGCTTCCCTCCTCTCCGCGGGCATTGCGCCTTGTCGCTTCTATCGCAACATCGACATCGTGGAGGATGGTCCTCGCCCTCTCCACGAAGGTTCGCCCCGCATCCGTCAGCTCGACGCCTCTCGGCAGACGTCTGAAGAGCGACGCACCGACGATGGCCTCCAGCTTGGCTATCTGCTGGCTGAGTGGCGGCTGCTGGATGCCGAGCCTTTCCGCCGCGCGAGTCATGTGACCCTCGTCGGCAACGGTCACGGCGTAACGAAGATGTCGAAGTTCGATCATGACATATCTCAAACATATGAATAGCGTTTAATCCATATATTGGACGCATGATCGGTAAAAGCCTATTTTGACGGCTCGTTCGACATAAACACACAGGCCATGATATGGATGCCATTTCTCATTCCGGTGCTGCTCAACGTGAAGGACCAACGGTCGCCGAGCTCTTCTTCGGCTTTTTCAAGCTCGGTCTCATCGGTTTTGGCGGGGTGCTGCCGCTCGCACGCCGTATGGTGGTCGAGGATCGCAAATGGCTGACGGGAGAGGAATTCACCGAGCTGCTCGGGCTCTGTCAGTTCCTGCCCGGCGGCAATATCATCAATATGGCGGTTGCGATCGGCTCGAAATTTCAGGGCGTGGCGGGCGCTTTTTCGGCCCTTCTCGGCCTGATTGTCGCGCCGACGGCGATCGTGATCGGTCTCGGCGTCGTTTACGACCAGTTCAATAGCGATCCGCGCATCCAGCACATGTTTGCCGGTCTTGCTGCAGCCGCAGCCGGTCTGCTGATCTCGATGGCCGTCAAGATCGTGCTGCCGTTGCGTCGCAGGCCTGTCGCCTTGGTCATTGCCGCCATTTGCTTTGCTGCCATCGCCATCGTCGGATTGCCTTTGCTGCCGACCATGCTGGTAATGGCACCTCTCAGCATTATCGCCACCTGGAAGCTTGAACCATGACCACGACCCTGCTCGCTCTCGCGATCATCTTCACCCAGCTTTCGCTGCTGGCCTTCGGCGGCGGCAATTCCATTCTCCCCGAAATGCATCGGCAGGTCGTCGACGTGCAGCATTGGATGACGGCGCAGCAATTCGGCGCGCTGTTCGCATTGGCGCAGGCAGCTCCCGGTCCGAACCTGATGGTCGTGCCTCTGGTTGGCTGGCATGTTGCCGGATGGGCGGGCATGCTGGTCACATCAGCTGCAAAGTTCGGGCCTTCTTCGGTCCTGACCTATCTGGTGCTCCATCTCTGGAACCGCTTCAAGGACAGGCCGTGGCGAAGGATCGTCCAGGCGGGGCTGGTGCCGATGACCGCCGGGCTCGTCACCGCCAGCGCGGCTGTCATTACCGAGGCATCAACCCAGGGGTGGATTCTGGCGGCAATTGCGGCCGCGGGTGCGCTTGTTCTTTCGACGACCCGTGTCCATCCGCTCATCGTTCTGGGCATCGGCGCATTGATCGGCTTAAGCGGCATTGGCCAGGTATAAACAGGAAATCGTCCGACGAAATGTCCCTCCCGCCGTCGGAACGCTGATTGCAATTGCTCACCAATCCAAGCATCGAATAGCGAATTGCCGGCGAGGGGTGGGGAAAAATATTTCTCCATAGAGTATATAGACATTATGCAATTACTTTTCGAATAGCATTGCCACCCATAGCTTGATCGCCGGTCTAATTCGTCCGGAGCTGACATGACAAGGCATATTCGATTCAACGCGTTCGACATGAATTGCGTCGCGCATCAGTCCCCCGGACTATGGAGGCATCCGCACGATAAGTCGTGGAAATACAAGGATTTGGATTATTGGCAGGATTTGGCGCGGACGTTGGAGCGCGGCATTTTCGATGGCATATTCATCGCCGACGTCATCGGCTATTACGATGTCTACAAGGGCTCGAACTATCATGCGATCGAGCAGGCCGCGCAGATACCGGTCAATGATCCGATCCAGCTCGCCGCGCCGATCGCGCTTGCGACCGAACATCTCGGTATAGGAATAACCGCCTCCACCTCCTTCGAGCATCCTTATACGTTTGCCCGCCGGCTCGCCACCGCCGATCATCACACCAAGGGCCGTGTCGGCTGGAATATCGTGACCTCCTATCTGGAGAGCGGCGCGAAGAACATCGGTCAGGGCGGCCTGAAGACCCATGACAACCGTTATGAGGTCGCCGCTGAATATGTGGAGGTCCTCTACAAGCTTTTCGAAGGAAGCTGGGAGGAGGGCGCCGTGCTGCGCGATGCCGAGCGCGGCATTTTCACCGATCCTACCAAGGTTCACGAGATCGGTCACAAGGGCAAATATTTCGACGTTCCCGGCTACCATCTCTGCGAGCCGTCGCCGCAGCGGACGCCCGTGCTTTATCAGGCAGGCGCATCGGGGCCTGGCAAGGCCTTCGCAGCCAGCCATGCCGAATGTGTCTTCGTCGCGGCTCCGACCAAGAGCCTGCTGCGCGCCTATGTCGCCGATATCAGGCAGAGGGCCGCGGCTGCCGGCCGCGATCCACGGAAGGTGCTGATCTATAATCTCACGACGCTGATCGTCGCGGAGACCGACGCGAAGGCGCAGCAGCTGTTCGAAGAGTACCAGAGCTACGCGTCCTATGACGGCTCGCTTGTCTTCATGTCCGGCTGGAGCGGCATTGACTTCGGCCAATATGCGTCGACCGACGAGTTGAAGAAGGTCGAGACCAATGCCATCGTCTCGATGATCGAGCATTTCGGCGGTAAAGACAGGGTGTGGACCGTCGAGGAACTCGCCAAATGGGGCGGAATCGGCGGAACAGGTCCGGTATTCGTCGGATCGCCCTCGACTATCGCCGACATCCTGCAGGAATGGGTCGAAGAGACAGACATCGACGGCTTCAACCTCGCTTATGCGGTGACACCCGACAGCTTCGAGGCGGCGGTCGATCTGCTCGTTCCGGAACTGCAGAAGCGTGGAGTGTATCCGACCGCCTATCGTCCGGGTACCCTGCGCGAAAAGCTCTTCGGCGAGGGACCTTATCTGCCGACTACCCATCCGGCCAATGGTTATCGCGACATCGAGGCCGTCAAACGCCGGGACGCGGAACTGGCCGCACCGCTGCGCAAGTCGTCAGGCGCCTAAAGCATGTCGTGCAAAAGTGCGAAGTATCCGTCTTAGTCAAGCTTGTTGAGGCGTCCAAAAGCGATCTTCCCGGATGAGTGCGTTTGCCAGGA
>UCII01000040.1 GCA_900472485.1 Hyphomicrobiales bacterium
AAATGGCAAAGAGTAAGTTTGAGCGCAATAAGCCGCACGTTAACATTGGTACGATCGGTCACGTTGACCACGGCAAGACGTCCTTGACGGCAGCGATCACGAAGTACTTCGGCGAGTTCAAGGCGTACGACCAAATCGACGCGGCTCCGGAAGAGAAGGCTCGTGGTATCACGATCTCGACGGCCCACGTTGAATACGAGACGCCGAACCGTCACTATGCGCACGTCGACTGCCCCGGCCACGCCGACTACGTCAAGAACATGATCACGGGTGCCGCACAGATGGACGGCGCGATCCTGGTTTGCTCTGCCGCCGACGGCCCGATGCCGCAGACGCGCGAGCACATCCTGCTCGCCCGCCAGGTTGGTGTTCCGGCGATCGTCGTGTTCCTGAACAAGGTCGACCAGGTTGACGACGCCGAGCTTCTCGAGCTCGTCGAGCTCGAAGTTCGCGAACTTCTGTCGTCCTACGACTTCCCGGGCGACGACATCCCGGTCGTCAAGGGTTCGGCACTTGCTGCTCTTGAAGATTCGGACAAGAAGATCGGCGAAGACGCGATCCGCGAGCTGATGGCTCAGGTCGACGCCTACATCCCGACGCCTGAGCGTCCGATCGACCAGCCGTTCCTGATGCCGATCGAAGACGTGTTCTCGATCTCCGGCCGTGGTACGGTTGTGACGGGCCGCGTCGAGCGTGGTATCGTCAAGGTTGGCGAAGAAGTCGAAATCGTCGGCATTCGTCCGACGTCGAAGACGACGGTGACCGGCGTTGAAATGTTCCGCAAGCTGCTCGACCAGGGCCAGGCCGGCGACAACATCGGCGCGCTGATCCGCGGTGTGAACCGTGACGGCGTCGAGCGTGGTCAGATCCTGTGCAAGCCGGGCTCTGTCAAGCCGCACAAGAAGTTCATGGCTGAAGCCTACATCCTGACGAAGGAAGAAGGCGGCCGTCATACGCCGTTCTTCACGAACTACCGTCCGCAGTTCTACTTCCGTACGACTGACGTGACGGGCATCGTGACGCTTCCGGAAGGCACGGAAATGGTTATGCCCGGCGACAACGTGACCGTTGCCGTTGAGCTGATCGTTCCGATCGCGATGGAAGAAAAGCTTCGCTTCGCCATCCGCGAAGGCGGCCGTACCGTCGGCGCTGGCATCGTGGCATCCATCGTCGAGTAAT
>UCII01000045.1 GCA_900472485.1 Hyphomicrobiales bacterium
AACCGCTTGTCTTATGACTTTGTCTCGTTTTAGGCGACAATGGATTGCCGCCTGTGGGCCTGAACACCCACAGGCGGCGGGAGGGGTGGGATCGGGAAACCGCTGGTCTGACAGAACCGTTGCGCAGTAGGATCGCCCCTTTCTTTTCCATGAGGCCTGAACGGATAGCGGGGCTTTGACGGCCCGCATGACAAGCATGGGACACGGAAAAGATGGCTGACACGATAGCACGAACCCTCGGTATCGACATCTCGAAAGATCGCCTCGATGTCCATCTCCTACCGGACGGCATCGACAAGCAGTTCCTCAACGACGCCAAAGGGCTGCGGGCATTGATCCGCTGGCTGTCGCCCTACGCGCCCACCCGCATTGTCTTCGAGGCGACCGGCGCCTACCATCGGCGCCTCGAACGCATGCTGGCAACGGCGAACCTACCTGGCGTCAAGGTGAACCCGCAGCGCCTGCGCGCCTTCGCCAAAGCCTGCGGCCGGCTGGCCAAGACGGATCGCATCGACGCTGGCGTCATGGCTCGGTTCGGCGCAGTGATGGCCCCGGACATCCGGCCGATCCGCAGCCAGGCGCTTGATCTTTTGGCCGAATTGCTGACCGCGCGTCGCGCTCTCGTCAAGGACCGCAGCGCTCTGCTGCATCGGCAGAAGAATGTGACCATCCCCCTGCTGCAGCGCCAGGCCGAGCAGCGGCTGCGGCAGGTCGAGGCTCAAATCGAGGCCGTCGATGCCGAGAGCCGTCGGTTGATCGCCGCCGAGCCGCAATTGCAGCGCCGCTTCGACATCCTCTCCAGCATTCCGGGGATCGGGGCAACCTGCGCCATGGCGCTGATTGCTGACATGCCGGAACTCGGAACGCTGGCCAACAAACAGGCCGCCAGCCTTGCCGGTCTCGCGCCCATCGTGCGACAATCCGGCCAATGGAAGGGCAAAAGCTTCATTCAAGGCGGAAGGACCCAGCTTCGCCGCGCCCTCTATATGCCAGCCCTCGTCGCCATCCGCTTCAATCCGTCCCTCAAGAGCAAATACCAGCAACTCACCGCAACCGGAAAAGCCGCTAAGGCGGCCATCACCGCCATCATGCGAAAGCTAATCATCCTGGCAAACGCACTCATCCGGGAAGATCGCTTTTGGACGCCTCAACAAGCTTGACTAAGCCGGATACTACGCA
>UCII01000043.1 GCA_900472485.1 Hyphomicrobiales bacterium
CCAGCAATTGCTGGAAGACGGCCAGATCATCGACATAGCGAGAGAGCACCTTGGCAATGTCGCGTTCATCGAAAACGCTCTTCTCACGCGTGATCAGGTCGAGCACGATTTCCGGACGACGCAGGATACGACGGAGGTTCTCGCTGCGACGCTGCTCATTGAATTCAATTCGCTCAAGCTCCGGCCGGGCGCCTCGGCTCTCCGCCTTACGCTCGATCGCCTTGGCGCCGACACCGAGATGAATCGTGGGCGTAAGTTCGATGCCCTGCTTCTCATAGGAACGCCCGTCGACCTTGAGATCAATGCCTGCTAGGGCGAGATGATGGTTCAGCCGCTCGAACCATCCGTCACGCAACACATTGAAGTCGTCTGCCGAACCGGCCCAAAGGTGATAAACGATCTTCCCTGCCTTCGTGCGCAGCGGCTGGCCTTCCTCGCCGATGACAGCGACCTTTTTCGCCCCGAACCCATCCCCGGTCAGCGGGCGCAAAGTCGTCATCAGGTGGATGTGTGGATTACCGGGATTGTCGTGATAGACCCAGTCCGCGACCATGCCCTTGGCGATGATATGCGTCTCCACAAAGTCGCGCACGAGTGCGATGTTCTGCTCGGCCGAAAGTTCCAGCGGCAGCGCGATTGTCAAGTCGCGGGCGAACTGAGCATCGGAGCGCTTCTCGAAGGCTTCGACCTTGTTCCAGAAAGCCTCGGAAGCACCGGCCACGGAACGATCCGCGATGAGGATTCGAGCCCATGTTGGCGCATCGGCCGGGAGCAGGAACTCCTCGTGCAGCAGGCCGTCTTTCCGCGTATAGTCGATGGTGCGGGCCTCGCGCTCGTATTCCATTTTCGCGCAATGCCGATAGGCCGCCGACAGCACCGCGCTGCGGCCGTCGCCGCGGCTGACGATGCTGGCTGAGAAGTGGGCGATGGCCACGGCGACGGTAACTCCCGGTTGGAACCTCGTTCGTCGGGAGCTGGCAAGGTCATTTGAGGCCTGAACGCAAGGCGTCGCGTCAGCGACGTATAATTGCGCCCTTGGACCCGCTCCTTCGGATCGGCGGGATGATCCCCCAAAGTGTCGGCCTTGCCGACGTGCAAATCTGCACATTTGCCGAAGAACGCATCCGAGGGAGTGTTGGCGTCGCGAATGCCACGTCAATGACCGAGAGGAGACGCGTCCGGAATGAAGAAGCCGTCATCGAAGATCAGGGAAGAAATCGCAAAGCTGCAGGACCAGCTTAAGGCAGCCGAAACGCGCGAAGCCGAGCGGATTGGACGGATCGCGTTGAAAGCCGGTCTAGGCGAAATCGAGGTGGACGAAGCCGAGCTTCAGGCGGCGTTCGAGGACGTTGCCAACCGGTTTCTTGGAGCCAAGCAAGAGGCCCCACCAAGAAAGACTGCCGGCGACGGCTCGGCCTCCAGCGAAACGCTCTCGCCGGTCACGTCTGGCGCGCATGCGGGCAGCGGTGGCGAAGCTTGAGCGGATGGGCCGGATCTTATCAACGGATGCCCGCAAGAAGGACACGCGCGACAAAATCGAGCTCGGTGGCCTGATCGTGAAGGCAGGTCTGCGCTACGAGAAGCGTGCGCTGCTGCTCGGCCTGCTGATCGACGGGGGTCGCCGCATAAAGAACGACGAACAGGAGCGTGCGCGTCTTGCCGCTTTGGGTGCTGAGGCTTTCGGCAATGACGGTGAATAGAATGCTCCTCGCAGCCCTGCCCGCCGCAATCATGCTGGCAGCGATGATCTTTCTCTCGGGCATCGAGCAATGGCTTGCGGCTTTCGGCAAGACTGCCCAGGCACAGCTGATCTTCGGACGAATCGGCTTGGCATTGCCCTGCGTCATCGCTGCCGTGATCGGCGTGACCTTCCTGTTTGCGGCCAACGGCGCAATCAATATCAAGGCTGCTGGATGGGGCGTGGTTGCGGGCAGTGCGGCTGCGACCGCGATCGCCGTAACGCGCGAAGCAATCCGGCTTGCCGACATTGCCAGCAGCGTGCCGGCCGGACAATCCGTGCTCGCCTATCTCGACCTGGCGACAATGATGGGCGCCTCCACGGTTTTGCTGGCCGGCGGTTTCGCGCTTCGCGTTTCGCTGCGTGGCAATGCTGCCTTCGCCAAACCCATGCCCCGGCGCATCCGCGGCAAGCGCGCCGTTCATGGCGAAGCGGACTGGATGAAGATGAATGAGGCAGCGACCCTGTTTCCGGAGAGCGGTGGCATCGTCATTGGGGAGCGCTATCGGGTCGACCGCGACAGTGTCGCGACAATGTCATTCCGCGCTGGCGATCCCATGACATGGGGCGCCGGCGGCAAGTCGCCGCTGCTCTGCTTCGATGGCTCCTTCGGCTCGTCGCATGGCATCGTCTTTGCCGGCTCCGGCGGTTTCAAGACGACGTCGGTGACGATTCCGACCGCGCTCAAATGGGGCGGCGGCCTCGTCGTGCTGGATCCGTCAAGCGAGGTCGCGCCGATGGTCGTCGATCATCGGCGGAAAGCCGGACGCAAAGTCATCGTGCTCGATCCCACCACACCGGGTATCGGCTTCAACGTGCTGGACTGGATCGGTTGGTATGGCGGCACTGCCGAAGAGGATATTTCCGCGGTTGCGTCGTGGATCATGAGCGATAGCGGTCGCGCAGCCGGCGTGCGTGACGACTTCTTTCGAGCCTCGGGTCTGCAACTGCTGACCGCCATGATCGCCGATGTATGTCTCTCCGGTCATACCGAGCGAGACAGGAGAACATTACGGCTGGTGCGCGCCAATCTGTCCGAGCCGGAACCGAAACTGCGGGCGCGGCTTCAGGAAATCTACGACAATTCGGAATCCGATTTCGTGCGGGAGAATGTCGCCGCCTTCGTGAACATGACGCCTGAAACCTTCTCAGGGGTGTACGCCAACGCCATCAAGGAAACCCACTGGCTTTCCTACCCGAACTATGCGGCCCTCGTCTCCGGCTCAACGTTCCGGGCCGATGAGTTGGCCGACGGTCAAACCGATGTCTTCATCAATATCGACTTGAAGGCGCTGGAAACCCATTCCGGCCTCGCCCGCGTCGTGATCGGTGCACTCCTGAATGCGATCTATAACCGCAATGGCGCAGTGAAGGGGCGCACACTGTTCTTGCTCGATGAAGTGGCCCGGCTCGGTTACATGCGGATATTGGAAACCGCGCGCGACGCGGGCCGGAAGTACGGCATCACATTGGCGATGATTTTCCAGTCGCTTGGTCAGATGCGCGAAGCCTATGGAGGCCGGGACGCCGCAAGCAAATGGTTCGAGAGCACGAGCTGGATTTCGTTTGCCGCGATCAACGATCCCGACACGGCGGACTACATCTCGAAGCGCTGCGGCGATACGACAGTCGAGGTCGATCAGACGAACCGCGCGACGGGCATGAAGGGGTCGTCGCAGTCGCGCTCGAAACAGCTCAGCCGCCGGCCGCTGATCATGCCGCACGAGATACTGCGCATGCGGTCCGACGAACAGATCGTCTTCACATCGGGCAATCCGCCGCTGAGATGCGGGCGTGCGATCTGGTTTCGGCGCGAGGACATGAAAGCCTGTGTCAGGCAGAACAGGTTTCACAAGACTGGAAGGTCCACGCAGAAATAGCAGAGGAAGCGACACGCATGGAATTGCTGTTCACACTGGCAGGATTGATTGCAATCGTGGTGGCACTTTACGTTTTGCGGTCACAGAGGGGAAAGCGTCTTTCGTTCAAGACCAAATGCTTGATCTTCAGCGCGCTCGTATTTTGCATCACAGCATTGTGGTGCGTTGTGTACGGACCGGATCTATGGATCCTGATTCAAGCGGGCGCCATCATCGTCGTCGCAACGCTCGCCGGCCTTCTGTCCTCTCGCAAAGGCTGATCTGCGACGTGCGGTCCCGAGTCGGTCAGCTAAGGATTTGGCCCGCAAACCACGCGGGACCTGAGCGGGCATGATCACGTGTCCAAAGCTCCTGGCAATCCCAGCATCATCCTTCGCGAATCATCACGGATATGAATCGGTCCACGCCGACCGATTCAAAAGTGTCGTTGGACGCGGAATCTACTCTCGGCGATCCTGCCGTCATGATTATGCAGCCCTACCAGCTCTATATCGAGAGAATAGACGCAACGAAAAACATGGCCCGCTACTANNTGGGGCCGCATCGGTGCCAGTGGTCAGAAGCTGGTGCATTATTTCCAGCATGAACAGGAAGCCGTCGACCTCTTCCTCACGCTTCTCAGGCGGAAGCGCTCGCGCGGATACGGCTTGAAACTTCGCTCCAGCCAAACAGTGATCGCCTGATCGGCCACGTCAGGAAGCGTCGCCCTTCGCGACCATGATTGAACCGGAGCGCAGAGCAGCGGCGAAATCAGGCGGCCGCCTTCACATCGAACTCGAAATGCAGCTGGTCATAAGGGAATTCGACGCCGGCGTCCGTCCGGTCCAGGACACCCGCGTTGACCAGTGTCGTCACGTCCTTGTGGACGGCCTGCACATCACGGCCGACGCGGCGGGCGACCTCCCGTATCGCCAACGGCCCCTGTCCTGCCATCGCCTTCACGATGGCCAGCCGTGACGGCGCAAGGACCCGGTGCATGTCGTCATAACTCAGAAAGTTCACCGACGGCGTGGCAGGTACCACGATCCCTTCCAGCACTTTCTGTCCCGCGTTGACAAAGCGGGCCTTGGCGTCGGCAATCGAGCTTAATCTGATGACCAATGTCCTCATGCGAGTATCCTTTCCATGTCCGCCTGAAAGGCGTCGAACAACGCTTCCAGCGTTGTGAATTCTATCGGTTCCTCAAGATCGCCTATATGACGATGATCGCCTTTGCCCCGCTCATTGTCATATCGCATGACGCACTCGCCGTTCACGATCAGCGCCAGACGATATTTGAAGTGATGGCTGCTGCCGGGAACGGGGGTCGGCACATGCCACAGGACCGTCTCGAAAAATGCCGTGTCGCTGAGGGTGGTTCTGGATTTTTCGATCAGCACGGCTTCCATGTTGTTTTCGATAACATCACCTGCTGTTGTTGTCAAGAACAACGGTTCGGGCTTGCGCAGCAGAGTCAGCGCTGGGGCTCGATGCCCCGGCGCTGGCTCCGGAGCATCGATCGCGGGTAGGATCAAGCTCTGCCGTGTGATGACTGGATGACATCTCTGTCGCTCGCCCGAAGAGATTGATTCTCCGGGCGAGTCCGATGGTCGGACGACTGACTCAATCCCACGGAATGACGGCCATCAGGTCA
>UCII01000010.1 GCA_900472485.1 Hyphomicrobiales bacterium
TCAAAACCTGAAACGCTCTAGGATAAAGTCAGAACTGTTTGCCGCGTTCACAAGCTGCCAAATATCCATTATGCAGATAACGAGAAGGCGGTTGCTATGGATATGAGCGGCAAGACGGTATTGATTACGGGCTCGACGGATGGTGTCGGGCGCCGAGTCGCGGAACGACTGGCAGCGGCAGGTGCTAGGCTCATCGTTCACGGTCGCGACAAGACCCGTGCGGAAGAATTGATCTCCCGCATCCAGGATAAGGGCGGCAAAGCGGCCTATTATCTCGCCGACCTTTCCTCGCTGGAAGAGGTCCGCACTCTCGCCGACGCAATTGAGCGCGACTACGGTCGCCTCGATGTCCTGATCAACAATGCCGGCATCGGTACCAGTGGCGGCGACGCCGGGCGCCAGGTAAGCCGAGACGGATACGAGCTGCGCTTTGCGGTGAATTATCTCGCCGGCTTCCTGCTGACGCGCCGGCTCCTGCCTCTGTTGAAGGCAAGCATTCCCGCCCGCATCGTCAATGTATCTTCCGTCGGCCAGCAAGCCATCGACTTCTCCGATGTCATGCTGACGCGCGGCTATAGCGGCGTGCGCGCCTATTGCCAGAGCAAGCTGGCGCAGATCATGTTCACCTTCGATCTCGCCGAGGAGCTTGCCGGCTCCGGCATCACCGCCAACTGCCTGCATCCGGCGACCTATATGGATACGACCATGGTGCGTCAGGCAGGCGTTGCACCGATAAGCTCTGTCGAGCAAGGGGCCGATGCCATCCTCAATCTGGCCGCCGGCACCGCCCTGGAAGGACACACCGGCCTCTATTACGACGGACTGCGCCCATCACGTGCCTCTGCCCAAGCCTATGACGCAACCGCGCGACAGCGCCTGCGGACACTCAGCCAAAGCCTTGCCGGCCTCGCCTGAACCCCACGCTCCACCACTCTCTGTCATCAAAAGGAGACACGCATGTCGTCTCACCACGTTGCTATTATTGGCGGCTCCTCCGGCATCGGCCTTGCGACTGCCGTCCATCTTCTCGAAAAAGGCTATCGCGTTACCATCACCGGTCGCGATGCCGCCAAACTTCAGGTCGCTGGACAAAGCCTGAATGGCGATCTCACTGCCATCGCCATGGATGCGGCCGACTTTGGCCGCCTTGCCGATGCCTTCCAGAGAATCGGACCGGTCGATCATCTCGTCCTGGCATTGGGCGGCGGCAATGGCGCCGGCCCGTTCGCCACGGTCGATCTTGCCCATGTCAGGAAAGGTTTCGAGCAGAAGACCATGGCGCATTTCGCCTGCGCCCAGGCCTGCCTGCCCTATCTATCGAAGCAGGGTAGCATCACCTTCGTCTCCGCCGTCTCGGCACAGGCCGCCATGCCCGGAACCGCAGGGCTCGGAGCCATCAATGCCGCCATAGCCGCCCTGGCGCCGATCCTCGCCGTCGAACTCAAGCCGATCCGGGTGAATTGCGTGTCGCCCGGAGTGGTCGACACCCCCTGGTGGGATTTCACCGCAGAGCAGAGGGAGCAAACCTTTGCCGGCTTTGCGGCACGCACGCCGGTTGGCCGCGTCGGCAACCCACGGGAAATCGCCGAAGCCATCGCCTTCCTGATCGGCAACGGCTTCACTAGCGGCCACACGCTGATCTGCGACGGCGGCATCCGCCTCGGCTAGTAATCACCGCGCTGTTGCCGACATCATCGGACAATAGCGCCCTCAGTCGTTGCGAACGCGGGCCTGAAGCTGGGTCAGGATCTCGATCAGCCGCGGCGCCATCTCACGGATTTCGACCAGATGGATTGAACTGAGCATTTGGAGAACCTTTTCGGACTTTTCCGTCAATTGCAGCGTCTGCCGGCGCTTGTCCGTTGGATCGGGATGACGGGTGACATAGCCGCCGTCGATCAGGCGCCCCACAAGTTCTGTCGCCGTATGCGGTGCGATCAGCAGCTTTTCCGCGAGCATGCCGATCGTCATCGCCTCGGCGGCGCCATTCCCTTTGATCGCCAGCAACGCCTGATGCTGCTGTGGAGGCAGGCCCGCCTCCTGCGCCGCGGACGTGCTGAAATCCATGAACTTGCGCAGGGTATAGCGCAGCGTCGCCAGCGCCTCATAGTCAGCCTGCGAAAGAGCTTCATCCAAACGTCGCACCATCAAAATCGTCCTCATTGCCGCTGTTCGCGGTCCTCACGCATATCGCGCAAAATCTTCAGCGGTTTTGCGGCAACCCCATGCTCCGGATCAAGGAACTATAGTGCCGAAAACGAATCCTGCAGATCGCAATGCGTGTCAGTTGATTTATATCGCATTACGATATATTTGCCATCTCGAAGCGGGGAGCGGCTGAATGACGGTCGCGCGCTTAGCTCAGAAGGCCTCCCATGCAGGACATACCCACCTCACAAAGTCACAGTCACGATTTCTCCGGCGGAGCCTCCCGCAAGGACAATGGCGATTTCACCACGGACAAGCGCGTTTTGGTGCTGATTGCCATGGCTCTCGTCGTCGGCACCGGCGGCGCCTTCGCTGCCTGGGTACTCATCAACCTCATCGCGCTCGTCAGCAACGCCGTCTGGCTGTTCAGGATCAGCACCGAGCCGCTGTCCTTCGCCATGGTGACACGCTCGCCCTGGATGGTCGCTGCTCCCATCCTGGGTGGCCTCGTCATCGGCCTGATGGCTCGTTACGGCTCCGAGAAAATTCGCGGCCACGGCATTCCCGAAGCCATCGAAGCGATCCTGATCGGCGGCAGCCGCATGTCGCCGAAGGTGGCGGTGCTGAAGCCGCTATCATCGGCGATCTCGATCGGTTCCGGCGGCCCCTTCGGCGCGGAAGGTCCGATCATCATGACCGGCGGCGCCATCGGATCGCTCTTCGCGCAGCTCTTCCATCTGAGCGCCGCCGAACGAAAGACCCTGCTCGTCGCCGGTGCGGCAGCCGGCATGACGGCGGTCTTCGGCACGCCGATCGCGGCCGTCATGCTTGCCGTCGAACTGCTGCTCTTCGAATGGAAGCCGCGCAGCTTCATCCCGGTCGCGGTCGCAGCCTGCGTTTCCGTCGTCTGGCGTCCGTTCCTGATCGGCAGCGGCGCGCTCTTCCCCATGCATTTCGAGATGTCGCTCTCCTGGTGGGGCATCGTGCTCGCCGCCGGCCTCGGCATCGTCTCCGGCCTGCAATCCGGCCTGCTGACGACTTTGCTCTATAAGATCGAGGATGCCTTCGAGAAGCTGCCGATCCACTGGATGTGGTGGCCGGCGCTCGGCGGCCTCGTCGTCGGGCTCGGTGGGTTGACCGAGCCACGTGCGCTGGGCGTCGGCTACGACATCATCGCCGATCTCCTGCATAGCCGCATCGCTGTCGGTGCCGTCCTGATGATCCTCCTGGTCAAGGCTGGCATCTGGCTAGTGGCGCTCTCCTCCGGCACATCGGGCGGCGTGCTCGCGCCGCTGCTCATCCTCGGCGGAGCGCTCGGCTGGCTGGTCGGCCTCGTCCTGCCCGGCGATCCCGGCTTCTGGGCGATGCTCGGCATGGCGGCCATGATGGGCGGTACGATGCGTGCGCCGCTCACTGGCACCTTCTTCGCGGTCGAGCTGACCGGAGATACGGGCGCGCTGGTGCCTTTGCTTGCTGCAACGGTCGCGGCCTATGCCGTTACCGTGCTGTTGCTGAAGCGATCAATTCTGACGGAAAAGATCGCGCGGCGCGGCCAGCATATCACCCGCGAATACGGCATCGATCCGTTCGAACTCACCCGTGCCCGCGACATCATGATCGCCAAGGTGGACACGTTGCCCGCCTCCATGCGCCTGTCGGAAGCGCTGACGCAGATGACGGAGCGACCGGATGCGCATCGTTTCTATCCCGTCGTCGGCGAGAATGACCGCCTCGTCGGCATGATCTCGCGCGCCGACGCCCTGCGCTGGCAGGGCGAACCGCGGCTTATGGATCAATCGCTCTATGACGTGATCTCAGATACGTCTCTTCCGGTTGCCCATGCCGAAGACACCGTGGGACGCGTTGCCGATATCATGATCCATGCCGATACGGGACGTGTTCCCGTCGTCGAACAGCAGACCGGCCGCCTGATCGGCCTCATCGCCCGCAAGGATCTGCTGCGGCTGCGCAGCGCGACCAATCGCGCCGAGCTCGAACGGGGTGCCTATCTGCGGTCGAAAGACTAAGGGAGGAGTGGCGTCAGTGCGGCGGAAGAACTGCGCGGCGCCTTCCTTGGTCATCTGCCAGAAAATTGGCAATCAGCCAGGAAAATTTAAGAGCGATCCACGACGACCGATGGATGTTTACGATCCTGGGTGCCTACAAACGTAGGTGGGCACCGTGTGTCCAGGCCCACGGGCCTAGTCAGGGACAGCTCCCTTTGGATCGAGTATGGCCCCAGGGATTGTGGTTCCTGTCGGGAAGCGCAGACCGCCTGAACTATATAAAGCGCTTTGAAGCTTTCTACCAGAGGGCACCGATGGGCAGCCCCAGAAATAACTCAAGCCTGCTCGACGCCCGGCCGCTCGAGCAGCTTTTCGGTAATGCCGTGAATGCGCGTCGTCACCTCGTCGATGACGCTCGCCAGCGTCTCCTCAGCCCGCGCATTGGCTGCTACGGTCGTATCACGGGTACTGGTCAGGGTTTCCAGCTCGGCCTCTAGCGAAGACACGCGCCGGGTCAATTCACTCACCTCGTCCATGATCATGATGCCGGCCATGACGGTCACCCGGAGATCGCCGATCTCGCCGAACTGGCTCTTCAAATGCATGACATAACGGTCGAAGCGATTGGCAAGATCCGTCAGATGGTCTTCCTGGCCCTCTTCGCAGGCCATCCGGTAGGCTTTGCCGTCGATCGTTACCGTTACTTGTGCCATTCGACTTTCCGATCATTGCCGCCTGCGACGGCTGCCTCCCGAGGGATCAGCGGTCCAGCACGGCTCTTATGGTTTCCATCGCCGTGACGAGCCGGCGCGACACTTCGCGATTGACCTCTTCCAGCCGGTTCGCGCGGAACTCGGCCTGGTCCAATTCCTGGGCAAGGCGGGACCGATCGGCGTGAACCCTGCGGACCTCGCCTTCGATATCGCTCTGCGCCCGTTCCCGCTCGAACCGTCCGTCAACCGCGCTCTCCAAAGTCGAAAGCGCCTGGCGCAATTGGGCGAGCGCCGCGTCCACCGTTTTGCCTGAAGGTGTCATACCCTTCGCATCTCCGCGCAAGGCCCGAATCAAAACATCCGGCCACTTGTCTGATTTCGCAACAATATTCAACTCGGCAACAGCACGTCAATAAAGGCTGTCATGTGGCAGCCCCCCTATTCTGTGGATGAATGCCGCCTTTGCCGCCTGCACAGGCCTTGTCGCATGATTGTCGTCTTTTGTAAAAGTGAACGGGCAAATGTCAAAAAATTGCCCCGAGGGGGCCCTATTGGGTCCTCGATTTATTGACTTGCTCGCCCTAACTGCTATGTCTCGACCGCCTGAGGCGACGTTGAAAATGGCGTTCGAAAGAGCGTCCCCTTCCACTCGCCTTTCAACCGATGGCCCTCCCTCCCAAGCGTGTGGCCATCCCCCGAACCCGGAACACTGCGGAAAAACCCATGAACTCTCGCGAACAACACGACCGGATGGCGAATGCGATCCGTTTCCTTGCCATGGATGCTGTCGAGAAGGCCAATTCCGGTCACCCCGGTTTGCCGATGGGGATGGCTGATGTTGCCACCGTTCTCTTTAGCAAATATCTGCGCTTCGATCCGAAGAACCCGCTTTGGCCGGACCGCGACCGCTTCGTCCTGTCGGCAGGCCACGGCTCGATGTTGCTTTATTCGGTTCTCTATCTGACCGGCTATCCCGACATGACGGTCGAAGAGCTCACACGCTTCCGCCAGCTCGGCTCGAAGACCGCCGGCCATCCGGAATATGGTCACGCCACCGGCATCGAAACCACCACCGGCCCGCTCGGCCAGGGCATTGCCAACGCTGTAGGCATGGCGATCGCCGAGCGCAAGCTGCGCGAGGAATTCGGCTCGGAACTTCAGGATCACTACACCTACGCCATGTGCGGCGACGGCTGCCTCATGGAAGGCATCAGCCATGAGGCGATCGCGCTTGCCGGCCACCTCAAGCTCAACAAGCTGATCCTGTTCTGGGACAACAACTCGATCACGATCGACGGCGCCGTCTCGCTGTCGGATTCGACCGACCAGGTCGCCCGCTTCAAGGCCGTGCACTGGAACACGATCGAAGTCGACGGTCACGACCAGGCTGCCATCAGCGCTGCCATCGAAGCCGCTCACAAGTCCGACCGCCCGACATTCATCGCCTGCAAGACGATCATCGGCTTCGGCGCTCCGAACAAGCAGGGCACGCACAAAGTCCACGGCTCGCCGCTCGGCGCCGAGGAAATTGCCGCGACCCGCGTTGCGCTCAACTGGCCCTACGAGCCCTTCGTCATCCCGAACGATGTCCTCGGTGAATGGCGCGCAGCTGGCGAACGCTCCGTCGGCACTCGCGAAGCCTGGGAGGGCCGTCTCGCAGCAGCCGAGGCTGCCAAGAAGGCCGAGTTCACCCGCCGCTTCGATCACAAGCTGCCTGCCGGTTTCGACGCCGCTATCAGCGAGTACAAGAAGAAGCTCGCGGAAACCAAGCCGACACTCGCAACCCGCAAGGCATCGGAAGATGCGCTGGAAATCATCAACGGCTTCATTCCGGAAACGCTCGGCGGCTCCGCCGATCTGACGCCGTCGAACAACACCAAGACCAGCCAGATGAAGTCGATCACCCCGACCGATTTCTCCGGCCGTTACATGCACTGGGGCATCCGCGAACACGGCATGGCTGCTGCCATGAACGGCATCGCGCTCCACGGCGGTCTCATCCCCTATTCGGGCGGCTTCCTGATCTTCTCGGATTATTGCCGTCCGCCGCTCCGCCTCGCTGCTCTGATGGGCATCCGCGCCATCCACGTCCTGACGCATGATTCCATCGGCGTCGGCGAAGACGGCCCGACCCACCAGCCGGTCGAGCAGGTCGCCAGCCTGCGCGCTATCCCGAATTTCCAGCTCTTCCGCCCGGCGGACGCAACGGAAACGGCCGAATGCTGGCAGATCGCCATCAAGACAACCAACCGTCCGTCCGGTCTCGCGCTGACCCGTCAGAACCTGCTGGCCGCTCGTACCGAGTACAGCGAGAAGAATCTCTGCGAACTCGGCGCCTACACGCTGGCCGGCAATGCCGATGCCAAGGTGACGATCTTCGCTTCAGGCTCTGAAGTCGAACTCGCCGTCGCCGCCCGCACCGTTCTCGAAGGCAAGGGCGTCTCCACGCGCGTCGTTTCGGTTCCCTGCACCGAACTCTTCTTCGAGCAGCCGGACGCCTACCGCAAGGAAGTCATCGGTAACTCGCCGGTCAAGGTTGCCGTCGAAGCTGGCGTTCGCGAAGGCTGGGATGCCTTCATCGGACCGGAAGGCGCCTTTATCGGTATGAAGAGCTTCGGCGCTTCGGCTCCGTACAAGGACGTCTACAAGCATTTCGGCATCACCACCGAAGCCGTTGTTGCCGCTGCTGAGGCAAAGCTTTCCTGAGGGCGCTGACAAGCGCTCTCAAATCCCATAGATAAACACCCTGAATGAAAGGGAGTGACATTCATGACTGTAAAAGTAGCCATCAACGGTTTTGGCCGTATCGGCCGTAACGTCCTGCGCGCAATCGTCGAATCCGGCCGCACCGACATCGAAGTCGTTGCCATCAACGATCTCGGCCCGGTCGAGACCAACGCCCACCTGCTGCGTTACGATTCCATCCACGGCAAGTTCCCCGCCGAGGTGAAGGTCGAAGGCGACACGATCATCGTGGGCGGCGGCAAGCCGATCAAGGTCACGGCGATCAAGGATCCGGCAACCCTGCCGCACCGCGATCTCGGCGTTGACATCGCCATGGAATGCACGGGCATCTTCACCGCCCGCGACAAGGCCGCCGCTCACCTGACGGCCGGCGCCAAGCGCGTCATCGTTTCGGCTCCTGCCGACGGCGCCGACCTTACCGTCGTTTTCGGCGTCAACCACGACCAGCTCACCAAGGAGCATTTGGTCATCTCCAACGCCTCCTGCACCACGAACTGCCTGGTGCCGGTGGTCAAGGTTCTCGACGACGCGGTCGGCATCGACCACGGCTTCATGACGACAATCCACTCCTACACCGGCGACCAGCCGACGCTGGACACCATGCACAAGGATCTGTACCGCGCCCGCGCCGCAGCCCTGTCCATGATCCCAACGTCGACGGGCGCAGCAAAGGCTGTCGGTCTCGTTCTGCCGCACCTCAAGGGCAAGCTCGACGGCACGTCGATCCGCGTTCCCACGCCGAACGTCTCGGTTGTCGACTTCAAGTTCGTGTCCAAGAAGGCAACGACGGTCGGCGAAATCAACGAAGCCATCAAGGCTGCATCGAACGGCAAGCTGAAGGGCATCCTCGGCTACACCGACGAGCCGCTGGTTTCGCGCGACTTCAACCATGACAGCCACTCGTCGATCTTCGCGACCGACCAGACCAAGGTCATGGAAGGCAACTTTGTGCGTGTCCTGTCCTGGTACGACAACGAGTGGGGCTTCTCCAGCCGCATGTCGGACACGGCCGTCGCCTTCGCCAAGCTGATCTGATCATGGCCTTCCGCCCGCTCCTTCCGACGACAGTCCGCTGGCGTCCCTTGGAAGGAGACGGGCTGGAGCACCTGACGATCACCCCTCTCGATAATGCCGGCAGCGCGGCCATCCGTGCTGCCGGCATTATCATTGGTGCCCGCGGCGGCACGCCATACGGCGTCTCTTACCGCATCGATTGCTCAGTCGATTGGGCCGTTCTTTCCTTCTCCGTCGAAACCACCGATGGCCGCCGTCTCGCGCTGAACTCGGACGGCAAGGGACATTGGCGCACCGAGGACGGCAAAGCCCTGCCGCAATTCGACGGCTGCATCGATATCGATCTCTATGGCTCGCCCTTCACCAACAGCCTGCCGATCCGCCGGCTTGGCTTGACGCCGGAAAGCGGGACAGCGAGGCTTTCGATGCTCTATATCCCGTTCGACACCTTCGAGCCGATGCGCGACGGTCAGCACTATACCTGCATCGTGCCGGAGAAACTTTATCGCTATGCGGCCGAAGACAGGAATTTCAGCGTCGATCTTCCGGTCGACGAGGATGGGCTGGTGATCGACTATCCCAGCTATTTCAGGCGCGTGCATGTCTGAGCGAAGGCCTCGGTATTGAGCTCGACGTCGGTATGGTCGCCTTTGAAGGCTCCGTCGCTGTCTGGCATGAAATCAACGAGCAGCGAGCTTGTGCATGGATCCTCGGGTCAAGCCCGAGGATGACGGGGCATTGGGGGTAGTCCTGTGGGCAAACGATAGTTTGCTTAGACAGGATTTCACTGTCACCACACAGTCAATCAGCGAAATGCATCTCCAAAGTCGCTATGTGTCTTTAGCCCATCCTCAAGCGCCGTCATCCTCGGGCTTGACCCGAGGATCCATGCACAAGCCTTTCGGTATGGCCCAAGGCATCATGAGAACTTCATTCGCTATCCATCGATTTAAACGTTTCGGGCGGTAAGGTGATCTATTGTAGATTTCGAAGTGCATTCTTGGGTTTCAAAGGCCCAATCGCAATTGCCCTTCAAAACGCCCCAATCTTTGCTCCTCCTGCCCTGCTATGGTCCAGATTTACCAGTAAATTTTGGGAAGGAAGTCTCCCAGGGCATTTCAAGCCGCTTCGCCGTTCTGGCAAAAGCGCATCACACCATGACGTCGCAATCTTCAGAGCGGGCTTCAATTATAAAGCTCTCCTCTGAATGAGGCCATATTTGCCAATATGGCCGGCAAGACTGCATGATGGGGTGACGAAGGGACTCCGGCATTCCGGGCTTTTAGCCCCAGCAGAGCAGCGGCGCACGGAAAAGGGGAAGAAAAGGTGGAGGCATTTTACGTCATCGTGCTGATCAGCACGGTTCTCATACTCATTGCAGCCTTCTCCAGCCTCCTTGCTTTCCGCTTCGGCGCCCCCCTGCTGCTGCTCTTCCTGATGATCGGCCTTGCCGCCGGCACGGACGGGCTCGGCATCGAATTCTCCAACAATTATCTCGCCTATATTCTCGGCTCCCTGGCGCTAGCCATCATTCTCTTCGATTCCGGCTACGGCACGCCGATCCAGGCCTTCAAGCTTGCTGCGGCACCCGCGCTGACCATCGCTTCCGTCGGCGTCATCGTAACGGCCGCATTGTTCGGCCTCGCCGCCACCTGGCTGCTCGGCTTCACCTGGCTGCAGGGCCTGCTGCTCGGCTCGATCGTCGCCTCGACGGATGCGGCCGCCGTCTTCTTCCTGCTGCGCATCGGCGGCATCAATATCCGTGACAAGGTGCGCTCGACACTGGAAGTCGAATCCGGCACCAACGACCCGATGGCAATCTTCCTGACGCTCGCCTTGGTGGAGCTCCTGGCAAATGGCGAAGGCTATGCCGGCATCAACCTCGCCATGCTCGCCACCTTCGTCCAGCAGATGGGGCTAGGCGTCATACTCGGCCTGCTCGGCGGCATGATGATCGTTCTCATCGTCGGCCGCCTGGAGACGGATCGCGGCCTGACGCCGATTTTCGTGCTGGCGCTGGCGCTCCTCGTCTTCTCGTTTACCGGCGCTGTCGGCGGCAGCGGCTTCCTGGCCGTCTATGTCGCAGGCATCTATGCCGGCAACCGCAAGCTGCCCGCATCCGCATCGATCAAGCGTTTCCAGGACGGCATGACCTGGCTGGCGCAGATCATCATGTTTCTCGTACTTGGCCTGCTCGCCACGCCATCGGAATTTCCGGCGATCGCCATCCCCGCCATCGCGCTGGCACTGTTCCTGATCTTCGTTGCCCGGCCGATTGCCGTCTGGCTCTGTGTGCTGCCGTTCGATTATACGCAGCGGGAAACCGGCTTCGTCGCCTGGGTCGGCTTGCGCGGCGCCGTCTCCATTCTTCTGGCCATTATGCCGATCCTCGGCGGCCTGCAGGCTGGCCAAACCTATTTCAACGTCGCCTTCATCGTCGTGCTGGTGTCGCTGCTCGTCCAGGGCTGGACCATCAAGCCGATGGCGCGCCGGCTTGGCCTCATCATTCCCCCGCGCATGGGGGCGATCGACAAGGTCGAAGTCGACCTGCCGGGCACGGTCAACCACGAACTCCTCTCCTATCGTGTCGTGAAGGACAGCCCGGTCCTGCGCGGCGAGCGCATCCCGCGCTGGGCGACGCCGTCTCTCATCGTTCGCGATGGCAAGTCCATGCGCTATCAATATGCCGGCCGCCTGCGCGAAAACGATATCGTCTATCTTTTCGTCTCCCCCAATTATTCGCGCCTGCTCGACCGCCTCTTCGCCAGCCGCGCGCCGGTCGATCCTGAGGATGCCGAATTCTTCGGCGCCTTCTCGATCTCGCCGCTTCGCCCTGCAGCCGATCTCGATACTGCCTATGGACCGGGATTGCTGAGTGAGCAGGAGAAGGGACTGACCATAGCGGAGCTCATGCGCCATCGCCTCGGTGGCAAGGCCGACTATGCGGATCGCGTTCGTCTGGGCGAGATTATCCTCATCGTCCGCGATCTCGACGAGAACGATCATATCCAATCCGTCGGCATGTCGCTCGAGGCGGTGGAACCGCCCGTCATCATGCCGATCTTCATCAATCTCCATGATATTTTGAAGAGCGCCCGCGCCTATCTGCAGAAGCGCCGCGAGCGTGCGCATGAAGCCGTTTCAAGCGATTCGTCGACGGGCAAAAACGACGTCTGAACGCCTTGCGTCTGCGATCATCCGTAGTATGGTCGGCGCGCTTTTCGCCACCAACAATATTGGATCCTCCCATGGCAGCCTTCAAAACTCTCGACGATCTCACCGACATCTCCGGCAAGCGCGTACTGGTACGCGTCGACCTCAACGTGCCGGTCAAGGATGGCAAAGTCACCGATGCGACCCGCATCGAACGTGTCGCCCCGACGATTCTCGAATTGTCCGAAAAGGGTGCCAAGGTCATCCTGCTTGCCCATTTCGGCCGGCCAAAGGATGGCCCCTCCCCGGACCTCTCCCTCGGCCTCATCATACCGGCCGTCGAAGAAGTTCTGGATCATGCCGTTCTCTTCGCCTCCGATTGCATCGGCGCTCCGGCCGCCGACGCCGTTGCCAAGATGAACAACGGCGACATCCTGCTGCTGGAAAACACCCGCTTCCACAAGGAAGAGGAAAAGAACGACGCGGCCTTCACCAAGGCACTTGCCGCCAATGGCGATATCTACGTCAACGATGCCTTCTCCGCTGCCCATCGCGCCCATTCCTCGACCGAGGGTCTCGCCCACCTGCTGCCGGCCTATGCGGGCCGCACGATGCAGGCAGAGCTTGAAGCCCTGGAAAAGGGCCTCGGCAATCCGGTGCGTCCAGTCGTCGCCATCGTCGGCGGTGCCAAGGTCTCCACCAAGATTGACCTCCTGATGAATCTGGTGAAGAAGGTCGATGCGCTTGTCATCGGCGGCGGCATGGCCAACACCTTCCTTGCTGCCCGCGGTACCAACGTCGGCAAGTCGCTCTGCGAGCATGACCTTGCCGATACCGCAAAGCAGATCATGATCGAAGCCGCTGCCTCCGGCTGCGCGATCGTGCTGCCGGAAGACGGCGTTGTCGCCCGTGAATTCAAGGCTGGTGCCGACAACGAAGTCGTCGCGATCGAAGCGATCCCCGCCGACGCCATGGTGCTCGATGTCGGCCCGAAGTCGGTCGAAGCGGTCAAGAACTGGATCGGCCGCGCCACCACGCTGGTCTGGAACGGCCCGCTCGGCGCCTTCGAAATCACGCCTTTCGACGCTGCGACCGTCGCAGTCGCCAAATATGCCGCCGAATGCACCAAAACCGGCAAGCTGACCTCGGTCGCCGGCGGCGGCGACACGGTTTCGGCGCTCAACCATGCCGGCGTTGCCGAGGACTTCACCTATGTCTCGACGGCGGGCGGCGCGTTCCTCGAATGGATGGAAGGCAAGGTCCTGCCGGGCGTCGCAGTTCTGCAGGCCGGCAAGTAAACAAGCCTTATCGCCGTGAACGATACGGGCCGCGAAAGCTAAAGCTTTCGCGGCTTTTCCATGAGTGCTAGGATTACGTGAAAGACTTTCAAACGGTTGAAATCATTTCAATCGTTTCAATTAGTTAGCCTGCCATTTCCCTCCTTCTACACTTCTGTTATCGCCGATCTATATTGTTCTTGTCGCCGAATGAAATCGCCTTGGAGAAACAAAATGAGCGAACGAATTGAAGACATTGCCGTAAAGATGGTTGCTGGTGGCAAGGGCCTCCTGGCGGCGGACGAATCCACCGCTACGATCAAGAAGCGCTTCGACGCCATCTCTCTCGTATCAACGGAAGAGAGCCGCCGCGACTATCGCGAAATGCTCTTCCGCTCCGACGACGCAATGAAAAAGTACATCTCCGGCGTCATCCTCTATGAGGAAACCCTCTTCCAGAAGGCCGCGGACGGCACCTCCTTCGTCGATATCATCAAGGCTGCCGACAGCATTCCCGGCATCAAGGTCGATGTCGGCGCCAAGCCGCTCGCCGGTTTCCCTGGCGAAACCGTCACCGAAGGTCTCGACGGCCTCGCCGACCGCCTGGCGAAATATTATGACGCCGGCGCCCGCTTTGCCAAATGGCGCGGCGTGATCGCCATTTCCGATACGCTGCCGACCTATGGCGCCATCAAGGCCAACGCCCATGCGCTCGCCCGCTACGCCGCCCTCTGCCAGCAGGCCAAGATCGTTCCGATCGTCGAGCCGGAAGTGCTGATGGATGGCGAGCCCGGCACGCAGAGCCTCGACCGCAGTGAGGAAGTTACCCGCTGGACGCTGCAGATCGTCTTCCAGGAGCTCGCAGAAGCCCGCATCAAGCTCGAAGGCATGATCCTGAAGCCGAGCATGGTCATCGACGGTAAGAAGGTCCGCAAAGCCTCGGTCGAGCAGGTCGCCGAACGCACCGTCAAGGTTCTAAAGGAAACGGTTCCGTCAGCCGTTCCCGGTATCGCCTTCCTCTCCGGTGGCCAGTCCACCGAAGAGGCGACCGCCCACCTCTCCGCCATCAATTCCGGCTATGAACTGCCCTGGAAGGTGACCTTCTCCTATGGTCGCGCCCTGCAGGACAGCGCGCTGAAGGCATGGGGCGGCAAGCCGGAAAACGTCGCCGCCGGCCAGCGCGCCTTTACCCATCGCGCCGAGATGAACTATCTCGCCGCCAAGGGCAGCTGGACCAAGGATCGCGAACAGGCTGCCTGATGCCAGCTGGAGCAATTCCAGGAAAAGTACACTGGAATTTCCGTCCGGAATTGCGTGGAAACAAAGGTATAGAGCGGTTCAGTGACTCGGTGAAAAGCTGAACCGCTTGAGTATTCGAATGAACGAAAAGCCTCGGTCGCGATGCGATCGAGGCTTTTTGCTTTCGGGTAATGGCCAACCGAGCGTTCAGAACAGAGCAAGTTACATCTGACACAATGGTAGGAATAGGTTTGCTGTGATATCGGAAAACAAACCATGTCAAATGGATGTTACGAAAACGCGGCACTAGCTTGTCCCACTTATAATAAAAGGGGCCAAATAGAGGGGTTGCCACATGCTTGCTTGGCGCAGTTTTGTTGCTGTTCTTTCTGTAGTTTTAGTTGCTCAAATAGACAATGCTTGCGCCCAACAGTTGCAGACGGCCGTTCCCGTTTTTTCCGCGACCGGACCGGACGCAGAGGCTTACGGTGAGAAACTCGGCTACCCCGTAGGCTTGCCGCTGAGCGAACAACGGAACATGATCGGCAACTTCAGTCACGCCGATAAGCTCGCGCCAACGCATACGATCGCCGCCGCCGAGCATCCGTTACAGCTTTTACGCGCCCCGTCCGAAATTTCGGTCAAGTTCACGTTCGGCACCGAAACGGCCTCCTTGTCGAAATATCTCGACACCAATCCCACCACGGGCCTGCTGATTGCCCACAACGACACGATCCTGTTTGAACATTACCAATATGGCCGCACCGATCGCGACCGCCTTGTCTCGCAATCCATGGCGAAAACCTTGACCGCTATGATGATCGGGATCGCGATTTCCGAGGGCGCCATCCATTCGATCGACGATACGGTTGAGACCTATGTGCCGGAGCTGAAAGGCACAGAAATGGGCGTCACACCGATCCGCGCCTTGCTGCATATGGCCTCCGGCATTGCCTTCACCGAGAACTTCGGCAATCCCGACGATAATGTTCGGCTCAGCAATTCACTGCTCGGCCCGGAAAAACTCGACCCAATCACGGCCGTATCGCGCTTCAACAAGCGAGTGGCGCCTCCCGATACTGTCTGGCACTACAGCAATCTCGATACGGAGGGGCTGAGCCTGGTCCTGACACACGCCACGCATATGAGCATGGCGGACTATCTCCAGTCCCGGATATGGCAGCCAATGGGGGCGGAAGCCAACGCGAACTGGCAGGTCGACAGCACCGGCCAGGAGGTGGGCTACTGCTGCTTCAGCGCGACACTGCGCGATTATGCCCGCTTTGGTCTGCTGCTCGCGCATGACGGCGCCTTGAATGGCCGGCAGATCATCCCGCGCCAATGGCTGCTCGATGCGACACAGCCGGTCAAGCAAGGCTCGTTTCTTGCGGTCAATCACGAAACGAACCCCTGGGGCTACGGCTATCAAACCTGGCTGATGCCCGGTCCGCGCCGAACGTTTTTCCTGGACGGCAAAGCAGGCCAGCGCATCCTGGTCGATCCTGCGACACACCTGGTTCTCGTGCACACAGCGGTACGTGCAAAGCCCGGCGATGTCGGCAGTGCCGAGCTCGTCGAACTCTGGTCCAGCGTGCTCAAACAGTTTCAGAGCAATTAACGCGATCGCCATTGCGTGATGCAGCCTTCAAGCTGACACGTAAGGCGGGCTGCCAGAGGGCACTGCTGGTGAAGTTGTCACCGGCACAAGTTCCCGCTTCCAGCATCAGCCGGGCAACGGCTAAATCCTCTCAGATCTATGAAGCTGTGGGGCCGCCATGAACACTGTCGCTTATGTCACCGTCGATGTCTTCACATCCGAACGCTTCGTTGGCAATCCGCTGGCGGTCATCCCCGATGCCCGCGGTCTCGACAGCGACGCCATGCAGAAGATCGCAAGCGAATTCTGCTATTCCGAAACGACTTTCGTGCTGCCGCCGGAAAACCCGGAGCATACAGCCCGCGTCCGCATCTTCACGCCCACGGCCGAAATCCCCTTTGCCGGCCATCCCAATGTCGGCACCGCCTTCGTCCTCGGCCAGCAGCAAGCGATCTTCGGAAAATCCATAAGTGACAGGCTGATCTTCGAAGAGGATGCCGGGCTTGTCGAGGTAACGTTGCTGCGCAACGGTGGCGGCGTCTTCGGCGCAAGCATCCGCGCACCGGGCAGACTTACGATCGGCGAGACCATAACCGACGAACTGATTGCCGCTTGTGTGCAGATCGATCCGCAATCGATCCGCCACGCAACCCATGCGCCGACCTTCGCATCCGTCGGCCTGCCTTTCGCCTTTGCAGAGCTGGATAGCCTCGAAACGCTCGCCAAGGCACGGCCGAATTCCGCCGTTTTTGCCGAGGCGGCCGCGCGGCACAAGGAAGACAAAACCGGCTTCTCGCTCTTTCTCTACGTGCGCTCTCCCGAAAACCCGTGGGCTATCCGCGCCCGCATGTTTGCCCCGCTCGACAATGTGACGGAAGACCCGGCGACCGGCAGCGCCTCCGCCGCGATCAGCGCCTATCTGACGTCCCTGCTTCCCGCGCAGGACGCGGAGGTAAAGATCACCATCGAGCAGGGCGTGGAGATGGGAAGACGCAGCCTTATCGGCGTTGATGTCAGGAAATCTGCCGGCACGGTAAACGAAGTCTTGCTGTCGGGCAGCAGCATCTCCGTCATGCGCGGAGAGATCCAACTTTAGGCAGCCGCGTGTTGCGGCGCTGAAGCCCTGAAACCAGCCCGAAATGCGCTAAAACACCTCGTTGATAACGAGCGCCACCGTCCAGACGGCAAAGGCGAAGATGGCGATCCTCCAGAAATCCGCCCTGCGTCTCAAGCCTGGCAATCCCAAGGGCTTGATGACATGCACCGCCATGGCGAGCAGGAGCAGCACCGCTATGGCTTTTGTCACGCTATTTTTCCCCGTTTATGCAAGAGTGAGGGCAGCCGCGACCAAAAACCGCTGCACGCCTTTCGCGATCATGCTCTAATTGTCATAGGACGGACATTTTTCCGCGCCAACAGACTGTTTCTACAGGCCGATAGCGGCAATCCGGGACACAATCAATAGCGAATGCAGGCAGGGCACGATCCTGTCTTATCGGCTCCTAAAAACGAGCCGCATGAAGGTGGGGAGCATGAAACGAAACATATTGCCGGTACTCGCTCTGCTGTTCGGCACGCTGTTCCTGTTTACGGGCAATGGCCTGCACAGCCTCTTGCTGCCCGTGCGCGGCACGGCCGAAGGCTATGCGACGACGACGCTCGGCCTACTCGGCACCACCTGGGCGACCGGCTTTGTGCTAGGCTGCCTGACCGCGCCGAAACTGGTTCGGCGCATAGGTCATGTGCGCGCCTTTTCGGGCTTCATCTCCGTCATCGCCATCATCGCGCTTCTGACCGGCATCATCGTCGACCCCATCTGGTGGGTGGCGTTGCGTGCCGTGACCGGCTTCTGCACGGCCGGCACCTCGATGATCATCGAGAGCTGGCTCAACGAACGCGCCACCAATGAAAGCCGTGGCGCGATCTTCTCGCTCTATATCGGCATTACGCTTATCGGCGCCGTCGCCGGTCAGATGATGGTGCCCTTCGCCGATATCCACACGCCCATCCTCTTCATGGTGTGCGGCATCTGCTATTGTATCGCCATGCTGCCGACCACGCTGTCGACAGCCGCCTCGCCGCAGCCGCTGAAGGCCGTCAGCCTCGACCTGAAGGCGCTGTACCGCAATTCGCCCGTCGCCTCGATCGGCATCCTACTCGTCGGCATCGCCAATGGCGCATACGGCACGCTCGGCGCCGTCTTTGGTGCCAAGGCCGGCCTTTCCGAAGGCGATATCGCGCTGATGATGAGCTCGACCATCTTCGCCGGCGCCGTAATGCAGCTGCCAGCCGGCCGTTTATCCGATCGCATCGATCGTCGCTACGTGCTCGCGGGCATGGCGGCGATTGCAGCCCTCGACGGACTGCTGCTCTTCCTGTTGAAGCCCGGCAGCCCGGCTTTCCTCATCAGCATGGTCGTCATCTATGGCGCCGTCGCCAACACGCTCTATCCGATCGCCGTCGCCCATGCCAACGACTTCGCCGCGCCGGAGGATTTCGTCAAGGTGTCGGGCGGTCTGCTGCTGCTCTACGGCATCGGCACGATCATCGGCCCGACGCTGAGCGGCCCGGTTATGTCCTCCATCGGCCCCTACTCGCTATTCTTCGTCACCGCTATCGCCCACGTGCTGATTACCTCCTATTCGATCTTCCGCAGCCGCATGCGCGCCGCAAAGCCGGCGGGCGATCGCGACGCCTATACGACCATGCCATCGGCCAACGCGCAGATGATCACACCGGAGAGCATGGCGCTGGCGCGCAGCGAGACTTCAAAAAAGGACGATATAACTGTAAATTACGGCACCTGATCTCTCGTGAAGGGAAAGGAGGAGCCGAAATGAGCCTATTCGATGATGATCGTCCCAAGCAGCCATCCGCCCACGAGATCGGCAGCGACCTTTCGTTACTATCGGTCGACGAGCTGAAAAGCCGCGTCGCATTGCTTCAGGGCGAGATCGCCCGGCTGGAAGAGGAAATCGCCACCAAGACCTCCGGCCGCAAGGCGGCGGATAGCCTTTTCCGCTTCTAAAGCTCAGCGCCAGAGAGGTATCGCCGCAGCACAAAATCTGGGCAGCGCAGTTCAGGATTAAGGCATGGTCAACTGAATATTAAGCTTTACGACATATTACTATGACCATCCAGATTCGCTCTGGACTCAGACAGTTCCTCCACTTGGCGAATTGGTCTGATTTTTCTCCCTGTTTTACCTTGAGAGCCGCTTTTGCGGCTCTTCTTTTTTGTCCTGTATCGCGGACCTTGCCGAAACTGTGGAGATTAACCCTTTCTTAAGAATCGCCTTGCGAATTTCAGTTAAAACAACCATCTTAAAGTCATAAAAGCGGATGCCGAAAGCTCTTAGGGACTTGACCGGCTTTTCCTGAACAAAAGTGTTGCGTGAAGCAGGGATTTATTCGATGTCGGAACTTGGGTTGAACACGATCAGCTTTGCTGGCCACGCCGCATCGTCGGCGCAGTTCAGGGCGCTTTATTCTGAAGGCATGTCGCTAGTCGAAGAAACCGCCGGCTATCTCGACGGGCAGGGCCGCGCCGCTTCCAAGGTTCTGCCGCGCATGGCCTCCGTGCTTTACGCTGCTGAATCCATGCGACTGACGACCCGTCTCATGCAGATGGCCTCGTGGCTGCTGCTGCAGCGCGCCGTCAACAACGGCGAAATGTCCCGCGATCAGGTATTGGCCGAAAAGAACAAGGTTCGCCTCGACGGCTTCAACGTCGATCGCACCGCTCCGGGCTGGAATGACCTGCCGGAATCCTTCCGCGATCTGGTGGAACGTTCGCTGCGCCTGCAGAACCGCGTCGCCATCCTCGATCGCGAGATCTACCGTCCGACGGAAACTGCCATCGTTCCGGACAACCAGAACAGCGTCAAGGCACAGCTGACCCTGCTGCAGACCGCTTTCGGCGGCAACTGAGCTTCAGACAATCCCCAATGAATTTGGACCGGTCGCGCCTGACGTGGCCGGTTTTGTTTTGGGCAGTCATTCATCCCTCGGAAAAGCCGCGCGCGAAGCTAAGCCCCAAGTAGCAAGCGGGCAAAGCTTGACGGTCTCAGCGAAACCTCTGTAAAAAAGAGTGCCTGCCTCTCTCAAGGGACGGGCGAGCCGATATCGAATGTGCGTGGAGGACCCAATGCGCCGACTCACTTCTCACGAAAATCAAATCCGAAATTCTGAGAAGATGATGAACCATGCGCACATTGAATCTGGGCATCCTCGCCCATGTAGACGCGGGCAAGACTAGCCTTACGGAACGACTCCTTTTCGACACCGGCATAATCGACAAGCTCGGCAGCGTCGACACCGGCAGCACACAGACAGATAGCCTCGAACTCGAAAGACAGCGCGGCATCACCATTGCCGCCGCGGTGGTCTCGTTTACCGTCGGTGACGTGACGGTGAATCTCATCGACACACCTGGCCATCCGGACTTCATTGCCGAGATCGAACGGGTGCTGCAGCTGCTCGATGCGGCCGTGGTTGTCGTATCGGCGGTCGAGGCCGTGCAATCGCAGACCCGCGTGCTTGTCAGGGCTTTGCGCCGTCTCAGCATCCCTTTCATCTTCTTCGTCAATAAGGTCGACCGCCTCGGCGCGCGCTATGATGAGGTGCTTGAGGACATCGCAACCCAGCTGGCGGTCCGCCCCATCGCAATGTCGATGGTCCATGATGCCGGTAGCAGGCTCGCCACGGTGGAGACCGCCGATCTTGGAAGCGATCCTCATTTCTCGCGCCTCTGCGAAGCCCTTTCAGTCAATGACGAGGCTTTGCTGGAAGATTACATTCTGGCTCCCGAGCGCCTGACGCGGCAGAGGTTGGAGCAGGGCCTTGTCGATCAGGTGGCGAAGTCTCTGATTCATCCGGCATTCGCCGGCACGGCGACGCGGGGCCTCGGCATCCCTACCCTGATTTCGGTGGTCCAGGCTTTGCTGCCCAGCCGTCAGCCGAACCATGACGGCCCGGTCTCGGGAACGATCTTCAAGATCGAACGCGGATGGGGTGGCGAGAAGCTCGCCTATCTCTATCTGGCGTCGGGCACGGTCGGCCTTCGTGACGATATCGAGACTGCGAATGGCCTGGCAAAGATCAGCAGCCTTCAGCTCTTTCGGGATGGCAGGGCGGACAAGGTCTCACAGATCAGCGCCGGACAGATCGCTAAAGTCGGTGGACTCCCGAACGCCCGCATCGGCGATTGGATCGGCACCGAAAACCCGCCAGGCACGCTGCGCCACTTCGCGCCGCCGACCTTGGAAACCCGCATTCGTGCCCTGCACCCGTCTGAAAGACCAGCACTCTGGCTAGCTCTGGGGCAACTTGCAGAGCAGGATCCGCTGATCAACCTGCGCACGAATGAGGAAACGGGCGACATATATGTCTCGCTCTACGGCGAGGTGCAGAAGGAGGTCATTCAAGCAACGCTCTCGACCGAGTTCGGCCTCGACATCGCCTTCGAAGAAAGCACCATCATCTATGTCGAGAGGCTGGATGAAACGGGAAGCGCGGTTGAACACATATTCAAGGAGCCCAATCCGTTTCTTGCTACCGTCGGCTTGCGCGTCGAGCCGCGGCCGGAAGGCAGCGGAAACAGCTTTGCCCTGGAGGTGGATGTTGGCCAGATGCCCGCAAGCTTCTATCGGGCTGTCGAGGAAGCCACGTTCGAGACGCTGAAGGAAGGTCTTTTCGGCTGGCAGATCATCGACTGCCATGTCGCCATGACGGCAGCGCGGCAAAGTTCGCCGGCGAGCACGGCGGTGGATTTCCGCAAGCTGACACCATTGGTGCTTGCATCGGCGCTTTCATCGGCACAAACGATCCTCTGCGAACCTATCGAGCATTTTCACGTCGAGATACCGGCCACGGCTTTGGCTGGTGTGCACAGCCTGCTCGCAAAATCCGGCGCAGCGATGAGAAGATCGCTGATCGACGAGGGACTGGCCCGGCTGGAAGGCACGGTGGCATCATCGATGATCCAGACCATCCAAAGGCAATTGCCGGGATTGTCGGGCGGAGCCGGCGTCCTGGAGCACGCCTTCAATCACTATGCACCCCTATCGGGTCCGCACCGTGTACGGGAACGCGCAGCAGCAAATCCGTTCGATCGCGCCGATTACCTGCGGCGCATGCGATGAGGGTACGAGGCTCCGTATCAACGCAAAAAAGCCCGGCAAAACCGGGCTCTTTTCAAACGGAAAATCGCAGAGCGATTAGATGCCGAGACCGCCGAAGCGCTTGTTGAACTTCGAAACACGGCCGGCACGGTCCATCAGCTGCTGGTTGCCGCCGGTCCAAGCCGGATGGGACTTGCTGTCGATTTCGAGGTTCATGACAGCGCCTTCAGAACCCCAGGTCGAGCGGGTTTCATATTCGGTACCGTCGGTCATGACCACCTTGATGGTGTGGTAGTCGGGATGGATGTTGGCCTTCATAACAATCTTCCTGTCATGCCAGGGTCCATTTGTCGCAAGGCATTGCGGCAACCGAACCGATTGAATAAATGAAGCCGCAGTCCGTTAAAGGCCACGGCTTCCAATTAAGATGGCGTGCCTATACATGAAGGCAGCGGCGATAACAAGGGGCGAAACGCCGAGTCCCTTGCTGATATGGGGATTGGAGACGACTTGTCTGAGACTGGCCAGGTAGAGGAAAAGAAAAATACATCAATCCGTCCCCTCGGACGACTGACGCCATACCTCAGACGATATCGGGGCATGGTGGCAGGCGCGATCATATCGCTCGTCATCGCTGCCGTTACCTCGCTTGCTTTGCCAGTCGCCGTCCGCCGCATGATCGATCACGGTTTCGATCAAGCCGACCGCGGCCTGATCGACAGTTATTTCGTGGCAATCATGATCATGGCCCTGCTGCTCGCCGCTGCGAGCGCGCTGCGCTATTACTTCGTCATCTCCATCGGCGAGCGTATCGTCTCGGACATGCGCCGCGAAGTCTTCGACCACGTCACGCGGCTGTCGCCCTCTTTCTTCGACGTCAATCAATCCGGCGAGATCGTCTCGCGGCTGACGGCCGATACGACACAGATTAAGTCCGCGGTCGGCGCCACCGCGTCTGTCGCGCTGCGCAACCTGATCCTCTGTCTCGGCGCCGTGATCATGATGATCGTTACCAGCCCGAAGCTCTCGAGTATCGTGCTGATCGCGATCCCGATCATCGTCCTGCCGCTGGTCAGTTTCGGCCGTTCCGTGCGCAAGCGCTCGCGAGCCGCGCAGGAGACGCTGGCGCAGGCATCGGCCTATGCCAACGAGACCATCGCGGCCAACCGCACCATTCAAGCCTATAACGGCGAGGACGCAGCGGCGCAGCGCTATGGCAGCGCCGTCGAGGATGCCTATCAGGCGGCACGCGCCGCGATCAAATCCCGCTCGCTGCTGACGGGCTTCGCCATTGCCATGGTCTTCGGCAGCATCGTTGCGGTTCTCTGGGTCGGTGCGCAGAATGTCCTCGCCGGCACGATGTCTGCCGGCACGCTCGGCCAGTTCCTGCTCTATTCGGTCATCGCCGGCTCTTCGCTGGGCTCGCTATCGGAAGTCTGGGGCGAGCTGTCGCAAGCTGCAGGCGCTGCCGACCGCCTGGGCGAGCTGCTTGCCGAAGTGTCCCCCATCACCGCCCCCGCCAATCCGCTGCCCTTGCCGCAGCCGCCGCAGGGCCGCGTGGAATTTTCCGACGTCCACTTTTCCTACCCGTCACGACCGAATAGATCGGCGCTGCATGGGCTCTCCTTCTCCGTGAAGCCGGGAGAGACCGTCGCGATCGTCGGCGCGTCCGGTGCCGGCAAGAGCACTATCTTTTCGCTGCTGCTGCGCTTCTACGATCCGCAGAAGGGCCGGGTTGCCCTGGATGGTGTCGATGCGCGCGATGTGCTGCCGGATGCTCTGCGTGAGCGCATAGCCATCGTTCCTCAGGACACCACGATCTTTGCCGCCTCCATTCATGACAATATCGCCTTCGGCCGCCCGGGCGCCTCACGCGACGAAGTGCGCGCCGCCGCGATCGCCGCACAGGCGGACGAGTTTATTTCGCGCCTCGAAATGGGCTATGAGACGCAGGTCGGCGAACGCGGTGTCACCCTTTCGGGCGGCCAGCGCCAGCGTGTCGCCATTGCCCGCGCCATCCTGAAGAATGCGCCAATCCTGCTGCTCGATGAAGCGACCTCCGCGCTCGATGCCGAAAGCGAGACGCTCGTTCAGAAGGCTCTGGAGGGCTTGATGGAGGCACGCACGACCCTCGTCATCGCCCATCGCCTGGCGACCGTGCTCAAGGCCGACCGCATTCTGGTGCTGGATCAGGGCCGCATCGTCGAGGAAGGCACGCATCAGAGCCTGATCCGCCATGGCGGTATTTATGCGAAGCTCGCCCGCCTGCAATTCGATGCCGGCATCGAAGAACATATGCTCATCGCGAAATAGCGATAACCGGGCAAGTCGTGCCAAATACAACCTTGTGGAAATAGTTTCAAAGTTGAGCTAGATTTTCGGCGTTATCCCGCGCTGACGCGATTCTAGGAGACGAGAACCATGTACAAATTTGAAGTCTACAAGGATAAGGCTGGCGAGTTTCGCTTCCGCTTCAAGGCCTCGAACGGTGAAACCATGTTCGGTTCGGAAGGCTATAAGGCGAAGGCCTCGGCCCTGCATGCCATCGAATCGATCAAGGCTCACGTCGGTGCCGCCGTCATCGACGACCAGACCACCGCCACCGCATAATTCTCGCGTCACGCACTCGCTGCAAAGCCATTAACGGCCGGCTGCCTTTTGGGCATGTCGGCCGTTTTGATTTTTCGGCCACGAATTTCAAGAAATCTTTTCGCGAGTGTCGAATTCACTCGTGCCCGCGGCTCATTCTATCGAAGCGGCAGGAAGCCGTTTTGCCAACGGTGTTGTATATTCCGGCATTCAGCTTTGCAGGCTACGCCGTCCGGCTGTCGTCAAAACTGCAAATGGGAGACCCATCTCATGCAATATGCTTTGATCATTCGTGAATCAGCCGAGGATTTTCGGCGTCGTGCCGATCCGACCTATAAGAACGGCTGGATCGCCTACACACAGGCGCTGATCCAGGCCGGCATCATGACGGGAGGCGCGGGATTGACGGGACCGGAGACGGCAACGGTTGTCCGTCGTCAGGGCGAGGACCACGAGGTAAAGGACGGTCCGTTCCCTGACGGTAAGGAGCAGCTTGGCGGCTTCTACCTGATCGAAGTGCCGGATCTCGATGCCGCGCTGGAATGGGCGCTGCGCGTACCGATCTCCCAGCAAGGTTCGGTCGAGATACGGCCGCGATTGCAGATGTAGCCATCATGGAGTTGGATGCTGGACGCGCCGCCGAGCAAACGGCGCGTCAATCCTACGGCAAGCTGATTGCCTTTCTCGCCGCGCGCTTCCGCGACGTGCCGGCGGCCGAGGACGCTTTGTCCGATGCGATCGCGGCAGCGTTGAGCACCTGGCCGGAACGCGGCATCCCCGACAATCCGGAAGCCTGGCTGCTGGTTGCAGCCAAGCGTAATCTCCTTCGCCGGATCAGGCACGAGAACGTCAGGGCCGGAGCGCGCGACAGGATCATGATGGCCTTCGAAGAGGCGGAGGAACGCATGAATGCCGACAATTCCACCTTTCCGGATGAGCGCCTGAAGCTCCTCTTCGTCTGCGCCCATCCGGCTTTGGATCGCTCAGCTCACACTCCGCTGATGCTGCAAGCCGTGCTGGCCGTCGATGCCGCGACCATAGCCAAAGCCTTCCTCGTTTCGCCGCAAGCCATGAGTCAGCGGCTGGTGCGAGCGAAAATCAAGATCCGTGACGCACATATTCCCTTTATCGTTCCGGACCGGTCCGTGTTGCCGGATCGATTGGAAAGCGTGCTCTCAGCGATATATGCCGCCTACGGCCTCGGCTGGGACGGCGTCGACGGAGAGATCGGCAAGCAACGATCCCTGGCGGATGAGGCCATTTGGCTCGGACGCACGTTGCTTGCGACCCTGCCCGAGGAACCGGAGGCGGCAGGCTTGTTGTCGCTGATGCTCTACAGCCAATCCCGTCATGGAGCCCGCCGCGATGCGAATGGACGATATGTTCCTCTCGACCAGCAGGACATGGCCCTGTGGGATGCCGAAATGATTCTGGAAGCCGATAATCTATTACGAAAGGCTGGCACATTCGGACGCTTCGGCCCGTTCCAGTGTCAGGCTGCGATCCAGTCCGTGCATGCCGACCGGCGACGCTCGGGCATCACTGACTGGGCAGCTCTGGCCAAACTCTATGAAGCGCTTGTGATCATGAAGCCGACGGCCGGCGCGCGCGTCAGCCACGCGGCCGTAGTTGGCAAAGTGGAAGGTCCGGCTGCTGGGTTGGCTCTCCTTGACCGGATAGCCGAGCGCGAGATCGTCAACTATCAACCCTATTGGGCCGTGCGGGCTCACCTGCTGACCGAAGCGGGAGATGCGGAAAGGGCCTCCAATGCCTATCGGACCGCGATTGGCCTCAGCGACAGCGAAGCCGTACGGCAATTCCTGCAAGCACGCCTCGATAGTATCGCATCGCCGGAGCGATGACGGATTATTTCTCCGTCAGCTTCAGCTCGATGCGGCGGTTGGTGGCGCGAGCATCCGGCGTATCGCCCGGTGCGATCGGTTGGAATTCGCCGAAGCCAGCGGCGACGAGCCTGTCGGCGGGCACACCCTGTGAGATCAGGAACTTGACGACGGCGATGGCGCGCGCCGACGACAGAGCCCAGTTGTCCGGGTAACGCCCATTGCCCGAAAGCGGCACATTGTCCGTATGCCCGTCGACGCGTAGCACCCAGTTGATCTCGGGCGGAATTTCCTTGGAAAGGTCGATGAGAGCCGTGGCAAGCTTCGTCATCTCCGCCTGGCCCGCCGGGTTGAGATCGGCAGCGCCGGACGGGAAAAGCACCTCGGACTGGAACACGAAGCGGTCGCCGACGATGCGGATATTATCTCGGTCCGAAAGAATTTCGCGCAGGCGGCCGAAGAAGTCGGAACGATAGCGGTTCAGCTCCTGCACGCGCTGCGCCAGCGCCACATTCAGCCGCCGGCCGAGATCGGCGATCTTCACCTGCGATGACTGATCCTTGGCCTCGGAAGCCTGAAGGGCAGCTTCGATAGCGGCGATCTGGCTGCGCAGGGCGGCAATCTGCTGATTGAGGAGATCGACCTGGCTCATTGCGCGCGCGCTCACCTGCTTCTGCTCATCAAGCTCCTGCGAAAGCGATCCGGCCCGCTTTTCCGCAGCCTGGCTGCTGCCGGAGCCTGCTGCGAGCAGGGCCTGCAGCCGCGAGCGCTCTGTCTCCGCCGAGGACAGCGATGCCTGCAGATTGGCGACGGCATCCTCCAGATCCTGCTTGCCGCTTTTTTCCAGCGCCAGTTGCTGCACCAGATCGTTGATGCGGCTGTTGAGACGATTGAGCACTTCGTCGCGCCCGGAAATCTCACGGCTGAGGATGAACTGGCCAACGACGAATACCGTCAGCAGGAACATGATCGCCATGAGCAGCGTCGACAGCGCATCGACGAAACCGGGCCAATAGTCGACGCTTCTCTGGTGGCGTCGGTTGCGAGCGAGCGCCATGGCTTACTTGCTCCCGGTCTTCTCTGTATGGCTGATCCGGTCGGCGAGGCGATCGAGCGTGCGGCGCATCGATTTCGCCTCCTCCTGCTGGGCCTCGATCCAATCGCGCAGCATCTGCTGTTCGTTGCGCATGTTCTTGACCAGGCCCTGAATGCCTTCCGCAAGGTTTGCCATGGCCGTCACAGAACGCTGGCCGCCGCCCTCCTCGGCAATCTTGCGCAGATAGTCCGATAGCGCCCGCACATCCTCCGAAGAGGCGCCGGTCGCGCCTTCGATGACCGGGGCGATGTCGGAGCCGACGTCGGTGACGGAAGAAAGCCAATTTTCAAGTTCGGTATAGAAGCGGTTCTGCGCGCGACCGGCCTGCAGGTCGAGGAAGCCGAGGATCAGCGAGCCGGAAAGACCGAGCAGCGAGGAGGAGAAGGCCGTGCCCATACCCACAAGCGGGCCGGAAAGACCTGATTTCAAGGCGCTCAGAATGTCCCCTGAGTCGCCGGTGCCGGCATCGAGGCCCTGGATGACGTCGTTGATCGAGCCGATCGTGCCGATCAGGCCCCAGAAGGTGCCGAGCAGGCCGAGAAAGACGAGGAGGCCGATAAGATAGCGCGAGGTATCGCGCGATTCGTCGAGGCGGGTAGCAATCGAATCAAGGATCGAGCGCAGGGTCGCCGTGGAAAGCTGCATGGCACGGCGGTTGCCGAGCAGCGCTCGCATCGGTGCCAGCAGCCGCGGATTGCGGCCAACCTTGTCCGCATTGCCGACGGCGCGGAAATGATTGAACCAGCGAACCTCCGGCCTCAGCATCAGCACATGGTTGAAGACCAGGAGGATGCCGACGACCAAAACGCCGACGATCAAGCCATTGAGGCCGGGATTGTGCAGGAAGGCGACCTGCGCCTGGCGGAAAAGGATCGCCACGATGAAGCCGACGATGACCAGGAAAAGAATCATCGTCCAGAAGAAAGCCATCGGGCTTGAAAGCTTGTAGGCGTAATTTCCCGATACGTTGTCGGTCGATCCGAGATCCGACAGATTCACATTTTCCATCACACGCTCCGACACCGCATCTTCCGCAGGCGGAGACTAGAGCAACATTGTGCCGAATTGAAGAGACGGCAAGCACAAAACAGCCCGTTGGCAACAGACTGTTTTGCCATTCGAAAAAGCGAATGGGGGAATGGCTTACTTCGTCGGGATCGGTCGCTTAACCACTTCGGCGAGTGCTTTCTGGATATGCTCGTTGCCGCAGATGATCGAACTGGTGCCGAGCATGTCCGTGCCGCCATGGAAATCTGAGACGAAACCACCGGCTTCGCGGATCAGCAGAATGCCGGCTGCTATATCCCAGGGAGACAGGCCAGTTTCCCAGAAGCCGTCGAAACGGCCGGCAGCGACATAAGCGAGATCGAGCGATGCAGAACCGAGACGGCGGACACCGGCAACCTCGCCCATGACATGACGCAGTTCCACCAGGAACTTGCCGTGATTGCCGCGGCCGAGATGCGGAACGCCGCAGCCGATGACGCTGTCCGACAGCACACGACGCGAGGCCACGCGTAGGCGACGATCGTTGAGGAATGCGCCACCGCCGCGCTCGGTCGTATAGAGTTCGTCGGTTGCCGGATTGAAGATGACGCCGGCGACGATCTCGTCGTTGCGCTCAAGGGCGATCGAGACGGAAAACAGCGGAATGCCGTGCAGGAAGTTGGTGGTGCCGTCGAGCGGATCGACGATCCAGCGATGGGCGCCATCCGTGCCCTTGACCTCTTCGCCTTCCTCGCCGAGGAAACCGTAGGTCGGGCGTGCCTTCAACAGCTCGTCGCGGATGATCTTCTGCGCCTTCAGATCCGCCTGGCTGACGAAATCGCCCGGTCCCTTCACCGAAACCTGCAGGTTCTGCACTTCGCCGAAATCGCGGCTGAGCGACTTGCCTGCCTTGAGGGCAGCCTGAACCATGACATTGAGAAGAGCAGAACGGGCCATCGGGGTTCCTTGGATAATGCAGAAAGCGCTGACCGGGCCCGAAAGCAGGCACCGACGGAGCAGGAGCGTCAGCGGAAATAAAGATTGGCGGCCTCAAGACCATAAAATCGCGGGAATTTCAAGTGGTGAGGCCATGGCAGACGCAAACTGACCTCAGATCAGCTCCGCCAGGGCTCGATCCGGCACCTTTATTATCGCGCGCGCCGATACTTGTTGGCTGCGTCGATGGCCGCCTTCTGCTGGTAGTCCTCGATCCCTTGATAGAAATCCTCGAGCTCGGGGTCTTTCAGGCCGGCACGACGGGAAATGACATACCAGGTGGCGGCGGCAACCGGATCCTGCTTCGTGCCGATAGCGTTGATATAAAGATGCGCCAGCTTGTTTTGCGCAACGACGTTGCCACGATAGGCTGCGACCCGCATCCAGTTGAAGCCGTTTTCGAGATCCTGTGCGCCGCCGGTACCATTGATCAGCCAGATGCCCATGTCGAGCTGTGCGGTATCGAAGCCGGCATTGGCGGCACGCGACAGCCACTCGCGTGCGCGCGCCTTCTTCTCCGGTGGCAGATCGGGCAGGTTGAGATAAAGCTGTGAAACGGCATATTGCGCGTCGGCGATGCCCTGCTCGGCGGATTTCTCATAATAGGGAAGCGCCATCTGCAGACCCTTCGGGCCTGGATTTTCGGCCGTCAGCATCTGGGCGACGTTGAATTCCGCCGAAGGCTGACCTGCATCGGCCGCCTTCCTCATCCATTCGTCGGCCTTCTTCTGGTCGCGGGGCACATCACGGCCCTCCATCAGGATCAGCGCGTATTTGAACATCGCCGTAGGGTCGCCGCCCTCGGCCGCCTTGCTGTACCAGAAGGCGGCGTCCTTCGTGTCGCGCTTGACGCCCAGACCCTCTGCCATCAGCTCCGCGATCAAGGTCTGTGCGGCCGGATCGCCAAGCTGCGCCCGCGGCAATGCCTTCTGGAAGGCGGTCAGGTAATAGCCGCGCTGGAAGGCGCCATAGGCATCGTCCACCTTGCCGGTGAAAGGCTTTTCCGGCGGCAGGTCGGGCAAGTTTGCCCCCATGCGCTCGAAAACCCCGACCCCCTGGGATGGCTTGATGTCGCTGTCAGCTTTCGGCTCCGCGCCCGGCTGGATCTTTTCGGTCTTGAAGGTGCCGGCATCGGCGCCCAGAGGCCGCGTCATGACATTGTCGTTGTGCTGCGGCGCCTCTGGCACGGTTGTATCGTCGTCCGATTGTGCACCCTCATCCGGCCGTGCGCCCTTCTCCGCCGGCTGCGAAACACCGGGCAGCGACGTGTCACTGTTGCCTGATTGCGCTGCGGCCAGCAACGGAAATGCGGCGAGTCCGGCTGTAAGCACGGCAAGGAAGGATCGATGGCGGAATCGAGGCGCTGACGACATGAATCGCTATCAATCCTCAAACCGTGGCGCTTTTTCGTCCAGAAGCGCATTCACTTCGGCAACGATGGACGAGGCAGCGGCAGGGTCGGCAAAAACCGCCTGATGCAGCGCGACGAACTCGGCACCCGTCAGGGCTACCTCCAGCGCCGACTTCGGATCGGTACCGCCCATGACGATGCAGGGGATTTCGATCATCGAGGCCCACCACTCGCCAAGCGCCAGATTTTTCGGATGCGCCTCGGGCTTGATGTCGCCATCGAGCTTGCCGAAAAAGATATAGTCCGGCCTAAGCTCGCCGACCTCCAGTGCGCTGTGCCTGTCGGCCGCGCTGCCGCCGCCGACGATCAGCTTCGGCACGAATTTTTCGACGGCTTCGGTAAGCTCGGTGATGTTGCCGGCGATATGCAGGCCGTCGGCCTTGACACGGCCCGCGACGCGGCTGTCCCCGGCAATGAGCGCTGCCGCTCCTGCGGCCTGAATGACCGGCACCAGCTTTTCCGCATGTCTCTGAAAGGTGCTGTCATCGAGCCCGTATTGCGGGATGATCACCGAAGCGACGTCCCCGCCCCTCAAGGCATCTGCCACCGCCGTCGCCCGCTGCTCTATATCGGCAATGTCGGGAACGATGAGAACGAGGCGGCAACGATCTTCAGGCACGGTCATGCGAGCTTCCATGGTTTCGGCTTCCATCGTCAGCGATGGCGCACCGGTTCGATAATCGTGAGTAAATCCGTTAGCTCTCTCTGACAAGGGGCAGCGACCGAAACCGGCAATTCGCAACAGAGGACACTCACGGCGCGAACCTCCGCAGGCAACCATCCTTACAATATATCATGCAGCGCACAATTAACTTGCCGCCCTTTGGTGTTTGACGTAGCTTTCCGCCATGTCGACCATGGACCCTTTCGCAGCCATCGCGGATCCGAACCGGCGTCATCTGCTGGAGGAATTGCGCCGCGCACCCAAGACGGTCAACGAACTGGCGCAGGGCCTGCCAATCAGCCGCCCGGCCGTCTCGCAGCATCTCAAGGCGCTGCTCGACAGCAACCTCGTTTCCGTCACCAATGAAGGCACGAAACGCATATACGCGGTCAACAGCCGCGGCTTCGACAAGCTGAACCTATGGCTGGATCAGTTCTGGTCCTGAAAAGGCCCTTCGCTTTCGCGGCATTTAGCAGCCGGCGGCGACAACAATGACAGCGCGAACCGCGGTTTTGGCCTGCCGCCCCTGGAGCTAAGCCAGCGATAGAAACGACATGACTTCCGGATGGGCCAGCGGCGTGACGAAACTGGCATCGTCGCGACGTGCCATCAAAACCCGGCCACCCTCGATGAATGAAGACTACAACGAGCCGAGAGTCGTCAGCGACGACATTTGTTGTTTAAGATGGGGAAAATTGCGCCAACCCCTACTTTCGACGCTATGACGCTGGCGCATCCGTTTTGACGGAAATGCTCATCGATCCTGGCTGGAAAATTGCCTCTAGACCTTTCGATCTGCCTCTCTTGCCCCAAGATCGATGGCTTTTTTGAACTTTGGAACGTTACCTCAGTGAACAGAGGAACGCAGACGCTGGATTTCGTCCTTGACGCGCAGTTTCCTGCGTTTGATGTCGGCTATTTCCGTATCATTGCTAGAGGGAGATGACATTGCCGCATGTAGCGCCTCCTCGAGCGCGACATGTTTCTTTTCGAGCGATTCAAGATGAGCTTGAACAGTCATATGACCCTTCCTTCCTCTTTAAGGGCCCTGACCATCCATTCGCCAAGGCCCTAGGTGTCAACCCTCCCACTGTGCCATAATATCCGGCCGTTGTCGAAGGCGAAAACGTGGCCTATAGGCGGCAAATTCGTGATGAAGGATAACTTCCCGTTATCGCCATTTGGTGATAGGAGCTTGCGGAATTCAGGAGGCGGAACGAATGCGATTCCGCGATATGCTGGGGAAATGAACATGGCCGATCAGGAACAGGCGGAAATCAGGCTGATCGTGGCGCGTTTGCGCCAGGAACACGAGGATTATGATGCCGCAATCAATGCCATGATCGAGACGGGCTGCGACGCTCTTCGTATCCAGCGCATGAAGAAGAAGAAGCTCGTCATCAAGGACAAGCTGACCAAGCTGGAAGACCAGATCATCCCCGATATCATAGCCTGAGGAGCACAACGCAACGATGCTGACCGAAAGACCGCCTGTCGCCATCATCATGGGAAGCCAGTCCGACTGGGAGACCATGAAGAATGCCGCGGACACCTTGGAAGCGCTCGAAATCACCTATGATGCGCGCATCATTTCGGCTCATCGCACGCCGGACAGGCTGGTGAACTTCGCCAAGGGCGCAAAGGACGAGGGCTTCAAGGTCATCATCGCCGGCGCCGGCGGCGCGGCACACCTGCCGGGGATGGCGGCGTCCATGACGCCGCTGCCGGTCTTCGGCGTGCCTGTGCAATCCCGTGCGCTCTCCGGCCAGGACAGTCTTCTCTCGATCGTGCAGATGCCTGCCGGCATTCCTGTCGGCACGCTCGCGATCGGCAAGGCCGGCGCCGTCAACGCCGCCCTTCTTGCCGCCGCCGTCCTGGCACTTGGCGACGAAGAGATCGCCGACCGGCTCGACGAATGGCGGGCGCGCCAGAGCGCGGCAGTCGCCGAATATCCGATGGACGACCTATGAACGTGAAGACGATCGGCATCATCGGCGGCGGCCAGCTCGGCCGCATGCTGGCCATGGCGGCCGCCCGCCTGAATTTCCGCACCATCATCCTCGAGCCGCAGGCGGATTGCCCGGCCGCCCATGTCGCCAACGCGCAGATTGCCGCTGCCTATGACGATGCGGCCGCGCTTGCCGAGCTGGCGAAGCGCTGCGATGTCGTGACCTATGAATTCGAGAATGTGCCCGTGACCGCCGCCGAGGATCTCGCCTTGCAGGTAACGGTCTATCCGCCGCCCAAGGCGCTGGAAATGGCGCAGGACCGGCTGACTGAAAAGAGCTTCATCAACGGCTGCGGCATTCCGACGGCCCGCTTCCATGCCGTCGACAGCCAGGCCGATCTCGAAAAGGCGCTCGCCGATTTCGGTGGGCAAGGTGTGCTGAAGACCCGTCGTCTCGGCTATGACGGCAAAGGGCAGCGCGTCTATCGCTCCGCCGCCGACAGCGCCGAGGGCGGCTATGCAGCCCTGGGCAGCGTGCCGCTGATTCTGGAAAGCTTCGTATCCTTCGAGCGTGAAATCTCGATCATCGCCGCCCGAGGCAGCGACGGGAAAGTCGCCTGCTACGATCCAGCGGAGAACGTCCATCGCAACGGCATTCTCCACACCTCGACGCTGCCGGCGAGTATTTCCGCTCAGACCGCCGCGGCCGCGCGTGAAGCTGCGGAGAAGATATTGACGGCGCTCGGCTATGTCGGCGTCATCGGCATCGAGTTCTTCGTGCTTGCCGATGGCAGCCTGATCGCCAATGAAATGGCGCCGCGCGTCCACAATTCCGGCCATTGGACGGAGGCCGCCTGTGTCATCTCGCAATTCGAGCAGCATATCCGCGCCGTCGGCGGCCTGCCGCTCGGAAATCCTCGGCGCCACTCGGATTGCGTCATGACGAATCTCATCGGCGACGACATCCTGGCACTGCCGGAATGGCTACGCCTTGACGACACGCTCGTACATCTCTACGGCAAGACGGAAGCCCGGCCGGGCCGCAAGATGGGCCATGTTACACAGCTTCTACGCTGAGAGCAGCGGGAAAAAGCCCTGACATGGTTGACAGCGCACGGTCGACAGGGTATTTGCTCCCCACCCTAAAGAGCGCGCCCTGAGCGCGCTTTTGATTGTTAAAGACCCGGGCGAATGTGACATTCCCCCTCAGAGATCGCGGATCAGAAAAATGAAGATCAAGAATTCGCTCAAGTCGCTCAAGGCGCGCCATCGTGACAACCGTCTCGTCCGCCGCAAGGGCCGCATCTACATCATCAACAAGCTGAACCCGCGCTACAAGGCTCGTCAGGGCTGATATAGCGCGCGGCTCGGGTCCCATGGATCCGGGCTTCAGTTTTAGTTGATCGCATCAAATTTGTTTTGATCTTCGACATTGGCGGGCTACTATGCCCGCCATGCGCATTTTTGCTTTGTCATATCTAGCCCTGCCGATTCTGTTTGCTCTGACTGCCTCTGCGCCCCATGCGGCTCTGGCTGACGAGCAGAACCCTGTGGAAAAGCAGAATCCGGGCAATTCCTCCGGCACCCTGTCGCCGAAGCAGCAGCTCGACAATCTGTTCACAGCGCTGAAGCGCCAACGCGATTCCGACCAGGCAAGCTTGATAGCGGATCAGATCAGTGCCGAACTCAGCGATTCCGGCAGCGCCACCATCAATCTCCTGATGCAATGGGCCGACAAGGCCATTCAGGAAAAGCGTAATGCCGCTGCGATGGATTATCTCGATCAGGTGATCTCGCTGAAGCCCGACTATGTCGAAGGCTGGAACCGCCGCGCCACGCTCAATTTTGCGATCGGCGACTATCGCAAGTCGATGGAAGACATCAATCAGGTCCTGCGCATCGAGCCGCGCCATTTCGGCGCGCTGGCCGGCATGGCGGCGATGCTGACCGAGCGCGGCAACGACGCACAGGCTCTCAGGGTATGGGATCGTTTTCTGGAAGTCTACCCGGCGAATCGATCGGCCCAGGAAGAAGCCGGCAAGCTCTCGGAAAAACTTGCCGGCAGCCGCACCTGATTTTCTGCCGCGGTTTCCCGGCGGAAATCGCATTTGGAGGGATGAAAAGCCGCCACATCGCGCTAGATTAGCGTCTTAAGATATTTGATCCGTGCCGCAATGATCGATTCTTTCCTCGCCGCCATTGTCTTGCTTCTTATCGCCGCCGCAGGCTTTTCCGCCTACAAGACCCGCGCCATCGAGCAGGCCTATCCCAACATTGGCGAGCTTACCGATATCGGCGGCTACCGCCTCAACGCCGTACATCTGCCGCGCCCCACAACCGCGGATCTACCCGCCTTGATCTTTATCCACGGCGCCAGCGGCAATCTGCGCGATCAGCTGGCAGCTTTCGCAGCGCCCTTAAGTGGCCGCGCTGAAATGCTATTCGTCGATCGCCCCGGTCACGGCTATTCCGAACGCGGGACCGCCGAAAACGCCCTTCCCTCCGGTCAGGCCGATGCCATCGCCCAACTGATGGATAAGCGCGGCATCAAGAGCGCCATCATCGTCGGCCACTCCTTCGGCGGCGCAATAGCAGCTGCCTTTGGCATGCGCCATCCTGAAAGAACCGAGGGCCTGCTCTTTCTCGCGCCGGCAACACACCCCTGGTCCGGCGGCGTCGACTGGTACTATACGCTTGCCGCCACGCCCGTCTTCGGCTGGCTCTTTACGCAGATCTTCGTTATCCCGCTCGGCTTGCGCCGGGTCGAGACCGGCACGCTCAGCATCTTCCGCCCGAATGCGCGGCCGGCCGACTATATAATGAAGACGGCACCGGAACTGGTGCTGCGGCCGCGGACCTTCCGCAACAACGCGATCGATGTGGTCAATCTCTTTGCTTATGTCTCGGCCCATGCGCCTCGCTACAACGAGATCAAGGCACCCGTGATCATCATTACCGGCGACAGCGACGATGTCGTGCTGGAGGAGTTGCATTCACGTGGACTTGCCCGGGATATCGCAGGCGCCGAACTCGTCACCATCCGCAATCTCGGCCATAAGCCCGATTATGTAACGACGGATGTCGCGATCGCCGCCATGGAACGGCTGGCAGGCCAGCCGCGCGATCTCTATCAGTTGGCTGCACAGGCGGAAATCCGCATCGCCAGCCTGACGGGAGAATCCGTTGAAACCGCCACCGTTTCTCAGGCGGTTACGACATCGTAGTTAGGTACATCCTCGAATATCCGGCTCTGCGGCACCGCCTCGATCGTTTGGCGCACCGCCTGCAGCATAATCGAAGCCAATCGTTCCGTTGCCGGACTTCCCTCCGCCTCGGCATGATGCAGCACGAGATCGAGCGTCGGCAAAGCCGGTAGGCCGGCCTCATCAGGCGTCAATTGCCGCACCTTTGGCGGCAGGCCGAGCGGTGTGCGCAGTGTTAGACCGAGCCCAGCCGCCGTCGCAGCCCAAAGGCCGCCGAGGCTTGGGCTGACGAAGGATATCCGCCAGCCGATACCGGCGCGATCGAGCGTCTTCGTGGCGATGTTGCGCAACAGACATGGCGCTTCCAGCGAGGCCAATGGCATGACCTCACCGCTATCGGCATGCCAGTGCATCGTGCCATTAGCCGGACCGACCCAGCAGAGCGGCACTTCGGCAATACGGTCTGTGTAAGCGGTGCGGAAACCGTCGCTCCAGGCAAGCGCCAGATCGAGCTTGCCTGACGTCACCCGCTCCACAAGCTCCACGTTGCGCACCACACGCGCCTCGATGCGCACCTTCGGATGCGCGCGGGCGAAACGACCCAGCACTTCCGGCAGCAGCGTCTCGCCGAAATCCTCCTGCAGTCCCAGCCGCACCCAGCCCTCAAGCTCGGTCCCATGCAGCGCCGTGGCCGCCTCGTCATTCAGATCCAGCAGCCGCCGTGCATAGCCAAGCATCGTCTCGCCGGCCTCCGTCAGCGCCAGCCCTCTGCCCGCCTTGCGGAAAATGGGCGTGCCTGCCTGCTCCTCCAGCTTTTTCAGCTGGGCGCTGATGGCAGACGTCGAGCGCCCGAGCCTGTCGGCCGCCTTGGCATAGCTGCCGAGATCCATGCCAGTGACGAAACTGCGCAGCACATCGAGATCAAAGATGACCTTTCGCATGAATAACCATCCATATTTTTAGGATTATTAATCCTGAATTATCTGATTTTCAGGATGATTATCCGCTGGCATTCTATGATCGTCAAGTGACACGGAAACAGGAGCAATCCCATGCCATTCACCCGCATCACCCTTCTGCGCGGCAAGTCGCCGGAATATCTCAAGGCACTTTCGGATAATTTTCACCGCGCCCTGGTCGAAGCCTTCGAGGTGCCGCCGACCGATCGCTTCCAGTCCATTCATCAGCTGGATCCGCATGAACTCATCTTCGATCGCACCTATTTCGCCAGCAAGCCGCGTTCGGACGATTACGTTTTTTTCGACGTCACCATCGGCAAGCCGCGCAGCACCGAGGTCAAGCAGGCATTCTATCACCGCGTCGCCGAACTTCTTGCAGATGCACCAGGCGTTCGCCCCGAGGACATCATGATCACTATCACCACAGCCACGCGCGAGGATTGGTCCTTCTCCGACGGTCGCGCACAGATGATCGAACAGGTCTGAGAGACATGCCTCAGACCACATCTACCCAAACGCCGGCCATACATCGCGCCGGCACGAATATGCGGCCATCGCCCGAGGGCATCGCCACGGCCTCCTTCCTGGTGGAGTCGCTTGTGGAGAACGCTGAAAACGGTGGTCTCACAGCCATGCGTTGTGAGCTCGAACCCGGCGTGATAACCCGCTGGCATACACATCCGCATGGACAGATCCTCTATGTTCTGTCCGGCGTCGGACTTGCCGAACGTTTCGGCGGCCCGACCGAGGAACTCCGCGCCGGCGACTGCATCAGCTTCGCGCCGAACGAACGCCATCGGCACGGTGCGGCGCCGGAAAATGCATTTTCCTATATCAGCATCCAGGCGGCGCAGGATGGAAGCGCCGTAACCTGGCTGGAGGAATGATCTTGATCGCCATGCAATATAACTTCCCTCTCCCCGCGGATTACGACATGGCGATCATCGACCGCCGCATCCGCGAAAAAGGTCCCTTGCTCGACAATCTCCCGGGCCTGAAGTTCAAGGCCTATCTGACGGCAAGAAAGGGCGATGCCGTCACGGGGAGCCGCCAGAATTTCTACTCGCCCTTCTACGTCTGGCAGCAAGAGGAGGGCCTGAGCGACTTCGTCTGCGGTCCTGGTTTCATGGCCCTGACCGAGAATTTCGGTCGCCCTCAGGTCAATACCTGGATCGCATGGCACACCGAGACATCTGCGGATATTCGCGGCGCCAAGTTCGCCACACGCGAGGTGGTCGTAATCGACGCCGAAACATCGCTTGCCGACCTCCGCGCGAAGGAGGCCGAGGCAGCGGCGCAGGCCATATCGGACAGCGAAGCGCTTGCCTCGGTCGCCGCCTTCGAACCGGCCCACTGGACGTTGGTGCGCTTCCGCCTCTTGGCAGAGTCGCCGAAAGATCCGGCGCGGCCAGGAGTCCAGACCTACGATGTGGGGCATCTTTCGCTGCCTGGCATCGCCTGAAGTGTCACGGAGACAATCTCGTTGTTTTAAAGGAAGGACGGGCGCTTTATGGAGGGAAAGTCTTTCTGAATCCGAAGAGTGAACCATTCATGGTCGATATCGCAATGATCGAAGCCGCCCGCACTCGCCTCGCCGGTCGGGCGCGCCGCACGCCGCTGCTCTCTTCGCCCTTTCTCGATGAGATCGCCGGGCGCCGCCTGTTCGTGAAAGCCGAATGCTTGCAGCACTCGGGCTCCTTCAAGTTTCGCGGCGGCTGGTCGGCGGTCTCCGCGCTGGAACCGACCGTACGCGCCAGGGGCGTCATCGCCTTCTCCTCCGGCAATCACGCGCAGGGCGTGGCGCTGGCAGCCAAGCTGCACGGCATCCCCGCCGTCATCATCATGCCCACCGATGCGCCGAAGCTGAAGATCGCCAATACCCGTGCCTTCGGCGCCGAAGTCGTGCTCTATGATCGTATCCAGGAAGATCGCGACGAGATCGGCGCGCGCATTTCCAAGGAGCGCGGCCTGACGCTGATCAAGCCCTTCGACGAACCGCAGGTGATCGCCGGCCAGGGAACGACCGGGCTGGAAATCGCCGAACAGGCGGCGGAGGAAGGCATCGAGGCTGCTAGCGTGCTCGTGCCCTGCGGCGGTGGCGGCCTGACTTCAGGGATCGCTCTGGCACTCGAATCCCACGCACCGGGATTAAAGGTGCACCCATGCGAGCCGGAAAACTTCGATGACACCACCCGCTCGCTGGCCTCGGGCAAGATCGAGCGCAATACCGCGCTGCAGGGCTCGATCTGCGACGCCATCATCACGCCGCAGCCAGGCAACATCACCTTCCCGATCCTCAAGCGCCTCTGCGGCCCCGGCCTCGTCGTGACAGATGAGGAAGCGCAGAAAGCCATGGCACTCGCCTTCACTCGGCTGAAGATCGTGGTTGAACCGGGCGGCGCCGTCGCGCTTGCTGCGGCACTCTTCCACGGCAGGCACATCGACGGCGATACTGTGATCGCCGTCACCTCAGGTGGCAATGTCGACAGGGAAGTCTTCGAGGCGGCGTTAAGCCGCCACTAGGTCTTTAATTCACGGCGCGACGATAGAGCGCCAGCGACCCGGCGAGAGCCAGCAGCGCGCCGCCACAGGCACGCTCGAGCCATTTCGCCCCTTCCGATTTCAGGACGCGGACGGCCTGCGAACCGAAGACCGCATAGCCGAACATGATCATGAAATCGAGTGCTGCGAAGATCGCACCCAAAACGATATACTGCTGCATCTGCGGCGCCGAGGGATCAATGAACTGCGGCAGGAACGCCGAGAAGAAGAGATAGCCCTTCGGGTTGGTGACCGCGACCATGAAGCTCTTCAGGCCTATGGAAAAGGCGGTTCCCTTCGACTGGCTTGCGCTCGCCTGCAAGGCGCCGTCTATGCTCCCCTTGGAGCGCAGCATCATGATGCCAAGAAAGGCGAGATAGGCCGCACCCGCCCATTTCAGGGCCGAAAACCAGAATTCGGAAGCCGCCAGCAGGGCGCCAAGCCCGATGGCAACGGCGCTGATCAGCACCGCATCGGAAAGAACGGCACCGATCATGCCCGGCAAGGCGCGCCTGATGCCGAAGCGAGAGCCATTGGTCAGCGCCAGAAGCACAGTCGGCCCCGGCGTCGCGATACCGATGAAGGAAACGGCGGCGAAGGCGAGCAGCGTGGTCAGATGCATGAGGGTCCCTCCTCTGGAAGGGAGGAAGGTTGCATGTGGGAAGGTGGTTAGCAAGGGGCTTGGTGGAGGCATTCAGTCTGCCGCACCTATGATACCCCCTCTGTCACTTCGTGACATCTCCCCCACAAAGGGGGAGATTGGTAACTCGTGGCACCGGCACGCCTCAAGCGAATATTGGATGCGCAGAAACCACAGTTCACCTGTGAAAGGAACGGGCGACAAACTCCCAACGATCTCCCCCTTGCGGGCAGGGGTATCGCATATGAACTGAAATCGCAGCTGACCCCTTCTCCCCAGCGGGGAGAAGGTGCCGCCAGGCGGATGAGGGGGTGCCCGCCAAGACTACGAAAATCCATGAATTCAAATCGATAGCCCCCTCATCCGACCCTTCGGGCCACCTTCTCCCCGCAGGGGAGAAGGAATTTCCGGTGCCGAGCCACCCCATATGCGATACCCCTGCCCTTGTGGGGGAGATGTCCCGAAGTGAGGGGGTATGCACCCTCCACAAACTCGATCAGCTATGGGTAAATCTCCCATCCCCCGAACTACCCCGCTAACCCCGCATCCTTTGCCGCCAACGCGCCAATCGCCGACCAGTCCAGCTCCTCGCCGCCATGCGCCAACAAGGTCAGGAACCGGTCGCGCAACAGGCTTGCCAGCGGCAGCGGCACGTTCAGCGCCTCGCCGGCAGCCAATGCCAGCCGAATATCCTTCTGGCCGAGCGGCGCGGTGAAACCGGCCGGCTGGAACTTGCGATCCGCGATCAGCCCGCCATAGGTCTTGTAGACAGGCGCGTTGAACAGCGTCGAGGTCAGGAGATCGAGATAGGCATGCCGGTCGACGCCGCCCTTCTCGACCAGCGCCATGGCCTCGCCAAGCGACTCGATAACCGAAGCGATGAGGAAATTGCCGCTGAGCTTGACGAGATTGGCCGCCTTCGGCTCCTCGCCGAGAACGAAGGTGCGCTGACCGATGGCGTCGAAGAGCGGCGTGACCGACTGGATGGCGTCTGGCGTACCCGCAGCGGCAATAAAAAGCTTTGCCGCAGCCGCCGCTTCCGGACGGCCGAAGACGGGCGCTGCCACGAAGTGCTGACCTGCCGCGGCATGTTCCCTCGTCAGCCTTTCCGACATGGCGACGCTGATCGTGCTGGCGGAAATATGAACTGCACCCTTGCCAAGGCTTGCCAGAACGCCGCCATCGCCATGGACGACGGCCGACAGCGCATCGTCATGCGCGAGCATGGTGAAGACAGCCTCGCCGCCGCACGCGTCCGCCACCGTCGCAGCAACCTTGGCGCCTTCGCCGGCCAAAACCTCGGCCTTGTCGCGCGAACGATTGTAGACGGTCACCTCATGCCCGGCCTTGATGAGATTGACAGCCATAGCGCTGCCCATCTGGCCCAATCCGATAAATCCGACTTTCATTGGCATATCTCCTTCTTCATCCGCCTGCTCGGGGATTGCAGGCGCTTCGGCTTCAAGAAAAAACCCGCCGTCTTTCGACAGCGGGTTTCGGATGTTTGAGGTGCTGCCGCAATCAGATGTCGGCAATCACACGCCGGACTGGCCGTCCGAACCGATATAGGCAATGCGCAGCATGTTGGTGGCGCCCGGCGTGCCGAGCGGAACACCTGCCGAAATGATGATGCGGTCGCCCGGCTTGCCGAAACCTTCTTCGGCAACGATGCGGCAGGCATTGTTGACCATATCGTCGAGGTCGGTCGCATCGTGGGTGACGACACAGTGCATGCCCCAGACGACGGACAGGCGGCGAGCCGTCTGGATGATCGGCGACAGCGCCAGGATCGGAACCTGCGGACGCTCGCGCGAAGCGCGCAGACCGGTGGTGCCGGAGGACGTGTAGCAGACGATGGCGGCAAGCTTCAGCGTCTCGGCGATCTGACGGGCGGCGAGCGAAATCGCATCGGCGCCGGTCGCTTCCGGAAGCGCGCGCTGGGCATAGATGATGCCGGGATAATGCGGCTCGCGCTCGATGGTGCCTGCAATCGAGGCCATCATGGAAACGGCTTCGACCGGATAGTCGCCGGAAGCGGATTCTGCCGACAGCATGACGGCATCGGCGCCTTCGAAGACGGCGGTCGCGACGTCGGAGACTTCGGCGCGGGTCGGGACCGGCGCGGAGATCATCGATTCCAGCATCTGCGTGGCGACAACCACGGGCTTGCCGGAGCGGCGGCAGGCGCGGATCAGCTGCTTCTGAATGCCGGGAACGGCTTCCAGCGGCATTTCCACCCCGAGGTCACCGCGGGCCACCATCAGCGCGTCGGAAAGCTCGATGATTTCCTCGATGCGCTCGACAGCCTGCGGCTTTTCGATCTTCGACATCAGGCCGACACGGCCATGCGAGATCTTGCGAACTTCCGTCAGGTCCTCCGGGCGCTGGATGAAGGAGAGCGCAACCCAGTCGACTTCATTGGTCGCGAGAACGGCGTCGAGGTCGGCGCGGTCCTTGTCGGTCAGCGCGCCGACGCCGAGCAGCGTATCAGGCAGGCTGACACCCTTGCGGTCGGAAATCTTGGTGCCCGAAATGACCGTTGTCACGATGCTCTTGCCATCGCACTTTTCGGCACGCAGCGCCAGCTTGCCGTCATCGATCAGCAAGCGGTGGCCGGGCTGAACCGATTCCAGGATTTCCGGATGCGGCAGGTAGACACGCGTGTTGTCGCCGGGGATATCCTGATTGTCGAGCGTGAAAGTCTGACCGGGCTTGAGATCGACCTTGGTATCAGCAAACTTGCCAACGCGCAGCTTGGGACCCTGCAAGTCAGCGAGAATGCCGATCGGCCGACCACAGCGAGCTTCGACGGCGCGAATGCGCTGGATCAGCATGCGCATCACATCATGGCTGGCGTGGCTCATGTTGATGCGGAACAGGTCCGCGCCGGCCTCATGAAGCTTCTGGATCATCTCCTCCGAAGAGGAGGCCGGACCGAGCGTTGCGAGGATTTTGACTTTTCGGTTTCGTCTCATCAATTCTGGCTTTCTTGGCTGCCCGAGGGCTCGGAAAGCTGAACCATCCAGCTCGCCTGGCGCCCGGTGTCGTATTCCTTGAATCCCATCTTCTGGTAGCCACGCGCGTAGCAATCCTTGACGCCTGGGATTTTGAATTCATTTTCCGCCACGCACATTTCGACGTCGCCCGTCCAGCGGCCGCCGCGGGCCGCATCTTCTGCGTAGAGATAATAATAGCGGGATTGAAGCGGCCCTTCGATCAAGGTCGCGCAGGTATTGGCCGGAATCTGCCACCAGCCCTCCGTCACCCAGCCGTCCTTCGCCCGATAGCCGATCGCAACGCCAACAAGGTTCTGCGTACCGTTGCAAGTTCGGAAATCGGCATGAGCTACATTCGGCATGAAGAAGAACGGCGCTGCCGCAACGAGGATGAGGAAGGCGATTCGGGCGAGCGGACCTGACCGCTTAACGAAACGTGGCGCGACTTGGCTGGACACGGCTTCCAATTGGCTCCCGGTTATTCGTTGTTGCGTCTTCTTGCGCCGCCATCCCATGAATGTCAACGCAACTCTAATCGATTATATTTTCTTCACGGGATGGTGACGGCACCATGCGCCGCTCCTCATCCGATCGAAGCTGCAAACCTTGCACCTTCCATCCGCACATGCAATCAAACAAAGAGTTGAAAATTTCAATAATCGACAATCTGCATGACCGATTTCAGACCGTTTGAATTCATACCCGGCAATCGTGACAAAGGCATGGTCATTCTCGGCGATCACGCCATGCGGCGCCTGCCTGAGCATTATGGCAGCCTGGGCCTGCCGGAGACCGCCTTTTCCCGCCACATCGCCTACGACATCGGCATCGAAAGCCTGTGCCGTCATCTCTGCGCGCGGCTTGATGTGCCGGGCGTGCTGGGCGGCTTTTCCCGTCTGCTGATCGATCCGAACCGCGGCGAGGATGACCCGACACTCATCATGAAGATCTCGGACGGAGCGATCATCCCGGGCAATCATCCGATTACGGATGAGGAATGGAATTACCGCATAGAAGCCTTCCACCGGCCCTATCACAAGGCGGTGGATGAGACCATTTCCGCCGTAACCGAGGCGACCGGCAAGGCGCCCCTGGTTTTCTCGATGCACTCCTTCACACCGGCGTGGAAGGGCGTGCCGCGCCCCTGGCATGCCAGCGTGCTCTGGGACAGCGACGACCGTGCCGTCGCGCCGCTCCTTGCAAAGCTCGGCGCTGATACCGATCTCGTTATCGGAGACAATGAGCCCTATGACGGTGCGTTGCGCAACGACACCATGTTCCGCCATTGCATGATGAAAGGTATTGCGCATGCGCTGCTGGAAGTCCGGCAGGATCTGATCGGCGACGAGGCCGGCATGGTCGAATGGGCCGATCGGCTGGCCCCGATCTTCGCAGAGATCAATGCCGATCCGGCGCTCCATGAATATAAGCGATATCCGTCGCGCACCGGCCCTTATGAGGCGTGAGCCGGCAAGCGGATAGAGGAGAAAGAGATGACCACACTCACCAAGGAACAAGAGATCGAGCTTGAGGCCGCCGCCTTTCGCCGCCTCGTTTCGCATTTGCGCGAACGCAGCGACGTTCAGAATATCGACCTGATGAACCTCGCCGGCTTCTGCCGCAACTGTCTCTCCAACTGGTATCGCGAAGCAGCCGAAGAAGCGGGCCTCCCCGTCAGTAAGGACGAGTCGCGCGAAGTGATCTATGGCATGCCCTACGAAGATTGGAAAAACCTGCACCAGAACGAAGCCTCGCCTGTGCAAAAAGCCGCTTTCGAGCAGAACAAGCCAAAAGATTAACGCTCCCTTCACCAATTCGGCTTGACCTTGCGCGTCATTCGCGGCACGTCAACTGCCCGATCGAATTCGAAATACCGCGCAAGCCACGAAGCGATGTGCCCCATCGGTGACCGGCCGATCTCATCTGCGACGGGCTGCAAGCGACCCTTTGAGACCCTTTAGGAGAAGTGCATGGAAGAGAACAGCGTCGAGAACGTGGCCGCGGCGGAACTGCGTCAATTCATCGAGCGCATCGAGCGCCTCGAAGAAGAAAAGGCCGCGATTGGAAGCGACATCAAGGACGTCATGGGTGAGGCCAAGGGCCGCGGCTACGACACCAAGGCGATCCGCACCATCATCCGCCTTCGCAAGAAGGACGCGAACGAACGCCTGGAAGAAGAATCCATCCTGCAGACCTACATGGCCGCACTCGGGATGGAATAATCGAGGCGTTATCAGCCTTGAGAGATGATCGGGAGCCGGCTTGCCGGCTCCATTCTTTTTGCGTGTTACTCAGCGAAAAGACGACCGATCAATTCGGCAGCACTGCCTTGCCAAAGCTCACCCTTGCCGGTTCCTGACCATAGGGACAGGAAATCCGGTGATCCCGTCGCCGTCGAAGCACCACGGATGTCCCGCGTGAACTTGTTTTGCGCCGGAAAGGGAAGAATGGCGTCAGGCTTCCCATCCATCTCATCCATGAAGCGGTTCTCGATCCCTCGCGCAAAGCGGCCCGAAAAGGCGCGTGTCGTCCGCGTCCTGCGCTCAGGCGTTTCGAGCAGCTTCTTGCGGTAGGGTGGCGATGTCCCGGCTTCCGCGCACGCAAGGAAGGCCGTGCCCATCTGGACGGCCTGCGCGCCCGCCTGCAGCGCCGCGCGGATATCGCTTGGGGTCATGATGCCGCCGGCTGCGATCAGCGGCAAACGAATGGTGCCCACGCATTGCGCCAGGAGATCGCGCATGCTGATTTCCGGATCCGCTGCCTTGGCATCGAAAATGCCGCGATGGCCCCCCGCTTCGAAGCCCTGCAGCACGATCGCATCCGCGCCGCTCTCTTCCAGCCTCCTCGCCTCGTCGAGCGTCGTCGCCGTGCCGATCAGCGGGATACCTGCCTTTTTCGCCTCGCGTACGTGATCGGTCGGCAACAGGCCGAAGACGAAGCTGAAGCAGGCCGGCTTGATGCGCAAGACAGCTTCAAATTGCGCATCGAAATCCTCTTCATAGGGAGGAGAAAGCTGCGGCGACGGCAGTTCCAACTCCTGGCGATATCCTGCGGTCGCAGCCAAGGCGCGCTCAACCCAATCGATGCCTACCTCCGGAATAGAATGCGGGATGAAGAGATTGATCGAAAAAGGCTTGTCTGTTCGCTGGCGCACCTCAGCTGCAAAGGCTTCGATGGCCGCGGCATTTAAATAGGCGCCGCCGATGGCGCCGAGCGCGTCGGCAGCGGAAGCCGCAGCCACGAGATCCACCGACGAAGGACCGCCGGCCATCGGGGCGACGATCAATGGATGCTTCAAGCCAAGCTGTTGAAAAAGATTGCTGTCCATAGGACCGTCCTTCCGGAAACACCTGCCCAAATCTCAACCCAACATAGGTGTTGCGCGATGAGTCGCTAGGAGCGACCAAGCGCCGCGGTGCGGGCCTCGATCGCCTTGATCACCGACACCATGTCGAGCCGGCCATTGCCGAGCTCGACGCTCTCGCCATAAAGAGTGCGGCAGAGATCGAGGACAGGTGATGCCATGTTCGCGGCGCGGGCCGCCTCGGCGATCAGTTTCGTGCTGTTGAACGCATCGGCCGTCGCCGCCTGCACCGAAAAATCCTGTGCGATAAGCTTCGGAATTTTCACCCGCGTCAGATCGCTGGCCATCGGGCCGGAATCGATCGCGGCCTGGAGGGTCTTGAGATCGAGCCCGTTGTTCTCGGCAAAATGCGCGGCCTCGGCGAGCCCCGCCAGCATCGTGCAGAGATAGAGATTGACGGTCAGCTTCATCAGCAGCGCATTGCCGATCGGACCGCACAGGATCGTCTCGCGGCACATCGGCGCAAGCAGCGGCCGCACCTCGGCTACCGTCTCCGCATCGCCGCCGAGCAGCGCGACCAGCTGCGCTGTCTCGGCAGGCTTCCGCGAGCCCGAAACCGGGGCTTCGACATAGCGCCCGCCGGCTGCGAGAATATCGGCGGCTAGCCCGCGCGAATAGTCGGGCGGATTGGAGCCCATCGACACGACAACATGACCGGAGACCAGCCTGGCAAAGTCCGGTGTCCCGCGCCGCAGTACCTCGTCCAGCACCATTTCATTAACAAGCATGAGGATGACGATGCGGGCGCGCTCGAACAGATCCTCGACACTTGCAGCAACAGTCGCACCGGCCTCGCGCAATGGTTCCACAGCGGCGAGCGAACGATTCCAAACCACGAGCTTCGTGCCGGCCCTTGCAAGATTGAGGGCCATCGGCTGGCCCATGACGCCGAGACCGACAAAGCCGACCTCCTCGCCCGGCACGGCGCCGGGACGTTCGCTGACGCTGGTCATCATAACAACTCCGACGGTTCGGGTGACTATGCTATCTCTTGTGTCAGAGCCGGCGGAAGAGCCCGCATGCCTTTCCCGCCGGGTATCGGTTCATGGTCCGCTTAGAACAGGCGGTCCAGCCACTCGTTCTTATCAGGCGCGCGGCCGAACTGAATATCGGTCAGCGCCGCCTTCAGGCGCTGCGTCGTAGCACCGGCATTGCCGTCGCCGATGGTGAACGTATGCTTACGACCCTTCAGCCTGCCGATCGGCGTCACGACGGCTGCCGTGCCGCAAGCAAAGGCTTCGCTCAGGCGGCCGCTCTCGGCATCGGCTTGCCACTGCTCGATCGAATAGGGCTCCTCGCGCACGGTCAGGCCCATGTCGCGTGCCAGCTTGATGAGGGAGTCGCGGGTGATGCCCGGCAGGATCGTGCCGGTCAGCGGCGGCGTCTGGAGCGAACCGTCCTTGAACACGAAGAAAATGTTCATGCCGCCAAGCTCCTCGATCCAGCGTTTTTCGACGGCATCGAGGAAGACAACCTGATCGCAACCTTCACGCTGGCCTTCGGCAAGCGCGGAAAGGCTTGCGGCATAATTGCCGCCGCACTTGGCTGCACCGGTGCCACCTGGAGCGGCACGCGTATAATTCTCGGAAAGCCAAAGCGTGACGGCCGATCCGCCGCCCTTGAAAAAAGAGGCAACCGGGGATGCAATGACACAATAGATGTATTCTGCCGATGGCTTTGTGCCGAGCGCGACTTCCGTGCCGATCATGAACGGCCGCAGATAGAGCGATGACCCCTCGGCCGTCGGAATCCACGCGCGATCGATCTTGACGAGCTCGCGAACGGATTCGACGAAAAGATCCTCGGGCAGGGTCGGCATCGCCAGCCGCTCGGCCGAATTGTGGAAACGGCGCGCATTGGCGCTCGGGCGGAAAAGGGCAGCCCCGCCGTCGGGCAGATGATAGGCCTTCATGCCCTCGAAGATTTCCTGGGCATAGTGAAGCACTACGGTCGCCGGATCGAGAGCAAGCGCCTTGCGCGGCTCGATCTTGGCACCGTGCCAACCGCGATCCTGCGAATAGCGGATCGTCGCCATGTGGTCGGTGAAGATGCGGCCGAAGCCCGGGTTCTGCAGCAGCGCTTCCCGCTCGCTGGCCGTCGCGGGATTGGGGTTTTTCTGGATGTCGAAGGTTAATGTTTCGCCGTTGCTCATGGCTCCTCCAATGCTTCTTGTGTCGCGGCTTTCGCCGCCCATCTCCCGAAGGATGGTGTAAATCAAATCGGGTGGTATTTGATTGCGTTTACGCCTGTTCTCACGCAAGTTTAAGAGCGATTTGCATAAAATTATGAGGCGAATCGCTATTTCTCGTTTGCAAGCCGACTATCGGTCTCATTGGGCTTCCATCAGAGCGATTTCGCAACGGCTTCGGCGGCGGCAGCGCCGGTTTCATAAGCGCCGTGCGCGGTAGAATAACGCGTCTTCGAGCAGGCTTCTCCGACGAAGAACAAACGCTCGTTGTGAGGAGCGGCAAGGACGCCGCGGAGATCGGACGCACCGGGCGTCGCATAGGAATAAGAACCACCGAAGAAAGGCTCTCCCGCCCAGGCTGACGCCGCCAACGGCGACAACTTCCTACCGACATCGGCGCCGAAGGTGCGCTTCAACTGCTCGACCGAAAAATCAAACATGGCATCTACGCCCTCTCGCTCCAGATCGAGCGCAAGATCGGCGGCGAAATAGGCTTCGATGACCGGCATGCCGAATGGCTTCAGCTGATAGGCTCCCGTCCGGCGGCTATGCTGCGATCCCATCACATGCGCATCCTCCGGGAACATCCGAGGTTCGGCTGTGCGAAGAAAGAGCTTGTTTGCCAAGCCGAGCGGCAGGCGGGATGCCGCTTCGATCTTCTCCGGAAGAGGTGGCCAGAAGGCGATGCGTTCGGCCGCAAGCACATTGGTGGAAACGGTGACGATGACGGCCTTTGCCCGCAGCTCACCCTTGGCGGTCGAAAGCACGATATGCTCAGCGCCGCTGTGATCGATGCGGCTGACCTCGGCGCCGACAACGGTTCGCACCGGCAAGCCGTAGGTCGCAACCAAAGTGCCGTAGCCCTGCCGCACGCGCCAGTCAGGACCGGGGCCGGGATCGTAGCGGCCAAGATCGATCACCGAGGACTTGTCGAGCTCTCCCCCGGTCATGAAGGCGCCGACGGCGTAAATCCTCTCATTCCACGGATCATCAGGCGACAACATGGCCGAGAGATCGGCATCTGTATCTCCCTCATACCCATAGACCCGCCCGAAGAAGTCGTTGACGGCGGCAGCTGCAGCCTTCGCATCGGGATCGTTCTGTTCCAACCGATGGCCGCCGTCGCTCCAGGGCGCGGGCGTGCGATCGACGGTCAGGCCCACTTCCTCGGCAATATCAGTCCAGGCGTTGGTGCGCGCGCCATGCAGCCAGCCGCAGCCGAGATCGAGCGCGGCGGCATCGGCCCCGAACGGATGGATCGATCGGGCGCGGCCGCCGACGCGATCGGAGGCTTCGAGCAGGAGGATCGAGAGATCCGGCCGAAGCAATTGCAGTTGCCGGGCTGCAGCCACACCGGCTGCGCCGGCACCGATCACAGCAACGTCGACCTCGCCGCCTCTCCAGGATTCGATGGGCATTCCCGTTCCTCTTCGCACATGCGCTGGAGAATAATCCAGCCGCGCGACTTGGTGATATGAGGCTTGCCAATCCGCCGGCGCGAGCCCTGTCGATCATCTGTAGCCGACCTCGGCGCGGCCTGTAAACGGTCACAATGATGGGCATACCAAATTGCCGCATTGAGCGGAAATGACGAATGTCGTACGTGCTTCATCGAGGCAGATAATAAGGAAGATCGTGCGGAAGCCGACCTTCGCAACAACCCTTTCGACCGCGACGCATAGTATTGGAGGCGCTTGTGCCAACACAGCTCAATAAGACGGCGGCCGGACGTCGGACTTCTTTCAAGTCGCGTCAGGCAACACCGATGTTCACGAAGGAGTGGTCCATCCCCGCGATCCTCACAGTCTTCCTGCTCGGCGTCTGCGGACTGATCGCCTATTTCACCTGGAGCCTCATGCCGCCGACGGCGACAGCACGGAACCATGTCGGTGGAGCTGCCATACTCAGCGATAGCAGTGCTCATCCGACGGCCAATTCCGCGCCCCAAAAACAGAAGTAGCAGACGCAGCGGCCGATGACGCAGAAATGAAGACTAAGATGCGCTGGCCCCATACTTTCCACCGCCAGCCATAAGAACGACGGCAGTTACAGCTTTATGGTAGCACCCTGATTAGAGGGACTCGTTATCCGACGACGCACTTCTTGACGAAATGCAGCCAGCTGTCGTTGCGCCGGATGGTCGCGCGCGGCAGGCCGAACGGATCGCCGCCTGGCCGCGCCCGACCGCGGCGTGTCGTGGTTGCGGCGCTGTAACCGGCTTCATAGGCAAGCACGCGATCGAGCGGCGTTTCGTCGCCATAGGGAAAGCAGAAGGACGAAACGCCCTCGTCGAGCAAATCTTCGAGCAGCTCGCGCGAATGCGTGATCTGACGGCGCGCCTCTTCCATGGGCAATTGCGGCAGGCGAACGTGATCGAGCGTATGCGATCCCACCTCATGCCCCAGACTGTGCCAATGCTTCAGCTGTTCGACCGACATGCAAGGCGCCTGCGCCACGCCAAGGGGGACATCCCAGACATTGCTGCCGCCGATCTGGTTCGCCACAACGAAATTCGTGGCAGTGAAGCCGAACTCCTGCAGCACAGGCAAGGCGTTCTCATGGACATTCGCGTAGCTGTCATCGAAGGTGATGGCAGCGACTTTGCCGGTCTTTTCGCCTCGGATGTAAGGCATTGCCTCGCGCAGCGATACGCCCTGAATTCCAAGCTTTTTCAGCCATTCCATCTGACGACGGAAGGCTTCGGGATGGACGACCATGCTTCTGAACGGCGCCTTGCGCGACGGCGGCACCGCAATCTGGTGATATGCGAGGATTGGAACAGCCACGATGGATCGTCTCAGATGATGCGGCGCGAGCGCAGCGCGATCTTGGCACGATAGAGCGGCCGCAATACCTCTCTGGAGAGCCGCTCTGCCAACGACTTGTGACTCTTAATCGTACTGCCGCCGAGCTGAGGGGAAATTTCACGCACGCCGCCAGGCAGGACCGAGAGCGGTGACACGTGCGTAAACCAGCTCATCTGCACGGTGGTATCGACGGGCCGATCGAAAACGGAGGTCGCCTCCAGCAGGCGGATGGCGGCATCGCGGCTGACGAGCTGGGCCACCATGCCGAGACCGATCCTTGTCGGCTGAATGACCTCGGTCTCCCCTTGGGAAAGAACACATCTGCCATGTTCCTTGCCCATGCGAAACGGGAAGCGAATGAAAGAACCTGGCTTCAGGCAGGCTTTGGCGGCAGCAAAAGCAGCATGGAACGCATCGTCGATCTCGACATCATCCTCGAAGATGAGACCTGCGTCGATATTCTGCTCGACAATGGCAGCCCAGGCCTTGCGATGCGAGAGAAAGCAGGCGATCTCGCCCGTGCTCATGGCGAACGGATAATATGGCTTCTGCAGCCGAGGACGATAGACGCTGTCGATCTCGATGGCACTCAGAGTGCGCCCATCGACTGCCTCGATGACCTCGCTTTGCACCGGAAGCTTTGCAGCAAGCCTTTCGACCTGCGGCATGCGATCACGGGCGCGATCCAGATGGATGATGAAACCACGAATGACGGGTTGGCCGGGCGTATCCAGAACAGTACCAACCGAATTGGACGCAGGAGCGAACTCGAATCCCGTATGAGATCTTTCGAGCGGCATCGCCGAAGACGGGTTGAATTCGTGGGCTTGCATGAATGGATACCTCGAGATCATATTTCGCGAGGCTCTAGCAACCCTGAATGAAAGCGAGCTTAGGCAAACCTGAGGCGAAACTGAAAACGGTTGTTTTCAACGGATCTGAACAACTGAAGGAAGCTAAACGAGCATGCTGATGCGGCCACTCGCCATTTTGTCTTCAACCCAGCGGCGTTCATCCAGCCAGGCATGGCGTTTCCACCCTTCCCAGCTGAAACCGCACAGCTTCACGTCCCACTCGTCGGCGGGCAATCGCGACAGCGTATATCGGATGCCGAAGAAGCCGGTACTCGGAAAGAGCTGGTGCATCCGGCATTGGCTCACACCGAGTTCCTCGCAGCCCTCGATGTAGAACTGTGGCGGCACGATGCGGATTTCCTTGCCGGCACCGCCGACCAGTTCGATCGTTCGCATCGTCCAATCGCTTCTCCTGCCTTTGAGGCGCGAAAGAAGATTGGGCTTGGGGTGATACTTGCGGATGATATCGGGATGATAGGCCAGCACGACCTCCTTGGCTGCCGTGAACGTCGCGCTGGTCAGGAAGGTCGGGTCCGTCAGTCGGCGCTGCATGGGCTTGCTGGAAGCTGCAAGCATGAGAATATCGGTGCGTGAACCGCTCAGGCCGATCGAGGCCTTCGGCTCGTTGAAACGCATGGCAAATTCGGCATTGTCCACGATCTCCGAGAGGTCGCGCTGCAGCTTGCCATTGCCAATGATGATTGCCGTCTTGCGGGTCAAATATGAACATCCATCAGGTCTGAAATCGCCGACCTAATGGAGCCAAATGAAGCCAAACTGAATGCCGGATCAGGGAGGGACGCATAAATCCTGACACGAACCTGAAAGCTGCCGCAATGTCACTTGCAAGCAACAGGAGTGCCTGAAAACCGCGCTTCAGCTCAGATTTGCATGCAGCCCGTGGGCCGCGCAAACCCGAGTGAAATCGCAAATGGACAACATGCTGCCGAATCAAAAAGGAGCCCAAACGGGCTCCCTGAAATCATGCTGAAGTGATGCCTAGCCTATTCGACCGAATTGAACTTCTTCACCTGAAGGAAATTCACTGCACTTCCGCTGAAGCGTTCGGGATCGATCGATGCCGTCTGCACCTTGAAACCATCCGTGTAAACGGCAGTCGGCTGAGCACGAAGCGTGGGGCTCACGAAGCGCGGCGCCTTGACCGGGCGGTTCACAATCTCGACCCGGGCCTTTGCGATCGCCCATTGCGAGATCATCTTCTCCGTCAGCGTCGGCGCAGTCGTCACCGTCGCGCGGCTCGAATCGGCCACGACGGCATCCTGCTTGTTCGGCCGGCCGCCCTTGGTCGCGATACCAGCGGCAATCGGACGTTCCTGCGGCGTTGTCGGCTCGAATCCGTCGTTGAAGCGACGGCTGCTGGCCTTCACCTCGTTGCGGACCGGTGCAAGTGCGGCCACCTGCATCGGCATTTGCTGTGCCGGTCTCTGCTGCGGCAGCACGGCGGCAATTGCCTGCGCCGCATCGTTGCCGTCAGCCATGCCATTGCTTGCGGGCGCTAGCTGATCCTTCGACGCGACGTTGTTTGACGGCTGCGCCACCGGAACCGCATTATTCGCATCCGATCGATCGGGACGGCTTTGCTCGAGAGCCGCAATGACCGAAGGCGAAAGTGCGCCTGCGTCAGCCTGGTCGTCGGCGGCCTCCTGATCGGCATCGGCTGATGCCAGCAGGCTTTCGGCCAATTCCGGACGCTGCGCCGGCACTGGAACGGCAGCCAGCTGGCCTTTCATGTCAGCCTCGGCCGATGCCACTTCGGCATCGCCAGGTGAGCGGCGATCAAGCAGCGACGGCACGGGCACATGATAGGAACGAAGATCGGCATATTGCGGCTGATCGCCGGTATCCGGCATGGCGGCGGCAAGCGCATCCTGCGCCGCGTTACGCGACGGCGAGACGAGAGCGGAAGCCACATCGCTGCCGGCAGGCTGATTGCCGAAGGCCGGGCGAACCTGCGGAACGGGCGCGTTTACGCTGGCAACCTGAACCTGGGCTGGAGCCGGAGCAGCGCTATCGTCACCATCATCACTGGCAGCCGGAGCCGGCTGGCCCTTCCGGGCAGCTGAGGCGACAGCCACCGGTGCCGCCGTCGTTCCGCTATCTGCATTATCCTCTTCCTCATCCGCACCGCCACCGCCGAACAGCCGGGCAAAGAAACCGCGGCGCGGCGAAGAGGAGCTGGCAACCTGGATATCGTCGGACGAGATGCGGCGCTTGTAATCGGCGACTGCCTGCTGGTAGCCCGGCAGCGGCCGGCCGTCGGCCGGAATATGCATTGTCTTGCCATCCGGGAAGAGGCGGACGAGCTCCTGGCGATCCATACGCGGCCATGCGCGCACGCCGCCGACATCCATATGCACGAAGGGCGAGCCGGAGGTCGGATAGTAGCCGACGCCGCCCACCTGCAGCTTCATGCCGATTTCGCGCAGCTTGGTGAGCTTGACGTCAGGAATATAGAAGTCCATCGCGTTGCCGAGCATGTGCTGGCTCTTCTTGGCAACGCCGGTATGGGCCGAGCGTGTGCGCAGCATCTCGTTGGTGCCAGGCGAACGGAAACCGCAGATCACGTAGATGAATTCGTGCGAACCGCTTTCGCGGTAGACTTCCCAGATCAGGTCGAACAGGCGCGGGTTCATCTTGGTCGGCTGATTCTTGCGCCAGTCGCGCAGGATGCGATTCAGCTTCTCCAAGCCGTCCGGATCGAACTTGCCGTTGCGCTTGTAGGTGATGACGGCCTTCTCGCCGGTATGGACGTAATAGATCTTGAGGCTGCGGGTTTCACCGCCAGCCTGAGAGGGAGTGCCGACGAAAACAGGGGTAGAAACAGCCAAAGCAAGGAGGCCAACGGCTACGACCTTGGCCACCTTGCTAAATAGGTTAGAGCACGCAGAATGCCAGCTCAAGCTATTAGGCTTGGTATTTGCACTCAAATTCGGCAATTCGATCCCCGTCCGACAGACAATGTCGCATCGTGTTCCAAATGGCTGTCAATTGCGGTGACACGATGGCAAAAATGCCACACATGGTCGACCCCTTCATACATGGTGAACGATGCACTAACAAGTGCTTTACGACGGGTAACAAAATATGCTTGCCTAAACGTTAAGCTTTCCTTCAAGCCGCGTTTTTTTGCGGGTCATCCGGGTCTATGCCGTAGTCTTTCAACTTTCGGTAGAGAGTTGAGCGGCCGATACCCAGCTTTCTCGCGACTTGACTCATCTGCCCACGATAGAATTTGAGGGCAAATCGGATCAATTCTTCCTCGACATCCGCCAGTTTTCTGACATCGCCCGATGTATTCGTGCTGACGATGACGTTGTCGGAAGCATCGGCTGAAGCAAGCGGAGAGGTTGCAGCCGATCCGTGCGAGACCCCGTAAGGGACCCGTTCGCTTCTTTCAGCCGCCAGAAGTTCAGCCGAAGAGGCATGCGAATTATCCACAACCAAGGTCGGATGCTCGTTAGCGAAATAGCCGGGCAACTGCGCGGCGATCTGCGGGAAATCCGTGTCGAGCAGCTCGGGGCCTTCGGAGAGAACGACCGCGCGGAAGACCGCGTTTTCGAGCTGGCGGATATTGCCCGGCCAATCATAAGCGGTCAGCAGCGCAAGGGCGTCGTTGCTGATGCCGAGCGGATGATGGAGCTTCTGCTCCAGTGCGAACCGGTCGGCGAAGGCGCGCGCCAGATGCGGGATGTCTTCTTTGCGCCGTCGCAGCGCCGGCATGGTGATCGGGAAGACATTCAAGCGATAATAGAGATCCTCGCGGAAGCGCCCGGCCTTGACCTCTTCGATCAGATCCTTGTTGGTCGCCGAAATCAGCCGGACGTTGACCTTCTGCGCGACGCGCGCGCCGACGGTCTCGATTTCGCCCTGCTGCACTGCGCGCAAAAGCTTGACCTGGACTTCAAGCGGCAGGTCGCCGATCTCATCGAGAAACAGCGTGCCGCCATCGGCTTCCATGAACTTGCCGACATGACGTTCGGCCGCCCCCGTGAACGCGCCCTTCTCATGGCCGAACAGGATGCTCTCGACGAGATTGTGCGGGATCGCGCCACAGTTGACAGTCACGAACGGCTTGCCGGCGCGGTCGCTGGCAGCCTGAATGGCACGTGCCACCAGTTCCTTGCCGACGCCGGATTCGCCTTCCAGCACGACCGGAATGTTCGATTGCGCGGCGCGATGGGCGAGATCGATGACACGCATCATCGCCGGGCTCGCCGAGACGATATCGTCGAAGGTGATGCTGCTCGAGCGAGACTTGCGCCCGGCGCGGGCCTTCGCCTCGCGCTGGTCGAGCTTCAGAGCATTGGCGATCGATGCCGCGATACGCTCCGGCGACACGGGCTTGACGACGAAATCGAAGGCGCCGGCACGCATGGCCTGCACCACGGTATCGATGCCGCCCTGCCCCGTCTGCACGATGACGGGCAGGTCGATGCCCATATCGTTCAGTGCGCCCAGGAACTCGATGCCGTTCATTTCCGGCATCATGAGATCGAGCACGATCACGTTGATCTGATCATTGCCACGCTTCAGAAACTCAAGGCCGAGACGGCCATTTTCTGCCAAATGGGCAACGTGTCCGTGCCGCTCGATGGCATTCTTCAGCAGACGGCGTTGAATCGGATCATCCTCAACAACGAGAATCTGCGCGCCCCCCTTGGCGCTATTGTAAACGGTCATTGGTGCCTCACTTCATGCGAAACCTGACACGGACATTCGCAGAAAGGCTTGAACATGAAGTTTTGCCAAACCATCGCATTTTAATCATTATGACGAATATAAAATCGCTTATGAATCAACGGCCAGCGCTGGAAAATCAGGCCTTGCGGTGGCCTTTCCAGCCGACTAGACACGAATGGATCGGACGATCCGAAAAATAAAAGCAGAGGAAATTTCGCCCATGAGCCCGACCTCGCTCCGCCACTCTCTTAACTTCTCAGCAAGCTCGGCCGCCGGCCAGGCGCTTGGAGACTTGCCGGCCTGGAAGCTAAGCGATCTCTATCCGTCCTCCACCTCCCCTGAGTTCGCCGGAGATCTGGAAAAGGCCGGCAAGATGGCCGTCGCCTTCGAAGAAAAGTGGAAGGGCAAGCTTACCGATGCTGCCGCCAAGACAGGCGACGCCGGCATCGGCGCAGCCATCAAGGAGTATGAAGCGCTTGACGATATCATGGGCCGCCTCGGCTCCTATGCCGGCCTCACCTACTTCTCCAACACCGTCGATCCGGCCAACGGCAAGCTCTACGGAGACGTGCAGGCAAAGCTGACGGACTATGCCGCGCATCTGCTGTTCTTCCCGCTGGAACTGAACCGCATCGACGACGCCGTCATGGACGCCTGCATAGCGAACGACGCCACCGCCGGCCATTATCGTCCGTGGATCGTCGACCTGCGCAAGGACAAGCCGCATCAGCTCGAAGACAAGCTCGAGCAGCTGTTCCTGGAAAAATCCATGACGAGTGCCGCCGCCTTCAACCGCCTGTTCGACGAGACGATGGCGGAGCTGCGCTTCGAGATCGATGGCGAAAAGCAGCCGCTGGAAGTCGCCCTGAACATGCTGCAGGAGCAGGACCCGGAAGTGCGCCGCAAGGCGGCCATGGCGCTTGCCGAAACTTTCAAGGCGAACCTGCGCACCTTTACACTGATTACAAATACACTCGCCAAGGATAAGGAAATTTCCGACCGCTGGCGCGGTTTCGAGGATATTGCCGACAGCAGGCATCTCGCCAACCGCGTCGAGCGCGAGGTGGTGGATGCGCTGGCTGCCGCCGTGCGCGAGGCCTATCCGCGGCTTTCGCATCGCTATTATAAGATGAAGGCCAAGTGGCTCGGCATGGACCAGATGAACTTCTGGGACCGCAACGCGCCGCTGCCGGAGACGCCCAATGCGCTGATCCCCTGGACCGATGCGAAGGATACGGTACTGTCGGCCTATGGCAATTTCGCGCCGGAGATGGCTGCGATCGCCAAACGCTTCTTCGATGAGGAATGGATCGATGCACCGGTGCGTCCGGGCAAGGCGCCTGGCGCCTTCGCGCATCCGACTGTCCCCTCGGCCCATCCTTATGTCCTCGTCAATTACATGGGCAAGCCGCGCGATGTCATGACGCTGGCGCATGAGCTCGGCCACGGCGTGCATCAGGTGCTGGCCGGCGGCCAGGGCGCGCTGATGTGCCAAACGCCGCTGACTTTGGCAGAGACCGCATCCGTCTTCGGCGAAATGCTGACCTTCCGCGCGCTGCTCGACAAGACCACCGACAAGCGCGAACGCAAGGCCATGCTCGCCCAGAAGGTCGAGGACATGATCAATACGGTCGTGCGCCAGATCGCCTTCTATGAATTCGAGCGCAAGGTGCACACCGCCCGCAAGAATGGCGAACTGACATCGGACAATATCGGCGAACTGTGGCTCTCCGTGCAGGAAGAGAGCCTAGGCCCAGCGATCAAGATTTCCGAAGGCTATGAGACCTACTGGGCCTATATTCCCCACTTCATCCACTCGCCCTTCTACGTCTATGCCTATGCCTTCGGCGATTGCCTGGTGAATTCGCTCTATGCCGTCTACCGCAACGCCGAAAAGGGCTTCCAGGACAAGTATTTCGAGCTGCTGAAGGCCGGCGGCACCAAGCATCATTCCGAACTTTTGAAACCTTTCGGCCTCGACGCGACCGATCCGTCGTTCTGGAGCAAGGGCCTGTCGATGATCGAAGGGCTGATCGACGAGTTGGAAGCGCTAGATAAGGGTGCCTGACACCCTACCGCCGAAGAAGTGCCCAATGGCCGACGCCATACCCTACGTCCTTTTCAGGGACGACAGCACAGGACAGATGATGATCTTCGCCGAACCGGCCGAGATCATCATCGCTCATACGCGCGCGCAGTTCTTCGATGCCCTCGATCGGATGGAGGAGGCCAGGCGGCAGGGAAAGTGGCTTGCCGGCTACATGGCCTATGAGGCCGGCCATCTCTTCGAGGAAAAACTCGCATCCTTCGCCGAGGAGAACAGGGAAACGCCCCTGCTCTGCTTCGGCGTTTTCGATGCTCCTGCCGCTGATGGCCATCCGCTCGGCCAACCGGCCCAGCGCGTGGAAAACCAGGAATTCCTGATAGAGCCGAAAGCGGCCTGGAATTTCGAGACCTATCAGGAGCGCTTCGACAGGCTGCACCAGCATTTGCGCCTCGGCGACTGCTATCAGGCAAACCTCACCATGCCGATCCACGCCCGATGGACCGGTGATCCGCGCGCCGCCTTCTGGTCGCTGATCGAACGGCAGCCGGTGAAATACGGCGCACTCGTCGATCTCGGAGGCCCGATCATCCTGTCGCGTTCGCCGGAACTTTTCTTCCGCACGGACGAGAACGGCTGGATCGAGACGCATCCGATGAAGGGCACGGCCAAGCGCGGCGCAAATGCCGCCGAGGATGAGCGCATCGTCGCCGCCATGCTTGCCGACGAGAAGACGCAGGCCGAAAACCGCATGATCGTCGACTTGCTTCGCAACGACATCTCGCAGATCGCCGAGGTCGGCACGCTGGACGTGCCCAAACTCTTCGAAATCGAGACCTACCCTACCCTGCACCAGATGGTCAGCCATGTGCAGGCGAAGCTGCTGCCAGGCATATCGATCCGCGATATTCTTGCCGCCCTCTTTCCCTGCGGCTCGATCACTGGCGCGCCGAAAATGCGGGCGATGGAAATCCTGCACGATCTCGAAGACGGCCCGCGCGACGCCTATTGCGGCGCAATCGGCATGGTCTCGCCTGGTGGCGCCATGCGTTTTTCCGTAGCGATCCGCACGATCACGCTTTTCGAAGACGGCCGCGCGGTGTTCAATGTCGGTGGAGGCATCGTCTTCGATTCGACGGCGGAAGCGGAATATGAAGAATGCCTCCTCAAGGCGCGCTTCGCCGTGGGGGACCGATGGATCGACCGGTAGAGGATTTTTCCCTGATCGAGACGCTGCGCTACGAGCCGGAAACCGGCTTCGTTCGCCTGCGCCTGCATCTCGCGCGGCTGCAACGATCCGCCCGCCGCCTTGGCTTTTCCGCCCCCAAGAACGTGCTCGGAAACCTGGAACAGGCGGTTGCCGGTGCTGGCGCACCCTTGCGAGTGCGGCTAACGTCGGACAGAGAAGGGCAAACGAAAGTGACAACGGCGCCGTTTGTTCCGCTTTTGCCCGACACCGTCTGGCGTGTCCGCATCGCCGCAACCCGGCTCGATTCCTCCGACAAGCTGCTGCGCGTTAAAACTACGCGACGAGGCGTCTACGAAGCAGCCCGCGCGGAATATCGGCCAGACGAGGCAGAGGAGGTCCTTTTGCTGAATGAGAAGGACGAGCTTTGCGAAGGGACGATCACCTCCGTCTTCCTCGGGGACGGCGCGGACCTGCTCCGCACGCCGCCCATATCAGCCGGCCTGCTTGCCGGCATCCTGCGCACCGAGCTCATCTGCCAGCGCAAAGCCCGCGTCGGCCGCATCCGGCTCGACGACCTGAAAGATCGCCCCCTTTATGTCGGAAACTCCTTGCGCGGCCTGATCCGCGCGCAACTCCTATGGAATTGATTGATGTTCATTCTCTCGCTCACCTACCTCAAGGGCAATGACGAAGCCGACAAGCACATGGAGCCGCATATGGCCTGGGTGAAGGAAGGCTATGCCAAGGGCTGGTTCCTTGCCTCCGGCCGCAAGGTCCCACGCACCGGCGGCGTCATCTTCGCCCGCGGCGAGCGTGCCGAACTGGAGGCTTATGTCGCCGGCGATCCCTTCACCATCCACGGCGTCGCCGTTTACGAGGTTCAGGAAATCGCGCTGACCACCGTTACCGATGGCCTGGAAGCCTTGAAAGGCTGAGCGCGGACTATAACGACATTCCGCTTATGTCAGCGAAAACCAACCTTGAAGGCAACAAACCCGTCGCATAAGGCGTGTATGTTGGCCTCCACTTGACTTTGCCCGGCTAACCCTCAACAGCTCTTTATTGTGACATCAAATTATGATTAGAGCCGCTCACCCCGCGTTTTCGCGCAAACTCTGCCAGCGCTTTCGCGCAAACTCTAATTGAATTTCGTGAACCGAACGGCGTCCCGCCTTTCGAAGGAGAAAAGAATGACGAAACAAAACTATCCGGTATATGCCGAAATTACCGGTCCGATCGTAATGATCGGCTTTGGCTCCATTGGCCGTGGCACCCTGCCCCTGATCGAGCGCCATTTCAAATTCGACAAGAGCCGGATGGTCGTCATCGACCCGCAGATGGATGCCGAGCACCTGGCGATCCTGGAAAAGCATGGCGTCCGCCATATGCAGGCCCATGTCACCAAGGACAATTACAAGGATCTGCTGAAGCCGCTGCTCACGGAAGGCGGCGGCCAGGGCTTCTGCGTCAACCTATCGGTCGACACCGGCTCGCTCGATCTGGTCAAGCTGTGCCGCAAGCTCGACGTGCTCTATATCGATACCGTCGTCGAGCCTTGGCTCGGCTTTTACTTCGACAAGAACCTGAAGAACGCCGACCGCACCAACTACGCTCTGCGCGAAACCATGCGCAAGGAGAAGGAAAAGAACCCCGGCGGCACGACGGCCGTTTCCACCTGCGGCGCGAATCCGGGCATGGTCTCCTGGTTCGTCAAGCAGGCGCTCGTCAACCTCGCCAATGATATCGGCCTGAAGTTCGAAGAGCCGGATCAGCACGACCGCGAAGGCTGGGCCAAGCTGATGAAGAAGGTCGGCGTCAAGGGCGTTCACATCGCCGAGCGCGACACGCAGCGCACCAAGCATCCGAAGCCGCTCAACGTCTTCTGGAACACCTGGTCCGTCGAAGGCTTCATCTCCGAAGGTCTGCAGCCGGCCGAACTCGGCTGGGGCACCCATGAAGAATGGATGCCCAAGAACGCCAAGAAGCACAAGAAGGGCTGCAAGGCTGCCATCTATCTGGAACAGCCGGGCGCCAATACCCGTGTGCGCACCTGGTGCCCGACCCCCGGCCCGCAATACGGCTTCCTGGTCACTCACAACGAGTCGATCTCGATCGCCGATTATTTCACGGTCCGCGACAAGGACGGCGACGTCACCTTCCGCCCGACCTGCCACTATGCCTATCATCCGGCCAACGATGCCGTGCTCTCGCTGCACGAGATGTTCGGCAACGGCGGCACGCCGCAGCCGGTTCACCACGTTCTTGATGAGGACGAGCTGGAAGACGGCATCGACGAACTCGGCGTGCTGCTCTACGGCCATGCCAAGAATGCCTACTGGTACGGCTCGCGCCTGTCTCTCGAAGAGACCCGCCGCATTGCCCCCTACCAGAATGCTACCGGCCTGCAGGTGACGTCTGCCGTGCTCGCCGGCATGGTCTGGGCACTGGAAAACCCGAAGGCCGGCATCGTCGAAGCAGATGAAGTCGATTACAAGCGCTGCCTTGAAGTGCAGCTGCCCTACCTCGGCCCGGTCGAAGGTCATTACACCGACTGGACCCCGCTCGATGGCCGTCCAGGCCTGTTCCCGGAAGACATCGACACCAAGGACCCATGGCAGTTCCGGAACATTCTGGTTCGCTAAGAGTATAGTGTTGGCTTGATGCAAGTCACGAATGCCCGCACAGGTCGTGCGGGCATTTTTGTTACGCAAGCCAGATAAATCAAGCAGATCGCCTGGGACGTCTTGCTTTAGCCCGATGGTCGCGCCATCTTCCTTGCAACCGATACGCCTTTAGACCGCCTCTATTCGCGGGAGATATTTATGAAGATGAGAACCGTTCTTGCCCTCGTTGCTGCCGCGGCAGCCCTCTCTGCCTGCGTCGATTTCGGCGGTTCCAGACCGCCGCCGATGGGGATGAACCCGGGTGGCTCCCAGCCGCGCATGAATTCGGTGGAAGGAAGCTGGGCCGATTCGAACGGCCTGAATTCGACCTTCAACGGCGGCCGATTCGAAACGCATACGACCGACGGCACGAACCAGCAGATGGCCTCGGGAACCTATACGACCGATCCATCCGGCGTGATCCAGATCAACCTCTATTCGAACATCAAGCGCACATCATCGAAGGTGAATTGCTTCCTGGCCAATCCCAGCCAGCTCAATTGCACCTCCGAAACCGGTGGCCACTTCTCGCTCAATCGCCAGGGTTGATAGAAGCTCGATGGACGGATAAAGCATCATGCGCGGCATGCTGATCCTCTATCTGGCCCTTATCGCAGCATTGCCCGTCGCCATTATGGCGGCGGTCCTCCCTGTAAACAGCTATCAGGCCCAGGGCATCGACGCCCTTGATTGTGACGGCCCGGCGAGCGTCCTCCTTTTTGCTGTGCCCACTTTGCTCGTCTACGCCGCCGGCGCTATCCTGCTCTACCGAAGGCGGAATCGGCGCCTTCATCTTGTCGCCTCCCTCTGTTGTGCGCTCGTCTTCTGCGCTGCCGGCTGGAATGCCGCTGCGGCATTGCGCGACTCCTATGGTGCAGCCTCCGCCGAAGCCTGCGCCTGATCCGGCGGGCCATTTCGCTTCTTTGTAAAATCCGAATGAAGGCAACAGCTTTTACTTGCGCTCGCCCCGCCGGGATGGAAACATCGGCAGCGGGGGACCGCCTCGGGCATTGGCGGGCCGGATTGCAATGACCAACAGGAGAGACAGATGAAGCAGCCCTTCGGAGTGGGTCTTTTGGCCGCGACGCTGCTGGCGCTGAGCACCAGCGCCGCCTTCGCGGACTATCAGCTCAACATCCTGCACTTCAACGATTTCCATTCGCGCGTGGAGTCGATCAACAAGTTCGACGCGACGTGCTCCGCAGAAGAAGAAGCCAAGAATGAGTGCTTCGGCGGCGCTGCCCGGCTGAAGACCATCATCGACCAGCGCCGCGCCGCCCTTGCCGGCCAGAACGTCCTCGTCCTCGATGCCGGCGACAACTTCCAGGGCTCGCTGTTCTACACGACCTACAAGGGTGCTGCCGAAGTCGAGTTCCTCAATGACATGAAGATCGATGCCATGACGGTCGGCAATCATGAGTTCGACGATGGCGAAGGCCCGCTTGCCGCTTTCCTCGACAAGGCGCAGTTCCCCGTCGTGACGGCCAATCTGGTGGTCGACGACCAGTCGAAACTCGGCGAACGCATCAAGAAGTCGATCGTGCTCGATATCGGCGGCCAGAAGATCGGTATCGTCGGTGCGGTGACGACCGAAACACCGGAACTTGCCTCTCCCGGCCCGCATGTGAAGATCACCGACGATGCCGCCGCCATCAGTGCCGAAGTCGATGCGCTGAAATCGCAGGGCATCAACAAAATCATCGCGCTCACCCATGTCGGCTATCCGCGCGATGTCGAGAAGATCGCCAAAATCGCCGGCGTCAGCGTCGTTGTCGGCGGCCACTCGCATACGCTCCTGTCGAATACCGACCCGAAGGCGGCCGGGCCCTATCCGACCATGGTCGACAATCCGGCCGGCTATAAGGTGCCTGTCGTACAGGCCGCATCCTACAGCAAATATCTCGGCGACATCGTCGTCACCTTCGACGACAATGGCGCCGTCAAGGACGCCAAAGGCGATCCGATCCTGCTCGATTCCTCTATCAAGCCCGATCCGACGATCCTTGCACGCGTGCAGGAGATGGCAAAGCCGATCGAGGAGCTGCGCAAGAAGGTCATCGGCAATTCGCAAGGGCCGATCGAAGGCGCGCGCGAAGTCTGCCGCGTTCGGGAATGCTCGATGGGCAATCTCGTTGCCGACGCGATGCTCGACCGCACCAAGGCGCAAGGGATCTCCATTGCCATCCAGAATGGCGGCGGCTTGCGCGCCTCCATCGGCGCAGGCGATGTCAGCATGGGCGACGTGCTGACAGTGCTGCCATTCCAGAACACGGTTGCGACCTTTCAGCTGACCGGCGCCGACGTCAAGGCGGCGCTCGAAAACGGGCTCAGCCAGATCGATGACGGCGCCGGCCGCTTCCCGCAGGTCGCCGGCCTCAAATACAGCTTCGACAAATCGAAGCCGGCAGGCAGCCGCCTGGTGTCCGTCGACGTTCAGGAAGGCACGGAATTCAAACCGATCGACCCCGAAAAGACCTATGGCGTCGTCAGCAACAACTACATGCGCGCCGGTGGCGACGGCTACGCCGTCTTCGCCAAGGACGGTAAGAATGCCTATGACTTCGGCCCCAACCTGGAATCGGTGGTCGCCGATTATCTTGGCGCGCACAATCCCTACAAGCCGTACACGGACGGCCGCATAACCCAGATAGCCGCGGCAGCGCCGGCTGCGCAGCCGGAACCCGCAAAGCCCACCGATACCACGCAGACAGCACCGGAGCAGAAGCCGGCAGCAGCCGCTACAGGTGGCGGCGCCACGACCACCCCTCCGGCCTCCTCCCCTCCCACGGTGACAACGCCAAGCACCACCATACCGGCAAACCCGACCGCAACGCCGTCCGCTCCGGCAAAATCGGATCCGGCGCCCTCGACCCCCGCTACCTCAGCTCCAGCGGCTGAAACGCCGGCTGCTGCCGCACCCGCGGCCACAGCTCCGGCAACGGCAACGCCGGAAGCCAAGACCAGCGAACCGCCAAAGACGCCGACAACCCACGTCGTCGTCGCCGGCGACACGCTCTGGGATCTCGCCAAGACCTACTATGGCAATGCAAAGCAGTGGCACAAACTTGTGGCCGCCAACCGCAACATCAAGCCGCACCATCTGTCGGTCGGTGAAAAGTTGAAAATTCCGGCCAAGTAAGACGATTTGTCTCGCATGTCACAGCCGGTCCGGGCTTTCCCGGACCGGCTTTTGTTCTTATGTGAAATGCTTCGTATCTTGAGAGGAATTCAATCGATGACAGCAGACCTGACCACGCTTCCGCCCGATCACCCCAGCGTGAAATACGGCAAGGTCGGCGTGCTGCTCATCAATCTTGGCACCCCCGACGGCACAGACTATTCCTCGATGCGCCGCTACCTGCGCGAATTCCTGACCGACCGCCGCGTCATCGAATGGTCGCGCTGGAAATGGTACCCGATCCTGTTCGGCATCGTGCTCAACACCCGGCCGCAAAAGGTCGGCAAGGCCTATGAGACGATCTGGAACAAGGAGAAGAACGAGAGCTATCTGCGCACTTATACCCGCAACCAGTCCGACCTGATGGCCGAGCGGCTGCGCGACCTGCCCAACGTCAAGGTCGACTGGGCCATGCGCTACGGCCAGCCTTCGATCGCCGATCGCATCCAGGCACTGAAGGATGATGGCTGCGAGCGCATCGTGCTCTTCCCGCTCTATCCGCAATATGCGGCGGCAACGACGGCGACGGTCAACGACAAGGCCTTCGAGAAGCTTCAAAAGATGCGCTGGCAGCCGGCGATCCGCACCGTGCCGCAATATCACGACGACGAGACCTATATCGAGGCGCTCGCCAATTCGGTCACCCGGCATCTATCGACGCTGGACTGGCAGCCGGAAAAGATCATCGCATCCTTCCACGGCATTCCCATGTCCTACTTTAAGCTCGGCGATCCCTATTACTGTTTCTGTCAGAAGACTGGCAGGCTGCTGCGCGAGAAGCTTGGCCTATCCGAAGATCAGTTCATGGTTACGTTCCAGTCCCGCTTCGGCCCGGAGGAATGGCTGCAGCCCTATACGGACAAGACTGTGGAAGAGCTTGCCAGGACGGGCACGAAGCGGATCGCCGTCCTCAATCCGGGTTTCGTCTCCGACTGCCTGGAGACGCTGGAAGAGATCGCCGAGCAGGCGGCCGAATCCTTCCATCACAATGGCGGCGAGAAATTCACTCACATTCCCTGTCTCAACGACAGCGAAGACGGCATGAACGTGCTGGAAAAAGTCGCGCGGCGGGAGCTGCTCGGCTGGGCCTGAGCGGATCGCCGGGTTGACCCCGGCGACGCGTTCCTACTGAAGCTGCGGCTTTCTGAGGAAGCTGCCGCGGTCGGCGGATTTGACGCGCAGCCAGGCCTCGCGGCCGTCGCGCAATACGCGCATGGGGATCTCGGATCCAGCCGGGCCGCTCTCCCAGACCTTGCGATAGAAATCGGCAAGCCCATCGACCTCACCATCGCGGATTTCGGAAATGACGTCGCCACGGCGCAAGCCAGCCTTGGCGGCCGGCCCACCCTCGGTGACGCTCATGACGACGACTTCGCCATTGCTTTCGGCCGAGAAGGCACCGAGCCAGGGCCGCGGCGGTTTGTTGACCCGACCGCGCTTGATCAGATCGTCCAGGATCGGCATCAGGAGATTGATCGGCACGATCATGTTGATATCGGCGCTATCGCCGTTCTGCGTCGCCATCTGCAAGTGCAGCGAGCCGATGCCGAGAAGCTTGCCATCCTCGTCGACAACGGCCGCCCCGCCCCAGGAGGGATGGGCTGGCGCCGTGAAGATCGCCTCGTCGAGCAGATATTCCCAATAGCCGGCGAATTCCTGCTTGGCGACGATCTTCGCCTCGACAAACTGGCCGATCCCGTCGGCGATGACGACTTCATCACCGATCTCAGCCTTATCGGTATCGCCGAATTCGAGGGCGGGCACATCGAGAGGCCCGAGCGCCTGCACGAGGCCGAAACCCGTTTCCTGATCGTAGGCAAGCGCATGACCGGGCACGACGCGACCGCTATTGGTCGTGAGCCAGACCTCGTCGGCTTCGGTGATGAGATAACCGATCGTCAATACCAGGCCGTTTCCGCGAATGACAACGCCACTGCCCTCTCTGCGGGTGCCGAGCGTTGCCGCCGTAAAAGCGTCTTCCGGAATTGAGGCGTGCACGGCCACAACCGACCGCAAGGTCCTATCTAAGTTCATAGCTTCACCCTGATAATGCGCTAACGCTTGGCCCGAGAAGCTGCATGGCAGCCAAGCCGGAAATCTCCATATAAAGTATGAATATCAATCGCCGGGCGCAAGACCCAGACGGCGATTGGTAGACCTGCCTCATAGCAAAACGCCTGCCGCATCCCCATTCCTCACTTGCTGAGAACATGCTAACCCACCACATCAGATTGAGCTACCGCCTCGTGAGCTCGACCGAGCGTAGGGAGGCCGAATGGTAGCGGTTTACGCGACGCGAGCCTGCTCAGGCAGCCGCGTCCATGGAGGAGTTCGATGGTCGTGGGTGGTTTCAGCATCGTTGTGATTGCCTTGGTGGTCTTCGTCATTCTGGTGCTGTTTGCGGGCATCAAGACCGTACCTCAGGGTTATCGGTACACAGTTCAGCGCTTCGGCCGCTATATCCGGACGCTGGAACCGGGACTCAATCTGATCGTGCCCTTCATCGAAACAATCGGAGTGCGGATGAACGTGATGGAGCAGGTGCTGGCCGTGCCGACGCAGGAGGTCATCACCAAGGACAATGCGAGTGTATCCGCCGATGCAGTCGCTTTCTTCCAGGTGCTGAATGCCGCGCAGGCCGCCTATCAGATCACCAATCTGGAAACCGCGATCCTTAATCTCACGAAGACCAATATCCGCTCCGTCATGGGCTCTATGGATCTGGACGAGCTTTTGTCCAACCGCGATGCCATCAACGAACGACTGCTGCGCGTGGTCGATGAGGCGGTAGAGCCCTGGGGCATCAAGGTAACACGCGTCGAAATCAAGGACATCCAGCCGCCGAAAGACCTGGTTGACGCCATGGGCCGGCAGATGAAGGCCGAACGCGAAAAGCGCGCTCAGGTCCTGGAGGCGGAAGGCCTGCGCAATGCGCAGATCCTCCGCGCCGAGGGTGCGAAGCAGGCAGCCGTCCTACAGGCCGAAGGCCAGCGCGAAGCAGCATTTCGCAATGCGGAGGCCCGCGAGCGCTTGGCCGAGGCCGAAGCCAAGGCGACCCGCGTGGTGTCCGAAGCGATTGCCGAGGGCAATGTGCAGGCGATCAACTACTTCGTTGCCCAGAAATATACCGAAGCCCTGACCGCGATCGGCTCCGCCAGCAATTCGAAGATTGTCCTCATGCCGGTGGAGGCGAGCTCCATTATCGGCTCGCTCGGCGGTATCGGCGCCATCGCCCGCGAAGTCTTCGGCGACAATGGCGATGGCAGCGGCACGCCGCAGCCGTCCCGTCCGCGCTCCGGTCCCGCGCGCACCACGCCGTCGATCAATCCGCTGCCGCCGAAGGAGAGTTGACATGTTCGACAACCTCATCGTCGAACTCGGCCCCTGGAGCTGGTGGCTCGCCGGTCTGGCGCTGCTTGCCGCCGAACTCGTCCTGCCTGGCTTCTTCTTGGTATGGATCGGGCTCGCCGCGATCATCGTCGGCGCCTTGTCGCTTCTGTTTTGGGAAAGCAGCTTCTGGGTCTGGCAGGTTCAAGGGCTGGTCTTCGCCGCCATGGCTGTCATCGTCACCCTCATCGGCCGCCGCTATCTCTACAACAACAACCAGGTGACCGACGAGCCTTTCCTGAACCAGCGCGGCGCCAGCCTGGTCGGGCGCACGGCAACGCTTGACCAGCCGATCGCCGAAGGCCGTGGGCGCATTCGCCTCAATGACACTTATTGGACGGTCAACGGGCCGGACCTGCCCGTTGGCACCCGCGTCAAGGTGGTCGCCAGCAACGGCCGCGAGCTCACGGTCGAACCCGTGTAATCAGGCGACGCCGATCCGCAGCAGATCGTGGAAGTGTACGACACCGATCGGCCGGCGCGCTTCATCGATGACCATGAGCGCCGAGATATTGTGACGGTTGAGCACGGCCATGGCGCTCGTCGCCAGCGTCGTTTCCTTCACCGTTTTTGGATTGGGGGTCATCACCTCATCCACCAGCATCTCCGCGAGGCTGGTGCCGAGATTGCGGGCAATGTCGCCATCGGTGACGATGCCGCAGAGGCAACCATCATCATCGATCACGCCGACGCAGCCGAACCGCATCTTCGATAGCGTCATCGCCGCTTCCGGCATACCGGTTCCAAGCTTGACGAGAGGCACGCGGTCGCCCTTGTGCATGATGTCGGCGACATGCGAGAGGCTGGCACCGAGCTTGCCGCCCGGATGGAAAGTGCGGAAATCCTCGGCGGTGAAGCCGCGCGCCTCCAGTAAGGCGACGGTCAGCGCATCGCCGATCGCAAGCTGCAGCAGCGTCGATGTCGTCGGCGCGAGCCCATGCGGGCAGGCCTCCTGCTCCTTAGGGAGCAACAGCACTACATCCGATTCGCGAGCAAGCGTAGAAGTTTCGCCGGCGGTGATGGCGATCATTGGGATTGAGAAACGCCGGGAATAGCTGATGATGCCGCGCAGCTCGGCGCTTTCGCCGCCCCAGGAGATGGCGATGATGACGTCAGCCTGCGTGATCATGCCGAGATCGCCGTGGTTGGCTTCGACCGGATGGACGAAGAAAGCCGGCGTGCCCGTGGAAGCCAGGCTTGCGGCGAGCTTGTTGCCGATATGGCCGCTCTTGCCGACGCCGGTGATGACAACACGGCCACTGATATCGCCGATGAGCGCGACAGCGCGACTGAAGGGCTCGGCCAGACCATTGGTCAGTGCGCGTTCGAGCGCTTCCATGCCCCGTCTCTCGGTCTCGATCGTTCGCATCGCGGATTCGATCGCACCGTTCTCGATGAGTCTTACAGCTCTCTTATTCATGAGCGAGGCCTAACGCTTTTCTGCAAATCTGTCCACAAAGATCGACTTATGGCGATACACAGCTTGCAGCGCCTTCCCGACAAATATTATCGGACCCTTTCTTGTCGCCATCGCTTGGCAACCAAGCGTTAACCACGCGGCTTTACACTTGGGTAAGAATTTAGGTCATTTCCAGCAGGGTCAGATATAAACAACATGGGCATCGGCAAGGACAAGGCGGGTTATGATGCCCTCCGGCTGACGGCATGGGCAAGTTCCGCCCTGCTCAGCTGGGGTATCGTATTCTCCGCGCCGCTGTCGGCCCATGCGCAATCCTTGCCGCCAGACCAGAACCTCGACGATACCTTGCCTGCCTCGACGTCGGCATCCCCGACCGATCCGAATGCCGCACCCACGACCGACAGCCAGGCGACCGCGCCGGCAAACCAGACATCGACCTCCAGCGACGCGCCGTTGAACGCGCCGCTGCGCCTCACCGGTATCGACCCCACAACCACCGGCTCGATGCTGGATAACGACCTGCGCCGTGTGAACCAGCGCGAACCAAGCATTGATGATTTGAGAGCCCGCCGGTATCCGGATCGAGCAGATGCACAGGGCATCCCGCTCGGCACCTTCACCCTGAAGCCTTCGATCAACCAGTCGATCAACATCGAGCGGGATCGCACCGGCGACACCAAGGATAACCGCGGCTTTTTGCAGACCGATCTTCGCAGCACCCTGACATCTGACTGGGATCGTCACGCACTGACCATCACCGGTGAAGGCGTCTGGCAGAAGAACGTCAGCGGCGCGGGCGAAGAGAAGCCGACGGTCAATCTGAATGCCGACCTGCGTCTCGATCTTCCCGCCGATACGACGGCGCATGTCACCGCCGGCTATCAATTCTATCGCGAGGATACAAGCGACCCGAATGCGATCGCCGGCGCCTCGAAACAGTCCGCCGTCAACCAGTACACGGCCGGCCTCTCGCTGGAGCGCGATTTCGGCCTGCTGCGCGGCACCACGGCCGTAGCGTTGACACGCAGCGTCTATTCCAACGCCGTGCTTTCGGATGGGACGACGGTCACCCTCAGCGATCGCAACCAGACGGCCGGAACCTGGCGCGGCCGTATCGGCTACGAGCTGTCGCCCGCCATCATTCCCTTCGTCGAAGTCACTCTCGGTCGCGCCGTCTACGATGAGACGCGCGACAGCAACGGCTATGCCCGCTCGAATCAGAGTTATGGCGGCAAGGGCGGCGTCGAAGTCGATCTCGGTGAAAAATTCAAGGGCGAGCTTGGCTTCGGCTACCAGCACACGGAATTCGACGATTCGCGCCTGGGCTCGGTCGATTCGCCCACGATCGATGGCAGCCTCGCCTGGTCGCCGCAGCGCGGCACCGATATCAGCGTCGGCCTTTCGACGACCGTACAACCTTCGACCACGGCCGGCCTCAGCGGCTACACCGCTTATCAGCTCACGAGCACCATAAGCCATCAGCTGCGCGACGACCTCACCGCCAAGCTGACGGGAGGCCCGACCTGGCGCAATTACCCCTCCAATGGCAGTGCCGCCGACGAAATCGAATACGACGCCGCTTTCGGGCTAACCTGGGGGATCAACCGTTACCTCGATCTCACCAGCAATGTCGGCTATCAGCTGACGACGAGGGATGTGGGCGACAGCACCCGGCAGTTCCAGGCCGGTCTGGGCCTGACGGTAAAGCGCTAAGCCCTGCCTTCGCTTAAATCCAAGCCACTCAAATGAATTGAGGCCCAGCATATGCCAGGCCTCAAGATTTTCTCCAAAAGGTCGAATCCCTATTTCAGGGCAGCGATCAGCGCCTTGAACTCGTCCTCGATGGTCGGGCGGATGTCGTCACGCGCCAAAGCGAAGGCGACATTCGCGAGGATGAAACCGTCCTTGGCACCGCAGTCGAACGTCTGGCCCCGGAAGTGATAGCCGGCGAAATCCTGCGTCTTGGCAAGCTTCAGCATGCCGTCCGTCAGCTGGATCTCGTTGCCGGCACCGCGCTCCTGGCTTTCCAAGATACGGAAGATTTCTGGCTGAAGAATGTAGCGGCCGTTGATGAAGAAGTTGGAAGGCGCTGTGCCCTTGGCCGGCTTTTCAACCATTTCCGTGATACGGAAGCCGCTGCCGATCGTCTCGCCGACGCCGACGATACCGTATTTATGGGTCTGGTCGGGGGCGCATTCCTCGACGGCGATGACATTGCCGCCGCTGTGCTCGTAAAGCTCGATCATGCCCTTCATGCAGCCCTTTTCGGCGCGCATGACCATATCGGGCAGCAGCAGCGCGAACGGCTCGTCGCCGACGATCTCGCGAGCGCACCAGACGGCGTGGCCGAGGCCGAGCGGCTCCTGCTGGCGCGTGAAGCTCGCCGTGCCGGCCTTCGGCAACAGGCCGTTCAGCAGCGACAGTTCGGCGTTCTTGTTGCGCTGGCGCAGCGTCTGCTCAAGCTCGAACTGGATGTCGAAATAATCTTCGATGACGTGCTTGCTGCGGCCCGTGACGAACACGAAATGCTCGATGCCCGCTTCCATCGCCTCGTCGACGACATACTGGATCACCGGCTTATCCACGACGGTCAGCATTTCCTTCGGCACCGCCTTGGTCGCCGGCAAGAACCGCGTCCCTAGTCCGGCGACCGGAAATACTGCCTTACGAACCTTCTTATGCTGTCCCACGCATACCTCCTGGGCATTAAATCAGTTGGCACAAAGCCATTCTAAAGGTCAGTAGATTAGATTTGCTACTGTTTTGCAAATAATGACTGACGCAAACTTCCATGGTAAAGAATTTGTTGACTTCGTTCGTTTAGCGTCACGCATGGGCCGATGCTACGTGCATCGCCGCACCGAAATCCAACGATTGATGGACAAGGCTGTAGATGACCGTAAACCGCAAACACTCCCTTCGTGGTCTCGCTCTGGCGCTCGCGCTCGGCGCCCTGGCGGGATTCCTTCCCGTTAACGCCAATGCTGACCCTGGGTTCCAGAAATGGATCGCGGGCTTCTACGCTACCGCGGCAAAGAGCGGCATCACGCAATCGACCTATCGCAATGCATTTGCCGGCGTAACCGACCCGGACCCCACGGTGCTTGAAAAGGCGCAGTACCAGCCAGAATTCAAGTCCCAAATCTGGGATTACCTCGACTCCCGTGTCAATCCCTATACGGTCGATATTGGCCGCAAGATGGCGGTTAAGTACGGATCCACACTGCGCACGCTCGAACAGCATTTCGGCGTCGATCGCAATATCATACTGGCCATCTGGTCGATGGAGTCGAATTACGGCGAGGTTCTCGCCAAGAACGATCGGCTGCATTATGTGCCCCGCGCGCTGGCGACCCTTGCCTATGCCGATCCGAAGCGAGCGAATTATGCCAAGAAGCAGCTCATCGCCGCGCTGAAGATCCTGCAGAAGGGCGACATCTCGCGCAAGGACCTGAACGGCTCCTGGGCCGGCGCCATGGGCCATACGCAGTTCATCCCGACGAGCTATCTCCTCTATGCTGTCGATGCCGACGGCAGCGGCCATGCCGATATCTGGAATTCCGTTCCGGACGCCCTGGCGACGACAGCCAATCTCCTCGCCAAGAACGGTTGGGATACCGGCCGGACCTGGGGTTACGAAGTGGTCGTACCACCCGGCGGCAATGCCCAGGCCGGCAAGACTCACACAATCGCACAATGGGCGGCTCTCGGCTTCGTGCGTCCCAACGGCAAGGGTTTCCGCAGCACCTCCGACCGCGCGCAGCTCAAGATGCCCGGCGGACCGAACGGCCCCGGCTTCCTGATGACCGGAAACTTCTTCACCATCAAGCGCTACAATGCCTCCGACAGCTACGCCTTGGCAGTCGGCCTGCTCGCGGACCAGATTGCCGGCTATGGCGGCATGCAGCAATCCTGGCCCCGTCCGAGCGGCACGCTCGACGTCAAGCAGAAATTCGAGCTGCAGACGCGTCTGAAAGAACTCGGCTATTATGACGGCGTGGTCGACGGCAATTTCGGCTCGGGCTCGAAGGCCGCGATATCAGCCGTCCAGCAGCGCATGGGCATGGATGCGGACGGTGAGCCGTCAATGAACCTGCTGAAAGCATTGCGTAAGTAGGCCGCCTCGAGCGAATCCGGGACCGCCGGACGATGAAATCGTCCTTATGCGGCCCGGACTCGTCAGCGGAAAAGAAGCGATGATGAAACACCCTGCCCGCGCGACCAAGACAACTCTGGGGATTGTTCTGACGGCATTCTTCGCCGCCGTCATCGCGCTTGGCTGCCTGCCGAATATGGCGCAGGCGCAGGAGCGGCCGCGGCGAAACCTGTTCGACATGCTGTTCGGCACGCGCGAACCCGATTACCCGGACCAACCCATCGAGCAGCCGCCGCCTCGTCGCAAGGTGCAGCCGAAAAAGCGTCCGACCCCGCCGCCGCGCCAGCCGGTCGCGCAGCCGGAAACACCGCCCCCCGCGGAAAAGCTTTCTGACGCCAAAACCATCCTCGTCGTCGGCGATTTTCTGGCGAGCGGCCTGGCTACCGGGCTGGAAGATGCCTTCTCTACCTCCCCCGGCGTCGTCGTCCAGTCCCGCGGCAACGTCGCCTCCGGTCTCGTGCGGCAGGACTATTACAACTGGCCGCAGCAATTGCCTGAGATGATCGACCAGCTGAAACCGGCTATGGTTGTCGTCATGATCGGCGCCAATGACCGCCAGCAGATGATCGGCGATGGGCTCAACGAGAAATACGGCACCGATCCATGGTTCCTCGCCTATGAAGAACGCGTACAGCAATTCGCCAAGCTGGTAACGAGCCGCCATATTCCGCTGCTCTGGGTCGGGCTGCCCTCCTTCGGTTCGGATCAGCTGACCGCCAGCGCCGTCAAGCTCAACCAGATCTACCAAAGCCAGACCACTAGCGTTGGCGGCGAGTTCATCGACATATGGGACGGGTTTACCGACCAGAACGGCGAATTCATCGTCACCGGCTCCGATATCAACGGCCAGCAGGTTCGACTGAGAACGGCCGACGGCGTCAATCTGACGGCTGCCGGCAAGCGCAAGGTCGCCTTTTATCTGGAGAAGTCTGCCCGCCGGATCCTGGGCGATCAGGCAAGCCCCGACATCACGCGCCTGGACACCAGCAATCCGCTGCCGGCGCAACAGGCCAATCTTCCAGGCGCGGAGCCGGAAAAGATCACCCGCACCCAGCCGATGAGCCTCTCCGATCCAGATCTCGACGGCGGCTCGCAGCTCCTGGGCAGCACCGCTGCCCCTGCCGTAACGACTTCATCACCCCGCGATCTTCTGGTCGAGAAAGGCCTGATGGAGCCGGCGCCGGTCGGTCGCGTGGACGACTACAGATTGCCGGGATCGGTTGCACGATAGGCGGCGCGAAGGCGGTTTGACAATGCAGCACCCGGCCAATAGAAGAACTGCATGAGCACCAAAAGCGCAGATCAGATCGATCGTTACCGCACCTGCCCGCAGGCTGCGGTTTTGCGCGCTTTCTCCGGCCGAGGTCTCCGCGTCCAGTCGTGACGGCCGGAGGCGTTGATGCGTCCGGCGGCTGCTGGACGTAAAGCCCTCAACCTCAAGACATCAACGTTGCCCATGGAGAATGGCACGTGCTCAATATCTATAACGTCAATTCGCTCGTTCACTGGGAAGAGCGGGACATTAAACTGCGCGACGATTTCATCCGCTTCTTTTCCGATGAGGTCGCGAACTTCCTGCGATCGGCAAACCCCGCCTGGGATATGCGAAGGGTCGAGGCTCCGACCCTGATGCCTCGAAACCTCGTTTCGGACGCCTATTCCAACTCGGACATATGGGTGCAGGAGCGAATGTCGAACACCGAAGCCGAACTTGTGCTCCGGCCCGAAACGACGCCGTCAACCTACGCCTACATGCAGCATCTTCTCGGAAACCATTCGAGAACAAGGCTGCCTCTATGCGTCTGGCAAGCCGGTAAATCCTACCGCCGGGAACAGGACCAGCCGAGCAAGCATGTGAGGCTCAAGGAATTCTGGCAGCTTGAATTCCAATGCGCTTTCACCGCCGATAGCGGCAATGATTATCACGCCGCCTCCCTCGAACCCGTCCGCAGGATGATCGCTTCGGTCATCCACCTGCCGACGCGGGTCGTGCCGTCGGATCGCCTGCCGGCCTATTCCGAGGTCACCATAGATATCGAGGTCGACAACGGCGATAAATGGATGGAGATCTGTTCGATTTCGAGGCGAACGGACTTTCCGCAGCGCTACCGCAGCCAGCCGAAGAAAGGGCCGGCGATAGACCATGACGTCGCGGTGCTCGAAATTGCCATCGGCCTCGACCGCTGCCTCTACAACTGGAACATCGCCGCAAGCCGATAACGATAAAGGCCGGGTTCATCGAGAACCCGGCCTTCAATCACTTTGCGCGCGAGATAGCGAAACTAGGCCGGCAGAACCGTCGAACCCATCAAGGCCTCGTCGATCGCGCGCGCGGCCTGGCGGCCCTCACGGATCGCCCAGACCACCAGTGACTGGCCGCGGCGAATGTCGCCGGCGGTCCAGAGCTTGTCGACCGAGGTCTTGTAGTCCTTGTCGTTGGCAACGACGTTGGTCGAACCGCGGCGGTCGGTATTCACGGTCAGCTTGCCGTCGAGTTCCTTGAGCACGCTGTCGGTGAAGGGGCCGCGGAAGCCGATGGCGATGAAGGCGAGATCGGCGCGGATGACGAATTCCGTGCCGGCGATCGGCTTGCGGCGATCGTCGACTTCGCAGCACTTCACGCCCGTCAGCACGCCGTCTTCGCCGATGAATTCGAGCGTTGCCACCTGGAATTCGCGAACCGCACCTTCGGCCTGCGAGGAAGAGGTGCGCATCTTCGTTGCCCAGAACGGCCATACGGCGAGCTTGTCTTCCTTCTCCGGCGGCTGCGGGCGAATATCGAGCTGGGTCACCTTCACCGCACCCTGGCGGAATGCCGTGCCGACGCAGTCGGATGCCGTATCGCCGCCGCCGACGACGACGATGTGCTTGCCGCCCGCCAGGATCGGATCGGCAGGCCAGCCGACGCTGTCGATGTTTTCGCGGCCGACGCGGCGGTTCTGCTGCACGAGATAGGGCATGGCGTCATGGACGCCTGCGAGCGTCGTGCCGGGAATGCCAGCTTCGCGCGGGGTTTCCGAGCCGCCGCAATAGAGCACTGCATCATGGTCGGCCAGAAGCTGCTCGACCTTGACATCGACGCCGACATTGACGCCGCAATGGAAGGTGACGCCTTCGCCCTTCATCTGCTCGACGCGGCGATCGATGAAGTTCTTCTCCATCTTGAAGTCCGGGATACCATAGCGCAGCAGGCCGCCCGGCTTGCTTTCGCGCTCGTAGACATGAACGTCGTGACCGGCGCGGCCGAGCTGCTGGGCAGCAGCCATGCCGGCAGGGCCGGAGCCGATGATTGCGACCTTCTTGCCGGTGTGAACCGTTGCCGGCTGCGGCCGGATGAAGCCGAGCTCATAGGCCTTGTCGGCAATCGCCTGCTCGACGGTCTTGATCGCGACGGGCGCATCTTCCAGGTTCAGCGTGCAGGCCTCCTCGCAGGGTGCGGGGCAGACGCGGCCGGTGAATTCCGGGAAGTTGTTGGTCGAATGCAGGTTGTGGATCGCCTGTTCCCAGTTGTTGTTGTAAACGAGGTCGTTCCAATCGGGGATCTGGTTGTGCACTGGGCAGCCGGTCGGGCCGTGGCAATAGGGAATGCCACAGTCCATGCAGCGGGCTGCCTGTTTCTGCACTTCCTGGTCCGACATGGGGATCGTGAATTCACGGAAATGCCGGATGCGATCCGACGCCGGCTGATACTTCGCCACCTGCCGGTCGATTTCCAAGAAGCCTGTTACCTTGCCCATGCTTTCGTTTCCTCACTCAAAAAGAGGAGCTCATGGCTCCCGTGCCTGAGGGTCATCTCGGTTCCCTGTCCGGCACTTTAATTCAAATCCGATTCCGTTGTTCGACAGTCGCGATCGCCATGACGGCGATCGCAATGCGAGGCGAAACCCTCGGCTGGTTTCAGAACTGGGGCAGATTACTCCGCCGCCACGCTCATCCGGCTGCGCTCCATTTCCTCAAGGGCGCGGCGATATTCGACCGGCATGACCTTGCGGAATTTCGGGCGGTAATCGGCCCAGTGATCGAGGATCTCCTTGGCTCGCGTCGAGCCCGTATAGTGGACGTGGTTCGAAATCAGCTGGAAGAGACGCTCTTCGTCGTGGCGCGTCATGTCATCGGAGACGTCGACACGTCCCTTGTGCATGATGTCGCCACCATGATGATGCAGCTTCTCCAACAGTTCGTCTTCCTCGGGAACCGGCTCTAGTTCGACCATCGCCATGTTGCAGCGACGGGCGAAATCGCCTTTCTCATCGAGCACATAGGCCACGCCGCCCGACATGCCGGCCGCGAAGTTGCGCCCGGTTTCACCGAGCACGACGACGACGCCGCCGGTCATATATTCGCAGCCATGGTCGCCCACGCCTTCGACGACGGCGATCGCGCCCGAGTTTCTGACCGCAAAGCGCTCGCCCGCGACCCCGCGGAAGTAGCACTCGCCCTCGGTTGCGCCGTAGAGCACGGTGTTGCCGACGATGATCGAGTTTTCAGCGACAATCTTCGAATTTTCCGGCGGACGGATGATGATACGGCCGCCCGAAAGGCCCTTGCCGACATAGTCGTTGCCGTCGCCGACGAGGTTGAAGGTGACGCCGCGCGCCAGGAACGCACCGAAGGACTGACCGGCGGTGCCCCTCAGGGTGACGTTGATCGTGTCGTCCTTCAGGCCGCGATGGCCATAGCGCTTGGCAACAGCACCCGACAGCATGGAGCCGGCCGAACGGTCGACGTTCTTGATGTCGACTTCGAAGGCGACCGGCGTCTTGGAAGCGAGCGCCGGCTCCGCCTTCTCGATCAGCTTGCGGTCGAGAATATCGTCGATTGGGTGCTTCTGCACCGTCGTCCAGTAGGTCTCTTCCTTCGGTGCATCGACCTTGTGGAAGATGCGGCTGAAATCGAGGCCTTTGGCCTTCCAGTGGGCGAGCATCTCATCCTTTTCGAGAAGCTCGGAAGCGCCGATGATATCGTCCAGCTTGGCAACGCCGAGCGAGGCGAGGATCTCGCGCACTTCTTCGGCCACGAAGAAGAAGTAGTTGATGACATGCTCCGGCGCGCCCTTGAAGCGCTTGCGCAGAACCGGGTCCTGGGTGGCGACACCAACCGGACAGGTGTTGAGATGGCACTTGCGCATCATGATGCAGCCGGCCGCAATCAGCGGCGCGGTCGCAAAGCCGAATTCGTCGGCACCCAGCAGCGCGCCGATGATGACATCACGGCCGGTCTTCAGACCGCCATCCACCTGCAGGGCGATGCGTGAGCGCAGCCCGTTCAGCACCAGCGTCTGCTGGGTCTCAGCAAGGCCAATTTCCCAGGGCGAGCCGGCATGCTTCAGCGAAGTCAGCGGCGAAGCGCCGGTGCCGCCATCATAGCCGGAGACGGTGATGTGGTCGGCACGCGCCTTGGCAACGCCGGCGGCAACCGTGCCGACGCCGACTTCCGAGACGAGCTTGACCGAGACATCCGAGGTCGGGTTGACGTTCTTCAGGTCGTAGATCAGCTGCGCCAGATCCTCGATCGAATAGATGTCATGATGTGGCGGCGGCGAGATGAGGCCGACGCCCGGTGTGGAATGCCTGGTCTTGGCAACGGTCGCATCGACCTTGTGGCCGGGCAGCTGGCCGCCTTCGCCGGGCTTGGCGCCCTGCGCGACCTTGATCTGCAGCACGTCGGCGTTGACGAGATATTCGGTCGTCACGCCGAAGCGGCCGGAGGCGATCTGCTTGATGGCGGAACGTTCCGGGTTCGGCGAACCGTCGAAGAGCGGCATGTAGCGATCGGATTCCTCGCCGCCTTCGCCGGTGTTCGACTTACCGCCGATGCGGTTCATGGCGATTGCCAGCGTCGTATGCGCCTCACGGCTGATGGAGCCGAAGGACATGGCGCCCGTCGAGAAGCGCTTGACGATATCTGCAGCGGGCTCGACTTCGTCGATCGAGATCGGCTTGCGGCCGAGCGCTTCCGCACCTTTGATCTTGAAGAGACCGCGGATGGTGTTCATCCGGAGCGCCGATTCATTGACCATTTCCGAGAATTCGCGATAGCGATCCTCGGCATTCCCACGCACGGCATGCTGCAGGGCAGCCACCGCATCGGGCGTCCAGGCGTGGCTTTCGCCGCGCATGCGGTAGGCATATTCGCCGCCGATGTCGAGCGTGCTTGCGAGCAGCGGATCGCGGCCGAAAGCAGCCTTGTGACGCGAGACGGTTTCCTCGGCGATCGTCTCGAGGCCGATGCCTTCGATCATCGTCGCGGTGCCGAAGAAATACTTGTCGACCAGCTCCTGCTGCAAGCCCACAGCATCGAAGATCTGCGCGCCGCAATAGGATTGATAGGTCGAGATACCCATCTTTGACATGACCTTGAGGATGCCTTTGCCGACCGCCTTGATGTAGCGGTAGACGACTTCCGTCGCGTCCACTTCCTTCGGGAATTCGCCGCGCTGATGCATATCGAGCAGCGTGTCGAAGGCCAGATAGGGGTTGATCGCTTCCGCGCCGTAACCGGCCAACAGGCAGAAGTGATGCACTTCACGCGGCTCGCCGGTTTCGACGACGATACCGACCGAGGTGCGCAGGCCCTTGCGGATCAGGTGATGGTGCACGGCCGCCGTCGCCAGCAGCGCCGGGATTGCGATGCGGTCCGGTCCGATCTGGCGGTCGGAAAGCACGATGATGTTGTAGCCGCCGCGAACGGCAGCTTCCGCCCGCTCGCAGAGACGGTCGAGCATCTCGGGCATGCCCTCGGCGCCACGTTCGACATCATAGGTGAAGTCGAGCGTCTTGGTGTCGAAGCGATCCTCGGTATGACCGATCGAGCGGATCTTTTCGAGATCGCCGTTGGTCAGGATCGGCTGGCGCACTTCCAGGCGCTTGGCGTTGGCCATGCCGGTATGGTCGAGTAGGTTCGGACGTGGGCCGATGAAAGAGACGAGGCTCATCACCAGCTCCTCGCGGATCGGATCGATCGGCGGGTTCGTTACCTGCGCGAAGTTCTGCTTGAAGTAGGTGTAGAGCAGCTTCGGCTTGTCGGACATGGCCGAGATCGGCGTATCCGTGCCCATGGAACCGACAGCTTCCTGACCGGTCGTCGCCATCGGCGACATCAGGAGCTTGGTGTCCTCGGTCGTATAGCCGAAGGCCTGCTGGCGATCGAGCAACGACACGTCGCGGCGCAGCGCCCGCGGTTCCACCGGCTTCAGGTCTTCCAGGATCAGCTGCGTGCGGTTCAGCCAGCTGCGATAGGGATGCTTGGTTGACAGTTCCGACTTCACCTCGTCGTCGGAGATGATACGGCCCTTTTCCATATCGATGAGAAGCATCTTGCCCGGCTGCAGGCGCCACTTCTGGATGATCTTCTCTTCCTCGACAGGCAGAACGCCGGCTTCTGACGCCATGATGATGCGGTCGTCGCTGGTAACGAGATAGCGGGCCGGACGCAGACCATTACGGTCGAGCGTCGCGCCGATCTGCTTGCCATCGGTAAAGGCGACGGCGGCAGGGCCATCCCACGGTTCCATCAGGGCGGCATGATACTCGTAAAATGCCTTGCGTTCCGGCGCCATCAGCTGGTTGCCGGCCCATGCTTCCGGGATGAGCATCATCATGGCATGCGCCAGCGAGTATCCACCACGCACAAGGAATTCGAGCGCGTTGTCAAAACAAGCCGTGTCCGACTGACCTTCATAGGAGATCGGCCAGAGCTTGGAGATATCGTCGCCGAACAGCGGCGAGGATACCGAAGCCTGGCGAGCGGCCATCCAGTTGACGTTGCCGCGCAGCGTGTTGATTTCGCCGTTATGCGCGACCATGCGGTAGGGATGCGCCAGCTTCCATGACGGGAAGGTGTTGGTCGAGAAACGCTGGTGCACGAGGGCCACCGCCGTCTCGAAACGCGGGTCGGACAGATCCTTATAATAGGCGCCCACCTGATAGGCGAGGAACATGCCCTTGTAGACGATGGTCGAGCTCGACAGCGACACGGGGTAGAAACTGCTCTCCTCGCCCTCGTATTCCGCATAGATGCGGTTGGAGATCACCTTGCGCAGAGTAAAGAGGCGGCGCTCGAATTCCTCGTTCGTGCCGGCATCGCGGCCGGCGCCGATGAAGACCTGCACATGGTGCGGCTCGGTGGCGGCAATGTCAGGTGCCTTCGACAGCGAAGAGTTATCGACGGGCACGTCGCGGAAGCCGAGCAACACCTGACCTTCTTCGGCAACGACCTGCTTGATCGCGGTCTTGAAGTGCTCGATCAGCGCTTCGTCGCGCGGCAGGAAGAAATGGCCGACGCCATATTCGCCGGCCTTCGGCAGGATCACACCCTGCTTGGCCATCTCCTCGCGGAAGAAGCGGTCGGGGATCTGTACGAGAATGCCCGCGCCATCGCCCATGAGCGGATCGGCACCGACGGCACCGCGATGCGTCAGGTTTTCGAGAATGAACAGGCCGTCGCGCACGATCTGGTGCGACTTCTGGCCCTTCATATGCGCGACGAAGCCGACGCCGCAGGCGTCATGTTCGTTGCGGGGATCGTAAAGGCCCTGTTTCGGCGGGATGCCAACAGCGCGTTTCGACGTTTTGGCCGTCGCGGCAGCATTCACTGCAGCGGTCTGGTCAAAACTCGTCAACGTCGTCCTGTTCGTCATGGTCTTCCCTCCGGTAAGGCCCGCGTCGCGGGCGCTCCTTCGTCCCGCGCGGTCCGTTTCCGGGGCCGACGCGCGACAGCGCTGTTGCATTGTGAAGATCGGCCGCGAACCGCAACTCCTTGAAGTGGAGCCCGTCGTCAGCGTTCCGCGCCTTGCCATTCCACCGCCGCATTGCCCGTGCCTCAAAAGGCTCGAAAGGGCATGCTCCTGGTAACTATAGCTCGAAATCCCGACATCGTCAGGACCCTGGGGGCACATCTTCGGCCTCGGTGGCCAAAATAGGACAGCAACCCTGTCCTAATTCATCAGCTCTATGCCAGAAAGCTTAAGCCTTCGCAAGAGCAAAACGGCAAAAATTCGTCAACGAAAGACGGAAGATTGCCTTTGTTGCAGGAATAGAGCAATAAAGTTTCGCTGCGGCGCATCATTTTATTTGTTGATTGCGTCAATCAATTTCTGTGATGCATTCTTCAAACTCATGCTCTTGATAGGTTTTTGCATTGGCGTAATGTCCGCCCAATCCTATCTAATCTAGCCGCAATTCAATCCTCCATCTGGTGCATTTCCATGTTCTTTGCTTCCGATAACTGGGCCGGCGCCCATTCCAAAGTCGCCGAACGTCTGCTCGCCGCATCGAGTGGCTTTGCCTCCGCCTACGGTACCAGCGAGCTCGACCAGCATGTCGAAGCTAAATTCTCCGAGATCTTCGAGCGCGAGGTCGCGGTCTTCTTCGTAGCAACCGGCACGGCCGCCAATTCGCTGTCGCTTGCCAGCGTCCAGAAACCGGGCGGCATCAGCTTCTGCCATACCGAGGCACATGTCGCCGAAGACGAATGCGGCGCTCCTGACTTCTTCAGCGGTGCGCGTCTTGCGACCGTCGAAGGCGCCCTCGGCAAGATCGATCCCAAGGCGCTTGCCACTAAGATCGCCCGCTTCCCGCAGGATGCCGTGCATCATGGCCGCGCCGCCGCCGTAACCATCACCCAGGCGACGGAAATCGGCACGGTCTATTCGCTGGATGAGATCGATGGTATCGCCGCCATCGCCAAGGCGAACGGGCTGCCGCTGCATATGGACGGCGCGCGTTTCGCCAATGCTCTGGTCGCGCTCGGCACGACGCCGGCCGAGATGACTTGGAAGCGCGGCGTCGACCTTCTTTCCTTCGGCGGCACCAAGAACGGCTGCTGGTGCGCAGAGGCGATCGTCTTCTTCGATCCCGAGGAGGCAAAGGAGATGCACTTTATCCGCAAGCGCGCCGCCCAGCTCTTCTCCAAGTCGCGCTTCATCGCCGCCCAGTTCGACGGTTATTTCCAGGATGGCCTCTGGCTCGATCTCGCCCGCCATTCCAACGGCATGGCCGATCGGCTGCGCGCCGGGCTGGAAAAGACCCCTGGCGCCCGTCCGGCGTGGTCAACAGCCTCGAACGAGATTTTTGCGATCATCCCCAAATCCTCCGCCAAGGCGGCCGAAAACAAGGGCGCGAAGTTCTACGAATGGCCGATCCCGGAGTCGCAGCCGGACCTGGTCGGCAACGATGAAACGCTGATCCGGCTCGTGACCAGCTTCGCCACGACCGAGGCCGATGTGGCGAATTTCCTTGCCTGCCTGGCTTGATCCGCATGAAAAAGAGCGCCGGCGCTGGCCTTCAGGGCCAGACGGCGCTCGTAATGGGGCAAGAGGTCAATTTTGATTTCGATGGGCGATCATTGCGAAGTTCGATAGATCGTCGCGATCGGATGCCGGTGCGTTGTGTATAATCATCGTCATTGCCACGACGCAGGCGACAAGCCCGGAAATGAAGATGGCACCATATATCATCGGGCGACTATTCCTCCGCAATTCTCCCATCGCCACCTGAGATAGCAAAAGAAGCTGACTTTCGCCTGAAAACGGGCGCTGCCATAAATCAGCCGGCAAAATAAATCCGGATCTCATCTGCATGATGGGAAACGAATTTTAACGATATCTGATAAACGATTTTGTCGTCAGCTCGATCGCGGCCCCCTGACCTTCGCGAGTATATCGTCCGAGAGCGCCTTGACCAAAAGCTGGTCCGCGCCTTTGCGCGGCACCAGGACGAATTCCACGTCTTCGAGGACGGGCAGCCAGCCCGGCGCGGTCTCCAGCAATCCGGCAGGAGCCATGCTCTTCGGCTGTACGAGGACGCCCATGCCAGCGCGCGCCGCTGCAGTCAGGCCGCTCAGGCTGCCGCAGGTGCAGACGATGCGCCAGGGCATCTGCTGCCGGCGCAGCGCCTCCAGCGCGACCGCGCGCGTGACGCTCGGCGTCGGAAAGGCGATCAGCGGCAACGGTGCCGCAAGTTTGCGGATGCGATCCGGGTCGCGCGCCAGCCAGACCAGCGGCTCCCGGTAGACGAGCTTGCCCCTGCTGTCACCGAGCCGGCGCTTGGCAAGCACCAGATCGAGATCGCCATTATCCTGCATTTCATAAAGCACACCGCTGAGCGCAACCGTCAACTCGAGATCGACGGACGGATGCGAGCGCACGAAATCCTCAAGCACGTCCGGAAGCTGGCTGGTGACGAAATCCTCGGAGACACCGAGCCGGAGACTGCCGCGCAGGCTGTTGCCGGCGAAAAGCTGCCGCACCTCGCCTTCGATCGATAGCATCTGGCGTGCATGGCCAAGCAAGGCCTCGCCGTCGCCGGTCAGGACGACGCGATGCGTGTCGCGCGCCAAAAGCTTGCGACCGAGTTCCGTTTCCAGCCGCTGTATATGCTGGCTGACGGTCGATTGCCCAAGACCGAGCCGCTCGGCGGCCAGCGTGAAGCTGCCCATCTGCTCGACGGCGACGAAGCTCCGCAACTGGGTGAGATCAAGCATGGATTATCCTGTATTGCGATAACTGTTATTCCTTGCATCGTGGATCACAATAGGTCTATCTGCAAGGAGTATCATCAAGACTTGCAAATGCGATTGGGGTAGGCACGATGCGCCGCTTTCTTCCAGACACCTTCACCATGTTGCTGGTACTCACCGTCCTGACGGCATCCTTCTTTCCGGTGCAGGGGGCTAGCGCTCACTATTTCAGCATTGCCACCAACTTCGCCATCGGTCTCTTGTTTTTCCTGCATGGTGCACGCCTGTCGCGCGATGTCGTCATAGCCGGCATGCTGCACTGGCGGCTGCATCTCGTCATCCTGCTGACGACCTTCGGCATCTTTCCGCTGCTGGTGCTGGCCATGGGCCAAATCGTCCCGAACAGCATCCTGCCTGTCTCGCTTTATACCGGCATGCTGTTTTTGAGCGTTCTGCCGTCAACCGTGCAGTCCTCGATCGCCTTCACCTCCATCGCCGGCGGCAATGTGCCGGCTGCGATCTGCTCGGCGTCGGCCTCCAATATTTTCGGCATGTTCCTGACGCCGCTGCTCGTCGGCATCCTGTTTTCGGTCGGCGGCCAGGGCGGTGGCTTTTCCTGGGACGTTCTGTGGCAAATCATGCTGCAGCTGCTCGCCCCTTTCATCGCCGGCCAGCTGCTGCAGCCATGGATCGGCGGCTGGATCCGTTCGAAGAAGAAGATCCTGATGCCGGTCGATCGCGGCTCGATCCTCATGGTCGTCTATTCAGCCTTCAGCGAGGCCGTGGTGGAAGGATTGTGGCATACCTTCTCCATCCTCGACATCGTCACAGTCATCATCGCGAACATGGTGCTTCTGGCGATGGTAATCTGCATCACCATGTTCGGCAGCCGCGCCCTCGGTTTTGAAAAGGCCGACGAGATCACCATCACTTTCTGCGGTTCGAAGAAGTCGCTGGCAAGCGGTGTGCCGATGGCCAACGTCATCTTCGCCGGCCAGAGTATCGGCGCCATCGTGCTGCCGCTCATGCTGTTCCATCAGATCCAGCTGATGACCTGCGCGGTGCTCGCCCAGAAATATGCCGATGCCGCCAAGCGGCGTGAGGCTGCGAAGGCTCAGGCGGGAACGAAAACGGGCGAAGCGACAAACGCAGCCTGAGTCCTCCGATAACACACAAAACGAAAGCGGCGCCCCAATGGAGCGCCGCTTCTTTTGATCTTGGGAGGATCAGGAGCATGACGGGAGAAACCGTCAGCTCGGCATGACGGCAGAAACCGTCAGCCGCACTTAGTTGATGTGAGCCTCGATGGCCTTCGGGGTTTCCACGGGCTCGGCCGCAATGGAGATACGGCGGGGCTTCATCGCTTCGGGAATGTTGCGCAGCAGGTCGATGTGCAGCAAACCGTTCTTCAGTGAAGCAGCCTGAACCTCGACATGGTCGGCAAGCTGGAAACGACGCTCGAAGGCGCGCTTGGCGATACCGCGATAGAGATATTCGCGGGTTTCAGCCGGCTCCTCGCTCTTTTCGCCCTTGACCTGAAGGACATGGGCATGGGCCTCGATGCTCAGTTCTTTTTCATCGAAACCGGCAACGGCCATGGTGATGCGATAGGTGTTTTCACCCGTGCGCTCGATATTGTAGGGCGGATAGGTCTGGGCCTGATCCGGCTGGCCAAGGCTATCGAGCATGGTGAACAGACGGTCGAAACCGACGGTGGAACGGTAAAGGGGAGAGAAGTCTACGTGACGCATGGAAGTCCTCCTGTGAGCGACAATTGCGATTTCAATTCCTGTCCCATGACCCCACTCGGGGCGGCCTCGGGACGGTTCTGCGAGCCCGTTTGGCACCCGCGAAAGAGAGATGGGGATCGCTTTTCAGGAGTTCAAGACCCCCTGTGCTCGCCTCCATTTTTCAGAAAATCGCCGGTGAACCGCAGATGAACGGATGGTTCGGAACCCGTTCAGGCTGGCTGGCCTATCGTCAAAACCATCGGAACACCATCGTCCGATGACTGAAGTGTATCGTCCCTTCTTCTTCAGTCCTTGCTCGGCCGGCGAAGCGGATCTCTCTATCTCCGCAAGCCGGCCTTTTTTCTTATCGGACACTATCGCAGCAACTTCAGCGAACCAGTAAGCGACTTCACCCATTTCGAAGGTCCCGCCAACCCGAGGCCGTCGATGGCCTCCCCGGCGAGATCGCGATCCGGAAACGTCGCCTCATATTCCCTGTAATCGTGCAGCGAGCGGGCAAAGGCAGGAAACGGAACGATCGCACGGTCGTTTTCTACCGGCAAGGTCTTCAGCAACAGAGATCGTATGGTTTCCGCATCCGCCTGCAGTATCGGAACGGGCATGTTCGAACTGATGTCGATGGTGCGCTCCTCCCTGTCGGTCAACTGCCTGGCCGCGAGCGCAGGAAACTTTGCGCCCAACCCAATCGAGATGGCGCCGGCAGTGTTGGCGATCAGACCGAGCGGTAATACCGGATTGATGACGATTGCTAGGCGAATATTGGGAAGCATGGAGACCTGCTGGTGTTGACATGTGGGATCGCAAGATATCTCTCTTGCCGGGAATAATCTTACCTTTCATTGCCACACATTCGGATAATATGGTAGGATCTACCTTATATCCGCAATTCCAAGGTTAAATATGCCCCATACTCTTGAGCCCATCGATCTGAAGATTCTCGGCGCGCTTCAGAAGGATGGGCGCCTGACGAACCAAGCGCTTTCATCCGAAGTCGGGCTCTCGACATCTCCGTGTTGGCGGCGCGTGCGCCAGCTGGAAGAAACCGGCGTGATCCAGGGTTATACGGCCACGCTCGACAGGCGCCAGATCGGCCTCGGCGTTCTCGCCTTCATCAGGGTGAAAATCGACAGCCACAGCGAGGCGGAAGCCGAGGAATTCTCGCGCGATGTGCTGAAACTCAGCGAGGTCGTCGCCTGCTACAGCATTGCCGGCGATGCGGATTTCCTGCTGCAAGTGGTCGCGACCGATCTCGACAGCTATGCCGACTTCGCCATGGCGGTGGTGCGCCGGCTGCCACGCATCAAGGAGATGCAGACGACCTTCGTGCTGAAGGAAATCAAGCCTTTCAAGGGTCTTCCGCTTGAGGTCGGGCAGCGATAACACGCAATGCTTGCCTGCGGCGCATATCCTGCGAGCCCTTTACGTTTGGATCGAAGCCATCCTATTCTCAGGCGAGTGGCTGCCCCCCTGGGGTGTTGCTCGGGGGTATTGAATGTCGGCGCTCTCTTTTTCGAAGATTTCCTCATCGCTGAATGCGCTGCTGGCTGCCATCGGTCTGCTGACGGTAGCAGTGCTTACGACACCTGATATAAACGAAAAGACTAGGCTCATCCTGGAACTCCTGCTTGCCGCCGTCTGGGCCGTCTATGTCCTGCAATTGATCGAGACGCTGGTCATGCACCGCGCAAGGGGCGTTCGCGGCAGGATACCGGAAATCGCGGTCGACATACTGGCCGTTCTGGTCCCTCTGGCCGCCTTCCTTCTCATCCGCGGGCGCGACCAAAGCCTCTATTGCGCCATCTGGCTTTTGAAGCCGCTGCGCGGTTCAACCTTTTTCCGGTTACTGGGCAGGGTCCTGACCAAGGAGGCGCGCAACCTGATCGGCGTCACCTCGATTTTCGGCATCGTTCTGTTCGCCGCAGCGCTTGCCGCTTACATCATCGAACGCGACGTCCAGCCCGACAAGTTCGGCAGCATTCCCCTGGCAATGTGGTGGGCCGTGACGACGCTGTCGACCACAGGCTATGGCGACGAGATCCCGCAAAGTCTCGCCGGCCGCACACTTGCCGGGCTGGTCATGATGTGCGGTATCGGCATCTTTGCCTTATGGGCCGGCATTCTCGCCACCGGTTTCTACGAAGAGGTTCGCCGCCAGGACTTCGTGCGCAACTGGCAGCTGGTGGCGGGAGTGCCGTTGTTTCAGAAGCTCGGCTCAGGCGCCCTCATCGAAATTGTACGGGCGCTGCGACCTCGCGTCGTGCCAGCCGGCGGCATCATCTGCCGCAAGGGCGAGGCCGGCGATCAGATGTACTTCATCGTCGAGGGCCGCGTCAGCGTCGCCACGCCGAACCCGGTGGAACTCGGCTCCGGCAGCTTCTTCGGGGAAATGGCGCTGATCACCGGCGAGCCCCGCTCGGCAACCGTCAGCGCCGCGACCGAAGTCTCGCTGCTGTCGCTCTATGCGTCAGATTTCCAGATGCTGTCGAGTAGCAGCCCGGAGATCGCCGAGATCATTCGTCAGACGGCGCTGGAACGGCGCGGCGCGGTATCGAAGAGCTGATACGGACGATCTTCATGGTGTCGGCCTTTGAGCGCATCGTTCGGAGAAAGCCATAAACCTGTTGCAATTCCCCCAGCCTGCGCTATCCCCTTGAGACGAGATATTGGTCAGCGAGGCGCGACACCGTCATGGATTCGATCCTCTATTCCGCAGCAGACAATCCGGTGCCGGAAAACCGCACCGAAGGATTCTTCGAAAGTTTCGACGGGCGCAAGCTGCGCTATGCCGTCTTCCGCTGCGAGCAGCCGGTCGCCAAGGGAACCGTTGTGCTGCTGCAGGGCCGTAATGAATTCATCGAGAAATATTTCGAGACGATCCGCGACCTCACAGCCAAGGGCCTTTGGGTCGCGACCTTCGATCTGCGCGGCCAGGGTGGATCGGAGAGATTGCTGAAGGACCCCTTGCGCGGCCATATCCGGCACTTTTCCGATTATGAGCGCGATCTGACCGCCTTCCTCGACAAGATCGTCTTGCCGGATACGCGTCTGCCCTTCTTTCTCCTCGCCCATTCGACGGGCGGTCTGATTGCCCTGTCCGCGGCGCCGAGGCTTGCGACGCGAATTGAGCGCATGGTGCTGTCGGCTCCGTTCATCGGCCTTACCGGCCATGGCGCCTCCCCCGGTTTTATCCGCTTTCTGTCCGGCGCGGTCAGCGGTATCGGCCTTGGCCGCATGCAGTTCAGCAAGAAGTTCAAGGAAAGACCGTTTGCCGAAAACCCGCTGACGACGGACGAGCAGCGCTACCGGCGTAACACAGGCATCGGCACCGCCTACCCACAGCTTTGTCTGGGACCGCCGACGGCACGTTGGCTGTCGCAGGCATTGCGGGCGATCGAACGGGTCAACAGGCCCGAACATCTGTTTTCGATCCAGATTCCCACGGTTCTGATCGCGCCGACGCGCGACGGTGTGGTGCCTTATGCCGATCAGGAGCGGCTGTCGCGCTATTTCCGCGCCGCACAGCTGGTGCCGGTTCACGGTGCCAAGCATGAAATCCTGCAGGAACGGGATGTCTATCGCAACCAGGCACTTGCCGCGATCCACGCCTTCATCCCCGGCAGCGACGCCGAAACCAATGCCTACGAAACAGAAGCGGAAGCCTAGGCGGCTTAGCGAGACAGGACAGCCAAAGCCTGCTCATAAACGGCGCGGCTGCCTGCGGCGATGATCGTTCCGCCCATCTCCGGCCGGCCGCCATCCCAGGTGGTCATGATGCCGCCGGCCTGCTCGATGACCGGAATGATGCCGCCTACATCATAGGGCTTCAGCGAATTTTCGATGACGAGATCGATATGGCCCGCGGCAAGCAGCGCATACGCATAACAATCGCAGCCGTAGCGAAAGAGGCGAACCTGACTTTCTATCTCGCGATATTTGGCAAGCTCATCATCGACGAAGAGATGCGGCGAGGTGGTAAAGAGGATGGCATTCGAAAGGCTGCCGCAATCGCGGACCTGCAGCCGCCTTTCGCCGTCCGGGCCGGAATAGGTAGCGCCGTTGCCATCGGCAAAATAGCGCTCGCCGGTGAAGGGCTGGTCGATCAGGCCCATGACGGCGCGGCCGTTCTTCTGCAGGCCGATCAGCGTTCCCCAGACCGGGACGCCCGAGATGAAGGCGCGCGTGCCGTCGATCGGATCGATGACCCAGACATGCTCGCGGTCGAGCCCGACATTGCCATGCTCCTCTCCCAGAATGCCATGTTCGGGGAATTCGGCCTCGATCAACGCGCGAATCGCCTGTTCAGCCGCACGGTCCCCTTCCGTTACGGGGTCAAAGCCCTGGGCTTCCTTGTTGACCACATCGATGCCGGCACGAAAGCGCGGCAGGGTTTCGGCCTTGGCCGCTTCGGCCAGACGATAGAAGAACGAGCGATCGGGAAGCATGGTGAATCCGGATAAGTGACGGGTGGCGATGTCATAACGCATATAAACGGCGAAGCAAACCTGATGATGACGCGCAGGGCACAATGCCTGCGGATCAGGCAGGATTTTTGAATCTGCCTAAATATTTTGCATTGCAATAAAGTGCTTGACATTTGTGCACTGCAGCAGCAATATCCTCATGCAGTCTTTCGACTGTAAATACCCTCCTTGGGTGTTTCCTCCCTAGACTTAGCCGCGCCACGAGCGCGGTTCTTTTTTGGTCGCAAGCCTCTTTGCCGACAGACGCGCCTACGAACGCGCGCAGCCGATTGAGGGCTCCACCATCATCACTTCAATGGAAGTTACTGCGCAAAAGCGTGCCTGAAGGCCAGGCGCAGAGCAGGTCTTACTCCGCCGCCAGCGCCGGATCGCCCGTGTAGGATTCCACATGCTCGGCCATGCGCTTCATGAACAGCGTGATGGCGGCGGCGACCTTGTCAAAATCGGCACGCTTCTCCAGCGTCGTTTCGTCGACGTAAAGCGACCGGTTGACCTCGATCTGCAGGGCATGCAGCCCGCGGGAGGGGCGGCCGTAATGTTCGGTGATGAAGCCACCGGCATAGGGCTTATTGCGCACGGCGTTGAAGCCGAGCTCCTCGAGGATCTGCATGGCCGCGCGCGAAAGCTCCGCCGAGGCGCTGGTGCCGTAGCGATCGCCGAGAATGAAATCCGGCCGCATGTTGCTGCCGGCGATACGGATATTGCCCGGCATGGAATGACAATCGACCAGCACGCCGAAGCCGAATTTCACATGGGTGCGCGCGATCAGCCGCCGCAGCGTGGCGTGGTAAGGCTTGTAGATGGTATCGATTCGCTTCAGCGCATCCTCGACCGGAACGCGGCGCGCATAGATCTCCATATTTTCGGCGACTATCCGCGGGATCGTGCCGAGACCACCGGCGACCCGCAGCGAATTGATGTTCGCATAGGACGGCAAGGCACCATCGAACATGCGCGGATCGAGCTCATAGGGCTCGCGATTGACGTCAATATAGGCGCGCGGAAAATTGGCAAACAGCAGCGGCGCACCGAGAGAGCTTGCCGCCGAAAAAAGCTCGTCGACATAATGATCCTCGGAGCGGCGGATAGCGATGCCCTGCAGACGGGATTGGGCGACGAAATCGGGGGGATAGACGCGACCACTATGAGGCGAGCTGTAGACAAACGGTATCGTCTGGGAGGCTGGCTCCAATACCTCGAAAATCTCGAAACTGCGCATTTCCGCGGACATCAACGTCTTTACCATGTCAACAACTTGTCGCAGTAATCATGTTGCCAGTTGCATGACCGCAAGTCCATAGTAACTTGAGCGAAATGGCCTTAATCCAAAACACCGTATTCGGAATCTCGGATGCCCGGTCAGCGAAAACGCAGGACGTTTTCGTGGAATGCACTCGTGCTTCGAACAAATGCTGGAATGGCGCGTTTTGGCTGACCATTCACGGCTTGTTTACGGCGCCGCGGTACCCTAAACGCTGGACGAGTCCAAAAAGACAAAGTTGATTAGCGATAGAGATGATGACCCAGAAGATACTTCTTGCCGAAGACGACAACGACATGCGTCGCTTTCTCGTGAAGGCACTCGAAAAAGCCGGCTACAAGGTCTTGTCCTTTGACAATGGAGCCAGCGCTTACGATCGGCTGCGCGAAGAGCCGTTCTCGCTGCTTTTGACCGACATCGTCATGCCAGAGATGGACGGCATCGAGCTGGCGCGGCGCGCCACCGAACTCGATCCGGACCTGAAAGTGATGTTCATCACCGGCTTTGCCGCCGTCGCCTTGAACCCCGATTCGAAAGCGCCGAAGGATGCAAAGGTCCTTTCCAAGCCTTTCCACCTTCGCGAGCTCGTCGACGAAGTCAACAAACTCCTTGCCGCGTAAGGCTTTCGGCGGCCACGTCACAAAACCGAAAAAAGCCTATTGACGGCCACCGAGGTTTTGTGATCTATGCGCCGCCATCGGATGGGCGTGTAGCTCAGCGGGAGAGCACTACGTTGACATCGTAGGGGTCACAGGTTCAATCCCTGTCACGCCCACCATCCTAATTCGCTGAAAAGCAAGGCCTTTCGAGAAATCGAAAGGCCTTTTTCATTTCCTGTCGTTTGGCTATGCCTGCGCATGTCACGGGAGTTTTTACATTGGCAAAATGTTCGCCAGGCCGCGACCGTTTGTCGACGGTCAGCGATCCAGAATATGCCGCAGCACCGCCGTCGTCGGATAGGCATAGACGCCACGATCAACGAAGCCTTGGCGATACAGGCAATTCCTGAGAGCCAGCCAATATAGCGTGCTGTTCGCATCCGGCGATCCACGCCGCCAGGAATAGGCTTCGGGCTCGCAATGATTGAGAGCCCTGTCGTATCTTGCCAGCACCACCGGATCGCTGTCGGCGCGAATGCCGCCATGATAGGTCTGGTAATTCGAAGGCGCCTCACCGGCAGAGACGCATGCCAGGCTCAAAATCGCTCCCAGCGCTAACATCATTCTCATGTGTTTCGATCTCCAACTAGCCGCGTCTCGAAAAATTCGAGCGCAGGTCGAGAATAGTAGTCTTTTGAAAGATAGCCAATCACATGCTGCTGTTCGTTGCGATTGCGAGTTGAACGGAGCCTGCGACACAAGTTCCCGCCACAAGCCGCTTGACTTCCGGCCGCGCCGTCATCCTACTGTCATATCAGCGCATCGATCATACGGGAGGACGAGATGACGGTGGTGAAGCGGCAGTTCTACAAGAACCACAAGCCCAACGGCGATGAATATATGTTTCACCTCGCCCGCGACACCGAAAGCGGGGAGGTCTATGTCATTCGCCAGGCGGATTATGTCGTCGACGGCGGCAGCGAGACGAGCATGACCCTTTATGAATTCCTGGCAGGGGGCGGCAATCGCCAGAATGCCCTGCTGCAGTTGATCGGCTCGCTCGTGCCGGAATCGGCGCAGCAACATTAACGCACGCACGTCGCACAGGGACCGCGGATGGCCTTGCGACAGCAAGATGTGTGAAGTCAGACACTGAGACGCCCAGCGTGAATCCGAGCGATTTCAGCGGGCTTCGGGTTTGCGCCCCGCTTCGGGTTGACTGCCACATTTGGATCGGCGAATCTGCCGGGGCTTGAAAGGAGCCCCTCTTATGCGATTCGCAGGCATTGCTTTTGGATTGACCGTCTTGGCCGCAACCTCGGCCGGCGCAGTGGATGATTTCCCATCGAAAGGCGTCACCGTCGTTAGCGGAAAATGCTCCAAGCTCGTGGTCGGCAAGCTCGATGCCTCCAAGGGATGCAAGGCCGAAATCGCCAGCGTTACCGGCCCCGATGGATCCGTGACCTTCATCTTCACGTCCGGCGGCAAGATGCTCGGCTTCCAAGGCAACGGCAAGGGCATCAAGGCAGGCGGCCAGAAGGGGACGGCGCAGTTGCCGATCGACGTCATCTCGACCGGCGCCGGCGGCAAGATATCGGGCCAGGTCGAAGCCAAGGGCGCCTGCACCTTCGCCAACCCCTATGCCGGCAAGCCGGTCGCCATCGAATGCTCGGCGAAATCGACCGAAATGAGCTTCAACGGCAGCTTCACATCCGACGGCAAGGCACCTCGGCACAAGTAGCGGTCATTCGCCGCACGGCCAGCACCCGAGTTCCAGCACCCGAATTAATGCCGCGGCGTAGTCTTTTGCTTCCGGCCATGATTGGCATCGCCCGGTGCCTCGCGCGACAGATCTGCGCCGTTGACGTGTGCGGGAACGTGCACATCCTCGTGGGTCACGGGATGCAGAGTAAGATCCACCTGATGCGGCGGCAGTACCTGAGCTTGGCGTAGCGTATTCGGCCGTGCCTTTTTCTGCCGTTCCGTCAGTTCCGGTTTTTGCGTTTGCAACTTGTGGTGAATGGGTGTCGGGCTCATCGGAGCTTCTCCTGTCTGTCGCTGTTGTCGGGATGATGATCCGCCTGGGATTTTGAAGCGGCGGGCGGCACAAAGCCGCTTGATGGGCAAACGCGGGCCCTCTCTGTTTGGTTCCTCAAATTCGCAATTATCAAGGGCAGTTGCTGTCGCCACGATTTCAACTCTTGACCTGCATCGCAACTTCACTAACTATGAAACATCTCCGCGCCTCCCTGACATCGGCGACGGATTGAACTTTGGTGCCGGGCCCCTCTGGCGAGAGTTTTCACGGCGCTCTCGCGATGTCGGTACCGCCTGCAGATGAGCCGGCGGACTTCGTTTTCATGATCAGCTTGACCATGCCTGACCCGCATGCCGTCTTCGGTATGCGGCTATGCGCGCAATCCGGATGGATTCACTCCCTTTGCGACGAGGCGCGCCCATGAGCTCGCCCACCGCTTCAAAATCCGTGCTCGGCTATTTCGGTTGGGCCTTCGCCGTAACCGTCGGCGGCCTGGCGCTTGGTGCGCTGTTGGGCTGGAACACCACCGGCACCTTCAGCGGTCTTGCAACAGCCTTCTTCATCTGTGCCGTCCTGGCCGTGCTCGAAATCTCGCTCTCCTTCGACAATGCCATCGTCAATGCCAACAAGCTGAAGGAGATGACGCCGGTCTGGCAGCATCGCTTCCTGACCTGGGGCATCATCATCGCCGTCTTCGGCATGCGGATCGTCTTTCCGCTGGCGATCGTCGCCATCGCCGCCTGGATCGATCCGTGGGAAGCGTTGAAACTCGCCGCGACCAGGCCCGAGCAATATGCAGAGATCATGCAAGCGGCGCATCTGCCGATCGCTGCCTTCGGCGGCACCTTCCTGATGATGGTGGGCCTGACCTATTTCTTCAATCACGAAAAGGACGTGCACTGGATCAGCTTCATTGAAAAAAGGATGGCGCATTTCGCCACCGTCAAGGGCGTTGAGATCGCCTTCGTGCTGATCATGGTTCTCATCTTCACTTCCGTGCTCGACGGTGACGACGCCACGACCTTCCTGCATGCCTCGATCTACGGCCTCCTGACCTTCCTGCTCGTGGAGGTTCTGGCCGGTTTCCTCGACGCCTCGCAAAGAACGATGAGCGCGGCGGCAAAGGGTGGCTTCGGCGCTTTTCTCTATCTCGAAATCCTCGATGCCAGCTTCTCCTTCGACGGTGTCATCGGCGCCTTCGCTCTTACCCAGAACCTCTTCATCATCGCGATCGGCCTCGGCATCGGCGCCATGTACGTCCGCTCCATGACGATCATGCTGGTGGAAAAGGGCACGCTCGCCCACTATCGCTACCTCGAACATGGCGCCTTCTACGCCATCCTGATCCTTTCGGTCATCATGTACGTGCAGACGCTGACGCATATCCCGGAGGTCATAACCGGCCTTGGCGGCGCGGCCCTGATCGGCATCTCGCTCTGGTCCTCGATCCGGTACAACAGGCGCAATGGTCTCAACCATGCGCCGGTGCATGATGAAGAGCACGACAGGGCGGAAGCTTGATCTCCGACGTGTGATGATCACCCCATGGCCTCGCTGGCCTATGATGGATCTTGAGGGGGCGGAGTCGGACCTATCGATTCTGCCTCTCTCCCCTCGCCTTTGGAAAGGCGCATGCAGCGGACTTTCATCGGGATTTCCACGCTAAGATCGCCGAATGTTTACGCTGCGGGCATATTAGCGCTAGCGTTTTGCCGAAAAATATCGCAATGGCGATTAGCGTTGTCGAAGGAGCATGGCGGAAAGCGCAACGGTTGCGCTCTTGACGGCCGGCTCTCGGTTGAAGTGTCCAGGAGAGGCAGAGTATGGCAGCAAAGATCGTTCCGGTGATCATGGCAGGGGGCAAGGGTACGCGGCTATGGCCGCTGTCGCGCGCTTCCGCCCCGAAGCAATTCATCCAGTTCATCGGCGACAAGACGCTGTTCCAGAACACTTTAGAGCGGGTGGCCGATCCCGAGCTCTACGAAGCGCCGATCGTTCTCACCAATGAAGAATTCCGCTTCCTGGTCGCAGAACAGGCCCGCGAGCTCGACCTGAAGCTCGCCGCCGTGCTGCTGGAGCCGATCGCCCGCAATACTGCCGCTGCCGTTGCCGCCGCCGCTGCGCTCGTCACCGAGCTCTTCGGCAAGGACGCGATCATGCATGTCCTCGGCTCCGATTATGAGATCGATGCCAACACCACCTATTACGATTGCGTGCGCCTGGCCCGTGACACGGCGCTGCAGGGCAAGCTCGTCACCTTCGGCATCAAGCCGACGGAACCGGCGACCGGCTATGGCTATATCGAAAGCGGCAAGGCGCTCTCGACCGGCGCACACGCCGTCAAGCGTTTTGTCGAGAAGCCCGCCTTGGACAAGGCCCAGGAGATGGTTGCCAGCGGCCATTTCTACTGGAACTCCGGCATGTTCATGTTCTCCGCCGCCCAGCTTCTCGCCGAGATGAAGGAATTTGCACCCGACGTCGAAAAGGCTGCCAGCAAGGCCGTGTCCAAATCGACGCGCGATCTCGATTTTACCCGCCTCGACGCTGACAATTTCTCCAAGAGCCCGGATATTTCCATCGACTATGCGCTGATGGAAAAGACGGCTAATGCCGCCGTCGTTCCCTCGCCTTTCACCTGGTCCGATCTCGGCAGCTGGGATGCGGTGTGGAAAGTCGGCAGCCGCGACGAAAGCGGCAACGTGTCGGCCGGTGCCACGACGCTGGTCAACACCAAGAATTCGCTCGTCATGTCGCACAGCCTGCACGTCGCCGTGCAGGGCCTTGAGGACGTCGCCGTCATCGCCAGCGAAGATGCCGTCTATGTCGGCCATCTCAAGGACAGCCAGGAAGTCGGCAAGCTCGTCAAGCTGCTCGCAAGCGAAAAGAAGACGGCCAAGCTCACCGAGACGCATCCGACCTCCTACCGCCCCTGGGGCGGCTATACCTCTGTGCTGAACGGCGAGCGCTTCCAGGTGAAGCGCATCTTCGTCCTTCCCGGCAAGAAGCTGTCGCTGCAGAAGCATCACCACCGCTCCGAGCACTGGATCGTCGTCAAGGGCACAGCTGAAGTGACGGTCGGCGAGAACGTGCAGATGCTGCGCGAAAACGAATCGATCTATATTCCGCTTGGCGAAGTGCATCGCCTGTCCAACCCGGGCAAGATCCTTCTCGAACTCATCGAAGTGCAGACCGGATCCTATCTCGGCGAAGACGACATCATTCGCCTCGTCGACGAGTTCGGCAGAAGCTGATCGCAAGCAGCCGGATCAAGATTTCAAAGCGGCGGGCGAAAGCTCGCCGTTTTTGTTTTGGCGTTACACGGCAGGACTTTCCGAAGCGCCGGGAGACATCTTGCTTTCTTTCGCTGCATTGCACACACTGCCTGTGGGAACAGCAATCACCGCACAACGATGCGGGCTAGGCGAAGAGACATATGGCGATCAAGGCAAGCATCTATCATCTCACCCATTACAAATACGACAATCCGGTCCGCCTTGGCCCCCAGATCATCCGCCTGAAACCCGCCTCCCATTCCAAGACCCGCGTACTCAGCCACGCGCTGAAGGTCACGCCGTCGAATCATTTCGTCAATCTGCAGCAAGATCCCTACGGCAACTATCTCGCCCGCTTCGTCTTTCCCGACCCGGTAACCGAGCTGAAGATCGAGGTCGATCTCATCGCCGATATGACGGTCTACAATCCCTTCGACTTCTTTGTCGAAGAGGAAGCGACGAAATGGCCCTTCGATTATCCAGAGACCATCCGTGAGGATCTGTCTATCTATATGAAGCCAGAAGAACCCGGCCCCAGACTGAAAGCCTTCCTCGCCACGCTCGACCGCTCGGAACAAAAGACTGTCGACATGATCGTCGGCCTGAATGCACGGCTGCAGCAGGAGATCGGCTATGTCATCCGCATGGAAGCGGGCGTCCAGGCACCTGAGGAGACCTTGGAAAAAGCGAAAGGCTCCTGCCGCGACACGAGCTGGCTGCTCGTTCAGGTGCTGCGTCATCTCGGCCTCGCCGCCCGCTTCGTCTCCGGCTACCTCATCCAGCTGACACCGGACCTGAAGGCGCTCGACGGTCCCTCCGGCACCGAGGTCGATTTCACAGACCTGCATGCCTGGGCGGAAGTCTATCTTCCCGGCGCCGGCTGGGTCGGCCTCGATCCGACCTCCGGCCTTCTGACGGGCGAGAGCCATATCCCCCTCGCCGCCACGCCGCACTACCGCAACGCCGCACCGATCTCAGGCGGCTATTTCGGCGAAGCCAATACCGAATTCGATTTCGACATGAAGGTCGCCCGCGTCGCCGAGCATCCGCGCATCACCAAGCCCTTTTCCGACGAAAGCTGGGATGCCTTGAACGAACTCGGCGAAAAGGTTGACGCGATCCTCAAGGAAGATGACGTGCGCCTGACCATGGGCGGCGAACCGACTTTCGTGTCGATCGACGATTTCCAGTCTGAAGAATGGAACACTGCCGCCGTCGGCCCGACCAAACGCGACCTTGCCGATCGGTTGATCAGGCGCCTGCGCGAGCGCTTCGCGCCCGGCGGCTTCCTGCATTATGGCCAGGGCAAATGGTATCCCGGCGAAAGCCTGCCCCGCTGGACCTTCTCGCTTTACTGGCGCAAGGACGGACGGCCGATCTGGCAGAACCCCGCTCTGATCGCCGAAGAAACGGCACAGACCGGTGCGGACTCGGAGCGCGCCAGCAAGCTTCTGAATGCGATTGCCAAAGAACTGGCAATCGAGCCTGACATGGTGCAACCGGCCTACGAAGACCCAGCTGAATGGATCGTCAAGGAAGGGAGCCTGCCGGAGAACGTTGATCCTTCCAATTCGAAGCTCAAGGATCCCGAGGAGCGCAGCCGTATCGCTCGTGTTTTCGAGCGTGGTCTGACGACTCCAACCGGCTATATATTGCCCATACAGGCATGGAACGCGCGCGCCGGCGGTACGCGCTGGGTCAGCGAAAAATGGCGCACACGCCGCGGCAAGATTTTCCTTGTGCCCGGCGATTCTCCGGTCGGCTATCGCCTGCCGCTCGGCACGCTCCCTTATGTGCCGCCGTCACGCTATCCCTATATCCACACGGCCGATCCCTCCATTCCGCGCTTGCCTCTGCCTGACGTCATCGTGCCAGCTGGCCGCACCATGCCAGAAGCCTCGTTCCAGGTGGATGAAAGCTCGCAATCGCGGGTCGAACAGACGCTCGGCGAAATCGGCGGCGCCGTCCGCACGGCGATCTCCGTCGAACCGCGTGACGGTCGGCTGTGTGTCTTCATGCCCCCGGTTGAAAAGATCGAACATTATCTCGAGCTGCTGGCAGCGGCCGAGAATGCCGCGGCTGAACTTGCGCTGCCGATTCACATCGAAGGCTATTCGCCGCCACAGGACGAACGTATCAACGTCATCCGCGTCGCGCCTGACCCGGGCGTGATCGAGGTCAATATCCATCCCGCGTCGAACTGGCAGGACTGCGTCGATATCACGACGGCGGTTTACGAAGAGGCGCGGCAGACGCGTCTCGGCACGGACAAATTCCTGATCGACGGTCGTCATGCCGGCACCGGCGGCGGCAACCATGTCGTCGTTGGCGGCGCCAATCCGAACGACAGCCCGTTTCTTCGTCGTCCCGACCTGTTGAAGAGCCTGGTGCTGCACTGGCAGCGCCATCCCTCGCTCTCCTACCTCTTTTCCGGCCTGTTCGTCGGGCCGACAAGCCAGGCGCCGCGCATCGATGAAGCCCGTCACGACAGCCTCTACGAGTTGGAAATCGCGCTGGCCCAGGTGCCGGCACCCGGTCGCGGCATCCAGCCGCTTCCATGGTTGGTGGATCGCCTCTTCCGCAATCTTCTGACCGATGTCACCGGCAACACCCACCGCTCCGAAATCTGCATCGACAAGCTGTTTTCGCCGGATGGACCGACGGGACGCCTTGGCCTCGTCGAATTCCGCGGTTTCGAAATGCCGCCGAATGCCCGCATGAGCCTTGCCCAACAATTGCTGGTGCGCGCACTGATCGCCCGCTTCTGGCGCAACCCGATCGATGGCCGGTTCGTGCGCTGGGGCACGACGCTGCATGATCGCTTCATGCTGCCGTATTATATCTGGCAGGATTTCCTCGACGTCCTCAGCGATCTTCGCGAAAACGGTTTCGACCTCAGACCGGAATGGTTCCAAGCGCAGCTCGAATTCCGCTTCCCTTTCTGCGGCGAAGTCGAATACGAGGGCAGCAAGCTGGAGCTGCGCCAGGCGCTGGAACCATGGCACGTCATGGGCGAAGAAGGCGCGATCGGCGGCACCGTGCGCTATGTCGATTCGTCGGTCGAGCGCCTGCAAGTGCGGTTCGAAACCGCTAATCCCTCCCGCTATACGGTGACCTGCAATGGCCGTCCCGTACCGCTGACGCCGACGGGGATGGCGGGCGTTTCGGTCGCGGGCGTGCGCTACAAGGCATGGCATCCGGCTTCCGGTTTGCATCCTGTGCTCCCCATCGATACGCCGCTGACCTTCGATATCTACGATACGTGGTCACAGCGCTCGATCGGCGGATGTATCTATCATGTTGCCCATCCGGGCGGCCGCAACTACGACACCTTCCCCGTCAATGGCAACGAGGCGGAAGCGCGACGTCTTGCGCGTTTCGAGCCTTGGGGGCATACAGCAGGTGGCTATGCCGTAAAACCGGAGACTGCATCGGTGGAATTCCCGCTGACGCTCGACCTCAGGCGTCCGGCGGGAATTTGAGACGGAACTGAGCATGGGTAGAAAACCGGCGACGAAACGACGGGATGAGGTGAAGACCGGCACCGCCAAGGCGCCGGCCTTTGCCTATCGTCCCCTGCCCGGTGTCGCTGACGAAATGGTCGACAATACCGGCGCGGTCCGCCCAGTCTGGCAAAACTTCCTCTCGGCGCTGACGCGCATGACGGAAGAGGGATTGACCGAACGCTTCGCCCGCGCCGACCGCTATTTGCGCGATGCAGGTGTCTTCTATCGCGCTTACGGGACAGCTGGTGTCAGCGAACGCAACTGGCCGATCTCCCATATCCCCGTGCTCATCGACGAGCGCGAATGGCAGGCCCTCTCCGAGGGCCTGCAGCAGCGCGCCGATCTGCTCGAAGAAGTCATTGCCGATGTCTACGGCGACAGTAGGCTGGTCAGCGAAGGGTTGCTGCCGCCGGCCTTGATTGCCGCCAATCCGGAGTTCCTGCGCCCGCTCGTCGGCGTCAAGCCTGCAAACGGCCATTACCTGCATTTCCTGGCTTTCGAGGTCGGCCGGGGTCCTGATGGCAATTGGTGGGTACTGGCCGACCGCGCGCAGGCGCCATCCGGCGCCGGTTTCGCGCTGGAAACCCGTGTCGCCACCACCCGCGCCTTCTCCGATATCTACGCCGAAACCAAGGTTCATCGCCTTGCCTCCTTCTTCGGTGCCTTCCGCGATGCCCTGCTCGGCGGTAAGCGAAGCGGTGAGGGCCGCGTTGCGGTGCTGACGCCGGGGCCTGCCAACGAAACCTATTACGAGCACGCCTATATCGCCCGCTATCTCGGCTTCATGCTGCTCGAAGGCGAGGACATCACCGTCGTCAACGATCAGCTGATGGTGCGCACCGTTGCAGGGCTGCGGCCGATCAGTGTCCTGTGGCGCCGCCTCGATGCGTCCTACGCCGATCCATTGGAGCTCAACCAGCATTCCCATATCGGCACGCCCGGCCTCGTCGAAGCCCTGCGGGCACAGACGGTGACCATCGTCAATGCGCTCGGCTCGGGCATTCTCGAGACGCGCGCCCTGCTCGCCTTCATGCCGACCATCTGTCGGCATCTGCGTGGTGAGGAATTGAAGTTACCCTCGATCGCGACCTGGTGGTGCGGCCAGAAAAGCGAGCGCGAACATGTCGCTGAAAACATCGAGAAGATGGTCATCGGCCCGGCCTATTCCCGAATGCCCTTCTTCGATGACAACGGCCAATCCGTGCTGGGCTCGACGCTGCGCAGCACCGCCCGCGATTCGATCGCGGACTGGTTGGCAACCGAAGGTCAAAAATTGGTCGGCCAGGAGGTCGTGACACTGTCGACGACGCCGGCCTGGGTCAACGGCAAGCTGACACCGCGGCCGATGAGCTTGCGTGTCTTCGCTGCCCGCACGGAAAACGGCTGGCAGATCATGCCGGGTGGCTTTGCCCGCATCGGCAGCGGCGACGATGTCGCGGCGATTGCCATGCAGGCTGGCGGTTCGGCAGCAGATGTCTGGATCGTCTCCGACAAACCCGTCGAGGCGCATACGTTGCTGCCGGCCGAAGAAACCTTCACCCGCAACATGCCGGGTAGCCTGCCGAGCCGGGCGGCCGATAATCTTTTCTGGCTCGGCCGCTATATCGAGCGCGCCGAAGGTGCGCTGCGCATCCTGCGCGCCTGGCATGGCCGTTTTGCCGAAGCAGCCGATCCGAACCAGCCGCTGCTTGCCGATGTCAGCGCCTATCTTGCCGCCATCGACATCGATACCAAGCAGGCGGTGCCGGAAAATCTGCTGCGCAACATTGACAGCGCCGTCTATTCGGCGAGCAACATCCGCGATCGTTTCTCTCCGGATGGCTGGCTGGCGCTGAACGATCTCGCCAAGACGGCACGCCGCTTCAAGGAGGGCGTGAAGTCTGGCGACGATGCCAGCCATGCCATGACGATCCTGCTGCGCAAGCTCGCGGGCTTTGCCGGCCTCGTGCACGAAAACATGTACCGCTTCACCGGCTGGCGCTTCCTGTCGCTCGGCCGCTATATCGAGCGCGGCCTGCACATGACCCGGCTGCTCGGCCATATGTCCGGCCCCGATGCGCCCGACGGAGCGCTCGACATGTTGCTGGAGATCGGCGACAGCGTCATGACCCATCGCCGCCGCTACAACGTCAATACCGCTCGTCTGACAGTGACGGATTTGCTCGCACTCGATCCGCTTAATCCGCGCTCGATCCTCTTCCAGATGAACGAGATCCACCGCGAGGTCGAGCAATTGCCGAATGCCTACGTCAACGGCCAAATGTCGCCCTTTTTCCGCGAAGCTATGCGCCTGCATTCCGGGTTGGCTGTCATGACGCCCGAAGCGATGACGGTCGAAGTCTACCAGCAGCTGGCGCGCGAACTGGAGCGGCTCTCCGACCTGCTGGCACGCACCTACCTCGGATGACGTGAATGCTCTACGATCTCTCACTTCACATGGGCTACATCTACGACGTGCCGGCCAGCGGCGCGCGGCATATATTGCGTGTCATGCCGCTCTCCCTGCCCAACCGGCAGAGGCTGATCGCCGGCTCGGTGAAGATAACCCCAGGGCCGGACGAGCAATCGAACTTCACGGATTTCTTCCAGCACCCGGCAACTTCGATCCTGGTGCGCGATCCGCATGAAAGGCTCGATATCCGCATGCAGGCGCGTGTTCAGGTGGAGAGCCAGCCTGTCGCGGCCGACTTCTCCCCTATGCTCGCCAAGTTGCCGGAAGAGATCGAAGACTGCTGGTCGATCGACCCGTCTTCGCCCCACCATTTCCTCGGGAGCAGCCCGCGTCTGCCGTTGACGGGCGAAATCACCGATTACGCCAGGCAATGGAAATCGACCAAACTGACGACCCTGCAGATTGCGCATGCGGTCTGCGCGCAGATCCACAAGGATTTCACCTACGATCCCAAGGCGACGACGGTCGATACCACCCCCAAGGAGGCATTTCGCCTCAAACGCGGAGTCTGCCAGGATTTTTCGCATGTGATGATCATCGCGCTCCGCAGCCTCGGCATTCCTGCCGGCTATGTCAGCGGCTTCCTGCGCACCATTCCACCGCCCGGCAAGGAAAGACTGGAAGGCGCCGACGCCATGCATGCATGGGTGCGCGTCTGGTGCGGCGAAACGGCCGGCTGGATCGAGCTCGATCCGACCAATAATATTCCTGCCGGCACCGATCACATCGTCGTAGCCTATGGTCGCGATTATTCGGACGTTGCCCCCGTTATCGGCGTACTGAAGGGCTACGGCAATCAGAAAGCCGTTCAGGCAGTAGATGTCGTTCCACTAAAATAGAATATACTTAAAGTAGTAAAAATCTGAAGCGAATCGCGCCAGATTATGTAGTTTGTTAAAAATCAACCGATCGCTTAAACCTTCAACTCATATTTGTAATTGATAGTCCCGCCGTTCTTGAGAATCTAACTCTTTCTAACAGGCGGACATGATGATTGCCGGCTCCGATATACTTTGGGCATTTAAACAACTTTTACGCGATAGAGCTGGAAATTTCGGCATCCTGACGGCGATTGCCGTACCCGTGCTGGCCGTGGCGGGAGGTGTAGCGGTCGATGTCACCAATATGTCGCTGACACGCAGCCAGCTTCAGGAATCAACGGACGCCGCCGCGCTCGCGACTGCAACCGCACTTGCGGACGGCAGTGCGACCACCACGACCGCCAAGGATCTCGGCAACAATTTCGTCCTCGGCCAAATGTCGAACTATCTCGCTGGCGATACCGATGCTGCGAATTCACTGAAAGCGGGCACCGACACCACGATAACAAAAACCACCGATTCCTCCGGGAATTCTGGTTACACGGTCGTCGTAAATGCATCCTATTCGATGTCCGTGAACAGCATGACACGCCTGACAGGGCAAAGTTCCCTGAACATTTCTGCATCCAGCACGTCAATCAGCGGAAAGACTACCGAAACCCAGAAGAATGCGCTGTCGATGGAGATCGCGCTCGATAAGTCCGGTTCGATGTTACTGAATACGGAAGTTGTCGACACTAGTCAGAAAAGTTGTATCCAATACTATACTGACGGGAATTATCTATATCAGTATCCAAAGGCTAAGAGTCCTTGCTACATCAAAAAGATTGCAGCACTGAAAACAGCCGTCGGCAGTCTTCTGGACCAGTTGGATGCGGCCGATCCTGCGTCGCAATACGTCCGCACCGCAGCCATTGCTTGGAGCAGCGAAGTCGACAGCTACAGCAATCTCGATTGGGGAACAAAATCGACTCGCACCAACGTCGTCAGCGGGTTGAATGCTCAAGGCGGTACCGAGTCCAGTGCGCCGATGACAATGGCTTTCAACAACCTTATGTCGGCTTCCGAAGCAGCTGCTCAGGCCAAAAAGAATAACAAGACTTTCCAGAAGTACATCGTGCTGATGACAGATGGAGAAAACAACGACACCAGTTCGGATCAGAAGACGCTGGCAACCTGCAATTCTGCAAAGGCCGCTGGTATCAAAATCTACACTGTTGCTTTCATGGCTCCGGCACGCGGCCAAAGTCTGCTCCAGGCTTGCGCAACGAGCCCATCAAACTACTTTGCTGCGCAGCAGATGTCGGATCTGGTCGCCGCCTTCAAGACAATCGCCACGGAAACATCGAAGCAGATGACCCTGCTGACCAAGTGATCTTGCTGGCAGCAGCGCAAAGCAACCACAGATAGACAATAAAGAAAAAGCCGCGCGATGCGAGTATCACGCGGCTTTTCGTTTGATCGATGCGCGAATAAAAGCTCGAAACATCATCGGAATCAAGTCTTTTCGCGCTCACCGGAAACCTTTCGCCGCAATTTTCGCATCCGCCCAACTCGCTTGTTGCAACTGCTTTACATCGGTGCGTAAACTGATAGTGAAACGGAAAGGCAAATCGATTTAATTGAGCGTAACACGCTGAATATAAATCACAAATGGCGAGAGTTGATAGTATGAATAACTTGACGAAGGCCGATCTCCCCGTTCCAGCCCCGCGCAGTTCCCGCCCCGAAATCCTTGCCGAAGAAATCATTGAGCGCCTGACATATCGTATCGGCAAGGACGCGAAGGTTGCCAAGCCGCATGATTGGCTGACGGCAACGATCCTCGTCATTCGCGACCGCGTCATCGACAAATGGATCGAATCGACCCGCAAGACCTACGAGACGAACGCCAAGCGCGTCTACTATCTATCGCTCGAATTCCTCATTGGTCGCCTGATGCGCGACGCCATCTCCAATCTCGGCCTGATGGAAGAGATCACCAACGCTCTCGCCTCACTCGGCGTCGACATACGTGTCATCGCCGGCCTCGAGCCCGATGCAGCGCTCGGCAACGGTGGTCTTGGCCGTCTTGCCGCCTGTTTCATGGAATCCATGGCTACCGTCGACGTGCCGGCCTATGGCTATGGCATTCGCTACGTCCACGGGCTCTTCCGCCAGCAGATGGCCGATGGCTGGCAGGTGGAGCTACCCGAAACCTGGCTGGCGCACGGAAACCCGTGGGAATTCGAACGCCAGGAGAGCTCCTATGAAATCGGCTTCGGCGGCGCCGTCGAGACCATCGGCAGCCACGACGATCAGCCGCGTTACGTCTGGAAGCCGGCCGAGCGCGTCATCGCCACCGCATTCGACACACCCGTCGTCGGCTGGCGTGGCGCACGCGTCAACACGCTGCGCCTCTGGTCGGCGCAGCCGATCGACCCGATCCTGCTCGATGCCTTCAACGCCGGCGACCATATCGGCGCGCTGCGCGAAAGCAACAAGGCCGAAAGCCTGACCCGCGTTCTCTATCCCGCCGATGCGACGCCCGCCGGCCAGGAGCTGCGCCTCCGCCAGGAATTCTTCTTCTCGTCGGCCTCGCTGCAGGACATTCTGCGCCGCCACCTGCAGCAATATGACGATCTGACCAATCTCGCCGACAAGGTCGCGATCCAGCTGAACGACACGCATCCGGCCGTCTCCGTTACGGAAATGATGCGCCTGCTGGTCGATGTTCATGGCTTCGATTTCGACAAGGCCTGGGATATCACCCGCGGCACCTTCGGCTATACCAACCACACCCTGCTGCCGGAAGCACTGGAAAGCTGGCCCGTGCCGTTGTTCGAGCGGCTTTTGCCGCGCCACATGCAGATCGTCTATGCCATCAACGCCAAGGTTCTGGTGGAAGCGCGCAAGCTGCGCAATTTCAGCGACACCGAAATCCGCTCGATCTCGCTGATCGACGAAAACGGCGATCGGCGCGTACGCATGGGCAATCTCGCCTTTGTCGGCTCGCATTCGATCAACGGCGTTTCCGCGCTTCATACCGACCTGATGAAAGTCACTGTCTTCGCCGACCTGCACAAGCTCTATCCGGACCGCATCAACAACAAGACGAACGGCATCACGCCGCGCCGCTGGCTGATGCAGTGCAATCCCGGCCTGACCAACCTCGTGCGCGAAACCATCGGCGACGCCTTCCTGGACGATGCCGAGCAGCTGAAGCCGCTGGATCAGTTTGCCCACGACAGCGCCTTCCAGGAGAAATTCGCCGCCATCAAGCGTGCCAACAAGGTGCAGCTCTCCAATCTTGTCGCCAGTCGCATGGGCATCAAGCTCGATCCGAATGCGATGTTCGATATCCAGATCAAGCGTATTCACGAATACAAACGCCAGCTTCTGAACGTCATCGAGGCGGTGGCGCTCTACGACCAGATCCGCTCGCATCCGGAACTCGATTGGCAACCGCGCGTCAAGCTCTTCGCCGGCAAGGCGGCGCCGAGCTATCACAACGCGAAGCTCATCATCAAGTTGATCAACGACGTCGCCCGCGTCATCAACAACGATCCATCGGTACGCGGCCTACTGAAGGTCGTCTTCGTGCCGAACTACAACGTCTCGCTGGCGGAAGTCATGGTTCCGGCCGCCGACCTTTCCGAGCAGATTTCGACCGCCGGCATGGAAGCCTCGGGTACCGGCAACATGAAGTTCGGCCTCAATGGCGCGCTGACCATCGGCACGCTCGACGGCGCCAATGTCGAAATGCGCGACAATGTCGGCGAGGATAATATCGTCATCTTCGGATTGCGGGCCGATGAGGTCGCCAACCTGCGCAGTGACGGTCATAACCCTCGCGCCATCATCGAGCGTTCGCGCGAACTGGCGCAGGCGCTGTCAGCCATCGCCTCCGGCGTCTTCTCCCCCGACGATCGCAACCGTTATGCCAGCCTGATCGACGGCATCTATAGCCACGACTGGTTCATGGTCGCCGCCGATTTCGACGCCTATGCCTCGGCACAGCGCGAAGTCGATATTCTCTGGGCGAACCCGCCGGAGTGGTACGCAAAGACGATCAACAATACCGCTCGCATGGGCTGGTTCTCCTCCGACCGGACGATCCGTCAGTATGCCAAGGAAATCTGGAGGGCCGGATGAAAAAGCCGAAAAAACCCGCTGACGGCACAAGCTTGAGGGATATTTCGGCAGGGGATATTGCTGCAATTCTCGCAGGTACGCATTCCGATCCGTTCGCCGTTCTCGGCGTACACAAGACGGATGAAGGCTATGTGGCCCGCTGTTTCATCCTTGGTGCCGAAGCCGTCACCGCCACGGCGCTCGACGGTTCCGTCATCGGTGAGCTCGAATGCCTCGATCCGGCAGGCTTCTTTTCCGGCGACGTCAAACTCGCCAAGCAGCAGCCGGTCCGCTATCGCGCCCGGCGCGGCGATGCCGAATGGGCTGTGACCGATCCCTATAGTTTCGGCCCGGTTCTCGGACCGATGGACGATTATTTCGCGCGCCAGGGCACGCATCTGCGCCTATTCGACAAGATGGGCGCCCATCCGCTGAAGCATGAAGGCGTCCAGGGCTTTCATTTCGCCGTCTGGGCGCCGAATGCACAGCGTGTCTCCGTCGTCGGCGATTTCAACAATTGGGATGGCCGCCGGCACGTCATGCGCTTCCGCTCAGGCAGCGGCATCTGGGAGATCTTCGCCCCGGATGTGCCTGCAGGAGTTGCCTATAAGTTCGAGATTCGCGGCCAGGATGGCGTGCTGCTGCCGCTGAAGGCCGATCCCTTTGCAAGGCGCAGCGAGCTGCGCCCGAAGACGGCTTCAGTCACCGCCAATGAACTGCTTCAAGTCTGGGATGATTCGGCACACCGCGAACATTGGGCAAGCGTCGACCAGCGCCGTCAGCCGATCTCCATCTACGAGGTGCATGCCGGTTCCTGGCAACGCCGCGACGACGGTTCGATGCTGTCGTGGGACGAACTCGCCTCGCGCCTCATCCCCTACTGCGTCGACATGGGCTTCACCCATATCGAATTCCTGCCGATCACCGAACACCCATACGATCCGTCCTGGGGCTATCAGACCACGGGCCTTTATGCCCCGACCGCCCGCTTCGGCGAACCGGAAGGCTTTGCCCGCTTCGTCAACGGCTGCCACAAGGTCGGCATCGGCGTTATTCTCGACTGGGTGCCGGCGCATTTCCCGACGGACGAACATGGCCTGCGTTGGTTCGATGGAACCGCCCTTTACGAACATGAAGACCCGCGCAAAGGTTTCCATCCCGACTGGAATACGGCGATCTACAATTTCGGCCGCACCGAAGTCCTCGCCTATCTACTGAACAACGCGCTTTACTGGGCAGAAAAATACCATCTGGACGGTTTGCGCGTCGATGCCGTCGCCTCCATGCTCTACCTCGACTATTCCCGCAAGCATGGCGAATGGATCCCGAACGAATATGGCGGCAACGAAAATCTCGAAGCCGTCCGTTTCCTGCAGTCGATGAATACGCGGATCTACGGCGCGCATCCCGGCGTCATGACCATCGCCGAGGAATCGACCTCCTGGCCGAAGGTGTCGCAGCCGGTTCATGAAGGCGGCCTCGGCTTCGGCTTCAAATGGAACATGGGCTTCATGCACGACACGCTGAGCTATCTCGCCCGCGAGCCCGTGCACCGCAAATATCACCACAACGAGCTGACCTTCGGCCTGATCTACGCCTTCTCGGAAAACTTCGTCCTGCCGCTCTCGCATGATGAGGTCGTCCACGGCAAGGGATCGCTGATCGCCAAGATGGCTGGCGACGACTGGCAGAAATTCGCCAATCTCCGTGCCTACTATGCCTTCATGTGGGGCTATCCCGGCAAGAAGCTGTTGTTCATGGGGCAGGAATTCGCACAGTGGAGCGAATGGAGCGAGGAGCGCGCTCTGGACTGGAACCTGCTGCAGTACCGCATGCACGAAGGCATGCGCCGCCTCGTTCGCGACCTCAATTTCACCTATCGCAGCAAGCCGGCTCTCCACGCCCGCGACTGCGAGGGCGACGGCTTCGAATGGCTTGTCGTCGATGATTTCGAAAACTCGGTCTTTGCATGGCTCCGCAAGGCGCCGGGCGAAAAGCCAGTTGCCGTCATCACGAATTTCACGCCAGTCTATCGCGAGAATTACACCTTGCGCTTGCCAGCTGAGGGGCGGTGGCGCGAGATATTGAATACCGATGCCGACATCTACGGCGGCAGCGGCAAGGGGAATGGCGGTCGTGTCCAGGCCGTCAATGCAGGCGGAGGCGTGCAGGCGGTGATAACGCTGCCTCCACTGGCGACCATCATGCTCGAACCGGAATTCTGAGATCACTACGGACAGGGAGGAATAAAATGGTAGAAAAACGTTTCCAGCCGCTGGCACGCGATGCCATGGCCTACGTTCTTGCCGGGGGGCGCGGCAGCCGTCTGAAAGAACTGACCGACCGCCGTGCCAAGCCAGCCGTCTATTTCGGCGGCAAGACCCGGATCATCGATTTCGCGCTGTCAAACGCACTCAATTCCGGTATTCGCCGCATCGGCGTCGCCACGCAATACAAGGCGCATTCGCTGATCCGCCACATGCAGCGCGGCTGGAACTTCTTCCGCCCCGAACGAAACGAAAGCTTCGACATCCTGCCTGCCTCGCAACGCGTTTCTGAAACGCAATGGTACGAGGGCACCGCGGACGCCGTCTATCAGAACATCGACATCATCGAGCCCTACGGTCCGGAATATATGGTCATCCTCGCCGGCGACCACATCTACAAGATGGACTATGAATGGATGCTGCAGCAGCACGTCGATTCCGGCGCTGACGTCACCATCGGCTGCCTGGAAGTGCCGCGCATGGAAGCTGTCGGCTTCGGCGTCATGCATGTCGACGACAAGGATCGGATCATAGATTTCGTCGAGAAGCCGGCCGATCCGCCGGGCATCCCCGGCAATCCCGATTTCGCGCTCGCCTCGATGGGCATCTATGTCTTCCACACGAAATTCCTGATCGAATGCCTGAAGCGCGATGCGGCCGACCCGAATTCCAGCCGCGACTTCGGCAAGGACATCATCCCCTACATCGTCAAGAACGGCAAAGCCGTCGCTCACCGCTTCGCGCAGTCCTGCGTCCGCTCCGATTTCGAGCGCGAGGCCTATTGGCGCGACGTCGGCACGATCGATGCCTATTGGCAGGCCAACATCGACCTGACCGCCGTGGTGCCGGAGCTCGACATCTACGACAAGTCCTGGCCGATCTGGACCTATGCGGAAATCAGCCCGCCGGCCAAGTTCGTCCATGACGATGAAGACCGCCGCGGTTCGGCCGTCTCCTCGGTGGTGGCAGGCGACTGCATCATCTCCGGCGCGAGCCTCTACAACAGCCTGCTCTTTACCGGCGTACGCGCCAATTCCTACTCAAAGCTGGAAGGTGCTGTCGTGCTGCCAAGCGTCAAGATCGGCCGCCGCGCACAGCTGAAGAATGTCGTCATCGACCATGGCGTCACCATTCCTGAGGGCCTGGTGGTTGGCGAGGATCCGGAACTGGATGCCAAACGCTGGCGCCGCACGGAGAGCGGCATCTGCCTGATCACCCAATCGATGATCGACAAGCTGGATCTTTAACTTATGAAGGTTCTCTCGGTTTCGTCCGAAGTCTTCCCCTTGATCAAGACAGGGGGGCTGGCCGATGTGGTCGGCGCCCTGCCTGTTGCACTGAAGCCCTATGGCGTCGAAACCAAGACCCTGATCCCAGGCTATCCTGCGGTCATGAAAGCCATTCGCGATCCAGTTGCCCGTCTGGAGCTTCCGGATCTTCTTGGCGAGGCAGCCACCATTCTCGAAGTCGAGCACGCAGGCATTTCCTTCCTCGTGCTCGACGCACCGGCCTATTACAGCCGCACCGGCGGCCCCTATGTCGATGCGACGGGCAAGGACTATCCCGACAACTGGCGGCGTTTCGCCGCGCTCTCGCTGGCCGGCGCGGAAATTGCCACCGGCCTCCTGCCCGGCTGGCGGCCGGATCTCGTGCATGCGCACGACTGGCAGTCGGCTATGGTGCCAGTCTACATGCGCTACTATCCGACGCCGGAGCTGCCGAGCGTTCTGACCATCCACAACATTGCATTCCAGGGTCAGTTCGGCGCCGATATTTTCCCGGGCCTGCGCCTGCCAGCCCACGCTTTTTCCATGGAAGGCATCGAATATTACGGCGATGTCGGCTTCCTGAAAGGCGGGCTGCAGACGGCACATGCCCTGACCACCGTCAGCCCTTCCTATGCCGAGGAAATTCTGACGCCGGAATTCGGCATGGGCCTCGAAGGCGTCATCGCCAGCAAGGCCTACAATCTCTACGGCATCGTCAACGGCATCGACGACGGCATCTGGAATCCTGCGACCGATCCTATGATCGCCCAGACCTATAGCGCGGCGACGCTGAAGGATCGCGCCATCAACCGCCATCGGGTCGTCGAGCATTTCGGCCTGGACGAGGATGACGGTCCGATCTTCTGCGTCGTCAGCCGGCTCACCTGGCAGAAAGGCATGGACCTTCTGGCTGAAGCTGCCAGCGAGATCGTCCACATGGGCGGCAAGCTTGCCATTCTCGGCGCAGGTGATGCGGCGCTGGAAGGCGCGCTGTTTGCCGCAGCCGGCCGTCATCGCGGCCGTGTCGGCGTTTCGGCCGGCTACAACGAGCCTATGTCGCATTTGATGCAGGCCGGCTGCGACGCGATAATCATTCCCTCGCGCTTCGAACCCTGTGGCCTCACGCAGCTTTATGGCTTACGCTACGGCTGCCTGCCGATTGTTGCGCGAACAGGTGGGCTGAACGATACGATTATCGACGCCAACCATGCCGCGCTGCAGGCAAAGGTCGCGACCGGCATTCAATTTTCGCCCATCACCGCGGAGGGGCTTTTGCAGGCCGTACGCCGTGCCATGCATCTTTTCCCGGATCGAAAGGTCTGGACGCAGATGCAAAAGCAGGGCATGAAATCCGACGTATCCTGGGGCAGGAGCGCAGAACGCTACGCCGCTCTCTACTCCAGTCTAGTCTCGAGAGGCGCTTAACCCGATGATTAAAACTGTACCGACTACCCCCTACGCGGATCAGAAACCCGGCACTTCGGGCCTGCGAAAGAAGGTTCCCGTATTCCAGCAGCCGAACTACGCGGAAAACTTCATCCAGTCGATTTTTGATTCGCTGGAAGGCTATCAGGGCAAGTGCCTGGTCATCGGTGGCGATGGCCGCTACTACAATCGCGAAGTCATCCAGAAGGCCATCAAGATGGCCGCCGCAAACGGCTTCGGCAAGGTGATGGTCGGCAAGGGCGGCATCCTCTCGACGCCCGCAGCCTCCAACATCATCCGCAAGTACAAGGCGTTTGGCGGCATCATCCTGTCGGCCAGCCATAATCCCGGCGGCCCGACGGAAGACTTTGGCATCAAGTATAACATTGGCAATGGCGGCCCCGCGCCCGAAAAGATCACCGACGCCATCTATGAGCGCTCCAAGGTGATCGACAGCTACAAGATATCAGATTTCCCGGATATCAACCTCGACCGCATTGCCCGCGAGGACGTGGGCGGCATGATCGTCTCGGTCATCGATCCGGTCGAAGACTATGCGGCCCTCATGGAGGAGCTGTTTGATTTCGGTGCCATCCGCAACCTGATCAGCCTCGGCTTCCGTATCTGCTTCGACGCGATGAGTGCCGTCACCGGCCCCTATGCGAAGGAAATCTTCGAGATCCGCCTCGGCGCTCCGGATGGATCGGTGCGCAACTTCCTGCCGCTGCCGGATTTCGGCGGCCATCATCCGGATCCGAACCTCGTTTACTGCAAGGAGCTCTACGACGACATGATGAGCGACGACGCGCCCGATTTCGGCGCGGCATCGGACGGCGACGGCGACCGCAACCTCATTATCGGCAAGGGCATCTACGTCACCCCGTCCGACAGCCTGGCGATCCTGGCGGCCAACGCCAACCTCGCTCCCGGCTATTCGCATGGCATCGCCGGCATTGCCCGCTCCATGCCAACAAGCGGCGCCGCCGATCGTGTTGCAGAAAAGCGCGGCGTCGGCATCTACGAAACGCCGACCGGCTGGAAATTCTTCGGCAATCTGCTCGACGCCGGCATGGCGACGATCTGTGGTGAGGAAAGCTCCGGCACCGGCTCGAACCATGTTCGCGAAAAGGACGGTCTTTGGGCCGTGCTGCTCTGGCTGAACATCCTTGCCGTGCGCGGGGAGAGCGTCATCGATATCGTGACGCAGCATTGGGCCGCCTATGGCCGCAACTATTATTCCCGCCACGACTATGAAGGCGTCGATACCGATGCTGCCAACGGTCTTATTGCAGCATTGCGCGAAAAGCTGCCGACCCTGCCGGGCACGAAAATCGGCGATCTCACCGTTTCCGCCGCCGACGATTTCGCCTATCACGACCCGGTCGACAAATCGGTCAGCCAGCATCAGGGCATCCGCATCCTCTTCGAAGGCGGCTCTCGCGTCGTCTTCCGCCTCTCCGGCACCGGCACGACGGGCGCGACGCTGCGCGTTTACATCGAGCGTTATGAGCCCGATTCGACCCGTCACAATATCGAGACCCAGGAAGCGCTGGCCGATCTTATCACCGCCGCTCAGGATATCGCCGACATCAAGGGCCGCACCGGCCGTGACGCACCGACGGTTATTACCTGAGTTTTAGGTTTTAAGCTCCTTCTCCCCACAATGCGGGGAGAAGGTGGCCAGGAGCGGCTGAACGAAGTGAAGCAGCGACTGGTCGGATGAGGGGCCTTCTCGAAATTCACCGCGACTGCATAATATGCCGAACGCTCTGCCCCCTCACCCTAGCCCTCTCCCCGCAGGCGGAGAGAGGGAACAATCTCCAGCGATCCGGAAAGCCCGCGAGACATGTCAGAACCGACAACCCGCAGCCTTGGCGCGACCCTCACCGACTCGGGGGTTGAATTTGCCGTCTATGCCAGGCATGCCGAGCAGATAGACCTCTGTCTGTTCGATACTGAGGGCCACAAAGAAATCGCACGGCTTCCGCTCACCCGCGACGGCGATGAGCATCGACTCTTTGTTAGAGATGCCGGGGAAGGCACGCGCTACGGCCTGCGAGCCCATGGTTCATACGATCCCGACCAAGGCCTGTGGTTCGATCCTTCCAAACTGCTGGTTGATCCTTATGCAAGGGAAATAGACCGGCCGTTTCGCTACGATCCGCGCCTGGGGATCTTCGGCGCGGACACGCAGGACTTGATGCCAAAGGCAATCGTCTCCCGCGATGTCGGCGTCAAGCCGGTCAAGCCTCTGTTTCAGCCCGGCGGCGTGATCTATGAAATCGCGGTCAAACCCTTCACCATACTGCATCCGGATGTGCCGGCTGAGAAGCGCGGCACGCTCGGCGCCCTCGCCCATCCCTCTTTCATCGCGCATCTCAAGCGCTTGCAGGTGAACGCCGTCGAGCTCATGCCGATCACCGCATGGATCGACGAACGGCATCTTCCGCCGCTTGGCCTCGCCAATGGCTGGGGCTACAACCCCGTCGCCTTCATGGCGCTCGACCCGCGCCTCGTCCCCGGCGGCATGAAGGAGCTGCGCGAGACGGTCGCTGCCCTCCATGCCGAAGGCATCGCGGTCATCCTCGATCTCGTCTTCAATCATACCGGCGAAAGCGACCGCCAAGGCGCGACGCTATCCCTGCGCGGCCTCGACAACCCCACCTATTTCCGCCACCTGCCGGACCAGCCCGGCACACTGGTCAACGATACCGGCACGGGAAACACCGTCGCCTGCGATCAGCCGGCAACGCGAAAGCTCATCATCGACAGCCTCAGCCATTTTGTCCGCAATGCCGGTATCGACGGCTTCCGCTTCGATCTCGCCACCGTGCTGGGACGCAACGGCAAGGGCTTCGATCCGGAAAGCATGACGCTTCGCACCATGCTGGCGGACGAAGTATTGCAGGATCGCATCATGATCGCCGAACCCTGGGACATCGGTCCCGGCGGCTATCAGCTCGGAAATTTCCCGGCACCTTTCCTCGAATGGAACGACCGCGCCCGCGACGACCTGCGCCGCTTCTGGCGCGGCGATGCAGGCATTGGCGATCTGGCAACGATCCTTGCTGGCTCCTCCTCCATCTTCGGCCGTGACGGGCGCGCGCAGACACGCAGCGTCAACTTCCTCGCCGCCCATGACGGCTTCACGCTGATGGACCTCGTTTCCTACGAGAACAAGCACAATGAGGCCAATGGCGAGAACAATCGCGATGGCCATAATGAGAATTTCTCCTGGAACAACGGCATCGAGGGACAAACGGACGATCAGGCAATCCGGTCCAAGCGCCGCGCCGATATCGAAGCCATGCTGTCGACGCTTTTTGCCACACGCGGCACGATCATGCTGACAGCAGGCGATGAAGGCGGGCGCAGCCAGCAGGGCAACAATAATGCCTACTGCCAGGACAACACTATCACCTGGGTAGACTGGAAACTGCTGGACGAGGAACTGATCGGCCATACCGCCTGGCTTGCCGGCCTGCGACGCCGCTTCACGGCCTTTGGCGACATGAATTTCTTCCGTGGCGATGGCGACGTGCTTTGGTTCTCAAGCGCAGGGACGCCGATGACGGTGCCGGATTGGGAAGCGCCGGGAGCGGCCGTGCTTGGCATGGCGCTGCAGACAAAGGATCGTGCGACTGACCGCTCGACACGGCTCGCCCTGATCTTCAATCGCGCCGCGGACGAGCGCGCCGTGATATTGCCGGCGTCCGAAAGCGGCGGCTGGTCTCGGCTGACGGTGGCACGCGAAACGCCAGCCGGAGAGCAGATCACCATACCCGCCCGCTCCGTCGCCTTCCTTCTGGAAAACTGATCGCGGTTGCACTTTCAGTCTCGATTCGCCAAAAAGGGTTTTGACGACACAGACTGACGAGGATGGAATGCCTGGCAATATCTCGCTTGTAGAGATCATGAAGCTTGCGGGAACCGAGATCGGCGTTTCCGATTGGATCACCGTCGATCAGACGATGATCGATACCTTTGCCGATGCGACGCTCGATCATCAGTTCATCCACGTCGACCCCGAACGCGCCAAGGCGGAAACGCCCTATGGCGGCACGATTGCCCACGGCTTCCTGACACTCTCACTGCTCTCGGCGATGAACTACAGCGCATTGCCGAAGATCCGCGAACAGACCATGGGCATCAACTACGGCTTCGAGAAGATCCGCTTCATGTCGCCGGTCAAGTGCGGAGCGCGGGTGCGAGGACGTTTCACACTCGCCGAAACAAGGCTGCGTGGCGCCAATATGCTGATGCTGACCTATGATGTCACCGTCGAAATCGAAAACGAGCGCAAGCCGGCGCTGACTGCGATATGGACGACCATATCGCAGTTCGACCCGAAGGATCGGCCGGAAGAGGGTTAAAGACCCGCATCCTCCGCACCCTCGGCCAACAGGCCGAAAGCATAATCGGAGAAGGAGCGCCAGACCTCGACGCGGAATGTCTCCTCGTCGAGCCGCAAGATCACCACTTCCGCCTTGCCGAGCAGCGTGCGCGAGCAAGCGCCGACGGGAAATGCGCTCAGCGAAACATCCTGCGGGCAGCCGGCGGCAAGCGTTGCTTCCGCGCCGGGACCGGAGACGATAACAGCGGTATTGCGATGTGAGACATCGGTCGCCGAATGCAGCACACCGGACGATGCAGCCACGCCGACCAGCTCGGCACCGTTTTCATCGATGACGAGCCATTCGTCCGGGCCGAGCCACAGGGCATGACGGCCATTGGCGCCGGCTGACGTCTTCGGGCGGGTCGGCAGCTGAAGGCCGAGCGCCTGCGAAAGACCATGGACTGAATCCGCAGGTGCGCGCAGCGAAATGCGGTTTGCGGGAGCGGCTGGCGTCAGCCGGACGGTCGAGGAACCGCCGTGGCGGCCGGCGAGCGGCAGTTTGCGGGTAGCGAGATCAGCCATTGATCCGGCCTCCTTCCTTGTCAAAGAACACCAGATCCGTCACCTCGACTGATATCGTCTTGTCGGGCATCGGCACATAGAGCGTCTTGCCCATGCGCTCACGCCCGCCGGCTACCAGCGCGAAGGCGATGGAGCGGCCGAGATTTTCGGACCAGTAGGCCGAAGTGACATGGCCGAGCATGGTCATCGGTTTCGGCTCATTCGGATCGGCAACGATCTGTGCGCCTTCCTCCAGCACCACCTTCGGATCGCGGGTGACGAGACCGACGAGCTGCTTGCGGCCTTCCTTGACCAGATCCGGCCGCTTCAGGCCGCGAATGCCGACGAAATCGGTCTTCTTCTTGGAAACGGCCCAGGCAAGGCCGGCATCGTCAGGCGTGACCGTGCCGTCGGTATCCTGGCCGACGATGATATAGCCCTTCTCGGCGCGCAGCACGTGCATAGTCTCTGTTCCGTAGGCGCAGGCGCCCAGCGGCTCGGCGCGAGCCCATACGGCCTCCCAGACCGACTGGCCATAGTCGGCCGGCACGTTGATTTCGTAGCCGACTTCACCGGTGAAGGAGACGCGGAACAGCCGGGCCGGCACGCCGCAGACCTTGCACTCGGCAACGCTCATATGCGGGAAGGCCTCGTTGGAAAGATCCTGCCCTTCGACGAGCGGCTCGATGATCTCGCGCGCCTTCGGCCCCTGCACGGCGATAACAGCCCATTGCTCGGTGGTCGAGGTCAGCCACACCTTCAGGTGCGGGAACTCTGTCTGCAGATAGTCTTCCATATGATGCAGCACGCGCGGCGCACCGCCCGTCGTGGTCGTCACATGGAAGCGATCCTCGGCCAGACGCCCGACGACGCCATCGTCATAGACGAAGCCGTCCTCGCGGGTCATGATGCCGTAGCGGCAGCGGCCGGGCTTCAGCGTGTCCCAGGCATTGGTGTAGAGGAGGTTCAGGAATTCCGCCGCATCCGGCCCGACCACTTCGATTTTGCCCAGCGTCGAAGCATCGAACACGCCGGCGACTTCGCGCGCCGTGCGGCATTCGCGATTGACGGCCTGGTGCATGGTCTCGCCGGCACGCGGATAGAACCAGGCGCGCTTCCAGTTGCCGACATCTTCGAAGATGGCGCCATGCGCCTCTTCCCAGGCATGTATCGGCGTCTTGCGGGCGGGATCGAAGAGAGCCCCGCGCGAATGGCTGATGAGCGTGCCGTAGGTCACGGGCGTATAGGGCGCACGGAACGTGGTAAGACCGACCTGCGGAATATCCTTGCCAAGCATTTCGGCGGCGATCGCCAGCCCGTGCATGTTGGAAAGCTTGCCCTGATCGGACGCCATGCCGTTGGTGGTGAAGCGCTTGATGTGCTCGATGGAATGCATGCCTTCGCGCACGGCAAGACGAATATCCTTGGCGCAGACGTCGTGCTGGAAATCGACGAAAGCCTTCGCATTCGTGTCCGGCCCGGCGCCTTCAGCAGCCCCGATCATGCCGCCGGTCCACTCGAAAGCCTGTTCTGCATGGAGCTGGATCTTCTCTCCGCCATTGGTGCTGCCCGTGGCGCGTGCCATCAGCTCGCCGGCGGCCAGCGATTCCTCGATCGCCGCCTGCAGCCCATCCGTGCCGTTGCAGGCACCGACAGAAAGGCAATCCTGAACATAGGTGCCCGGCAGGAAACGCTGCTTCTCCGTATCGAATTTCAGCTTGCCGCGCGACTGCGAAAAGAGATGAACGGAAGGCGTCCAACCCGCCGAAACCAGCAGGGCATCCACCGGGATCTTGCGGGTGGCGGAGCTGCCGTTGCGCGAGACGGTCATGGAGGAGACGCGCAGCTTGCCTGATGTATCGACGACGGCATAGTCGGTCAGCACCTCGATGCCGAGCCGCTTTGCTTCGGCGAGAACCGCCTCGCCGGGCCGCGCGCGGCTGTCAACGATGGCAGCGATGGAGACATTGGCACGCTTGAGATCGAAGGCGGCCTCATAGGCCGAATCATGCGCCGTGTAGACGCCGATCTTCGCACCGGCGGCGACGCCATAGTGGTTGAGATAGGCACGCGCGGCCGAGGCGAGCATGATGCCCGGGCGGTCGTTGTTCGGAAACACCATGTGGCGCTCGATAGCGCCCGTCGCCAGGATGGCGCGCTTGGCGCGGACCTGCCACAGGCGTTCGCGCGGCAGGTCGCGGCCGGGTTTCGCCAGATGATCGGTCACCCGTTCGGCAAGGCCGAAGAAATTATGGTTGTAGTAGCCGAAGGCGGTCGTGCGGGTCAGCACCTGCACATTCGGCATCGCCTTGAGCTTGGCGAAGGTCACCTGCGCCCACTCATAGCCCTCGGCGCCATCGATCTTGATGCCGGTATCGAAGCGCAGCGCGCCGCCGACATCCGGCTGTTCGTCACAGAGGATGACCTTGGCGCCGGTTTCGGCAGCGGCGAGCGCCGCGGAAAGACCGGCAACGCCCGCACCAACGACGAGCACGTCGCAATGCGCATAGCGGCTGGCATAGTGATCCGGATCCTCCTCCGTCGGCGCGACGCCGAGGCCGGCGGCACGGCGGATGAAGGGCTCGTAAATATGCTTCCAGGCCGATTTCGGCCACATGAAGGTCTTGTAGTAGAAGCCGGCGGCAAAGAAGGGCGACATCAGATTGTTGACGCCACCGATATCGAAGGCAAGCGACGGCCAGCGGTTCTGCGACTGAGCCTTCATGCCGTCGAAGACTTCCTGCACGCTGGCACGGACGTTCGGCTGACGCCGCGCTGCATCGCGCGAGATATCGAGCAGCGCGTTCGGCTCTTCGGCGCCGGCCGACAAGATGCCGCGCGGACGGTGGTACTTGAAGGACCGGCCGACGAGATGGACGCCGTTGGCAAGCAGCGCCGAGGCGACGGTATCGCCTTCGAGCGCGGTATAGGCCTTGCCGTCAAAAGTGAAGCGAGCGGTTCTGGCCGGCGTCAGACGTCCCTTGCCCGCGATACGATTGGCGCCGCTCATTCAGCAAATCCCTGTGTTTGTGCCGTCTGTTCTTGTTCGTTCTGTTCCTGCGCCACCGGTTCGGCCGCGCCAGGCTTGAGCGTCGCCGGATCCGGCTTCGGCTCGCCCGCCTTGTAAGTGCGGTAGAAGTGATCGCTTACCGTGTCGCGCGCCGCATTGAAGAAGCGGCCGCAGCCGTGGATGTGCCGCCAACGCTCGAAGATCAGCCCCTTCGGATTGTCGCGCAAGAAGAAATATTCCTCGAATTCTTCATCCGATATCCCGGCAATATTGGCCGGCCGCGCGATATGCGCGTCACCGGCGTTGCGGAATTCGAGTTCCGAACGCTCTTCCTCGCAATAGGGGCAGTAAATCAGCAGCATTGTTTTCTACCTGTGTTAAAGCTCGGAGCCTGTAAGGCTTGTGCCGGGAGGCTGCTCACAAAGCTGCCGTCCCATGGTGACGAAAGGTGTTATGCGCTTCAGCAGCGCCTCCAGCGATCCATATGGCTTCAGCACATTGGTCATCCCCAGATTGACCAGGCTCATGCCCAACAGGTCGGTGTCGATCGCAAACGCTCTGGTCGCCTCGGGCGTCTGGTCCGGCACGAAATAGACCGTCGGCTTGTTCAGCACCTTGGCGCAGGCAATCACGCCGCTTTCGGCCACAAAGGGCCAGTCGGTCTCATCCTTCGCCTTGTGGATCACCTGCATGCGAAAATCCTTGACCCCTGGAATAAGATCGCTGACTTCGGTCGCGATCGCTCCGACCGGCAGGGAAAGCCCTGCGGCAAGAACGATCCCGACCGCGGTCGACATCAGTGTGCCACGGCGGCTGCCGCCGCCTCATCGATCAGACGGCCGGTGCGGAAGCGATCCAGCGTCAGGCCGGCATTGAACTTATGCGGCTCGTCGCGGGCAATCAGATGGGCAAAGAGATTGGCCGAACCCGGCGTCGCCTTGAAGCCGCCCGTGCCCCAGCCGCAATTGACATAGAGCCCCGGCACCGGCGTCTTCGACTGGATTGCCGAACGATCCGGCGTGTTGTCGACGATGCCGCCCCAGGAGCGCATCATCTTCACGCGGCGAAACATCGGGAACAGTTCGCAAATCGCATCCAGCGTATGGGTGATGATCTGCAGCCCGCCGGTCTGGCTGTAGGAATTATACTGGTCCGTGCCGGCACCGATGACGAGCTCGCCCTTGTCGGACTGCGAGATATAGGCGTGCACCGTGTTCGACATGACGACGCAGGGGAAGATCGGCTTCAGCGGCTCGGAGACCAGCGCCTGCAGCGGGCTCGATTGCAGCGGCACGCGCACGCCGGCCATCTGCATGACGACAGTGGTGTGGCCAGCTGCGGAAACACCGACTTTCTTCGCGCCGATGAAGCCCTTGCTCGTGTCGACGCCCGTCACGCGGCCATCCGGCCCGCGGCGAATGCCGGTCACTTCACAATTCTGGATGATGTGAACGCCGCGATCGGAAGCAGCGCGGGCAAAGCCCCAGGCAACCGCATCGTGACGCGCCGTGCCGCCGCGGCGCTGTAGGGCGGCACCGTTGATCGGATAGCGCGCCGTCTTCGAAATATCGAGTGGCGGACAGTAAGCCTTGGCCTGCTCCGGCGTCAGCCATTCATTGTCGATGCCGTAGAGACGGTTGGCATGGATATGGCGCTTGAAGGACTGCTGGTCATGCACATTGTGCGACAGCATCATCACGCCGCGCGGCGAATACATGACATTATAATTAAGATCCTGAGACAGCCCCTCCCAGAGCTTCATAGAATGCTCATAGATATGCATGCTCTCTTCATAGAGATAGTTCGAGCGGATGATGGTCGTGTTGCGGCCGGTATTGCCGCCGCCGAGCCAGCCCTTTTCGATGACGGCAACATTGGTGATGCCGTGCTCTTTGGCGAGATAGTAGGCCGCACCCAGGCCATGACCGCCGGCGCCGACGATGATGACGTCATACTCCTTGCGCGGCTCCGGCGAGGTCCATTGAGCCTCCCAGCCCTTATGAGCCCGCATCGCTTCCCGTGCCACGGCAAAAACCGAGTATTTACGCATTCGCCCTCAACTCCTTCAGGCAAGACGCCCTTCTTGTGGGTCATACAAATCGCAAATCGAAAACCGACACAACGGCTCTTTTGCGACGCATTCAGGACCGTCTTTCGACACGGTTAAAATTGCCGCGTTCCCGGCTGCCGCGCTTAAGGCCTCTTAGCAATTTTATTTGCGCTGCAGATGGCAGACCTTCACCCGCCCGCCATGACCATCCTTACGCCAGACACATCCCTCTTTTCGTGGCTTTCCATTGTAAAGATAGATCCTCGCACGATGCTTGCTGTCGAAGGTCTGATTGGAAAAGTCGTGGCCGCCGATACGGACATTCTTGCCAAGCCGCACTTCACCGGCTGTGGCGGAGCCAAGCGCCCCAGCAAGAACAACGATGGCCAGCATAAGCGCTGCGAGCGGCCTCCCGACGACAGCAAGGTCGAGCGATTTCATAAAACGATTCCCCCTCTTTCGCGAACAATTGCTGAGATGGCGCAATCGCCGCAGCGCACGAATGATTGTGATCTGAAATACTCACATAAGCATGTCGATGTCGCAAAGATCGGCGTCCGCCAATCGCTTAATCAACAGCTTCGACGAAGCATCTCAGGCGCCACCGACTGAATTCGGTACTCGACAACTAGCTTTTTCCTCTGCAAACTCACGATCTGGCTAGACTTTGACAAACCGATCTGCTATCTCGCCTAACCAATCGCAAGGCTGCGGCCGCGCGAACGTTATATTTTTGCCTCCTGGCGTTGCCGTCGCCGCTGGCATCAACCAAACCAAAGGAACGTGATTCTCGTGCAGGTACTTGTCCGCGATAACAATGTCGACCAGGCTCTCCGCGCTCTCAAGAAGAAGATGCAGCGCGAAGGTATTTTCCGCGAAATGAAGATGCGCGACTACTATGAAAAGCCGTCGCAGAAGCGTGCTCGCGAAAAGGCTGAAGCTGTTCGTCGCGTTCGCAAGCTTGCTCGCAAGCGCGCTCAGCGCGAAGGCCTTGTTGCCAAGTAATCGCCGTTTTTTCGACGTTTTCAGATGCATGTGTGGCGGGGGCGAGTCGTTCGCCGCCGCCTTTTTGATTTATTCTCTGCGCAAATCGGATTAAATCAGAACAGCCTGATATGACGCATGGGGAAAGCGAACCCGATAATGGCAATGACGACTTCCGTAAAGTTCCGCACTTCGAACTTCTCCTTATTCGTTTCGAAGCGCGCCGCGGTGCTGCCTGCCTTGGCGATACTTGCCGCGATCAGCCTTTCCGGCTGCCAGACTGCCACCACAGATAACGTGATCCAGATCGACAAGGCGCAGGGCTCGTCCGAAAATATCGCCTCGCTGACATCAGTCATCAATGCCAATCCGCAGGATCCGGAAGGCTACAATGTGCGCGGCACGGCCTATGGCCGCGGCGGTGATTTCAATCGCGCCCTTGCCGACTTCAATCAGGCGATCCAGCTCAATCCGAAGTTCTATCAGGCCTATGCCAACCGCGCGCTCATCTACCGCAACATGGGCAAGCTGCCGGAAGCGGTCGCGGACTACAACGCGGCGCTGCAGATCAACGGCAATTACGATGTCGCCTATATCGGCCGCGGCAATCTCTACCGCCAGGCCGGTCGCGACAACGATGCCTTCAATGATTATTCGAAGGCTATCAGCCTCGGCACCACGGACGGCCGTGCCTATAACGGCCGCGGCGTGATCTACCAGAAGCGCAATCAGCAGGATAAGGCGATCGACGATTTCTCCAAGGCGATCTCACTCTCGCCGAATTCGCCGGAGCCTTACAACAGCCGCGGCATCTCCTATCTCGCGCAGAACGACGACGACAACGCGTTTGCCGATTTCAACCATGCGATCGAGCTGAACAACAAGCTCGCCGAATCCTGGGCAAACCAGGCCTTCGTCTACGAGCGCAAGGGCGACAAGGCGAAAGCGCGTCGCTCCTATCAGCACGCGGTCAATCTCGATCCGAACTACCAGCCCGCCAGAGATGGTCTGGCACGTGTCGGCGCCGGCGCCTAATACAGGGGCATATCGCAGTAAAAACATCCAGCCGCCGGCAAGCCCTGCCCGGCGGCTTTTCTTTGCCTCGGCAAAGGCCGAAAGCGCATCGCGATCCTTCAAATTCGCGTCAGGCGCTTTAGGTTTTTGACTTTGTGCATGTCGTTATCGCAAAACCGCTGCGCACTTTTGCGCGACATGCTGTAGTCTCGACTCACCCATTCAAGCGAGACAAAGACATGCCCTCCCCGCAAAAAGTCATCGTCGTCGGCGCCGGAATCATCGGTGCCTCCATCGCCTGGCATCTCAGTCGCAAGGGCGCATCCGTGACGGTGGTCGCTCAGCAGACCGGCGGCGTTGCAACTCCGAACTCCTTCGCCTGGATCAATGCGAGCTGGGGCAATCCGGAATTCTATTTCCAGCTCCGTCGCCAATCGATGGCCGAATGGTCGCGGCTACAAGACGACCTGCCGGATCTTCCCTTGTCCTGGTGCGGCGGCCTGTCCTGGGATCTGCCCGAAGCAGAGCTCGACGCCTATGCGGCTCAGCATCATGGCTGGGGCTATGGCATACAGCCGGTCAACCGAGCGACGAGCGCGATGATCGAACCGAACCTCGCCAATCCGCCGGATTATGCCCTGCATGTTGCCGAGGAAGGCGCCGTCGAACCTGTTGCCGCCACCAAGCTGCTTCTGGAGGACGCCCGCCGTCAGGGCGCGAGCCTATCATTTGGCGTCGAGGTCAGGGGCCTGCTCAGAGAAGGCGAGCGGATTATCGGTATCGAAACGAGCGAAGGGCCGATGCGCGCCGATCATGTCGTTCTGGCCGCCGGTGCGGGCACGCCAGCGCTTGCGGCCTCGGCGGATATTCTCGTGCCGCTGGAAACGCCTCCAGGGCTTATCGTCCATTCCCGCCCCGTGCAGAAAATGCTGAATGGTCTGGTGATGGCGCCGGAACTGCATTTGCGCCAGACGGCGGAGGGGAGAATCATCGCCGGCGGTGACTTCGGCGGCACCGATCCCGGCAGTAATCCGCAAGCAGCAGCCGACGATCTTTTCGCCAGGGTCAAAAAGACATTGAAGGGCGGCGAGATGCTGGAGCTTGATTTCTACACCATCGGCTATCGCCCAACACCGAAAGACGGCTTTCCGATTCTGGGTGGTGTCGGCGCGGCACCTGGCCTCTACCTCGCAGTTCTCCACTCCGGCGTCACGCTGGCGCCGCTCGTCGGCCTCCTCGCCGCGCAGGAAATCGTCGATGGCGGCGAAGCTCCCGAGCTCGCACCCTTCCGCCTCTCACGCTTTGCCTAGCTCGGACACAAGACCTGTCACCGCAACTTCAGGGATGCATTGCCACAGTCGTAAATACCCGAGATCGCTTACGATTTCGCAATAATGACTTTTCAGATGTTGCAAGGAAAATTACCCAGCCCTAACATGGCGCTTCACGAGCATGTAGCTCGATGATCTGGGCACGGGGGCGCTTGGCATGATGACCAATACCATTCTCTTCGCGTTTGCCAGCGCGTCGGATCCTCATGGAGGCACGATCGGTTGATCGCCCCATGAGGAAGCCGCATTTCCCGAAAGCGTCGATTGGTGCCTATCTGATCGCCATAGCCCTGGCGATTGCCTTGCCTATTCTCGCCTTCGTCGCGCTGCTTCTGGTCCAACTCGAGAATAATGAACGCGACGCTCTGAAGGGTGACACGGTTCAGGATGCGCAGGCGCTCTCGCGCGTCATCGATCGCCAATTGCAGGACATGGCGACGACGTTGCGCCTCCTGTCCTCCTCGCCGGAACTTGAGCGCAACGACATCGCCACCTTCTTCGCCCGCACGGAAACGGTATTGCGCACCGATTCGCTTTTCGTGCTGCTTATGGAAAAGGATGGCCAGCTCCGGCTGAATACACGCTGGCCGCTCGGCAAGCCACTCGGCAAGACCGGCAACATCGCCGCGCTTCAATCGGCACTGGATTCCGGCCGCATCGAGGCATCCGATGTCTTCATAGGCTCGACCGCCCGCCGCTGGGTCTATAACGTCACCCTGCCCCTCGAACATTCGCCGGCCGGCGCCGCTTTGGCGGTAACACAGGATGCCGACGAGCTCGCCAAGCTGGTGACGACAGAAGCCCTGCCACCCGGCTGGTCTGCCGCCGTTCTGGACAAATCCGGCCATGTCGTTGCCGCCGGTGGCCCAACGACCCTCGCCCCGGGCGACGCATTCAATAAGAACATCCTGCCGAAACTGATCGCATCCAGCGGCGTCTATCAGGATGACAAGGTCCTGCCGAACGCAGTGCTCGGTTACGCGCAAATCTCAGGCTGGTCCTGGAAGGCCGTCGTCTGGGGTCCGATCGCCTCTGCGCAGGCTTCGCTGATGAGCACCTGGCGCTTTCTGATCTATGGCGGTGTGACGCTGCTGTTGGTTGCGCTGATTGCCGTCTATGCCCTGGCCCGTCAAGTGCGCACCACCATACAGGATATTGCCGATATGGCAGAGCGCATGGGCCGCGGCGAGATCGTGGCGCCGGTCGACACCAGCGTCATCGAGGCAAATCAGGTAGCTGTCGCGCTTTCCAACGCATCCTTCGACCGCAGCGTTACCGAGGACCGGTTGCATTTCGTCATGCACGAGCTCGTCCACCGCACCAAGAATCTGCTGGCGCTCGCGCAGGCAATGACGCGCCAGCTCGCGCGGCAGACCGACAGCGTCGATACCTTCCAGCGAGCGGTCGCCGACCGGCTGGAAGGCCTGGCGCGTTCGATCGAGGTGCTGACCAGCGAACAATGGTCCGGCGTGTCGCTTCGCCGCGTGATCGACATCCATCTCGCGACTTTCCTACAGGCACCTCAGCAGCTCGACGTTCTCGGCAATGACTTCCTGCTGAAGCCAGAGGCGGTGCAGAATCTCGGCCTGGTCCTGCACGAGCTTGCCACCAATTCGGTCAAATATGGCGCGCTGTCCGCGCCGGAGGGCAGGATCACCATCGAATGGACGAACGAAGCCGCTGAAACCGGCACCAAGATTCGCTTCGTCTGGACCGAAAGTGGCGGTCCGCCGGTCAAGCCGCCGAGCGATACCGGCTTCGGCACCACCGTCACGAAAACCCATGCCGCGGCATCCTTCAGCGGCCATGTCGAGGTCGATTTCCGTCCGGCTGGCCTCGTCTGGATACTGACCGCACCACGCAGCATGATGGAACGTCAAAGGAACTGAGAGCAGTTCCAGCAAAAGTGCGAAGCGGTTTTGCGTCCGGAACGGCGTAAACAAGAAGGTAGAGCGTTTTCGCGATTCGAAGAAAAGCGGAAGTGCTCTGAGAACGGAAACACTGCTCTTGCGGGCGCGGCGGCGGTAGCCTACTCGTTCATCGCCTTGACGATTTCTTCGGTCACTTTCTTCGCATCGCCGAGCAGCATCATCGTGCCGTCCTTGTAGAAAAGCGTGTTGTCGATGCCGGCATAGCCGGAGCCGAGCGAACGCTTGACGAAGAGGCAGGTTTTCGCCTTGTCGACGTCGAGGATCGGCATGCCATAGATCGGCGACGTCTTGTCGTCGCGCGCCGCCGGATTGGTAACATCGTTGGCGCCGATGACATAGGCAACATCGGCCTGGGCGAATTCCGAATTGATGTCCTCGAGCTCGAACACCTCGTCATAGGGTACATTGGCCTCGGCGAGTAGCACGTTCATATGGCCGGGCATGCGGCCGGCAACGGGGTGGATGGCATATTTCACATCGACGCCATGCGCCTTCAGCCTGTCGGCCATTTCACGCAGCGCATGCTGGGCCTGCGCAACCGCCATGCCATAGCCGGGCACGATGATGACCTTGGAGGCATTGGCCATCAGATAGGCAGCGTCCTCGGCCGAACCGAGCTTCACGGTCTTGTCGGAATTGTCGGCTCCGCCCGAGGCCGTCTCGCCGCCGAAACCGCCGAGAATGACCGAGATGAAGGAGCGGTTCATGCCCTTGCACATGATGTAGGACAGGATCGCACCCGAAGACCCGACAAGCGCGCCGGTGATGATGAGCGCGAGATTGCCGAGCGTGAAGCCGATGCCGGCAGCAGCCCAGCCGGAATAGGAATTCAGCATCGACACAACGACGGGCATGTCGGCGCCGCCGATCGGCACGATCAGCAGCACACCGAGAAGCAATGACAGCGCGACGATTGCCCAGAAGGCGAGATGGCTCTCGTTCGCCGCCAGGCTGATGATGGAGACCACGATCAGCACAAGCAAAGCGGCGTTGATGATATGGCGATTCGGCAGCAGGATCGGTTTCCCGGACATACGTCCGTCGAGCTTCAGGAAGGCGATGATCGAACCGGTGAAGGTGAGCGCACCGATCGCGACACCGATCGCCATCTCGATGCGGGCTTCCGTATGGATATGGCCAATTTCGCCGATGCCGAAAGAAGACGGCGTATAGAGCGCCGAAGCCGCCACGAGGACGGCCGCCAGGCCGACCAGTGAATGGAAGCCTGCGACAAGCTGCGGCATCGAGGTCATTGGAATGACGCGGGCAATATAGGCGCCTGCCCCGCCACCGATGGCAAGGCCCAGAACAATCAGCACGAAACCGCCGAAGGATGGCGTCGCCAGCACCAGCGTGGTGGCAATGGCAATGCCCATGCCGACCATGCCGTAAAGATTGCCGCGCCGGCTGGTGGCCGGATGCGACAGGCCGCGCAGCGCCAGGACGAACAGAACGCCGGAGACGAGATAGAGGAAAGCCGCGATATTGCTCAGCATGCCGCCCTCACTTGTCCTTCTTCTTGTACATCGCCAGCATGCGCTGGGTGACAAGGAAGCCGCCGACGATATTGACCGAGACGAGAACCAGCGCCACAAAGCCGAAGCCCGTGGCAAGGCCGCTCGCCGAAATGCCCACGGCCAGCAGCGCACCGACGACGATGACCGAGGAGATGGCGTTCGTCACCGCCATCAGCGGCGTATGCAGGGCCGGCGTCACCGACCAGACGACATAATAGCCGACGAAGATCGCCAGCACGAAAATGGCCAGTTGGAAGACGAAAGGATCGATCGCTCCACCGGTTGCGGCACTGGCAACCTCGGGTGCCTGTGCAGCGGCGGTCGTGACGGCGGCAACGGCATCATTCAGTTGCTGGAGTGCCTGGTCCATTGCTTGGCTGGCCATCTCAGAGATCTCCCTTCTTGATCGTCGGCTGATCGGGATCGACGAAGTTCGGGTTCACGACCTCGCCGCCGTCGGTCAGCATCGTCGCCTTGATCAGCTCATCGGTGCGGTTGAGGGCGAGGCTCTTCGTATCCTTGTCGACCATCGTCTCCAGGAAGGTGATGAGATTCTTGGCATAGAGAGCAGAGGCGCTGGCCGCGATCCGCCCGGCCATGTTGGGATATCCGACCACCTTGACACCCTCGACATCGGCGATCTTGCCGTATTCGGCCCCCTCGATATTGCCGCCGCGTTCGACCGCGAGATCGACGGCCACGGCGCCGGGGCGCATCGCCTTCAGCATGTCGCGCCCGACAAGGCGCGGCGCCGGTCGCCCCGGAATGAGCGCCGTGGTGATGACGATATCCTGCTTGGCGATGTGATCGGCGACGAGCGCCGCCTGCTTTGCCTGATACTCTTTCGACATTTCCTTGGCATAGCCGCCGGCAGTCTCCGCCGCCTTGAACTCTTCGTCCTCGACCGCGACGAATTTCGCGCCGAGCGAAGCGACCTGCTCCTTTGCCGCCGGCCGCACGTCCGTCGCCGAAACGAGCGCACCCAAACGCCGCGCGGTGGCGATCGCCTGCAGCCCGGCAACACCGGCGCCCATGACGAAAACCTTTGCCGCCGGAACCGTGCCCGCTGCCGTCATCATCATCGGCAGCGCTCGGTCATAGACCGCAGCAGCCTCGATCACGGCCTGATACCCTGCGAGATTGGCCTGCGACGACAGCACGTCCATCGACTGCGCGCGGGTGATGCGCGGCATCAGTTCCATGGCGAAGCTCGTCAGCCCTGCACGCGCCATCTCGGCAAGTGCAGCCTCGTTGCCATAGGGATCCATGATGGCGATGACGATGGCACCGCTCTTGCAGCCAGAAATCTCCTTGCTCGTCGGACGCCTGACCTTGAGGACGACATCCGCCGCCTTCGCATCCTTGATGGAACCGATCCGGGCGCCGACGGCTTCGTATTCGGTATCCGGAATGCGCGATGAAGCCCCCGCACCGGCTTCTATCACCACGTCGAAACCCAGGTTCTTCATCTTCTTTACCGTCTCGACGGAAGCCGCAACACGCGTCTCCTCCGCCACGCTTTCCTTGGCCACGAAAACCAGATTGCTCAACGACAACACCTCGCATCAGACGGCGCCGCTCCTGAATGCGGCGGCGCTGTAGCCTGCAGAATCATGGAAAGCGCGGGCGATCGGCCCGGCGTCGATCAGCGCTGCAATATCAGCGCAACAGGACGACGCTGGCGATGGTCAGAACGATGAATATCAGGACGCCGCCGAGGAAACCGGCATGACCAAAGAAACCGGCCGCCATGGCGATCAACAATGCGGCAACGATCGCAGACCCGACCTTGGCTCCCGAGATGAAAAGATTATAGGTCTTCTCATGCTCCTTGTAGTCCATGGGAGCACCCACTTCGGCGGGTCCAGTATGATGTTCGGCCATTCAGAATTCTCCCCTCGATCCTCTCCGCCGACAGACAATATAATTGCCAGCTGGAGCTCGTCCTCAAAAGTTGTGGTAGCCCGCAACGGATACCGCAACCAATTTCCTCCACCGAGGGGTTACACAAAGCGAGGAAAAATGCAATGCACGAGAAGGTCGCAGGCGGGTGTAGACTGGCGGAATCGCCGATGGATTTCGAATACGCCCGCATCAAAACGACGGCGCCGGCTAGGTCGCGACATCAGACGGCAGGATTCTGCCGGCGCCCAACTGCCGCCGACTAAGACTGGCCACCCTCTCGACAACCTCCTCCTGCGGCACCGGAGGCGAAAATACATAGCCTTGGATGATATCAGCCAGGTTCCGCTCGACGACCAATGCCAGCTGCTCCAGCGTCTCGACACCTTCGATCACGATATGAAGGCTGAGCGCGCGGGAAAGATCGACGATACCGCATAGCAGCTTGAAACGGCGACTATCCGTCGTAATGTCACGAACGAAAGACCGATCGATCTTCACGACATCCACAGGCAGCGTATCGAGATAGCTGAGGCTGGAAAATCCCGTTCCGAAATCGTCGATCGCAATGGTGATGCCTTTGGCGCGCAGATCGGCGAGGATGGAGCGAACGGTCGCCACCTCATCCATCAGGCAACTTTCAGTAACCTCGAGATGCAGGCGGGATGGCTCCAATCCTGACGCATCAAGCGCCGCCATGACGATTTTGACAATCTCGCCATTGCGCAGATCCTGTGCCGAGAGATTGACGGAAACCGCAAGCGGCGCAGGCCATGAAGCGCAATCCTTGCAGGCCTGGTCGACCATGAAGCGAGTGATGCCGGCAACGATGCCCATCTCCTCGGCAACCTGCACGAAAAGATCGGGCGGGATCGAGCCCTTTTCCGGATGAATCCAGCGTGCAAGCGCCTCGCAGCATTCGATCCGAGAGCCATCCGGCGTGAACATCGGCTGATAGACGGCCTGAAGCCTGCCGGTTTCCACCGCCTCGCGCAAATCATCCTTCAGCTTCTGCCGCTCGACATAGCGCGCGTCCATCTCCTGCTCGAAGGCACTGCAGCCGCCCTTCAGCCGCGATTTGGCGTCGAACAGCGCGAGATCGACCTTGATCTGCCACTCCTCCGGGCGAAACTCACGGCTGGACATGGTGAGATATCCGCCGCTGACGGAAATCCGGAAACTGCTGTCTTCCACGCTGTAGGTGCCGGCCATTGCCGCATGCAAGTTATGGATACCGGCATCGATATCCGGGGCATCGTCTTCATTCGGAAAGAACAGCACGAATTGATCGCCCACAAGACGAGCGGCAATTGCTGTGGTGCCGGCAAGCTGCTTCAGGCGCTCGGCTATGGCGACCAGCAGGCGGTCCCCGGCAACATGTCCCTTGGTATCGTTGACGTGTTTGAAGTCATCGATATCGAGAACCAGAATGCCGATGCGGCTTTCCCGTTTGCGCCCAGCCAGCCTCTCCTTGACCAGATCCAGGAAATATTCGCGATTCGGGAGCCCCGTCAAAGGATCGTAGCGCACCATATGCAGGATCTTGCGCTCCGCTCGAATACGCACCGTCACGTCTTCGAAAATCAGAATCACGATCCCATCCGCACGGCGGCTGGCCGAAAATTCCAGGAACTGATCCTCGTTGAATTGGATGAGCGTTCGCGACAGCGTGCCGCTGACGAGCTGTGCCAGCTGCCGCTGGATGAGCCCGGGCAGCGATCCGTCGATGAAAGCGTGGCGGGCGCCGTAGCGTAGAACGACATCGAATTCGCAGTCCTTGAGCCGCTGCGGATCGGCAAAATTGAGGAGCTCGCATGCCTTGCGATTGACGACCAGAATGCGGTTCTGGGCATCCAGCATGAACAGCCCGTGCGTCATGCTGTTCAGCGCAGTGTCGAACCTGTCGGCCATCAGCGATATCTCGCGCGAAGCGATGATGTTCCGGTAAAGAAATTCGCGCATGCCATTCGCCATTGCGCGCGTCGTCAGTCCAAACGGAATGAGCATGAGAGAGGCTATTGCCTTGTAAGGCTGCTGCAACAGCAGGCAGGCAATGATGATCGGCACGCAGCAGGCGAGAATCTGAAGATCCACCGCCCGCGGCGAACCATAGTTGCGGCCGACGATCGACACCATCGACGCCATGGTGACGGCGACGCAGATGAATTCCGCCAGCGGATCGCGCAGAATGAGGATGGCATAGCTGCTGCCGATGCCGAGGATGGCCGCCGTCGCCGCCGCGCCGATTACATAGCGCGTTTCCCAGCCGGCAATATCGGCGCGCGTAAGATCATTCTTGTCCGCGGCGTCGAAGAGCTGGAACAAATGGATGCGTAAGCCAAAGACAACCGCAAACGCCACGCAAAAGACCAGATAGATGCCGGCATGCGTGCTCAGGAAGACGAGGGTATATGTCAGGATGTGAACGAACACGCCCGTGATGAGCGTTTTGCGATTTCCGAAAAGCGAACTGACGAACGACAGATAAATATCCGTCGGCACGGTGTCCGGGCTTGGAGGCTTCATTCAGACTTCCCCTGATGCGGCGGACACCCTAGTGGAAACCCTTTAAAATTTACTTGCCCGAACAGAGCACATTCGGACAGATTTTCCAATCAAAGCGGCAGCTTAAGTTGAAGCGGGATTATGATCAGAACTGCACTGGCGCAATGATTCCCGGCTCCCATTGAGGTGGATATAATATTTAAAGCACTAATAAAGAAAACAATATATCAACAAAGACTTATGAAATACGATTACAGCTTGCCCGCCCGCTGCTGGATCATCATAAAGGTATCGAAAGTATACTCGGAAAGCTGCATCCAAAGATAGGCATCCTTCTTATAGGCGACCTGATCCTCATAAATGCGCTTGAAATAATCGTTTGACTTGGAGAGATCGGCATAAAGCGCGCTCGCTGCCTGGAAGCAGGCCTCCATGATCTCCTGGCTAAAAGGTCTGAGCGTCACCCCCTGCTGCACGATATCCTTCAGCGCCTGGGGATTTTTGACGTCGTATTTCGCCAGCATATTGGTGTTGGCGAAGGCACAGGCGTCGCCGAGAATTGCTTGATAGTTCTTGGGCAAGGCGTTCCATTTTTCCAGATTGAAGAAGGCATGCACCACGGCGCCACCTTCCCACCAGCCGGGATAATAATAGTATTTGGCGATCTTCTGCAGGCCGAGTTTCAAGTCGTCATAGGGCCCGACCCATTCGGCCGCATCGACCGTACCCTTATTCAGGGCGTCATAGACACCGTTGACCGGAATATCCTGCTGCGGCACGACGCCGATCTTCTCGATCACCTTGCCGGCCAGGCCGGCGATGCGCATCTTCAAACCCTTGAGATCGTCGAGCGTATTGATTTCCTTGCGAAACCAGCCGCCCATTTGCGCGCCGGTGTTGCCTGCGGGAAGCCCCAAGATCCCCTGCGTGGCATAGAATTCGTTCATCAACTTGTTGCCGTTGCCCTGGTAGAGCCAGGCATTGGTCAGCCGGGCATTGAGGCCGAAGGGCAGCGCCGTGCCGATGGCATAGGTCGGATCCTTTTGCCAGAAATAATAGGAGCAGGTGTGCGCGGCATCGACGGCGCCGGCGCTGACCGCATCGGCTGCCTGTGCACCAGGAACGATCTCACCGGCCTCATAGGTCTGGATGACGAAATTGCCGTTGGTCGCGTCGGAAACATGCGCGGCAATATCTTCCGCGCCGCCATAGATCGTATCCAGGCTCTTGGGAAAGGAAGAGGTCATCTTCCAGGTGATCTTCGGATATTCCTGGGCAAGGGCCGGGCTCGCAAGCGCGGAAGCGGCAGCACCTGCGCCAACAGCTCCTGCCCGCCTGATGAAGGAACGGCGATCCATCGAATTCTCCCATACGGACGGCATTGCTGGGGAACGGCGCGTTCCCCGTCACGGCGCAAGCGATGGAACTAACCATGCCGCACCCGGTCTTTCAAGTTTGCTCTTGCACCGCATTATGGCGATTCCTGTACATCGGCGTAACGAGCCGAAACAAAGCCTTGGGAAAACCTCTGCGCGTTGCCGGCCAGGCCGTATTCGCGTAAGTTCGTAAGGCGCAAGTCGCCCTCGGATCGACATCAAGATCGTCCAGAGGTCCAATGAACAAACGTCTGCAGCCTTCGGAGCCTTGCATGCCCAGACCGATCATCGCCATTCCCGCCGATATCCGCGAGTTCGATGGCACCAGCTGGCATGCGGTGCAGCTGCAATATGTGCGCGCTGCCGTGAAGGCTTCGGGATTGATGGCGCTGATCGTTCCCGCGCTGGAGGACGGCAACGATGCGGACGCCATTCTCGACCGGGTGGACGGGTTGCTCGTTTCCGGTTCGGCGACCAATGTGCATCCATCCCTCTATGGAAAAGAGGCAAGGGAGAGCGACGGCCCCTTCGACCCGGCGCGTGACGCGACATCGCTGCCGCTCATTCGCCGCGCGATCGATCGCGCCATTCCGATGCTCGCCATCTGCCGCGGCATTCAGGAGCTAAACGTTGCCCTTGGTGGCACGCTCGCCAGCGAAATCCAGGACCAGCCGGGCATCTGGGATCACCGCAAGCCGCCGAATGTCGATCGCGATACGATGTATTCGATCCGCCAGAGCGTCTTCGTCAAGGAAGGCTCCTGTATCGCCCGCGTCGTTGGGTCAGGTGAAGTGCGTGTCAATTCGCTGCATCGCCAGGCGATCGCCGATACGGCGCCGAGACTGCAGGTGGAAGCACTGGCCGAGGACGGCACGATCGAGGCCGTCTCCGTCATCGGCGCCAAGGCCTTTGCCGTCGGGGTGCAATGGCACCCCGAATATTGGGCCGAAACGGATTCGCCGTCGCTGAAGCTTTTCACCGCGTTCGGGGATGCCGTGCGCGACTATGCTGCCAGCAAGGAGCGGCCTGCGGTCGCTCCGTATCCGCAAAAAGCCGTCTGATCAGCCTCGCGGCTTGACCGGCGTTTCCGGCACCGGCGTCACAGGCTCACCCTTAGCGAACCATTCGATGATGTTGTCGGCGACGAGATCCGCCATGGCATCGCGCGTCGGCACCGAGGCCGAGGCCACATGCGGCAGCAGCGAAACATTGGGCAGCGAGAGATATCCGGCCGGGACGTTCGGTTCGTCGTAGAAGACGTCGAGACCGGCTGCGCCCAGCGTGCCGTTGCCGAGGGCTGTTATCAGCGCGTCGTCATCGACGGACCAGCCGCGGCCGACATTGATGAACACGCCCTGCGGCCCGAGCGCCGAGAGGATGTCCGCATTGATGACCTTGTGCGTCTCAGGCGTCTTCGGCACGATGGAAATCAGCGTATCCACCGACTGCGCCATCTCCTTCAGCGTCGGGTAGTAATCGTAAGGCAGGGAGTTGCGGGGCGAGCGGGTATGATAGCCGATCTTCACCTTGAACGGCTCCAGCCTCCTCGCGATCTCCAGGCCGATCCGGCCGAGACCATTGATGCCGATGCGGCGTCCCTTCATCGAAAAGGGCGAGAGCGGAAAAGCCCCTTCCTTGACCCAGCGTCCCTCGCGCAGCCAGCTTTCAGCCTTGGGAAACTGCCGCAGCGTGTTCAGCAGCAGGGCGATCGCGGTATCAGCAACCTCATCATTCAGGACATCAGGCGTATTGGTGACGACGATGCCCTTGGAGGCAGCGTGCTTGACGTCGATGCCGTCATAGCCGACGCCAAAATTGGCGATGACTTCAAGATTAGGAAAGGCATCGATCCAGCCGGCATTGAAGCCACCCGCAACCGCAACGCCGCGAATGCGGGCTGCGGTTTCCGCATCAACCTTCGGGCCGCCATCGCGTTCGACCGAAACGATATCGAACTGCTTACCGAGCCTTTCGAGGACGCGCGGGTGTATCTTCCCCGGAACGAGGACGGCGATGCGACTATCGGACATGGATCTTTCCTTTTGAGATACGGTTCGGCGCCGAACCGCTGCTAGCGAGCTTTATAAGGCGCCGTCGATTGGCGGATGCGCATTTCCGGCTTGATCAGATGGATACCATCCGGCTCATGGCTTCCCGCCAGCCTATCCAAAAGCGCGCGCGCTGCAAGCCTTCCGACCTCGGCTTGACCGTTCCAGACGGTGGTCAGCGCCGGCGTTGCGATTGCCGCCTCTTCCAGATCGTCATAGCCGGTGACGGAAATGTCCCCCCCGGGGACGAGGCCGGCGCGTGAAATGCCGTTCATGAGACCGATGGCGACCAGATCGTTCCAGCAGACAGCCGCCGTCGGCTTCTGCGGCAGCGACAGGAAATGCACTGCCGCCTCGAAGCCGCCCTGCTTGGAGCGGGCGCCGGGAATACGCAGATTGGGATCGACTTCTATGCCGGCCTTGCGCAGCGCGTTCACATAGCCCTGGTAGCGGTCGCGTCCGGTCGAGGTCTGATCGGTGCCGCCGATCATGGCAATGGAGCGGTGACCGAGGCTGATCAGGTGGTTGGTCGCAAGAGAGATGCCGTAGCTGTCGTCGCCGCGAAAGGTCGGCAGATCCAGCGCTTCGATCTGTCGCGCGACGAGGATGGCCGGCATGCCGTTTTCTTCCGCCAGTTCGAAATCCTCCGGCGGCGTGCCGATCGCCGGCGACATGATGACGCCGTCGCCGCCGAGCTGCAGCAGCGTCTCGATGAAGGTTCGCTGCTTTTCGACCGAATCATAGTGATTGGAAAGGATGAAGGTATGGCGGCTGCGGTCGAGCTCGCTTTCGATCGCCTTCAGGATTTCTCCGTAGAAGGGGTTCATGATGTCATGAACGACGACGCCGATGATGCCCGATCGCGATGTCCTCAGGCTCGCCGCGCGGCGATTGTAGATATAGCCCAGCGCACGGGCCTGGTCCTTGATCTTTTCTCGTGTATTAACCGCAACCAATGGGCTGTCGCGTAAGGCCAGAGATACCGTTGCCGTTGAAATGCCCAGCGTTTCCGCAATTGTAGAAAGCTTTATCTTTTGCGCCACGCGCGCCCTCCCCGTGAAACGCAGCCGTAACATATCCCGTTCGTTTTACGATTCCGGAATTTAAAATCTTTAATTAAAAGCTTTAATCACGCCGCGCAACACGAATTCTTGAGGATTCTCAGAATTCGTCATCATCCTCATCGTCATCGCCAGCCTGGAGATTATGCTCGATCGTCTTGAGCAGGCGCACAAGCGAGCGGATATCTTTTTCCGAGAAGCCGCGGGTCGCAAGCTCATCGCAGCTTGCCGCCGAACTTTCGATTTCGCCGACGCTGTTTCGCCCTGCTTCGGTCAGATAGACCTTGGTCAGGCGGGCATCGTCGGCATCCGGCCGCCGTTCGACGAAGCCTTGCGCCTCCATGCGCCCGATCGTGCGCGTCATCGTCGGCGCCTTGACGCCGAGCTTCTGCGCCAGCGTACCGGCCGGAAGACCATCGCTTGCCGCGAGCGCAAGAATGACACCGTCCTGTCCAGCATAGAGGCCGCTCGCCGTCAGGCTGCGCGTCATCACCGTGCGCATGGACCGCGCCGCCTGCGTCAAGGCCGGCGACAGATCGGCAAGCGTGTAGTCCCGGTGATCCTTCTTCTTACCTGACTTACTTTTCTTCCCGACCTTGTTCTTTTTGCCCATCGTGATTCCGTTGACCTTTTCGCCGCTAAGTCATCACGCTATGACATTGCGCAGGTTACTGACATAAACAAGAGGTACATCCTCAGATGGCGCATCCTTTGCCATGTTTCGATGACAATGATGAAACATTGACACCTGAAGAGCGAAGAAAATGGATCGCCGTACTGCCACTTGGCGCCTATGAGCAACACGGCCCGCATTTGCCGTTCGAAACCGACGCGCTCATCGCGGAAGGAATCGTCTCGCGTCTCAAGGTTGCCTTGCCGGCAAACCTCCCGGTCACGTTTCTCGCCGTCGAGCCGGTGGGCTATTCGATCGAGCATATGGATGTCGCCGGTACCCGGACGCTGGCTTTCGACGAAGCTGTTCGGCGGTGGCTCGGCATTGCCGAGCAGATGAACAATCTCGGCATCGGCAAATTCGTCATGCTGAATGCCCATGGCGGCAACTCGCCGCTGATGACCATCGTCGCGACGGAAGCGCGCGTGCGCTTCAACATGCTGGCGGTCGCCACCAGCTGGACGCGCTTCGGCGTGCCGGACGGGCTGATCTCACCGGATGACAAAGCCATCGACATTCACGGCGGCGATATCGAGACATCGGCCATGCTGGCGCTGTATCCGGAGAAGGTGGACATGTCGAAGGCGGCAAACTTCCCGTCACGGCAATCGGAGTTCATCAAGGGCTTCAAGCATCTGCGCGCCTATGGACCTCACGCCTTCGGCTGGAAAATGGCCGATCTGAGCAGCCGGGGGGTGGCCGGCAACGCGGCCGTGGCGACGGCTGAAAAGGGCGAAAGGCTGATTGCCCATGCCGTTAAAGGTCTTGTCGAACTGCTTGAGGATGTCAACCGCTTCGATATGTCGACACTGTCGTGACTATGCGGCCAAACCGCGTCTCCGCAATCCAATGTGATCTTATAACATACAAAAGCCTTTGAACTGGCGTCTCCAACTCCTTATATGGAAGCCGATCAATGTCTGCTCCCCGGGGCAACCTTCCATATTTCGAGGCTCCCATGACCGAAACAGCCACGCAAAAGCCCGTTCCCGTCACCGTTCTCACCGGCTATCTCGGCGCCGGCAAGACGACGCTGCTCAACCGCATCCTTTCGGAAAATCACGGCAAGAAATACGCCGTCATCGTCAACGAGTTCGGCGAGATCGGCATCGACAACGACCTGATCGTCGAGTCGGACGAAGAAATCTACGAAATGAACAATGGCTGCGTCTGCTGCACCGTGCGCGGCGACCTGATCCGCGTCGTCGAAGGCCTGATGCGCCGCCCTGGCCGCTTTGACGGTATCATCGTCGAAACCACCGGCCTTGCCGATCCGGTTCCTGTCGCCCAGACCTTCTTCATGGACGACGATGTCCGCGCCAAGACCGAACTCGACGCCGTCGTAGCACTCGTCGACGCCAAGCACCTGCCGCTGCGTCTCAAGGACAGCCGCGAAGCGGAAGACCAGATCGCCTTTGCCGACGTCGTCGTCATCAACAAGTCCGATCTCGTCTCTCCGGAAGAGCTGGCTCAGATCGAAGATATCGTGCGCGCCATCAACCCGGCTGCCCGCGTCTATAAGACGACCCGCTCCGGCGTCGAACTCGCGCGCGTGCTGAACCAGGGGGCTTTCAACCTGGAGCGTGCGCTTGAGAATGACCCGCATTTCCTCGAGCACGGCCATGAGGATCACGTCTGCGGTCCGGATTGCGATCACGACCATCACGGCCATGATCACCACCATCATGACCACGACCACGATCATCACCACCATGATCATGACCACGATCACGACCATCATCACCACGCCCCGTCGCCGATCCACGACGTGACCGTGCAGTCCGTTTCACTGCGTGGCGGCGAGATGAACCCGGAGCGCTTCTTCCCCTGGGTTCAGAAGGTCACGCAGACGCAAGGCCCGAATATCCTCCGTCTCAAGGGCATCATCGCTTTCAAGGATGATCCGGAACGCTACGTCGTCCAGGGCGTGCACATGATCATCGAAGGCGATCATCAGCGCCCCTGGAAAGACGGCGAGAAGCATGAAAGCCGCCTGGTGTTCATCGGCCGCGAGCTCGACCGCGAAAAGCTGGAAGCCAGCTTCAAGGCGTGCGAGGCGTCCGCCTGATGCCGACTGTCGCTCCGCTTGATATCGACGGCCACGTTCTGGCCGTCGAATTTTTAGGTGACACCCCAATCTTCGCCAGCGCCGCCGGCGCGATCCACCGCCTGGAAGGCGGCGAGAAGATCACCGAAGCTCATCATGGGATGCTGACCTGCATCCGCGACCCCCATAGCGAGAGCCTGATTTCGGGCGGCGAGGATGGCAAGGTCCTGCGGATCGCATCCGACGGCAGCACGACGGTACTGGCCGAAACGCCACGCAAATGGATCAGCCAACTTGCCGCCGGTCCGCAGGGCGCCGTCGCCTACTCCTATGGCAAGAGCACTTTCGTGCGGCTCTCCGACGGGACGACGAAAGAGTTTCCGGAAGAACGCACCGTCGAAGGCATCGCCTTCGCTCCCAAGGGCCTGCGCATTGCGGTTGCCCGCTATAACGGCGTATCCCTGCACTGGGTCGGCATGAGCGCCCAGCCGGTCAATCTGGAATGGAAGGGCGCCCACACGAGCGTCACCTTCTCGCCGGATGGTCAGTTCATCGTCACGACCATGCAGGAAAATGCGCTGCACGGCTGGAAGCTGGATACGAAGCCCGGTGCCGAAGCCCGCCATATGCGCATGACCGGCTATCCCGCCAAGGTGAAGTCGCTCTCCTGGTCCAACAAGGGCAAATGGCTTGCCTCGTCGGGCGCACCGGCCGCGATCGTCTGGCCCTTCCAGGGCAAGGACGGCCCGATGGGCAAAGCGCCGCTGGAGCTCGGCACCCGCGCCAACATCATGGCAACTTCAGTGAAATTCCACCCCGTCGAGGATATTCTCGCCATCGGTTTCATCGATGGTATGATACTGGCGGTGCGCATCGGTGACGCCAAGGAAGCGCTCTTGCGCCGGCCGGGCAAGGGTGCGATCACATCGATGAGCTGGAGCAAGTCCGGCAAGCTGCTCGCCTTCGCCTCCGAAGCCGGCGATTGCGGTGTTGTGGATATCTCCGGTTAAAGCAATTCCAGGAAAAGTGCGCAGCGGTTTTCCGTCCGGAATTGCGTGAAAACAATGAGATGCAGAAAGACAGGATCATGCCTCAGTCAGGAACGGCAATCGCCGAAAATTCTCCTGCCCTAGCCGAAAACGTCTGGGACGTGATCCGCTGCGAAGCCGCCGAACTGGCGGCGCGCGAGCCGACGCTTGCACCGCTGCTGCAGGCGCAATTGCTTGGCGGAATCTCTGATGCTGAAAGCCTTGCCAACGTACTGGCGGCACGGCTCTGCGTTGTCAGGATCGAGCATGGCGACATGCTTTCGCTGCTGTCCGACGTGTTGGCGCGATATCCCGCCATCCTGCGGGCAACCGAAGCGGACCTCGTCGCGGTGCGAACCCGCGACCCCGCCTGCACCACCTACCTGCACGCGCTTCTCAATCTGAAGGGCTTCCACGCCTTACAGACGCACCGCATCGCCCATGCGCTCTGGACGGAAGGCCGCAAGGAAATCGCGAGCTGGCTCTCCAATCTCGTCTCGCTCGTCTTCGGCCCGGATATCCATCCCGCGGCGAAGATCGGCACCTCGATCATGCTCGACCATGGCTCCGGCATCGTCATCGGCGAAACCGCCGTCATCGAGGATGAAGTCTCGATCCTGCAGAACGTCACGCTCGGCGGTACCGGCAAGGAAAGCGGCGACCGTCACCCGAAGATCCGCCACGGTGTGATGATCGGCGCCGGCGCCAAGATCCTAGGAAATATCGAAGTCGGCGCCTTCAGCAAGGTTGCCGCCGGCAGCGTCGTGGTGAAGCCCGTGCCGCCGCATTGCACCGTTGCAGGCGTCCCGGCTGTGGTCGTCCGTATTCACCGGGCCGACGAGATCCCGGCCGAGACGATGGACCAGAATATCTGATTTCACTTGAATGAAGGACTGTGGCCACCTCGTGGTTCGAGGCATCGCCGTTTTCGCTGCGCTTAACGGCACCGCGCCTCACCATGAGGTGGAGCAGGTTCCGTGGCGAGGCACGCAAGATCAGCCCTCATGCCGAGGAGGCCCGCAGGGCCGTCTCGAACCATGAGGGCGGGTGAGGAAAAAAACCGCTGGCAGTCCGTGGCATAAGGTAGCACCATAAACGCTCCGGACAGGCGCCTCGTACCGTTCTGCTTCCAGCATAGCAAAATCAAGCGCTTGCCGGAGATGCCATATCAGCGGTGGAATCGCCTGCCCACACCCTTCATGGAACTGTCATACTCCATTGATAGCTCGAAAGGGTTCTCTAGGCCCGGCGTGGCGCAAATGCGCCGGAGCAATGCCCCCACTCGAAGAGGATATGATGATGACCCGTCTTTCACGTCGCGCCGCCCTTGTCGCCGGCGGCGCGCTTGGCCTTATTTTGCTCTGTTCCGCCTCCGGTGCCGCTGACCTAAACCCGGCCCCGAATACCGCGACCCCCATCAAGCATCTTGTCGTGATCTTCCAAGAAAACGTCTCCTTCGACCATTATTTCGCAACCTACCCCAAGGCTGCAAATGTCGATGGTGAACCGGCATTCAAGGCGGCAGATAATACGCCGACCGATATCAACACGCTCGCCAATGCCGGTCTTCTCGACAACAATCCGAACAAGACCAACACGACAAACGGTGCGGATGCTGCCGCTCCTTTCCGGCTCGACCGCACACAGGCGGCGACCCAGTCGCAGAACCACGGTTACACCGCCGAACAGGCCGCCTACAACAATTTCGCCATGGATCTTTTCCCAGCCAATACCGGCAAGGGCACCAAGGGTGCTGCCGGCGCCTTCGGCACGAAGGGACAGGTCATGGGCTATTACGACGGCAACACCGTTACGGCCTACTGGAACTATGCCCAGCACTATGCGCTGAACGACAATTCCTTCTCCACCAATTTCGGCCCCTCGACACCCGGCGCGCTGAACCTGATCTCCGGCCAGACCAATGGCGCCATCCTGCCGCCTGGCTATACGCTGGAAAGCGACGGCACCTATTCCAAGGGCCGCATCGTGCCCGACGGTAATGGCGGCTGGACTGCGATCAGCGACTTCGATCCGACCGGCGACGTCTGCTCGGTCGGCCAGACCGCGCTGATGTATGGCAAAAATATCGGCGACATGCTGAATGAGCACAAGATCACCTGGGGCTTCTTCGAGGGCGGTTTCGATCTGACGGCGACCAACCCGGACGGCACGACAGGTTGCAAGCGCGCGACCACGTCGACCATCACCAAGGTCAACTACACCGACTACATTCCGCATCACCAGCCGTTCCAATATTATGCCTCGACCGCCAACCCGACGCATGCGCGCCCCTCTTCCGTGGCGGCGATCGGCACGACGGATGCAGCAAACCACCAGTATGACATGACCGACTTCTATACGGCGGTGAAGAACGGCAACATGCCCACAGTCAGCTTCCTGAAGGCGCCGGCCTATCAGGACGGCCATGCCGGCTATTCCGATCCGCTCGACGAGCAGGAATTCGTAACTGAGGTGGTCAACACCGTTCAGAATTCGCCGGATTGGAAGGATACTGCCATCATTATCCTCTACGACGATTCCGATGGCTGGTATGACCATGCCCATGCGGTCGTCAATCCATCGAAAATCCCCGTCAAGGGCTATGACGTGCTGAGCGGCGACAGCTGCTCCATCGGCACCGCGCTGCCCGGCGTCAATGGCCAGCCGGCGCAGGGCCGTTGCGGTTATGGCACGCGTCAGCCGCTGCTCGTCATCTCACCTTACGCAAAGGTCAACTTCGTCGACCACACGCTGACCGACCAGACCTCCGTCATGCGTTTCATCGAAGACAACTGGATGGCCGGCGCCCGCCTCGGCGGCGGCTCCTTCGATGTGCTCTCGGGCTCGCTGAACACCATGTTCGACTGGTCCAAGGGTGATACGCCTAAGCTGATCCTCGATCCGAAGACAGGCAATCAGGCATCATAAGACTATAAGGGAGACGGAAATGCCCTTGATCAACCGCCGTCTCCTGTCGCTCCTCGCGCTCGCGGGCCTGTCGCTTGCGGGTGCGGCTGTCGGCATGGCAAACGAACCGGCCGCCAGTGCTTCGGCAACCGATGGCTATGATGACCAGGCGCCGCTGAGCGCGGTGGCCCAGCTCGGCAAGAAGCTGTTCTTCGATCCCTCGCTCTCCGGCAGCGGCCAGATGTCCTGCGCCACGTGCCATGATCCGGCCAACCATTATGCGCCGGCCAACGGTCTTGCCGTCCAGCTCGGTGGCCCGCATCTCGATCAGCCCGGCATCCGCGCCGTGCCCAGCCTCGCCTATAAGATGTCGACGCCTTCCTTCTCGATCGGAGAAGAGAGCGCTGCCGACGAAGCGGCGGAAGCCTCGCCGATGATCGAAGCATCGGGCGTGGCTCTCGCCAATGCCCCCGCCGCCGTCACCGGCCCGCTGACGGCACAGGCCGTCGTGAAGGCCGATGCAGCTGCGGCCAATCTCGTGCCGCAGGGTGGCATGTTCTGGGACGGGCGCGTCGATTCGCTGGAGGAACAGGCCCTGCAGCCAATGATCTCGCCCTACGAAATGGCGAATGCCGATGCGGCCACCGTCTATGCCAAGCTAAAAGAGAGTTACGGCAAGGAGATTTCGGCGCTCTTCGGTGACAATATCCTCAACGATCAGGACATGACGATCTCCGAGATCGGCTTCGCGCTCGCCCGCTATCAGATCGAGGAAAACTCCTTCCATCCCTATACCAGCAAGTACGATTACTATCTGCGCGGCAAGGCAGTGCTGACGGATGCGGAAGCGCGGGGTCTGAAACTGTTCGACGATGCGAACAAGGGCAATTGCGCCTCCTGCCACCTCGACAAGGTGACCGGCGATGGGCAAATGCCGAACTTCACCGATTTCGAGTTCGAGGCGCTCGGCGCACCGCGCAATCCGGCCATTCCAGCCAATGCCGATGCACATTACTACGACAACGGCATTTGCGGACCGCTGCGCAACGACACCTATTCCGCGCAGCAGCAGAATTGCGGGCTGTTCAAAACGCCGACGTTGCGCAATGTCGCTACCCGTCACGTTTTCTTCCACAATGGCGTCTACCGCACACTGGAGGATGTCACCCGCTTCTACGTCAAGCGCGATACCAATCCGGAGGAAATCTATCCGAAGGATGCAAGCGGCAAGGTGCTGAAATATGATGACCTGCCGGCGCAGTATCAGGCCAACATCGACGTCATCGACGCGCCGATGAACCGCAAGCCCGGCGATACCCCAGCGCTCAGCGACACCGAGATCGCGGATATCGTCGCTTTCCTGAAAACGCTGACGGATGGATACGATCCGGCGAAGGACGGCATCAAGGCAGCGAAATAGAAACGCCTCCGCATGTCCAGGCGGAGGCGTTTGATATTCCAGGGCTGTCCGGGCGCCTTAAGCGGCCTTTGCTATCGGCGGCTGAGCCAGTTTGCGGCCGCTGGCGACAATCATGCCCGCGGCATTGTCGAGCCAGCCTTCCTTGAGTTCGAGAGCCAGGAAGCGCTCGCGCTGAAACGGGCCCGGCATGACAAGATGGCGTGTCTTTGCGGCGAAGAAACCGAAACGCTCGTAGTAAGGCGCATCGCCAACGAGCAGGATCGCGCCATGGCCGCGCTTCTTGGCTTCCAGGATGGCGGCGCGCATCAGCGCGGAACCAATACCCTTACCTTCATAGGCGGGATCGATCGCCAGCGGGCCGAGCAGCAGCGCATCGACCGGACGGGTCTCGCGATCGACGCCGGCTTCGACGTTCCACAGACGGACCGTGCCGATGACATGGCCGGCGCGATCGCGCGCGACCAGCGCCAGGCCCTCAGCCGGCACGCGGCCCTGGCGCAGCTTTTCCGACGACTTCTTGCGGCGGTCTGGCCCCATGGCGCGATCCAGCAGGTTTTCACGCGCAACGACATCGCCTGCATTTTCCAGGTCGAGGGTGAATGTGGACGGCGCAAAGAATGCGCGGACAGAATCAAGAACAGCGGCCATCTCGGCCTCCCGTGCCCAATACCGTTATCAGCGGTGGTGACGAACTATTGTGAGGGTGCCGCCCCGGCTGGCTACGGGGGCAGCTTTGTCGAACTTCAGATCCCTGCCGGACCTCAGATAATGTAGGCCTTTAACGGATCGAAGCCGTTGAACGCCACAGCCGAGTAGGTCGTGGTGTAGGCGCCGGTGCCTTCAATCAGGACCTCATCGCCGATGGTGAGCGACACCGGCAGTGGATAGAGGTTCTTTTCATAGAGCACGTCAGCCGAATCGCAGGTCGGGCCGGCGATGACGCATGGTTCCATCTCGTCGCCATCGCGCGTCGTGCGGATCGGGTAACGGATCGCCTCGTCCATGGTTTCGGCCAGACCGCCGAACTTGCCGATGTCGAGGAAGACCCAGCGAGCGGCGTCGTTGTCCGACTTCTTCGAAATCAGGACGACCTCAGCCTTGATCACCCCGGCATTGCCGACCATGCCGCGGCCCGGCTCGATGATCGTGTGCGGGATCTGGTTGCCGAAATGGGCGCGCAGAGACGCAAAGATCGCCTTGCCATAGGCTTCGGCCGAGGGAACGTCGCGCAGATACTTGGTCGGGAAACCGCCGCCCATGTTGACCATCTGCAGGTGGATGCCCTGCTTGGCGAGCGAGACGAAGACGCGCTTGGCATCGGCAAGAGCATCGTCCCAGGCATCGACCTTAGTCATCTGCGAGCCGACGTGGAAAGACACGCCGTAGGATTCCAGACCCAGCTGATGCGCGTAGACGAGAACGTCGACGGCCATCTGCGGGACGCAGCCGAACTTGCGCGACAGCGGCCATTCCGCACCCTCGCCATCGGTCAGGACGCGGCAAAACACGCGGGCGCCCGGGGCTGCACGCGAAATCTTCTCGACTTCCTCGTGGCTATCGACGGCGAAGAGGTTGATACCGAGTGCATGCGCACGGGCGATATCGCGCTCCTTCTTGATGGTGTTGCCGTAGGAGATGCGCTGTGCGGTCGCGCCGGCATCGAGCGCCATTTCGATTTCGGCGACGGACGCGCAATCGAAGTTGGAGCCGAGGCTTGCGAGCAGACGCAGCACTTCCGGAGCCGGGTTGGCCTTGACGGCATAATAGATGGCGCTGTCCGGCATAGCATGACGGAAGGCATGAAAATTGTCGCGGACGACATCGAGATCGACCACCAGGCAAGGACCGTCCGGACGTCGGGTAGCGAGGAAATCGCGAATACGTTGCGTGGTCATGTCAATTCCCTTTCAATTCCAAAGGCTCCGGGGAAAACCCAGAGGACAAAGGGCGACGCTCACTCGCTCAGGAACCAGCCGGTGGAGACCCCGGTACCGTGCAAATGCGCGAAGCGCGGATGATGAACCAGTGCCGCAAGCGGCGCTAATTCGCTTTGTCTGCCATGGATTGGAGGGAATATCCCAACCGCACTTCCGGCAATGAAGGTGTGCCTCTTCAGTAACCCCGGCTGATGGAAAGCCGGGAGAGAACAAAAAGGCCCGCACCGTCGTTGCTTCAGATGTCCTCGCATTTTCCGGTTGGCCGGAATAGCGACTGGAGGGGTTAATTCCAGGTACCTTACCGATTTTCTCACCACATCGAGGATCGGCGGACACCCACGGGCACGTGCGACTTTGGGCTGACCCCGAAATAGGAATATTCGCCGACATAATCAAGAAAATTTTTCTCCCATGCCCGAAAAAAATAATTGAACAAATCGAAGCATTTTGTTCAACATCCGGAAACAGTTAGCGAGAGGCTTCGCCATGGACACTTTGACCCGGATTCGCGCCTTTATCGACGTGGTCGAAGCCGAAGGATTTTCAGCGGCTGCCCGCAAGACCGGCCGCTCCAAGGCGCTGCTGTCGAAATATGTCCGTGAACTGGAAGACGAGCTTGGCGCGCTGCTCTTGAACCGCACCACGCGTCAGTTCTCCATGACGGAGGCCGGCCATACCTATTATCGCACCGCCTCCGATATCCTAAAGGAGATCGATAATCTTGCCGACCTCGTGCGCGAGAACAATCAGCAGCTTAAAGGCCGGCTGCGTGTTTCCGTGCCACGTACCTTCGTCGATGCCGATGTCGGGCAGTCGCTGATCGACTTCGCCAAGGAGAATCCCGATCTTGCGCTGGAAATCGCTGCCGACGACCGCTTCGTGGACTTGATCGAGGAAGGCTTCGATGTCGCCGTCCGCATCACCAAGCTCGAAGACTCCGGCATGATTGCCCGCAAGATTTCCGATTTTCGCGTCCATCTCTGCGCGACGCAAGCGTTCCTCGATCGCTATCCGACGCTGGAACATCCGACAGACCTTACGCGCATTCCCTTCATCATCGACACCAACACCCGCTCGCAAGGCACTATTCGCTTCGTCGATGCCGACAGCACGACCTTCAACGTCGCCATCAACGGCACGCTCGAGGTCAACAGCCCGCATGCGACGCTGCGCGCGGCTCTCGCCGATCTCGGCGTTGCCATCGTCCCGGATTTCATCGGCCGCAAGGCGATCGAAAGCGGGCAGTTGCTGACGTTGTTCAACGACTACCTGCCGACGGACCGCGGCATCTATGCCGTCTATCCTCACCGCCGCTATCTCCCGGCCAAGGTGCGCATCTTTGTGGATTACCTGCACAACTGGTTCCGCAAGAACGGCTGAACGGCCGAGGTTGGCCGGCCGGTCCCAATTCCGTCTCATTTCCTGACCAGAAAACGAAGTGAATCAATGCTCGCGAAACCTATCGGACGCATGAGAAAATCCACGACCGCCTACGCTGTTGCCCTGACCGGCGGCCTGTTGCTCGTGCCGGCCGTAGCATCGGCGCATCCGCATATTTTCGTGGAAGCCCGTCTGGAAGTGCTCGCCGGCGCGGATGGCAACGTGCAGGAACTGCGCAACGTCTGGCGCTTCGACGAAGTGTTCTCTTCCTCCGTCCTCATGGATTTCGACAAGAACACCAATCTGAAACTCGATCCCGACGAGCTGAAAGAGGTTGGCAAGACGGTGCGCGAGTCTCTGGCAGACTACGATTATTATGCGAACCTGACGCTCAACGGCAAAGTGATCAAGGTGAACAAGCCCGATGTCATCAATGTCGACTTCCGCGACGGCCAGCTCCTGATGTTCTTCGCCGTCAAGCCGGCCGAGCCGATGCCGCTCGCCAAGGGCAACACGCTGAGCTTCGGCATCTACGACCCGACGCTCTATACCTCGATCGATTTCCCGAGCGACAATGAATTGGTGACAGAGGGCGACGCCTTCAAAAGCTGCACACATAAGGTCGTCCGGCCCAATCCGGATGAGGTCATCGCCGAGAACAAGTCCACCTTGACGGATGCCTTCTTCAACGATCCGACGGGAACGACCATGTCGAAGCTCTTCGCAACGCGGATAGATGTGCAATGCTGATTTCGAGACTAAGGACGCTTGTGCCGGCCGCAGCTGTCGCCCTTCTGGCGGCAGCCAGCTTTGCCCATGCCGCTGGCTCGCCGCTCGGCATTGGCACGGCCGAGCCGAGCTTCCAGCCGATGGGCGGGCCGCTTGCGCCGATTTTCCTCTATGTGAACTACGAGCAGCAGGCTTTCTATCGCGCGCTCACCAAGTCCATCGAAGCCATGCGCCAGGACCCATGGCAGCTCTGGACGCTGATTGGCCTCTCTTTCGCCTATGGCATCTTCCATGCCGCCGGCCCCGGCCACGGCAAGGCGGTGATTTCCTCCTATATGGTCGCCAATGAGATCGAGCTGAAACGCGGCATCGGCATCTCCTTCGTCTCGGCGCTCATTCAGGGCCTCGTCGCCGTCCTTGTCGTCGGCGCCGCCTACTTCGTCCTGCGCGGTTCCGGCATCACCATGACGATGGCGACCAACGCCATGGAGATCACAAGCTTCGTCATGGTCATCCTGTTCGGCAGCTGGCTCTTGTTCCGCAAGGTGCGGGCGATGATGCAGAGCCGGGCACAGCGTCAGGAAATGCAGCTTGCGACATCGGCCGGGCCAATCAGCCTCTCGCTGTTCGAGGGAGCAGCTACAGGCACGGATTCGGCAAGAGGTTTTGCGCGCAGCAGCACCACTATGCCCGCTGCCGGCGGCTATCAATGCTATGATCCCGCCCATACGACCGGTGACGGCGCTTACTGCGAGACCTGCGGCCACGCCCATCTTCCCGACCCGAAGATGTTGTCGAACGAAAAATTCAGTGCCCGTGAGGCCTGGTCCGCGATCGCCGCCGTCGGCCTGCGGCCATGCTCGGGCGCACTGCTGGTCATGACCTTTTCGATGCTGAACGGGCTCTATCTCGGCGGTCTGCTGTCCGTGCTGGCCATGTCGATCGGCACGGCACTCACCGTCTCGCTGCTTGCCATCATCGCCGTCTTCGCGAAAGGCACCGCCGTCCGCTTCACCGGCAAGGGCTCGATACTTTCGGTTTGGGTGGGTAACGGTATCGAGATCCTCGGCGCACTGCTCGTCATCTGCACGGGCATCATCCTGCTCGGCGCCTCACTGCAGAACTGAGCGATTTCCGAGAGTTCGGGAGAGCCTTACGCTAGAGCTTACGGCTTATTGCGACGCTGATAGCGCGCCCGCATCCAGAACACGAAGAAGAACGCCAGGATGACGAGCACGCCGAAACCGGTGCCGAGCCATGGCGAGATCGAGCCGAGCCAGACGATGACATTCGGCATCAGATAAAGCACGGCTGTCGCGACCAGCAAAATGATACCGGCTGCGATCGCCGCCGATCGGGTCTCGCTTTTCTTATCCGTCAATATAGCCATCCCTGACGCCCTGACATGAGTTCCGGCGAAGGCTTAGGCCAGCTGCCGAGCAAAGGCAACCGGCCCTATCAGTCAGAGCTGAACTTTGGCGCCCGCAACCGTCGCTTCGATATGATCGACCAGGGCATCGGCCAGGCCAAGCCGTCCGGCCAAGAGATCGAGATAGCCGCGCTCAGCCCGCGAATCCGGTTCGATCGCCAACCGCGACGCGGTATAGACCTGCACGCGCTGCTCTTCCGTCTTCGCCGAGGCGACGATGGCGTCGAGATCGACGGGATTGGCAAGTTCGCGCTGGAAGAAGGCTTCCGCCTCGGATCCGACACCGGCCTCCTGGACTTTGCCGAGGATGCGCTGACGTTCGGAATCGTCGATATGGCCATCGGCGCGGGCGGCGGCGATCATGGCACGCACCAGCGAAAGCGCAAAATCATTGCTGGCAACCGCCGGCGACGTGCTGAAACCGGAATCTGACGGCGGCGGCAGGAACTGCGGCTCGGCCTGCGGGGCCGATTGCGGCGCCGGCTGCGGCTGATTGCCATCGCGATAATTCTTGTAGGCCTGATAGCCGAGGCCTGCGATGGCCGCGAGACCGCCAAGCGTCAGCGCATTGCCCGCGATCTGACGCCCACTTTTCGTGCCGAGCAGCACGCCGGCAATCGCGCTCGTCGCCATCGGATTGTCCCTGGCGAGATTGATGGCCTGCGTTGCCCTGTCTCTCACGGTCCCCTGCACCCCTGGAACCTGCGATCCCAGGAACTGGTCAAGAAGCTTGCGGGCGTCGATCATATGGATGGTCCTCCGTCCTTTTGATGGTGAAAGGGAGATAGGAAGCGCAACCGCAAATACCAATCCACATCATGCAAAAAGGCGCGAGGAAAGCTCCACGCGCCTTTGAAATCGAATTCGATAGGCTTGGGTCTCAGCCCTTGAGCGCGGCGGCCTCGGCGGCAAGCTTGGTGATCCCAGCCCAATCGCCTGATGCCACCAGCTCCTTCGGTGCAACCCAGGAGCCGCCGACGCAGATGACGTTCGGCAGCGACAGATAATCATGGGCGTTCTTCAGCGAGATGCCGCCGGTCGGGCAGAAGACCGTACCGGCGAGCGGCGACGAAAGGGCCTTGAGATAGGAGGCACCCCCGGCCTGCTCTGCCGGGAAGAACTTCAGCACGGTATAGCCTTCCTCGCGCAGCGCCATCACTTCGCTTGCGGTCGCGGCACCCGGCAGCAGCGGCACGTGCGAGCCGCGCGCAGCGTCGAGCAATTCCTGCGTTGTGCCGGGGCTGACGATAAACTTCGAACCGGCTTCTACGGCCGCGTCCCACTGGCTGACATTGAGGATCGTACCGGCCCCGACTTCAGCCCCTTCCACCTCGTCAGCGACAGCCCGGATCGCGTCGAGCGCGCCGGCGGTGCGAAGCGTGATCTCGATAGCCTTCAGGCCGCCGGCGACGAGCGCGCGGGCAAGCGGCACGGCCGATTTCGCATCGTCGACGATCAGCACGGGAACGACGGGCTGCAGTTTCAGGATGGAAAGAAGCTTCTCGGTTTTCTCGCCCATGGTCGGTTCACTCCCTTTAAAACGATTGAAATCCGGCTTTCGAATAGCCTTCCCGAAGGTGCTTGTCGAGACAAAAGCTCGCTTTAAATACGACGGGTAGGAAATCGCGGCAACTTGCTATAGGCTATTCCAATCTGTGCCGGTGGAGCATGTCAAACGCATGGCAAAAGAGATCGAGCGAAAGTTTCTGGTGCGCGGCGATCATTGGCGTGATTCCGTTTCGGAGCGGCTGATCCTGCGACAGGGATATATTGCCTCCATGGCAGACCGTTCCGTGCGCATACGGCTGACGAACGATACCAAGGCAACCTTGACGATCAAGATCGGCAAGTCGATGACGAGGGACGAATTCGAATATGAGATCCCCGTCGACGAAGCGGAGGAATTGCTGGAAACGGCGATCGGGCTCGTCATCGAGAAGACTCGCCACAAGGTGCAGTTCAAGGGCTTTACCTGGGAAGTGGATGTCTTCCGCGGCGCCCATCGCGGCCTCGTGATCGCTGAAGTGGAAATGGACGACGAAAGCGACAATCCGGAACTGCCGGACTGGATCGGACGTGAGGTGACAGGCGAATACCGCTATTCCAACCAGGCCCTCGCGACGCAGTTCGAACAGGAATACGATGAGCTATCGCATACGGCCTGACCGGGCTCTTGATGACGAGGTGCATAAGGCCGCGGCGCATCAACTCGGCAAGGCAATGGCCGTACTGACCGAGAGGCCGCAGGGCCTGCACGAAGCGGTTCACGCGGCTCGCAAGAATATCAAGCGCGTACGGGCGCTCTACCGGTTGATAGCTCCCATCGCGCACCAATTTCAGCAGCGGGAAAATGACCGGCTTCGGAATGTAGCGCTCACGCTTTCCGGGGTGCGCGACGCAACCGCACTGATCGAGATCAGCCATTATCTGCAGGCAACCGCTGCATCTGCGGAGGAACTGCATGCGCTGGCTCGCGTGAGCGATCTGCTGACCGCGAGACGCGACCGTATGGCGGAAGCCGAAACAGATCTCGAAGACAAAGCACGGGCAGCGGTCGCCACTTGTGCGGAGGCGCGTGAGGCATTGAAGGAAATATCCTTCGACTGCGGCCGGCGCGACACGGCGCGTCTCTTTCAGAAAAGCTGGCGCAAGAACGTCCGCAAGGCGCTGCGAGCACTGTCCGAATGCCATGCGGAAGCGGCCCACGTAGAGAGCTTTCACGATCTGCGCAAGCGCAGCCAGGACTACTGGATGCATCACATGCTGCTGCGCGATATCTGGCCGGCCGCCATGCATGCCAAGCAGCTGGAGGCCAAGGCCTTGGTCGACGTGCTCGGCCGCTATCTCGACATGTCGATATTGGCCGATGTCGCCGACCGCGAGCCGCATCTCTTCGAAAGAAACGATGATCACGCCCGCCTGCTGGAAGCAATCATTGCCCGGCAGCAGACCGCGCGCAAGGAGGCGCTTGAGCGAGCTCGCTGGGTCTTCGCCGACAAGCCGGAGAGCGAGGCGCGAACTATCAAGCACCTTTGGCTGGAGGCGGCGGACTGACGGAGCCACGCGCCCGGCTCAGACAGCGCAATCGGCATGACCCGCAATTGCCTCAGACGCCCGACGCATCCGCCGAACCAAGCCCCACTTGCGTGAAATAACCTTCCAGCATCGCAATGTCGTCGGCCGCAGCGATCGCGCCGATATATCCGTCTGGCCGCACGAGCACCCATTCGCCGGAGGAGAGAGCGTAGATGTCGCGAAGATAGCCCTCGGCGTCGACCATGTCGCCTGACGCGCCGAAAGTATGAATATGCAGGCCTGCGCGCGGCGGCACCGATCCCGGCTGTACTTCGTAGCCGAGCAATGTCCAATGCCCGCCTTGGAACAGATCGAACAGCCGTTTCGGCTGACCGGCAACGCCGCGGATCGGCGCATCCGGGGCCCGGTCGCCAGCAGACAGGCGGCCGCTGCGCCCAAGCGTTTCGAGCGTGAGCGAAGACGAAGGATAACCTATATCGAGCTGACGCACCTCGCGACCGCGCTGCATAGTGCCCTGTTTCTGGGCATCGAGAAGCCTTGTTGACAGACCGAGCACCGCTGCAGCAATGGGCTGACGCTCCTCTTCATAGCTGTCGAGCAGCTTATCGTCGGCTCCATGGGCGGCCGCAGCCAGCTTCCATCCGAGATTATAGGCATCCTGCACGCTGGTATTGAGGCCTTGGCCGCCGGTCGGCGGATGAATATGGGCGGCATCACCGATGAGAAACGCGCGGCCGACACGGTATCGATCGGCCAGACGCGCATTCATGGTGTAGGCCGACGACCACGACACGGATTGGATATGGATATCGTCGCGCCTGGTGCGCTCCGCCACCATGGCTTCAAGCCCCTCGGCCGAAAGATCGATGTCGCCGTTAAGAGGGATCGGCCCCTGGATCTGGAACATCTCGGTCCCGGCGAGCGGGCAAAACATGATCTGCCGCGACATGTCGCCGTCGTTGAAGCGGTGCCAGGCATCGCGCGTGAGACCGGTCAAAATGACATCGGCCACGATGGCGCGAACGCCGAGGGTCTTGCCCGGAAAGTCGATACCAAGGGCATGGCGAACGAAACTGCGGCCGCCATCGGCGCCGACAAGCCAGCGCACGCGGAGAGTTTCCTCTCCTGCCTCGCCCGCGAGACGCGCGGTCACGCCGCTCGGGTCCTGCTCGAAACCAACGAGTTCGCAGCCGAATTGCGGCCTGTGGCCAAGCTCGAGCAACCTCTCACGCATCACCTTTTCGGTCAGGAATTGCGGTATCATCAGCGGCAGATGGTACGGTTCTGCCGGTGTCGGGTCCTGACGTTCGGCAATGTCGGATTCGATAAATCTGCCGTCCTCGCGATATCGCCGCTCGGGCGGATACATGCCGCCGGCCGCGACGATCCGGTCGAGAATGCCGAGGTCCTCGAAAATCTCCTGGGTTCGCGGCTGGATACCCTTGCCGCGCGAACCACGGAAAGGCTGGTCCATCTTCTCGATCAGACGGAAGGAAATCCCCCGCCTTGCCAAATCGATGGCCAGCGCCAGGCCGGCCGCGCCTGCACCGCAAATCAGCACATCGGCTGCAAATTGCTCTGTCATTTCCATCTCCATATGTGTAATATGCACATACTTAAAAGAAGGGCGTTCCGGTGTCAACAAAAAGCTTGCAAAATACACATATCAGTGGTCGGCTACGCGAACTCCATAGCGCGCTGGTCGAAATCGTCGGCGTCATGAACCGGCCCCAACGCGATGAAGCGATGATTAAGGAGGCGGGCATCTCCCTCGATCGCGCACTGTTTTCCCTGTTGGTTTTGGTGGAACGGCTCGGCCCCATCGGCGTCGTCGAATTGGCTGATCGCGTCGGGCGCGACTACACCACCGTCAGCCGTCAGGTTGCGAAGATGGAGGGGCTTGGGCTGATCAGCCGGCAGGAGAACGCGATCGACCGCCGGCTTCGCGAGGCCGTCATCACCGAACAGGGCAAGGCGATGACCGACCGCATCGATGAGGCGCGCGAGAGGATCGCCCGGTCCATTTTCGCCAAATGGGATGACCAGGATATCGAGGACCTTGTGCGGCTCATGCGCAGATTTGCCGACGACATCAAGGATGATGCGCCGCCTGCACGATAAGCTCATCTTGAAATGCCTTCCTTTGACGTCGTAGGTGACACCGATCGGGCAGAATGGCGAAGGCGCGGGCTGCGGCGCAAATCCCGATTGCCTGAAAGCTCACAAAATTGTATTTCACCGGCATGACCGACATGTTTCCAGATCCACGGCGCGACGCGACCGGCGCATTTCTCGTTGCCGCGCTCTATCATTTTGTTTCCTTTCCGCGCTTCGAAAGCCTGCGCGAGCCCCTGCTTGCGCTCTGCGAGGAAAAGGGCGTGAAGGGCACGCTGCTGCTGGCGCATGAAGGGATCAACGGCACGATCGCCGGCACGGATGCCGCTATCGGCGCCGTGCTAACCTTCCTGCGCGCCCAGCCGGAATTTGCCGGCCTCGAACACAAGGAAAGCCGCGCATCGAAAATGCCGTTCGTGCGCATGAAGGTGAAGCTGAAGAAAGAGATCGTCACCATGGGCGTCGAGGATATCGACCCGACCAAGGTCGTCGGCACCTATGTCGCGCCGAAGGATTGGAACGCGCTGATCTCCGACCCCGACACCATCGTCATCGACACCCGCAACGACTACGAGACCGCCATCGGCGTCTTCAAGGGCGCGGTCGACCCGAAGACCAAGACCTTCCGCGAATTTCCCGATTGGGTGCGCGACAATACCGGCCTGCACAACAAGCCGAAGATCGCCATGTACTGCACCGGCGGTATCCGCTGCGAGAAGGCAACCGCCTTCATGAAGCAGCAAGGCTTCGACGAGGTCTATCACCTCAAGGGCGGCATCCTGAAATATCTGGAGGAAGTGCCGGCGGAAGAAAGCCTTTGGGAAGGCGCCTGCTTCGTCTTTGACGAGCGCGTCTCGGTCGAACATGGCCTGAAGGAGGGCGATCACAGGCTCTGCCACGCCTGCCGCAACCCCATTACATCAGAGGAAGTGACTTCACCCTTTTACGAGGCCGGCGTTTCCTGCAGCCACTGTTACCACGAACGCACTGAAGAGGACCGCGAGCGCTATCGCGAAAGGCAGCGGCAGATCGCGCTTGCCCGCAAGCGCGGCCACGAACACATCGGCTAAAGGCATTTTCGGAAGAACCGGACAAGCAACTTTCCGTCACCAATCTCAGGCGGCGGCGTGCTCTTCGTCCAGCGCGGTTGCCATCTGCACCGCAAGCCGCTTGCTGATCTCGGCGTCCGGCATTGGCTTGCCGTAGAAGTAGCCCTGTAGCTCATCGCAGCCGAAGTCTTCCAGTGCCCTTCCCTGCGCCTCGGATTCGATGCCTTCGGCTGTAACGGGAATATCGAGCGAACGCGCCAGCGCCACGGTCGCCTTCACCATTTCGCGGGCGCGGTTGTCTTCCAGCACATTCATGGTCAGCGAGCGATCGATCTTGATGCGATCGAAACCGAACTGACGCAGATAGCCGATAGAAGAGAAACCGGAGCCGAAATCGTCGAGCGCCACCTTGACGCCGAGCCTCTTCAATCGCTCGATCGACTGGCGGGTACGCTCGGGATTTTGAATGATGTAGCCTTCGGTGATTTCCAGCGTCACCCGCTCTGCCTCGATTTCGGTGCTGCTCAAGACACTGCGGACATAATCGGCGAAGGCGGGATTGCGGAACTGGCCCGGCGAAACGTTGACGGCAACACGCAGATCCGGCCAGTGCCTTGCCGCCTCGCAGGCCTTACGCAGGACAAGCAGGCCCAATGCCTCGATCAGGCCGCTGGTTTCGGCAATGGGAATGAAGGCCTCCGGCGAAATTGGCCCGTGGCCGGGACGATTCCACCGCACCAGCGCTTCGACGCCGATCATCTCGCAGCTCGATGCATCGACCAGCGGCTGGTAGGCGAGCGTCAGTTCCTCCATCTCGATCGCGCGACGCAGATCGAGCTCCAGCGCATTACGCTCCTCGCGATGCGCATCCATGGCTGTCTCGTAGCAGGTCATGCGGGCACGGCCGGCTTCCTTGGCCTTGTACATGGCAAGATCGGCGCGCCGCACCAGTTCCTCGCGATCGATACGGCCTTCAGGCGAGCTTGCTATGCCGATGCTCGCGCCGACCACGACCACCCGACGGCCGATCTCCAGCGGTTCGACAAGGAAATCCAGGATCTGCTCGGCCAACCGCAAAGCCGGGGCGTCATTGAGTTCCTTCGTCGGGAAGGCGATGGCGAACTCGTCGCCACCAAGGCGCGCCAAGGCCGCCTGCGGCGGCACGAGCACCTTGAGCCCGGCGGCTACCGCGCGGATCAGCTGATCGCCGGTGCCGTGCCCATAGGCATCGTTGATTTCCTTGAAGCCGTCGAGATCGAGATAGAGAAGCAGGACATTAGTGCCATCGGAGCGCGCCCGTTCGACCAGACGATCCACATCGAGCCGCAACCCCTCACGATTGAGAAGCCCGCTCAGCCGGTCGCGAAGCGAAACCTGGCGCGCCTGAACTTCTTCCGCCCGCAACCGGCGTCCCGCCAGCGAGCCCAGGATCAAAAGCACGACGAAGAACAGACCCACCAGACCAAGCGCGCCAAGCACCAAGGGGCGGACCTGCTGATAGCTCATGTCTCCCGGCTGGCGCGAACTCCACACCAGCCGTCCCAGAGACTTGCCAAGGGGGTCGACGATGGAGACGGCATAGCGGGCGACGGTTTCCGGCGACACCAGCGTCAAGCCGCTGATGACGTAGGTGTTGGCGAGCATCTTGATCCGATCGGCGTCAAGGTAGCGGACGAGGATCAGATAGCGCCGATGACCTTCCGGCACCGGAATGCGACCGGATCTTTCGCGGATCGTCGCGGCCCCGGCGGCGGCGATACCATCTCTGGTCATGATGTAGCCCGAAGCTTCCGGCACCCCCGTCACACGCGTTGTTCGCGCCTGATCGACGAGCGCCCAGACGGCCGCACCGAGGACATCCTCAATATTCTCGGTCAATGGCTGGCCATCGTGGTAAGCAACAATCGGCTTGTTGTTGTCGTCGACGATGATGGCGGTATCGAACAGTGCGCCGTTGGAGGAAATGTCGCCGTAATTGCCGACGATCCAATTTTGATTGTCGGTCCCATAAACGTTTCGTGCCGCATCGTTGCGGGCGGAATGGTCGTGCAGCGTCGCTTCCAGTTGTCCCTGAAACGTCTTCAATGCACCGACGGTCGTTTCCCAGGAGCGCTCGTCATCCAGCTTGTTGGAATAATCGGCGACGCGACCGATCGCGGTAAGAACCATCAAGGTCACGACGGCAACGATCAATGCGAAGCAAATCAAAACGGCCGTCACGATGGAATGACGACCGATCTGCGCATTTTTCCGTGGTGACTTGAAAATTGCTCCCAACACCTTTTTCTCCTTGACGGAGAAGTCTGACGTCAGGTCTTCAATAAACGGTTAAGGCGAATTGGAGATTCCTACAGGAAGGGGTTGCAAATTTGCCGAAGACGAAAGAATTCGCGGCCTGCTCGCGATCGCTTGGGCGAAACGACTGAGATTCGCGGATAAAAGGCCGCTTTCGCGCGCTTCCAGCAGCATCGCCGCCTGTGCCTCATCGCTCTTGCCCGCAACCGGCAGACGCAGGAAAGCGTCTTCAACGATATGCAGCGACAGGGTCTGCAGGACATCGGCGAGCTGTGCCAAGACGAGATCGCCGCGGTGCGACGCATGGGCAAACATTAGCGGCTTGAACGGCACCTCGTCGCGCGACACCAGCCAGTCCAGCGCGTTCTTGAAGCCGCCGGGTATGCCATGGGCATATTCCGGGCACGACACGATCAAACCGTCTGCCTTGCGGATCTCGGCCGCAAATCTCTCGACGACGGCTGGTGTTCGCTCACCCTCATTGTCCGGATTGAAGATCGGCAGATCGCCGATCACATCGCAAATCGCAATGGTGATGCCTTCGGGGCAAGCGAGCCGCAGCGCCTCCAGCAGCCTACGGCTGGTCGAAGCGCGCCGCTGGCTGCCGCAAAGTGCATAAAGGGAAATCGGCCGCTGAGTCATACATGCGGTCTATCAGGCTTCGCCGATTCGGGCGACAGACACCCTCCCCTCAAGGGAGAGGCCGAACCGTGTCAGACCGCTTTGTGATTGCCCCTCGGAAACTGCGAGGCAAGTTCCCTGTACCACTTGCCGCTCTTCTTGATTGTGCGCACTTGGGTCTCGTAATCGACATGCACGAGGCCGAAACGCATGCGGTAGCCCTCCGCCCATTCGAAATTGTCCATGAGGCTCCAAGCGAAATAGCCGCGCATCGGATAGCCGTCTTTGATGAGATCGGCGACGACACCCAGATGCTCGATATAGTAGTCGAGGCGCGGCTGGTCATCGATCTCGCCATTGACGACGCCCATGTTGTAGCAGGCGCCGTTCTCGGTGATGTAGCACTCCGGCAGTTCGTAGCGCTTGTTGAGGTCCTCGACGACATGCTTCAAGCCGGGCGAATAAACCTCCCAACCGATATCCGTCCTTACGTCGCTGACCGGCGGCACTTCCTTCGTCCAGGGGAAATCGCCGCTCTTGGAGGCGTCATCGGAGACGCGCATCGGCATATAATAGTTCAAACCCCACCAATCGAGTTTCTGGTTGATGGTCTTGAGATCGCCGTCCTCGATGACGGGCATGCGATCGCCGAGCGCCTCGACGAACTCCTTCGGATATTCACCCTTGAAGATCGGATCGAAGAAGGCGCCGTTGTGGAACTGATGGGCGCGCTCGACGGCGGCCAGATCTTCCGGGTGGTCCGAACCCGGCAGGATAGACGCGGCATTGAGTACGATACCGACAGGCACCTTCGGCGCCACGGAGCGGATCGCCTCGACGCCGAGACCATGCGCAAGGTTCATATAGTGCATGGCGTAAAGAGCGGCCTGCATATTGCGCTCGCCCGGCGCATGGATGCCATAGAGGTGGCTCAGCCAGACGATGCACCAGGGCTCGTTGAAGGTGGCGACAGAATCCAGGCGGTCGCCGAGGCGGGCCATGACGGTCTTGGCATAGCGCTGGAAGGCATGAGCCGTCGAGCGCGCCGTCCAGCCGCCATCGCCGGCAAGCGCCAGCGGCAAATCCCAATGGTAGAGCGTCGCAAAGGTCTTGATCCCCCGCGCCTTGCAGCCGTCGACCAGGCGATCGTAGAAATCGAGGCCTGCTTCGTTCACCGGGCCGGTGCCTTCGGGTATGATGCGCGGCCAGGCGATCGAGAAGCGATAGGCCTCGACGCCCATATCCTTGATCAGATCGAGATCCTGCTCCAGCCGGTTATAGTGGTCGCAGGCGACATCGCCATTATCGCGCTGATAGACCCGGCCCGGCATATTGGCGAAAGCATCCCATATGGACGGCTTGCGGCCCTCGGCCTTGGTGGCACCCTCGATCTGGAAGGCGGCGGTGGCAACACCGAATGTGAAATCGCCGGGGAAGCGATCGGCAAGAAGCTTCGGATCGATCATGATGAAAATCCCGTCTGTTTTGGCTTCGTTGGCTGCGGTTTAACCAAGCTACCCCTCGAAGTACAGGGGGGCGCAATAGAAAACTGCAACGTTGCAGGTACCGATAAACCAAGTCCTCTAATGGCGCCCCGGAAAATTTCTCCGGCAGCAGCAACACTCTTCGCACGGCTTGATAACAGCAATGTCAACAGTCGTGACTTGTCTTTCGGCTGGGGATCAATTGAGGGTAGCATCACTTGACAACGAAAGGACACAAATGCTCCCTGCGATCCACGCCCTCCATCCTCATCTGCTGAGCCTCCTGCGCATCGTCGCCTCGCTCGTGCTCTTCAGCTACGGAACGCAGAAAATCCTGCATTTCCCGGCGGCCGAAAATGTGCCCGCCGTTGGATCGCTGTCCTGGATCGCCGGTCTGCTGGAGCTGACCCTTGGCTTCCTTGTCCTGATCGGCTTTCAGACGCGTATTGCTTCGTTCATCTTGTCAGGCCTGATGGCCTTCGCTTATTTCCTGGCTCATGCGCCGAAAAGCTTTTATCCCGCGCAGAACGGCGGCGTCTCCGCCATCCTCTTCTGCTTCATCTTTCTGTTTCTCGCCAGCGCCGGCGGTGGCCCGCTGAGCGCCGATGCGCTGACGAAGCGCAAGCAGGAATCTGCCACTTAAACAAGCAGGTCCGAGGCGGGCTCACCGCCTCGGACCTCACGTGAAGCTTAGAGCTTGACCCAGGCGCCGTTGCGCTTGGACGAGGCGACGCAAGCCTCGACAAAAGCCACGCCCTTCACGCCATCATCGACAGTCGGATAGATCACGGCCGGATCGATCGCCACGCCCTTCTTGCGGGCATTGATGGCACGCGCGGCTTCGGTGTAGATCGTCGCAAAGGCTTCCAGATAACCTTCCGGATGGCCCGACGGGATGCGCGAGACGCGCGCCGCGGCGGCACCAGAACCGGCACCATTGCGGGTAATCAGCCGCTTCTGATCGCCGAACGGCGTGTACCACAGATAGTTCGGATCGGCCTGCGTCCACTCGATGCCGCCCTTGGTACCATAAACGCGGAGTTTCAACCCATTCTCATGGCCGGGTGCCACCTGGCTGCACCAGAGCATGCCCTTGGCCGGCTTTTCCTTGCCCTTTGCCTTGAAGCGCAACAGCACATGGCCGTTGTCATCGAGACGGCGGCCTTCAACGAAGCTGTCGAGATCGGCGGCAAGGCTGTCCAGCTCGAGGCCGGTGACGAAAGAAGCGAGGTTATAGGCATGTGTTCCGATATCGCCGGTGGAGCCGCCGGCGCCGGACTGCGAGGGATCCGTGCGCCAAGCCGCCTGTTTCTGCCCGGACTGCTCAATATTCTCCGTCAGCCAATCCTGCGGATATTCCACCTGCACGATGCGGATATCGCCGAGCTCGCCATTCTCGATCATCTCGCGCGCCTGACGGACCATCGGATAGCCGGTGTAATTATGCGTTAGGATGAAGAGCGCGCCGCTCTCGTCGGCCACCTTCTTCAGCTTCTTGGCATCGGCAAGATTGGAGGTCAGCGGCTTGTCGCAGATGACATGGATGCCGCGGCGCAGGAATTCCTTGGCGGCGTCATAATGGACATGGTTCGGCGTGACGATCGAAACCGCTTCGATGCCGTTCTTCAGCTTGGCTTCGCGGATTGCCATGTCACGATAGCTGGAATAGGTGCGCGAGGGATCGAGACCGAGATCGCGGCCGGACGCTTGAGCCTTGTCCGGCGAAGACGAGAGCGCGCCGGCGATGAGATCGAACTGATCGTCGATACGCGCCGCAATGCGATGCACCGCGCCGATGAATGCGCCGGCGCCGCCGCCAACCATGCCAAGCCGGATGCGCGGCTCCCGCGTCTGTTCCGATGATCCTTCGATTGCCATTTTGTCCTCCTGAATGAATGGAATTCGCATTTTGGGTGCCTGTCGTTCCAAGCCACCCGCCTCGCCCTTCGAGGGCCTTGCAGGCCACCTCAGGGTGAGGCTGATCCACTACGCCAGCGCCACACCACACCCTTCCACCTAGCGATGCCAAAGATAGCTCTTGTGGAGTTTCGCGAGAGTCCGCTCCGCCCTCATCCTGAGGTGCGGAGCCTCCTGAGCTCTACGAAGGAGTGAAGCCTCGAAGGACGAGGGCGGCCTGGGCAGCATTCTCTCCCCGCTTGGGAAAAGGAAATTATGATAGCCCCAGCATGCGCCAGTTCGCCGCCTGGTCCGTGCCGCTGCCGGCAAAATCGTCGAAGGCCTTTTCCGTGACGCGGATGATGTGCGCCTTGACGAATTCAGAACCTTCACGAGCACCGTCTTCGGGATGCTTCAGCGCGCATTCCCATTCGACCACGGCCCAGCCGTCGAAATTATTGGCTGTCATCTTCGAGAAGACAGCGCCGAAATCGACCTGACCGTCACCGAGCGAACGGAAGCGGCCGGCTCGCTCGACCCAGCCCTGATAACCGCCATAGACGCCTTGGCGCCCGGTCGGATTGAACTCCGCATCCTTGACGTGGAACATCTTGATGCGGTCCTTGTAGATGTCGATGTTCTCAAGATAATCGAGGCATTGCAGGACGTAATGCGAGGGATCGTAGAGCATGTTGGCGCGCGGATGGTTCTTCACGCGCTCCAGGAACATCTCGAAGGTGATGCCGTCATGCAGATCTTCGCCCGGATGGATTTCGTAGCAGACGTCAACGCCGTTTTCGTCGGCATGGTTGAGGATCGGCGTCCAGCGGCGGGCAAGCTCTTCGAAAGCGGTCTCGACGAGGCCGGCCGGGCGCTGCGGCCAGGGATAGATGAAGGGCCAGGCAAGCGCGCCGGAGAAGGTCGCATGCGCCTTGATGCCGAGATGCTTGGAAGCCGTCAGCGCCATCTTCACCTGCTCGACGGCCCATTCCTGGCGCGCCTTCGGATTGCCGCGCACTTCCGGTGCGGCAAATCCGTCGAAGGCTTCGTCATAGGCCGGATGCACGGCGACGAGCTGGCCCTGAAGATGGGTGGAAAGTTCGGTGACTTCGACGCCGTTAGCCCGGGCGACACCGGCGAATTCATCGCAATAATCCTTCGAGGAGGCTGCCTTCTTCAGGTCGATGAGCTGGCTTGCCCAGGTCGGAACCTGCACGCCGATATAGCCGGCATCGGCAGCCCATTTCGTGATCGAATCCCATGAGTTGAACGGTGCCGCGTCGCCGGCGAACTGGCCAAGAAACAGGCCTGGTCCCTTGATCGTCTTCATCTGTAATTCCTCCCTAATCGCGTTCTGTAAACGTTTCCGATGCCTTTCGGACCCATATCCGAGGCGGCTGAGGTGCTGTAGCCTCCAAAAACTATAGGGTCGTCGGGCTGAAAGTCGAATGCCTTGCGACCTAATCACGGCACGCCGCAGACGGCAAGAGGTACGTGCCGCAAAATTTCCATCCGCAGCAAAACGGGGCTGATAGGACACTTAAAAAACGCCCGCCGAAACCGGCGGGCGCCCTGGAAGATCAACCGAAAAACCGATCAGAACGGTGAATCGGGGAAGTAGAAGTCCTTGGCATTATCCTTGGTGACGAGCGTCGCATCCAGGATGTAGTTGCCGCGAACCGGAACTTGATCGTAGAAGTTGGCAGCCGTCAGCTCCATGGCGGTGCCGACCATTGCCGGCGGATAGAGCACGTCGACAGGGATCAGCTTGTCGCCATCCATGACCTTCTTGATCATGTCCTTCGAACCGGCGCCAGCAACGATATACTTGATATCGGTGCGCTTGGCCTGTTCGATCGCCTGTAGAACGCCGACGGCCATGTCGTCATCCTGGCACCAGACGACATCGATCTTCGGGAATTTGGTCAGGTAATCCTGCATAACCTTGAAGGCGTCGTCGCGATTCCAGTTGCCGTACTGGCGGTCGAGAACCTTGACGTTCGAGCCGGCGATGCCCTTGTCGAAGCCGTCCTGGCGCTGCTGATCGATCGGGATCGGCAGACCGCGGATGACGACGACCTGTGCATCCGGCGTGTTCTTCTTGATGTATTCGCCCGCGACCTGGCCAAGAGCCGGATTGTTGCCGGCGACATAGAGGTCGCGGACGGAATTGTCGTTGTTGCTCGGCGCACGGTCGACGAGCGCCACGAACTTGCCCTTGTCCTTGACTTCCTTGATGGCGTTGACGAGCGGATCCGGATCCGACGGCAGGATCACGAGAGCATCGATGCCCTGTGTTTCAAGATCCTGCACGGCGTTTGCCTGGCTCGCTGCGTCAGGCGAGGTCTTGACGATGACGTTCAGTCCCGGATGCTCCGCCATCAAAAGCTTGGCAACACGCTCGGCATGGAAGACCACGCCCGAGGTCCAGCCGTGGTCGGCGGCCGGAATGGAAACGCCGATCGTCACCTTCTTGTCGGCGGCATGTACGGTGCCGGCCAGAGCCGCCATCACGACAGCCAAGCCTATGAGTCTTTTTCGCATGTTTCTTCCTCCCAGATAGAGACAGGGCCTTAGCATGACGACCGGGCGCCCCCTGACCCGGTTATTCACTATTTGCGGGCCAGCGAACGCTGAACCAGCATGGCGATGATGATGATCGCACCCTGGATGGCGCTCAGCAGATACTCGCTGATGAAATTGGAAAGCAGCATGATATTGCCGACGAGCTCGAGGATGAAGGCGCCGCAGATCGTGCCCCACACTCTGCCCGCTCCGCCCTTCAGCGCCGTGCCACCGACGACCACGGCGGTGATCGCCTGCAATTCCCACAGGCTGCCCGTCGTCGCCGATGTCGAACCGAGCCGCGGCACATAGAGAAGCACGGCGATGGCAACGCAAAAGCCCTGGATGATGAAGGCGATGGTTCGCACGCGATTGACCGCCACGCCGGAATAGCGGGCAACATCACGATTGGAGCCGACCGCAATCACATGCCGCCCATAGCGTGTGCGGTAGAGAATGAAGGCCGCAATGCCGGTGACGACGAGGATAACCACGATCGGCACCGGCACACCGAGCACTGTGCCATAATAAGCGGGCTTGTAGAGCGCCTGAATATCCGCCGGTCGCAAGGTGATGGCACCGCCCTGCGACAGCCAGGTCGTCAAGCCGCGATAGACGCCCATGGTGCCGAGCGTCGCAATGAACGGCTCGATCTTGCCCATGGTCGTAATCAGACCATTGGCAAGGCCGCATAGCAGGCCGGCAACGATCGAAAACAGCACGGCAGCCGCCAACATCATGGAGGGATCGGAAATGACGCCCGAATTCATGAAGAGGATCATCAGGCTGGCGACGAAGGCGACCATCGCGCCGACGGACAGATCGAGATCACCCGCCGAAATGACGAAGGTGGCACCGACGGCGATGATGGCGATGAAGGCGCATCTTGTCGCGACATTGGTGAGGTTGGTAATGCCGATGAAGTTCGGGTTGACCAGTGCGCCCACGATCAGAAGCAGCACCAGTGCTGCAAATGGCGCAACTGCCCTAAGATCGACATCCCGCCAGGAGCGCCCTCGCCGGCCTGCCTTGCCGCTGCTGTCTTCACCCACGCTCATAACCAAAACCAACCTCCCGTCCCATGATTGCTGGGAATTCGCCCTGCTCTCCGCCGCCCTTTCAGGCAGCCGTCTTTTTCTTCAGGCCCGCCGCATAACGCATGATTTCCTGCTCGGAGATTTCCTCGCCTTCGAGCACGCCGACGATCCGCCCCTCACGCATGACAGCGATCCGCGTGCAAAGCCCGATGACCTCAGGCATTTCCGAAGAGATCACGATGATAGAATGACCGTCGCGCGCCAGCGCGGAAATGAAATGATAAATCTGCTGCTTCGTGCCAACATCGATGCCGCGCGTCGGCTCGTCGATGATGATGATCTGCGGCTCGGTCTCCATGATCTTCGCCAGAAGCAGCTTCTGCTGGTTGCCGCCGGACATGCGGCCGGCAACGATATTTCCGTCCCTCACGCGGATGTCGAAGCGGCGTCGCGCCCGCGCCAGCGCATCCGCCTCGCTGGAGGCGCTCAGATAGCCGAACTTGCCGTGCCGGTCGAGCGACTGCAGGGTCAGATTGACGACCATGCCTGAATTCAGCAGTAGGCCCTTGGATTTCCGATCCTTCGTCATATAGGCAAGCCCGGCATCAATGGCCGCATGCACGTCATGCGGTGGCACCGTTTGACCATTGGCAACGACCTCGCCAGACGCACGAGCGCGTAGGCCGACGATCGCCTCCATCAATTCGGTGCGGCCCGAGCCGATCATACCGGAGAAGCCCAATATCTCACCCTTGCGCAGCTCGAAGCTTGCATCATGGACGTAGCCCGTCGAAACCGAGCTGACGCTGAGCACCACCTTCTCGTCAACATCGGGCTCGTTCTTGGCCGGATAAAGGCTCGAGAGCTCGCGCCCGACCATCAGCTGGGCGATCGATTCGCCATCGAGCAGCGAGGTTGGCGAGGTCTTCACCCATTGGCCGTCGCGCAGCACCGTAACCCGATCCGTCAGTTCCATGACCTCATCGAGCTTGTGGGAGACGAAGACGAAGCTCGTTCCCTGATCGCGCAGCTTGCGTACCTGCTTGAACAGGAAATTGGTCTCTTCACGCGACAAAACGGCGGTCGGCTCGTCCATGAAGACGATCCGCGCATCGCGGCTGATCGCCTTGGCAATCTCCACCATCTGCTTGTCGGCGATGGAAAGCGAGCTGATCATGGCATTTTCATCGACATGCGAGCCGAGAAGATCGAGCACGCGCCGCGTTTCGGCACGCATATGCTTGCGATCGAGCACACCCAGACGCGTAACTTCGCGACCGAGAAACAGGCTTTCGGTGACGGTCAAATGTTCAGCGAGATTGAATTCCTGATGGATGATGACGATGCCGAGCGCTTCCGCTGCGCCGTTCGGCGGCAGCTTCACCGGCTTGCCATCGAGGAGAATTTCGCCAGAGGTCGGCTGCTCGAAACCGGAGAGAACCTTGACGAGCGTCGACTTGCCGGCGCCGTTTTCGCCCATGAGCGCATGGATCTCGCCGGCCTTAAGATCGAAGTTCACGCTGAACAGCACTTGTACGCCGCTGAAGGCCTTAGAAATCCCTCTCGCAGACAGCACGACCGCACCGTCGACGGCTTCCGAACTCATTGAATCCTCCCTGCGGTCCCACCCGCTTTCCATGGTATGTAAACCTTTACATACATCGTGTAAAGGTTTACATCATTGGATATCGTACAAAATTTCGCGGTTACCTTTGACCTCCACGTAAGTCTGTGTAGTCTCCAGCCCGAGACGAGACCCCAAGGCAGAGCGCAGTGTCGAATTCCACGCCCGCAACTATCGAAGACGTCGCCCGAATTGCCAATGTTTCGATAGCAACGGTTTCGCGGGCAATCCATATGCCGGAGAAAGTCGCCAATTCGACGCGGCTGAAAGTCAATCAGGCGATCGCCATCACCGGCTATACCACCAATGCCATGGCGCGCAGCCTCCGGCTCGGCCGATCGAACATGATTCTCGTGGTCGCACCCGATATCGGCGATCCCAATTTCTCCAATATTCTCATCGGCCTGGAGAATGAGGCACGCTCGCACGGCTACGGTATCCTTATCGGTCACACGCAAAACGACGCGCAGCGCGGGCTGGAATATTTGAAGTTTCTGAATTCCAACCAGGCGGCCGGATTGATCCTTTTCACCGGCATCCTGCCCTTCGGGCATCAGACGATGACGGCGCGGCTGCCGCCGAGTGTCGGCGTTTTCGAGCCGGTCTTCAACGGCGGCATTCCCTATGTCGGCGTCGACGATATCGCCGGCGCCCGCAAGGCCGTGGACCTCTTGATTGCCGAGGGTCATCGCAAGATCGCCTTTATCGGCGATTCCCGCACCCGCCTCGCCTATAGCCGCCGGCGCATGGGTTATGAAGCAGGGCTGGATGCAGCCGGCATCGGACAGGACCTGCGCATGGTGCTGGACGGCGACGGCACCGTCGAGAGCGGGCGGCTCGCCGTCGAGCAGCTCTTCATGCGCGACACGTTGCCGACGGCATTCATGTGTGTCAACGATCAGACCGCGATCGGCGTGATGATCGGCCTGAAGGCACGCGGCTATGACATCCCCGAAGATTTCTCGGTGACCGGTTTCGACGACGTGCCGCAAGCCGTCTTCATGACGCCATCGCTGACGACGATCCGGCAGCCGCGCACCGCCATCGGCAAGCATGCGATGGCGCTTTTGCTCGAACTGCTTTCGGATGGAGAGCCGCCCGAAACGGAGATCCTGTTGCGGCCGGATCTCGTGGTGCGAAATTCGGTCTCCGCACCGCCGCGCCTCCGGCGATAGGCAGACGCAACGATGCCGCTCGGCAGAATCACCCTCTATGTGCGCGATGTCGAAACGACGATAAGCTTTTACGAGACACATTTTGGGTTCAAGCCGCTCCGTCTGGAGGGCGATCGGATTGTTGAGCTGCTCGCGCAGGATGGCGGCGCCAATTTGATGATCCATCCGGCGGGTAAGGCGCAGAAAATGGGCCAGGTGCTGGTCAAGCTGGTCTTCGACGTCGAGCATGTCGAAGATTTCCGCGCCAAGTGTGCCGAAGAGGGGCTGGAGTTCGGCCCCTTGCATCAGGCCGACGGCTATGTTTTTGCCAATGCCAAGGATCCCTCAGGAAATCCCATAGCCATTTCCAGCCGTGCCTTCCGGCAATAATCCGGAAGGCGATGAAGATCGCCTCCCGGACGCATCGATCAAACGTAACGGTTGACGATATTTTCCAGCAGTTCCTGCTTGCCGGACTTCGGCTGCGGGTTGACGTCCTTGGTTTCGACCCACTGAGCGATCTGATCGAGCGAATATTCGCCGCGCAGCAGCTTCTGGCCTTCGGCCGAATCCCAGCCGGCGTAACGGTCGGCGAGTGGCTTGGAGAGTGCCTTGTCCTCGATCATCTTCGCAGCAGCCTTCAGGCCGCGGGCACAGCAATCCATGCCACCGATATGGCCGATGAGCAGATCTTCCGGATCGAGCGACTGACGACGCAGCTTGGCGTCGAAGTTCGTGCCGCCGGACTTGAAGCCGCCGCCTGCCAGAACCTGGTAATAGGCCAGCGTCATTTCCGGAACGTTGTTCGGGAACTGGTCGGTATCCCAGCCGGACTGGTAGTCGTTGCGGTTCATGTCGATCGAGCCGAAAATGCCGAGCGCATTGGCAAGCGCCAGTTCGTGCTCGAAGGAATGGCCGGCAAGGATCGCATGGCCCTGCTCGATATTGACCTTCACTTCGTTTTCGAGGCCGTACTTCTTGAGGAAGCCGTAAACCGTGGCGACGTCGTAGTCATACTGATGCTTGGTCGGCTCCTGCGGCTTCGGCTCGATGAGGATCGTGCCCTTGAAGCCGATCTTGTGCTTGTATTCAACGACGAGATTGAGGAAGCGGCCCAACTGATCCAGCTCCCGCTTCAGGTCGGTATTGAGCAGCGTCTCATAGCCTTCGCGGCCACCCCAGAGAACGTAGTTTTCGCCGCCGAGCTTGTGGGTGGCATCGAGGCAGGTCTTCACGGTCGCAGCCGAGAAGGCGAAGACATCCGGGTCCGGATTGGTCGCGGCACCCGACATGAAACGACGGTTGGAGAAGAGGTTTGCCGTGCCCCAGAGCAGCTTTACGCCGGTATCGGCCTGTTTCTTGGCGAAGTAGTCGACGATCTCGTTGAGGTTCTTGGTATTCTCGGCAAAATTCTTGCCTTCCGGCCGCACGTCGGCATCGTGAAAGCAGTAGTAGGGAGCGCCGAGCAGGGTGAAGAATTCGAAGGCTACGTCGGCCTTCAGCTTGGCGGCTTCCATCGTCTCGTTGAACCAAGGGCGAAGGAAGGTCTGCCCACCGAAGGGATCGCCGCCCGGCCAGGTGAAGGTGTGCCAGTAGGCGACGGCGAAACGCAGATGGTCTTCCATCCGCTTGCCGGCAACGACTTCGTCCTTGTTGTAATAGCGGAAGGCCAGCGGATTGGTGCTGTCGGGGCCTTCGTATTTTACCTTACTGATGTCACCAAAAAATCCGGTGCTCATGTCTTATCTCCTTGGGTTTGGTGTTTCGGTATTATTGTTCGTTTCATGCGGCTCTGCCCCTCACCCTAGCCCTCTCCCCGCTCGCGGGGAGAGGGGACGACCTCTGTATCCTCGCTTGTTTCAGAGGTGAAAGGGACTGCGATGGTGCGCCCATCCCCTTCTCCCCGTCAAAACGGGGAGAAGGTGGCCGATAGGCCGGATGAGGGGCTCTCACGCACATAGCTTCAATGCGCCGACAGCGGCTTGATCGCCGGATAAACCGCACGGTACCGCTCGTAGGCATCCGCATAAGCATCCGTCAGCGACGCAACCGGATCGATCGTGCCGGCGGTCTGCGGCGGGGTGCAGACGGCGACCGGATCGGCGCCGGTCGCAGCGATCAGGCCGAGACGGGCGGCACCGAAAGCGGCGCCGAAATCACCATCCGCCGGCAGGTCGACGGGCACGCCGAGCGCAGTCGCGATCGAAGCCAGCCAGTAGCGCGAACGCGAGCCGCCACCGATGGCGGTGACGCGCGCAATATCCGTGCCGGCGGAGCGCAGCGCTTCGAGATTGTCGCGAATGGCGAAGGACACGCCTTCGAGCACGGCCTGCGTCAGCACGGCGCGGCCGCTTTCATGGCCGAGGCCGATGAAGGCACCGCGGATCGTCGCGTCATTGTGCGGCGTGCGCTCGCCCGAGAGATAGGGAAGGAAGGTGACGCTGGTCGGCGCCTTCAGCGTCTCCCCAAGCTCGGCGGTGAGTTCGGCGGCGGACTTGCCTGTCACATGCGAATGCCAGTTGAGCGCATCGGTTGCCGAGAGAATGACGCCCATTTGATGCCAGGTGTTGGGCAGCGCGTGGCAGAAGGCGTGAACGGCGCTTTCAGGCTTCGGCAGATAGGAGCCGTTGGCCGCGAAGAGCACGCCAGACGTTCCGAGCGAAACGAAAGCAGCCCCGTGGCTGACCGTGCCCATGCCGCAAGCCGAAGCTGCATTGTCCCCTGCCCCGCCGGCAACGACGACATCGCCGCCGATACCCCATTTCGAGGCCAGTTCGCCGCGTAGCTTGCCGGCAACTTCGGTGCCCTCGACCAGCGTCGGCATCTGCTTCTCGTCAAGATTGGTGGCCGCCAGCAGCTCGGAAGACCATTTGCGCTTGCCGGTATCGAGCCAGGACGTGCCGGCCGAGTCGGACATTTCCGACATGTGCTCGCCCGCCAGCCATAGGCGCAGATAATCCTTCGGCAGCAGCACCCAGCGCACTCTGGCGAAAATGTCAGGCTCGTGCTTGGCGACCCAAGCGAGCTTCGGCGCCGTGAAGCCGGGGAAGACGATATTGCCGGTCAATGCCCGAAAGCGTGGATCGGCATCGAGCGCGGCAGCCTCGTGATAGCTGCGCGTGTCGTTCCAGAGAATGCAGGGACGCAATACCCTGTCGTCGGCATCGAGCAGTGTTGCGCCATGCATCTGGCCGGAAAGGCCGATGCCACGCACGGCCGCGAGTTCCTTCGGATGCGCAGCCTTCAGCCCGGCAACAGCCTCTTCGGTCGCGCGGATCCAATGCGCGGGATCCTGCTCCGACCAGCCTGGATGCGGGCGCGAGACGTCAAGCCCGCCATTGGCGGAGCCGATGATCTTCTGATTGCCGTCGATCAGCATCGCTTTGACGCCGGAGGTTCCGAGATCGAGACCCAAATACATCAGATGTTACTCCCTATGCTCTGCCGCGTTCGAATGTTCAGGGCAGATTATCCTTCAAGAAAATGTCGAGGCGTATGCGCTCCTGATCGGCGATGACGGCCTGGCCGTCGGCGGTCGCCTTCATCACGCGGATGGCGCTGCGGACTTCATGACCGGCATCCTGATTGAGGACAGCGTCGATCGTGCCATCCAACAGCGCCGCCCGCGTATGCCGCGTCAGCTCGTGCACGACTACCGTCAGCTCACGCTCGGGCCGTACGGCCTTCAAGCCCGCGATCAGACCACGGTTGCCGGCGCCGAGACTGTAGATGCCGATAATATTCCTATTTTCGGAGAGCGCCTTTGAAATGAGCGATTGGGTCCGCTCGGGATCGTCGCGCCCTTCCAGCACAGGCAGCACCCGCAGCCTGGGAAATTCCTCGGCTATCACCGCAGAAAAGCCCTGCAAGCGCTCGCGATGGTCGCGCACCAGCATCGAGCCGGCGAGCACGGTCAAATCGCCTTCGCGCCCCCCCAGGAAGCGCCCGAGCAGCCGCGCGGCGGTCCGTCCGGCGGCAATATTGTCGATACCGGCATAGTGATGCCTGCGGGAATCGGTGAGATCCGAGACCAGCGTGACGACCGGAATACGCTCTGACACGAGACGGTCGACAGCAGCCCGCACTTCCGGGGCATCGGTTGCCACGAGAGCGACGCCAGCGATATCCTGCCCCTGCAAGGCGTCCAGCGCCGCGACCAGCGCCGGCACATCGAATGGTGGCACCTCGATAATTCGGATGTCCGTGCGCTCTATGCTGGCCCGCAAGGTTGCCTGATGCACTTCGAATCGCAGCCCGTGCATGAAGGAGTTGTCGCCGGTCGGCACGATGAAAACGAGAGGATAGACCCGGCTCTTGGCCAGATTGGCAGCTGCGACATCGCGGATATAGCCGATTTGCCGGATAGCGGCTTCCACCTTCTCCCGCGTTACCAGCCGAACACCCGGACGCTGGTTCAAAACGCGGTCCACCGTGGCGAGGCTGACGCCCGCAGCGGCGGCAATGTCATGCACGGTCGGTCTCATGGGCTCCTCCTGCGGAAACCCTTACTGCGATTTTTGATGTACGTAAATCAAAAATTTCGGGCCGGTGAATTTTTTCAAACCACACCAAAAACAAAAAAGGCCCCTCGCGAGGAGGGGCCATGCCTTGGGAGCATTTATAGGAGCAGGATTAGTGGCCTCCGCCACCCCCACCGCCTGCGGCATTCGGCTTGCTGATCATCAGAACGCCGAGGATCATCGCGAGGAACAGCACGGTCAGCATCAGGAAAATATCCCCGAAAGACATGACGACCGCCTGCCGCGTCGCCATGTTGACCATTTGCTTCAAGGCCGCCTGGTCGCCGTCCAGACCCGCTGCATTGAAGTTGGCGGCCATGTTGTTCAATTGGGTAACGGCGGCATGGCTGCCCCAATGAACATGGTCGCGCAGGTTGAAATAATGCTGGTCCTGCCTGTTCGTCAAAAGCGTATTGATGATCGCGAGACCGACGGCGCCGCCGAGATTACGGGTGAGATTGAACAGACCGGACGCGCCGCGCATGCGGGCGGGCGGCATGGTTCCGAGCGCGATATTGTTGATCGGCACCATGCAGAGCATCAGACCGAAACCGCGCAGGATCTGCGGGATGAGCAACTCCCAGAAATCCCAGTCCACCGTCAGGTGCATCATGATGTAGGTGCCGGCCGAGAAGCTGGTGAAGCCGATGATCATCAGGATGCGCAGGTCGACCTTGCTCGACAGGAAGCCGGCCAGCGGCGCCGTGAAGAACATGGTGAGGCCGGAGACGAACATCGTCTCGCCGATCTGCAGCGAATCGTAGCCGCGAATGCGCGCGAGATAGAGCGGATAAATATAGGTCAGGCCGTAGAGACCGATGCCCATAACGAAGGAGAATATCGACCCGAAGGAGAAGTTCTTGTTCGTGAAGGCCCTCAGATCGACGACGGGGAATTCGACTGTGAAGGCGCGGTAGAAGAAAATCACGGCGCCGATAGCGGACGCGATGGCACCCGCAACGATGTAATTGTCGTTGAACCAGTCGTTCGTATTGCCTTCCTCAAGCACATATTCGAGCGCGCCGAGGAAAACACCCATCGAAATTAGGCCCCACCAGTCGAACTTCTTGAAAAGCGACAGCTCGGGCTTGTCGAAATCAATGAAATTCCAGGTGACGATGGCAACGACGATACCGGGTGGAATGTTGACCAGAAACAGCCAATGCCAGGAGAAGGCGTTGGACAGATAGCCGCCGACAGTCGGGCCGATCGTCGGCGCAAGCGTGGCGATCAGGCCGATGATCGGCGAAACGACGTTGCGCTTGGACGGCGGGAAGATCGTGAAGGCCGCCGCAAAGACCGAGGGGATCATGCCGCCGCCGATGAAGCCCTGCAGGGCGCGGTAGATGATCATCTGATCGATGTTGGTGGCGGTCGCGGCAAGCGCGCTCGCAGCTGTAAAGCCGGCAGCTGAAATCGCAAACAGGTAGCGCGTCGAAATGATGCGCGCCAGCGTTCCAGACAGCGGGATCATGATGACTTCGGCGATCAGATAGGCCGTCTGAACCCAGCCGATTTCATCCGAGCCGGCGCTGAGGCCTGCCTGGATTTCGCTGAGCGACGCCGAGACGATCTGAATGTCGAGGATCGACATGAACATGCCGAGCACCATCGCCAGAAAGGCGATGAGCTTCCTCGTGTCGATATGATCAGCCGCAGGCGCGGCAGGGCCGGCCGCGCGTGGGGGCGACCCGGCAGTAGTGCTGGCGGACGACATGGCGCGTCTCTCCCGAGCTCGATCGTTTACTTGTCCGGTGCCGTGCGGGTATCGACGTCGACGACGACGCTTAAGCCTGCGCGCAGACGGCCGGTATTGAGCGCATCCTGCGGCAATGCGATGCGGACAGGCACGCGCTGGATGATCTTGGTGAAGTTACCCGTCGCGTTTTCCGGCGGCAGCAGCGAGAAGACCGAACCGGAAGCCGGCGAGATCGACTCGACGGTGCCGACGATCGGGTGATCGCTGAAAGCATCGACATGAACATTGACCTTGGAGCCAGGAACCAGATGCTGGATCTGCGTTTCCTTGAAATTCGCGTCGATATAGAGCTGCTTGGTCGGTACGATCGCCATCAACTTCTGACCGGGGGAGACCAGATCGCCTTCCTGGACCGAGCGATTGCCGACGATACCGTCATAAGGTGCCTTCAGCACGGTGAAGGAAAGATCGCGGGCAGCCTTATCGCGCGCGGCTTCGAGACCCTTGATCGTGCTTTCCGCCTGACGGCGCTGGGCCTGCAGCAGGTTGATATTGGCCTGTGCGGATGCGATGGCGGCGTCGCCGCCGACCAGATTGGCCTTTGCCTGATCAAGCGCGATATTGGCGCTATCCAAAGCGGCCGTGGTGCCGACCGACTTCGACTGCAGTTCGGCAGCGCGCGTCTGGGTGATCTGGGCGCCGCGGACCGTGGCTTCCAGGGCAACCTTCTGTGCCTGCGACTGGGCAAGGGCTGCCTGGCCGGCAGCGATTTGTGCATCGATGGTATGGAGCGAAAGCTGTTCGGTATCGAGCGAGGCCTGAGCCTGGCCGAGCGCCAGCTTGTAGTCGCCGTCATCGAGCGTTGCGAGCACGTCGCCGGCCTTGACCTGCTGGTTTGCCACAACGTTTACCTTGGCGACATAGCCTGTCACCTTCGGCGAGATCGTGGCGATATCGCCGCCGATATAGGCGTCGTCGGTGGAGACCATGAAGCGGCCATTCGTCCACCAGTCGTAGCCGTACCAGCCACCGGCTGCGAGAGCGATGACGAGAATGATCGGGAGGGCCAGGCTGCGCCGCTTCTTCTCTGGCGGCGGTGGGGCCGCAGGGGCCGGAGCAGTGGGCGCAGCCTGGGCGGGGGCGGGGTTGCTGCGCGTTTCGGCCGCTGGAGCCTCGGCAGGCGCACCGGTTTCCCGGGCTTCCACTTCTGCATCAGCGGGCTCATTCACGATACGCGCTACATTGTTTCCATGACTTGACGACATTTCCCTACCACCGAAAATCTGGCAAAATAATCGAACCGAACGGTTCGGTTCAATTGACATAGAGCCTTTCTCACGCCATATCAAGAGATATCGAACTGAGCGGTTCGATTTATTTCGCGAATCTGTTTAAGATTCAGAAAAAGTAGTCGAGTATCGCGTAAAGGAGACAATGAAAGAGCCGATGAAACACGAATCGCAAAATGCCGCTGTGTTGAACGCACCCGCGCCGGGTTCCGGTGGACGCTGGGCAGCCGGCGAAGACCCTGCCAAGCGTCATCAGATTCTCGAAGGCGCCAAGCGTGTCTTTATGAAAATGGGCTTCGATGCGGCGAGCATGAACGATGTCACCCGCGAGGCGGGCGTTTCCAAGGGCACTCTCTACGTCTATTTCGCCAACAAGGAAGATCTGTTCGCCGCTATGATGGAGAGCGAGCGCACCCATTTCGTCAACCTTGTGCGCAATGCCCTTTCAGACGAAGCGGATGTGACGACTTCGCTGTATGATTTCGGTATCGTCTTCGTCACGCACGTCACCTCGGATAAAACCATCAGCGCCATGCGCACGGTCATCGGCGTGCGCGAACGCATGCCCTCGCTCTGTCAACGCTTCTTCACCGGTCCGGAAAATCTGCGCACGGTGCTGCGCGGCTTCCTCGAGCGGCAGGCTGCAGCCGGCCATCTCAAGATCGACGACTTCGACATGGCTGCCCGCCACTTCCTGGAAATGGCCAGCGGCGGCTATTTCAAGCTGCGGCTCTTCGGCGACATGGACGCGCCGCCCTCGAAGGAAGAGATCGACTATGTTGTGCGCGGCGCCGTCCGCGTCTTCCTTGCTGGCTACGGTCCGGATCGCAAGGATTAGGATGAGCAGGTCTCTCCTGCTGTCCGCGAAGGTGTAGTAATTCAACTCCGCAATGGCGATCAAGCATCGCCAGCGTCGGGAGCCTATGACTGGTCCGGCAACCAGGGGAGTTGAAAATGAACGCGATCGGCAGAGCGATATGGTTTATCGAAAGCCATTTTAAATCCGACATCTCGCTCGACGAGATCGCCGAGACAGCCGGGCTGTCGCGCTTTCATCTTTCACGCGTCTTCGGCATGACGACGGGCCACTCGATCAGCAGCTATATCCGGAGCCGCCGCCTCAGTGAAGCGGCTCTCACCCTGATCGACGGCTCCTCCTCCATTCTCCAGGTTGCCCTCGATGCCGGCTACGGCTCGCACGAGGCTTTCACCCGTGCCTTCCGCGAGCAATTCGGTATGACGCCGGAAAGCCTGCGCAAGCAAGGACACGTTCGCAACCTCGCTCTACAGGAACCGATCAGAATGGACGACACCCGCCTTCCCAAGCTCGAGGCACCGCGCTTCGAGACCCATCCCGCAATGCTGCTTGCCGGCCTTGCGGAAACCTATGCATATGAGGCGACACAGGCTATCCCCTCGCTCTGGCAGAAATTCAACCAGCATTTCGGCCATATTCCCGGCCAGATCGGCAATGTCGCCTATGGCGTCTGCACCCAGGCGGAAGAAGGTAGCGAAAGCTTCCGTTACATGTCGGCAGCCGAAGTTTCCGCCGCGGACGGCCTGCCCGAAGGTTTCGTGACGACGAAACTGCCGCAGCAGCGCTACGCGATCTTCACGCATCGCGGGCACATCTCCGGCATTTCCGCGACGGTGCATCAGATCTTCGGAGACTGGCTGCCGCAATCGGGTCAACAGCATGCTGGCACCCCCGACATGATGGAACGCTATGACGACCGCTTCGACCCACGCACCGGCATGGGCGCGACGGAAGTCTGGATCCCCCTCAAAGCCTAGAAACAAAGTCCGGGAATAAGACCCGGAAACAAGGCCGCCGCCATGAAAATGGCGGCGCTGCTTGTACGAACCATGACACTCCTTACATTACGGCCATTCTGGAGAGGCCGGGCTGGGGGTCAGCATCGGCGAATGCTGATCAAAGGGGGCATCGTCAATGGATATTGTGGAGCTGATACAGGACCCGGGGGCGTGGGTGGCACTCGTCACGCTCGTCGTCATGGAAGTGGTCCTCGGCATCGACAACCTCATCTTCATCTCGATCCTGACCAACAAGCTGCCGCCGGAACATCGTGACAGAGCCCGCAAGATCGGTATCGGTCTCGCCCTTATCATGCGTCTTGCGCTGCTCGGAACCGTCGCCTGGATCGTCCAGCTCACCCAGCCGGTCTTCGAAATCTTCGGCCAGGGCTTCTCCTGGAAGGACATGATCCTCATAGGCGGCGGCCTCTTCCTCGTCTGGAAAGCAACGAAGGAGATCCATCACAATGTCGATCCGCAGGAGCAGGGCGAGGATTTCATTGCCAAATCGACGACCACGACCTTCGCCTCGGCGATCGGCCAGATCCTGCTGCTCGATCTGGTCTTTTCGATCGACAGCATCATCACCGCCGTCGGCATGACGCCGCACTTGGCGATCATGTTCGTCGCCGTCATCGCCGCCGTCACGGTCATGCTGGTCGCGGCAAACCCGCTCGCCAACTTCATCGAGAAGAACCCGAGCATCGTCATGCTGGCGCTCGCCTTCCTACTGATGATCGGCACGACGCTGATCGCCGAAGGCATGGGCGTGCATGTTCCCAAGGGCTACATCTACGCCGCTATGGCCTTCTCCGCTCTGGTCGAAGTGCTGAACATGATGGCACGCAACCGGCGGAAAAAGGCATCCGGCGGCCATTGATGGCGAAGGCCGCACCGATAACGAGGTGCGGCTTCATCACATCGATCAATCCTGGACGTGCACGTCGACCCATTCGCCGATATCGCCGCGGCCATAAATGTCGACCTTGATCCAGACGTTGCCGCGAACGATATAGTTCCCGGCATCGTCGGCTATGTTGCCGTTTGCCAGCATGGCTTCCAGCTTCTGACGATTGGAGGGCAGTGAGAAAAAGCTGTCGCCCTGGTCGCCACGGTCACGGCGGCGATAGGCGTGATAGTTGGCGCGGTCCTGGCGGATGATCTGCCAGGGTGCCGTCAGGCGCTCGCCCTTGGAATTATAGAGATCGTCGTTGCCGATATAGGCGCGATAGGATTCGATCAGCTTAGCCGAGCCATCGCGCGTAATAGTCGATTGGGCAGCGGCGGCGTCGACCATCGAGACCGCCAATAGCAAGCTCAAAATTAGTTTCTTCATGGGATCCCCGGAATGAACGATTGAAAACCTATTTCGCCACTGCCGCGAAAATTGCAAATCAAATTGGGCAAGCGTAAGGCTTTTCTCCTGAAACACTTACGAAGTGTAAAGGCGCTTCGTGAAATTGGAAGGCAGGCCCTTTTCGATGCATCACGGCGTCCTCGGTGCCTCTGCCTGCCCTCGCGGCGCAGTTTCCCTTGACGTCACCCCTTGAATATGGCCTAAGGCCAGCCATACGGAAAACGCTGATAGAAGCGGCAAGACGCCCTTTTCCGGCCGGTTTCCTGATCCAGATAGACATTTTCGGCTGGACGGCGCTTGTCCCAAGCGCGGCCCGGCCTTTTATGACGGGCAAACAAGATGACCACTTCAGGCGTTCGCGTCCGCATCGCACCCTCCCCTACCGGCGAGCCGCATGTCGGCACCGCTTACATCGCGCTGTTCAACTATCTCTTCGCCAAGAAACACGGCGGCGAGTTTATCCTGCGCATCGAGGATACCGACGCGACCCGCTCCACCCCGGAATTCGAGACCAAGGTGCTCGACGCTTTGAAATGGTGCGGCCTGAAATGGTCCGAAGGTCCCGATATCGGCGGCCCCTACGGCCCCTATCGCCAGAGCGACCGCAAGGACCTCTACAAGCCCTATGTCGAGCAGATCGTCACAAACGGTCACGGCTTTCGCTGCTTCTGCACGCCGGAGCGCCTGGAAAAGATGCGCGAGGCGCAGCGCGCCGCCGGTCTGCCGCCGAAGTATGACGGCCACTGTCTGAACCTTTCGGCTGAGGAAGTTACCTCACGCGTTGCCGCCGGCGAGCCGCATGTCGTGCGCATGAAGATCCCGATCGAAGGCTCCTGCAAGTTCCATGACGGCGTCTACGGCGATGTCGAAATCCCGTGGGACGCCGTCGACATGCAGGTCCTCTTGAAGGCCGACGGCATGCCGACCTATCACATGGCCAACGTCGTCGACGACCATCTGATGAAGATCACCCATGTCGCGCGCGGCGAAGAGTGGCTCGCCTCGGTGCCGAAGCACATCCTGATCTATCAGTATCTCGGCTGGGAGCCGCCGGTGTTCATGCACCTGTCGCTCATGCGCAATGCTGACAAATCGAAACTGTCGAAGCGCAAGAACCCGACCTCGATCTCCTATTATACGGCCCTCGGCTATATCCCCGAGGCGCTGATGAATTTCCTCGGCCTGTTCTTCATCCAGATCGCCGAAGGCGAAGAGCTCTTGAGCATGGATGAGCTTGCCGCAAAGTTCGATCCGGAGAACCTGTCCAAGGCCGGTGCGATCTTCGACATCCAGAAGCTCGACTGGCTGAACGGCCGCTGGATCCGCGAGAAGCTGTCGGAAGAAGAGTTCCAGCACCGGGTGCTGACCTGGGCGATGGAAAACGATCGCCTGAAGGAAGGCCTGAAGCTGTCGCAGTCGCGCATCACCAAGCTTGGCGAACTGCCTGACCTCGCCGGCTTCCTGTTCAAGTCCGACCTCAACCTTGATCCTTCCGCCTTCGCCAAGATCAAGTCGACGCCGGAAGAGCTCTTGGAAATCCTGAACACGGTGCAGCCTGATCTGGAAAAGATCCTCGAATGGAACGTCGAGACGATCGAAGCCGAGCTGCGCGCCATCGCCGACCGCATGGGCAAGAAGCTGAAGGTCATCGTCGCGCCACTTTTCGTCGCCGTATCGGGCTCCTCGCGCTCCCTGCCGCTTTTCGATAGCATGGCGATCCTCGGCCGGTCCGTCGTCCGCCAGCGGCTGAAACTTGCCGCGCAGACCGTTGCGACACTCGTCGGCCCGAAGAATTGAACCGGACTTTAAAACCATGAACGACAAGACCGAAACCGCTACCCTCTCCTCCGACGCAACGGAAGTTCGCGCGCAGAAGCTGAAGCTGCTGCGCGAACAGATCGGCGACGTCTATCCGGCGCATTTCCACCGGACCATGACCAATGCTGAACTCGTCGCGAAATACGAACGCCTGGAGCCGGATACAGAGACTGGCGATGTCGTCACCGTCGCCGGCCGCGTCTATTCCTCGCGCAATTCCGGCATGTTCATGGATATCCATGATGCCTCGGCGAAGATTCAGATCTTCAGCCACAAGGACGTGACCTCGGAAGAGGCTCGCGCGTTGCTGCCGATGATCGATATCGGCGACATCATTGGCGTCACCGGCGTCGTGCGCCGCACCAAGCGCGGCGAGCTGACGATCAATGCCCAGCAGATCACCATGCTGACCAAGTCGCTGCTGCCAATGCCGGAAAAGTGGCACGGCCTATCCGACATCGAGCTGCGTTATCGCAAGCGTCACCTCGACATCATGACCAACGAGGAATCGAAGCTCCGCTTCCAGCAGCGCAGCCGCATCGTCTCCGGCATCCGCCGTTTCATGGAAAATGATGGCTTCATGGAAGTCGAGACGCCAATGCTGCATTCGGTCTATGGCGGCGCGACGGCCGAGCCTTTCAAGACGCATCACAACACGCTGAAGCTCGACATGTACTTGCGCATTGCGCCGGAACTGTTCCTGAAGCGCACGCTGGTTTCCGGCCTCACCGACAAGGTCTTCGAGATCAACCGCAACTTCCGCAACGAAGGCGTCTCCACCCGGCACAATCCCGAATTCACCATGATGGAGTGCTATTGGGCCTATGCCGACTACGAGGACATCATGGACCTCGTCGAGCGCCTATTCTCGACGCTCGCCATGTCGATCCACGGCAGCACCGAATTTGCCTTCGGCGACAAGCAGATCTCCTTCAAGGGCCCGTTCCGCCGCGTGCCGATGCCCGATGCCGTCAAGGAAGCGACCGGCATCGACTTCCTGGCGATCAAGACCGACGAAGAAGCCCGCGCCGCTTCCAAGGCTGCCGGCTTCGCCGTCGAGAAGGACGCGACCTGGGGTGAATGCCTTGCCTTCATCTTCGAAGAGAAGGTCGAGGGCACGCTGATCCAGCCGGCACACGTCACGCATTTCCCGAAGGACATCTCGCCTTTCGCCAAGGAAGTGCCGGGCGAGCCGCGCCTCGTCGAACGTTTCGAAACCTATTGCAACGCCTGGGAACTCGGCAACGCCTTCTCGGAACTCAACGATCCGGAAGAGCAGCGTGCCCGCATGGTCGAGCAGCTCGAGCAGGCGCATGCGCGCGGCGAAAAGGAAAAACAGCTGGATGAAGAGTTCCTCGACGCGATCGACCAGGGCATGCCGCCGGCGGGCGGTCTCGGCATAGGTGTGGACCGCCTCATCATGCTTTTGACCAACTCGCCGTCGATCCGTGACATCATCCTCTTCCCGGCCCGTCGCAACAAGGCCGATTGAGACCAGTCTGGTCCTTCGAACATCAAAGGTGCGTATTATGACGGATAAAGAGATGTCAGCCGCAGACGATAGCGAGCATCAGCGGCTGGCCGATCTTGCTGAGATCGGCGACATCGATCTCTCGCAATACGCGCCGGGAACGTTCGGCTGCCACGAGGCGATGCACACGGTATCGATCATGCTCGACATGACCGACGACCAGCTGCTGCAGCACCCCGCCATCCTGGCGAATCCCGACTTCTACCGCCTTGCAGGCGAAGTTCACGAGGCGCTTTTTGCGCTCTACCAGGCTATCGGCGAGAAGCATCTGGCGGAATGAGGCTGTTGCCTTTCCGCCAGATAGCGCAAATCCCGTTTTGATCAGTTGGTGACGGGCGAGCGGCGATCGGCTGCACCCGTCATGGTCGGATCCAATCCCGGTGACGGGCTCTTATCTTTGGGACCGGCATCGGCGCCGATGAACTCGCCGTTCTCATTATAGCCCGGCTGGACATTGCCGGTCGATTTCGGCTCCGGCAGCGGCGGCTTGGCATCGCGGCTCTCGGCCTGTTTTGCGGCCGTTTTCTCTTCCGCAGCGATCGCCGCCTTCATCTTGTCCTTCTTGGCATCGCCGCCATTGTCCGCTGCCAGCGCATTGCCACAGTCGGACAGATCCTTCAATCCAGCGATCGCCGCATCGATATCCTGAGGTAGCATGGTAATCTGCTCGCCGTAAAACAGGCCTGCATTGCTGGCGCCGCCATCGTAATAGCGGGCCGTCAGCGGTGCTTCGGAGCTGCCATCGACCAGTCGGTCGGGATGGGCCACATAGACGACATCGGCGCCAAGAGCTCGGCCGCGCAGGTCGGAACGCAACGTCGGTCCGTTCTGGTCTAGAACCACAACCTGAACGAGATCCGGCTTCTGTTCCTGATAGACAGCCTTGGCAACCCGGAGCGCAGTCCTGACCCGCGTCAGCCCATCGGTTGGCTCGGTGCGAATATATTTTCGAACCCAGAAGCGGTTGTCCTTGCGAATGGTAATGAGATTGACATCGGTGCACTGAAGCCCGTCAGGGGAAGCAGATACGAGACCGAGCAGCTTGTCCTTGCCAATATAAAGCGCAAAAACGCCGGAAGACCCCACGAGAAGGGCCACTCCGCCGATCAGGACGACAAGTTTCCGGGATACCCGGAAAATGTGCAGTAAGGCGCTCACGCCAACTGCTCCCGCATAGACCACTCCAAGCCGACAAAAATGATCAACCCTCACGTTAGGGAATTGGCGTTTCGGAATACTTAAAACCGAGGCGAAACTTGCATCGTCTTCGATATCGTTACCAAAAAAGGTCCGAACTTTCACAGCTATGACGAGCACTTGCCTTTCTTGGCGCGAACATGCTCTAACCGAAGCATGGCCTTCACCCTGAGACAGCTGCAATACTTCGTCGCCGTGGCGGAACAAGGCTCCGTGACGCGGGCCGCGCAGAACCTGTCCATCTCCCAATCCTCTGTGACCGAAGCCCTCAAGGAGCTGGAAAGCGACCTTGGCGTCGAGCTGTTCGAGCGCCATCCGCGCGGCCTGTCGATCACCCATAACGGCCACCAGTTCCTGCGCCATGCGACGAAGATCCTCGCGACCGTTTCCGATGCCCGCACCAGCTTTTCCGGCAAGCAGAACGAGGCCGGCGGCACGCTGAATATCGGCGTCACATCGCTCGTCGCCGGCTATGTTCTGTCAGATCTTCTGGCGCGCTATCGCCGTGCCTGTCCTGGTGTCGAGGTGAGCGCCATCGAGGATAATGGCGGTTATCTGGAACATCTTCTGGTTGGTGGCGAGCTCGACGTCGCCGTCATGGTCATTTCCAATTTGCGGGACCGCATGGCTCTGCAGGCCGAGATTCTGGAGACCTCGCCCTACCGCCTCTGGCTGCCGATGGGTCACCCTCTCGTTTCGGCCGATATCATCAGTGTCGCGGACATCACCCGCGAGCCGCTGATCATGCTGACCATCGACGAAATCGAGGAAAACACCGGCAAGCTTTTGACCGCGCTAGGTGCCCGCCCGCATGTCGCCTTCCGCACCCGCTCGGTCGAGGCGGTGCGCAGCCTCGTCGCGACCGGCGCCGGTGTCGCACTACTGCCGGATCTCGTCTATCGTCCCTGGTCACTGGAAGGCGATCGCATCGAAAGCCGCGACGTCTCCGGTTCGTTGCCGGTGGTTCAGGTCGGCATGGTCTGGCGCAAGGGCTCCAGCCTGCCGCAAGCAGCTCGCGATTTCGTCGGCGTCGCAGAAAGCATGCGCTCGGGCCGGCAGCGGTAACAGGCAGTGTTCTTCCGACCCGGCCGAACGGAATACAATCGAAGATCGCTGCGAATGGAGAGCCAGTTATGAAGACCGCAATCATATTCGACTGTGAGTTCCTTTGCCTCGAAGGGTCGCAACGCCGGTCCTGGTGTGCCGCCCATGATCCCGATCCGGTCGTCGCGCAAGTTGGAGCCATCAAGCTCAGTCTCGAAGGCGATTTCGCGATCCTGGACAGCTACAAGGCCTATGTTCGTCCGGTCGATCGGTTTGGCAAACAACATGCGCTCGATCCGTTCTTCACCGCATTGACGGGTGTGACCGAAGAGAACATCGAGGCGGAAGGAATGGCCCTGCAGGACGCCATTGCCGGTCTGGATCGTTTCTCGGATGGTGCCCGTCTCTGGTCCTGGGGCAAGGACGAGCTGAACATGATGGCAATCAGCTGCTATGTCGCCGGTATTCGGCCCCTGATCCCCGCGCATCGTTTCGACAATGCCGTCAAGCTGCTGCTTGCGGCGGGAATGCCTATCGAGGATCTGGCGAAGACGCCAAGCAACGAGCTTTCCCATTACTATGGCGTGCAGCATCCGCCGCTTAAGGGCCATGACGCGCTCGATGATGCCCTTTCCATTTCCTACACGCTGCAGCACCTCATGCGGGCTGGAAAGCTGCGGCCGGAGGTTTTCGATCTCTCGCCCACGCACAGTTAGGAATCGGAATTTCCGATATCGCCTTTCTGATAAATGAATTTGCGAATGCGGCAAAATCGCGTCACTTTTTCTTCCGGGAACAAGAAGCCAGTCACTGGCTCCACGCCATCAAGGCTTAAAAACCGGGAGAGTCCGATGAAGCATCTGCTGAAATCATGCGCGGCCGCACTCGCATCCTTCAGTTTCGCCACACAAATCATTGCCGCCGAGCCGCTGAAGACGCTCGGCAAGGGCGAAGGCGCCGTCAGTATTGTCGCATGGGCCGGCTATATCGAGCGCGGTGAAAGCGACAAGAATTACGATTGGGTTACAGGCTTCGAGAAGGAAACCGGCTGCAAGGTCAGCGTCAAGACTGCTGCGACATCGGACGAAATGGTCGCGCTGATGAACGAAGGCGGCTTTGACCTCGTGACAGCCTCTGGTGACGCATCGCTGCGCCTCGTTGCCGGCAAGCGTGTCCAGCCGATCAACACCGATCTGATCCCGAGCTGGAAAAACCTCGACGACCGCCTGAAGAATGCACCCTGGCACACGGTAAACGGCGTCCACTACGGCGTTCCCTATCTCTGGGGCCCCAATGTGCTGATGTATAATACGGATGCCTTCAAGGGCCAGGCGCCGAAGAGCTGGAACATCGTCTTCGAAGAAACGACCCTGCCTGACGGCAAGTCCAACAAGGGCCGCGTGCAGGCCTATGACGGCCCGATCTATATTGCCGATGCCGCTCTCTATCTCATGGCCCACAAGCCCGAACTCGGCATCAAGGAACCCTACGAGCTCAACGAAGACCAGTACAAGGCCGCTCTGGAGCTGCTGCGCGGCCAGCGCAAGCTCGTCAGCCGCTATTGGCATGACGCGATGATCCAGACCGACGACTTCAAGAACGAAGGCGTCGTGGCCTCCGGCTCCTGGCCGTTCCAGGTGAACCTGCTGCAAGCCGACAAGCAGAAGATCGCCTCCACATTCCCGGATGAGGGAACGACCGGCTGGGCCGACACCACCATGCTGCATGCCGACAGCGAGCATCCGAACTGCGCCTATATGTGGATGGAGCACTCACTGCAGGCCAAGGTTCAAGGCGATGCGGCCGCCTGGTTCGGCGCCGTGCCCTCGGTTCCGGCAGCCTGCAAGGGCAATGAGCTGCTGACCGACAGCGGCTGCGCCACCAACGGCTACGATCACTTCGACAAGATCAAGTTCTGGAAGACGCCCGTCGCGAAATGCAGCACGCAGGGCGAATGCGTGCCCTATCATCGCTGGGTCTCCGACTATATCGGCGTGATCGGCGGACGGTGAAATCCCTCTTCTCCCCAGCGGGGAGAAGATGCCTGACAAGACAGATGAGGGGGATGAGGAACGAAGTGACGAATGTCCTGAGCAACAAGCGAAGGACAGCTCATGTCGCCCCCTCATCCGACCCTTTGGGCCACCTTCTCCCCAAGGGGAGAAGGAAAAACAACCCTTCCCTGGAGAAGCCAATGAACGCCGTTCGTTTCCAGCAGGTGTCGCGCCATTTTGGCCAGGTCCGCGCTGTGGACCGAGTCGATCTGGAGATCGCGCCCGGCGAATTCTTCGCCATGCTCGGCCCTTCCGGCTCCGGCAAGACCACCTGCCTCAGACTGATTGCCGGCTTCGAGCAGCCAACGGGCGGTCATATCGAGATCTTCGGCGAAACCGCTGAAGGCGTGCCGCCATACCGGCGCAACGTCAATACGGTCTTCCAGGATTATGCGCTGTTTCCCCATCTCAATATCCTCGACAACGTCGCCTATGGGCTGATGGTCAAGGGTGTCGGCAAGGCCGAGCGGCTGCGCGCCGCCGAACAGGCGCTGGAACTGGTGAAACTCCCGGGTTATGGCACGCGCCGTCCCGGCCAGCTCTCCGGCGGCCAGCGCCAGCGCGTGGCGCTCGCCCGCGCTCTGGTCAACAAGCCGAAGGTGCTGCTGCTCGACGAACCACTCGGCGCTCTCGACCTGAAGCTGCGCGAGCAGATGCAGGAGGAACTGAAGAGCCTGCAGCGGGCGCTCGGCATCACCTTCGTCTTCGTCACCCACGATCAGGGCGAGGCCCTGTCCATGGCCGATCGCGTCGCCGTCTTCAACGACGGCCGCATCGTGCAGCAGGGTACGCCGCACGACATCTACCAGCGGCCGAAGACCCGCTTCGTTGCTGATTTCGTCGGCTCCTCCAACGTCATTGCTCCCGAAACCATGTCGTCGCTCGGCGGCGAGCGGCGCTGGGCGAGCCTGCGCCCCGAAGCCATCCGGTTGACTGAGGAGAGCGGCGTGGCGGCGACCGTGAAAGCGACGAGCTTTCTCGGTGCCGCTACGCGCCTCTCCGTCGAAGCAAACGGCACCAGGCTGCATGTGACGGTACCCGCCGGGCAACTAGCCCCGGATACCGGTGCTTCCGTCCGCCTCGCATGGCTGCCGGTGGATGTCCATTACATGGATGACGCCGCATGAACGCCGCCGCCTTCCCCGCCTCGCCGAGCCAGGCACCGACCTCGATCCTGCCGCGCCGCGGTGGCGTCTTCGGTCGCCTCTCCGATCTCTTCTGGCGCCGCCCGAAGCTTTTGCTGTTCCTGATGCTGACGCCGCCGCTGCTCTGGCTCGGCATCATCTATATCGGCTCGCTGATTGCGCTGCTGCTGCAGAGCTTCTTCTCGATCGACGACTTCTCGGGAATGGTGAATTACGAATTCACGCTGTCGACCTATGCGCAGCTGCTGAACTCAGCGAACTTCGACATTATCCTCCGCACGGTGGTCATGGCCGCGCTCGTTACTATCGCCTCCGCCTTCGTCGCCTTCCCCATCGCCTATTATGCGGCGCGCTATGCGCAGGATAAATGGAAGGCACTCTTCTATCTCGGCGTCATGTTGCCACTCTGGTCGAGCTACCTCGTCAAGGTCTATGCCTGGAAACTGATCCTCGCCAAGGAAGGCATCCTCACCTGGATCTTCGCCAAGCTGCATCTCGGCTGGCTGCTCGACGGCGTGCTCGCCTTGCCCATCATCGGCGGCAACTCGCTCTCGGTCAGCTACATCGGCACCTTCCTCGTCTTCGTCTATATCTGGCTGCCCTATATGATCCTGCCGACGCAGGCCGCTCTCGAGCGTGTGCCGGCGAACCTGCTGGAAGCCTCGTCCGATCTCGGCGCGACGCCAAAGCAGACCTTCCGCACGGTACTGCTGCCACTGGCGCTGCCCGGCGTCGTCGCCGGCTCCATCTTCACCTTCTCGCTGACCCTGGGCGATTACATCATCCCGCAGATCATCGGCTCCTCGCGCCTCTTCATCGGCCAGGCCGTCTATACACAGCAGGGAACCGCCGGCAACGTACCGTTGGCCGCCGCCTTCTCGGTCGTGCCGATCGTCATCATGGCCATCTATCTCTGGATCGCCAAGAAACGGGGAGCTTTCGATGCGCTCTGATCGTGGCCAACGCGCCTCCTTCCCCCTCAAGATCGCAGCCGCCGGCGGCCTCCTCTTCCTGCATCTGCCGATCCTGCTGATCTTCGTCTATGCCTTCACGACGGAGGAGAAGAGCTATCAGTGGCCACCACCGGGCCTCACCCTGCAATGGTTCGGCATCGCCTGGAACAGGCCGGACGTCTGGTCGGCCCTGGCACTCTCGGTGCAGGTCGCGACCATCGCAACCGCGATCGCGTTGATCCTCGGCACGCTCTGCGCCGCCGCCGTCAGCCAGACGAAGTTCTTCGGCCGCGAGGCGATCTCGCTGCTGGTCATCCTGCCGATAGCATTGCCCGGCATCATCACCGGCATTGCCCTGCGCTCCGCCTTCAGCCTGTTCGATATCCCCTTTTCGGTCTGGACCATCGTTCTCGGCCATGCCACCTTCTGCGTCGTCGTTGTTTATAACAATGCCGTCGCCCGCTTCCGCCGAACCTCCGGCTCGCTCATCGAGGCATCGATGGATCTCGGAGCCGATGGCTTCCAGACCTTCCGCCATGTCGTCCTGCCAAATATCGGCACGGCGCTGCTGGCAGGCGGCATGCTTGCCTTTGCGCTGTCCTTCGATGAAGTCATCGTCACCACCTTCACCGGCGGCCAGCAGATGACGCTGCCGATCTGGATGCTGGAGGAACTCATCCGCCCGCGCCAACGGCCCGTAACCAACGTCGTCGCCATGGTCGTCGTGCTTGTCACCTTCCTACCGATCCTGGCAGCCTACTATCTTACCCGCGACGGCGACCAGATCGCCGGCGGCGGCAAATGAAAGGGAGAGAATAATGGATACCCAAATGTTGATCGGCTCCCGCTTCGAGGCCGGCACGGAAACGGAAGAACGCGTTCTCAACCCGAAGACAGGCGAGATCGTTCTCAACTTGCCCGAGGCGTCACTCGGCCAGATCGATGCCGCCGTCGACGCTGCCGAAAAAGCCTTTACGAGCTGGTCGCAAACGACCCCAAGCCAGCGTTCGGCCTATCTCCTCAAGATCGCCGATGCTATTGAGCGCGATGCAGAAGGCTTCGCCGCGTTGGAAGCGCTGAACTGCGGCAAGCCGATCAACGCAGTGCTCAACGATGAGATCCCGGCGATCGTCGACTGCTACCGCTTCTTTGCCGGCGCGGTGCGCAACCTCCATGGCCCGGTCGCCGGCGAATATCTGCCCGGCCATACCTCGATGATCCGCCGTGATCCCATCGGCATCGTCGGCTCGATTGCACCGTGGAACTATCCGCTGATGATGATGGCCTGGAAGCTGGCACCGGCCATTGCCGGGGGCAACACCGTCGTCTTCAAACCCTCCGAGCAGACGCCACTGACGGCGCTGAAGATGGCCAAGCTGCTGGCGGATGTACTGCCGGAAGGTGTCGTCAACGTCATTCTCGGCCGCGGCGAGAGCGTCGGCAACGCGCTGATCAACCACCCGAAGATCGGCATGGTCTCCATCACCGGCGACGTCGCAACCGGCAAGAAGGTACTGGCCGCCGCCGCTAAGACGGTCAAGCGCACGCATCTCGAACTCGGCGGCAAGGCTCCCGTCATCGTCTTCGACGACGCCGATATCGACGCCGTCGTGTCAGGCATCCGCACCTTCGGCTACTACAATGCCGGCCAGGATTGCACCGCCGCCTGCCGCATCTATGCCGACGCAAAAGTCTATGACAACTTCGTCGCCGACCTGACGTCTGCCGTCTCTAGCATCAAGTTCAACCTCGCCGACGACACGGAAAACGAGATCGGCCCGCTGATATCCAAGCGCCAGCGCGATCGCGTCGAAAGCTTCGTCACCCGCGCCGCCGAGCACAAGCACATGGAGATCACGACAGGCGGCAAGATTTCCGGCGAACGCGGCTTCTTCTACGCACCGACCGTCGTTGCCGGCGCTACGCAGGATGACGAGATCGTCCGCCGCGAAGTCTTCGGGCCTGTGGTCTCCGTAACGCGTTTCACCAATGCCGACGACGCCGTCACCTGGGCCAATGACAGCGACTACGGCCTCGCCTCCTCGGTGTGGACAAAGGACATCAGCCGCGGCATGCAGACCGCTGCCCGCCTGCAATATGGCTGCACCTGGATCAACACCCACTTCATGCTGGTCAACGAAATGCCCCATGGCGGCCTCAAGCAATCCGGCTACGGCAAGGATATGTCGGTCTACGCGATCGAAGACTACACCGCCGTGCGGCATGTGATGATCAATCACGGGTGATGTGGGGTTTCTGTAAAACAAACGTTCCCGTGCCTGTGTGACACCGCACCCCCCTCTGTGCCGATAGGGACAGAGGGGGATCGCACTCTCCACAATTCCCCAACCACCGCCAAAACCAAACCGCCCTCGGAACAAATCACCCTCCTCCCGCGTCTTTAAGAAGTACAACGCAGAGGAGACTGCTAAATGCTGAAATGGGCTCTCATTTTCTTTGTGATTTCTTTGATCAGCGGCTTTTTCGGCTTTTCCGGCGTGTCCGCGGCAACCGCAACCATTGCGCGCGTTCTCTTCGCCATCTTCCTGATCATCTTCCTGGTATTCCTGATCCTCGCCGTCATGGCCGGCAACGCCGTCGTTTGACGGCAGGGATCATCGGCGCATCGGGGCGGGCCTAGATCAGGCTCGCCCCGACATTTATGGCGAGCGCCAGAATTGTCGTGTTGAACAGGAACGAGAGGATCGCGTGCAGAAGCGCCAGCTTACGCATCGAGACGGTGGAAATGCCGATATCGGCAGTCTGCGCCGCCACGCCGATCGTGAAGGAGAAATACAGAAAATCCCAATAGATCGGCTCCTCCACCGGTTCGGCGAATTTCAGCCCCTGCCCCTTGCCAGGAATGCTATAGAACCGGTGCGCATAGTGGATGGTGAAGAGCGTGTGCAGGAAGGTCCAGGATATCAGGATCGTCACGATCGCCATCATCACACGATAGAAGGCGACTTGGGGTGAGGCGTCCTTGACGCCAAGCAGATCAAGGGCAATGCCGCCGACGCTCGCGAGCGCCGCCGCAATCGACAGAAACAGCAGAAAGCCGTCCGAGAAATCGAGATCGGCCGAGCGCTTGCGGATGCGCTGCGGGTCGGCCGTCAGCATTCGATAGAGGCTGTATATTATGAAGACGACCGCGGTCGCATCCCAGGCGATCAGCAGATTGCCGGCATTGAGATCACGTGATGTCAGAAGCAGGAAGACGGCAATACCGGCAAGCACGGAAATCAGGATGACATGGTGCTTGCGCCACAGCATGAGCCCCTTGGAACGATGCAAAAATCCGTTCGCATCCATGCCATTCTCCTGATCGCAAATCGCCGTTACAAACCGATTCGCCGACGAGAGTGGCAAATAAAAGGAAGCCCCGCAATACAGGGCTTCCGACCTTCAAATGCAGCCTTAGCCTGTCCAGCCGCCGTCGATGACGTGGATCTGGCCGGTCGTGAAGCCCGCCTCATCGCCGGCGAGATAGGTCACCAGCGCGGCGATCTCTTCGGCGGTCGCGATGCGGCCCATCGGCTGGCGGGCAATAAAGTCCTTCATCGCCTTCTCATAGTCGCCGGTTGCCTTCAGCCGCTCATGCAGCGAAGGGCTGTCGACCGTGCCGGGGCAAATCGCATTGGCGCGGATGCCTTTGGCAACGAAATCGGCAGCGATCGACTTGGTAAGGCCGATCACGGCAGCCTTGGAGGCGCAATAGGCGAAACGGTTCGGCACGCCCTTCACGCTGGAAGCAACGGAGGACATGTTGACGATCGAGCCCTTGCCCTTTTCCAGCATCCCGGGCAGGAAAGCGCGGCAGGTCGTGTACATCGCCTTGGCATTGAGGTTGAAGGAGAAATCCCAGTCCTTTTCCTCGCAGTCGAGGATCGTGCCGGCATGCACGAAACCGGCGCAGTTGAACAGTACGTCGATCGGGCCAAGTTCCTCTGCATAGGCATTGACGGCTGCACCGTCGAGCACATTCAGCACATGCTTGGTGGCACCGTCCAGCGTCGAGAGCGTCTGCTCGTTGATGTCGGTGGCGTAGACATGCGCGCCAAGCGAGATGAAGCGCTCCGCCGACGCCCGGCCGATGCCTTGCCCCGCCGCCGTGATGACGACCTTCTTGCCTTCCAACCCGTGACCCATGATCCTGATCCTTTCTCCGGGACCATGATCCTATCCATTCGCCGGCTGCGTCGCCGAAACCCAGACAAGATCATGCAATAACAATCAGTTGACGCAGTTCTTCCTCAACCCTCGAAGGACTGCGCAAAGCGTCGGTTCAGCTTGTCGATAAGGACTGTATGTTGTTCGCCGGCTCGCAGTCCATTGCTAATCGTCTCGGATGCGTCGCTTTGAAATGCCATGTAGCCGTCGTGCCGCGGCCGCACATAGGCGCCCTCCAGCGTCGCGCGCGTATTGCGGTAAAAATCGAGCGCCGGCATATTGACCGCATCGCTGACCCAGGCGTCGGCGTGACCCGGCTGTCCGTTTCCGCTTGCATATATGCCTGCCTGCACCGGCCCACCGGCGATCCAGCGCGCAAAGGCCTTCGCCTCCTCCGGCGCCTTTGTCCGTGCCGACACGGCAATGCCGGTGCCACCGAGCGCCGAACCATTCGGCGGCCGCCTGTCGATAACTGGCATATCCGCAAAGGCAATCCGTGCCGGCCTGAAACCCGCAAAGGAATAATTGACGTAACCGTAGATGAAGGGCGACGCCACATGGGGGCTCTCGGGCTGGCCCATCAGGTCGAGCACGGCGATCGGGTCCATCTCGTAACAGCGGGCATCCATACCGGCGACGATCCGCGCCATCCAGTCGAGCACCGCTTCGCCGTCTGCTTTCGCGATGAAATCCGGACCCTCAATGCTGCAGGGGGCGCCGAGATGAGCAGCCAGCGTGATGAAGGTCATCAGCGAATGCGGCGGCCGCATCGGCAGAATCGCCTTGCCTTCCTTGGCAAGCGTCACGAACTCGGCAAGGTCCTTGACCGGCGCGTTCAGCCGATCGGGCCGATAGGCCTGCACCTGCGTCGCCGCATCGAGTGGAAAGGCCCATTGCCGGCCCTGCCAGTTGTAGCTTGAATAGGAGCGGCCGACAGTGCCGCCTGCGATCGCCGCGATTTCATCCGCATGTTCAGCATCATCGAGGGGCAGCAGGCAGTTCTCGCGGGTGATCTGGCCGACATGCGGATGATCGATGACGATGAGATCGTATTGCGCGGCGAGCTCTTCGACCGGAAAGGTCTCGAAATCCTGTAGCGACCGCTTTTCCCAACCGATCTCGACGCCGGTCTTTTCCTGCCACATCTTCGAGCAGGCAATCATCGGATCATAGCCGCGGGGATGCGACCATGTCATTCCCTTCAGCTTCACCATCATGCCTTCCCCGCGCTCGGCTTCCGCTCGACGACCAGGATATGATCGGCGGCAAGTACGACTTCGTCGCGCTGGTTCAGCACTTCGCAGCGTTCAACGACACGACCGGACGCCGGCCGTTTCGGATCATCCTCCTTCGCCGAGATGGTGACGCGCGTGCGGATCGTATCGCCGATATGCACCGGGCGGACGAAGCGGAGCCGGTCGTAGCCATAGGAAAAGGCGACGGGATTGATGAGCGAGGCGGTGAGCCCGACGCCGATCGCAAAGATCATCGTGCCGTGCGCGATGCGCTGGCCGCCGGGCAAGGTCCTGGCGAACTCCGCATCCATGTGATGCGGGAAGAAATCGCCGGTATGACCGGCATGGACAACGAAATCGGTCTCGGTAATCGTCCGTCCCGTGGTCATCCTGACGTGGCCGAGTTCGTAATCTTCGAAATAGAGGGTTTGTTCTGCCATTGCTCAAGCCTTTGGAAGTTCTGCAATCGGTGTCGCTGGTGTGGCGCTCGATTGATAAGCTGCCTCGACAAGGGCCATGGTCTGCCAGGCATCCTCGACGGAGCCGATCAGTTCCTGATCCTCGCCGGATGCGAAGCGCTGCAGGTTGGCCATGCGGTTGACGAAGGCATCCGGGAACCAGGCGCCCTCCAGCTTGATCTCGACCCAATCGCTGCCACCCTCGGGACGAATCCACAGCTCGTCCGGCTCGCCGCGCGGATAGTCGAGATTGACGCCCAATTTCACATAAGCAGCACCCTTGGTGCCGGCGATGCGAAACTCGCAGGCCTGGAACTTGCGGCCGAAATCATAGTCGTGATTGACCGAGAGCACACAGCGAACCTTGTCGCCATAATCGAGGATTGCCGCCGTCCGCGTCTGCGCGACATCATGATTGGGATGGCCGATGGTCTTGGCATGAATGCCTTGGGGATTGCCGAGCAGCCCACGAATGAAATCGAGATAGTGGATCGAGTGCATGGCGATCTCGATCCGCGGCAGGCCTTTCAGGAAAGGCCAGAGCCCCCACGGTGTCGCAAGCGCCAGCCATGCGTCGAAATCGACGACCTCGCCGAGACAGCCTTTGTTCACGGCATCATAAAGCGCCAGCATCATCGGCGCGAAGCGAAGCTGGAAATTGACGGCCGCCTTGATATCCCGCTCGCGGCAGACGCGCAGGATTTCCGTCGCCCCGGCAAGATCGTTGCCCATCGGCTTCTGGATCAGCGCGTAGGCGCCGCGCGGCAGCTTGCCGAGAATAGAGGCGTGGGCAGCGGGTGGCGTCGCCAGATCGAAGATCGCACGCTCGACGGCAAGGGCTTCTGCCTCTGAGGCGAAAGCTCGAATACCCCATTGAGCCGCCAGCGCCGCCGCCTTCTCGGCGTTCGGATCGTAAAGACCCGCGACCGGAAAGCCGGCCTGCTTATAAGCCGGAAGATGCGCGTCGCCGACAATGCTGCCCGCACCGAAGATCAAGATGGGGCGAGGATTTGTAGGTTTAGGCCACCATTGGCGGAGAGATTTGGGATCGAAGGTCATAACACCCTCCCCTTGAGGGGGAGGGTCGGACCAACGGTCCGGGGAGGGGTGATCCCTCCTCGTGCGAAAACGGCAACGCTTTGCGGCCGGAGCATCACCCCCACCCGCGCGTTCCGCGCGACCTCCCCCCTCAAGGGGGAGGTGACCGCTTTGCGGTCTGTTCCACTCCAGCCTCTAATCATGATGAAACACCTCTTCCATCATGGCCCACCACTCGCCCTCCTTGCGGGTTTCGAGCGGCTTCTGGCAAGGCATGCAGACGGACCACCATTCCTGGTTCTTCGGGCTCGCGGCCATCTTGCGCATGTCGGCCTCGAAGTCCGTGCCGACATATTCCCAATAGCCGAAGAGCAGGTTTTCCGGCTCTTTCAGGAAGATCGAATAGTGGGTGATGTTGCAGTCTGAGATCAGCGCCAGGATCTCGGGCCAGACGGCCGCATGCAGCGCCTTGTATTCCGCAACCTTAGCCGGCTCCAGGCCGATCACCATTCCCATCCGCTGCATGGCCCGTTCCTCCTCAGCCGTGGATTTCGCGCGTAAACTCGCCGATCGAGCGCGCCTTCACGGCTTCCCAATCCCAGGCGATGCCGATGCCGGGTTCCGAAGGAGCGAGCGCCTTGCCGTCGACGATTTCCATGCCCTTCGTCGTGAGGTCGTCGAGCTGTGGAATGTATTCAACATATTTGCCGTTCGGCACGGCGCAGGTGAGGCTGACATGCAGCTCCATCAGGAAGTGCGGGCAGACGGGAATGTCGAAGGCTTCGGCGGCATGGGCGACCTTCAGCCAGGGCGTGATGCCGCCGATGCGGGCGACATCCACCTGCACGATCGAGCAGGCGCCTTTCTGCATATACTCCCGGAAGTGCCGGATCGAATACATGGATTCGCCGACTGCGATCGGCGTCGGCGTCGATCGGGTCAGCCGGATGTGGCCGTCGAGATCATCAGCTGGCAGCGGCTCCTCGATCCAGGCGAGGTCCAGCTCCTTCAGACGTGCCGCCCGGCGGATCGCCTCATCGACGGTGAAGCCCTGATTGCAGTCGGTCATGATCTCGAAGCCAGAGCCGAGCGCCAGACGCATCGTCGCCAATCTGTCGTAATCCTCCGAGCCATGCGGCTTGCCGATCTTCACCTTCGAGCCGGAGAAACCCTTAGCCTTCGCCTGCAGCGCATCTTCGACCAAAGCTTCCTTCTCGATATGCAGCCAGCCGCCTTCCGTCGTGTAGAGCGGGCAACGATCCTTGGCGCCACCGGCAAGCTTCCAAAGCGGCAGACCTTGCTTCTTGGCCCGCAGGTCCCAAAGCGCGGTATCGACAGCCGCAAGCGCCAGCGCTGTGATCGGACCGATCGTCGTAGCATGCGTGGCGAATTCCAGTCTGTGCCAGATTGCCTCGATGCAGTCGGCATCCTCACCGATCAAAAGCGGCACCAGATGATCGGACAGCAGCCGCATGACGGACGAGCCACCGGTGCCGATCGTATAGCTGTAGCCGGTGCCGACCGCACCGTCGCTGTCGGTGATGGTGACGATCGGCGTCTCCTGACTGACGAAGCTCTGGATCGCATCCGTCCGCTTCACTTTCGGCGGCAGGTCGACCATCCGCAATTCAATTTTCTCGATACGTGCCACGGGAGCTATTCCTCAGTTTGCCAGGCTCTTGCCGGTTTCGGCGGAGAAGAGATGTGCCTGGCTGAGATCGAAGCTCATCTTCAGCTGTTCGCCGCTCTTCAGCGCGCGCGGATTGAGCATGCGCGTCACCCACTCACGTCCGGCGAATTCGACAAAGACGAGCGTTTCATTACCGAGCGGTTCGGTAATGGCGACGGGCAGTGTCAGCTCGTGGACGGCAGATTCCGCGCCCGAATGCAGGCCGTGACCCGTCGGGAAGATGTCGTCGGGCCTGAGACCGAAAGCGACCTTCTCGCCTTCCCTGAGCTTACCGGCAAACTGGCTCGGCAGCGGTAGACGATCACCATTCTTGAAGGTGAGCTCTTCGCCCTTCAGCGTCGCCTCTTCGATGTTCATCGGCGGCGAACCGATGAAGCCCGCGACGAAGCGAGTGGCAGGCCGCTTGAACACCTCGTCCGGCGTACCGACCTGCTCGATATAGCCGTCGCGCATGATGACGATGCGGTCGGCCAGCGTCATGGCTTCGACCTGGTCGTGCGTGACGTAAACCACCGTCGACTGCACCTTGGCATGCAGCTTCTTGATCTCGGTGCGCATCTGCGTGCGCAGCTTGGCGTCGAGGTTCGACAGCGGCTCGTCGAAGAGGAAGACTTCCGGCTGGCGCACGATGGCCCGGCCCATAGCAACGCGCTGACGCTGACCGCCGGAAAGCTGCGCCGGCCGGCGATCCATCAGGGCTTCGAGGCTGAGGATAGCAGCGGCTTCGTTGACGCGCCTGTCGATCTCGGCCTGCGGCTGCTTGGCGATCTTCAGCGAAAAGCCCATGTTCTCGCGCACCGTCATATGCGGATAAAGCGCATAGGACTGGAACACCATGGAGATATTGCGATCGCGCGGCGGCAGGTCGTTGACCACGGTATTGCCAATCTCGATCGTGCCGTCGGAGACATCTTCAAGGCCGGCGATCATGCGCAGCGTCGTCGACTTGCCGCAGCCGGATGGGCCGACGAGCGCGATGAACTCCTTGTCCGCGATGTCGAGATCGATCCCGTGGACGATTTCCAGCGCGCCGTAGCGCTTGACGAGTTTTTTAAGGGAAACCTGAGCCATTGAGATCAACCTTTGACCGCACCGAATGTCAGACCCGACACCAAATGCTTTTGAATGATGAAAGTGAGAGCGAGCGCCGGAATGATCATCACGACCGCCAGCGCGCACATGCCGCGCCAGTCGATGGTGAACTCGGCCGTATAGTCGAGCAGGCCCACAGGCAGCGTCTTGGAATCGACGGAGCGCGTCAGCTGCGAGGCCAGAGCATATTCATTCCAGCAGGTAAGGAAGGCAAAGATGCCGGCGGACGCGATGCCGGGGCCGGCAAGCGGAAATTCCACCTGCCAGAAGGCCTGCCAGCGCGTGCAGCCATCGATCTGCGCGGCTTCGGCGAGATCCTTCGGCACCTGCCGGAAGAAGCCGTCGATCAGCCAGATGGTGAAGGGCACGTTGAGCGCGACATAGGTAAGGATCAGGCCGAAATGCGTGTCGATGATCCCGAGCCGCGCATAGACCATGAAAAGCGGCAGCGAGAGCGCCACGCCGGGTACGGAACGCGTCAGCATCAGCCCAAGGAACACAGCCGATTTACCCGCGAAACGGAAGCGGGCGAAGGCATAGCCGCCGGACATGCCGATGACGAGCGCAATCGCCGTCGAGGTGATGGAGATAATGAGCGAATTGCGGAAATAATCCCAAACGGGAATGCCGCCCTGCCCGACGCCGCTGAACATGGCGCGATAGGCCTCCAGCGACAGCTCTTGCGGTATCCAGACCGCCGGCTTTGCCATGATTTCCACGGTCGGTCGCAGCGAGCTGATGACGATCCAGAAACCGGGAAGACAGATAACGAGCATCGCGAGGAAGAGGCCGATCAGATAGGCGACCTTCCAGAGGCGGCGCTGCAAGCGTTGTTGAGCGTTGCGATCCATGATTACCACTCCGCTCCGATCTGGGTGCGGGCAAGCGCCAGCTTACGGAAGAAATAGACGGTGAAGACGATCGAAAGGATGATCGAGACATAGGCCATGGCGTTGGCGAGCCCCATCTGCGCGTCGGCATAGGCAGTGCGCCCGACCAGCGTCCAGATCAACTCCGTGCGCCGCGCCGGCCCGCCATCGGTCATGATCTTGACGATGTCATAGGCGCGGGCAACGTCGAGCGAGCGGATCGTCATGGCGATGAAGGCAAAGGGCATCAGGAACGGCCAGGTGACATAGCGGAATGTCTGCCAGCTGGTGCAGCCATCGACCTTCGCGGCCTCGACTGGCTCTTGCGGCATGGCGAGCAGCCCGGCAAGGATCAGGATCGCGAAGACCGATGTCGACGACCAGACTTCGGCAATGACGATGGAAAGCAGTGCCAGATTGCCGTCGATCAGCCAAGGAATGGCTGTTTCCGTGATCCCTAGCGACTGCAGCGCATTGTTGATGATGCCGACATTGTCGTTGAACATGAATTTGAACTGGAAACCTACGAGGACCGGCGAGAACATCATCGGAAACATCATCAGCGTGCGCAGCACCCGCTTGCCGTGGGTCGCCTTGTTGACCAGCAAAGCCAATCCGAGACCGAGCAGCATTTCCAGATTGAGCGCGATCGTCAAAAGTACCACGGTGCGCACGAAAGCCGCGAGAAACACTGGATCGGTGAGGATACGGATGTAATTGCGCAGGCCGATGAAGGTGAAGAGCGTCGCCGGCCTTGTTAGGCGAAATGGCGTGAAGCTGGAATAGAAGGACAGAAGCAGCGGAAAGAGAACCACCGCCACGAGGACGATGATCGCCGGCAGAAGAAGCAGGACCGGTGGAGATATTCTTTTGAGCATGGTTTGCACCTGTCGGCATTCCTCGGCAGCGTGGCCCGGACTGCGTGGAATGAATTGTCTGGGACCGAGAAGCCGGCACGAAACCGGCAGCGCAGATGACGCCTCGCGGTGCCGATCAAAAGCGATTCTCGAAGTCAGTTTGCGGAAACCCCGCACGCTGCGAGCGCGCGGGGTTCGATTGCACCACTCAGAGCGCGCCAGCGTCCTTCAGGACATCGGTTGCCTTCTGTGCGGCGGCGTCGAGCGCCTCCTTCGAGCTCTTGTCGCCGAGGATCGCGGCCTGAAGCTCAGGATAGACGACGTTGGAAATCTCGATCCATTGCGGCGTGCGCGGAACCGGGAAGGCATATTTCATGGCTTCCTGGAAGGTGCTCAGCACTTCCTTCTTGTAAGGATCGGAAGCAGCCTGCTGGATATCCCACTCCCATACGGCCTTACGGGTCGGCAGCGTGCCGTTGGCGGCTTCGAGCTTCTGCGAGTCGTCGTTGGTCAGGAACCAGACGAGCGAAGCGGCGGCATCCTTATGGGCGCAGGATTCAGTCACCGAAAAGCCGTGATGCCCGGACCAGCCGGTGTGCTTGCCGGAGGAGCCGACGGGCTGCACGACGACGCCGACATTGCCGGCGATCTTCGAAGATTTCGGATCGTTGAAATAGGTCGCCCAGCCCGGCCAGTCGAGATCGAGCGCGATCGAGCCGGAAGCAAAACCAGCGCCGAGATCGTCCCACAGGTAGTTGGTCGTGCCAGCCGGAACGGCCTTGGCCTTGTACATGTTGACGAACCAGTCGAGCGCGCGCACGCCGGCTTCGGAATTGAAGGCAGGCTTCCCGTCCTTGCCGAGATATTCGCCGCCTTCGGCGACCAGCATTTCATAGAAGCGGCCGTTGATGGCCTCTTCCTTGCCGGGGAATTGCGTGCCGAAGAAGTTCGGCGGGTTGGAGAAGAAGATCGCCTGATCGGAAACTTCCTTCCAGGTCTTCGGCGGCGCGAGATCATAGCCGTACTTCGCCTTGAACGTCGTCTTCTTGGCCTCGTCCTTATAGAGGCTCTTCTGGTAGTAGAGTGCCGAGACGTCGAACTGGGCACGGGGCAGCATGATCAGACGGCCGTCGATGGTCGAGGCCTGAATTGTGGAATCGACAAACTGGCCGATTTCCTCCTTTGGCAACAGCTTGCCGAGGTCGGTGTAAAGGTCGGGATACTGCGGAGCGAAGGACGAATGGTTCGAGCCGACGCACCAGGAGATGCTGCCCGAGGCCATGTCCGACTTGATTTCCTTATCGAGCTCGAAGTGGTTCTTCTTCGATAGAATGTTGACCTTGGCGCCGGTTTCCTTCTCCCACTCGGCAATGCGCGCGTAGAGCGGCTCATATTGCTGACCGCCGATGAGCTTGGCGTCGATCGTCACACCCGGAAATTTACCCGGCAGATCGGCAGCGAAGACCGCTGTGCCGGCAAGCAATGCCATCGTGCCGGCAGCTAAACCGGCCCTCCAATTCCTCATCGAACTTCCTCCCTTAAGCTCGGACCCCTTGTCCGATCGTCCTCGCGACCCAAATATGGATCAATGATTTATAAGTAAACATCTTATTCATTGGCCGTCAAGCCGCGATCGTGCGCTTGTAAAATGCCTTCATTCATATATGAATGATAGTTCACGTTTCTTCGCATGGGGACTTGTTGATGAGCATAGAAGACGACAGTGATCGCTACCGCGCACCGGCGCTGGACAAGGGGCTCGACATTTTGGAGCTGCTGGCGACGATCGATGGTGGCCTGACGCAGGCCGAAATCGCCAAGGCGCTCAACAAGAGCCCCAACGAATTCTACCGCATGCTCGATCGTCTCGTACGGCGCGGCTATGTGCAGCGGCAGGATGGCGATCGTTTCTATCTGACGCTGAAGCTCTTCGGCCTCGCGCATTATCATGCGCCGGTGCGTCGCCTCGTCTCTTTCGCCACGCCGCTGATGCGCGAATTCTCCAACCGTGCCGAACAGGCTTGTCATTTGGCGATTTATGATCGCGGCTCAGTCGCCGTCATCGCACAGCAGGATTCGCCGACCTATTGGGGCATCTCCATCCGCGTCGGCGCGCAGATCAATCTCTATAATACCGGCTCAGGCCATATTCTTCTGGCATTCCGGGATGCAAAGCAGCGCCAGATGATGATCAACGAGCAGAGACGCCAGGAACAGGATCCGGAGGAGCCGCCTGCCGATCTCGAGGAAAAGCTCGCAGCAATTCGTGAAAAGGGCTTCGAAACCATGAGCAGCCTGCAGACGAGCGGCGTACACAACATTTCCGCGCCCGTGCTGGCGATGGATGGCAACGCACTTGCCGCCCTCACCTGCCCCTATATCGAGCCAGTGAACCCGAAGGCACCCACGCGCGAGCAGGTGGTCGAATATGTGCGGGAAGCGGCAAAGCAAATCTCCGAAACCGTGGCCGGCACAGTGGATAAGGCCGAGCTATAATTTCTATTTGAATAAACTATTCTTCTGTGAGTATATGTTGAGCAAGCAGGTATGGGAGGAACGCCATGCTTTTCGACAGCCATCTGCATATCGTCGACCGGAAACGTCTCGCCTATCCCTGGCTGGCTGGCGCCGGCGCACTCAATCGCGACAGCCTATACGAAGACTATGCACGCGAGGCCAAGCGGCTGGGGATCACCGATACGCTTCACATGGAGGTCGACGTCGCCGAGGATGATATCGAACGGGAAACCGATTACGTCAAAGGCCTGAGCCGTGAGCCCGGCAGCCTTCTCAGAGGTGCCATCGCCGCCTGCCGTCCAGAGAGCACGAACTTCCCCGCCTATCTCGAACGCGTGCTCGCCGATCCCTTCGTCAAAGGTTTCCGCCGTGTGCTGCATGTCGTGCCCGATGATGTCTCCGAAGGCGCCCTCTTCCGCGAGAACCTGAAGCGGCTCGGCAATACCAGGCTCACCTTCGATCTTTGCGTCCTGCCGCATCAGATGTCCAAGGCGATCGCGCTGATCGACCTCAATCCCAACGTCCGGTTCATTCTCGACCATTGCGGCGTGCCGGCGGTGAAAGACGGGCTCAGCGAAAGCTGGGCGTCTGGTATCAAGGAAGTTGCCAAACGCTCGAACGTCATCGTTAAGATTTCCGGCGTCGTCGCCTATGCCGATCCGGACAACTGGACGCCGGAAACGCTGCGGCCCTTCGTCGAACATTGCATCGCAAGCTTCGGCTGGGACCGCGTTATATGGGGTAGCGATTGGCCGGTCTGCACGCTCGGCGGCAATCTCTCCACCTGGGTCGCTGCCACTCACGCACTAATGCAAGGCGTAAGCATCGACGAACGCAGCCGGCTCTATCACCTCAATGCCAAGCGCCTCTGGTCTCTCTGAGATCGGAGGTTTCCATCGAAAGACATGCCATGACCGCCACCGTCGGCATATCCAGCACCCATCCAAAAACCATGCCGGCCGATCACGCCGAAATCCCCGTCTGGAATGCGGAGAACTGGTTCTACGAAGATTTCGAGATCGGCCACAAGATCCGTTCTCTGCGCCGCACGATCTCCGAAGGCGAGTCCCAGCAGTTCAACGCGCTCGTGCTCGACATGCATCCTTATGTCAGCGATCAGATTTTTGCGGAAACCGAGGGCCTGTTCGGCAAGCGGCTGGTTGCCGGCGCCTTCGTCTTTTCCGCCGGCCTCGGGCTTGTCGCGACCAATTGCGTGAACGCCTTTTCCTATGGTTACGACAAGCTGCGCTTCATCAAGCCCACCTTCATCGGTGAGACGATCTACACCATCCGCACCAATCTCGATAAGCAGCCGAAATATGGCGAACTCGGCTTAATCCGCTCTTCTTACAAAGTCTTCAAGGGCGAAGGCGAATTGGTGCTCTATTGCGAGCATATCCAGACCGTGCGCTACAGGAACGGCCGGCCCGCGGACGCGCCGCCGCTGAAAGTCTGACATGACCAAGGATAACGAAGACGGCCTGCTCTCCGGCATCATCGTGCTGGATATGAGTCAGTTCCTTGCCGGCCCGATGGCGGCGCTAAGGCTCGGCGATCTCGGCGCGAGGATCATCAAGATCGAGCGGCCCGATGGCGGCGATCTCTGCCGCCGGCTTTATCTCAGCGACACCGAGATCGGCGGTGACTCCACGCTTTTTCACGCCATCAATCGCGGCAAGGAGAGCTTTGCCCTCAACATGAAGGATGCAAGCGATCTTCAGGAACTGCGCACGCTGATCGCCAAGGCCGACGTCGTCATCCAGAATTTTCGCCCCGGCGTCATCGAACGGCTTGGTCTCGATTACGCTGCCGTTGCCGCGATCAATCCCCGTATCGTCTATGGCAGCATCACCGGATACGGCCCCGACAATGAATGGCGCCACTTGCCCGGACAGGATCTGCTGGCGCAGGCCCGCTCCGGCGCCATGTGGCTGAACGGCGAGGCCGATGACGGGCCTGTGCCCTTCGGGCTCGCCGTCGCCGACATGCTGGCCGGTAATCTCCTGGTTCAGGCCATCCTTGCCGGACTGGTGCGCCGGGGCGTCACCGGCCATGGCGTGCATGTGGAAACGAGCCTGCTGGAAGCGATGGTCGACTTCCAGTTCGAGGTCCTGACCACGCACCTGAACGACGGCGGCCGCCTGCCGAAGAAATCCGCCGTGCGCAATGCCCACGCCTATCTCGCCGCGCCCTACGGCGTCTATCGTTGCGCCGATGGCTGGCTGGCGATCGCGATGATGCCATTGGCGAAACTCGCGCCGCTGCTCGATTTGCCCGCTCTTTCCGACTACACGCCGGATAATGCCTTCCAGCGCCGTGACGAGATCAAGAGCATGATCGCCAGCCGCCTACAGGAAAAGACCGTTCGCGCATGGCTCGATCTCCTGGAACCTGCAGATATCTGGGCGGCGGAAGTGCTGGATTGGCCAAAGCTCTTGCAAAGTGCCGCCTTCCGTAAGCTCGACATGCTGCAGATAGTGACCCGCGATGACGGCACCTCCGTGCGCACGACGGCAAGCCCGATCCGGGTGAATGGTGTTCGAGCCAAGAACGATATGGCGGCGCCGACGATCGGTGGGCAGTCGGAGAAGGTCAGGGCGGAGTTTCTTCGGTAACTCATCGCACATTTTGTGTGCGCTGCCCTGACATATCTTCCAAAACGAAAAAGGGCGCCGCATCCCTGCGACACCCCTCTCAAATCATAGCTCCCCAAAGAGAGCCAATCTCACCTTCAAGCAGCCGCGAGCTGCAGTTCCTTGCTGACCATGGCGCGCAACGTGCCGAGGTCCTTCGCGAAAGCGCGGATGCCTTCGGAGAGCTTCTCGGTTGCCATTGCGTCTTCGTTCATCATCCAGCGGAAGGTCTTTTCGTCGACCGCGATCTTCTCGACCGAGCCCTTGGGCTCCGGCGAAAGTTTACGCTCCAGCTTGCCTTCGTCCTTGGAAAGTTCGTCGAGCAGGTTCGGGCTGATCGTCAGGCGGTCACAGCCGGCCAGCGCTTCGATTTCGCCGGTGTTGCGGAAGGAGGCGCCCATGACGATCGTCTTGATGTCGTTGGCCTTGTAGTAATGGTAGATGTCGCGCACCGAGATGACGCCCGGATCTTCCTCGGCAGTGTAGTCCTTGCCGGTCGACTTCTTGTACCAGTCGAGGATGCGGCCGACGAAGGGCGAGATCAGGAAGGCCTTGGCATCGGCGCAGGCGATCGCCTGGGCCTTGCTGAAGAGCAGCGTCAGGTTGCAGTCGATGCCTTCCTTCTGCAGCACTTCAGCGGCGCGGATGCCTTCCCAAGTGGAGGCGAGCTTGATCAGGATACGGTCACGCTCGATGCCGCGCTCCTTGTAGGCCGCGATGATGGCGCGGGCCTTGGCCAGCGAAGCTTCAGTGTTGAAGGAGAGGTCGGCATCGACTTCGGTCGAGACACGGCCTGGAACGAGACCGGAGAGCGCTGCGCCGACAGAGATCGCCAGGCGGTCGGCAACGGCGGCAACGACGGCTTCGGACGCACCGCCCTGCTTCTTGCCCCAGGCAACGGCTTCCTTGATCGCATCGGCGAACATCGGCGTGCCGAGCGCCTTCAAGACGATGGTCGGGTTGGTGGTGCAATCCACCGGCTTCAGGCGAGCGACTGCCTCGATATCACCGGTATCGGCCACGACCGTCGTCATGGCGCGGAGTTGATCAAGCTTGGAAGTCATAACAGGTATCCTTGTTGAATGAGGCCCATTTGGATGGGAGATGTCAGGCGGCGGATCCGGTCTTTCGCCGGACGGGACCGAAGGCGTCAGGGGAGTGCAGCCTTCCTTCTCCTATGTTTCGGTAACGGGATAAAAACAGCGAAAGTTCCATTTCCGGTGAACGGCCGAGCGATGAGGAGACAACCTTCCAAAAACAAGCTTTCCGCCGGTATCGGGCGCCCTATATGGCTCCCTGTCCGGCCTGGCACCTGCTCTCAGCAGCACTCGCACATTGTCCTCCTCGACTGGACAAGACCGAATTCCTCAGCGCTGACTATCAGCAATCTCGCACGGAAAAGTCAAGGACATTTGTGCAATTCGATTGACATAAGTTTCATGTCATAGAATATCGGCAGCGGAAGAGCTGATCTCGCCTGCTCCAGTCATCTGCCAAAATCCTTTCGCATCTCAGGCGGATCATGACGTTAAACGACGCATGCGACAATCTCGCCGGAGGACCTGTGGCCAAACTGAGACGCGGAACGCATACCGCCTATTCGGAGACCTCCTCCCTGAGGCTTCGCGCCGCCTGGCTCTATTACAATCAGGGCCTGACGCAGAAAGATGTTGCCGAACAGCTCGGCATCAGCCGCACCACGGTCATCCGCCTGCTGGACGAGGCCATGCGCCGCGCCGAAGTGCAGATCTGGATCACCGAAGGCATCGATGATTGCGTTGAGCTGGCGATCAAGCTCGAACGCACCTATGGGCTCGACGAAGCGATCGTCGTTCCCGAGCCGGCCGGCGGCGATGTCAACGCCCAGGCAAAGAGCGTCGGCCTGGCGCTTGGCCAGTTCCTAACCGAAGCCATCCCCGACAATTATACGATCGGCGTCGGCTGGGGCCGGACGATGACGGCTTCGCTCGCGAGCTTCCGTCCGACTCGCCGCGACAATTGCAAGGTGGTCTCCCTGCTCGGCGGCATCGTCGCCGTCCATCAGACAAACCCGATCGATTATACCTGGCGTCTGGCAAGCCAGCTCGGCGCGGAGTGCTACATGTTCCTGGCACCGCTGCTCGTCGACTCCGTCGAGACCAAGCGCAATCTCATCGAGAAATGCGGCCTCGAGGCCATCTATCGGCTGGCGGAAAACCTCGATCTCGCCATCGTCAGCTGCGGCGATATCGGCCCACAATCGACATCACTGTCGGAAGGCTTCATCTCGAAGCGGGAACTGGAGGAGCTGATCGACATGGGCTGCGTCTGCGACACCATGTTCAACTTCCTCGATGCCGACGGAAATTCTGTCGATCACCCGATCAACAAGCGCGTCATGTCAGTCGATCTCGATACGCTGAAAAAGGCAAAGCACATCGTGATCTCCTCCGGCGGCGCCCACCGCGCGCAGGCGATCAGCGCCACCATCAAGCGCATCGGCTGCAATACGCTGATTACGGATGAAAGTGCCGCCAAGGCGCTACTGCAGATGGCTATGGCTAAGGCAGCTTGAGAGCGCTTCGGCCGGCAGCTCCGAGCGCGTCGAAAGTGCGAACCCCCCTCTGTCACTTCGTGACATCTCCCCCACAAGGGGGGAGATTGGTAATGCGCGGCAACCTCTCACTTCAAAGCAAACATCGAGTCTGCTGAAGTTGCAGCAGCTAAACATTCATTAGGGCGATCCCCAAACTCCCAACGATCTCCCCCCTTGTGGGGGAGATGTCGCGAAAGCGACAGAGGGGGGTATCAGAGCCTCAGCGATCTCAAAACTTTCGAACACCCCCTCAAGCATCCCCCGCTTCCCATCCCAGCATCGCCCGCTTGCGCGTCAGCCCCCAGTGATAGCCCGTCAGCTGTCCGTTCTTCCCGAGCGCGCGATGGCAGGGCACGACGAAGGAGATCGGGTTGCGTCCGACAGCAGCACCTACGGCCCGCATGGCCGTCGGCTGGCCGATATCCCTTGCGATGTCGGAATATGTCACGGCGCGGCCCATCGGGATCTTCAACAGGCTTTCCCATACGCGAAGCTGGAAATCCGAACCGATCAGAACCACCCGCAGCGGCTGATCGCTCGACCAGTTGGATCGCTCGAAGATACGCGCCGCGTAAGGCGCCGTGGCATGCGGGTCCTCGATGAACTCGGCATTCGGCCAGCGGCAGGTCATGTCGGCGAGGCAAGCTTTCTCATTGCCGGAATCGCTGAAGGCGAGACCGGCAAGGCCGCGATCCGTGACCATGATCAAGGCGAGCCCGAAGGGCGAGATGTGAAACGCATAGCGCATCACCAGACCATTGCCCCTCGCCTTCCATTCGCCCGGCGACATCGCCTCATGCGTGACGAAAAGATCGTGCAGCCGGCTCGGACCGGACAGGCCGACCTCGAAGGAGGTCTCCAGCAGCGGCAGATCCTCCTTGCGCAGGAGCCGCTTGGCGTGATCCAGAGTGACGGCCTGCAGAAACGCCTTGGGCGACAGACCGGCCCAGCGCGTAAACGTCTTCTGCAATTGGGTCGGCGATTGGCCAAGCCGATCGGCAAGCATCTCCAGCGAAGGCTGGTCGCGATATTCCTCGGTGATGAGCTCGATGACCTCCCGCACGGTGTCGTAATCCTGACCTTCCGGGGTGATGTCTTTCTTCAGCTGTGCAATCGCATTCATGATCTTTCTCCTTGAAAAGGAGAAAACCACGGCAAGAGGGCTAAAACCACCCGTTTCTTGCGCATATGGTCTCTCTGCAAAAATGTGATATCGCCGATTTGGGCAAGCGGCTCATATCCGCTGCGTCACCGTCGCCAATGCCCCCTTGAAAGCCTTGGCAAAGCTCTCGCGATCCTCCGGATTGAGAAAGGAGCCGACATCGGTATCGTGGCGTCTGTCGCGCACATGCATGGAGACGACGCCGATCTCGCGGTGGCGGCGAACGAGGAACCGCGTCCAGAACGGATTGAAATCATGTTCCACCATCCGCCCCGTCGGCGAAAACTTGCGGATGGAAACGTTGGTGCGCGATACCGTCACCTCTTCACGCACGCGTCCGGAGCGATAATTCAGCCAGAAGGCGCCGTAGAGCAGGAAGAAATCGGCGCCGAAGAAGATGCCGATCGGCCAGGCGCCGCGCGTGACGAAGAGGATACTGTAGAAGAGGCAAAAGATGCCGGCCAAGGCCAGCATGATCTTGAACCCCTTTCGCGGCAGCGAGCGATGGGGAAACAATTCGGCGGCGAAAACCGGCCTGTTGCCGTCTGCAGCCGTATCGGCGTTGCGTTCCGTCATAGGACTTGAGTATAGGTCGTTTATGGCAAATCCAAAGATCAAATCCAGCGCCCAAACCGCGAAAAAGTCAAATGCGACCGCAGGCCGCAAGCCGGCCGCCAAGAGCCTCTATTCCAAGGCGGACCTGGAAGAGATTTTCCGGCGCTTCTCCATCCAGCGGCCGGAGCCGAAGGGTGAGCTGGAGCATGTCAACCCTTTCACGCTGGTCGTTGCCGTGGCACTGTCGGCACAGGCGACCGATGCCGGCGTCAACAAGGCGACGCGCGCCCTCTTTGCCGTTGCCGACACGCCGCAGAAGATGCTCGATCTCGGCGAGGAGCGCATCCGCGAATATATCAAGACGATCGGCCTTTACCGCAACAAGGCGAAGAATGTCGTAGCACTTTCGGAAAAGTTGATCACCGATTTCGGCGGCGAAGTGCCGCGGACGCGCGAGGAGTTGATAACGCTCCCCGGCGTCGGCCGCAAGACCGCGAATGTCGTGCTTTCCATGGCCTTCGGCCAGGCCACGATGGCCGTCGACACGCACATCTTCCGCATCGCCAACCGGCTGCTGCTCGCCCCCGGCAAGACGCCCGACGAAGTCGAGCAGCGACTGATGCAGATCATCCCCGATCAGTATCTCTACCATGCCCACCATTGGCTGATCCTGCATGGCCGCTATGTCTGCAAGGCACGCAAGCCGGAATGCGAGCGCTGCGTGATCGCGGACCTCTGTCGCTCGCCGGAAAAGACCTGGGACATCCCCGCTCCCCTGGTCGAACTTCCGGCGCAGATCATCGGGGCTGAAGCGGCAGGCTGAACCTATCGAAGGCGCGGGTGCGCTTCCTTGTGCGAAATCAGCTTGTGCAGATGCACCATCATGCCGGCGGCAAAGAGCGGCGTCAGCAGATTGAGAAGCGGAATTGCCAGAAAGGCCGCGATGACCAGGCCGGCCAGAAAGACCGTGAAGGCGTGCTTGACGCGGAATTGCCGCGCCTCGTCCGGTGAGCGGAAGCGCATGGCGGCGAATTCGAAGAACTCGCGCCCGAGCAGATAGCCGTTCACCAGAAAGAAGGCGATCAGATTGACGCCCGGAATGAACAGCAGAAACAGCGCCACGATATTGCCGACTATGACGACGCCGAGAAACCGCACGGAGCTTTTCATCGCCGCGACGATCGGCATCGCCGTTCCGGGCGGGTCGCCTGGATAGTCGCGCTTTTCTACAACTTCAGCGACATCATCGAGAAAGAGCCCGGCAATCAGGGCCGTGACCGGCGAAATCAGCAGCGCCATCGCCAATGCCAATGCGATGCCGGCGAAGATGGCAAGGAAGAGCGTAAGCCAACCCGTCCAATCCGAAGTGGACGGCATGAAGCCCTGCAGCCAAGGCAATACGAAAGAATTGAAGGCGCCTCGCAGGACGAACCAGAGCACAAGAAGCGCCAGCAATGTGAGGCCCAGAACCTTCCAGAAAACCTTGCGCGTCTCCGGCGCAAACAGATTTTCTAGGGAGAGGCGGGCAGCAAGGCCAATCATTCGGTCTACCTCTTTTGATGGCAGTTGGACACTTAAGAAGCGGTTGCATCGATATCAATATCGCGTGCAAATATATGAATGTACCAATTAAAAATTTGAATTATTGTAATACAGTTTGCACTAATATATCTTGTACGCCACATTAAGAACAACAACCGCAACAAGATCGGCGACCCGATCGAAATTGAATGGCCAATTGACGTAGAAATTGGCGCGATAGAACATCGAAAAGACCACCAAAGAGGCGCAAAACTTGGAAGACCTGAGTCAGAAACTTAGACAATATATAAAGATCGGCACTCCGGCCGAACGAAGAATTGCTAAGTATTTCTCCGAGCATCTGAATGAACTACCGTTCGAGACGGCTTCCTCCGTTGCCGACAGGCTGGAACTGAGCCCGATGACGGTAGGACGGTTTCTGCGGTCGCTCGGCTATCACGGTCTGGATGGGATAAAGGTACACCTCAAGGAAAATGCGCCCAGCCTCTCGTCGCAATTGCCCAATATCCTCGAACAGCTTCAGAAGGACGCAAGCGAAGGCCATCCGCTTGCAACCCAAATTGCCGAACAGGTCGAGATGCTGCAGCATATCTACAACCTCGCCGGCCAGCCGCAATGGCACGACGCGGTTGCGACAATTCTGTCCTCCAGCAATGTCTTCATCACCTCCCACCCCAGTCTCGCGGGGATCGGCCGCTATTTCCGCGACCGCCTGACCTTTGCCCGTGATCAGGTCCTTTTCCTTGATGGCGCCAATGGCAGCTATATCGAGCTGTTCGGCGAGCCGTCCGACGATTCGCTTCTCGTTGTCATCGACTCCCTGGGCTTCGTCACCTCGCGTCTTCTGGCGCGCTCGGCTCGTCGCGCGGGCTGCAAGGTATTGCTGGTAACTGGTCAATTCACGGAATGGGCGCATGAATTCGCAAACATCACGCTGTCCCTACCGCCGCAACGCGCCAATAGCCGCGAAAACCTTTCAGCCATAATGGCGCTGCTGGAATATCTGGCGATTTCAGTCGCTCACGCCGCGGGTGAAACGGCGGAAATGAGGACGCGCCGCATCGAAGAACTTCAAGGTATATTTGCCCAGGCGCCGCTCCGGTAGGCCGCCTATTCCATGGCGTCCAGTTCCGCGCGATGGCGATACATGGCGAGGAAGCGCCGGTAGTCGCGATCGTAGAGCTCTTTCTTTTCGGCATTCGGCAGCCGCTCGTGACCGCCCGGGTACATGGCTGCGCCGGCAGCACCCAGGCTTTCATGGAGACCGCAGGAGACCGAGGCGGCGATTGCCGTGCCGAGCAGGACCGTCTCGTTCATCTTGGGGATCACGACCTTGCAGCCGGTCACGTCGGAGTAGAGTTCCATCAGCACCGAATTCTTCACATGGCCGCCGGCGACATGCAGTGTGTCGGGCACGTAGCCATAATCCCGCATCCGCTCCAGGATATGGCGAATGCCGAGCGCAATGCCGACACTGGTGCGCCAATATAGCCGGCAGAGACCATCGAAGGAGGCATCCAGCGTCATGCCGCTGATGACGCCCAATGCATGCGGATCGGCGAGCGGCGATCGATTGCCGTGAAAATCGGGCAACACATGGATACGCCCGCCAAGGGAATCACCCTCCGCAAGCCTGAGCTGAGCAATCCGCCGAACGATACGATCGTGCAATGCCGCCGTCGGCGGCCCGCCGGCCGCATGCATGCTGACGATATGGTCAAGCAATGCGCCCGTCGCCGACTGCCCCGCTTCGGCAAGCCACATCCCGGGGAAGACGGCCTCGTAATATGGGCCCCACATGCCCGTGCTGCGCTTGCGCTCCCGCGCAAAGGAAACCACGCAGCTCGATGTTCCTGCAATCAGCGCCAGCTGATGCTCCAACGTGGCGGCATCGCCCGCATGGGCTGCAAGTGCGCCGAGCGCGCCCGCATAGGCGTCGATCATGCCCGCACCGACATGGCATTCACGGTCGAGACCTAGCGCTTGCGCCGCCTCAGCCGTCAGCGTGCCGATGGACCGGCCGACGGGAACGCTCTCGTCTGGCAGGCTGCCGCGTTCGCGCAGATCGCCAAGGCCGATCACATTGAGAAAATCGGCCTGCCAGCCCGGCTCACGATGCGCAAGGTAATTCCATTTCGCCACCAGCGTCGAGCGCGACCGCGCAAGCGAACCGGTCGCCTTCCATGTCATGAAATCAGCAAGGTCGAAAAAGTAGCCGGCCTGTGCCCAGCTTTCCGGAAGGTTCTCCTTCAGCCACATCAGCTTCGGCATTTCCATTTCCGGCGACATGAACTCGCCCGAATATTCGAGAACCGCATGCCGCGTGGCCGTGCAGTAATCAGCCTCGGCCAGCGCCCGATGATCGAGCCAGACGATGGTATCGAATCTCTTCTCGCCACCGGTGGAAACGGTGAGTTGCCCGCCATCGCGGTCACGCACGACCAGCGAACAGGTCGCATCGAAGCCGATCGCGCCGATAGCGGACGCATCGACGCCGGATGCCTTCACGGCTCCGCGAACGGCGGTGCAGACGGCGGCCCATATATCTTCGGAATCATGCTCGGCGTGGTTTTCACGCGGGCGGTTCATCAGGATCGGATGTTCGCTTTTTCCCAGCAGTGAGCCGCTCGCGGTGAAGACACCAGCGCGTGCGCTGCCTGTGCCGATATCGACCGCAACCACGTGATCACGCATGCAAAAGAGGTCCCGCCCACTTATCTCTTGTTGCGGACAAGTTGTATCAATTCCGGCATCGCGTCAAACACGACTTCCGGCGAAAGCTGCTCCAGCTCCGCCCGGTAACTCGGCGAATGGGCATGCGAACCACCGGTGAAGGCAAAGACCGTCATGCCGGCCGCACGCGCTGCCGTGATGCCCGCCGGGCTATCTTCCACGACGATGCAATCCTTCGGCGGGACACCCATCTTTTCGGCCGCATAAAGGAAGAGATCCGGCGCCGGCTTGCCGCGCTTGACCATGCTGGCGCTGAAAATATTCGGCTCCAGCCTGTCCAAAAGCCCGGTCACGCCGAGCGAGAGGCGGATGCGCTCCAGCTGGCTGGACGAGGCGACGCAGCGCGGCAGCGAAAGCGCATCCAGCGTCGCGCCAATACCGTCGATCGGCTTCAGCTCATGCTTGAAACGCTCGTAGAGATCGTTGCGGATGCGATCGAGAAATGCCTGATCGATGAAGACATCGAATTCCGTCTGCATCGTGTCGACGAGCGTCGCCAGGCTCTTGCCGAGGAAGCGGCTGTAGACATCCTCCTCGCTCATCTCGACACCGACATCGTGCATCGCCTGGATGAGCACGCCGACCGACAGCGGCTCGCTATCTACAAGCACGCCATCGCAATCGAAGATTACGAGCCCTGTTCCCGCACCCGTCATCACAGATCCAACCCGAATTCTGTTGCTATCCTGCCGCCGGAAATGCCGGCGCGCCAATGGAAAACGGCCGGAACAGGAGAGGTCCGGCCGCTCGAAAATTATTCCGCGAGTTTGTTGTCCAAGTATAGCTGCAGGGTGACGCGGGTACCCTTTTCCCACAGCGTTTTCAGTGCATGCGCGAAGCGCTTGCGGAAAAGATCCGACTTGGCGACATCGCCGAAGATGTCGTCGAAGACCAGGAAGGCATTCGGATCGTCCTTCGCCTTGAGGGCAGCTTCATGCAGCCGATCGGCGCTGGCATCGTTGAAGACAATCTCCTTGCCGCTGTCGCTCTTGCCGGCGAAGTAGCGGCACCACAGCGCCGAAACGAGAGCGAGGCCGACGATATCCTCGCCGCGACGAAGACGATCGGCTGTCGATGGCAGAATGAACTTCGGCTGGCGGTTCGAGCCGTCCTGCGCCAGGCGCGGGATAGTATCGGCGATCTTCGGATTGGAGAAACGCCGCTCGATCAGCTTGAAGTAGTCGGCAAGCACAGTATTCGGCACCGGCGGGATGACGGGAATGATCTCGTCGTTTTCAAGCTTGGCGAGGAAGGCGCGGATCAGCGGCTCTTCCATGGCTTCATGCACGAAATGAATATCCATCAGCGCCGCCGGATAGGCGATCGCCGCATGGCCGCCATTGAGGATGCGAATCTTCATGTGCTCATAGGGGGTGACATCGGGCACAAAGGTGACACCGACCTTTTCCAGCGGCGGTCGTCCGGCAGGGAAATTGTCTTCCAGCACCCATTGCTTGAACTCTTCGCAATAGACGGGCCAATTGTCCTCGATATCGAAGACTTCTTTCAGCAGGTCGATCTCGCGTGCGCCAGTTGCCGGCGTGATGCGGTCGACCATGCCGTTCGGGAAGGCGACGTTGGCGGCGATCCAGTCGGCAAAGGCCGGATCGGACAGCTTTGCCGTGCCGACGACGGCAGCTTTGGTAACGCCGCCATTATGGGGGATGTTGTCGCAGGACATGACGGTGAAGGGCGGCAGGCCGGCAGCGCGACGCGCCTTCAGACCGGCGACAATCAGGCCGAACACCGTCTTCGGCGCATCCGGGTTCTGCCCATCGGCCACGATTGCCGGATGGGCAGGATTGAACTTGCCAGAGGCATCGATGAAGTAACCACCCTCGGTAATCGTCATCGAGACGATGCGGATCGTAGGATCGGCAAGCTTGGCGATAATGGTCTTGGCGTCGCCGACCGGCAGGATGTCGATCATCGGCGCGGTCACACGCGCAGCCGTGCGATTATTGTCCTGCTCGACGACGGTCGTCAGAAAGTCCTGGGCAGCCAGCTTCTCGCGCATGGCCGCATCCGACGGCAACACACCGGCGCCGATGATCGCCCAGTCATGAGCTTCGCCGGTATTGAAAAGGTCGTCGAGATAGATTGCCTGATGGGCACGATGGAAATTGCCGACACCAAAATGCACGATACCAGCCGAAAGCGACTTCCGGTCATAAGCAGGTATGGCTGCCTTTGCCGCCGCCTGCTGGAGAGTTGCGAGCGATAATTTGCACGTCATGTCTCTGGTCCTTCTGAAAGGTCTTTGGCTCCGGGTGGCTGGGAAACCCGCGCCGGTGCTATGCTTGGCCGGTCCACGCAGATCGATGGATGCGAACCGGAGCAGATGCGTCGGCCGTGCCCGCTCAAGCGCACACGGCCTTGGCTTTTAAGCTGAGATCGCCAGCCCTTCGGCGTTAAACCGGTGAATATGCGCCTTGTCCGGTGTCAGGTAGACGGTATCGCCGGCCCGGGCCGGGAAATCGCCCGAGCCGCGCGCAGTCACCGTGCCGATCCCGTCAACGTCGATGTGCAGGAAAGTGTCGGAACCGAGATGTTCGGCCACGAGCACCTTGCCCTGCCAGTCGCCCGACGTGGTCGACAGCAGCACGTGTTCCGGCCTGACGCCGATCGTGTCGCCGCCGAGGCTCTGGGCATAGGCGCCCTTGACGAAGTTCATCTTCGGCGAGCCGATGAAGCCCGCGACGAAGAGGTTGCGCGGGCTTCGGTAGAGCTCCAGCGGCGAGCCGACCTGTTCGATATTGCCGCGGTTGAGCACGACGATCTTGTCGGCCATGGTCATGGCCTCGACCTGGTCGTGCGTCACATAGACCATCGTCGTCTTCAGCTGCTGATGCAGCTCGCTGATCTCAAGGCGCATGTTGACGCGCAGCGCTGCATCGAGGTTCGACAAAGGCTCGTCGAACAGGAAGGCTGCCGGCTGGCGCACGATAGCGCGGCCGATGGCAACACGCTGGCGCTGACCGCCGGAAAGCTGGCGCGGCTTGCGCTCCAGATAATCCGTCAGGTTCAGGACCCGTGCGGCATCCGCGACCTTCTTGTCGATTTCCGCCTGCGGCATGTTCGCCATCTTCAGCGGAAAGGCGATGTTCTTGCGCACGCTCATGTGCGGATAGAGCGCGTAGGACTGAAATACCATGGCAAGGCCGCGCTCAGACGGCTTCAGATTGGTGCCGTCCTTGCCATCAATCATGATCTGGCCGCCGGAGACGTCTTCGAGGCCGGCGATCAGGCGCAGCAGCGTGGATTTGCCACAGCCCGACGGGCCGACGAAGACGACGAACTCGCCGTTATCGATCTCAAGATCAATGGAAGGAATGACCTTGGCTTCGCCGAAAACCTTGGAGACTTGTTTGAGAACAATGCTACCCATGTTTCTCTTCCTTACTTAACCGCGCCGAAGGTCAGGCCGCGAACGAGTTGCTTCTGGCTGAACCAGCCGAGGATCAGGATCGGAGCGATCGCCATGGTCGATGCCGCCGAAAGCTTGGCATAGAACAGACCCTCCGGGCTGGAATAGGAGGCGATGAAGGTGCTCAGCGGCGCCGCGTCGACCGCGGAGAGGTTGAGCGTCCAGAAGGCCTCGTTCCAGGCGAGGATGATGTTGAGCAGCATCGTCGAGGCAAGGCCCGGGATCGCCATCGGCGTCAGCACGTAAATGATCTCCTTGGCAAGCGTCGCACCGTCCATGCGGGCCGCCTCGAGGATTTCGCCGGGAATTTCCTTGAAGTAGGTGTAGAGCATCCAGACGATGATCGGCAGGTTGATGAGCATCAGCACGACGACCATGCCCACCCGGCTGGCGAACTGGTTGTTCAGGAGGCCGAAGCTCTGGAACAGCAGGTAGATCGGGATGAAGGCGCCGACCGGCGGCATCATCTTCGTCGACAGCATCCACATCAGGACGTCCTTGGTCCGCTTGGTCGGCGAGAACGCCATGGCCCAGGCGGCGGGTACTGCGACGAGCAGGCCGAGAACGGTCGAACCGAAGGCGATGATGACCGAATTGCCGAAGTGGAGGAAGTAATCCGAGCGCGACTGCACCTCGAAGTAATTCTCCAGCGTCCAGTGGAAGAAGAGGAACTGCGGCGGCGAGGCGATGGCATCGCCTTCCGTCTTGAAGCTCGTCAGGATCGTCCACAGGATCGGGAAGAAGATGAGGATTGCCACGATCCAGGCGGCGATCGATACGACGATCTTGCGTTGTGTGGTGACTTTGCGTGCCATCTCAAGCCTCCAGATTCTTGCCGACTGCGCGCATCAGGAAGATCGCGACGATATTGGCGAGGATGACGGCGATGATGCCGCCCGCCGATGCGCCGCCGACGTCCTGCGACAGAACGATCTGCGAATAGACGAGATAAGTCAGATTCGTCGTCGCCGTGCCCGGTCCGCCGTTGGTGGTGACGAGGATCTCGGCGAAAGCCGACAGCATGAAGATCGTCTCGATCAGGATGACGACGGTGATGGCGCGGGCGAGATGCGGCAGGATGATGTAGATGAATTTCGAAATCGGTCCGGCGCCGTCCATCTCGGCAGCTTCCTTCTGCTCCTCGTCCAGCGACTGCAGGGCCGTCAGCAGGATAAGTGTTGCGAAAGGCAGCCACTGCCACGCGATGATGATGATGATCGACAGCAGCGGAACCGTCTCCAGCCAGGTCAGCGGATCAAGCCCGAAGAACCGGAAGAGATGTGCCAGGAGCCCGTTCACCGGGTTCATGAACATATGCTTCCAGATGAGGGCTGCGACCGTCGGCATCACGAAGAAGGGCGCAAGCACCAGCATGCGCACGATACCCTGGCCGAAGATCGGCTGATCAAGAAGGAGAGCGAGCGCAATGCCGCCGATGACGGTGATCAGCAACGCACCGCCGACGAGCAGCAGCGTCACGATCAGCGAGCTCAGAAAGGCAGGATCGGTGATGAAATATTCGTAGTTGAGAAACCCGAGGAAATCATGCGTGCCGGGGTTCAGAAGATTGTAGTTCAGCGTCGAGAAATAGATCGTCATCACGAGCGGGACGATCATCCACGCAAAGAGGAGCAGAACCGAAGGCGCCATCATGACGCGTGCGGTGGAACGGGTGTGCAACGTTGCCATGGCAAGTACCGACCTATCTTTAAAGGAGGGGGTGGCCGCGGACCGGCTGAAACAAAAGGGCCGCCAAGGGTAGTTCGGCGCTCGGCGGCCTAGGGGAAAGCAGTGCTCGAGAGGGGGCGCTGCTTTCCTTAGCTTCGAAGGCCCTTACTTCGGATAGCCGGCCTTCTTCATTTCGCGTTCCGTCAGCTGCTGGGCAGCCTTCAGAGCCTGATCGACGGAGATCTGGCCGGCGAGAGCGGCCGAGAACTGCTGGCCGACAGCCGTGCCGATGCCCTGGAATTCAGGAATGGCGACGAACTGGACGCCGACATAGGGAACCGGCTTGATGGTCGGATGCGTCGGATCAGCCGAGTTGATCGAGTCGAGCGTCATCTTGGCGAAAGGCGCTGCCTTCTGGTAGTCCGCATTTGCATAGAGCGAGGTGCGGGTGCCGGGAGGTGCGTTCAGCCAGCCTTCCTTCTGTGCGACCAGGTTGGTGTAGTCCTTGCTGGTTGCCCAGGAGATGAACTTCTCCGCCGCTTCGGTCTTCTTCGAGGAAGCCGGGATGGCGAGATTCCATGCCCAGAGCCAGTTGCCGCGCTTGCCGAGGCCCTTATCCGGAGCCAGAGCGAAGCCGACCTTGTCGGCAACCTTCGATTCCTTCGGATCGGAAACGAAGGAGGCAGCAACGGTGGCGTCGATCCACATGCCGCACTTGCCGGACTGGAACAGGGCCAGGTTCTCGTTGAAGCCGTTGGACGATGCGCCCGGAGGACCGGCATCCTTCATCAGCTTGACGTAGAAGTCGAGCGTGTCCTTCCATTCCGGCTGGTCGAACTGTGCCTTCCACTTTTCATCGAACCAGCGAGCGCCGAACGAATTCGACATCGCCGTCAGGAACGCCATGTTTTCGCCCCAGCCTGCCTTGCCACGAAGGCAGATGCCGTAGACTTCATGATCCTTGTCGGTGATCTTGCGGGCGGCATCGGCAACGAAGTCCCAGGTCGGAGCGTCCGGCATCTTCAGGCCGGCCTTCTCGAACAGGTCCTTGCGGTACATGACCATCGAGCTTTCGCCATAGAACGGTGCTGCGTACAGCTTGCCGTCGGTCGTCAGACCGCTGCGAATGGCCGGGAGAAGGTCATCCACATCGTAGTTCTTATCGGCGGAAAGCTTGTCGAGCGAGGCAAGCCAGCCGAGCTTGCTCCAGATCGGCACTTCATAAGTACCGATGGTCAGCACGTCGTACTGGCCGGCCTTGGTAGCGATGTCGGTCGTAACCTTCTGGCGCAATACGTTTTCTTCGAGCGTGACCCATTGCAGGTCGATACCGGGGTTCTTGGCTTTGAAATCGTCCGTAAGCTTCTGCATACGGACCATGTCGCCGTTGTTAACCGTCGCAATCGTAAGGGTTTCGGCAGACGCCAGGCCGGCAAACATCAGAGCCGAGCAGGCGCCCAGCAGTAAAGTTTTCAATTTCATATCTTCCTCCCAGAAGATTAAAAATGAGCATTCGCTTTGCTCGTGGGCAATTACTCACTTCTTGCGGCAAAATGTCAATGTAGATTCGTTGCTGCATTGCCGAGCAAGCAGCCTATCCTTTTGTTTTTACGAGTTAAATTTTTTGCTCACACCTTGAGCAAAAATTCGGCAACTGCCTCGTCGGTAATCAAACCATTGATCTGCTGACCGACGACGGCCGCCTTGATCGCCTGGAATTTGCGCCGGCCCTTGGCGATTCCTATGACGCTGCAGGTATCGCGCGACGGCAAGGGCGCACTGGCGACGCGCTCATTGACATCGTCGGGCATGAGCTTGCCATTGCCATCGAAAACCCAGCCGCAGATTTCGCCGGCGGCGCCCCGGTCCATCAATGCCAGCATCTCGTCCCTCTCGAGAAAGCCGTCGAGACAGAGCGGTGCTTCCACACCCATCTCGCCGATGCCGACGAAGGTCACGTCAGCCTGTGCGCTGATATCGAGCGTCGAGCGCACCAATGCCTGCGCATGCAGCAGTTCGCGCTCCTCCGCGGAAGACACCAGCACCGGCAGCGGCATCGGAAAATGCCGCGCCTTGACGACGTCCGCCATGCTGAAAATGACGTTGTAATAGGCGGCCGAGCCGTCGGGGCCGATATTGCCCGTCAGCGACACCACCCGATGCTGCAGACATTCGATCGCCGGCAGCTGATCGACCGCAGCCTTCAGCGTGCGGCCCGTGCCGATCGCCAGCACGATGGGGTCGGCTCGCCGCAGCCAGCGCTCGATTTCGGCGGCACCGGCCTCGGCGATGCCAATAGTGGAGGACGTGCTGTCCGGATCGCTCGGCACGATATCGACATGCCGCAGATTGAATTTCTTCTTGAGCTCTGCCGCATATTCCAGGCAGGCGGCGATCGGGTGATCCAGCCGGACCTTGATCAGCCGTTCGGCAACGGCCAGCGACACCAGACGCTGCGCCGACTGGCGGGATATTCCCATAGCAACGGCGATTTCATCCTGCGTGCGGCCAGCGACGTAGTAGAGCCATCCGGCCCGCGCCGCATCATCAAGCCGCCCCTGGGAATCCAGCTTCTTCGCCATCGCCTTCCTTTACCGAAACAGCGCCCTCGCTCGGGATGATCCGGACTATCCGCACCGGATCATTCAGCTTCCGGCGGGATGACACCCTTGGTCAAGGTGAAACAACCATAGAAGCGGCGCTCGCCGGTCTGAATGACGCAAAAAGCATCCTTGGCACGCTCGTAGAAGGCAAAACGCTCGACCGGCGTCAGCGGCCAATGCTTGCCCTCGGCCTTATCGATCACGGCCTGGACTTCACGCTGCACCTGCGGCACCTCATCTGGCGCGCCAACCACTTCCATGCGCGCCGCCGCATCATCGATGAAGGTATCGAGCGGCATCAGGGACAAGATTGCCGCAACCGCATCGGCGGACGACACGTTATCGATGCGCAGCAGCTCGCCCAGAACGGTCTGGCTTGCCACCGATTCAGCGGGGAAATTCGTATCGACGACGGCGAGCATATCGCCATGCCCCATGGATTTAAGCGCATAGAGCACGTCCGCATTCAACAGCGGCGAAATTCCCTTCAGCATGAACGATCCTCCGATAGCCTGTGGCGGCCACTTCGCGGCCACTTCGTTCTCCGCGCAAACAAGTAACCATCGCGTTCCTATCTGTCCATAGGCGCCGGGAACGTTTTCGGCGGGTCGTCCACCCATGAACTGTGCATCGCGCCGCGGCTTATTTCAGCCGTTATTGACCCGATAGGTTCGTCGGCATTAACTGAAGCACGTTCAACGGTTGAGAGGTGCAGGTGCGCATTCTTGTGGTGGAGGACGACGACACGATCGGCGGCGCGGTTCGCGACCATATCGCAGCGGGGCCCCATGCCGTGGATTGGGTCAGGAACCTGACCGATGCGGAAGAGGTCACCAGCGCCGTGCAATACGGCCTCATCCTGCTGGATCTGCAGCTTCCGGATGGCAGCGGCATCGATTTCTTGAAGCGGCTGCGCCGCAAGCCTGACGAAACGCCCGTGATCATCCTGACGGCTCGCGATCAGATCTCCGACCGCATCGAAGGCCTGAACAGCGGCGCCGACGATTATCTCGTCAAACCGTTCAACCTCGGCGAATTGACGGCACGTATCCTGGCGGTCGCCCGGCGTTATGCCGGCAGTCCGCAGCCGACGCTCCGGTTTGACGACCTCGAAATCGACCAGCCGCAGCGCCGCGTCAAGCTGGCAGGCAAGGATGTAATTCTGACGGGACGAGAATGGGCCGTACTCGACCTGCTGATCACGCGGCCGGGCGCCATCGTCTCCAAGGACAAGATAGAAGAGGCGCTCTACGCCTTCGGCTCGGAAATCGAGAGCAACACCGTGGAGGTCTATGTCAGCCGCCTGCGCAAGAAGATCGGCAAGGACCGCATAAGGACGGCCCGCGGCGTCGGCTATTGCCTGGGTGAGCGATGACCGAACACAAGGAGCCCAGCCGTGCCAGCATCACCCGGCGGCTGATCACTGCGCTGACCGGCACTGTCGTCGTCTTCTGGTTGATTGCCGTCGGTATCGGTGTCTACGTCGTCAACAAGGAACTCTCGGAAACCTTCGACGGCGCATTGCAGGAAACCGCCGAGCGTCTGCTGCCACTGGTGCTCGACGATCTCGCCAACCGCGACCATTCCGGCGATCCTCAGAGCCTGGAAGAGCTCAACAAGGGGCTGAACCGTGAATATCTGACCTATCAGGTGCTCGATGGGAACGGCAAGGTCATCCTGCATTCCCACGATGCCCCGCCCACGGCCTATGACGTGCCGCTGAAGATTGGCTTCCACAATACGTCGCGATACCGAATCTACACCGAATCCTCCGCCGACGGCACGATCTTCCTGCACGTCGCCGACGCCTTCAAGAATCGCCGCGAGGCATCGCGCGAAAGCGGCGTCGCGCTGCTCTGGCCGCTGCTGGCCCTCATTCCCGCCAGCATCATCGCCATCGGCGTCGTCGTCGGCCGGTCGCTAAGGCCGATCGACCGTCTGCGCTCGGAGATCGCCACCAAGGACGGCGGCAACATGGCGCCGCTCGTGAGCGAGACGCTGCCGCTCGAGCTGCAGCCGATCGCCCGCTCCGTCAACCTGCTGCTGGAGCGCCTGCGCCTGGCGCTGGAAGCCGAGCGCGAATTCACCGCCAATAGCGCCCATGAGCTGCGCACCCCGATTGCTGGCGCCCTTGCGCAGACCCAGAGGCTGATCGCCGAACTGCCGCAGGGGCAATTGACGGAACGCGCCGGCCGCATCGAGACGTCGCTCTCCAATCTCGGCCGGCTGGCCGAAAAGCTGCTGCAGCTTTCCCGCGCCCAGGCCGGGATCGGCACGGGTGACAAACCCGCCGATCTCTTGGCGATCATCGAAACCGTCATCGGCGACTATGATCGCGATACGGGCACGGCAGGCCGTGTTCTTCTGGAGAACAAAACGGCGGTGAAACTGATGCGCAACGTCGATATCGACGCATTTGCGATCGTCATGCGCAACCTCATTGAAAACGCCTTGATCCACGGCCCAGACGATGACGAAGTGACCGTCAGCGTCGATGACCGCACCGTCCGCGTCATCAATGGCGGCGCCGTGCTTTCTGCACAGGAGCTTGCCGGCCTGAAGAAGCGCTTCTGGCGCGGCAAGACGAAAGCGGCGGGCTCCGGCCTCGGACTTTCGATCGTCGAGCGCATCGTCGGCCAGATCGGCGGACATCTCGATCTACTATCGCCGGCGACGGGCAGGACCGATGGCTTTGAAGCCAGGATCACCTTGCCGTCCGGCTGATGACGCGCTGGCTGTCAGGGATTGGCCTGGCAGAGGATTGATCTTGCAAAGACCGGCAAAGGGTGCGAGCAAGTGCGCCATGTTTCCAGCAGGTCGGCATTCATGATCGTTTCCTTCGACATTGGCGGCAGCGCCATCAAAGGCGGCATCGCCCGCTCCATGACGGATATCGTGCCGCTGGCGCGACGCCCGACGCCCAGGCACGATTTCGCCGAATTCGTCGCTGCCCTGCGCGAAGTGATTGCCGAAGCCGGCGAGAGGCCGGATTGCCTCTCCTTCTCCATCGCCGGCGTCGTCGATCCCGATACACAGACACTCACCTGCGCCAATATTCCCTGCATTCACGGCCGGCACCTTGCCGCTGACCTCGAAGCGGAACTCGGCTATCCCGTGCTGATCGCCAACGATGCCGATTGCTTCGCCATGGCCGAGGCCATGTCCGGCGCGGGCCGTGGCCATCGCATCGTCTTCGGTGCCATACTCGGCACCGGCGTCGGCGGCGGCCTTGTCGCCGATGGCCGGCTGGTCAATGCTGCCGGCGGCTTTGCCGGGGAATGGGGCCACGGCCCCATCATCGCGTCCTCAGCCGGCAATCCGCCTGTTGTCATTCCCGCCTATGCCTGCGGCTGCGGCCAGAAGGGCTGCGTCGACACCGTCGGCGGCGCGCGCGGCATCGAACGCCTGCACAAGACGCTTCACGGGCTGGAACTTTCCAGCGAGGAGATCATCGGCCAATGGCTCAAGGGCGGAGACCGCGCGGAACGCACGATCGACGTCATGGTCGACCTGGTCGCCTCGCCGCTCGCCCTCACCATCAACATAACCGGCGCGACCATCGTGCCCGTCGGCGGCGGCCTTTCCAACGTCGAACCACTCCTGGCAAGGCTGGATGAGGCGGTGCGTGCCCGCATCCTGCGCAAATTCGGCCGGCCGCTCGTCGTGCCGAGCGAGTGCAGGCTGGAACCGGGCCTCATTGGCGCCGCCCTGCTGGGCCTGCAATATGCCGGAGAGCGCACCCATGCTGCTTGAGGTCTGCGTCGAGGATATTGCCGGCCTCAAGGCCGCCGTCGAGGGCGGCGGCGATCGCATCGAGCTTTGCAGCGCGCTTCCTCTTGGCGGATTGACGCCTAGTGCCGGGCTGATGGCCGCTGCGGCGAAGATGCCTGTTCCCGCATACGCCATTATCCGCCCGCGTGCCGGCGGCTTCGTCTACTCAGCCGATGAGCTTGATATCATGAAGCAAGACATCGATACGGCGCGAGCTGTCGGCTTGCCCGGTGTCGTGCTCGGTGCCTCCCTGCCCGATGGGCGACTCGATGTTGATACGCTTACGGCTCTCACCGCCCATGCGGAAGGCCTCGGCAAGACGCTGCACCGTGCCTTCGATCTGGTGCCCGACGTCGCAGAAGCCGTCGATATCGCGATCTCCCTCGGCTTCGAGCGCATCCTGACATCCGGCGGCGCAAAGACCGCGGGGGAAGGGCTCGCCGTGCTCGAACAGGCGATTGCAGCCGCCGCCGGCCGCATCTCCATCATGCCCGGCTCCGGCGTGACGCTGGCGACGGTCGGCCAGCTTTGGCCGAGCCTGCAGATCAGCGAGATTCATGCCTCCTGCTCGGCACCCGTCTCCGAGATCGATGAGCGAGCCATCGCCCTCGGCTTCTCGGCGCCATCGGCCCGCCGCACGGATGCCGCCACCGTCAAGGCACTCAAGGCATATTTCGCGTAGAACGACCCCACAAGGACGTGCAGCAGTTCTGTAACAAGAACGTGCAAAAGCCGCACCGGCTGCGCAAGATCGCAGTCCGCGGTGTGCAACATCATGAATTGACAAAGAAACATTAGAATGATCAATCGTTCATAAACGCATATGATGTAGCCATGAACATGGCTGCGCAACATACGGTTATTGCAGCAAGGTAAGTTTCCTCGGGAGTAGCTGTGATCTGAACCATGTCGGTGGCGCCACCTCGCAAGAAAAGCAGGGCTGTCTTTTGGATTGCCGCCGTTGTCATCGGTTCGATCATCCTCGTAACCGCGCTCCTGGCTAACGATATGCGCAATCTGCGGGCGCTGGACGATCGCTATCACTTCAATCTGTTTCTGAAACCGGAACAACACCCCGCAGCACCGACCACGCCCGTGCAGGAACAGCAGCCATCTCATGCAGCCACGCCTCCGGCAGCGGCGCCGAAGACATCAGCCCCGGCAGCCAGCAGCGTCCGCGTCAAGCCAGCGACTGTCGCCGCCAAGCCGTCCCCCAAGAAACGATCCCATCTGCTGGACGAGCCTGTCGACGCGCTGCTGAGCGCCTTTGTGCGAAGCTGGCGGATATCGGGCCAGACGCTTTGCGCCGATCTCCAAAAGTTCGGCCTGTCCGTAGGCGAATGGCGGCAAAGCGAGCTGGGCGCCGGCACTTCGGAGTGCAGCTATGCCGTCCAGAAGGGCGCCTATGGCGATCCCAAGGCGGCTTCCTTCTTCATCATCGCCAGGGGCAAACCATCAGGCGAAATCGATACCATCCGCATCAAGGTCATCATGCCTGACAATGACGATGGAAAGGCCGTTGCCGGCACCTTTGTCGATACTGTCGTCCTATTGCTGAACGAGACCCATTGGCTGGACTTTCAAGCGGCGCTCGAGGCGATCGGCAAATTGCAGGACGTGACGCTGCAAGCTTTCGGCGCCAAGCTTGCCTTTTTCAAGGAATTCCAGAGCGGCAACAATTTCAACCTGCAGCTGGAATTGCGCAGAACCTCGCCGGAGCAGCTCCGCACCGCGATCGTCTTCGACAAGGCGCGCTGGACATTGCCCTCTCCCCCATCGACCAACTAAACTCTGCAACCCCAACATTCGAGCACTCCGGTTTTTGTTGCGTCGCGCCATGGATGGTGCTCATATAGGCAACGATTCCGAAGGTCGGCGGATCACCGGCCGCCAGCATCATGTTTCCCGAGAGCACGAGGCGGTTTCCGAAGGGATTCATGCAAATCGTCAAACGCGCCGGTCCCCAGCCGGACGTTGGAAAGCCATTTCATTTCATGGATTCGATAGATCCCAATCCGCAGGGCCAGACTTTTGCGGTCGAACGCAATCCCCGCCTGCGCTACATCATCCCCGCCGTGGTCGCTGTCGCCTTCCTGATGGAGCAGCTGGATTCGACCATCCTCGTCACCGCCGTTCCCGATATCGCCAAGAGCCTCGATACGACGCCGCTTCGCATGAATCTGGCTGTCACGACCTATATTCTCACGCTTGCCATGTTCATTCCGGTGAGTGGCTGGTTCGCGGATCGCTTCGGCGCCCGGCGCATCTTCACGCTTTCCCTCTTCATCTTCACCATCGGCTCGATCCTCTGCGGCTTGGCGACCAGCCTGCCGATGCTCATCGCCACGCGCGCGCTGCAGGGCTTCGGGGGCGCCATGATGACGCCGGTCGGGCGCCTCATCCTCATCCGCAGTTTCCCCCGCAGCCAACTCGTGACTGCCATGACCTACATGACCCTACCGGCCGTCATGGGGCCTGTTATCGGCCCGGTGCTCGGCGGCTTTCTGACGACCTATCTGTCCTGGCGCTGGATCTTCTGGGTAAATCTGCCCTTCGGGCTGATCGGCATGGCCATGGCGCTGCGCTATGTCGAGGATACGGAGCGCGACGCGACGATCAAGTTCGATTTTCCCGGCTTCGTCATGGTCGGCCTCGGCTGCGTACTTCTGCAATACGGCATCGAGAATATCGGCCGCCCTGCAATTCCGGTCTGGGCCATCTTCCTCGCGCTTGCCGCCGCCGGCCTGCTGCTGGTCGGCTTCATCCGCTATGCCAGAACAGCGGAATCTCCGGCCGTGGATCTCACCCTCTTCAAGCTGCGCACCTTCCGCATCGGCACGCTTGCCGGCGGCATTTGTCGTGTCGGGCTGAATGGCGTGCCCTTCCTGCTGCCGCTGATGCTGCAGGTCGGCTTCGGCTTGAGCCCGATCGTCTCGGGCACGCTGACCTTCGTCAGCGCCCTGAGCGCGCTTGCCGTGCGGCCGGTCTCGGCAAAACTGCTGAAGCTCTATGGCTTCGATCGCATGCTCACCTGGAGCGCCGTGCTCGGTGCCGCCGTCGTCGCCGGCTTCGCATTGATCACGCCCGACACGCCGCGCTGGTTCATCATCATCTATGTTTTCATCTTCGGGCTGGCGCGGGCCGGACAGTTCATGACGTCCAATACGCTGTCCTATTCCGATACTCCGGCGGCACAGCTCAGCCGCGCCACCAGCTTGGGCGGCGTGCTGCAGCAATTGAGCGTCAGCTTCGGCGTCTCCATTGCCGCTATGCTGCTGGGGCTGGTGACCTTGGATGGATCGCCGCTGACGCCGGAGAAATTCCACATTGCATTTTTGCTGATGGCGGTTATTCCGCTACTCGGCATACCCGGCTTCCTGAAGTTGCAGCCTGAGGATGGCGTGCAGGTGAGCGGCCACCACCGGCTGCCGAAGACATAAAACGGGTATAGAGGCGTTTACGCCGCGAGCGCTGAAGACCGTGGATGCACAAGATGATCGCGCAGCACCGCGCCGGAGCGGTCGACCTCCTGCATCAGCACGTCGTAGCTCCACAGATCGGCCAGATGCTGCAGCACGCGCTTGGCATCCATATCATCGAGCATCGCGCCGTTCAGCACCGTATGCTTGACCAGCAACCGCCTATCGCCGGCAAGATCGACATCGACGATCTCGATATGCGGATCGATCCAGCCGACATCATATTGCCGTGACAGCTCGCGCCGGATACGCCGGTAGCCGCGCTCATCATGAATGGCGGCAACCCTCAGTCCCTCTTCCTCTTCCGGATCATCCGTCAGCTGGAACATGCGCATCTTGCGCATCAGGTGCGGGCTTAAGAACTGCGCCACGAAACTCTCGTCGCGATAATTGGCCCAGAGATCGCGCAGCACCGCCATGGCATCGCCGGTGCCGGCGATCTCGGGGAACCACTGGCGATCCTCCTCCTCCGGCTTCGTCACGATGCGCTCGATATCCTGCATCATGGCGAAACCGATCGCGTAAGGGTTGAGGCCGGAATAGCGCGGATCGTTGAAGGTCGGCTGGAAAACCACGTTGGTATGCGATTTCAGGAATTCCAGAAAATCGCCATCGCCGATGCCGCCAAGCTCGTGCAGCCGCGTCATGATGCGATAGTGCACATAGGTCGCAGTGCCCTCGTTCATCACCTTGGTCTGGCTCTGCGGGTAGAAATATTGGGCCACATGCCGCACGATGCGGATGATCTCGCGCTGCCAGGGCTTCAGGCGCGGCGCCATCTTTTCCAGGAAATAGAGGATGTTCTCCTGCGGCAGACCGGCCAGCGCACGCCGGCGCTCCAGATCGAGATCGTGGGTCTTCTTGCCCGGCCCGCTCGGAACCGTGCGCCAGAGATCGTTGAAGATCTTCTCGTCATATTCGCGCCGCTCGCGCTCGCGCTTTTCTTCGTCGCGCAAGTCCGGCGTCTTCTTGCCAGCATAGCGATGCACACCATGCGACATCAGCGCATGGGCGGCATCCAACGTGCGCTCGACGGCAGCATGGCCATAGCGCTCCTCGCAGCGCGCGATATAGCTCTTGGCGAAGTTAAGATAGTCGAGAATGCCTTCGGCATCGGTCCAGAGCTTGAAGAGATAATTGTTCTTGAAAAAGTGATTATGGCCGAAGGCGGCATGCGCGATAACGAGCGCCTGCATCGTCGCGCTATTCTCCTCCATCAGATAGGAGATGCAGGGCGAACTGTTGATGACGATCTCATAGGCGAGCCCGCGCAGGCCCTTGCGGTAAAAGGCCTCGTGATGGGCGAAATGCTTGCCGAAGGACCAATGCTTGTAAAAGAGCGGCATGCCGATCGAGGAATAGACGTCGAGCATCTGCTCGGCGGTAATGATCTCGATCTGGTTGGGGTAAACATCGAGCCCGAGCTCATCGACGGCGATCTTCTCGCAAGCATCGTGAATTCGCTGGATGGTGGCGAAATCCCAGTCCGCGCCTTCGAAAAGCCGCTCCATCGATGCCTTCTTTGCCATTATCCGCTCCTTGTTTCCGCCGTCCGGCGCTGGAAGAGATCGTGGAAGACCGGATAGATCTGGCTGCGATCGCTGACACGCCGCATGGAAAGCACCGGCCACCCCGCCTGCATCCGCTCGTAAAGCGACCAGATCGCCGAGCCGGACGAGATCGCGACGCTGCGTGATTCCCCCACTTCGAGATAAGCGAAATATTGGCAGACGGGCAGGATCTCGCTCGTCATCAGCGCCGCCGTCGTCGCATTGTCGGAATAGGCGTTGTCGCCGTCGGACGCCTGTGCTGCGTAGATATTCCAGTCGGAAGCAGGGAAACGATCACGCACGATCCGCCGCATGGCCTCGAGAGCGCTCGAAACCTGCGTGCCGCCCGTTGCCGGGCTGCGGAAGAAGGTCTCCTCGTCCACCTCTTCCGCTACGTCGGTATGGCGGATGAAGACGATCTCGACGCGGCGGTACTGCCGGGTCAGGAAGATGTAGAGCAGCATGTAGAAACGCTTGGCGAGATCCTTCATGTGCTCCGTCATCGAGCCAGAGACGTCCATCAGGCAGAACATGACGGCTTGCGCCACCGGCTTCGGCTCGTTCTCGAAACGGCGATACCGGATATCGATCGGGTCGATATAGGGAATGCGCCGGACCTTCGATTCCAGTCTTTTGATCTCGTCTTCGAGCTGTGCGCGGCGCTTCTCGTCCGTGCACTCCTCGGCCTCCTCGATAAGCTTTTCCACCGTTTCCGGCTTCGGGCGATGCAGCGCGACACGGCGCATCATGGCAAGCCGCATCGTGCGGTTGATGGCAAGATTGGCGGGCGATCCCGTAACCGAATAGCCCGAGCGTACCGGATTGATCTGGTCCGCCGACATCAGGCGGCGCTTGGCTAGATCGGGCAATTCGAGATCGTCGAGGAAGAGATCAAGGAATTCGTCCCGTGTCAGGATGAAGCGGAAGGCATCCTCGCCGGTTCCATCGCCGCCGGCCCGTGACTTGCCGCTACCGCCCTCAGGGCGGGGAAGCACATCGCCTTCGATGAAGTCCTTGTTACCGGGAAGAATATGTTCCTTCAGGCCCTCCGGGCCGCGATGGAACCGAGGTTCCTCGGTTCCATCCAGGGGAATGCTGATTTCGCCACCCTTCAGAATATCCTGAATGTCGCGATTTTGAGAGGATTCATAGACCGCTCTCTGCACCAGCGCTTTTGCTCTTCGCAAAAATCGTTGACGATTTTCCAGACTTTTTCCGCCTGGGTTCAGGCGTCTGTCAACAATGTGCATTCCTTCTTCCTTGGTGGCTCATCCCGCCTGTTTCACACGCATGTACCATTCCACAAGCCGCCGGACTTGCCGTTCGGTGTAACCCCGCGCGACCATCCGCTCGACGAATTCGCCATGTTTCTTCTCCGTCTCGCCATCCTTCTTGGAGCCGAACGAAATGACGGGCAGAAGGTCCTCGACCTGGGAGAACATCCGCTTTTCGATGACTTCACGGATCTTCTCGTAACTGGTCCAGGACGGATTCTTGCCGCCGTGGCTCGCTCGTGCCCGCAGGCAGAACTTGACCACCTCGTTGCGGAAGTCCTTCGGATTGGCGATGCCTGCCGGCTTTTCGATCTTGGTGAGCTCCTGGTTCAGAAGCTCGCGGTCGAGAAGCTGGCCGGTATCCGGATCCTTGAAATCGACATCCTCGATCCAGGCGTCCGCATAGTCGACATAGCGATCGAAGAGGTTCTGACCGTAATCCGCATAGGATTCCAGATAGGCCTTCTGGATCTCGTTGCCGATGAACTCCGCATAGCGCGGTGCCAGTTCGCTCTTGATAAACTCAATATAGAGCTTCTCGGTTTCAAGCGGCAGCTGTTCGCGGCGGATTGACTGCTCCAGCATGTACATCAGATGTACCGGATCGGCACCGACTTCTGTCGTATCGTAGTTGAAGGTTGCCGCCAGCACTTTGAAGGCAAAACGGGTGGAGGCCCCATCCATGCCCTCGTCGACACCAGCCGAATCACGATATTCCTGTACGCTACGCGCTCTCGGATCGGTCTCCTTCAGGCTCTCGCCGTCATAGACCCGAAGCTTGGAGAAGGCGGTCGAATTCTCGTGCTTGGAAAGCCGCGTCAGAACCGTGAAGCGGGCGAGCGTCTCCAGGGTCGACGGCGCGCAGGGCGCGTCGCTGAGCTCGGATTCCTCAATCAGCTTCTCATAGATCTTCTGCTCCTCGGTGACCCGTAGGCAATAAGGCACTTTCACCACGCAGATACGGTCGATGAACGCCTCATTGTTTTTGTTGGCCTTGAATGTCTGCCATTCCGACTCGTTTGAGTGCGCCAGAATGATGCCGGAGAAGGGTATCGCGCCGATATTTTCCGTACCGATGTAATTGCCTTCCTGCGTCGCCGTCAGCAACGGGTGCAGCATCTTGATCGGCGCCTTGAACATTTCGACGAATTCGAGGATGCCCTGATTGGCACGGTTCAATGCCCCGGAGTAGCTGTAGGCATCCGGATCGTTCTGCGCGAGGCTTTCGAGCTTGCGGATATCCACCTTGCCGACCAGCGAGGAGATGTCCTGGTTGTTCTCGTCGCCCGGTTCCGTCTTGGCGACGGCAATTTGCCGCAGCCTTGAGGGCTGCATCCTGACGACGCGGAAACGGGAAATATCGCCTTCGAACTCTTCCAGCCGCTTCAGGCACCAAGGGCTCATCAGTCCGGTCAGACGACGGCGCGGAATGCCATAGCGCTCCTCGATCATCGGCCCCATGGTGACAGGATCGAACAGGCTGAGCGGGCTTTCGAAGACTGGGCTCAGCTCGTTACCGGCCTTCAGCACATAGATGGGATGAACTTCCATCAATGATTTCAGCCGCTCGGCGAGCGATGACTTGCCGCCGCCGACGGGCCCGAGCAGATAGAGGATCTGCTTGCGCTCCTCCAGCCCCTGGGCCGCATGGCGGAAGAAGGCGACGATGCGTTCGATCGTCTCTTCCATGCCGAAAAAGCCCGAAAAAGCCGGATAAGTCCGGATGGTCCGGTTCATGAAGATACGCCCAAGCCTTGTATCCTTGGCCGTATCGATCAGCAGTGGTTCGCCCATGGCTGCCAGCAGCCGCTCAGCCGCATTTGCGTACATGAGCGGATCATCCCGGCACGCTTCCAGGTATTCTGAGAATGACATCTCGACTTCGCGCCGTGCTTCAAAAGTACGGGCGAACGTGTTGAACAGAACATCGTTGTTTAACATGGCGCCTCGGTAGCTTGCTATTGCAATTAACGCCGGCTTTTACGAGATCACTTTATCCCGCTGTATCTAAAGTGCGGTATGATCCGCTTCGAATCAATAGGTGATCTGTCAATAATTCGTACGCTTGATTCCAAATGTCATCAATATCTTGATGGGGTCATGCACCGAATTAATGAAACGCAACTATAGGATTGTTGCGATCATACACCACACGCATCTGGATATGCAACCATGGTCGACGCATCGGCCGCGTATTCTTGCAAATACACGATCTCGGCGAAGAATTGGTCGAAGCCAGCGTCAGGCTTCATTGTCCGCATGATTGGGGAGAAAAGATGGTGCCCAGAGCCGGAATCGAACCAGCGACACGCGGATTTTCAATCCGCTGCTCTACCAACTGAGCTATCTGGGCATCCGTGCTTCGCGTCGAGAGAAGAGCCTTGAGGGGCGCTGGGCGGTTGGTTCACCCCGGAAGCGAGCCGGGTTATAGCATCTTGTTCGGCCATGTCCAGCCGCAAATGACTCTTTTTTGACAGGAAATCGAATTTTGCCAATTCGCGAACAAAATGAAGAGGTTCGCAACATCGAACCTCTTTGGAAAATCGCATTCAGTCTTGATCGGAGCCGTCGGCCTTCGTCTCGTCTTCGGTGACGGGAATGGCATAGGAGCCATTGAGCCACCGCGAGAGATCGACTGAGCGGCAGCGATCCGAGCAGAAGGGATAATGCTCACGCAGTGAAGGGCGGCCGCATTCCGGACAGGGACGCGTCTTTCGCAGCGGCTCGACTTTCGAACCGACCTTGATCTCTTCAGCCTTCGTCATGACGACTATCCTTCCTGCCATCCGGCGTGGACATCGAATCCCTCGCCTGCAAGCAGCAGCATGGTTTCATAAAGCGGCAATCCGACGACATTGGTGTAGGAACCGACGAGCTTTTGCACGAAGGAACCGGCAAGCCCCTGAATGCCGTAGGCTCCCGCCTTGCCGCGCCACTGGCCGGAGGCAAGATACATGTCGATATCGCGGCTCGAAAGCCGCTTGAAACGCACCTTGGTTTCCACCACCTTCTGGCGCGCCTTGCGGTCCGGCGTGATCAGGCAGATGCCGGTATAGACGACATGGCCGCGACCGGAGAGCAGATGCAGGGCCGCAGCCGCTTCATCGACGAATTCCGCCTTCGGTAAGATGCGCCGCCCGACGGCGACGACCGTGTCGGCCGAAAGGATATAGCTCCCCTGCCAGGCGGCATCGCTCTTGATGGCGGCAAAGGCGGCATCGCCCTTCTCCGCCGAAAGCCGCCGCGCCAGCGAGCGTGGATGCTCCGATTTCTTCGGCGCCTCGTCGATGTCCATCGGCATGAGACGCGCGGGCTCGATGCCTGACTGATGCAGGAGCTCGACGCGACGCGGCGATCCGGAAGCCAGTATCAGCTTGTGTTTCAACGCCATCAGATCTCGACCTGTCATGCGGGAATGAGAGCCGGCTCCGGAGCGTGATGCCGAAAATGTCGGCGGCATCCGGCTCCAGCGAGCGGCGGACTACTTGAAACGGTAGGTGATGCGGCCCTTGGTCAGGTCGTAAGGGGTCATTTCCACCAGCACCTTATCGCCGGCCAGAACGCGGATGCGGTTCTTGCGCATGCGGCCCGCGGTGTGGGCGATGATCTCGTGCTCGTTTTCCAGCTTCACGCGAAAGGTCGCGTTCGGCAGGAGTTCGGTGACGACACCGGGAAATTCGAGGACTTCTTCTTTCGGCATTAAAGCTTCTTTTCCTGTCGGTTGGGGCCGGCGCTCCTGTTAAAAAGGCTGGGTCGCCGGAAATTTGCGCGGAAACTACACAATCGCCGCGGTTTTGTGAACCACGTTGATAAGGGTTTCTGCATTTGTTTCATTTGCAGCTCTAAAGCGAGCCGCGATGTTCCACAAGCCTGCTCTCGATCAGGCCGAGAAGATAGTCCCTCACCCCGCGATAGGCATCCAGAACCTGATCGCGTGTTCCGTCCGTCGCGGAAGGGTCCATCGTCGGCCAATAGATGACGTCAATCGCATTGGCCCGCGTCAATTCCAGCGCGGCGTGATGCGCTTCGGGAGAGAGCGTGATGATGATATCGAAGAAATCATCTTCCAGCTCCTCCAAGGTCTGCGGCTGTCGCCGGCCGAGCGAGAGCCCCATCTCGGAAAGCACGACATCGACGAAGGGGTTGCGCTCGCCGGCGCGCACCCCCGCCGAGGCGATATAGGTGCCCTGCGGCAGCATCTGCCGAGCGATCGCTTCGGCCATCGGCGAACGAATGGTATTCAGGCCGCACATGAAGAGGATGGCGCTGGGGGATTTGCCCCCGGACGACCTACCATTGTGCTCGATCGCCTGCGGCTCGTCCATGGCAGTCACCCGCGCCAGTAGAGCACGCAGACGAGCGTGAAGAGCCGCCGCGCCGTATCGAAATCCACGCTGATCTTGCCGTTCAGCCGGTCCATCAGCGTCTGGGAGCCTTCGTTGTGGATGCCGCGCCGGCCCATGTCGATCGCCTCGATGCGGCTTGGCGTGGCGGAGCGGATCGCCTCGTAATAGCTCTCGCAGATCATGAAGTAATCCTTCACGATCCGGCGAAACGGGGTGAGCGACAGGATATGGGTGGCGACAACCCCACCATCTTCCATGCGGATATCGAAGACCAGCTTCTGCTCGACCAGCGACAGGTTCAGCAGATAAGGCCCGCCCTCGTGTCCGACGGGCGCGAAGCTGTTTTCCTCGATCAGGTCGAAGATGGCGACGGCGCGCTCATGCTCGACATCGGGCGTCGAGCGGCCGATCGTGTCGTCCAGGACCACATCGCTCAGCCGGAAGACGCCCTTTGCCATGCCTTACCCCTCGAGATTGAGGCGGATCGCGACCGACCGCGCATGGGCATCCAGCCCTTCGGAATTGGCAAGCGCGATCGCCGCCGGCCCGAGCGCGCGAAGCTGCTCCGCTCCAAGCCGGAGAATAGAGGTGCGCTTGACGAAATCCAGCACGGAAAGTCCAGAGGAGAAGCGGGCGGAGCGGGCCGTCGGCAGCACATGGTTCGAGCCACCGACATAGTCGCCGATCACTTCGGGCGTATGACGGCCGACGAAGATCGCTCCGGCATTGCGAACACCGGCCAAAAGCGGCTCGGGATCGTCGACCGCCAGCTCCAGATGCTCGGCCGCGATGCGGTTGGCGAGCGGTATCGCCTGCTTCAGATCGGAGACCAGGATGACCGCGCCGAAATCCCGCCAGCTCGCCGCCGCCGTCTGCGAGCGGCTGAGCTGCTTCAGCTGCCGTTCGACGGCCGCTTCGACGGCTTTGCCGAACTCGGCATCGTCGGTAATCAGGATCGATTGCGCGCTTTCGTCATGCTCAGCCTGCGCCAGCAGATCGGCGGCGATCCAGTCAGGATCGTTATTCTTGTCGGCGATGACGAGCACTTCCGACGGGCCGGCGATCATGTCGATGCCGACGGCGCCGAACACTTGGCGCTTGGCTGCGGCCACATAGGCATTGCCAGGGCCGGTGATCTTGTAAACCGGCTTGATCGTCTCGGTGCCGTAGGCAAGTGCCGCGATCGCCTGCGCGCCGCCGATACGGTAGATCTCCTCGACGCCGGCCATGCGGGCGGCGGCAAGCACGGCAGGATTGACGGCGCCGCCCGTGGCCGGCACGACGATGACGATACGCTCGACGCCGGCGACCTTGGCCGGCACGGCATTCATCAGCACCGAGCTCGGATAGCTCGCCGTGCCGCCGGGCACATAAAGGCCGACCGCTTCGATCGCCGTCCAGCGCGACCCCAGGCCGACACCGAGATCGTCCTCATAAATATCGTCCTTCGGCAGTTGCCGGCGGTGATGCGATTCGATGCGGGTGGCAGCAACCTTCAACGCGCCCAGAACTTCGGCCGGAACAGCCTCGATCGCTGCATCGATCTCCGCTTCGCTGACGCGCATCGCCGTTACCGCGAAATCGACGCCGTCGAACTTTTTGGAATAATCCGCCAGGGCCGCGTCGCCCCGCGCCCGCACATCGTCGATGATACCGCGCACCACGGTATTCACATCCTCGGACACTTCCCGCTTGGTCGTCAGGAATGCGGCGAACTGCTGCTCGAACCCTTCCGACGCCTGATCCAGCCAGATAGCCAAACTGATATTCCTCTTTCACTGCGGCCGCCTGCGGCGGCAAAAATCCAACCGTCGCTGCCTATTCGCTCGCGTCGGGATGCCGAGGCTTATGGGCCGTTTCCCATGCCCCGCCGATATCCGCAAGCTGGGCCTCGATGCATTCGACATCGAGCGCGATCGTGGCGTTGGCGGCAAGGGCAAGCTCTATCGTGCCGTCAGGCCCCTCGCCCTTCTGCTCGAAGCGGATGGCAAGCAGCGACAACACTTCGTCGCGGTTGCGCCGGTCGAAGCCGCTGGAGCGCACGGCCTGTACGCGCTTGAACACCAGCGCGGAACGATGGCGTTCGTAAGGCTTGCTGCGCTGATCCGACTGCTCCCAGACGAAACGATTGGCCGCGAGCGAAAACTGGTCTTGCTTCGGCGCATAGGACATGTCGCCGACCTTGAAGACGCTATCCTGCATATAGGCAGAGATGACATCCAGGTCCTCGGTGTCGAGTGCCATTAGCTTGAGATCGCTCATTCGTCCTTTATCCCTAATCGCGCCATCAGGACACCCGGCAAGTACGATTGCCGAGGTTTCTTCATTCTGGACATAAAATGCGAGCGCAAAAGACGCAACCGAAGAAAGCGGGCTTGCCCGCTCTCTTCGCGCTGACGGATGGAAATAAGCCCGATCATGCAAAATGCTGTCGCGCGTTTGCGACAGCGGAATACAGAAAACCGGAAAGCTGCTCGGGGGCATGACAATCGCATATGAACGGAAGTCGCCGCACCCCCTTCTCCCCGGCGGGGAGAAGGAATTTGCCGCGCCGATTTGCCCATATGCGATTGCTCGGGGGAAAGCGCGAAGGGCTTAGTCGCTGATGCGCTCGACCACGGCGCCGCAGCGCGTCAGCTTGTCTTCCAGCCGCTCGAAGCCGCGGTCGAGGTGATAGATGCGCGACACCAGCGTCTCGCCTTCGGCGGCAAGGCCGGCAATGACGAGCGAGACGGAAGCGCGAAGGTCGGTCGCCATAACCGGCGCGCCCTTCAGCTTCTGCACGCCTTCGACGCGGGCGGTCTGGCCGGAAAGGGAGATCTTGGCGCCGAGGCGGGCGAGCTCCTGCACATGCATGAAGCGGTTTTCGAAGATGGTCTCGGTGATATTCGAGACGCCCGAGGAGCGGGTCATCAGCGCCATGAACTGCGCCTGCAGGTCGGTCGGGAAGCCGGGGAACGGATCGGTGGTGACGTCAACCGGCTGGATGCCGCCGCCATTGCGCATGACGCGGATGCCGTTATTGGTCGGCGAAACCACGGCACCGGCGCGCCGCAGGCTTTCGAGCGCGGTGTCGAGCAGCGCGACATCGGTATTCTCAAGCGTAACATCGCCGCCGGCCATGGCGACCGCCATGGCATAGGTGCCGGTCTCGATCCGGTCGGGCAGCACGCGGTGACGCGCGCCGGAGAGCGAGGTGACGCCCTCGATGGTGATCGTGCTGGTGCCGGCGCCGGAAATCTTGGCGCCCATGGCGATCAGGCAATTGGCGAGATCGACGATCTCGGGCTCGCGGGCGGCATTGCCGATGACGGTGGTGCCGCGGGCAAGCGTGGCGGCCATCATCATCACATGCGTCGCGCCGACGGAAACCTTCGGGAAGTCATAGCGCGCACCGATGAGGCCACCCTTCGGCGCGGTGGCATTGATATAGCCGCCATCGATTTCCATGGTGGCGCCGAGCGCCTGCAGGCCTTCGATGAAGAGATCGACCGGGCGCGTGCCGATGGCGCAGCCGCCCGGCAGCGACACGCGCGCCTGCCCCTCGCGGGCGAGCAGCGGCCCGATGACCCAGAAGCTCGCGCGCATCTTGGCGACCAGCTCATAAGGCGCGGTCGTATCGACGATGGTACGGCAGGTGAAATGGATCGTGCGGGAATAGCCGTCTTCCTGGCGCTCGCGCCGGCCGTTGACCGCGACGTCGACGCCGTGATTGCCGAGAATGCGCATCAGGAGCTCGACATCGGCCAGATGCGGCACGTTTTCGAGCGTCAGTGTATCGCTTGTCAGCAGCGAGGCGATCATCAGCGGCAGGGCGGCATTCTTGGCGCCGGAGATCGGAATGATACCGTTGAGCTCATTGCCGCCGACAATCCTGATACGATCCATATAAGCAATACGGGCGAGGCCCGCCTTTCCTGATAGTTCCGGGCGCCTTGAAGTCGCGGGCGCCAGGTTTCGTGCACCTAGTAAAACGCGCTCTTTAGACGAAATAGATTAACGCATCAATTCGTTTGATGATGGGCGACATCAATCATTGCGATTCGTCCCTTTTTGCGGCGGAATCAGCATTGTCCCCAGCCTTTGCGCCCGGCAGCCCATCCGTCTCGTCGGCCTGCCCGGCGCGCCGCGCCCGCACCTGCTGCTTGCGCCGCGCAAGATTCTCGCGCAGCTTCTGCGCCGCACGCTCCCGCCGCCGATCCGCCTCCGTGACCTGCTTGCCGCCGCCCACGGCCTCGCCTGCCTCGCCGGAGACCGAACCGCCTTGCAAAGCCTGCCCTTCATCGATTTTCGTCTTGTCCGCACCCATGGCTTCCTCATAGCGGAAAACCTTAGGCGCCAAAAGACCGACACATTTTTTCCAACGAACTTTCAAAGAACTTGCAATTTGCGGCTTGCACTCTGCCCCGACCTATGGCAATAGCCGCCTCGCCCAATACGGCGCAGCCAATCGCGCCACGGAATGCTGCTATAGCTCAGGGGTAGAGCACTCCCTTGGTAAGGGAGAGGCCGAGAGTTCAAATCTCTCTAGCAGCACCAGTTTTCCCAGAAATTGTTCATTTATTGAGCTTTAGGGGCTTTTGTAACCATCTTTTTTGATACACCATAGCGGTATATGTGATGGTTTTCCGAATGGCTCACACAACTAGGCGCATAGGCATCTATTGGCTCCGAAAAATGGTGCCAGATGTACGATTTTAGCTTCAACAGCCAGAGTCTAAGCCGAGAGCTCTCCGCGAGCGATTTTACGATCATTCCCGATTTGAGAAATCCTCAGACGCGAACGCAGGTTCTTTCCGCAGCCGAACATCACGCGGAAGCAGGTTTTGACAGCTTATACCTGCAAAGATCACGGGTGAAAGGGAGAGATCTCTACCAGTTCGCGACCCTATCAAAAGAACTAACGCTTCGGAAACTGTCCAGAAACATCAAAATGCTTACCAAGGTCCGTCAGTCAAACAGGGACGAAATTGTAAGAAGTCTAATCGCTCTGTTGGGTGAAGGTGAAGACTTTGAAATCCTTAAGATCGACATCAAAAACTTTTATCCGTCCATTGACCGAAACTATATCGATGGGCGTCTTCGTTCCGATGAACGCCTCCCCCCCTCGTCGTATAGTGTTTGGCAATCATTCTCCCGATCGCTTGCCGCGCAAGCGATTCCTGGCCTCCCTCCCGGCCTAAGCTTAAGTGCGACCCTATCAGAATACTGCATGAGAGATTTTGACCGGCGGGTGGCCAATCTTCCCGGCGTCTACTATTACGCGCGATACGTGGACGATATGATCATTATGTCCACCGGACAACATGGCCCAAATCAACTCCTTAACAATGTCGCTGATAAATTACCATCAGGATTGGCTTTAAACCTTAAGAAAACCAGAACAATACAGATAAAGCGCAAAGCGGACGCAAGCCCTGCTCCCATTGACGGCAGTTTCGAATTTTTGGGGTACAGCTTCTCCATATCGCAAAAATATCGTGATGAAAATAGGTTTGTCCGAAAGGTCTCGGTCGACATTGCTGAAAAGAAAGTCTCTAAACTTAAAAGTAGACTTATTTATACAGTTCTCGACTTCATAAATACCAGGAATTTTCAGGATTTTGAAGACAGAATAAAGCTGATCACCGGAAACTATCATATTTACGACTACGATCGAAGCTTTCGGCGAAAAGTCGGTATTTTCTACAACTACCGCCAGATAAACTTCGATCCATCGCCAGGGCTCCACGAACTCGATAGTTTCTGGAGCAAAATAGTTCTGTCCAGAAATGGCAACGTTTGCAGAAGATTACACCCTTTACTAACACCAAAACAACGGCGAAGATTATTGAAATATACTTTTCGTACCTCATACAAACTGCGGACTCATTATCATTTCAGTGCCGACCGGTTAGGTGAGTTAATCGAATGCTGGAAATATGAGAAAAATTAGATACATAAAAGGGAATCTGAGACGCGGTGATTTTCTCCGTAGCGTTCTAACGGACACTTCGCCGTACGAGGTTCCGCTTATCGTATCTAATGACGGCTTTTACAAAAACCTGACCAATCGAGCGACGTATAGCCGCGAAAACGCGCAACTCATTGATAAAATTATTAGAAATAATAACGAGAAATACACGATACCCTATAGGTATACTATTACAAAAGATACCAATACTGTCCGACGACTTAGCTTAATCCACCCTTCATCTCAGCTTGAGATGGCCGCATTTTACAAGAAATACGATTCTTTAATATGCTTCTTTTCTTCAATAGGGCCATTTTCCATTAGACACCCGGAGAAGATCGGAAGCTCATTCTTCTTTCCTACTCCAATCTCTGACGCCAACAAGTATCGAAATAACAAAATCGACACCACAGAGATCGATAAGTTCGTTCGAAATCCTGCATCTTACTTCGCATATTCTGGATTTGATCGGCTTTATAAGTTCTACGGCTCAAGCGGTTTTGTACGTTTGGAAAAAAAATATCCGCTAATGATATTGATGGATATCACAAAATGTTTTGACAGCATCTACTCCCACAGTGTGAGCTGGGCGACAAAATCCGCGGAAAACGCCAAGAAAAACATCTCGGCCTCCTCTTTCGGCAATGATTTCGACAAGCTTATGCAGAAATCGAACTACAGCGAGACGAACGGAATCTGCATAGGGCCGGAAATAAGTCGAATTTTTGCAGAGATAATACTTCAGAGAGTTGATCTTGAAATTTTGAGGGAAGCGCAAAAAGAAGAAATTATATTTGGACGAGATTTCGAATGCAAAAGATATGTTGACGACTACATATTATTTTGCAAATCAGAAGCGGTACAAAGTAAAATATTGGCAATCGTTCGGCACTGCTTAGCTCAGTTCAATCTTCATCTTAACGAGCAAAAGTTCCAGTATTTTACGCGGCCGTTCCTTACACCAAAATCTCATATTATTCATGCGACAAAGATTCGACTTACTCGTCTCTTTGAATCGATTGTAGAGGTCGCAGGCCCAAACCTTCTCACTCCAAAGCGTATTTTCCGGACTGGTTCGTTTGTAAAATCGTTCATCTCATCGATCAAAAGCGGATGCTTCGAAGAAGGTGTTAGCTACGATATGGTATCGAACTATGTCATAGCGAGCCTCGCTAGGCGAATAGATCGGCTTGTTGGAGATTTCGAAAGCGCAATCGACGCGTTTCCGGAATTGCGACCCCAATACGTCAAAGTGATTCTAATTTTCCTTGAGCTGGTATTCTTTTTTTATACCGTGAATCCCACAGTTGCATCATCTTATAACGTAAGCCGCGCGCTAATTATATCAATGAGGTTCATCGAGACCCAATTTTCCGATGATATGAAAATGGTCGCTGAGCATGTACGAGAGTGGGTTAATAACTTCATATTTAACAGCAATACATTGAAGCGCTTGTCGCCTAGATCAAAAATACCTATTGAGGTGCTAAATGTACTTGTATCGTCATTTGAACTTGGTCATCGTAACTCCATTACCGAGGAATGGCTTTTAGAGCATATAATAGACGTTGATCACCTTGAATATTTTTCGATAGTCTCGTGTCTATACTATATAAAGGATCGATCTGAGTATTCCACCTTACGAGCGAAAATTGAAAAGCAAATTGGCAAGATTCTAAATGGATGCGAAAATGTAAAGCGTTCTGCTCACGACGCTTATTTGGCTTTGGACATTCTTGCTTGCCCGTCAGCGTCAATGACCTTAAGGCGCCAAATCTTGACCGATCTGCGCAAGATCTGCGGCTTATCTGCTAGGAGCCAACTGGAGCTTGACAGTGATCTACTGGAATTCGTCCAGTCCCCGTGGTTTGTTCAGTGGGACTCGGTGGATATTGTAAACATGATCCGCAAGAAGGAGTTGAGCGCGGTCTACTAATCGAGTATTCAGACATGGGAGCTGTCAATACCGCTATACTGCACGGCTGAAGTAAAAAGCTTGGGCACGGCAGATCTGACAGCCGTTCTCTTTGGTGGACGATAATTAGCGCCTTCCAAACGAACGATCTGAGCGACCTTTTGAAATTCGAACGGCGCACACACGCAATGCGTGAGACGGCTTCCACCACTTTTGACGTAGGCTCGAACTAACATGACGATGCTAGATTTCCTTTGCGGGACGGCATGTCTCTGCAAGCAATTTCCGGCGCGCAAACTACGCGTCGCCGTTCTGTTTGGCGATCAGTCCACCGAGCATGAGGTTTCTGTCATGTCAGCCCGCAATGTCGTCAAGGCGATCGATGACGCAAGATATGAGATCGTGCCGGTCCTGATCGATCGCACCGGGCACTGGCTGATGGCGCAGGAAGGGTAGCACTCCCTTGGCAAGGGAGAAGCCGAGAGTTCAAATCTCCAGCGGCACCAGTTTTCCTCCGGAAATCTCTTAATCCTTTGAGCTCCAGCGTAAAATTGCTCGTTACCTGAACTTGGCGTTTGCGCCATAATACACCAATCAGATTCGTTGTGGCCGAGGATAGAAGTCGATCATGATTAGCGGAGGACTTCGAGCGATTTTTGAGACGACGACACCGCAAAAAGGAGAACTGCTTTCAGTTGTCCGGCAAAATGGCTCCAATAATCTGATCGTCTACTTCAATTCCTATGGCGCGGAGAATCGCCCCGGCAAACAGCCCGGCAGGCCGTTCGGAACACGGTTCCAGAATTATCGAAAAGTCATCCGCTACGATGCGCATGCCATCTGGTTCGTGGAAGAGAAGGGCTCCTGGTATCTTGAACATCAGGACCGCATCCTGGACGTCCTTATGCGCTATATCGTCGAGCATGATATCACGGCGATCAAAATGATCGGCTCCAGCGCCGGCGGATACGCGGCGATCAGAATGGGGTTGCTGCTGGATCAACGGCTTAAGCACAGCGGCAGCGACGCCACGATCCTCTCTTTCGCGATCAATCCCCAAACCGGCTTTCGGCCGGACCTGTTCGCCCGCATCGAAAGGACGACACTGGAAAGCCGCTGGCAGGGTGCGCGACTTGGACAGGATCCCATAGTGCTCGCAAAGGACTATATTGACACCTACGCACACATGCAGATCGATCTCGTCGAGCTGGCGCGGCACTGCCCACCGCGAAACGTTGGCATCGTGCTGATGTACGATAACCTCAATCCGATCGAGGCCACCTTCTGTGGCGACCTTGCAGGTATCGATTTCATTCTGCACGTCCCGGTGCCGCTTGGTCTAAACCACTTCGATGGAGCAACGAAAATCCTCCTCAACGAATTGTGGCCGATCTTCGATCAAGCTCTGCCTTTCCCCAAATTGGACAATGCGGATGGGGAGCTGCGCACCCTGACATGACGCGACCTCCGGCACGTACAAATCTTTTCTTGTGACAGCACGCTTCACCCCTCCCCAATTCCGCTGCAATCTCCCGTTTAAACCCTCTCCCATCACATCCTTCTTGGCCCGGGAGAAAAGCCTCAATGTCGAAACTACGCGTCGCCGTTCTGTTTGGCGGTCAGTCCAGCGAGCATGAGGTTTCCGTCATGTCGGCCCGCAATGTCGTCAAGGCGATCGATGACGGCAGATATGAGATCGTGCCGATCCTGATCGATCGCGGCGGGCGCTGGCTGCTGGTAGAGGAAAAGGGCGGCGCACTGCCGGAGCCGATTGCCTATGAGGGCCGGCAAGTCTGCCTGATTCCGGGCGGCAAGGGCCGGCTGCTGGCGCTGGAAGGAACTAGTGCGCGTGAGTTGCCTGCGGTCGATGTGCTGTTTCCGGTGCTGCATGGGCTGAACGGCGAGGATGGCTCCATTCAGGGTCTCGCCCAGATCGTCGGCCTGCCCCTCGTCGGCTGCGGCATTCTGGGCTCGGCCAACGCGATCGACAAGGATATGGCAAAGCGCCTGCTGCGCGAGGCCGGCCTGCCGGTGGCGCGTTCCCTAACGCTGACGCGCGGCGAAAAGCCCGATTTCGATGAGATCGCCGCCACCCTCGGCTCGCCCGTCTTCGTAAAACCCACGCGCCAGGGCTCATCGGTCGGGGTCAGCAAGGCGCAGGATGCTGCAGCCTTCGAGACAGCACTGGCCGAAGCCTTCCGGCATGACCGCAAGGTACTGGTGGAAGAATTCGTGCGTGCCCGCGAGATCGAATATGCCGTGCTGGAGCAGCCGGATGGCACGCTCTTCGTGTCCGTGCCGGGCGAGATCGCGACATCGGCAACGTACGAGCTCTACTCCTACGAGGCGAAATATCTCGATCAGAACGGCGCCGTCGTCACCGTGCCGGCGGATATTCCGGCCGAGACGGCAGAGGTGATGAAGCGCATGGCGGCGGATGGCTTTCGCGCGCTCGGATGCGAAGGGCTGGCGCGCGTCGATTTCTTTCTGCGGCCGGATGGCAGCGCCGTCATCAACGAGATCAACACCATGCCCGGCTTCACCAATATCAGCATGTATCCCAAGGCCATGGATGCCTCGGGCATTTCCTATCCGGAGCTTATCAGCCGGCTGATCGAACACGGGCTGGCGCGGGCGCGGCAGGGGTAATCCAAAGGGGCGGTTGGCTTCGATGCCGCCCGCCCGTCAGACCTTTTCCTTCTTCTTGGTCTTCACCTTCGGCTCGACAGGCGCATCCGGCGTCGGCGCGAGCAGCTTTCTGAGCGAGGCGATTTTGTCCTTCACCAGCGGGCGGAAGCGGCTGGCGCGATAGGGCATATCGGCGGCGCCATAGCCTTCCGGCCCGTCGTCATTGCCGCGATGGATCTCCTCCAGCTTCACGCCGATGAAGGTGCCGTCGACATAATGCGTGTATTCGCCGACCCAACGGATGGTGTAGATCGTCCCCTTGCGGATCAGCTGATCGATGCTGACATGCTTGAATTTGTCATCGATGCAGACGACCTTCTGGCCCACATGGAAATCGTAGCTCACCCTGCCCTCCTTGAAGCGACGAAATATTATGGCCCTTGCCGCTAGGGCAGGAACATGGCCAGATATCGGCAAACGCGGTGTGCTTCACTCTCCAGAGCAAATCATTTGGCAAGTCAAGCTCATCTACCGCTGAGAAAAGCTGCGTCCATCGCCGGTGGCCGGCCGAACAATTTGCGGTATTCGCGCGTGAACTGTGTCTGGCTGTCATAGCCGACCTCGAATCCGATCTCTCGTGCATTGCCCTCGCGAAGAAGCAGCCGGCGACGCGCTTCCTGCAGCCGGATGAGTGCTCGATATTGCAATGGCGTCATCAATGTCACGGCCTTGAAATGCCGATGCAGCGATGTGGGGCTCATTCCCGCCATATCAGCCAGCTTGCCGATGCTCATGGCTTCCGCGAAATGGCCCTTGATCCAGTCGGTGACGCGGCCAATCTGCGCCAGATTCGTTCCATACGTGGCAAGCTGCCGCAGCATCGGCCCGAGCTCGCCGCGCAGCAGTCGGTAGTAAAGTTCAAGCTTGGCAAGCCTTGCCATCATCTCGATATCGTCAGGCGCATCCAGGCAGGAGACAAGGCGCAATGCGGCGCTCACAATCTCCGGCGTCTGCTGCGACACCGCAATTCCGGTGTGATCGCGAGGATCCGCCGCGTGGGCAACCGGAGCTTCCGCAAGAAGCTTTGCGATTTCCTCCCTCTCCAGTTCGAAGGAGAGCGCCAGGTGCGGACTGGCAGGATCGGCCTGCTCGATCCGCGCAGACACCGGCAGATTGACCGTCGCGATGAAATATTGCGAGGAATCGACGCTGAAAACGCGCTCTGCGAGCCGGATCGTCTTCTTCCCCTGCAACACCATGCACAGTCTCGGGCTGTAGACGGCGTCCGTCGGCAGCGTCGGCTGATCGACCCTATAAAGCGTCAGCCCCTGCACCTCGGTCGTCTGCTTCTGAACGGCAGAGTGACGGCTGATCAGCTCTCGCAGCTGCGTCGACGGTTCCATAAATCCGGCTTTCGATGATGGCGGCATTTCTCGCCCATCATATCGCCAACAGGCAAAATTGGAAGGATCGTATGAAACTCTGGTCCTTCTGCCCTAACGCTTGAATGCCAGCCGCTCCTAGTTTTGCTCAAGGTGATCCTTCGACAGAAGGCTGCCAAAACATGCAAACAAAGGAGCAGAACATGAGCGACACACCTGTATGGTTTATCACCGGATCATCTGCGGGCCTCGGATTTGAGCTTGCGAAATCCGTACTCGAGCGCGGTTGGCGGGCGGTCGTGACGGCAAGGCGGCCCGGGCAGCTGGAGGCCCTAGTCGCCGAGCACGAAGGACGCGCTCTGGCACTCCGCCTCGATGTTACCGACGTCTCAACGATCCGCACAGCCGTGGCCGATTCCATCGCCGCTTTCGGCCGGATCGACGTGCTCGTCAACAATGCCGGCTATGGCTATCTCGCAGCCATCGAGGAAGGCGACGATGAAGGCATACGCAAACAGTTTGAAACGAATCTGTTCGGCCTCATCAATGTCACCAAGGAAATATTGCCCGGCATGCGCGCCTGCGGAAAGGGCCATATCGTCAATATCTCGTCGCTGGGCGGCCTGATCGCATTCGCCGCGACAGGCTATTACCACGCGACGAAGTTTGCCGTGGAAGCGATCTCGGAATCCCTGTCCTACGAGGTTGCACCACTCGGCTTGAAGGTGACGATCGTCGAGCCTGGCGCGTTTCGCACCAATTGGGCCGGAAGCTCGATGGTCGAGTCCCCGATCCGGATCGAGGACTATGACGACACCGCCGGAAAGCGTCGTCAATCCACGAAAGCCTCCTCCGGCAACCAGCCCGGCGATCCCTCGCGTGCAGCGGCCGCGATCATAAAGGCGGTCGAAGCCGAGGTGCCGCCGCTTCGATTGCTGCTGGGTGCCGCAGCTCTTGATATCGCCTACAAGCGTCTCGACGCGTTGAAAGCGAATTTCGATGCCTGGAGGGATGTCACGTTGAGTGCCGACTTCCCTGACTTGCGGAAAGACTGACTTTCTCGCAGGCGCGAGCATCGGGCATCGTCGGCGGCGGCACCGATTACGCGCCTGCGAGAACACGACGAATGTCACAGTACCCATCCAATGAAACGTTTGGGCAACCGCATATGGAGCGCAACGGTACGGCATGTCCCTTCTCCCCTCGGGGAGAAGGTGGCCCGAAGGGTCGGATGAGGGGGGTGACCGGTTTGCTTCATGGACTTACGTGCTCTTGGCGAGCACCCCCTCATCCGCCTGACGGCACCTTCTCCCCGCTGGGGAGAAGGAGTTGCGCAGCAATACTCTCATGTCATATGCGGCCGCCTTATATGAATCGGTGACAAAGCAACCCGTTGACATCCTTCATAGAAGACTGAAGATGGCGCTTCGCTCAAGCAGCGTTAAGGCTTGTTTTTCGTATCGATATTCCATATCCGCAAGGCCCGCTGAAGGCTCGTTGAGTTCATGCCCACCCTCCGCCTCATCGCCGACGACTTGACCGGCGCGCTCGATACCGCCGTCGAATTCGTAGGTGTCTACGGGCCAATCGCGGTGGAGCGCAGCGATGCGCTTTCCGCGATCCTGCCGGATTGTCTCGCGATCGACAGCGGCACTCGCGAGAAGACGGCGACCGAAGCAGAGGTGATCGTCGGCGGCATCGCGCCGCTGCTGGAGGGCGCCGATCTCGCCTTCAAGAAGGTGGATAGCCTGTTTCGCGGCCCCTGGGCGGTGGAGCTTGCGGCCTGCTTCCGGCTCGGCCACTGGCGGCATTGCATTCTCGCGCCGGCCTTTCCGCATCATGGGCGGCACACAAGGGCCGGGCGGCAGGTGCTTTATGCCGGCAAGGATGCCTGGCGCGATGTCAGCGGCGATATCGCCGCACACCTGCGCGCCGAGGGACTACCGGCCTTCAACACGCCGCTCGATAGCCTCGAAAATCAGCCCATTCCGGATGGCATCCATGTTTTCGATGCCCATACGGATGAGGATCTCGATGCCATCATCGCATGGGTATCGTCGCAACTGGAAGGGCCGGTCCTCTGGAGCGGCACCGGCGGCCTCGCCCGCGCTTTGGCGCGTAATATCGACCAGGCAACGCATCATCTGCCCCGCGCCGAGAGAGACGCAAACGGAAGGCAACCTACCCCCGTCGTTCCCATCTCGCGCAAGCTGCAAAGGCCGGTGCTTGGCCTGTTCGGCTCCGACCAGCCGATCACGCTGGCGCAGCTCCAAGCTTGTGGCCCCAATTGGCTGAAACTTGCGGAAGGCGGTGATGTCAGTGCCATTGACGAACAAATCCGGCAAAGCGGCGTGGCCATGGTGAGCCTCGACCTGCCGACCGGGCTTGAACGCGATGATGCTGCAAGGCGGATCGCGGCGAGCTTCGGTGGCATCGCTAAGGCGCTGCCGGCCCCAGGCACGTTGATCGTTGCCGGCGGCGAGACCCTGCGCAATCTCTGTTCGGCGCTCGATGTGACAGCTCTCAGCATCACCGGCCAGGCAGCACCCGGCCTGCCCCGCTCGACGATCGTCGGCGGCCGTTGGGAGGGTACGACGGTCATCTCAAAGTCAGGCGCATTCGGCGGCCCCACCCTATGGCGCGATCTCCTAAGTGAAAATGGGCTGATTGCCGGAGGAGAAGAACCATGACGCGGCACCTCGCAATCACCATGGGCGATCCCGCCGGCATCGGCCCGGAAATCATCGTCAAGGCAGCAGCCCGCCTGAAGGATCAGCTTGATAAAGGTAAGTTAAAACTTACAATTATCGGCAGCGGCCCAGCCCTGCGGCTTGCCGAGCAGCAGCTTAGCCTCGACATCGCAATCCCGGAAGCTGAGATGGGGGGCGACTGGCCGAACCTCTGCTTCATTCAGGCGGATGCCGAGGGCGAACCGATCCTGCCGGGCCGGCTTTCTGCAGACGGTGGACGTATGGCGTTCAAGGCGATCGAAAAGGGCGTTCAGCTCGCGCTATCGGGCAAGGTCGGCGGCATCGTCACCGCACCGCTCAACAAGGAAGCCCTCAACAAGGCCGGCTTCCACTATGCCGGCCATACCGAACTTTTAGCCGAACTGACAGGCGCGCGCGGCTCGGTGATGATGCTCGCCCATGGCAATATGCGTGTGAGCCACGTCACCACCCATGTCGCGCTGGAGGATGTGCCGAAGCGGCTTACGCCAGAGCGGCTGCGGCTCGTGATCGATCTGACCGACAAGGCGCTCAAGAATCTCGGCATCGCCAGCCCGAAGATCGCCGTGGCAGCGCTCAATCCGCATGCCGGCGAAGGCGGGCTCTTCGGCCGGCAGGATATCGATATTTCCGCGCCGACCATTGCCAAGGCGATGTCCGATGGGCTCGATATCGTCGGCCCCGTTCCCGGCGATACGGTTTTCGTCAAGCTGCGCGCCGGCCAGTATGACGCCGTCATCGCCATGTATCACGATCAGGGCCATATCCCTGTGAAATTGCTCGGCTTCGAAATCGATCCCGCGACCGGCAAATGGATGGATCTTTCCGGCGTCAACATTACGCTGGGCCTGCCGATCGTGCGCACCTCGGTCGATCACGGCACCGCCTTTGATATCGCCGGCAAGGGCATTGCCAATGAGCGCAGCCTGATCGAGGCGATCGAATTCGCCGAGAGGTTGGCGCCCGGCTGACGCTTTGGTTTCAGCCTCCCATGATTGCGGAAAAATTCCTCAGCCCTGTCGGCCTTGCCGCTCCTCTTTCGTCCTTGGGGTATTCAACGAGAGAGGAGCATCCAATGTCCAAGATTGCCCCATGCCTGTGGTTTGCGCGGGAAGCCGAGGAAGCTGCGAATTTCTATGTCTCGCTCTTCCCCGATTCCCGGATCGATCACGTGCAGAAGAACATTGTCGACATGCCCTCCGGCAAGCCCGATGAAGTTCTGGTCGTTACTTTCACGCTCGCCGGCCAGCGCTTCATGGCACTGAACGGCGGCGACCGCATCGAATACAATCATGCGATCTCGCTGGAGGTGGATTGCGCCGACCAGGCTGAGGTCGACCGCCTTTGGGACGGTCTCGTCGATGGCGGCACGCCGGTGCATTGCGGTTGGGTGACGGATCGCTACGGTGTCTACTGGCAGGTCGTGCCGACGGTGCTCCGCAAGTATATCGCCGATCCGGATCCGGTAAAGGCTGCCCGCGTCATGCGAGCCTGGATGGGCATGGTCAAGCTCGACATTGCCGGGCTCGAAGCCGCCTATCGCGGTTAAGCATCATAATCATTCGGCAGGTTGCATAAGGCGCTACCTCCCAAAGATAATGCTGAATCTTTCTGAAAATTCAACGGTTCAGACCAATGCCTGCGCTCGTAAGACTTGCGGCGGATCGACGCTTGGAATACCGTCCATATAGGCCCGCCGAAGGCGGGTTTCTCGATACCATGTCAAGCAATTGGACTGCCGCGGGCGTTCAGGCACGACCCGGCAGGAAACGGGTCGATTTCATGCAGCATCGACGAGACCGCATCGACCTCACCGGACGTGATTACACCGCGATCTACGCCTTAAGCGACATCCATGGCTGCTATGATGAGATGGTAGAGGCCGAAGGGCGCATCACAGCGGATGCCCGCAGCCTTCCCGGCCGAAAACTGCTGATGTATCTCGGCGATTATGTCGATCGCGGCCCACGTTCCAGCGATGTCCTGGCGCATCTCAGCGCACTGCCGCCCGAAGGCTTCGATCGCTATGCGCTTTGCGGCAATCATGACGACGTCTTCCTGCGTTTTCTGGACGATCCCGATACCAACATCCATTGGCTGGAGTTCGGTGCCTTGCCGACGCTCGCATCCTACGGCATCGATGCCAGACACATGCTTTTCGACCTGGGCTATAGTGTCGAGGAGTTGCGCAACATGACGCTTAAGGCGATGCCGGCAGCGCATGTCGACCTGCTGCGTTCGCTGGCTGCAGCTGTTACTTTCGGCTCGATACTCTTCGTTCATGCCGGCATCATACCCGGCCTCCCTCTCAGTGAGCAGACGGATGAAGATCTGATGTGGATTCGCGAGCCGTTCCTGTCGGGTGGACCGCAATTGCCGCTGCTGGTGGTCCACGGCCACACGCCGGCTTCGCATCCCGTTTTTGGTCTCAGTCGCATCGGTATCGATACGGCCGTTTCCATGGGCGGAACTCTGACAATCCTCAAGATCGCCGAAGGTAAACAGACGATCCTGCCATCGATCTGAGCGGTTCAAACAAATATCCCGGCTCGAAGCCGGAATATTTGTTTCTTTCAGACCTTTTACTCCGCCGCCACTGCCGGCGGCAGCTGGATCGTATTCTGCTCCTCTTCGTCGGCCTGCTCCTTGGCCGGCGATTCGGCCGACTTGTTCTTCGGATCGCGGCCGAAGAACAGGGCGTAGCCGGCTGGCAGCACGAAGATCGTCAGCACGGTCGCAACCAGAATGCCGCCCATCATGGCGTAGGCGAGCGGCCCCCAGAAGACACCGCGCGAGATCGGGATCAGCGCCAGCACGGCCGTCAGCGCGGTTAGCATGATCGGCCGGAAACGACGCACGGCAGAACCGATGATCGCTTCCTTCCGGTCCATGCCCGCCGCGATATCCTGGTCGATCTGGTCGACGAGGATGATCGAGTTGCGGATGATGATGCCGAGCAGAGCGATGACGCCGAGGATCGCGACGAAGCCGAAGGGCGCGCCGCTGATGAGCAGAGCCGCTGCCGCGCCGATTATGCCGAGCGGGCCGGTCGCCAGCACCAGCATCGCCTTGCCGAAGTGCTGCAGCTGCGCCATCAGGAGCACAACGATGATGACGAGCATGATCGGCGCCTTGGCGGCGATCGATGCCTGGCTTTCGGCGCTGTCTTCGGCACCGCCCTGGATTTCGATCTTGTAGCCGGCCGGCAGGCTGCTCCTCAGATCAGCCATGTCGTTGTAGAGCTTGGCTGTCACGTCGTTCGACTGCACGTTATCAGGCAAGGTTGCCCGCACGCTGATCGTCGGCAGACGATCGCGGCGCCACTCGATGCTCTGTTCCATGACAGGCACGATCTTGGCAACCTGCGACAGCGGCACGAACCCACCGGAGTCCGTGGGAATATAGACCGAGTTCACGGAGGTCAGCAGGTGACGGCTTGCCTCCGGTTCGCGGGCAACGATCCCCACGGTTTCTTCGCCTTCGCGATAATTGTCGAGGGTAACGCCGGACATCGATGCCTGCAGCATCTGGCGGATGCGCTGCGAGGTGACGCCGAGAGCCCGGGCACGGTCCTGATCGATCACCAGCTTCATGGCCGGCACCGGCTCGAGCCAGTCGTCATGGATGGCGCCGAGCAGCGGGTTCTGGGTAAAGCGCTGCTTCACCTCGTCGGCAATGCGGCGAACCTCCTGCCGGTCGGGCCCCATGACGCGCAGCTGCACGGGCCAGCCGGTGGGCGGACCGAGGAACAGGCGGTCGACCTTGCCGCGGACGGACGGGAAATCTGCCGCCAGGATGCCGCGCATCTTGGTGATCAGCCGCTCGCGGGCCGGCTCGTCCTTAGCCATAACCAGCATCTGAGCATAGTTCGGGTTCGTCAGCTGCTGATCGAGCGGCAGGAAGAAGCGCGGCGCGCCCTGCCCGACATAGGTGGCGATGAAACGCTTGTCGGAGTCATCGGCCATGCGTGCCTCGAGGGCCTGTGCCTGCCGCTCGACTTCCTTGATGCTGGTGCCTTCAGGCAGCCACAAGTCCACAAGGATTTCCGGGCGCGACGACTGCGGGAAGAAGTTCTGCGGAATGAACTGGAAGGACCAGAGGCTGCCGACGAAGGCGGCAAGAGTCAGCAGCAGAACGATGACGCGGTGGCGTACGGCCCAGGCGACGGAAGAGTGCAGACGGCGATAGAATCGCGTGTCGAACACATCATGATGCTCACCGGCATGATGGCGCTGTTTGAGGATCATGTAGCCGAGCCATGGCGTGAAATAGACTGCCACGAACCAGGAGACCACAAGCGCGATGCCGACGACGTAAAACAGCGTGCGGACATATTCGCCTGCTGTCGATGCCGCAAAGCCCACCGGGATGAAGCCGGCCGTGGTGATCAGCGTGCCTGTCAGCATCGGAAAAGCGGTCGAGGAATAGGCAAAGCTGGCGGCATCGAGCTTCACCAGCCCCTCCTCCAGCTTACGCTCCATGAGCTCGACCACGATCATGGCGTCGTCGACCAGCAGGCCGAGCGCGATGATGAGGGCGCCGAGCGAAATGCGCTGCAGGTCGATGCCGAACTCGTACATGATGGCGAAGGTCGCGGCCAGCACCAGCGGAATGGCGATGGCGATCACGAGGCCGGAACGCCAGCCGATCGACAGGAACGAGACGATCAGCACGATGACGAGAGCTTCGCCCAGCGCATGCATGAATTCGCTGATTGCGTCGGTGACGACATCAGGCTGGTTGGCGATCTGATCGACCTGAACGCCGATCGGCAGCGCGGCCTCGAATCGCTTGTAGGTTTCCTCAACCGATTTGCCGACATCGGTCACCTTGAAGCCCGGAGCCATGACGACGCCGAGCTGCACGCTCGGATGGCCGTTGAAGAGGAACTTGGCGGTATAAGGGTCTTGCAGCCCGGCGGTGACGGTAGCGATATCGCCGAGACGGGTTACCTGGCCGCCGGCGTTGAGCCGCAGGTTCTTGATATCCTCGATCTTGTTGACGTCACCCTCGACCGAGATGCGCACCGAGCGGGTGCTGGTATCGACATTACCGGCCGGATCGACGTTGTTCTGGCCGATAATGGCGTTCTTCAAGTCGGTGAGCGTCAGCCCACGCTCGGCCAGAACCTTGGAGGAGACATCGATATAGATCTGCTCCGCCTGGTCACCGATGATGGTCGCCTTCTCGACACCGGGCGTCGAAAGCAGCATGTCGCGGGCCTGGATGGCGAATTTCTTCAGCTCCGGATAGGTATAGCCGTCGCCGCTGATCGAATGCAGCGTGATGAAGGTATCGCCGAATTCATCGTTGAAATAGGGGCCGAGCAGGCCGGACGGCAGTTCGTTGCCGATATCGCCCACTTTCTTGCGGATCTGGTAGAAGGCGTCCTTCACCTCGGCGGTATTGGTATCGCCCTTGATCTGGATGGTGGTGATGGCAAAGCCGGCGCGGGTATAGGATTTGACCCAATCGAGATGCGGCGTTTCCTGCAGCTTGCGCTCGATCTTGTTGACCACCTGATCTTCCATGTCTTGCAGGGAGGCGCCGGGCCAGACGGTCTGCACGACCATGACGCGGAAGGTGAAATCCGGATCTTCCTTCTGACCCATATGGGTCAGGCCGAGCGCACCGGCGATGATGATTAGCCCGAACAGAAAACGAGCGATGCTGGGATGAGCGATCGCCCAGCGCGACAGGTTGAAGCGCTTCCTCTCGCCGGAGGTGCTGTTGATGGACATGGTGTCGTCCCTTCGATCCGGATCAGCGTACGATATCCGCCGAGGCGGCTTTGGTTTCAGCGGAGGCTTGCTGGGTTGTGGCACCAGAAAGCTTGACCTTCATGTTTTCGCTCATGAACTGAGTGCCGGCTGCAACGACGACATCGCCGGTCTTGAGGCCATCGGCCACGCGCACGCCGTCATCGGAAAAGTCCGCGACCTTGATGGCGCGGGAATGCACGGTGCCGGCACTGCGATCGACCAGCCAGACGATCTGCTGCCCATCCCTCTGCGCGAGCGCGCTCAGCGGAATGGAAACAAAAGGCTGCGTATTGTCGGCAAGCGCCTCGATCGTTGCAGTCATGCCAAGGAGAACGCGCGGATCGTTCGGCACGCTTACACGCACCGCGAAGGTGCGCGACTGATCGGCGCTTCCGGAGACTTCCCGCACCTTTCCATTGAGCACGAGGGCCGCGTCGGACCAGAAGCGCGCCTTGACGTCCTTGCCGACTTTGAACTGGGCGATGTCCATTTCCGGGACAGCGACCTGCACTTCCTTCTCGCCATCGACGGCAACGGTGATGACAGGTGTGCCGGAACTGACCACCTGGCCGACATCGGCATTGATTGCGGTCACGATACCGTTCATGTCGGAGGTCAGGTCGGCATAGGCGACCTGGTTCTTGGCTTCGGTCAGAGCCGAGACAGCAGAATCCCGGGTCGAGACGGCCTGCTCATAGGAAAGCTCCGCCTGCTCGAGCTGCGACTTGGAGGTGACGTTTTTGTCGAAGAGCGTCTGAGCACGCGTGCGGGCAAGCTCGGTCGTCTGCACCTGCTTTTCGGCCGCATCCAGATCGGCCTGCGAACGGCGCACGGCAAGAACATAATCGGTCGCGTCCATACGGGCGATCACATCGCCGGGCTTTACTCTCTGGCCGATATCTACCTTGCGCTCGACGATCTTGCCATTGACGCGAAAACCAAGATTCATCTCCGTCCGCGCACGGACGGCGCCTGAGTAATCAAGCTTGCGCGTCGTGTCTGCCTCGGCGATTTCGACGACCTTGACCGGCCGGACCACCTCCGCCGTCTCTTCCTTCTTCTCATTGCAGCCCGAGAGCCCAAGCCCGAAAGCGGCAAAGAGAGCCGCACCAGCAATGGTCCGTAAGGTGTTGGTCGTTAGCGAAACCATGTCGCTCTCCTGAAATCGAACAAAAAGTGGGAACACGCCGGCCATCCGGTGCGTGCATTGCTATTTCTTCAAAGCCCTGATGACGAATTCGATGATATCCTCGGGCTTGGCCTGGTATGTCTTGCCAAGGCACTGCGCCACCATTTGCGGATGACAGAGATCGACGGTCGCCGCACCGAAGCACTTGGCTGCAATACCCGGATCCTGTTCGGCGAACTCGCCAGCGGCAATCCCCTCGGCGATGATCTCGGCGACCAGATCCTGGCTACGTTCGATATGTTTTTCGATGACATGCCAGTCCCGCTCTATGGCGACAATGACCATCTCGTGAACCTTCTGCTCGTCGAGCATGGCCTCCAGGGTCATCCTATATTGGGCCATGAGATAAGCCCGCAGCCGCTCGGTTGCGCTGATCGGCTGATTGCGGATGGCGAGGGCCATCTGGTAACTCTGGCCGAGCATACGCCCACAGATAGCCTGGTGGATTTCCGTCTTCGAGCCGAAAAAGCGGTAGATATTTGCCGTCGACATGCCGAGATCTCGGGCGATATCGGCGACGTTCGTCTTGCTGTAGCCATAGTGGCGAAACAGCTTTTCGGCGGCGTCGAGGATGCGCGTGATGTTTTCCTGGCGGGCAGGATCGGCGCTAACGTCGGAAAGATCGAGCATGAGCAGGCCTGATGGTTTACGAGTGACGNNCGTCACTCGTAAACCATCAGAGCGCCGATGTCAATGAAGCCGGCCACAACTTGGGCGGCTTTTAGATGCTATTGAATAAACCGAGGATGCGCCGAACTACTTGAAACAAGAGTTAAATCATCGACAACGCTCCTGACGGAACGCAGCGAAAGTGTCCGGCATTTTGTCGCAGCAGCGAAAGTCGCCTGCTCAGGCGCTCATAAGCGTGGGATGAAAACGGCGAAGGCTGAAAAAGCCGACGAACACAATCACCACCAAAAGTGCCACCTGGGCCGCGAGAATCGGCGGTTCGTTCCCGGTAGGCGCGAGCGCATTGAGCGCAGGTATCTTCTGGAACGATTGAATGATGAGCACCAGACAGTTGAAGAACAACAGCACGAGCGCGCCGACCACGAAGACGGCACGCCATATGCCGGCAAGGTGAAATGTGTAACGCGCCAGCGCCGTCGGAATGAAGATCAGCAGACAGATGATGCCGACGATGATCGCCGGCGTCACGCCATGAAACGCGAACAGAAAACCCGTCAAGCTGGTGAGAGCCGTCGTCAGCATATAGACGAGCGTCGAGCGGTTATGACGGTCGGCAGTGAGAAAGCCGTAGGCTACCACGATGCCGCTGATGATGGCGATCAAGCTGATGACGACGTGAATCAAAAGAATTCCAGACATTCGCCCCTCCAAGTGAGCATTGCATTCCGATGGAAATGACAGCCCAATGCCCCGAATGCGGAATATATACGAAACGCGCCGCGCCAGCCAGCGCGACGCGAACGGCCGAGAGACGGCTTAAGCGGCGTGAACTTCCAGCGATATCGGAACGGAAGCAAGCGCCTTGGAAACCGGGCAACCGGCTTTCGCCTTGTTGGCAAGCTCGGTGAAAGTCGCTTCATCGGCGCCAGGCACCTTGCCGATCAGCGTCAGGTGGATGGCGGTGATGGCGAATCCGCCTTCGACGCTTTCAAGCGTTACCTTGGCCGTCGTCTCCATGCTTTCGGCAGTGAAGCCGGCTTCATTGAGGATCAGCGACAAGGCCATGGTGAAGCAGCCGGCATGCGCCGCGCCGATCAGCTCTTCCGGATTGGTGCCGGCAACGCCTTCGAAGCGGCTGGCAAAACCGTAAGGATAATGATTGAGCGCGCCGCTCTGCGTCGAAATCTGACCCTTGCCGTCCTTCAAGCCACCGGACCATTGAGCCGAACCTGTGCGATTGATCTGCATGTCGTTCTCCTTGTCGTTGAATGAACTTAGGGGAGACGGAACCGTCTCCCGGCGATGATCGGCGGCAAGCGGCTTGGCCGCCTGCATCGTCACCATAGTCCTTCTATCCGTCGAAGACGACGCCGCCGTAACAGCAGCGAGGCCGATTTCGAAAAGCACGGGACGAGGGATTGTTCCCGGATAGCGTTACCGAGGCCTTTTAAATCATCATACAAGCGTATTGCCAATGTATGATGATTCCCGTATTGTCGCATTCGCATAGTCGCGAAGCGCGTAAGGCATCGCCCGCATGGAAGCCCTCTCGTCGAAAGAGAAGGTATTCAGGAAAGCATGCGAAACGGTGTGGAGGAGATAGGGTGGAATCGCTCGAAAGACAGGAGCACGACTCATCGGCTCAGCCTGGCCGCCGTCCGCGCGTGCGCAGAAACGTGACAGCGGCCATCGCGGAAGACATCTGCGCCGAACGCTATCCCTCCGGCTCGACCCTGCCGCGCGAAAACGATCTCTGCGAAATGTACGGCGTCAGCCGCACGGTCATTCGCGAATCCCTCAAGGTGCTGGAGTCCAAGGGCCTCGTGCGCGGCAAGCCGCGCATCGGCACCATGGTCTGCGACAAGGACGACTGGAACATTCTCGACCAGGATGTGCTGGAATGGATGGGGCCCTATATCGCCGATTTCGATATTCTCGGCTCCATCCTTGAAGCACGCCGCACCATAGAACCCGCGGCCGCAGAATACGCGGCCGAGCGCGCTACGGCTCGCGAAATTGCCGACCTGGAGAGCGCATGGCAGCAGATGCGCGACAGCGGCAATGATCCGGAGGGCTTTACCGAGGCCGACGTGACGTTCCACAAGCTGCTGCTCAGCGCCAGCCACAATCAGGTGTTCCGGCGCCTCTCCAGCGCCATGCATGCCGGCCTCAAATATGCGCTTCACGCCTCCAACGTCGCCGCCGACAGCCGTGACGAAGCAATCGCCGTTCACGGCGAACTCGTGGAAGCGCTGCGCCTGCGCGACCGCGATGCGGCGCGCGCCTGCGCTCACCATATGCTCGATCTTGCCGCCCGCGATCTCGCCGTCGAACGACAGCTGGACAAAGGCCGGAAAACAAATCCCGAAACCCCGAGATCTGCGGCCTCGCGCCGCTGACCCAACCCAAAGCCAAACGGAATCATTCCCATGAAAATCACCAAGCTGACGACCTATATCGTTCCCCCGCGCTGGCTGTTCCTGAAGATCGAGACCGATGAAGGCATCGTCGGCTGGGGTGAGCCCGTGGTCGAAGGCCGTGCGCTGACCGTGCAGGCAGCCGTGCACGAGCTGGAAGACTATCTGATCGGCAAGGACCCCTTCCTGATCGAAGATCACTGGAACGTCATGTACCGCGCTGGCTTCTATCGCGGCGGCGCCGTCCACATGTCGGCGCTCGCCGGCATCGACCAGGCGCTGTGGGACATCAAGGGCAAGGCGCTGGGACAGCCGATCCATTCGCTGCTCGGCGGCCAGGTGCGCGACAAGATCAAGGTCTATTCCTGGATCGGCGGCGACCGTCCCTCCGACGTCGCCAACAACGCCAAGGACGTGGTCGCCCGCGGCTTCAAGGCGATCAAGCTCAACGGCTGCGAGGAAATGCAGATCGTCGACACCTATGACAAGGTGGAAAAGGCCGTCGAAACCATCGCCACCATCCGCGAGGCGATCGGTCCCTATATCGGCATCGGCGTCGATTTCCACGGCCGCGTCCATCGTCCGATGGCCAAGGTGCTCGCCAAGGAGCTCGAACCCTACAAGCTACTCTTCATCGAAGAGCCGGTTCTATCGGAAAACCGCGAGGCGCTGAAGGAAATCGCCAATCATTGCTCGACGCCCATCGCGCTCGGCGAACGCCTCTATTCGCGCTGGGATTTCAAGTCAGTGCTCTCGGACGGCTATGTCGACATTCTGCAGCCCGACCTGTCGCACGCCGGCGGCATCACCGAGTGCCGCAAGATCGCGGCCATGGCCGAAGCCTATGACGTGGCGCTGGCGCCGCATTGCCCGCTCGGCCCGATCGCGCTTGCCGCCTGCCTGCAGGTCGATGCCGTCAGCTACAATGCCTTCATCCAGGAGCAGAGCCTCGGCATCCACTACAACAAGGGCAACGACATCCTCGACTACATCTCCAACAAGGAGGTGTTCCAGTATGCCGACGGCTTCGTTTCGATCCCGCAGGGTCCCGGGCTCGGCATCGAAGTCGACGAAGCCTATGTTATCGAACGCGCCAAGGAAGGCCATCGCTGGCGCAATCCGGTCTGGCGCCACGAGGACGGCAGCGTCGCCGAATGGTAACAATCTAGCCCTCGCCTGAGGGGGTCGAAGATATTCAGACCGAATAAGTAAAGGCCCGACAGCAGCACATCTGCGCTGTCGGGCCTCTTCTTTAAACCAGTGCTCTCTTGATCCGGCACCTTCCCCTTTGCCGCCGGGCGGCGATAACGCGGCACATCCGGCATGCCGCTCTCCCAAAAAAGTTGCGCCTGCAGTATCGGCGCAGATACTGCAGGCGCGTCATGCGTCTCAACAAGCCCCCAGGGAGACGCATTACCGGAGCATGATCACCAAAGGCGTGGAGTGCCCTTTAGCTCAGACCATGCTCAAGCAGGCAATTTCAAACTACTCCCGCTCGCCGGTGAAGTTCAGCAGCAGCTGGAAGATGTTGACGAAGTTCAGGTAGAGCGACAGGGCACCGAAGACGGCAAGTTTCTGCTGCGATTCCTGATCGTAGTTTTCGGCATACTGTTCCTTGATGTTCTGCGTATCCCAGGCGGTCAGGCCGACAAAGACGACGATACCGATGACCGAGATGGCGAACTGCAGCGCGCTCGAACCCAGGAAGATATTGACGATGCTGGCAATGATCACACCGAACAGACCCATCATCAGGAACGAGCCGATGTTGGAAAGATCACGCTTCGTCGTATAGCCGTAGAGGCTGGTCGCGCCGAACATGGTCGCGGCGATGAAGAAGGTGCGCGCGATGCTCGTGCCGGTGAAGACCAGGAAGACCGAGGCCAGCGACAGGCCCATGACCGCGCAGAAGGCCCAAAACATCATCTGCGCCGTGCTGGCCGACATCGACTGGATGCGGAACGAGAAGAAGAACACGAAGGCAAGCGGAGCCAGCATGACGACCCACTTCAGCGGGCTCTGGAAGATCGGCACATAGAGCGCCGGCGTCGTGCCGACGATCAGCGCGACGATTCCCGTCACGACGAGGCCGATACCCATGTAGTTGTAGACGCGCAGCATGTGCCGGCGCAGCCCCTCGTCGAAGAGCGCCTGAGAGCCGGCGGCGGCTCCGTAGCCGTATCGCGGATTGGTCGGGTTCATGGTCGTTCTCCTTTAATCCAAACTAGTACAGGCTGCGGGCAAGCTTTTCGGCATCGCCGTCAAGCTGGCCCGCCTTGCCGTTGCCGATCAGCGCATAGGCGACTTCCCCGATCTGCCAATAGGCAGCCTGGACATCGTCACGCTTGATGTGACTGACATCCTGCACGGCGAAATTGCCCGGACGGACGGCAAACAGTGACAAATGTCCGTCTTCGCCGGCATCGACCATCATTTCGACACTCGGACCGAATTCGGACGGATAGATTTGCGCATCGGTGACGCGCCAGTCGCCCGGCAGCTGCGGCAAAATGATTGCCGTCGATGCGCGGATTTCATCCGGATTGTAATTCGCAGCCGCCGATTGCGGCTTGAGCTCCTCGCGTACGGCCGTGGTCTTGTAGGCGCGCACCGCGTCGTCGACGAAGGCCGGCGGCCGCGTGGACGCACTCACCTCGCTCGCCGTGAAGGCGCCGAAGGACGTATGCGCAACCCAGCCGGTGGTCACCAGCACCGCAATGGCGGCAACTCGCTGGAAGGAACCCAGCATGCGGCCATAGACCAGCCCGCGCTCCAGCCGCCGCGCGGCCTCACGCGTTTCTGCCCGAACCACATGGCCTTCTCCGGCCAGCGCCATGCGCAGCTCGCCGCGGATGCTCATATCGGCCATCACCTTGGCTGCGATCTCCGGATGCTCCGAAAGATAGGATTCCACCTCGACACGGCGTGCGAGAGTGAGCTCGCCATCGACATAGGCATCGAGATCGGTATCGATGATCGGATCAACGATTTTCATTGCCGCCTCCCTCGATAAGCCTGAGATGTGAAACCTTGGAGGAATTCTCCTCGAAACTACGCAGCGTCGCGCGAGCCCGGGCAATGCGGGACATCAGCGTGCCGACGGGAATGCCAAGCGCTGATGCCGCCTCCTGATAGGAGAGATCCTCGATCGCCACCAAATGCAGCGCCTCGCGCTGCTCCTCGGGCAGACTGAAGAAGGCTTCGCGGACTTGGTTCAGGCGAACCGTGTGATCCTGCGATGCCGGCAATGCCGTTTCGAGGTCGGCGGCAGCCTCCTCGTGACGACGGTTCAGCGACTTCTTCTGGCGCAGGCGGTCGATATGCACATTGTGCAGGATCGACAGCAGCCAGGTGCGCAGATTGCCGTCGCGCCTGAACGATGCCTTGCGCTCATAGGCCTTGACCAACGCGTCATGCACCAGATCCTCGGCCTCGTCCGCATTGCGCACGAGCGAGCGGGCGTAACGTCTCAGCGAACCGAGCTGCCCCAAAACATCGAATGTGCGTCCTTTGCGTTCCATACACCTATATACGGAAGCACTCGGGATTCTATTCCATCGCCCGGCGAATATTTTTTACATCAGCAGGAAATCCTTGGGCTGCGGCAACGGCGGCAGGTCGGTTTCCCCAAGCGCTTCGCGCAGATTGATCTCGATCGTATCGGCAAGCGCGCCGATGGCGAGCGCATTGGGACGGCGGCCGAAAGGGTCCTCCAATTCGTCGCCCAGCGCATCCAGACCGAAGAAGGTGTAGGCGATGAGGGCCGTCACGAAGGGCGAACCCCAGCCGAGCGTATCGACATAGCCGAAGGGAAGCAGGAAACAGAAGAGATAGGCGGTGCGATGCAGAAGCAGCGTATAGCCGAAGGGCAGCGGCGTGTTGCGCAGCCGCTCGCAGGCCGCCTGCACCGCCCCCATCTGGCTGATTGTGATATCCAGCATCTGATACTGGATATCCGAAATCGCGCCCGATGCTTTCAGCCGCGCGAGATCGGCGGACATGAGGCGCAGAATGAGATCAGGCTTGTTGCGGGCCGCATGATAGAATTCCGCCTCGCTCGGGGTCAGCAGCCGTAGCACCTTGCTCTCGTCGCTGCCGGGTCGCAGAAGACAGACGAGCGCCTGCGTGAAGGCGATGGTCAGGCGCAGCAGGTTATTGCGCGCCTCGATACCGGCCTCCCCTGCACTCTCCAGCACTAGCGTCTGCCGGGCAAAGCCGCGCGCAAGATGGACGAGCTGCCCCCAGTCGCGCCGCCCCTCCCACCAGCGGTCGTAGCAGGCATTGTTACGGAAGCCGAGGAAGATCGAAAGTGCGATACCGAGCAGCGAAAGCGCTGACCCGTTGAAGGAAACGATGAGGTTCGGCCGAGCCTCATGACCCCAGACGATCAGCGCCGATAGCAAAAAGATGGCGATGATCTGCGGCAGGATGCGCCGGATGATCGACCCGCGGACGATGAAGAAAAGCTGGAAGAGATTCGGCCGGTCGCGGACGATCATGACGAAACGCACTCTCGATGAATGTCTGACGGCGCAGCAATACACCAGACGAGCCGGGAGTAACGAGCATTTCTTGCAAGGCGGCCCTGACCGGCGGGCATCGCTCTCCGATCAGGGCAGGCCGTCATTTCGCGCTGGCGCTTGCCGTCACCAGAACCGGATCGGCGCGATAATCCCCGGGAAAGAGATGCTGCAGGTTCTTGATCTTGGGCAGATCGTTGACGACGATATAGGGATAGGTCGGATGCGTCGTCAGGAAATCCTGATGATAGGCCTCGGCGGCATAGAATTGCCGCGCGGGCTCGATCTTGGTGACGATTGCGGCATCAAAGGCTTTGGCGTGATTGAGCTGCTCGATATAGGCCTTGGCGATATCGGCCTGCGACTGGCTGGTCGGGAAGATCGCCGAACGATACTGCGTGCCGGTATCCGGCCCCTGATAGTTCAGCTCCGTCGGATCATGGGCGACCGAGAAATAGATTTGCAGCAGATGGCCATAGCTGATCTTGTGCGGATCGAACACGATGCGCACGGATTCGGCATGGCCGGTATCGCCTGTGCTTACCAGTTCATAGTGAGCGGCATCCTTGCTGCCGCCGGTATAGCCTGCCGTCGCGCTGATGACACCATTGACATGCTGAAAGACGCCCTGCACACCCCAGAAGCAGCCGCCGGCAAGCACCGCTGTTTCCGTGCTGGCGGAACCGGCCTTCTCGTCCACGCTCGGCGGCGGGATGACACGCGCATCCTCGGCCGATGCGCGGCCGACAAATTGCAGTGCGATGGCGCCGGCCAGCACTGCGGCTGCCGTGAGTCCGGCAAGGCGCGCAACCCGCGCCGAGCCGATGCGGATCATATCTGTCGATGAAGTCTTCATGACACTCTCCTCTCGACCGCCATTCTAAACTCTTCGGTCAGACGGAGATACGGGAAGGCGAGGCTCAATGTTACATACGGCCGCGTGTAACACCGAAACGTGAACGCTGCGGCGGCCTTATTCAGTAATGCGGCGGCTTGGTAATGGCCGGTGCGTCGAGCGACTGCTCCTCCAGCGTCAGGAAGCGCTCGGTCAGCCGGTCCAGCTTCTGCCTGGTCTGTTCGATCACCTTCCATTGCTCGGCAATCTGATCGGAAAGCTCCTCGATCGTCTTGGCCTGGTAGGCGACCGTTTCCTCAAGTTTGGTGATGCGGCTCTGTTCGTCTGACATGTCTGATCCCTTTCGCAACGATCTATAGCACCGGTACCGCCGCGTACAGCCCTTCCATTCCGCATGAGGCGAGCTGCAGCGTCGTTTGACGGTGATGTGACAAAACTGAAAAACAGCTGAAAAGACCTGTTACCTTCCTGACATGGGGGCCTTCTAAAAAGAGCGCAGAGACGCGCCGGTTTTGAAGGCCATTCCTTCCGCGGGCGCACCATTCTGAAGACTTCGGAGAAGCGCCTTGAAGATCATCCAGATCACCGACACGCATTTGAGCCCCAACAAGCCGCATTTCAACGGCAATTGGGAGCCGCTGGCGAAATGGATCGAGGCAAGCGGCGCCGATATCGTCGTTCACACCGGCGATCTCAGCGTCGATGGTGCCGACAAAGACGAAGATCTCCTCTTTTCCATGGATCTGATGCGCCAGATTTCCGTGCCGATGCTGATCGTGCCCGGCAACCATGATGTCGGCCACCTGCCCGGCTCCTATCAGCCCGTCAATCCGGAGCGGCTGGACCGCTGGCGTCGCCTCGTCGGTCCGGACTACTGGGCGAAGGATATCGACAACTGGCGCCTCATCGGCCTCAACAGCCTGCTGATGGGCTTCGAGGATGCCGAGGAGCAGAAGCAGTTCGACTGGCTGCAGGATATGCTCGAGAACCGTGGCGAGCGCCGCATTGCCCTCTTTGCCCACAAGCCGCTCTTCGTCGATGCGCCGGATGAGGGCGATACCGGCTACTGGAGCGTGCGGCCGTCGCAGCGCCGCAGGCTCTATGATCTGATCGCGGCCCATGACATCGCTCTCTTCGGCAGCGGCCATCTGCACTGGACCTGGGAAGGCCGCTTCAACGATACCAACCTGGTCTGGGCGCCGCCCGCAGCCTTCATCCTCGGCGAGATGGAACGCGAAATGCCGGGCGAACGCCTGATTGGTGCAGCAGTCCACGAGCTTGGCGAGACGGTCTCGACCGAACTCGTCGCCGTTCCCGGCATGACCGCCTACTTCCTCGATGACGTCGTCATGGAAGTCTATCCGCAAGCCGCCCCCAAGGCAAAGGAGCCAACCGAATGAGCGCACTTTCGCTTCGCGGCATCGCCAAATCCTTTGGCGGCAACGCCATCCTCAAGGGCGTTGATCTCGACGTCCAACCCGGTGAGTTCATCGCCCTCGTCGGCCCGTCTGGCTGCGGCAAGAGCACGCTGCTGCGCATCCTCGCCGGCCTCGACCATGCCGACAGCGGCGAAATCGTCCTCGGCGGCAGCGACGTATCAGGCGTTGCGGCGGCGGACCGCAACATCGCCATGGTCTTTCAGTCCTACGCGCTCTATCCGCATCTGACAGCCTCGGAAAACATCGCCGTGCCGCTCGCCATGCGCCGCCTGTCGCGCGTCCAGCGCCTGCCCTTCATCGGCTCGCTCATCCCCGGCCAGCGCGCGGCGCGCGCCGGCATCATCCGCGACGTCCGCGAAATGGCCGCCTCGCTGAAGATCGATCACCTGCTCGACCGCAAGCCCGGGCAGATGTCCGGTGGCCAGCGCCAGCGTGTGGCGCTCGCTCGCGCCATGGTGCGCCGCCCCGCCGTCTTCCTCATGGACGAGCCGCTTTCCAATCTCGATGCCAATTTGCGCGTCCATGCCCGCGGCGAGATCGTCGACCTGCACCGCCGCGCCGGCGTGCCGACTGTCTATGTCACGCATGACCAGGCCGAAGCGCTGTCGATGGCCGACCGCGTCGCCGTCATGATCGGCGGGCAGCTGCTGCAGCTCGCCTCCCCGCAGACGATCTATGACGACCCCGCCCATGTCGAAGTCGCCCGCTTTGTCGGCCAGCCGCGCATCAACCTTTTGCCGGCGCTCGCCGAAAACGGCACCGTCGCCTTCGGCGGCATCCGGCTGGCGCTCGAAGACAGTACCTTTGCCGGCAGGAACGTGACCCTCGGCATTCGCCCGGAATTCGTACAGCTCTCCCAGGGCCGTCAGGATGCGCTCGCCGCCCATATCGAGCGCATGGAATTCCTCGGCTCGGAAGTCATCCTCTATGCCAAGCTCGACGCCATCGGCGAAACCATGGTCGTCAAGCTCTCGCCGGCCGAAGCTGCCGGCCTTTCGGCCGGCATGCCCGTTGCGCTGACGCTCATGGCCCAACAGGCGATGGTCTTCGCTGAAGACGGCCGCCGTTTGCGCGCGAGCCCGACGACCGTCGACGCGACACGGGAGAAGGCGCATGGCTAGCATTGCCGCCACCTCCCTGCCGATGCAGACGGCCGCGGCACGCGAGCGCGGCGAGGCCCGTACGGCTCTCCTCTTCGCCTTGCCCGCCATCATCCTGATCGTGCTCTTCATCATCGTGCCTATCGTCGCCGTCGTCGTGCTCGGCTTCACGGATTTCCAGCTCGGCGACAAAAGCCTGCGCTTCGTCGCCTTCGAGAACTACGCGCATCTACTGCGCGACCGCGCCTTCATAAAGTCGCTCTGGAATACGGCGACCTATACCGCGATCGTCGCACCCGTCTCCATCGCGCTCGGCCTCGGCGTCGCGCTGCTGATCGAAAGCGAAGGCATCGGCCGCAGCTTCTTCCGGACAGCCTACTTTCTGCCCGTCGCATCGCTGATCGTCGCGATGGCGACCGTCTGGCAATATCTTTTCCATCCGACGATCGGCCCGATCAACGCATTGCTTGGCGAGATCGGTCTGCGTGGCCCCAACTGGCTCGGTTCGTCTGCAACCGCCCTCTACAGCCTGTCGATCATCGGCGTATGGCAGTCGGTCGGCTTCAACATGGTGCTGTTCCTTGCCGGCCTTACCGCCATTCCGCGAGAACTCTATGCCGCAGCTGAAGTGGATGGTGCAAAGTCGTCATTCGACCGTTTCTGGCTCGTCACCTGGCCGATGCTGGGGCCGACGACGCTCTTCGTGACCACCATCAGCATCATCAATGCCGTGAAGGTGTTCGACACCGTGAAGGCCCTGACCGACGGCGGCCCGAACCATGCCTCGGAAGTCCTGCTCTTCACCATCTACCAGGAGGGCTTCGTCTATCTCCGCGTCGGCTACGCCTCGGCGATGACCACAGTGTTTCTCGCCATCCTCGTGGTGCTGACCTTCCTGCAATATCGCGTCCAAGACCGGCAGGTGCATTACACATGACCTCGACAGGCTTCACTCCCGGCCGCATCCTGCGCCTCTCGCTGCTGATCATCGGCTCGCTCATCTTCCTCGCGCCCTACATCTTCATGATCTCCACCGCCGGCAAGGCACAGGACGATATCTTCACCTCGGCCTTGAAGCTGATCCCGACGCATTTCTATTACCTGGAGAACATCGCCAAGGCGCTGAGCAAGGTTTCGATGGGCACACTGCTGTTCAACGGCGTCCTGGTCTGCGGCCTGATCTTCTTCTTCCAGGTGCTGATTGCCATTCCCTGCGCCTATGCCATGGCGAAGCTGAAGTTCCCGGCGGCGCGCACCATGATGGTGCTGGTCATGCTCGGCCTGCTGGTCCCGATCCATGCGACGGCGCTGCCGCTCTATGTCGGCTTCAACAGCCTGTCGCTCCTGAACAGCTATACGGCTCTCGTCGCACCCTTCTCGATCTCGGTTTTCGCGATCTTCATGTTCCTGCAGTTCTTCCGTTCCATGCCCGACGATCTGATCCATGCCGCCCGCCTCGACGGCATGTCGGAAATCGGCATCGTCGCCCGCGTCATCGTGCCGAATGCTTGGCCGGCGGTTACAGCCTTTGCGATCTTCTCGGTCGTCGCGCACTGGAACGATCTCTACTGGCCGCTGATCGTCATCACCAAGCAGGAATATTTCACGCCGCCGCTGGGCCTCATGTATTTCCGCGCCGCCGAAGCCGGCGACGACTACGGCGCGCTCATGGCGGCGACCCTCATCATTACCCTTCCCCTCGTCGCGGCATTCCTTCTCGCGCAGAAGCGTTTCGTCGAGGGCATCACCATGACCGGTCTCAAAGGCTGACCGGTTCGAAATTCGAAAACGGAGAACGAGCGATGAAGCATATCACCCAGATTCTCGCCGCCGCGGCCATTTCGATGGTCGTGACGGTCCCGGCCTATGCCGAAACCACCCTGACGGTTCATTATCCGATGCCCGGTTTCTTCAAGAACGTGATGGACACGATCTCGAAAAAGTTCATGGAAGAAAATCCCGACATCAAGATCCAGTTCGCCGCTCCTTCGGCCACCTATGAGGAAGGCATCCAGACCATCCTGCGCCAGGCCGGCACCAGCGAAATGCCAGATGTCACCTTCATCGGCCTCAACCGTCTGCGCATGATCGACGAGCGCAATGTCGCCGTCGACCTCGGCCCCCTCGTCAAGAAAGAGGGCAACATGGCCGAGAAAGGCTTCTCGGATACGATCCTGAAGCTCGCCCAGGTCAAGGGCAAGCAGGTCGGCCTCGCCTTCGCGACATCCAACCCGATCATGTATTACAATGCCGATCTGGTGAAGGCTGCCGGCGGCAATCCGGACAACCCGCCGAAGACTTGGGATGAAGTCATCGCGCTCGCCGGCAAGATCAAGGCGCTCGGCAACGGCGTCGACGGCATGGACTTCCGCTGGCAGGGCGACGACTGGATGTTCTCCGCCCTCCTCTTCGGCGCCGGCGGCAAGATGCTGAGCGACGACGAAAGCAAAGTTGCCTTCAACGGTCCGGAGGGCCAGAAGGCTGTCGAACTGATCCAGCGCTTCGTCAAGGAAGGCGGCATGCCGGTCTTCACCAAGGCTGCCGGCGAGCAGGCCTTCGCAGCCGGCAAGGTCGGCTTCGAATTCCAGACCACCGGTGCTCTCGTCAATACCATCAAGAATGTCGGCGCCAAGTTCGACCTGCGCACCGCCAAGCTGCCGCTGATCGACCCGGTCAATGGTCGTCTGCCGACAGGCGGCAACGCCGTCGTCATCCTGACTCATGATCCGGTCAAGGAAGAAGCCGCCTGGAAATTCGCCAAGTTCGCCGCCGGCCCCTACGGCGCCTCTGTCGTCGTTCCCGGCACCGGCTATGTTCCGAACAACGAGCTTGCCGCCAAGTCGGCCGAATATCTCGGCGATTTCTACAAGAAGAACCCGCTGTTCCAGGCAGGCCTCAGCCAGATGTCGATCATGGTTCCCTGGTACGCCTTCCCGGGCTCCAACGGCGTCAAGGTCACGCAGACCATCGTCGACAACCTCTCGCGCATCGTCGACGGCTCGGCAGAGCCGAAGGAAGCGCTCGACGACGCCGCCTCCGACGTCGAAGGCCTGCTGCCGCGCAGCTGATCTTTCGAACCAATCTGAACAATCCGCGCCGCCTCCCAACAAGAGGCGGCGTTTTCGTTCGCAGGCAGGGTCAGTCAGGATTGAATGGCAAGATCGCGCACTGTGCCGCCCGCACGCATCCGATAAGCTACCGTCAGATGACGCGGCGGCGCGGCATTTTCAGCCATATCCAGCAGCAGAGAGGCGGCAGCGGCCCCCATGGTTCCATCCGGAATTTCCACGGTCGTCAAAGACACCTCACCCAGAAAACCAAGGGAAATTCCGTCAAAGCCGGCGACCGAAATATCACGAGGGATCGAAATGCCCTGACGCCGAAGCGCGCCCATGACACCGAGCGCCAGAAGATCGTTGGAAGCAATGATCGCCGTCGGGTCGAACCGCGAAACCGCATCCGAAAGATCGAGCTGTTCCAGGCTGTTCACGAAGGAAATTTCGAGCGCATCGAGGGGCTGTTGCCCCGCTGCTTCCATCGCCCTGATATAGCCGAGATAGCGCAGCTTCGCCCGATCCGATGCCGAGAAGTGACCTGATATGAACAGGATGCGGCGGTGACCCTTACCTAGGAGGTGATCGGTCAAATCCCGGCCCGCGCCGAAATTATCGGTCGCGACCGCAGCGGTGAAGCGGGCGGTCGGCAGGTTTCCGAGCAGCACGGTTGGCGGCAGGGCGGAGGACAGAACAAGACTGCGCTCGGGATCGCAGAGCGTCAGGATCAACCCAGTCGGCTGCTGCTGGAGCAGCGAGGCGACGGCGTCGACCTCCTGTGCCGGATCGTAATTCGATTGGGCGATCAGCACGCTATGTCCCGCGTGAAGAGCTCGGTTCTGGATGCTGGAAAGCGAAGCCGCGAAAACCGGATTGGTGATGCTCGGAATGAGGACGCCTATCGCCGGCCGGCCGGTGCCGATGCGCCCACCCGCCCGATAGCCAAGCTCTGCCGCCGCCCGGCGCACGCGCCGCACCATCTCGTCGCTGACCGGACCGCTGCGATTCATCACCCGGCTGGCGGTCGCAACCGAACAGCCGGCGCGAAAAGCGATCTGCTGGAGCGTCGACATGATATCAATCACCTCCGGCTTCGGTTTCCGCCCTCGACTGTGGTGCAGCTCTATGGGAATGCCGGGGATTTATATCAGGCCGATGACACTTATTTGACAGCCCTCCGCGTAGACCGCGACATTCCGACCCTTGATCTTTGCTGCAGCGCAGCAGATGCTCGTCCCGATCGCAGCGGCAAATGATGCTGTCATCAACCGATGCCATGATTGCCACGCTATGATCCGCAGATCCGCCCCTCGAAAGGATGCTCTCATGTCAGAAGCACGGACGCCTGCCACCACCACCGACAAGACCGAAAGATTGTTCTTCCTCGATATCAACGACGGACGAATCCTCTCCTCCGCCATCGACGGCACCGATTTGAAGCTCATTGTCCAGCGGGCGGGCCGTAGCCCGGACGGGATTCTCGTCGACAGCGAGAACGGCTGGATCTACTGGACCGAGATGGGCAACGACTACAACGCCCATGACGGCTCCATCGAGCGCATGGACCTCGACGGCGGCAACCATATCACGCTGATTCCGCCCGGCAGCACGCTCGTCACGCCGAAGCAGATCCAGATCGACCGCGACAACGGCAAGCTCTATTGGTGCGACCGCGAAGGCATGCGCGTCATGCGCGCCAATATCGACGGCAGCGATATCGAAACCCTGGTGCAGAACGGCGACAGCCCGGAAGACAGTGCCGATATCGAACGCTGGTGCGTCGGCATCGCCCTCGATCTGCCGCTCGGCCAGCTCTACTGGACCCAGAAAGGGCCGCCGGATGCCGGCCTCGGCCGCATCTTCCGAGCCGGCATCAATATTCCGGCCGGCGAAACCCCGACGAGCCGCAGCGACATCGAAATCCTTCTGGACAAGCTGCCGGAACCGATCGATCTTGAGCTGGATCTGGCCACCCGCACGATCTACTGGACGGACCGTGGCAATCTCCCCCGTGGCAATACCGTCAACTGCGCAGCGATGAACGATATCGCCGCAACCTCCGAAGTCGTCCTCGAAGGCCTCGACGAAGGCATCGGCCTCTCGCTCGATCTACCCAACAACCGCATGTTCTTCACCGACATCGGCGGCAATCTCTATTCCGCCAGCCTCGATGGTTCGGGCGAGCGCGAATTGCTGCACCATGCCGGCTCGTTTACGGGAATTGTTTACGCGGAGGTTTGAGGTTTCCAATTACTTTAAGTCGTGGAATTGCCGCATTCCTCCCTTCTCCCCGCGGGGAGAAGGAGTGTGCGGCGCCGATGTGCCTCATATAGGATTGCCCTGGTTTTGACGGATGAGAGGGAACGACCTCTGCATCCTCCCCTGAGAAGGCAGTCGGAAGGAAGGCTGTGGGTGCGTCTATCTCCTTCTCCCCGTCAAAACGGGGAGAAGGTGGCCGGCAGGCCGGATGAGGGGCACTTCGCCACTCAATTGCCCCCGCGCACACCATCCAGCAGATGCGGCAGCGACCTGACGCCGTCATCGCGCAATTCCGCCGGCAGCAGTCCTTCCGGGAGATCCTGATAGGAAACCGGACGCAGGAAGCGGCGGATGGCCAGCGTGCCGACCGAGGTCGTACGGCTATCCGAGGTCGCCGGGAAAGGCCCGCCATGCACCATGGCGTGGCTGACTTCGACGCCGGTCGGCCAGCCATTGGCGAGAATGCGACCGACCTTGCGTTCCAGCACCGGCACCAGCTTGGCGGCCGTGATGTAGTCATCGGCTTCGACTTGCAGCGTCGCGGTCAGCTGGCCCTCGAGCTTCTCAGCAACGGCGATCATCTGCTCGATGTCCTTGCAGCGCACGAGAAGGCTTGCCGCGCCGAAGACCTCATGGCCCAAACGCTCGTCGGCCAAAAACTCCTCCGCTTCTGTCTCAAAGAAGATGCCGGGGCTGCGGTTGACGCCTTCGGCCGGAGCGCCATGAGCGACGGTCTTGACCGCCTCATGTTCCGCCAATGCGGCAACGCCCTTGTCGAAGGCGGCGTGAATGCCGGGCGTCAGCATCGGCGCGGGCGCGCGGCCGGTCAGCGCATCACTGGCAGCCTGGACGAAGCGGTCGAGATCCGGGCTCTTAATCGCGAAAAGCAGACCAGGATTGGTGCAGAACTGGCCGGCACCGAGCGTCAGGGAATCGATGAAGCCCTTGCCGATCGCCTCTGCGCGCGCAGCAAGCGCGGCAGGGAAGAGGAAGACGGGGTTGACGCTGCTCATCTCGGCATAGACCGGGATCGGCTCGGGACGGGCCGCGGCAATGGCGCCGAGCGCCAGGCCGCCGCCGCGCGAGCCGGTGAAGCCGACGGCCTTGATGCGGGGATCGCGCACCAGCGCAGCACCAGTCTCGTTGGCACCAGTCAGCAACGAGAACGTGCCTTCTGGCAGGCCGGATGCGGCCACGGCGGCGCGGATGGCGCGGCCGACAAGCTCGCCCGTGCCCGGATGGGCAAGATGGCCCTTGACGACGACCGGGCAACCGGCGGCAAGCGCCGACGCCGTATCACCACCGGCAACCGAGAAGGCGAGCGGGAAATTGCTGGCGCCGAAAACGGCGATCGGGCCTAGCGGGATCTGGCGCAGGCGCAGATCGGGGCGCGGCAGCGGCTTGCGCTCCGGCAAGGCCGGATCGACGCGCAGATCGAGCCACTCGCCGGCACGGACCACCTGCGCGAAGAGCCGGAGCTGGCCGACAGTGCGGGCGCGCTCGCCCTGCAGGCGCGCCACCGGCAGGCCGGTCTCTTCCGTTGCCCGCTCGATCAGCGCATCACCGATATCAATGATGTTGTCGGCAATCTTTTCGAGAAATGCTGCTCGCTGCTCGGGACTGGTCGCGCGGTAGACGTCGAACGCCTGGGCCGCCAACTCGCAGGCCTTGGCGACATCGCTCTCGCTGGCGATTGCAAAGGCCGGCTCCAGATTTGCGCCGGTCGCCGGGTTGACGGCACGCACGGTCCTGTTGCCGCCGGTAGAATCTGAGCCGATCAACAGATCGCCGCGAATCTCGAAAGACTGTGTCATGGGTATTCCTTAATGATGTCGGAGCGCGAAGGGCGTGCGCTGTGAGAGCAGATAGCAGGATGGGATGACAGATATAAGATGATAATCGTCATCTAATTATCAAGGTGCATGTCCTGAGATCAAGGCATCGGCGCCAATTAATCATACTTTTTCTGCATATGGCGCTGCGGCCTCTTTCATGCCAATTTAGCGCCCATCCGAAAGACCGAGTGCGACCAAGTCCTCATGTCCATTGCGCTTCTTGGCGATCCGATCGTCCAGTTCTTCATTCTGGTTGTCGTCGGCACATTCGTCAGCCGCGTCATGCTGCGTCATCAGCGGGCCGGCCGTCTGATCGGTCAGATCGCCTTCTTCATCTGCCTGACGGCACTTTTGTTCTATCACGGCATCGTCCCCTATGAGCCGAGCCCGCCGCAGGACTCAGTGACGCTGCGCACCTTCACGGGCTTTGCCAAGATCGTTTGGTGGGTCAACGGCGCCTGGGTGCTGATCGCCTGCGTGCGGCTGTTCCTGATTTTCGAGCGCAAGCCCCGCGAAGGCCGGCTGCTGCAGGATCTGATCGTCGGCGTCATCTATCTCGGCGCCATTCTCTCCATCGTCGGTAATGTCTTCAGCGTCCCGATCGGCACACTGATCGCGACATCGGGCGTCTTCGCCATCATTCTCGGTCTCGCCTTGCAGAGCACCCTCAGCGACGTCTTCTCCGGCATCGCCCTCAATCTCGGCCGTCCCTACTCCGTCGGCGACTGGATCGTCCTCGAAAATGATGTCCAGGGCCGCGTCGTCGAAACCAATTGGCGCGCCACGCAATTGCTGAGCGGCACCAATGATCTAATCGTCATTCCGAACAGTATCCTTGCCAAGACGCGGCTGACCAATCTTTCCTCGCCCGACGAGAGCCACGGCGCAACCGTCACGGTACGCATCCAGCCGACCACCCTACCGCGCATCATTGCGGATGTGATGCAAAACGTCTTGATCAGCTGCAACTCGATCCAAAAGAACCCGGAACCCAGCGTCGCCATCAATTCCATCGATGGGCAGGCAATCGAACTGCAGCTGTCCTTTCGCGTGCGCGACATGTCGCTGACACAAGCCGCAAAGAACGAGATCTACGATCTGCTCTTCCGCCATACCAAGGCGGCAGGCCTGAAATTCGCCGATCAGCCCGGCACGATCATACTTCCGATGGAGAAAAAGGCCGAGACGCCCGACGAGAAGCAACATGCTCCGGGAACGCCGTGGCGATTGGTCAGCAATATCCCTCTGTTCTCTTCGCTGACCGAGGATGAAAAGGAACATTTGGCGTCACATATGCAGCGCCGGACCTACCGCAAGGATGCGGTCATCGCCGAACAGGATGCCCGCATGCGGGCGCTCACGATCGTCCGCTCGGGGGTCGTCAGCATCACCCGCCGCGAAGGGCATCGTCAGATCGAGCTGACGCGCCTCGCGCCAGGGGACTATTTCGGTGAGAACGGGCTGCTGATGGGATCGGGCGAAGTCGGCACGGTTCGCGCCCTGACCTTCGTCGTCACCTACGAAATCGGCGAGGAATGTCTCGCGCCGCTGCTGCACGACCGGCCGACCCTTGCCGAAGAGCTCGGCGCCATCCTGGCAAAGCGCATAGAGGAGGAGCAGCATCTCTTCGCCAATGCCGATATGCTCGGCCATGGCGCTCATGTGACCTCGCTAAGCTCGCGCATCAAGCATCTCTTTCAGCTGCAACAGCACGATTAGGCCGCATCCGCCGCCTTTGTTGATCGTGAAGTGGCAAAGAGATTTTGCCCGATGGCGCGGGCGGTATCGAGGTGGGAACTCATATCCTGCGCTTCCGTCAACAACAGCTCGGATGTCGCAACAGGAGCGCCGCAATATCCGAAAATTCCTTGGTCGATCTGTGTCCTCATGGCGCCGAAATAGCCGTGGCGCGCATAGGTGCGCATGGTCGCACCGCCGATAGCGATCAGGTGGATGGGAAGGCGGCGCAATCTCTTGATCGGCCTGTCACCAGGCATGTCGTCATAGGCCCAGCCATTGGTGAACACCCGATCGATCCATCCCTTGAGGAGCCCGGGCATGGACCACCAATAAACGGGATAGACCAGCACCAGCGCATCGGCACGATCGATTCGTGTTTGCTCGGCAACGACGTCATCAGGCGACGGACCTTCTCTGAGATGAGCAGCAATATCGGCAGCGCTGAACCTCGGATCAAAACCTTCCGCTGTAAGATCGGCGATTTCAAACGTGGCCCCCGAAGCCGTGATACCTTCAGCAACCTTGGCCGCGACGCCGTGGCTGAACGAATCGGGATTCGGATTGGCGACGACGATAAGCGCGTGCATGTGAAAAACTCCTGCAGACAGATTGTGGGCGGCGGCTTAGTCTTATATACTTTTAGTAAGTTACTTTTGGTATATAGCGATATCAAGCGTGCAAATGAAGAAAACGGAGCCCCGCAGCCGGCTGACGCGGGAGGAGCGCTATCGGCAGCTCATCCAGGTTGCCTGGCAAATCATCGGCGAAGAGGGAACGGAAGCCCTGACATTGGGGCGGCTTTCGGAACGTGCCGGTGTGACGAAACCCGTCGTCTACGACCATTTCACGACTCGTTCCGGCCTACTGGCCGCGCTTTATCGCGAGTACGATATCAGACAGACGGCAGTGATGGACAAGGTGCTGGATGCGAGCAGCCCGACACTGGCAGGCAGGGCCGAGGTGATAGCCGCCTCCTATGTCGATTGCGTGCTGCTGCAGGGGCGCGAAATACCCGGCATCATCGCTGCGCTCGCAGGCTCGCCGGAGCTTGAAAAAATCAAACGCGAATATGACACGGCTTTCATCGAGAAATGCCGTGCGCTGCTGGCTCCTTTCGCCGATGCAGGCTCCATCAAATCAGCGGGCCTCTGGGCGATGCTGGGTGCCGCCGAAGCGCTGTCCTATGCCGCCACGACGGGCGACATCAGTCCGCAGCAGGCAAAGGACGAACTCTGCGAAACCATCAAGGCCATGGTTACGAGAAACAGGTGAAGGCCAGTCTCGCAACGCCGCCGTATTCCAGGCAGAGCCCGGAGGCGGCAGTCAATTCGATTGCGTTGCCGGCGCTGCCTTGACCTGCACGGCATAAAACGCCTTGGCATCGCCCGTGAATTGCTCGCGCGACGCCGGCCGCGTGTAGAACATATGGCCGCCGCGATAGAGCTTCATCGCCACGCGATCCGCAAAGGCGGGGGGCATATGGTCGAGCACATATTGATTGACGCCGAAGGGAATGACGAGATCGCTGTAACCCTGCCCGATCATCACGCGGAAGGATGGCGAGAGCGATAACAGCTCCTTGAGATCGTCGCCAACACCGGCGGTCCCGCGCGAGCCGCCGTTGTGCCCGCCCCATTTCCACTCCCGGTTCACCGATGACGACAGAAGCGTATAGGTCATGTCGGTATGGAAGCCCAACTCGTCGCGGGCATAGCCTGAAAAGGCACCGCCATAGGCGCGGACGAAGCCATCCAGAACGGGATCGCCGCCATGCTCGGCATCCGACTGCGGATAGGGGTCCGGTGCAAGGAACGAGGCGTCATAAGCGCTCGCCACATCGGAGCCATCGCCATCGGAATGTTTGCGATAGACTCCGCTGAGAAAGCCCTGGTTCCTGGCAACGACATCTTGGGGAATACCGGTCAGCTTCGCTACACGCGCATAGAAGGCTTGGCCAGCATCTCCCGATGGCGGCCGTCTGGCAAGAGTTGGCAGATATTCGTTCAAGGCAAAAGCCTGGGCATCCTGGATTGCTTTCTCGCTAAAGGCATTTTGCCGTTCCAGCTCGGCAGCCGCCAACGACGGCAGCTGCAAGGCAGCGCCAAGCGCATCCTCACCCCCGCCGAAGACAAACCGGCCCTCCAGTAGCGGCGACAGCATGACGATGCCGGAAATCAGAATGCCTTGGTCCTCGCGCAGGCTGTTGGCAACCTTGACCGAGCGAAAACCGCCATAGCTTTCCCCGAGAATATATTTCGGCGACGCCGCCCGGCTGTTGTGGGCGACATAAAGAGCGATCGCCTTGGCCAAGCTTTCGGCATCGCTGTCGACGCTATAGAAATCATTTTGGTCGTCCGGCTTGGCGGTGCGGCTCCAGCCAGTGCCGACCGGATCGATCAGCACGAGATCGGTAAATTCGAGCCAGCTTTGCGGGTTGTCGACCAGCCTGGCATTGGCGCCATCGCGCCCGTCTGCACCGAAATCGACGATACGCGGGCCGACGAGCCCGAGGTTGAGGAAGGCGGAGGCGGCACCCGGCCCGCCATTGAACACGAAGGTCACGGGCCGGTTCGCATCCCGGTTCTTGGCGACATAGGCGGTGTAGAAGATCGCGGCGCTGCGCTGCCCATCCTGACCGAAAAGATCGAGCGTACCCGCTGTCGCCGTATAGGGAATGGTCTTGCCGTCAGCATTGAGAACATGGTCGCTCAGGGCATCGGGCGGCAGGAGCGAGAGCACGCCGCTCGCGCTGGCAGGCGCGCCATGACCTTGCTCGGGCGGAGTGGCGGATGCCGTTGCCGATAACAGCGAAAAGGCCAGCGCCAGGCCGGGAACCATCTGGCGAAAAGACATGAAATCGCATCCTCCAAAGGGATCATCGCATAGACGTCGTTGCCGGCGATACTATGTCACAGACGACGAGCGCCGAAACTCAAGAGATGTTGATCGATGGTCTCGGCAATTCGAAGAAACATGCTCTTGAGGGTCTATATACCGTTTGCCAAAGTGGCATGCGCTGCGGGGACATGAGCCGATAATGAGATCGCAAGGGAAATGACGATGAAACAGGATATCGAAATCAAGACGGCCGACGGCACCGCCAAAGCCGCTATCTTCCGCCCCGATAATGGTAAATCAGCCGAGCACGGCGTGGTCCTCTATATGGATGCCATGGGTCCGCGCGCTGCGCTCGATGGCATGGCGCAGCGGCTGGCGAACGGAGGCTATGTCGTGCTGCTTCCCGATCTCTTCTATCGCTTCGGCGCCTATGGCCCCTTCGACGGCAGTGCCTTCGGCAATCCCGCCTCCCGCGAAACGATCATGGCGATGCTGCGCGGCACGACGCAGGAAATGACCAAGGCCGATAATGCCGCCTTCCTCGACGCTCTCTCAGCCGCCGGCGCCAGAGGTACGGCCGGCGTGGTGGGCTATTGCATGGGCGGGGGCCGCGCGCTGACTGCCGCTGCCACCTATCCCGACCGCATCGCGGCAGCCGCAAGCTTCCACGGCGGCAATCTTGCGAGCGACGCGGAAGACAGTCCGCACCGGCTCGCCGCCAAGATCAAGGCCCGCGTCTATGTCGGTGTCGCCGGCGTCGACAACAGTTTTCCGCCGGAACAATCGGCGCGTCTTGCCGAGACGCTCCGCACCGGCGGCGTCGATCACACCATCGAAAACTATGTAGGCATGGCACATGGATGGACGGTGCCGGATCATGGCGTTTATGACGAGATCGGCGCCGAAAGGCATTGGAAGCGGCTGCTGAACCTATTCGAGGAAGCTTTGGTATAGTCGATTGATGGCGGCATCCCGTTGCCATCATGAGCGGGATGTCACCATCCGATCCAGAGATCAGAACTTGATCCTGTCGATGCTGGTCAACGTCGTCTTCTGCGAGACGCCCGGCGCATTGACCATGTGCCAGGCCACATATTGCTCGCCATAAAGCTCTGTCGACGACATGCCGTCGACCGGCAGTACGATATTCATGCCGTTGAGTGCTGCGTCCGTTGCCGTATCGAGCACCGCGCCCTCCGAGGCCGTACCTGTAACGATGATGGTCTTGATGCCCTTGTCCGAGAGAATGCTGCGCAGATTGGTGCCGATAAACTTGTCCGGCCCGGACTTGACGATCGGCTCGCTCGCCAGGGGCGCCAGCGCCGTTGCGATATCCTGCGCCTCGCCAACGCCGGCCAGACTGAAGACGACGAGCATCTCCTTGGCGCGCGCCTGATCGAGCAGGGTTTTCACCTTGGGGACGGAGGCGAGGCAGCGCGGCTTGGTCTTCACGTTGCACGGTCCCTTGGTCGGGTCCTGCGCACCGTTGAAGTCGAGGATCAGAAGCGCCGTCGTCTTCGGATCGACGGTAACCTGCTTCAGCTCCGGCGCCGCCGGCGGCTTCACCTTCTGCCAGTCGTCGATGATCGTCTGCGCGGCGGCAGGCGAGGTCAGCGCGAGACCGAAGCCCATGGAAAAAAGGGTAAAGCCGGTGCATAGCGCAAAACCCGCTCTGCCCATCACACCACCTCGACCTCCAGGCCCGTTGCTCCCTTGCATTCCGTATCTCCGTGGATTTGCGATTGTGCGGTAGAGATAGGCCACAAACCGAGGCAGGGTAACGAAACTCTTCGTGATATTACCAAAACGCGTCGCAGACACCATGAACGGCAGGGACGTTTATGGACACCAGCTTGGGAGCAACGATTCCGCCACTCCTGCTCGATCGCCAACCATCTGGGACAATCCATCGTTGACAAAAACTTGCCAGCCCATAATCTGCGCCTAAGCCCTTGCGATTGCCCATTTTTCTTTTGGAGATCGGGATCATGCCGGCAAACTGCATGAGACGACTGGTTCTGGCAGGCATTCTCCTTGGCATATCTGCCTATACGGCGGTGGCCGCGCAGACGCTCGACATTATCGCGCAAAAGGGCACAATCCGCATCGGCTATATCAGCGACGAAGAACCCTTCTCCTTCAAGAAGAAGGATGGCAACCCGACGGGATATGCCATCGACCTCTGCGGCAAGATCGCCGATGCTGTCGGGACCAAGGTCGCCAATCTCAAGCGCGACTATGTCGAAACGACGCTTGCCGATGGCTTCGATGCAGTCAAAAGCGGACAGGTCGATCTTCTCTGTGGCGCCCTGACCATTAGCCTAGGCCGGCGCCAAAGCGTCGATTTCTCGCAGCCGATCTTCGTCACCGGCGCCAGCGCCCTGCTGCGCAAGGATTCGCCCGATTATCTGATGGCGCTGTTCCTCGACAAGCGGCTGGCGCAAGTCTCCGCCAAGCCCGCCCCCGCAACGAGCGCCATCGGCGTGCGCGCCGACACGACCACGGACGCGACACTGCGGGAAGCGCTAGGCCCCGACATACCGAAGACGAGGATTGCGACTTTCGCCACCCATCAGGACGGCTTGGCCGCGCTCGAAAGCCATAAGATCGACGCCTATTTCGCCGATCGCGCCTTGCTCTTCGATCTGGCATCGCATGCCCGCACCCCTTCCGCGCTGGCCATCGGCAACCGCCTCTTCACGCATGAGCCCTATGGCATCGCACTCCGGCAGGACGATTCCGCCTTCCGCCTGCTCGTCGATCAAACGCTGACCGAGACCTACCAGTCGGACGCGTTCGCCAAGCTGCTGAGCACCTATTTCGGCGAAGAAGGCCCGGTCTTGCGCCGCGAGATCATGATGCAGTCGATCCCGCAATAAGCGATCGAAGAGATCGCCGTCACGTTTGCGACATGGCGACCAACGGCTATCGCCCTGCATCTCGATAAGAAACGGCCTTACGATCGTCGTGCAAGCATCTTCAATATGTCGTAGACAGGCTCTGGTCGCCGCCGCACACATCATAAAATCCGTTTCCAATATCAATCAGGGTCGCACGCAATGGCAGTATTTCCTCAAAAGGCGAAGGTCGTCATCATCGGGCTTGGCGGTATCGTCGGCGCATCGATCGCTCACCATCTGATCGAGCGCGGCTGGGACGATATTGTCGGCATCGACAAATCAGGCATCCCGACGGATATCGGCTCGACGGCGCACGCCTCCGATTTCTGCTACACGACCAGCCATGATTTCCTCTCCTGCTGGACGACCCTCTACTCCATCGATTTCTACGATAAGCTCGGCCACTATGCCCGCGTCGGCGGCCTCGAAGTCGCTCGCGTCGGCGATGACGACCGCATGGCGGAAATCAAGCGCAAGGTGACCTCGGGCAAGGCCTTCGGCACGCGCGTGAGCCTGGTCGACCCCGCCGAGATCAAGGAGAAATTCCCGCTGATCGAGGAAAGCATGGTTCAGGGCGGCATGTGGGACCCGGATGCCGGTCTCGTCATTCCCCGTTCGCAGACGGTTGCCGGCAAGCTGATCGACCAGGGCGAGAAGAGCGGCAAGCTGCAGTCTTTTGCCAATACGCCGGCCCAGTCGCTGATCGTTAGGGATGGCCGCATCAGCGGCGTCGTCACCCATCGCGGCACGATCGAAGCCGAATACGTGATCGTCTGCGCCGGTCTTTGGGGCCGCCTGATCGCCGAAATGGTCGGCGAAGACCTGCCGGTCATGCCGGTCGATCACCCGCTGACCTTCTTCGGCCCCTACAACGAGTTTGCCAATACCGGCAAGGAAATCGGCTTCCCGCTGATGCGCGACCAGGGCAACTCAGCCTATATGCGCGACACAGGCGACCCGAAGACTGCCGAGGGCGGCCAGATCGAATGGGGTTATTACGAAGAGAAGAACCCGCGCCTCTGCCATCCCCGCGATCTCCTTGAAAAGCACGAGGCACGTCTGTCACCTTCGCAGCGCGATCTCGACATGGAACAGATCATCGAGCCGCTCGAACGCGCCATGGAATTGACGCCGATCCTCGGCGAACTCGGCTACAATGAAGGCCATTCCTTCAACGGTCTGCTGCAGGTCACCACCGATGGCGGCCCATCCGTCGGCGAAAGCCAGAAGGTCCGCGGTCTTTGGTACTGCGTCGCCATCTGGGTGAAGGACGGCCCCGGCTTCGGCAAGCTCGTTGCCGACTGGATGACGGACGGCCGCACGCCGATCGACCATAACAGGATCGATTACTCTCGCTTCTACCCGCATATGCTGGAAGAAAAGTTCATCGAAGGCCGCTGCACCGAGGCTGCGCAGAAGATCTACAATCCCGCCGTCCACCCGCGCGAACCCTACGCGACCGGCCGCAATATCCGCCGCTCGCCCTTCTATGAGCGGGAAAAAGAGCTCGGCGGCTATTTCATGGAACTCGGCGGCTGGGAACGCGCCCATGGTTATGCCGCAAACGAGCATCTGCTGGAAAAATACGGCGATCGCATCCCTGTGCGCGAAAACGAATGGGACAACCGCCATTTCTGGCGCGTGTCCAATGCCGAGCACCTTGCGCTGAGCGAAGATTGCGGCATCATCAACCTCTCGCATTTCGCCATGTACGACATCGAAGGCCCTGACCATGTCGAGCTGCTAGAGTGGCTCTGCGCGGCCAAGATCGGCGGCGACGCCAATATCGGCAAGGGCATCTACACCCACTTCCTCGACGACGAAGGCATGGTGCGCGCCGACTTCACCGTGATCCGCATGGCCGACCGCTGCCGTCTGATCGACGGTGCCGATGCCGGCCCGCGCGATTTCCATTATATGCGCCGTGTTGCACAGGATAAGGGCTTCGACGTCACCATCACCGACGTCACCGAACGCTATGTCACGATCGGCATCTGGGGACCGAATGCCCGCACCAACCTGCAGAAGGTCGTCGAAAGCCCGGAAAACCTTTCGCACGAAAACTTTCCCTTCGCCGCGATCAAGCAGATCCGCATTGCCGGCAGGAACGTCACGGCATTCCGCATCTCCTATGTCGGCGAACAGGGCTGGGAACTGCATATGGCCTATGGCGATGCGCTAGCCGTCTGGGATGCGCTGCGCTCGACCGGCGCCATCGCCGTCGGCGTCGAGACCTATGCCAACAGCCGCCGCATGGAAAAGAGCCTACGCCTGCAGAATGCCGACCTGCTGACGGAATATAATCTTCTGGAAGCCGATCTTGCCCGCCCGAAGGTCAAGGACACCGATTTTCGCGGCAAGGCGAAGCACCTCGAATACCGCGCCCGCGAGCACCAGCCGGCCATGCTCTGCACGCTTGTGATGACCGACAATATCGACTCCAACGGCGTGGCTCGCTACCCGGTCGGCATCCTGCCTGTCATGGATCCCGAAACCGGCGAAACCCTTGTCGATGAGCTCGGCCGCCGCTCCTTCACCACCTCGATCGCCTACGGCCCGACCATCGGCAAGAACATTGCGCTCGCCTACCTCCCCTGGTCCTATGCCCAGGAAGGCCGGAAGCTGACGGTCGAATATTTCGGCGAGACCTACCCGGTCGAAGTCGCGGGCGTCGGCTACAAGCCGCTCTACGACACAGAGAACCTGAAGCCGCGAAGCTGATTTCTGGAGCGATTCAGTTTTTCACGGAATCTCTGAACCGCCCTATCTCTTTGTTTTCACGCAATTC
>UCII01000028.1 GCA_900472485.1 Hyphomicrobiales bacterium
GCGCAGACGGGCGGGACGGGAAGGGGGGTTTTGGCTCGCAGATTGGCTCATTGTGCCGTTTTGCCGCGCTTTTAATCGGCAGGCAAGTCAACAAAAAGCCATGCTCCTCTTGCAGATGACAAAGATGAGGACCACATTGCTCGGAGTAGAGAGGTCTCGACCATGCAGAATATCCGTTCCCTGTTCATCGCGCTTGCCGGTATCACCGTGTTTGCGGCCATGGCGTTGTTTACCGTTTCGGTCACGCTTGCCGTCGGCGCTATCCTGACCGTGCTGATGGCAGCCCGCGCGATTTCGCTGCGCATGAAGCCGGCTCCGGTGCGCGCCAAGGCGAAGACGAACGGTCAGCGCGAAATGCGCATCTGGAACGACGGTCGCGGCACCATCATCGATCTCTAGGATTGAAAGCAGGGCAGGCCGGTTTATCCGCCGGCCGATATGTCCGATTCAGGCCACGCCCTGAAGGGCAGGGCGCCGCATTTTAGGGCATTTCCAAGATTCTCCTTCATTTCGGGCCGGATTTGCTCTATTGGCAGGATAATTCGTGCTTAGACGAAAATGAAGGCAGGACCCCATGGACAAGTTCGTGAAGTTGACCGGTGTCGCAGCACCCCTCCCGGTCGTCAATGTCGATACCGACATGATCATCCCGAAGGACTATCTGAAGACCATCAAGCGCACGGGCCTCGGCAAGGGGCTTTTCGCGGAAGCACGCTACAATGAGGACGGTTCTCCGAACCCGGATTTCGTGCTGAACAAGCCGGCCTACCAGAACGCCAAGATCCTCGTCGCCGGCGATAACTTCGGCTGCGGCTCCTCGCGCGAGCATGCTCCCTGGGCGCTGCTCGATTTCGGCATCCGCTGCGTCATCTCGACGAGCTTCGCCGACATCTTCTACAACAACTGCTTCAAGAACGGCATCCTGCCGATCAAGGTCAGCCAGCAAGATCTCGACAAGCTGATGGACGACGCCTCGCGCGGCTCCAATGCCATCCTGACGGTCGATCTGGAAAACCTCGAAATCACCGGTCCCGACGGCGGCTCGCTGAAGTTCGAACTCGACGAATTCAAGCGCCACTGCCTGCTGAACGGCCTCGACGATATCGGCCTGACGCTGGAAAAATCCTCCGCGATCGACAATTTCGAAAAGACGAACGCCGCATCGCGCCCCTGGGCTGCCTGATCGGTCTTTCCTTTTTCGCATGTTTCGAAGCCGGGCCTTGCGCCCGGCTTTTTTCATGCCAAGAACTCCCTCTCCCCGTCAAAAACGGGGAGAGGGCTGGGNNAGGGCTGGGGTGAGGGGCCGCGGACCATCAACTTGATGGAGGCCTATGATTATTTCACGCAGCGAGAGCGGTAGGCACCTTCCACCGTCTTTGCGAATTGCCTGCCCATCGCAAATAGCGACACGACCGCACAATTACCGCCTCCGCAAACAGCCCCTCACCCTAACCCTCTCCCCGCGCGCGGGGAGAGGGAACTATCCTCGCAATTGCCGCACCCCCAGAGCAGAAAATGCAAATCCCGGAAACGGGACGCCATCTTTCCCGCCCGCTGTAATATGATCGACAAGAAGGAGGTCCATACAGACCAGCCGAGACCCTTGCGGCCTCTCTCCCACCTTTAAGTCCTCTCCACGCAATGGAGCCCCTTCATGATCTCCCTTCCCATTGTCGGCGCCGCCATGACGCTTGACGACGTCGAAATCCATCGTAACTGGTTGCTCGAAAAGCCGCGCGACCTGGAGCTGCAGAGCTTTGTCGAAGCCGAAATCCTCAACGGCGACTGGGCTCCGCTGGCCGAGCGCGCCCGCAAGCTACTCGACGGCCATCAGGGCCGCCTCGGCATCCATGGTCCGTTCTGGGGCTTCGTCATCGCCTCGCAGGACCCGGACATCCGCGCCGTCGTCTCCAAGCGCCTGCTGCAGGCGCTCGACGTCTGCGCCAATATCGGCGCCACGCAGATGGTCATCCATAGCCCCTATACGTCGTGGTCCTACAACAACCTCGACAACAACAAGGGCGAGCGCGAGAAGATCATCGAATACACGCATCTGACGCTGAAAGACGCCGTGAAGCGCGCCGAAGACATCGGGCTCACCATGGTCATCGAGAATATCGAGGACAAGGATCCCCATATCCGCGTCGACCTCGCCGACAGCTTCAATTCGGCCGCCGTCGCCGTTTCCATCGACACCGGTCACGCCCACTACGCCCATGGCTATACCGGCGCTCCGCCGGTCGACTACTACGTCCACGCCGCCGGCAATCGCCTGCAGCATGTCCATCTGCAAGATGCCGACGGCTATGCCGACCGTCACTGGAGCCTCGGCGAAGGTAGCATCCACTGGCGCGCCGTCTTTGCCGCCCTTGCCAAGCTTAACAGCAATCCGCGCCTGATCATCGAGATCAAGGACAAGTCGAAGATCCCGGCTTCGGCAACCTATCTCGCTTCGCTCGGACTGGCGGAATAAGGCTCGAATACTCCTTCTCCCCTCGGGGAGAAGGTGCCCGAAGGGCGGATGAGGGGGCGGGCATCAAGCTGCCGTTGCCAGATTTACCAAAGAAATCGCCGGTAACGCCCCCTCACCCCGCGCGTTCCGCGCGACCTTCTCCCCGACGGGGCGAGGGTAGGCTTTCAGCCCAATATGCCCGAAACCGTACCGTTTCGGCCCCTTCCTCGCTTGAAAAGCCGCATTTGGAAGTCTAAAAACCCCGCAACTTTTTCTTTCGCGGAGGCTTTTCCATGACAGTTCGCAATCTTTTCCTCCTGCCGGGCGACGGCATCGGCCCCGAGGCCATGGGTGAGGTTCGCAAGATCATCGCCTATATGAACGAGGCAAAGAATGCCGGCTTCGTGACGGATGAAGGCCTCGTCGGCGGCAGCGCCTATGATGCGCATGGCGCGGCGATCTCCGATGCCGATATGGCAAAGGCGATGGCCGCCGATGCGGTTCTCTTCGGCGCCGTCGGCGGTCCGAAGTGGGATGCTGTGCCTTACGAAGTGCGCCCGGAAGCCGGCCTGCTGCGCCTGCGCAAGGATCTGCAGCTGTTTGCCAACCTGCGCCCGGCCATCTGCTATCCGGCGCTGGCTTCCGCTTCCTCGCTGAAGCCGGAGCTGGTCGACGGCCTCGATATCCTCATCATCCGCGAACTGACAGGCGGCGTCTATTTCGGCGAGCCGAAGGAAATCATCGATCTCGGCAACGGCCAGAAGCGCGGCATCGACACCCAGGTCTACGACACCTATGAAATCGAGCGCATTGCCGGCGTCGCCTTCGAACTGGCGCGCACCCGCAACAACCGCGTCTGCTCGATGGAAAAGCGCAACGTCATGAAATCAGGCGTGCTCTGGAACCAGGTCGTCACCGCGACGCATAAGGAAAAATATTCCGACGTGCAGCTCGAGCATATGCTTGCCGACGCTGGCGGCATGCAGCTCGTGCGCCAGCCAAAGCAGTTCGACGTCATCGTCACCGACAACCTTTTCGGCGACATGCTCTCCGACGTCGCCGCCATGCTCACCGGCTCGCTCGGCATGCTGCCGTCGGCTTCGCTCGGCGCACCCGACGCCAAGACCGGCAAGCGCAAGGCGCTCTACGAACCCGTGCATGGCTCGGCACCTGACATCGCCGGCAAGGGCATCGCCAACCCGATCGCCATGATCGCTTCCTTCGCCATGTGCCTGCGCTACTCCTTCGGCCTGATTGCCGATGCCGATGCGCTGGAAAAGGCGATCGCCAATGTGCTCGACAGCGGCATCCGTACCGGCGACATCATGTCGCCCGGCAGCCGCCAGGTCGGCACTGCCGAAATGGGCGATGCCATCCTCGCCGAATTCAAGGTTCTGTCGGCATAGTCTCTGGCACAAGTCGCCTGATATATTTCACGTGAAACACGAAAGCCTCGTTCTTCGCTGGAACGGGGCTTTTCATTTCGAGTAGGATAGGCTGCCCGGCCTGAGCGCACGATTGCCGCTTCGGTTCGCGTCATTAATTTTTAGAAATTTTTAGAAAATTAGAAAAACTGTAATAACGGCCTGTTATTTGTCGAATTGATTGGAAATCGACAATAGGCACTGATTATGCAGGCGATCTTGACGTCTCTCGACAGGCGTTGGCGGCGGAGCAATGCCGCATTTGCACCATCTCACTGGAAAATCTGCCTTTTCCTGACTGCCAATGTCGTCCTTCTCTCGGCTCTACTGTTCGATTGGCCCGTCGGCGCCACCCTTAAAAGCCTGCCGCCCTCAATACGCTTCGTTGGCGGAATGCTGACAGATTTCGGCGATTCCGGATGGATCCTTCTCATCAGCGCCTTTCTGCTCTTCGAGGGTTGGGCCGGCAGCAAGTTGCTGCATTCGCAACGCTGTCGCTGCCAGGCATTGCGCATCTGCCAGATCGGCGGCTACCTGCTGACGACCGTGGCACTTTCGGGCCTCCTTGCCAATTTGCTGAAGCGCGCCATCGGACGCGCCCGCCCGACGCATTTTGCCGATTGGGGTCCCTTCGGCTTCTCGCCTTTCAACGGCCGTGCCAGCTTCGAAAGCTTCCCCTCCGGCCATGCCACCACCATCGGCGCCCTGTTCGTGGCGCTTGCCTTCCTGTTCCCGCGCTATCGCTACATCTTCGCCGCCTGCGCCCTATGGCTTGCAATCACCCGCGTCATGGTCGGCGCCCACTATCCGAGCGACGTCATGGCGGGCCTGGCGCTCGGCGGCTGGTTCTCCTTCATGGTGGCGATCGTCTATTCACGTTACGGCCTGCTCTTCCGCATCGATGCCGCCGGCTGGCCGACGCCGCGCTTGCCTCTCTTCAAAAGCGGCAAGCCGCGACAGACCGATTCTTGAGCCGATCACGGCTGCCGCGCAAAGGTTGCCAAGGCCCTCGCACATTCATATATCTGGCAGGCAGGGATGACCGAAGCCGGTCAACCCGATTTCGTTTCCGCTTGCGATGAAAACCATGGATGCCGGGCCAATACGTTTAAGCGAAAGGCAGATGGGATTGATCTCCCGGGCACTTGCCGAACCGCGACGTGTGCAGATCCTGAAGGAGATCGGCACGCGAACCGAGCCCACGCCTTGCAGCCTTCTGAACGAGTGCCACGCCGTCAGCGCCGCAACGATGTCGCATCACATCAAGGAACTCGAAAATGCCGGGCTCGTCGAGATCCAGCGCGAAGGCAAGTTTGCCAACCTCGTGCTGCGCCGCGATACGCTGAACGCCTATATGGCGGAACTTTCCAAGATCTGACGATTCCTTACACGCCATCAGCATTTCTCGCCGTGGCTCTTGTATCAATTAGATGATTATCTAAATATCAAAGTGACGATGCGATCGGTTTTCGGGTCGCATGCGCCAAGTGATTCGATGATTGTAAAACTGTCTAAGTTTTTCGAAGGAAAATAACATGAGCAAACTGGCAGGCAAGGTCGCGATCGTGACCGGAGCATCCAAGGGCATCGGCGCCGGCATCGCCAAGGCAATGGGCGAAGCGGGTGCGGCTGTTGTCGTCAACTACGCCTCAAGCCGAGAAGGCGCCGACAGGGTGGTGGCCGAGATCACCGCCAAGGGCGGCAAGGCGCTCGCCGTGCACGGCGACGTTTCCAAATCCGAAGACGTCAAGCGCCTCTTCGCCGAAACCAAGCAGGCCTTCGGCCGCGTCGATATCCTCGTCAACAATGCCGGCGTCTATCAATTCGCCCCGATCGAGGAATTCACCGAGCAGGAATTCCATCGCCAATTCAATATCAACGTTCTGGGCACATTGCTGGCCACGCAGGAGGGGGTGAAACATTTCGGCCCCGAGGGCGGCAGCGTGATCAACATCGGCTCCAACGCCGTCAGCATGAACCTGCCGACCGCTTCGGTTTACACCGCAACCAAGGCCGCCGTGGATTCCATCACCAAGATTCTCGCCAAGGAACTCGGTTCACGCAATATCCGGGTCAATAATCTGGCGCCTGGCGGCGTTGAAACGGAAGGCGTCGTTGCGGCGGGCATCATCGGCACCGATTTTGAAAAGCATCTCGTCTCGCAGACGCCGCTCGGCCGTCTCGGTCAGCCGACCGATATCGCCCCGGTCGCCGTCTTCCTCGCTTCGCAGGACGCCGCCTGGGTGACCGGCGAAACTATCTATGTCGGCGGTGGCCTGAAGTAATCGCTCATCCCGATACCGCCTACGAGAAGAGGCGATATAATCGGCGCGGCATCACGGCATGCCGCGCCAATACATTAGCAAGCAATTGCCAAACCACCTCATTTTCCTATTTAGTAGAGACGTTCGGGTTTTCCGCCTAAGCATCGCAGCTGGCCATGCCGCAAAGCGGCATTTCGGCTGTGAAATTTCAAAACAATCCTGTCTTCAATGCGATCCCACGCAGCAAGCTGATGTCATCGAACTCCCCTAAGATCCGCCGGCGATCGCTGTCGTGAACAACAAACGGAGGACGTCTTTATGAATAGCGCCAATACCAAGTCGAAATTGGGCACTCGCACCAATCTCAGCGAAGACGCGACACGTGATATTTCCGCAGCGCTGACCGCCCTGCTGGCGGATGTCTTTGCTCTCTATCTGAAGACCAAGAATTTTCACTGGCACATGAGTGGCCCGCATTTCCGCGACTATCATTTGCTTCTCGACGAACATGGCGACCAGATTTTTGCAATGACCGACCCCATGGCCGAACGCTGCCGCAAGATCGGCGGAACGACGCTCCACTCGATCGGACAGATCGCCAAGCTGCAGCGTATCCCGGACAATGATGCCGAATATGTCGATCCGCAGGACATGCTTGCCGAGTTGGCGGATGATAATCTGAAGCTCTCCGCTGAAATGCGCGCCGTCCATGATGTTTGCGACGAATATGGCGATGTAGCCACCGCGAGCCTTCTCGAAAACTGGATTGACGAGACCGAACGCCGTACCTGGTTCCTGTTTGAAACCACCCGCAAGTCCAACCGCTGACACCGAAACGGCGCGCCGTCGGACATGCTACGCTAAAGGCCGGTTTCGACCCTCGATTTCCTCGCTCCGGCAATGATGCAAGCGAGGAAATCCTTGACTCCTGTGGAAAACCTCTTAGAACCGGCGACGGAAAAGGAAGACTTCCATGGTTCGCTTCGAACAGCTCGATAGCTTCAGTCACCTGGTGCAATGTGCCGGGCGGGATGTCTATTTTCCGGTTTCTTCCAAAACCAAGGCCAAAACGACGACGAAAACCGTCTGACGTCTCTGGCCTGCCGCTCTCTCCCCGGCCCGGCCGGGGACAGGACCCGTCGCCAATGGCCGCGGTTCCCCCCTCGCCCAAGAGGAGAGAAGAGAAAGAGAGCTTGTGAAATGGGTTTCAAAGTTGCAGTAGCGGGCGCGACCGGGAATGTCGGCCGCGAAATGCTCAATATCCTCGCCGAACGCGGCTTTCCGGCCGATGAGGTCGTGGCGCTCGCATCGGCTCGCTCGCAGGGAACCGAAGTTTCCTTCGGCGACCGGACGCTGAAGGTCGCCAACCTGGAGAACTACGATTTCTCCGATACCGACATCTGCCTGATGTCGGCCGGTGGCGACGTTTCGAAGAAGGTCTCGCCGAAGATCGGCGCCCAGGGCTGCGTCGTCATCGACAACTCCTCCGCATGGCGCTACGACGCCGACGTGCCGCTGATCGTACCGGAAGTAAATCCGGATGCCGTCACGCAGTTCACCAAGCGCAACATCATCGCCAATCCGAATTGCTCGACCGCACAGCTCGTCGTCGCCCTGAAGCCGCTGCACGATTTCGCCAAGATCAAGCGCGTCGTCGTCTCGACCTACCAGTCGGTCTCCGGCGCCGGCAAGGATGGCATGGACGAACTGTTCAACCAGACCCGCGCCGTCTTCGTCGCCGACCCGATCGAAACGAAGAAGTTCACCAAGCGCATCGCCTTCAACGTCATCCCGCACATCGATGTCTTCATGGAAGACGGCTACACCAAGGAAGAGTGGAAGGTGCTGGCCGAAACCAAGAAGATGCTCGACCCGAAGATCAAGGTCACTTGCACGGCTGTCCGCGTCCCCGTCTTCATCGGCCATTCCGAATCGGTCAACATCGAGTTCGAAAACGAGATCACTGCCGATCAGGCCCGCGACATCCTGCGCGAAGCGCCCGGCTGCCTCGTCATCGACAAGCATGAAAACGGCGGCTACATCACGCCTTACGAATCCGCCGGCGAAGATGCGACCTATATTTCGCGCATTCGCGAAGACGCGACCGTCGAGAACGGCCTCAACCTGTGGGTCGTTTCCGACAACCTACGCAAGGGTGCCGCACTGAATGCCATCCAGATCGCCGAATTGCTCGTCAACCGTGGCCTCATCAAGCCGCGCAAGCAGGCTGCATAAGGATCTGTAAACCAATTTACGGTTTATCAACCCTCATTGGGTAAGCAGGATAGAACGAAAGCCTCGCCATTTCGGATGAAAGGCGGGGCTTTTCTGAATGATTTTGGCGGCGATGTTTCACATGAAACGAAAACATCACTCGCTAAAATATGATGACATGATGGTCGGATGCTGGCATGGTCCGGTGACGACTAAACGCGCGTGATCCGCTGGCTTTCAAGGGTTTGCGCGCCATTGAAAACGGTTACCGCGCTCGCACCGCGGTAAGAATTCGGGGACACTGAATGCGCTTCACAAAATCTGGAATGGCAGCTCTCGTGGCGGGTGGATTGCTGCTGGGAATGCCGCTTGCGGCAAACGCCGCATCCTGCGGCAACACTTCCGCCGGATTCGAGAATTGGGTGCAGGAATTCAAACGGGAAGCGCAGGGACAGGGCGTCAGCCCCTCCACCCTCGATAGGGCCTTCGCCAACGTCCATTACAACCAGCCCACCATCCGGGCCGACCGCGGCCAGAAGAGCTTCAAGCTTTCCTTCGAGGAATTCATGAAGAAGCGAGGGGGACAGACGATCATCAATCGAGGCAAGAGCATGAAGCAGGCCAACGCCGCGCTCTTCGCCACGATTCAGAAGCGGTTCGGCGTTCCCCCAGGCCCGATCATCGCCATCTGGGGCATGGAAACCGGCTTCGGCAGCTATATGGGCGACCAGCATACGCTTTCGGCCGTCTCAACGCTTGCCTTTGATTGCCGTCGTTCCGCATTCTTTACTGATCAACTCTACGCTGCCCTGAAGCTCGTTGGCGAAGGCTATCTCAGCCCGTCGGCGCGCGGCGCAGCTCATGGCGAAATCGGCCAGACGCAGTTCATGCCGAAGAACGTGGTTCTCTACGGTGTCGACGAAGATGGCGACGGCAGGGTAGATCTTGTAGGATCGCGCGCAGACGCGCTGGCCTCGACCGCCAACTTCCTGCGCGGCCACGGATGGCAGCCCGGCGCTGGCTATCAGCCCGGTGAGCCGAATTTCTCCGCCATCGCAGGCTGGAATGACGCAAAGGTCTATCAGCAGGCGATCGCCTATATCGGCCAGCAGATCGACGGCAAGTAAGCCTGATCTCGTGAACCCAAAAAGGCGCTGCGACCAGATGGTCCGCAGCGCCTTTTCGTTTGATCCACCTGCCGCCCTGCCGGGCGCCTGACTCTTAACCCCGGGCCCCTTAAATCTCAGGGCGGATGAAATCGCGCGTTGCCGGATCCATGACCCAGAGTTCGCCGGTCGAAATATCGAACCATGCGCCGTGAAGACTAAGTTTGCCCTCTTCCTCGCGCGCCTTGATCTCCGGAAAGCTGCGCAGATTGTCGAGCGAATTGCGGATCGAGATACGCTCCAGCGCGGTCTGACGCTCGGTTTGCGTCATGATGTCGTTGCTCTGGATCTGTTCGGCCGCAGGCTTCAATAGCGCCATCCAGCGGCCGATGAAGTCGCCCGGCGACAAAGGCTCGGCATTGGGGTCGAGCGCGGCTCGGATACCGCCACAGCGGCCGTGGCCCATGACGACGATATCGGAAACCTTGAGCGACAGAACAGCGAACTCCAGCGCTGCCGAAGTCGCATGGAAATTGCTGTCCGGTTCGTAGGGCGGCACCATGTTGGCCACGTTACGGATGACGAAGAGTTCGCCCGGCCCGGCGTCAAAGATAATCTCCGGCGCCGAACGGGAGTCACTACAGGCTATCACGAGGGTCGATGGGCTTTGGCCAAGCTCGGCGAGAGTGCGATAGCGTTCGCGCTCATCGACGTAACGCCCGCTCATGAAGTTGCGATAACCGTTCAGAAGGGTGTCGGGAAAGCTTTGCATGATATTGGATTACAATGCACTTCGGCCGATGGCAACTGCTGCGCTGCAAAAAGCTCCCGTCGCTGCCAGCCGTTACCTTTTCTTCCGCTGCGCCGGGTGGACGAGATGCCTCAGCTGCACCATGGCCATCGGTGTCGACAGGCTTGCGGAATCGACGGCAAGCGTCAGCTCGTTGCTGCCGCGCTTGACGGCACGCGCCAGCACTTCAAAGACGCTGGCCGTCGTCAGCTGCAGCGCCCGCTCCTCATCCATGCCGGAAAGCAGGCGCGACAGGAACACGGCGGATAAGAGATCGCCGAGCCCGTTCGGCGCACCTTCCACGCTGCGATGTTCGGCAAGCAGCGCATTTCGGCCGCTGAGATAGAGATTGCCGATGCCGCCGGCCATCATCGGCACGGCAGACGTCACCAGCATGCGCGACGGGCCAAGCGCGAGAGCCGCCTCCATGATGGCGTTGTTATCCTCGAGGGGCGCTCCCGCAAGCCAGGCAAGCTCATAGCGGTTCGGCGTTGCGAGCGACGCCAGCGGGATCAGATGGTCGCGGATCGCTTCCGCCGTCGCCTCAGGCACATAAAGCCCGCCGGCATCGCCGATGACAGGATCGCAGGCATAGAGGAGATCGGGGTTCTTCTCCCGCAAAGCCGTTACGAGCCTTGCAACGGAATGCGCCTGCGCAGCATTGCCAAAATATCCCGACAGAACCGCCTTGACCTCCGAAAGCCAGGGCGCGGCGATGAGATCGTCGATCGCATGGTCGAAATCTGCCTCGCTGAAGGTCAATCGCGTCGAACGTCCATGGCCGGGATGCCACGGCAGAACGATCGTCGGCAGCGCCCACACCGGATGGCCAAGCGTCTCCAGCGCGAAAACGGCGGCGCGATTGCCGACTGACCCTCGGACGACGTGGCTGGAGATGACGATAATGGCGCCGGCGGACACTTGCGACATGATGCTAGCTTTCAAGTTCAGGGCTTCAAACTGCAATGGCGCAAGTTGATGATCCCTTTCGCGCCACTCTGTCAACCGCACTTCACAGAGTCATGAAAACCTCTGTTGACGAGCCCACTCCGCTAATCTCACACCAATGATATCCGCTTTGCATCGGGATCGCGCCCTCCGGCAAGATTTTTAAAAAAACCGGCCAAAATCAGTCCGAAAGCAACCAAATTCGCATTCTTTTTGCCAGTTTTTTCGCTAAACCTTCTGCTACTGTCGTCAAAATTCGAAAATCGGGAGGAATTCCATGGCGCCTAAGACCAATCCGAAACGGGAAAAACAGATTGAAGCGGCACGCAAGATAGCCGCGGCAACGGGCGAGGCGCATCTTGATCCCGAAATCCTGTTCGGCCGGGCAAGCAATGACGACATGGAGCTGTACAGCCCGGAAATGCTGGCCCTTGCCGCAAAGCACGCGGCCAAGGAACTGGCAGCGTGGAGCGGCACCTCTCCGCGTGTGAGCATAGAACAGGTCGCCAATATCGAACCCGATGGCGTTGCGGTGTCGATCCTCTCGATCACCGACCACAACATGCCCTTCCTCTATGAATCGATCATGGGCGAAGTGACTAGCAGCTACCGCGATCTCTATATGGCCGTCCACCCGATCCTGGTCATTGAGAAGGGCAAGCAGCCGAGCCTTTATTCCGCCGATCAGCCGAGCGATCCGGCCCATCGCGTCAGCCATATCCAGCTTCATCTCTCGCCCCTGACGACAGCACAGGCAACCGATCTGACCAAGCGGATCCAGACCGTGCTCGATCAGACGCATCTTGCCGTTTCCGACTGGAAGCCGATGCTGTCGCGCCTTGATACGGTGATATCGGAACTATCGACCTATGAGGCTGCCGGCCGCCGTAAGAATGACGGCGATGAGGCGCTTGCTTTCCTTGCCTGGCTACGCGACGGCAATTTCACCTTCCTCGGCATGCGCGAATATGTCTATTCGGGCAAGGGCGCCAACGCCAAAGTCGAGCGGGATCGTGGCACGGGCCTCGGCATCCTCTCCAATCCGGATGTCCGCGTTCTCCGGCAGGGCAAGGACGCCGTCACTACCACGCCGGAAATCCTCGCCTTCCTCGACGGCCCGGATTTCCTGATCGTCACCAAGGCGAACGTCAAATCGGTCGTCCACCGCCGCGCCTACATGGATTATGTCGGCGTCAAGCGTTTCGACGCCGATGGCAACGTAACGGGCGAGCTGCGCATCGTCGGCCTCTTCACATCGACGGCTTATACCAGCGCTGCCGCCGAAGTGCCGCTGCTGCGCTCGAAGGTGCAGAAGGTCAAGGATCACTTCGGCTTCGATCCCACGAGCCACTCAGGCCGCATGCTCGAAAACACACTGGAATCCTATCCCCGCGACGACCTCTTCCAGATCGATACGACCCTGCTCGCAAGCTTCGCCGAACAGATCAACGATCTGACCGACCGGCCGCGCGTGCGCGCATTGCCACGCATCGACCATTTCGATCGCTTCGTTTCGGTCATCGTCTATGTCCCGCGCGAGGAATATGATTCCGTCGTTCGCGAGAAGATCGGCAACTACCTGAAGTCAGTCTATGACGGCCGTGTCTCCGCTTATTACCCGGCTTTCCCGGAAGGCGGCGTGGCACGCGTGCATTTCATCATCGGCCGCAGCGCCGGCAAGACGCCGCATGTTCCGCAAGCCAAGCTCGAAGAGGCGATCCGCGCCATAACAGCCCGGTGGGACGAGCGCTTCGTCATGCTGGCCGGCCCGAAAGCGCCGAGCATTTCCGTCAGCCAGGCCTTCCAGGAGGCCTTCTCGCCGGAAGATGCCTTTGCCGATCTGCCTGATATCATTGCCACAGCCGGCACCGAGCCGATCCGCATCGGCTTCTATATCCGCAAGGATGAGGCGGGTGACATTCTCTCGCTGAAGATCTTCCATGGAGACGGCAATCTGGCGCTGTCGCGCCGCGTGCCGCTCTTGGAAAATCTCGGCTTCAACGTCATCAGCGAGCGCACCTTCGATATCTACGTCACGGCCAAGGACGGCTCGACCGGCCATGTCGTGCTGCACGACATGGAGCTCGAGGCCCGCAATGGCCTGACCATCGATCTCGCCCGCCACGGCGCGGCTCTCGAGGAAGCTTTCCTCGCCGCCTTCGGTGGCACGATCGACAACGACGCCTTCAACAGGCTGATCGTTTCTGCCGATCTCTCCGCCCGCGAAACCAACGTGCTGCGCGCCTATTCCCGCTATCTCAGACAGGCCGGCATCGCCTACTCGCAGGATTACATCGCCGCAACGCTGGACAAATACCCGCGTATCGCCGCATCGCTCTTCCGACTGTTCTACGACACGCTCGATCCGAAGCTCAGCGACAAGAACCGTACGAAGAAGCTCTCCGACCTGCATGCGGGCATCGAAGCCGAGCTTGCCGACGTTCCGAGCCTTGACGACGACCGCATCCTGCGCCGCTACGTCAACGCCATCGATGCGACGCTGCGCACCAACTACTTCCAGAAGAACGCGGATGGCACGCCGAAAGCCATGCTCGCCTTCAAGCTCGATCCGAAGCTGCTCGACGGCCTGCCCGAACCGCGACCGTTCCGCGAAATCTTCGTCTACGGCGTCGAAGTGGAAGGTGTGCATCTGCGCTTCGGCAAGGTGGCGCGCGGCGGCCTGCGTTGGTCCGATCGCGCGGAAGACTACCGTACCGAAGTGCTGGGCCTCGTGAAGGCACAACAGGTCAAGAATGCTGTTATCGTGCCCGTCGGCGCCAAGGGCGGCTTCTATCCGAAAAAGCTCCCGGTCGGCGGCAGCCGCGACGAAATCTTCAATGCCGGCCGCGAGGCCTATAAGACCTATATCCGCACCCTGCTGTCGATCACCGACAACATCTCCGGCGCCGATATCATCCCGCCTGCCGATACGGTCCGGCTCGACGGCGACGACCCCTATTTCGTCGTCGCCGCCGACAAGGGCACCGCCACCTTCTCTGACACCGCCAATGCGCTGGCGCAGGAAGTCGGTTTCTGGCTCGACGATGCCTTTGCGTCAGGCGGCTCGGCCGGCTACGACCACAAGAAGATGGGCATCACCGCCCGCGGCGCCTGGGAAACCGTGAAGCGCCACTTCCGCGAAATGGACATCGACATCCAGACGACGCCTTTCAACGTCGTCGGCGTCGGCGACATGTCCGGCGACGTCTTCGGCAACGGCATGCTGCTGTCACCGAAAATCCGCCTGCTCGCTGCCTTCGACCATCGCGACATCTTCATCGATCCCGATCCGGACATGGCAAAGACGCTCGCCGAGCGGCAGCGCCTGTTCGACCTGCCACGCTCGAGCTGGCAGGATTTCGACAAGTCGGTCCTGTCGAAGGGCGCGATGATCATTTCCCGCTCGGCAAAGTCGGTCACGCTGACGCCGGAAGCCGCCGCTGCCATCGGCATCGAAAAGTCGGTTGCAACGCCCTTTGAGATCATGACGGCGATCCTCAAGGCACCCGTCGACCTGCTGTGGTTCGGCGGCATCGGCACCTACGTCAAGGCGCCATCCGAAACGGACTCGGAAGTCGGCGACCGTGCCAACGATCCGATCCGCATCACCGCCGAGGAAGTCCGCGCCAGGGTGATCGGCGAGGGCGCCAATCTCGGCGTCACGCAGAAGGGCCGCATCGCCTATGGCCTGAAGGGCGGGCGCTGCAACTCCGATGCCATCGACAACTCCGCCGGCGTCAACACCTCCGACGTCGAGGTCAACATCAAGATCGCGCTCGCCAATGCCATGTTCGACGAGCGGCTGACACGCGCCAAGCGCGATACGCTGCTCGCCTCCATGACCGACGAGGTGGCAGCGCTCGTCCTGCGCAACAACTACCTGCAATCCCTGGCGATCTCGCTGACCGAGCGCAAAGGCACCGGCAACGCCCTCGAACTCAGCCGCTTCATGAGCGTGCTGGAAGCGGCAAAACAGCTCAACCGCAAGGTCGAGACCCTGCCGGACGATCAGACCTTCGCCGAGCGTTATGCCAACGGACGCCCGTTGACCCGCGCCGAAATCGGCGTGCTGCTCTCCTACGCCAAGATCGTGCTCTTCGACGCGATTGTCGCCAGCAACCTGCCTGACGATCCCTATTTCGCCGCCACCCTCAGCCGCTATTTCCCGGCCAAGATGCAGCGTTCGAACGCCACGGATATCGAAAGCCATCGCCTGCGCCGCGAAATCATCGGCACGGCGCTCGCCAACGAAGCGATCAATCGTGGCGGTCCGGGCTTTGCCGTCAGCATGATGGATGCGACGGCGGCATCGGCGGCCGAAGTCGTCAAGGCGGCGGTCATCGCCCGTGACGGCTTCGATCTCGACCGGCTCTGGAACGAGACGGATGCGCTTGACGGTAAGGTGGGCGGCCAGATGCAGAACCGCGTCTATGGCGAGATCACCGAAGTCTATACCGTGCTGACGCGCCTGCTGCTGAAGACCGGGGCGGCCAAGGGCGAGATCGAGGAAACCGTTAGCCGGCTTCGCGCGGCTCTGAAGAAGCTGCGACCTGTCTTCCTGACGCATATCCCGGCGGATTTTGCCGCCGAAATCGCCGCTCGCGAAGCGGAATACCAGGCTGCCGGCCTGCCGGAGAAGCTGGCTTCGGAGATCGCAACCATCTACGCGCTCGTCCTCGTGCCGGAGATCATGCAGATCGCCGAACGCACCGGCGACACGCTGAACCGGGCAGCCGAAAGTTACTTTACCGTCTCGCAGACCTTCCGCGTCGGCCGCCTGCTGCTGGCGGGCAGCCGGATCGTCACCGGCGATCACTATGAGAGCCTTGCCTTGGCGCGCAGCCTCGACCAGATTGCCGGCGCCCGCCGCGATATCGTGATCTCCGCCTTGTCCAATCATCCGAAGGACAAGCAGCCGGTCCAAGCATGGCATGCGGAAGACCGGGTCCGCATCAATCGCATCGCCGAGGAACTCGGCGGCCTCAGTGAAAGCGGCGATCCCAACCTCGCCCGCATCACTGTCGCCGCCGGTCTTCTCAGCGACCTTGCGAACGGTCGGGCAAGGTGACACAGTCCGCCCCAACCCGTTAGGCGGATGAGGGATTGAGGGGCAGGATCTGGTGGCAACCGAAGTTAGCAATGACGTGCCGGCAAAAGTGCCGGCACGCGGCATCTGGGGCTGGATGTTCTTCGACTGGGCGGCTCAGCCGTTCTTCACCGTCGTCACTACCTTCATCTTCGGTCCCTATTTCGTCGCGCGGCTGACGGCCGATCCTGTCTCCGCCCAGACGACCTGGAGCAACATGGCGACGATCTCCTCGGTGATCATCGCCATCCTCTCGCCGGTCCTCGGCTCGATCGCCGATCAATCCGGCGCCCGCAAACCATGGATCGCCTTCTTCGCCGTCATCAAGATTGCAAGCCTTTTCTGCCTCTGGGGCGCAGCCCCCGGGTCGCCAGTCATCTATCCGGTGATCTTCATGATCCTGGCTTCCATCTCGGCCGAGTTCTCGATCGTCTTCAACGATTCCATGATGCCACGGCTGGTGGCTAAGGACGATGTCGGCAGGCTGTCGAACGCCGCTTGGGGGCTCGGCTATCTCGGCGGCATGATCGTGCTGATCACGGTCGTGACCCTGCTCGCCGGCAATCCGCAGAGCGGCAAGACCATTCTCGGCCTGACACCGCTCTTCGGCCTCGACGCCACACTCGGCGAGGATGCGCGCATCACCGGGCCGATCTCGGCTGTGTGGTATTTCATCTTCATTCTGCCGATGTTCCTCTTCACGCCGGATGCCGCCCGCGGCCTGCCGCTTCGTGCCGCCGTTCGTTCGGGACTGCACGAGCTATCGACAACGCTTGGCGAGCTGAAGCGCCGGCGCGGCATCAGTCTCTTCCTCATCGCCCGCATGATCTACCAGGATGGCGTCAACGGCCTCTTGATCCTCGGCGGCACCTTCGCGGCCGGCATGTTCGGCTGGGCGACGATCGAGATCGGCATCTACGGCATCATCCTCAACGTCATCGCCATTTTCGGCTGCTTCGCCGCCGGCTATGTCGATCGCTGGCTGGGCTCGAAAGTGACTGTCGTCATCAGCCTGACATTGCTGCTTGTCGCGACCTTCGGCATCATCTCCACCGGACCCGGCTTCACGCTCTTCGGCCTGGTGCCGCTTTCGACGGTCAGCTCCGGCGGCCTGTTCGGCACCGCGGCGGAAAAAGCCTATATCGCCTACGGCCTCCTGATCGGCATCGCCTTCGGCCCCGTGCAGGCCTCCTCGCGTTCCTATCTCGCCCGCAGTGTCAGCCTCTCGGAAGCCGGCCGCTATTTCGGCATCTACGCACTGTCAGGCCGCGCCACGAGCTTCATGGCAACATTGTTCTTCTCGCTGGTAACCTACTGGAGCGGCTCAGCCCGCCTCGGCATGGCAACGCTGGTCATCTTCCTCGCCGGCGGCCTTCTTCTTTTGCTGCCGACGCCCTATCCGGCTGATAAGGCGAAGTAGTCAAAGAAAATCCCGGCGGGCGAACCAGCCGGGATATAAGTTTTTCAATCAGGTATATCCGCCGATCAATGGCGGAAATGGCGCACACCAGTAAATACCATCGCGACATTGTGCTCGTTGGCCGCGTCGATCACTTCCTGGTCGCGCATCGAGCCGCCAGGCTGGATGACGGCGGTGGCGCCGGCGGCGATCGCAGAGAGCAGGCCGTCGGCAAAGGGCAGGAAGGCTTCGGAGGCAACGGCGGAACCGCGCGTCAGCGGCTCGGCAAGACCCATAGCCTTGGCGGCTTCCTCGGCCTTGATGGCAGCGATGCGAGCGGAATCGACACGGCTCATCTGTCCGGCGCCGATGCCGGCCGTCTGGCCATCCTTGGCGTAGACCACCGCGTTCGACTTTACGTGCTTGGCGACACGGAAGGCGAACTTCATGTCCTCAAGCTCCTGTACCGTCGGCGCGCGCTTGGTGACGACCTTGAGCTCCATGTCCTCTACCAGCGCATTGTCGCGGTTCTGCACGAGCAGGCCGCCGGAGACGGTCTTCGCAGTCAGGCCGGCAGCGCGCGGATCGGGCAGGGCACCGACCGAGAGCAGACGGAGGTTCGGCTTGCGGGCGATGATCGCCTTGGCTTCCTCACTGACCTCAGGCGCGATGATGACTTCGGTGAAGAGTTTGACGATCTCTTCGGCCGTTTCGGCATCGAGCAGGCTGTTCAGTGCGATGATGCCACCGAAGGCCGAGGTGGAATCGCAGGCGAGAGCGCGCTTATAGGCTTCCACCAAGCTCGGACCCGTGGCGACACCACAGGGATTGGCGTGCTTGATGATCGCGCAGGCTGGCCCCTTTTCCGGCAGGAACTCGGCAACGAGCTCATAGGCCGCGTCGGTGTCGTTGATGTTGTTGTAGGATAGCTGCTTGCCCTGAATGAGCGTCGCCGTGGAAACGCCGGGGCGGTTTTCGCCGGTCACGTAGAAGGCCGCCTTCTGATGCGGGTTCTCGCCGTAGCGCATCTCCTCACGCAGCACGCCGCCGATGACGCGATGGCGCGGCGTGGCGATATCGAGCGCTTCGGCAAACCAGTTGGAGATCATCGCGTCATAGGCAGCCGTGCGGGCAAAGGCCTTGGCGGCCATGCGCTTGCGGAAATCATAGGTCGTCTGGCCGGCGTCGGCGGAAAGCTGGGCCAGCAGCTCGGCATAATCGGCGGGATCGGTAAGCGTCGTCACATAGGCGTGGTTCTTGGCCGAAGCGCGGATCATCGCCGGACCACCGATGTCGATATTCTCGACCGTCGTCGGATAATCACCGCCTGCCTTGCGCACGTCCTCGAAGGGATAGAGGTTGATGACGGCAAGATCGATGCCTTCGATGCCGTGCTCTTTCATGGCTGCCTGATGCTCCGCATCGTCGCGGATGGCGAGCAGACCGCCATGCACCTTCGGATGCAGCGTCTTGACGCGGCCATCCATGATCTCCGGAAAATTCGTCACTTCCGACACGTCGGTCACCGCAAGGCCCGCCGCGGCAATCGCCTTGTGCGTGCCGCCGGTCGACAGGAGGCGCACACCCTGTTCGCTCAGCGCACGCGCCAGCTCGACGATGCCGGTCTTGTCGAAAACGGACAGAAGCGCGGTTTTCACCTTCACCTTGTCGGGAGCGGGAATTTTCTTGGAAACGACGGCCATGGCTTTCTCCGGTCTAGAGCAACTCCAGGAAAAGTGTATGGCGGTTTTCCGTCCGGAGTTGCGATAACAAAAAACAGAGCGGAAACGCTCTGGAATGAGGAGATGTGGCGTCCGGCGTAGATGGCGCGGGACGGATAATGCCGCCCCGTTAGCATAGCTCACGCGCTTAGCCTATGGCCGATGCGATAAAAACCAGCGGATTTCCGGCTTTTCCGTGATCCGAAAGACGATCTCGAGCTGATCGGAAGAACGCATCCCCGAGGGATCGGCAAAGAAGATATCCTCCGCCACAAGCACCTCGTTGCCGGGCGAGGAGAAGACCCATGTCTCTCCATCCGGCGCGATCAGCAGCGCGGAATCCGTTTCCGTCTGCAAAAGGCTGATGGAAGGGTGGATATGGAAGCGTGCGGAAGCAATGCCTTCGCCCTTCGGCTTGTTCTTCTTGCCCTCCGGCACGAAGAGCCGGTCGCGGCCGGCGACGATCGTGCCTGACGCATTGAGACTGATCTCCCGCTCATGGACATAGCCGAAGGCGGTGAGATAGCCGTCATGCGCGGCGCGCACATAGTCGCGCCCGTCTTCGGTCTCAGCGCGCTCGACGATGACCTTCTTCACGCCCGCGACCATGATCGGCCCCAGCGATTTCGATTTGGAGAACTGACAGGATGAGGTGTCGTTTAGCGTCACGGTCGAATGCGCCGCGGTCGCCCGCGCCGCCTGCATGAAGCGGTCACCAGCAAATTCGGGTGCGCCGGAATTGATGATGAAGCGCGTCTTGCCCGACGACATCTCGAAGGAGAGACAGCCGGCATGCGCCGTGCGGCTGAGATCGGTCGAAGCTGCTGCCCCGGCATCGACGATGACGACGGCCTGGCCGGCGGCCAAACGATGATACTTGGTATGCGGCAACGCCTTGAAGGCCTGACCGGCCGTTTCGTCATAGCGCAGCACCGACATCAGCTCATTGGCGAGCGTCGATGTCGCACCGTTGAACAGCGCCAGATCACCATCCTGGTGGCGGAAGAAGCGCAGCGCCGGATACATGCGATCTATACCAGGGATCAGCCGCACCGGTACATCATGGCCGAGATTGACGTAGGTCTGCCGTAGCGGCAGCAGATCAAGCAGCAATTCCAGCGAGGCGCGCGGATTGCGCGAGATATGGCCGCCATCCGGCAGAATCTGCCGATCGATCTCGCGGTCGAGCGCCTGCCCCGCCCGTTTCAGCGTGAGGGAACTGCTCGGCATGGCGACCGAGGCCATGGCGAGCGCGATGCGCACACGAAACCGGGTGATGCCGTCTGGCGACGACGCAACGATCCGCCGCAGAAAGCGCACATGAAAGACGAGCATGCGCATGAAACGGCGGTAGAAACCGCTATCTGTACCCTGCAGGAGCACGGGCGAATGCGACAGAAGCGCGATCAGCCGCTGCGCCGCTATATCGGGTGACCACGCAAGGCCATGTAGCCGGCGACCGTGGACCGCAATCCAGTCGGTAAGGATCGACCGCGCCATGGCCGAGGCCTGATCGCTCTTTTCCGCCCGCAAATGCCGCAGCCAGCGAAAATTATGCAGCCGGGCAGCAAAAGCCAGCGACGGCAGCTCCAATGAGAAGGGCGAAGCACCTTGTGTTTCCAGAACGCGCCCGGCGAGCAGAATGCGGCCGTTCAAAAGCTCTTCGACGAAAAAGGGATCGACGCTGCGCAGATCGGTCGGTGCCACGATCAGGCGCTCCGGCACACGCATCGTGTGGCGGGTGAGACGCAATCGCGTCAACGCCGCGCGGCGCGACATCCGCCGCCATGCTTCCCGCATGTATGAACTCACTAAACCCTGCCGCAGATCTGCATATTTGCTTCTGCTTACTCTCATTACCCGTGGTTAAAAAGAGGTTACAGATATACCAATTAAAGACATGTTCGCCGGTTTTTTAACCGTCCGGTAAAAACGATTCGAGGTGGGACTAATGCGTGCGGCGAAGCACGACGGCAAAGAAGCCGTCGAGGCCGGAGGCGAAACCATCGGCAAGCGGCAGCATATCCGGCGTGGTGCGGAAGGCTCCAAGCGGCGAAATCGCCGCTTCCAGACCCGGCCAATCGCCTGATGCGATCGGTACGCGCTCGACATTGCCAGTATCGGCAAGCAAGCGTGCAACCAGATCTTCGCCCTCTTCGGGATCGAGCGAACAGTTGGAGAAGACCACCACACCGCCCGGTTTGACCAAGGACAGGGCATGGCGAAGCAGGCGTTCCTGCAGGGCGGCCAGCTTGGCGATATCCTCCGGTCCCTTGGTCCAGAGCACATCCGGATGGCGGCGCGTCGTTCCCGTCGAGGAGCAGGGGGCATCGAGAAGAGCGGCGTCGAAAAGTTCGTCGGGCTGATATTTGCTCATATCGGCAACGACGGTTTCTGCTTCGAAGCCAAGGCGTGCCAGATTGCCGGACAGCCTCTTCAGGCGATTGGCGGATTGATCGAGAGCCGTGACCTCAGCGCCGGCGAGAATGAGTTGCGCCGTCTTGCCGCCAGGTGCTGCGCAGAGATCCACCACCCGCTTGCCGGCCAGCGAGCCGAAAAGTTTGGCCGGAATGCTGGCGGCGGCATCCTGAACCCACCACTCGCCATCCTCGAAGCCGGCCAGCGAGGGAATGGACCCTTCGAACGCGGCAAGCCGCACGCCGCCAGTCGGCAGCACCATGCCATTCAGCCGCTTTGCCCAACCCTCGGCATCGGATTTCACAGTAAGATCGATCGCCGCCGGCTCGAGCTGCGTGTCGGAAATCCTGAGCGCCGCAGGCGCGCCATAGGCAACTTCCAGGCGGGACAGGAACCAATCCGGCATGGCCGGCACCTTCGCGACCCGCTCGAGAATCTCCTGCTTCTCGCGGCCGATGCGGCGAAGAATGGCATTGACCAGCTTGGCGAAACGGCGATTGCGGGGATCACGGTTGGCCTGCTCGACGGCAAGATCGACGGCGGAATGATCCGGCACGTCGAGATAGAGGATCTGCGTCGCACCGACAACAAGCACATGATGCAGCGCACGCGCACCCTCCGGCAGCGGTGAGTCGAGCAGCGACGATATCGCCGCCTCGATGCGCGGCAGGTGCCTAAGCGCGCTGTTCAAGATTGCTCGCACCAAAGCACGGTCGCCATCACTGAGCGTCGTATAGGCGGCGCTGCCGCCTTCGGCATCGAGCATGCCGTCGAGTGGCGTCTTGCGGTCCAGCACGGCTCCCAGGATCTTCGACGCCGTAGCGCGGGCCGCAAGGCCGGGCTTCGGCGGAGACGAATCGACCGGCCTCGACGGCTGCGGCCGCTTGCCGGATCGTTTTCCGTCTCTGTTGGAAGCTTTGTTTTTCGTGTCAGAACTCAAGACCAAGGACCCTTCGGCGGTTGCGAACCACCGCGACCCGTATTCGGCACGGAGCGCGATTTGCGCCCCGGATTAGCAGTGAAGGACGGTCCCGTCGAGCCAAAGCCGGAAGATGGGCCGGAAGACGGCGTCATCGGCGAAGCACTGCCGCCGCCGTAGCGGGCCATGTCATGCAGCGCGGCGATGCGGTTTTCCGTGTTCGGATGGGTGGAGAACAGGTTGTCCATACGCTCGCCGGAGAGCGGATTGATGATGAACATATGCGCCGTCGCCGGATGACCTTCGGCCTCTTCGTTCGGAATATGCGCCGCGCCGCGGGCGATCTTGCCGAGCGCGGAGGCGAGCCACAGCGGATTGCCGCAGATTTCCGCGCCGCGGCGGTCGGCAGAATATTCGCGCGTCCGGCTGATCGCCATCTGCACCAGCATGGCGGCCAGGGGAGCGACAATCATCGCCACGAGTACGCCGACCATGCCGAGCGGATTGTTGTTGTCGCGGCGCCCGCCGAAGAAGAAAGCGAAATTGCCGAGCATGGAAATGGCGCCGGCAAGCGTCGCCGTGATCGTCATGGTCAGCGTGTCGCGGTTCTGCACATGGGCAAGCTCATGCGCCATCACGCCGGCCACTTCCTCGGGCGTCAGCGCATGCAGGAGACCGGTGGAGGCCGCAACGGCGGCATTTTCGGGGTTGCGGCCCGTGGCAAAAGCGTTCGGCTGCGGGCTGTCATAGAGATAAACCCTAGGCATCGGCAGGCCGGCATTGCGGGCGAGATCGCGGACGATGCGGTAGAATTCCGGCGCGCTGCGCTCATCGACCTCCTGCGCACCATAGGTGGACAGCACCATGCGGTCGGAATTCCAGTAGGAAAAGAAATTCATGCCGGCGGCGACGACAAATGCGATCAGCATGCCCGATTGGCCGCCGATCAGAAAGCCGACGCCCATGAAGAGCGCGGTCATGAAGGCAAGCAGCATGGCTGTACGCATGAGATTCATCGAGAGGTCTCCAACACATCTGGTGTCCAAACCTTTTTCTTTGCGGCCGGACACGCCGGAGGCGGATGATTTCAGGTCTCTTCGACCTGAAATCTGAATCCGCTCCGGAATCAAAAAAAGCAGAGCATGATGTTATCCGAAAACCGTTCACACTTTTCGGCATCATGCTCTATGATTTGGCTATTCCTCCCTCCATTTCAATATTCCGGAGGTCATACGAGACCATGCAGACAGCAGATAACGACAACAATATCGACACCGAAGCCGGCGAAGCGACCCGCAAGCCGCTCTCGCCCGCCGCCAAGCGCGCCCTTGCCGAAGCCGAGGAGCGCCGCAAAGCGCAGGAAGCTCAAGCACAGGCCGAACTTCCCCCCGAAATCGGTGGCCGCGGCGGCGCCGACCCCGCCCGATTTGGGGACTGGGAAATCAACGGCCGGGCTATCGATTTTTGAGATCAGGTTAGGTTAGCCATCGTTCGATGAAAGAATAATGCCTGTAGGTTTTGCTCAAGGTCTGTCCTTTGATAGGAAGCGCGCAAACTGGAGCCGCACGAGCCACCGCCCTCTGGCTTGGTGCGCGTGGTATCCGGCCGATGATGATGCAGTCGAAATTGCACCTTCGCCGTCCTGGTTTAAGCAAAAGCCGGTCGCGCCCAACGCGCCGGTGAAGAGATCGACCGATCCGCGCCCTTTGGTGTTGCTGTCTCACGGATCGGGCGGCCTTGCCATCGGGCTGGAATGGCTCGGACATCGCCTGGCGCAGTCGGGCTTCGTGGCCTTGGGCATCGACCATCACGGCCATACAGGTTCGGAACCCTACAGGGCTGAGGGGTTCCTCTGTCTCTGGGAGCGTGCAACTGATCTGACCGCCTTGCTCGATGCCAATGACTGGAGAGAGGTTTTAGGCGGGACCGTCGAAGACCATGCCTGCGTTGCAGGCTTCTCCGCCGGCGCCTATACCGCGATGCTGCTTGTCGGTGCGCGCGTCGCATACTCTCAATTCGAACCCGATAACCCTCAGAAGAGCCCCATACGTGGCCCGAGAGAATTCCCCGATTTGGTGGATCGCATTCCTTCGCTTCTTCAGGACGAGATGTTCCTGGAATCCTGGAATCGACGACGAGACAGCTTCAAGGATGACAGATTGAAAGCCGCTTTGGCGATCGCGCCGGGTCGGTCGGTTCTCGGCTTTGCCAGGGAAAGCCTCGAAGAAATAACAGCACCCGTTCAGATCGTTGGCGGCGACGCAGATATTATAGCGCCGGCCCGCGAATGCTGTACATGGCTCCACGAGAATCTGCGCTCGAGTTCCCTTGAAATCATGGGCGGCGGAGTGGGCCATTATACGTTTTTGCCTGAGCCTACATCACAAGGCCTCAAGGCCGCACCAGCAGTCTTTACCGACATTGCTGGCTTGGTGCGAGAAAACGTGCATAACCATGTTGCCCAAATGGCAATTGCTTTTTTCAGCACTGCGAAATGAGAAACTTAGGCGAGAGCCGAGCTCTCGCCTAATGTCAAATGACCCGGTGCGCCTGGCTCAACCTACGCCGCATCCGCCTTGTTCTGCCTATTGGCGATCAGATCATCGACCACAGCCGGATCGGCAAGTGTCGAGGTATCGCCAAGCGCGCCGAAATCATCCTCGGCGATCTTGCGCAGGATGCGACGCATGATCTTGCCGGAGCGGGTCTTCGGCAGGCCGGGGGTGAACTGGATCTTGTCCGGCGAGGCGATGGGGCCGATTTCGGCGCGAACGTGCTTCACCAGCTCCTGCCGCAACGCTTCTGTGCCTTCCATCCCGACCATCAGCGTTACATAGCAATAGATGCCCTGACCCTTGATCGAATGCGGATAGCCGACGACGGCGGCTTCCGACACATGCTTATGGGATACGAGTGCCGATTCCACTTCCGCCGTGCCGAGGCGGTGGCCCGAGACATTGAGCACGTCGTCGACGCGGCCGGTGATCCAGTAATAGCCGTCCTCGTCGCGGCGGCAGCCGTCGCCGGTAAAATATTTGCCCTTGTAGGTGGAGAAATAGGTCTGGATGAAGCGCTCGTGGTCACCATAGACGGTGCGCATCTGGCCCGGCCAGCTGTCGGCGATGACGAGATTGCCGTCGGCCGCCCCTTCCAGCACATTGCCCTCATTGTCGACCAACTGCGGCTGCACGCCGAAGAAGGGCAAGGTGGCTGAACCGGCCTTGAGATCGGTCGCGCCCGGAAGCGGCGTGATCATATGGCCACCCGTTTCCGTCTGCCACCAGGTATCGACGATCGGGCAGCGGCTGTCACCGACCACCTTGTAATACCATTCCCATGCCTCAGGATTGATCGGCTCGCCGACCGTGCCGAGGATACGCAGGCTGGAGCGTGAAGCGCGCTTGACGAACTGATCGCCGGCGCCCATCAGCGAACGGATCGCCGTGGGCGCGGTATAGAAGATATTGACCTTGTGCTTGTCGATGACAGCCCAGAAGCGACCCTGGTCGGGATAGTTCGGCACGCCTTCGAACATCAGCGAGGTCGCCGCATTGGCGAGCGGCCCATAGACGATATAGGAATGGCCGGTCACCCAGCCGACATCGGCCGTGCACCAGTAGATATCGCCGGGATGATAGTCGAACACATATTCATGCGTCATCGCCGCATAGACGAGATAGCCGGCCGTCGTGTGCAGCACGCCCTTCGGCTTGCCGGTCGAGCCGGAGGTGTAGAGAATGAACAGCGGATCTTCCGCCCTCATTTTCGCCGGCGGGCAATCCGCCTTCACCTTGGCGGTTTCCTCGTGATACCAGACATCGCGGCCGGGCTCCCAGGCAACCTTACCGCCGGTGCGGCGCACGGCAATCACGGTCTTGACCGCAACCTGCTGCTTGGCGGCGATCTGAATTGCCTTGTCGGTGTTTTCCTTCAGCGGAATGGACTTGCCGCCGCGGACTCCTTCATCGCAGGTGATGACGACGGTCGAGACGCAATCGACGATACGGCCGGCAAGCGCCTCCGGCGAGAAGCCGCCAAAGACCACCGAATGCACCGCGCCGATGCGGGCGCAGGCCAGCATCGCATAAGCGGCTTCCGGGATCATTGGCATGTAGATGGTAACGCGGTCGCCCTTCTTGACGCCGTGCTTCTTCAAGACATTCGCCAGCCGGCAGACCTGCTCGTAGAGCTCGTTATAAGTGATCTTTTTGTCGATATAGGGATTGTCGCCTTCCCAGATGAAGGCGACGCGATCGCCATGCTTCTTCAGATGCCGGTCGATGCAATTATAGGAGACGTTGGTGACGCCGTCCTCGAACCACTTGATCGAGACCTGGCCGGTAAAGGATGTGTTCTTGACCTTCGTGTAGGGCTTGAACCAGTCGATGCGCTTGCCGTGCTTGCCCCAGAATTTGTCGGGATCCTCGACGCTCTGCTCATACCATTTCTGGTACTTCGCCTTGTCGATCAGGGCGCGCGCCTTGACCGGTTTGGTCACGGGATGGATCTTCTCCGACATTGTTTCCTCCTCAAATCCTCGCACCTCGATTTGTAACCGCGAGTGCTCTTTCCGCGCAATAAATAGCAGGTCAAACTACGACAGCAATTGGACAAAGTGCATTTCATGCGCAAAGAATTGCAATTCCGCGACACTATCGCTATATAGGGCCGTATTTCCCGGACAATGTGGTGTTACACCCCGGACCGCGACACCGGCGCGGACTGACAGAAGGACTATATCCATGGCTCAACAATTGCTCATGCCGAAGGCAACTGCCATCTGGCTTGTCGACAATACGGCCTTGTCATTCGACCAGATCGCGCAGTTCTGCAAGCTGCATCCGCTCGAAGTAAAGGCCATTGCCGATGGCGAAGCAGCGCAGGGCATCAAGGGCCTCGACCCGATCTCGACCGGCCAGCTGACCCGCGATGAAATCGCCCGCGCCGAAGCCAACCCGAACCACAAGCTGAAGCTTTCCGAGCCGAAGGTCCGCGTGCCGGAATCCAAGCGCCGCGGCCCGCGTTACACGCCGGTTTCCAAGCGTCAGGACCGTCCCAACGCCATCCTGTGGCTGGTGCGCAACCATCCGGAACTGAAGGATGCGCAGATTTCGCGCCTGGTCGGCACCACCAAGTCGACCATCGAGCAGATCCGCGACCGCACGCACTGGAACTCGGCCAATCTGACGCCGATGGATCCCGTCACGCTTGGCCTATGCAGCCAGATCGACCTCGACATGGAAGTCGAAAAGGCCTCGAAGGGCCGTCCGCTGCCGACTGCCGCCGAACTTGGCGCAACCCTGCAGCCGGCCCAGGAAACCGAGAAGCTCGGTTTCAGCTATGATCGCGAAGAAGAGAAGGAAAAGGAAATCGACGCCGACGCCGTTTTCGCCAAGCTGAAGTCGCTGAAGTCGACCAGCCGCGACGACGAGGACGACGATCAGTTCTGAAATCCGGTATCATTGAAGATTTACCGAGCTCCGGTCGCAATGCGACCGGAGCTTTTCGTTGTGCGGGCACGGCAGGCTCCCTCTCCCCGCAATTACCATTTTCGGGACTAAAAAGTCCCGTCAAATCCCAATCCGGTCGGCTCGTGTGTTCCACGCAGCAAGGCCTTCAGACATATTTTATTTCAGCAGAACTATCGCGCCCCGAAAATCGCCGAACCGACCCGGACGCTGGTCGCGCCGAAGGCAACCGCAATTTCATAGTCGCTGGACATGCCCATCGAAAGCTTTTCGACGCCGGCCTGCTTGGCGAGCTTTGCCAGCAGGGCAAAATGCGGCCCCGGATTTTCCTCGGCCGGCGGAATGCACATCAGGCCCTCGATCGAAAGCCGCAGCTCCCTGCGGCACAGCTCGACGAAAGCAACGGTATCGTCGGGCGCAATCCCGGCCTTTTGCGGTTCCAGCCCAGTATTGACCTGCACATAGAGCCGCACGCTCTTGCCCTGTCGCTTCATCTCGTCGGCGATGGCATGCGCAATCTTTTCCCGGTCGATGGTCTCGATGACATCGAACAGCGCCACGGCATCGGCAGCCTTGTTCGATTGCAGCGGCCCGATCAGGTGCAGCTCGATCCCGGGCGTTTCGGCTTTCAGCTCCGGCCACTTGCCCTGGCTTTCCTGTACGCGGTTCTCGCCGAACACGCGCTGGCCGGCCGAAATCGCCGGTCGGATCTGATCGGCATCGAAAGTCTTCGAGACGGCAACGAGCTGCACGGAGCCGGCAGCTCGGCCGGCCTGACGCTCGGCAGCCGCGATATGGGAACGGACTTCGTCCAGGCGCTCTTGAAGTTCCATCTTTTCGCCTCGATATTTGGCTTGCTTCTCAAACTTTGCAGTAATGAGGCTCGCAGGCTTTGCCAAGGGCGAATGCGTCCGAATCCGGCTTTGCTTTGCAAGATAAGGCACTTGCTGCACCCGCTAAACTTGACGCTTGGGTGGTTTCGTGGTGAAGGTCACGCCTTAATCCCCATGATTTTCCGGAATACAAAATCAGATGACTAGCGAACGTTATAATCCGCGCGACGCCGAGCCCCGCTGGCAGGAAAAATGGAACGAAGAAAAGGTCTTCGTGACAGACAATGCCGATCCGCGTGAGAAATATTACGTTCTAGAGATGTTTCCCTATCCGTCGGGCCGCATTCATATGGGCCATGTGCGCAACTACGCCATGGGCGATGTCGTCGCCCGCTACAAGCGCGCTCGCGGCTACAACGTGCTGCATCCTATGGGCTGGGACGCCTTCGGCATGCCGGCGGAAAACGCCGCGCGTGACAACAAGGTGCATCCGAAGGAATGGACCTATCAGAACATCGCCTCGATGCGCACCCAGCTGAAGGCCATGGGCCTGTCGCTGGACTGGAGCCGCGAGTTCGCGACCTGCGACGTCGATTATTATCACCGTCAGCAGATGCTCTTCATCGACATGATGGAAAAAGGCCTCGTCTATCGCAAGAAGTCCAAGGTCAACTGGGACCCGGTCGACAACACCGTTCTCGCCAATGAGCAGGTCATCGACGGCCGCGGCTGGCGGTCCGGCGCGCTCGTCGAGCAGCGCGAGCTGACGCAGTGGTTCTTCAAGATCACCGAATTCAGCCAGGAACTGCTGGATGCCCTGGATACGCTGGACCACTGGCCGGAAAAAGTGCGGCTGATGCAGAAGAACTGGATCGGTCGCTCCGAGGGCCTGACGGTTCGATGGGAAATCGTGGCCGAAACCGCTCCCAACAGCGATCGCGAGATCATCGTTTACACGACCCGTCCGGATACGCTGTTCGGCGCTTCCTTCCTGGCGATCTCGGCCGACCATCCGCTCGCCAAGGAAGCGGCTGCCAAGGATCCGGCAATCGAGGCCTTCTGCGAGGAATGCCGCCGCGCCGGCACCTCGCTGGCTGCGCTCGAAACGGCCGAGAAGAAGGGCATGGACACCGGCATCCGCGTCCGCCATCCCTTCGATCCGTCCTGGGAACTGCCCGTCTACATCGCCAATTTCGTGCTGATGGACTATGGCACGGGCGCCATCTTCGGCTGCCCGTCCGGCGACCAGCGCGACCTGGATTTCGCCCGCAAGTATGGCCTGCCCGTCGTTCCCGTCGTCATGCCTGCCGATGGCGATGCGGCGACCTTTACTGTCGGCGATGTCGCCTATGACGGCGATGGCGTTATGATCAATTCCCGTTTCCTCGACGGCATGAGCACCGAGGACGCCTTTCAGGCGGTGGCGACGAAGCTCTCAGAGACGAGCCTCGGTAACTCGCCGCAAGCCGAGCGCAAGGTCAATTTCCGCCTGCGTGATTGGGGCATCTCCCGTCAGCGCTATTGGGGCTGCCCGATCCCGGTCATCCATTGCGACGATTGTGGCGTGCTGCCGGTGCCGAAGAAAGACCTGCCGGTCAAGCTGCCTGATGACGTCACGTTTGACCAGCCCGGCAACCCGCTCGACCGGCACGCCAGCTGGCGGCATGTCGCCTGCCCGCAATGCGGCAAGGATGCCCGCCGTGAAACCGATACGATGGACACCTTCGTCGATTCGAGCTGGTATTTCGCCCGCTTCACCGCTCCCTGGGAAAATCAGCCAACGGATCCGAAGGCCGCCAATCATTGGCTGCCTGTCGATCAGTATATCGGCGGTATTGAACACGCGATCCTGCATCTGCTCTATTCGCGCTTCTTCACCCGCGCCATGCGCGAAACCGGCCATCTCGACGTGAAGGAACCCTTCAAGGGCCTGTTCACGCAGGGCATGGTCGTGCATGAAACCTATAGCCGCGGAAACGGCCTGACCCGCGAATGGGTGTCGCCCGCCGATATCAAGATCGAGGAAGTGGACGGCCAGCGCCGCGCAACGCTGTTGTCGTCAGGCGAGGACATCGCCATCGGTTCGATCGAGAAGATGTCGAAGTCGAAGAAGAATGTCGTCGATCCCGATGACATCATCGCCTCCTACGGTGCCGATACCGCGCGCTTCTTCGTGTTGTCCGATTCGCCGCCCGATCGCGACGTCATCTGGTCGGAAGCCGGCGTCGAAGGCGCGCATCGCTTCACGCAGCGCATGTGGCGCCTAGTGTCCGAAGCCGCCGATGCTCTGAAGGCGGTCGAAGCTACGCCGGCTAAGGAAGGCGAGGCGCTGGCGATTTCGCAGATCGCGCATCGCACGCTGAAAGCGGTTCAGGGGGATTACGACAAGCTCGCCTTCAACAAGGCCGTGGCGCGCATCTATGAATTCGTCAATGCGCTGGCGGCACCGCTGACGAAAGTGGCTGCCGGTCAGGCGGATGGCGCCTATCGCTCTGCCGTCCGCGAAGCCGTCGAGATCCTGATTGCTTTGGTCGCGCCGATCACGCCGCATCTGGCCGAGGAATGCTCCGCTGCGCTTGGCAACGTCAACATGGTCGCGACCAGCCCATGGCCGGTTTATGACGAGGCGCTCGTGATCGAGAACGAGATCATCTATCCCGTTCAGATCAACGGCAAGAAGCGCGCCGAATTGACAATCGCGCGCGATGCAGATCAGAATGCCGTGCAGCAAGCCGTGCTCGCCTTGGATGCCGTTACGAACGCATTGAATGGTCAGGCGCCAAAGAAGATCATCGTCGTTCCACAGAGGATCGTAAACATTGTCGTCTGATAGATTTTTCAAATTCGCCCGCATCGCTGGCGTTGCGTCTCTGGTGGCCGTCGCCGGCCTTCTGTCTGCCTGCCAGGTTCGGCCGCTCTATGCCGTCAGCACCGGCGTCACGCAGAAACTGTCGGAAGTTTCCTTCTCCGACGTCGGCTCGCGCGTCGGTCTCCAGGTGCGTAACCAGCTGATCTTCATCGCGGGGCGCGGCGCAGGCGAGACCAAGACGCCGAAATACAATGTCGATCTAAGTGTCAGCTCCGGCACTGGCGGCGTGCTCTATCTTCCGTCTTCGAGTACGTCGGCCGCAGGCCGCACGACTGTGACCGTCTCCTTCACATTGAGGGAGATCGGCACCGGCAAGGTTGTCAAATCGGGTAGCCGTGCGGTGACTTCGCTCGTCGACTTCCCGACGCAGGAATTCGCCAAGCAGCGCGCAATCCGTGATTCGGAAGATCGTGCCGCCCGCGAAGTTGCCGAAATGGTCGCAGCCGATATCGCTGCCGCGCTCAGCCGCTGATAAAGAGCGCGGCATGGCGGAAATCAAGTCTCACGAATTCGACGGATTCCTCCAAAATGCCGCGCGCAACTACCGAATCTTTGTAATCTACGGTCCGGATCGCGGCCTCGTTTCCGAACGTGCCGCGCAGATCGCTGCCAAAACCGGCGTCGATCTCAACGATGCCTTTTCTCTCATCAAACTCGACGTCGGTGACCTGCAGAATGATGCAGGACGCCTGCTTGACGAAGTCAACGCTATCGGTCTGTTCGGTGGCGAAAAACTCGTCTGGATACGCGGCGTCGCCAATGAAAAAGCATTGGTCGATTCGCTGCAGATCATTGCCGAGAGCCCGCCCGAGGCGAGTTTCGTCATCATCGAAGCTGGCGATCTGAAGAAGGGCGCAGGTCTGCGCAAGGTGGCGGAACCGGCGCGCTCCGTCGCAACCATTGCCTGCTATGCCGACGATGCCAGAGCTCTGAATGGTTTGATCGATACGGAGCTGGCAAATGAAGGGTTGCGCATCGCCCCGGCAGCCCGTCAGGCATTGCTCGAACTTCTGGGCGGCGACCGGATCGCCTCGCGCAACGAGGTGCGCAAACTGGCGCTTTACTGCCGCGGGCAGGGCACCATCGAAGAGAGCCATGTCATGGAGATCATCGGTGATGCCAGTGCCATTTCCACTGATGATGCCGTCGATGCCATCTTGAAGGGGGACTCCAAGGGCTTTCTGCATGCCATGCAGAAGATCGCCTCCTCCAAGACTCCGATGTTTCTCGTGCTGCAGGGCTGCCTGCGGCAATTTCAGATGCTCGATACGATGCGAGCCGAAATGGATGAAAAGCGTGTTGCCCCGGCACAGGTCATGCAGACGCACGGGCGCCATCTGCATTTCAGGCGCAAGCCGATCATAGAACAGGCCCTCAAGACCTGGTCCGGTCCTGCGATCGCCCGCGAGATGAACAGGCTGCAGTCCGCCATTCTCCAGACACGCCAGCGTGCGAGCCTCGAAGACACGATCGCGACGCATACCCTGCTTGCGACCACCTTGCAGTCGGCACGCAAGGGCTGATGTTTCACGGGAAACGGACGTGGATAGGCATAGGCGTAATGGATACTGAAGTAGCCTATCCCACTGTTTTTACAGGGCTATAGTACCTTTCCGCGCAAATCGCCGAAAGGTGCGTAATCGTTTCTATAACAATTTGACGTTTCATGCGAACAGAACCGTTTTAGCGGCGCTCCAGAAGCCGGCAGATTTCCTCCAGCTGCTCCAACGTCTTGTAGCTGATCTTCACCTGGCCGCCATTGCCGCGGTGATTGATGGAAACATCGAGCCCGAGCGTGTCAGACAGCGTGCGCTCGAGCGCCAGCGTATCGGAATCCTTTTCATCCCTGCGCGCGCCGGCGGGGCGGGGGTCGTTCTGAGCCTTGATGTCGTTCTGCGCGAGACGTTCGGCATCGCGAACCGACATGCCCTTGGATACAACGGTTCGCGCCAGCGCGGTCGGATCGGAGGTCGAAACCAGGGCGCGTGCATGACCGGCGGAAAGCGAGCCTGCAGCGAGCATATCGCGCACCGGATCGGGAAGCTTCAACAAACGCAGGGAGTTGGCGACATGGCTGCGGCTCTTGCCGATGATTTCGCCGAGATCGTTTTGCGTATAGCCGTGTTCGGCAATCAGCTGCTCGTAACCCAGCGCCTCTTCCAAAGGATTGAGATCTGCGCGCTGGACATTCTCGACAATGGCGATTTCCAGCGCCGTCTTGTCGTCGACATCGCGCACGATCACCGGAATTTCGATCAGCCCGGCAAGCTGAGCCGCACGCCAGCGTCTTTCACCGGCAATGATTTCAAAGCGATCGCTGGAAACTGTGCGAACGACGACCGGCTGGACGATACCGTGCTGGCGAATGGAGCTGGCGAGATCATGCAGCTCGGTCTCATCGAAATAGCGGCGAGGATTGCGTGGATTGCGGCTGATGAATTCGATCGGCACCAAGCGATCCGGATTGACGGCCGGTCTGCCGGCATCTACGGGCGTCGACTGGTCCATCTCCCCGATGAGAGCCGCCAGTCCGCGCCCGAGACGCCGCTTCGAAAGATCATCATTCATCGCCGATACTCACTCTGGAACAAATACTAGGTCATATCAGGCGGCAGCTTTTCGCTGCCGCTCTCTTTGGATCACTTCCGAAGCAAGCTGCAGATAGGCCTGGCTGCCTGCGCACTTCAGGTCGTAAAGAATGGCAGGCTTGCCGTAGGACGGCGCCTCCGACACGCGGACGTTGCGCGGAATCAACGTATGGTAGACCTTCTCGCCAAGATGGGTCCGCACATCGCTGACGACCTGCTGCGCCAGATTGTTGCGGGAATCGAACATGGTCAAGACGATTCCCTGGATATCGAGCGACGGATTGACCGTGCGCCGCACCTGATCGACCGTCTCCAGCAGCTGGCTGAGACCTTCCAGAGCGAAAAATTCGCACTGTAACGGCACCAAAACGGAATGAGCCGCGGCCATGGCATTCATCGTTAGAAGGTTAAAGGAAGGCGGGCAGTCCACAAGAATATAGGAAAAGGCGAGAGCGTCCGACGCATTCAACGCACGCCGCAGCTTGAAAACGCGGTCCGATTGCTGCGCGATTTCCATCTCCACACCAAGAAGATCCATCGTCGATGGCACAATGAAGAGATTCGGAACGGCTGTTTCCTGCACCGTATCCATGATCCCGTGGCTGCCCACCAGCAGATCGTAGGAGGACAGCTTGCGGTCACGGCGCTCGATGCCCAAACCCGTGCTGGCATTGCCCTGGGGATCGAGATCGACAATCAGGACGCGTTCGCCAATGGCGGCAAGAGCCGTCGCCAGGTTGATCGCGGTCGTGGTCTTGCCAACGCCGCCCTTTTGATTTGCGATGGTAATAATCCGGTTTCGCTCGCCGATCATCTGCCGCACATCCAATTATGGTTAAATCAGGCGTCGAAGACGACTTAGCTCCAGAATGACGGAATCTCGCTCAACGACACTCTGATGTTTTACCAGATCGAATTCCCAACGACCACGGGCTTTCTGCAGCTCGCGTTCGTAATCCCGGCCTTTATGTAGAAACAGGCGCAGATTTTCATTGCGCTCGAGCCAGGGAGCTGCGTAATCCAGCAACAGTTCAAGCTCCGCAAGCGCCCGGGCCGAGATAACATCGCAGGTCTGGATCGCAGCCGGCGCCTCTTCGATACGAATGGCATGAACAGCGCCCCGGGCCGCGCATTCCCGTAGACAGACACGTAAAAAAGCAGCCTTTTTCTGATTGCTTTCGACCAGATCGACATGTCCGGCACCCTTTTCGGCTAGCAGGATTGCCGTTATCACGCCCGGAAATCCGCCGCCGCTCCCTAAATCGACCCAACGGTCGGCTGCCGGATGCAGCTGGAAAATCTGCGCACTATCCGCGATATGGCGACGCCAGAGATCGTCGATCGTAGACGGCGCGACAAGATTGATGGTCTTCGCCCATTTCTGGAAAAGCTGCGCAAAATGCTGCAGCCGTTCCTGTGTTTCACGTGAAACACGCACACCGTTCAATTCCATACTATGGACTCTCTAGCCTTGTAGTCGTGTCAGGAAACGAGCTTCTGTTCGTCCGGTATGCTCATTTTTCTTAAATAAGCCAATAGCAAAGAAATAGCCGCGGGCGTCATCCCGTCAATGCGCGACGCCTGGGCGATATTCTTGGGCCGCGCCGTCCCCAACTTCTGCTTCAGCTCATTTGACAATCCCGAAAGAACGGAAAAATCAAATTCCGCCGGGATCACGCGCTCTTCTTCCCTACGAGCCTGAATAATATCAGCTGTCTGGCGATCCATATAGACGGCATAGGCCGCTTCAATCTCAATGGCTTCGGCCACGTTGCGCTCGATGGACTGCAATTGCGGCCAGAGCCGCGACAAGTTCTCCACCGACTGCCCAGGATGAGAAAGGAGCTCATAGGCAGAACGCCGCTGACCATCCTTATTGAGATGCATACCGCCCTTTTCAGCTTCGTTCGGCGTTATGGTCAAGCTTCTCAGCTGATCACGCGTCTGTTCAAGCCTCTTCAGATATTGGCCGAAACGCGCTGCGCGGCCGAAACCGACGCAGCCCAAGGCAAGCCCGACCGGCGTCAGGCGGACGTCAGCATTGTCCGCGCGGAGCGACAAGCGATATTCCGCGCGGGATGTGAACATACGATACGGCTCCGCCACGCCCCGCGAGGTCAAATCGTCGATCATCACACCGATATAGGATTCCGTTCGGCTAAACTCGATGGCTTTGCCGCCGCTGGCGAAACGCGCCGCATTCAGCCCTGCGACGAGACCCTGAGCGCCAGCCTCCTCATAGCCGGTCGTACCGTTGATCTGGCCAGCCAGGAAAAGTCCAGGAATCTTTTCCACTTCGAGGGACAGCTTCAATTCGCGGGGATCGACATGATCATACTCGATGGCATAGGCGTGCTGGAGAATGCGAACTCGTTCCAGACCCGGAATGGTCTTGATGAATTCATCCTGAACATCCTCGGGCAGGGAAGTCGATATGCCATTTGGATAGACGGTGTTGTCATCCAGACCCTCCGGCTCAAGAAAGATTTGATGACCGTCACGCTCCCCGAATTTGACGATCTTATCTTCGATCGATGGGCAATAGCGTGGTCCTATGCCTTCAATCTGACCGGAATACATTGCCGAACGCTTCAGGTTTTCGGCGATAATCCTATGGGTTTCGGGCGCCGTGCGGGTTACCCCGCATTCGATCTGCGGATTCACGATGGAATCGGTCATGAAAGAGAACGGCGTCGGATCTTCGTCCGCACCCTGACGTCCGACAGAATCCCAATCGATGCTCGCCCCATCGAGGCGAGCCGGCGTTCCGGTTTTTAATCGACCCAGAGCAAGGCCGTGTCGCAACAATGTCGCAGAAAGTCCGAGGGACGGCTCTTCGCCAACGCGGCCAGCCGGTATCTTCTTGTCGCCAATATGAATGAGACCGCGAAGAAAAGTTCCTGTTGTCAGAACAACGGCCCCGCAGCGAAAGGCGCGGCCGTCCTTCAAGATCACCGCGGACACCCTGCCGTGCTCGAAGGTAAGATCAAAAGCATCGCCTTCGATAACCTCAAGATTGTCGATCGCGTTGATCTCCGCCTGCATGGCCAGGCGATAGAGCTTGCGATCTGCCTGGGTGCGGGGACCGCGCACGGCGGGACCCTTCTTGCGATTGAGCATGCGGAATTGAATACCAGCCGCATCCGCAACGCGGCCCATCAAGCCGTCAAGGGCGTCAATTTCTCGAACCAGATGACCTTTGCCGAGACCGCCAATGGCGGGGTTGCAGGACATAACGCCGATCGTGTCGCGCTTGTGCGTTACCAGTGCCGTGCGCGCACCAAGGCGTGCGGCCGCAGCGGCAGCTTCGCTGCCTGCATGGCCGCCACCCACAACGATCACGTCATACGCTTTATCGAACATCATCAGGTCCTCGGTCGTGCCGCTTGTTTGGCACACCAATTTCAGGAGTCAAGAAGGTTTCACGTGAAACGTCAATCAAGAAGCTCAGGCGCTCTGTTTCACGTGAATCATTTTCCTATGCAGAATTCCGAGAAGATTACATCAAGCAAATCTTCCACATCGACCCGTCCGGTAATGCGCCCAAGGCTTGTTGCCGCCTGTCTCAGGTATTCGGCTCTGATATCCAGACCGCGATCTTCCAAAGCCAATGCAGCTTCAACCGCGTTAAGGCTCTCGGCAAGCAGGGTGCGATGGCGCAGCCGGCTCGGCAAAGCGAGCGACAACATCCCGGAACGGGCCTGCAGATCCTGGCGAAGAAGCTCGTGCAATTCCGCCAGGCCTGAGCCAGTGGTCGAGGAAATCAACAAATCATAGCCGTTGGCTTCTTCCCCGGCGTGAATATCCGCTTTCGTACCGATAGTCAGGACCTTACCGGGAAAACCGGGAAAACTCCGCTGCGCCTCACTGCCGATCTCGGCAAGAGACAGAACAAGATCCGCATCCGCAACTGTCCGTAGCGCCCGGCGAATGCCTTCACGCTCGACGACCTCATCCGTTTCCCGCAGGCCCGCCGTATCATAAAGCTTGACCGCATATCCTTCGATATTCAGATCGACATGCAGCACGTCGCGGGTCGTGCCGGCAATATCGGTGACGATCGCCACCTCGCGCTTTGCCAATGCATTCATGAGACTGGACTTGCCGGCATTGGGCGCGCCTGCAATGACCACCTTCAAGCCGTCGCGAATGATTTCGCCGAGATCGGCGCCGGCAAGATGATCGGAAATTTCAAGACGCAGCCGCTTCATATCGGCCCATACCATGTCCGAGACGGAACCAGGCACATCGTCTTCATCAGCGAAATCGAGTTCCGCCTCGATCAGAGCGCGTGCCCGCGTCAGCCTGTCGGCCCAACCGTTATAGATATCCGACAGTCCGCCGGCCGCATGCTCCAGCGCGAGCCTGCGCTGCATCTCCGTTTCAGCACCGATGAGATCGGCAAGGCCTTCCACCTCAACGAGATCCATCTTTCCATTCTCGAGGGCTCGCCGCGAAAACTCACCATGCTCCGCCAAACGACAATTCTCAAAGGTCGAGAGCTCCTTGAGAAGCGCATTCACCACGGCTTTGCCACCGTGAACATGAATCTCCACGCAATCTTCGCCCGTGAAAGAGGCGAGACCCGGAAAAACCAGCACAAGGCCACGATCAATGACCAGATCGTTACGAGTCCGAATCGTTCTAAGTGCAGCTTGTCGGGGCTGCGGCAACACGCCAGCAAGAGCTTCAGCAATGCGAAGCGCCAGATTTCCGCTGATGCGGATCACGGCGACGCCGGCCGGCAAGCCGCCGCTGGACAAAGCATAGATCGTCTCGTTCATCGTCAGCATAAGATTGATCCGCATCCGAATCGATCGCCTCGCGTTCCTCGAGGTCGGCTTCTGATCCCAAAAAACAAAATCGGGCCGCAATACGCAGCCCGATCATAACATCCTAAAAGCACCGTCAAAGCGCCGATTTGATGAATCCGGCTAAGGATTACGTATTCATCGAATCGAAGAAATCCGGGTTATTCTTCGTCTGCTTGAGCTTGTCGATCAGGAATTCGATCGCGTCGGTCGTCCCCATCGGCGCGAGGATGCGACGAAGAACGAAGATCTTTTGCAGATCCTGGCGCGGAACCAGGAGGTCTTCCTTACGCGTGCCGGACTTGAGGATATCCATGGCAGGGAAGATGCGCTTGTCGGCAACCTTGCGGTCAAGCACGATTTCCGAGTTACCGGTACCCTTGAATTCTTCGAAAATCACTTCGTCCATGCGGCTGCCGGTATCGATCAGGGCCGTCGCAATGATGGTTAGCGAACCGCCTTCCTCGATATTACGCGCAGCACCGAAGAAGCGCTTCGGGCGCTGGAGGGCATTGGCGTCCACACCACCAGTCAGAACCTTACCGGAGGAGGGGACGACGGTGTTGTAGGCGCGGCCGAGGCGGGTAATGGAATCGAGCAGGATGACGACGTCGCGGCCATGCTCGACGAGGCGCTTGGCCTTCTCGATGACCATTTCGGCGACCTGAACGTGGCGCACGGCCGGCTCGTCGAAGGTCGAGGAGATGACTTCGCCGCGCACGGAGCGCTGCATGTCAGTCACTTCTTCCGGACGCTCGTCGATCAGCAGAACGATCAGGTAACAATCCGGATGATTGGCGGTGATCGAATGGGCGATGTTCTGGAGGAGAACGGTCTTACCCGTACGCGGCGGCGCTACGATCAGGCCACGCTGGCCCTTGCCGAGCGGCGCTACGAGATCGATCACCCGGGGCGACAAATCCTTCGACGTGGGAACGTCGAGTTCCATACGGAAACGCTCGTTCGGATAGAGCGGTGTCAGATTGTCGAAGTGAACCTTGTGACGGATCTTTTCCGGATCGTCGAAATTGATCGTGTTGACTTTCAGCAGCGCGAAATAGCGCTCGCCTTCCTTCGGTCCGCGGATCGGTCCCTCGACCGTGTCGCCCGTCTTCAAGGAGAAGCGGCGGATCTGGGAGGGAGAGATATAGATATCGTCCGGACCGGGAAGATAATTTGCATTTGCGGAACGCAAGAAACCGAAGCCGTCCTGCAGAACTTCGACGACGCCCTCGCCGATGATTTCTACGTCCTGGCTCGCCAGTTCCTTCAGGATTGCAAACATCAGTTCCTGTTTGCGCATCGTGCTAGCGTTTTCGACCTCGAGCGATTCGGCAAAGGCCAGGAGATCGGTCGGGGATTTATTTTTCAGTTCCTGAAGCTTCATTTCAGCCATGAAGGGAATTACTCATTTTTTTAGGAGGGGAAAGGCAATGTTGTTCGTATTCAGAACCGCGATAGGGGCGCTCGCGGGCGACAGAATGGATACATGCCACGAAGAGAGATGGCGGGAAAATAGCGACTCACTTTCTGAACCGCAAGGGGGGCAAACAAAATGAAAGAAATTTAACGCTGCCCCTAATACAGCCCCGCCTCACGCAAACGGCTTGACGACCACGAGAATGACGATCGCGATCATCAAAAGTGTCGGCACCTCGTTCATGAGACGCCAATAACGCGCCGAATGCTTGTTTTCGTCCCTTGCGAAAGCCCGGACCGCAGTGCTGAAATAACCGTGAACGCCCGACAGAATCACGACAAGCCCGATCTTCGCATGCAGCCAGCCGCCTTGGAAATCATACACCGACCAGGCAAGATAAAGCCCAAAAATCCAGGTCAGGATCATCGCCGGGTTGATGATATAGCGCAGCAGACGCTGCTCCATCACCTTGAAGGTCTCCGATTGCTGCGAACCCGGCTCGGCATCGATGTGATAGACGAAAAGCCGCGGCAGATAGAACATGCCGGCCATCCACGAGATGACGGCGATGATGTGCAGCGCCTTGATCCAGAGATAGAGATCGGCCGGATGCCAGGCGAAAAGACCGATCGCGAGCACCGCAAAGATCAGGATCATGAAATAGGCCCGCCGTCCGGCCTTCTGGCCCGGCGCGGAATCCGTCTGCTTTTCCACTGTCATCAGTTCCTCCGTCCCCGCACGCGTTCGACCAGCGCCGCCACATTGGCGGGATCAGCCTGCGGCGTGATGCCATGCCCGAGATTGAAAATCAGCGGGCCATTTCCGAGCTGCTGCAGGATATCGTCGATCCCGTCCTCCAGAGCCTTGCCGCCGGCAACCACGCGCATCGGATCGAGATTGCCCTGCACCGGTCCGTCCTTCTGCAGTTCCCGAGCAAAGGCCAAAGGCACCGACCAGTCGAGGCCGATCGCATCGGCACCAGTCTTCTGCCGATAGGTCTTCAGCAGATAGCCCGCACCTTTGGCGAAGGCGATCACCCGAGCCTGCGGTCGCCGGGCTTTGATCGATGCGATCATCTTTGCGACCGGCTTGATGGCGAAAGCCTCGAATTCTTTCTCGCCAAGCACACCGGCCCAGGAATCGAAAATCTGCACGGCATCCGCACCGGCATCGATCTGGGCCACGAGATAATCGGCTGAAATGTCCGCAAGCAGCATCAGCAGATGTTCGAAGGCCCTGGGATAGCGATAGGCAAACAATCGGGCAGGGGCCTGATCCGGCGTGCCATGTCCGGCGATCATATAGGTCGCAACGGTCCAGGGAGCCCCACAGAAGCCGAGAAGCGTGGTTTCCTGGGGCAAGTCCCGCCGCAGCCGACGCACCGTCTCCATGACAGGCTCCAGATACGTCAAGATGCCTTCCGGTTTCAAAGCCAGGATGTCCGTCTCGTCGATTGGGTCCATTTCCGGCCCATGCCCCTCGGTGAAGCGAACATTCCGTTTCAATGCATCGGGAATGACAAGAATGTCGGAGAAGAGAATGGCAGCATCGAAGCCATAACGGCGGATCGGCTGCAGCGTCACCTCGACGGCGTGCTCTGGTGAATAACAGAGATCGAGAAAGCTTCCCGCCTTCGCGCGCGTTTCACGATACTCGGGTAGATAACGGCCTGCCTGCCGCATCAGCCAGAGCGGGGGAGGGGTGAGCGTTTCTCCGCTCAAGACCCGCATGATCTTCCGGCGTTCATCGGTCACAGACGTCGTCCTATATAAAACCAAACATATATTGAAAGGTTTCTATTTCTTAGAGTCGGTGAGTAGCAAGGATTAAAGTTCATCCCTTGCCTGTCCAATTTGTCGCGCCTCGCGCATAAATTTGGAGAGATTTCGAGATCAAAAGCCGATATGTGGAAAAGAAAGGTGATTTTTCAATCTTTTGAGGAGCTTGAGGAGAAATTCGGCTTTTCGCCTTCTGGGGACAAGTCGGGAATGAGTGAGGTGTTGTCGATCTTATCCACATTGCTCACAGCCACCGCGAAAGCCGTCTCTCGAAAATTCCAAATGTGGAAAACTCGGCCGTTTTCCACTTGCCCAAGATGGCCCCCTTCCCGTACCTCTCTTTTCTCCCGAGATATCAACAGGTGATGGAAAGTAGCGTGGAAAACCGAACAAGCTTCTTTCATCTGCACCTGATTTCTGACTCAACGGGCGAGACTCTCATCTCCGCCGGCCGCGCCGCTTCGGTGCAATTCCATGCCAGCCAGCCGATCGAGCACGTCTATCCGCTGATCAGAAACCGCAAGCAGCTTCTGCCTGTGTTGGAGGCGATCGACCACAGCCCCGGCATTGTCCTCTATACGATCGTCGATCGCGAACTTGCCGATTTCATCGCCGAGCGCTGCAGGGAGATGGGCGTACCATCCGTCAATGTTCTCGAGCCGGTCATGAATGTTTTCCAGACCTATCTCGGCACGGCGTCGCGCCGGCGCGTCGGCGCGCAGCATGTGATGAATGCCGATTATTTTGCCCGCATCGAGGCGCTGAACTTCACCATGGATCACGACGACGGCCAGATGCCCGACGATTACGACGAAGCCGATGTCGTCATAATCGGTATCAGCCGCACCTCGAAAACGCCGACGAGCATCTATCTGGCGAACCGCGGCATCAAGACGGCCAACATTCCGATCGTCCATGGCGTGCCGTTGCCGGAAAGCCTCGCCAGGGCGACGAAGCCCTTGATCGTCGGACTGGTTGCGACGACCGACCGTATCTCGCAGGTTCGTGAAAATCGCATTCTCGGGGCGACCCCTGGCTTCGATCGTGGTGGCTATACGGATCGAGCCGCCATCTCCGAAGAGCTCAAATATGCTCGTTCCCTCTGCGCGCGGCACAATTGGCCGATCATCGATGTGACCCGCCGCTCCATCGAAGAGACCGCCGCCGCCATTGTTGCCCTGCGACCCAAGCTGCGCTAAGCGCTCCCCATGACTATCTCGGAGGCAGCCGTCATGACCTCGCCCCTTATCCTTGCATCATCCAGCCCATTCCGGCGGATGCTGATGGAAAACGCCGGATTACATTTTCAGGCGATCGCCGCCGATATCGATGAGCGCGCCATCGAAGCACCGCTGGAACTGGGTGGCGCCAGCCCGGATGCGGTCGCGCTCGTGCTGGCAAAGGCGAAGGCAAAAGAGGTGAGCGATCGCTTCCCCGGTTCGCTTGTGATCGGTTCGGATCAGACCATGTCGCTCGGTGCCCAGGTCTTTCACAAGCCGAAGTCGATGGCCGATGCGGAAAATCATCTGAGGACGCTATCGGGTAAAACCCATCGGCTGAACAGCGCCATCGCTTTGGCGCGCAACGGCGATATCATCTGGGAACATGTATCCCACGCCGATCTGACCATGCGGCAGCTGCCGGCCGACTTCATCCATCGGCATCTGAGCCGCGTCGGCGAGAAGGCATTGTCAAGCGTCGGCGCCTATCAGCTTGAGGGTGAAGGCATCCAGCTCTTCTCGAAAATCGACGGCGACTACTTCACCATCCTCGGATTGCCGATGCTGCCGCTTCTGGAAAAACTGCGAGAGTTGGGGACGATCGATGGATGATTCACGTGAAACACAAAGCGTAAACGCTTTCGTAACGGGTTATCCCGTCAGGCATTCGCGTTCGCCGCTGATCCACGGCTATTGGTTGAAGCAACTCGGTCTGGCCGGAACCTACCGCGCCCATGAAGTGGCAGCGGAGGATTTCGCCGCCTTCATTGCGTCCCTGAAAGATGGCACCAGCGGCTTCGTCGGCGGCAACGTCACCATCCCTCATAAGGAAGCAGCCTTCAAACTCGCCGATCGGCCCGACGAACTTTCGGAAGAATTGGGCGCGTCCAACACCCTGTGGCTTGAAAATGGCAAGCTGCATGCAACGAATACCGATGGCCGCGGCTTCACGGCAAACCTCGACGAGCGTCATCCCGGTTGGGATCGCAGCGATCGTGCCGTCATCCTTGGAGCCGGCGGCGCCAGCCGAGCCGTCATCCAGGCGGTGCGCGATCGCGGTTTCAAGGAAATTCATGTGGTCAACCGCACGATCGAGAGGGCGCAGGAACTAGCGGATCGCTTCGGCGAGCGGGTCCATGCTCATCCGATGACCGCGCTCGGCGAGGTCATGCAGGATGCCGGTCTCTTTATCAATACGACATCGCTCGGCATGGATGGCGAAGCAGCGCCCCGCATCGATTTCTCTCCCCTTGCCGAAGGCGCCGTCGTCACCGACATTGTCTACGTACCGCTGAAGACGCCGCTTCTCGCCCAAGCCGAGGAACAGGGCTTTGCCATCGTCGACGGTCTCGGCATGCTACTGCACCAGGCCGTGCCGGGCTTCGAAAAATGGTTTGGAAAGCGTCCGGCAGTTGATGAAACCTTGAGGGCATTGATCATCGCCGACATGGAAAAGCACTAATATGATCAGGATCGGGCTCACCGGATCGATCGGTATGGGAAAATCGACCTCGGCAAAACTCTTCGCCGAAGCCGGAATACCTGTGAACGATTCCGATGCGGTCGTGCACGATCTCTATAGTGGCGAAGCCGTTCCGCTGGTCGAGGCGGCCTTTCCGGGCACGACCAGCAGCGGCAAGGTCGACCGGCAGGAGCTCAGCCGAAAGCTTGCCGGCGATCCTTCCGGGTTCAAGCGTCTCGAGGCCATCGTTCATCCGCTGGTGCGCGAACGCGAGCGTCAGTTTCTGGAACGTCAGCGTAAGGCCGGCGCCGATATGGTGATGCTGGATATCCCCCTGCTCTTCGAAACCGGCGCCGACAAACGCGTGGATAAAATCGTCGTCGTCAGCTGCGATCCACAGATTCAACGGCAGAGGGTGCTTGCCCGACCGGGCATGACGGAGGAAAAATTCAATATGATTCTCTCCCGCCAGACGCCGGATGCGGAAAAACGGGCGCGCGCCGATTACGTCATCGATACCGGCGGAAGCATCGAGGCGGCCGGCGAACAGGTCAGAGAGATCATTGCGGATCTGCGGCGCAAACAGCAGAGCAAGACATAGGAAAGCGGAGTTTCGATATGCGCGAAATCATTTTCGATACGGAAACCACAGGCCTCGACAACAGGGCCGACCGTATTATCGAAATCGGCGGCATCGAGCTCTTCAACCATTTCCCGACCGGAAAGACGCTGCACATCTATATCAATCCGGGTGACCGCAAAGTGCATCCCGATGCTCTGGCCGTGCACGGCATTACCGACGAGTTCCTGACGGGCAAACCGCTCTTCGAAACCGTCGCAGACGAAATTCTCGAATTTTTCGGCGATGCCAAATGGATTGCGCATAACGCCACCTTCGACATGGGCTTCGTCAATGCGGAGTTCGCAAGGCTTGGCCGCCCGCCGATTCTTCCCGACATGGTAATCGATACGCTCGCCATGGCGCGACGCAAGCATCCGATGGGGCCAAATTCGCTGGATGCGCTCTGCCGTCGCTACGGCATCGACAATTCGCACCGCACGAAACATGGCGCGTTGCTCGACTCCGAACTGCTGGCCGAAGTCTATATCGAGATGATCGGTGGAAGGCAGACGGCCCTGGGGCTTGGCAGCGTCACCGGTTCATCAGCGCGCTCACGCCAGAACGATGTCGCGGAAGAAGTCGTCGTCGACATCTTCGCGCGGCCCGCTCCGCTGCCGAGCCGACTGACCGAGGAGGAACTCGCGGCTCATGCAGCGCTGGTCGCCAAGCTCGGCACGAAGGGAGTTTGGTCGAAATACAGCGCTTCCGAGTAAAAGCGCTTTCCAAAACATCAAAGGAAAATGCCCGGACGTGCGATCCGGGCATTTTCGCTTCTGGAACTGGAAAAATACAGGCTTAGTTCGGAACAGCCGAAACCTGAGCGCGAGCCTGCTCTTCGGCCATGCGCTGCGTGAACATCTGCGCGAAATCGATCGGGTCGATCATCAGCGGCGGGAAGCCGCCATTGCGCGTGACATCGGCGATGATCTGGCGTGCGAAGGGGAACAGCAGGCGCGGGCACTCGATGAAGAGCAGGGGCAGCATGTGTTCCTGCGGGAAACCGGTGACGCGGAAGACGCCGCCATAGACCAGCTCGGTGTGGAAGAGTACGCGCTCGCCATCCTTGGCTTCGGCGCTCAGCGTCAGCACGACGTCGAAATCGGAATCCGACAGCGGGTTGGCGTTGACGTTCACATTGATATTGATGTCGGGGGCATTTTCCCGGGCCTGAAGCGAGCGCGGAGCACCCGGATTTTCGAAGGAAAGATCCTTGGTGTACTGAGCAAGGATGCTGAGGCTCGGGCTGGCAGCACCGTTGCCGTTGGTCTCGTTGGCCATGGGGGTGTCCTCTCACGTCTCGATGGGTGTCGCCATCTAGCATTTAGAAAAGGGGCTTACAACCCTTATGGCTCCGGCGCTCCGGAGGCCGTTCTCTAGTCTTCCAGCCGCTTTTGGTCCGACCAGGGCGAGTTGCGGTTCGGCTCGCGATGGAAATCGCCTTCATCGAGATCGACGACGTTTCCGGGTTTGTTCGGCCGGCCTTGCTGTCCGGCGCCCGGGCCTTGCCCTCGGCGGAACGCCCGCGAATTGCCGACGACGACGATGCGCTTGCGCAAGATCTGCCAGGCGAGATCGCGTACGGCAGGGATGAAGAGCAGCAGGCCGATGATATCAGAGATGAAGCCGGGCAGCATCAGGAAGAAGGCGGCGACCACGATCATGGCGCCATGCACCATTTCGCGGCCGGGATCGCCGCCATTGCGGCTTTCGGCCGAAATGCGCTGGAGAATGCCGATGCCCTGGATTCTCAAAAGAGCGGCACCGAGCAGCACGCTGAGGATGACCAGCCCCAGTGTCGCCCAGACGCCGATCATCTTTCCAACCACGATGAATCCGGCGATTTCAGCCAGAGGCATCAGAAAGACGACGATAGGAAGAACTGATAGGCGCATGTTACGGTGGGTCCTAAGAGCGGGGTTTCTTCGCATAAGCGTTGGTTTCGCGCGTATAATAAAGAAACCGGTCCGCTATTTGAATGATAGATCGATGCGGACTATATGGGGATTGATCTTTTAATTTTTAACGGTGGTTCCGATACGAGATGGGTGCAAACGATTTTGTGACGATCTTTTTCCTGGTGGCAGCGGTGCTGATCTTCTTTCAGCTGCGCAGCGTTCTCGGCCGCCGCACGGGGAATGAGAAGCCGCCGCGCGATCTCTATGGTTCCGCAGATCCGGCCAATGGCCCGACGGCACCGGATGCTGGCAAGGTGGTCACTCTGCCGCGCCGTGACGGGACCGAAGAGGAAGACCGTTTTGCTGCCATCGATGCCTTTACACCGGCCGGCACGCCGCTCAATGATTCGCTGCGCGACGTAAGCAAGGCAGATCCTTCCTTCAATCCCAAGGAATTCGTCAACGGTGCCCGCATGGCCTATGAGATGATCGTCATGGCCTTTGCCGAGGGTGACCGCAAGTCGCTGAAAGGCCTGCTGTCGCGCGAGGTCTACGAGGGCTTCGATGCCGCCATCGCCGAACGCGAAGCCAAGGGCGAAAAGGTCAAATCCACCTTTGTCGGTATCGACAAGGCCGATATCGTCACCGCCGAAGTGAAGGGCACGGATGTCCTCATCACCATGCGCATCGTCAGCCAGATGATCTCGGCCACCTACGACAAGGCCGGCACTTTGATCGATGGCGATGCCGAAGCCGTGGCCGAGGTCAGCGATCTCTGGACCTTCGCCCGCGACACACGTTCGCGCGATCCGAACTGGAAACTTGTGGCGACCGAATCGGAACAATGACGAGCCTATCGCAGGACTTCAGACTGGAGCCGGCAACCTTCGCCGATCTGAAGGGATGGGAGGACGACGATCCTTCCAGCCTTTTTCGCGCGATGAAAGACTGTCGCACCTATATCCGCGATGGGAAGCCCTATCGCACCGGCGCTGCCGGACTGACGGCCGATGATCTCCTGACGCTCCTCGATGCCGCAGAACGGAAAGAGCCTGGCGATGCAGCCGAAGCCAGAGCCTTCTTCGAAGAGCACTGCCAGCCCTTCTTCATTCGCCGCGATGGCGGTGCCAGTGGTTTCGTAACCGCCTTCTTCGAGCCGGAAATAGACGTTTCGGCTGTGCCGGGTGGACCCTATCGCTACCCCTTCTATCGCCGGCCGGCCGATCTGATCGATCTGGATGACAGCAACCGACCCGCGGAACTTGACCCATCCTACATGTTCGGACGGTTGCGAGACGGGATAATTTCCGCTTATCCGGACCGCGGCGAGATCGATCGCGGCTATCTCGAAGGCGAGGGCCTGGAGATCGCCTGGGCGAAATCCAAGGTAGATGTCTTCTTCGTGCATGTGCAGGGCGCGGCGCGTCTGCGCTATCCGGACGGGCGTCTTGGTCGTATCACTTACGCCGCCAAGGCGGGTCATCCCTTCTCCGCCGTCGGGCGCCTGCTCATAGACCGGGGCCTGCTGGATCGCGCGACGATCTCTATGCAGACGATCCGCGACTGGCTGTATGCCCATCCGGATCAGGTCGACGAGGTCCTCTCGCACAATCGATCCTACATCTTCTTCCGTGAAGCCGATGTCAGCGATCCCGCTCTCGGCCCGATTGCAGCGGCGAAGGTGCCGCTGGTACCAGGCCGTTCCCTCGCGGTCGACCGGCTCATCCACACTTTCGGTTTCCCCTTCTTCATCCGATCTGAAAGCCTGACGCATCTCGACGCTGGCAAGCCCTTCGCTCGGCTGATGCTGGCGCTCGATACTGGCTCGGCGATCGTGGGGCCGGCGCGTGGCGATATCTTTACCGGCTCCGGCTACGATGCCGGGGAGCTTGCCGGCACGGTGCGCAATGACGCCGATTTTTATATACTCATTCCGAAGGCGGCGGCGCAGAGGTTCGGCTGATGGCCCCGGAACGGAAGGACAAGGAACGAAAGCTCAGCACGGAAGACCGCATCCTCTGGGGTAAGGTCGCCAAGAGCACGCGTCCCATGCCGGGCCGAATGGCTGACATTGAGGCTTTCGAGGCGGCACTGCAGGCGGAAGCCGAAAGCGAACAAACTGCCCGTACTGCAAAGACGAAGCCAGTATCTCCCTCGGCCGAAACGCAGGAAACTCCGACGCCAGTCAAACAGCCCGCCGGCCGCCATCACCCGCTCGAACGTCCCGTCAAGCGCAAGATCGCTAGGGGTCATCTGGCGCTGGAGGCCAGGATCGACCTTCACGGCCTCATCCAGAGCGAGGCGCATTCCATGCTTCTGGATTTCCTGTTGCGGGCCCATAGCCGCGGCCTGCGCCATGTGCTCGTCATAACAGGCAAGGGCAGCTCCATGGGCAGCGAGGGAGCCCTGAAGCGCGCCGTGCCGCTCTGGTTTTCTAAGCCGGAGTTCCGTTTTCTGATTTCCTCTTACGAAACGGCGGCACAACATCACGGTGGTGAGGGTGCGCTCTATATCCGCCTGTCGCGCCTGAAGGGGGAGAAGCTTTGACCCCTTTCGGTGAAGCGGTACGCAAGCTGCGGCTGCGCAAGGGCGTTTCGCAGAAGCAGATGGCGGCTGCGCTGAACGTGACTCCGGCTTATTTATCCGCCTTAGAACACGGAAAGCGCGGTCTGCCGACCTTTGATCTCCTGCAGCGCATCGCCGGGTACTTCAACATCATCTGGGACGAGGCCGAGGAATTGTTCTTGCTGGCGCGGTTTTCCGACCCGCGCGTCGTCGTCGATACCTCCGGGCTTGCGCCGGAATATACGGCCTTTGTCAATCACTTGGCAGGCAAGATCCGCAGCCTTGACGCAGCAACGATCCGCGAACTCTCGAAGGTTCTGGAAAATGCCGGAAAAACCGGCTGAAAACCGCCTTAATCCCCTGTTTTATACCTGATTTCGGGGCCTTCCGTTTGGAACTTCAGGGTGAAACATCCTATATACAAGCTAGGAAAAACCGCTGATTCGTTAGGGTCGGATGATTTCACGACCTGAAATCTGAATCCGCTCTAAACTTAAAGAAGTAGAGCATGATGTCGTCCGAAAACCGCTCACACTTTTCGGCATCATGCTCTAGGGATCGGCAGCGTTCTCTAAACACTGGAAAGACTTCAATATATGACTGACACGTCCGTAACCGATAATGGTGGCAACGCCGAGTATGGCGCAGATTCCATCAAGGTCCTGAAAGGACTCGATGCCGTGCGCAAGCGTCCCGGCATGTATATCGGCGATACGGATGATGGTTCGGGCCTGCATCACATGGTCTATGAGGTGGTCGATAACGCGATCGACGAGGCCTTGGCCGGCCATGCCGATATCGTCACGGTGACGCTCAATCCCGACGGTTCGGTCACGGTCACCGACAACGGCCGCGGCATCCCGACGGATATTCACAGCGGCGAAGGTGTTTCGGCGGCTGAGGTTATCATGACCCAGCTGCATGCCGGCGGTAAGTTCGACCAGAATTCCTATAAGGTTTCCGGTGGCCTGCATGGCGTCGGCGTCTCGGTCGTCAATGCGCTGTCCGTCTGGCTGAAGCTGAAAATCCGCCGCCAGGGCAAGATCCATGAAATGAGCTTCACCCATGGCGTGGCCGATGCGCCGCTGAAGGAAACCGGTGATGCGGGCGATGAGACCGGCACCGAAGTCAGCTTCATGCCGAGCTCCGAAACCTTCACCATGATTGAGTTCGACTACAGCACGCTCGAGCATCGTCTGCGCGAACTCGCCTTCCTGAATTCCGGCGTCCGCATTCTTTTGACCGACAAGCGTCATTCCGACATCAGGCAGGAAGAGTTGCTTTACGACGGCGGCCTGGAAGCCTTCGTTTCCTATCTCGATCGCGCCAAGAAGCCGCTGGTTCAAAAGCCGGTATCGATCCGCAGCGAGAAGGACGGAATCACCGTCGAAGTGGCGATGTGGTGGAACGACAGCTACCACGAAAACGTGCTCTGCTTCACCAACAACATCCCGCAACGCGATGGCGGCACGCATATGGCCGGCTTCCGCGCCGCCCTGACGCGCCAGATCACCTCCTATGCGGACAGCTCGGGCATCACCAAGAAGGAAAAGGTGACGCTGACCGGCGACGACTGCCGCGAAGGCCTGACGGCCGTGCTGTCGGTCAAGGTTCCCGATCCGAAATTCTCCTCGCAGACCAAGGACAAGCTGGTTTCCTCCGAAGTTCGTCCCGTCGTCGAAAGCCTGGTCAACGAAGCCCTCAGCACTTGGCTCGAAGAGCATCCGTCCGAAGCCAAGGTTCTGGTCGGCAAAGTCGTCGAGGCTGCAGCTGCCCGCGAAGCTGCCCGCAAGGCCCGCGAGCTGACCCGCCGCAAGGGCGCGCTGGATATCGCTTCGCTGCCCGGCAAGCTTGCGGACTGCTCGGAGCGCGATCCCGCCAAGTCTGAAGTCTTCCTCGTCGAGGGCGACTCGGCAGGCGGTTCGGCCAAGCAGGGCCGTTCGCGTGAAAACCAGGCCATCCTGCCGCTGCGCGGCAAGATCTTGAACGTCGAGCGCGCTCGCTTCGATAAGATGCTGTCGAGCCAGGAAATCGGTACGCTCATTACCGCGCTCGGCACCGGCATCGGCAAGGACGAATTCAACGCCGAAAAGCTGCGTTACCATAAGATCATCATCATGACGGACGCAGACGTCGACGGCGCGCATATCCGCACGCTGCTGCTGACCTTCTTCTTCCGGCAGATGCCCGATCTCATCGAGCGCGGCCATCTCTACATCGCCCAGCCGCCGCTCTATAAGGTGACGCGCGGCAAGTCGGTGCAATATGTCAAAGACGAGAAGGCGCTGGAAGAATATCTGATCGGCCAGGGCACGGACGATGCAAGTTTGCGCCTCGGCAATGGCGAAGTCCGCACCGGTCAGGATCTGCGCGAGGCGATCTATGACGCGCTTCGCCTGCGTACGCTGATCGACAATCTGCATTCCCGCTACAATCGCGCTGTCGTCGAACAGGCTGCTATTGCGGGGGCTCTCAACGCCGAAATGGTCAGCGATCCCACGCGTGCGGAGGCGCTCGCCAATGACGTTGCCAAGCGGCTCGATGTCATCGCCGAGGAAACCGAACGCGGCTGGAGTGGTGGCGTGACGGGCGAGGGTGGCCTGCGCTTCGAGCGCACCGTACGCGGCGTTAAGGAAGTCGTCTTCCTCGACATGGCGCTGATCGGTTCGCAGGATGCCCGCCTCATCGACCAGCTCGGCGCGCGGTTGAAGGAAGTCTATATCACACCGCCAAAGCTCGTTCGCCGCGATGGAGAGACGGAGATTTCCGGCCCTCGCCAGCTGCTGGACACGATCTTTTCCGGCGGCCGCAAGGGGCTGACGCTGCAGCGTTATAAAGGTCTCGGCGAGATGAATGCCGAGCAGCTCTGGGAAACGACGCTCGACCCGAACGTCCGCTCGCTGCTGCAGGTGAGGGTCACGGATGCGACCGATGCCGACGGCCTGTTTGCCCGGCTCATGGGCGATGAGGTCGAGCCGCGGCGCGAGTTCATTCAGGACAACGCGCTGAACGTCGCCAATCTCGACATCTGATCGCTCGAAGAAGACGCAAAAAAGGCCCGCCAGATAATTTCGGCGGGCCTTTCTTTTTATCAATTACTTGGCGACGAAAGTGCCGTTGAAGGCGAGCCCCGAAAGCGGATTGCGCTGGCTCGGAACTTCGCGCTCACGCAGCTTTTCCGGAAGCTGGTTCTTGTCGCCGATCTTGCCAATCGCAACGGCAGCCTCGACCCGGAAGCCATCCGGAATGCCGAGAACCTCATACGCCTTTTCGACGTGGAAGCCCGTCATGCCATGAGCTTCATAGCCGGCTAAATGTGCCTGGATGGCCAGGAAGCCCCAGGCCGCGCCCGCATCGAAGGAATGGCTGTAGCTGGGCTTCTGCTCAGCGGAGCCAAGCTCGCCGCTGTGAGTGCGGGAGATGACGAAAAGCAGCGCACCAGCGGATTTCACCCAGCCCTGATTGAAGTCGATCAGGACGCTCAAAAACCGATCCCAATGTTCCGATCCGCGCAGAGCATAGAGGAAACGCCAGGGCTGGAGGTTCGAGGCGGAGGGTGCCCAATGCGCCGCTTCCAGAATGGTCAGCAGGTCGGCTTCCGGCAGGGTCTCGTTGGAAAAGGCGCGTGGCGACCAGCGGTCGAGAAAGAGCTTGTCGATCGGATATTGGGATTCGCGGCTATTGCTTGATGTCATGAGGGCTTCTTTCCTTGGTGAACGTCTGCCGCGGGCGATCGAAACTGGCCGTTGGCTGGTTATAAATAGAGGATGAAAACTTAAACTCGGGCAGTCCAGCTCACGTCGAGCTCCTCGCGGAAGGCGAAGCGCTTGAGGTGGTCGGCAACGACGTTCTGCATGCGCTCGAGGTCTTCGGGCTTCTCGACCGTCAGCGTCATGACGAGGTTGCCGGGCTCGGCGGCCAGATCGAGGAAGTTTTCCGCGCTGAATGGCACCCTGCCGGCAGCCGCATCGAATTCCACTCTGAAGCGATGGCTCCAATGCTTGCAGAGCTGCTGGAGATAGCGGCTGGCATGGTCGGTCCTGACGTTGGAAACGGATGTCGCCATGGGATTTCTCCGATAAACCTGATCGCAAACGCGTCATTTGATACATAGAGGGATCTGCATTCGCCAGGTAGACAGTCTGTTTCAAGTTTGCGTTATTCCAGTGAAATTCTGTTCCGCTATGCTCCGACCCTATAGGAACGCGTGCGAGCGGAGATAGAGCCTTGCTGGTAAATGGAAAATGGACTGAGGATTGGCAGCCGGTCCAGGCCAAGGATGAGAAGGGCGGTTTCGTTCGCCAGATTTCGAGCTTCCGCAACTGGGTCACGCCCGATGGTCGTGCAGGCCCGACGGGTGACGGCGGTTTCAAAGCAGAGACCGGCCGCTATCATCTTTACGTCGCTCTGATCTGCCCCTGGGCTTCACGTACCCTGATTGGCCGCAAGCTGAAGGGTCTGGAAGAGGTCATTTCCGTTTCCATCGTCGAACCCGTGTTGTCCAAGCAGGGCTGGCAGTTTGGCGACTATCCCGGTGCGACGAACGATGCGATAAACGGCGCTACCTACATGCACGAGATTTACACCAAGGCCGATCCTGTCTTCACCGGACGCGCAACCGTGCCTGTTCTTTGGGACAAGCAGAAAGGCACGATCGTCAACAACGAATCCTCCGATATCCTGCGCATGCTGAATGACGGCTTCGGCGATCTTGCCCGCAATGACATCGATCTCTATCCGGCCGGCAAGCGGGATGAAATCGACAGTTTCAATGCCCGGATCTATCCCGCTCTCAATAATGGCGTCTATCGGACGGGCTTCGCCACGACGCAGATCGCCTATGAAGAAGCCTTCAGCGAAGTCTTCGATTGCCTCGATCAGATCGAAACCGACCTGGAGGGCAGGGATTTCCTCTTTGCCGACAATCCGACGGAAAGCGATATCAGGCTCTTCGTCACCCTCGTCCGTTTCGATGTCGCCTATCACGGCCTGTTCAAATGCAATCTCCGCCGCCTGTCGGATTATGCCAATCTGCAGTCCTTCTGCCGTCGGATGTTCGATTGGCCAGGTGTTGCCGAAACCGTTGACTTCGATCATATCAAGCGCGGCTACTACTCGATTTCGACGCTCAATCCCACCGGCATCGTGCCGCTGGGGCCAGCTCTCGACGAGCTGTTCTGATACTCGACCGAGTATCGAAACCGGTCTAAGGTCCGCCCGTCCGATGGAACAGGGAGGATCGTCATGGATTGGGAGCAATTCCGGCAGTGGTCGGAGAAGGCGGCCAATTGGGGCGCGGATTATCGCGCATCGCTGCGCGACAGGCCGGTCCGGGCGAAGACGGCGCCGGGCGAGATTGCGGCTCATATCGCCGATTCCCCACCGGAAACGGGCGAAACCATGGCGGATATCTTCAAAGATTTTGAGGATATCCTGGTGCCCGGCATGACGCATTGGCAGCATCCGCGCTTTTTCGCCTATTTTCCTGCTAATGCCGCGCCCGTTTCGGTGGTTGCCGAATATCTGGTCAGCGCCATCGCCGCCCAATGCATGCTGTGGCAGACATCGCCCTCCGCGACCGAACTTGAAACGAAGGTCGTTGACTGGCTGCGCCAAGCCCTCGGCCTGCCTGAAACCTTCACCGGCGTCATTCAGGATTCCGCCTCGACCGCGACCCTTGCGGCTGTGCTGGTCATGCGCGAAAGAGCGCTGGGCTGGCAGGGCAACAAAAGCGGGCTTGCGGCCAACAAGGCAGTCCGTATCTATTCGACAGATCAGGTCCATACCTCCATCGACCGGGCCATCTGGATATCAGGTGTCGGCGAGGAAAATCTGGTGCGGATTTCCACCGGCGGTCCCAACAAGGCCATGGATCCGAAAGCACTTGCCGATGCGATCGAGCGTGATCGCGCTGCCGGTTTGCTGCCGGCCGGCGTCATCGCCTGCGTCGGTGGCACCAGCGTTGGCGCCTGCGACGATATTGCCGCCGTCGTTGAGGTCGCCCATGCGCATGGGCTCTATGTTCATGTCGATGCCGCGTGGGCGGGCTCGGCGATGATCTGCCCGGAATTCCGCACCCTATGGCACGGCGTCGAGCAGGCCGATTCCGTCGTCTTCAACCCGCATAAATGGCTCGGTGCGCAATTCGATTGCTCCGTCCAGTTCGTGCGCGAGCCGGAGACGCTGGTCCGCACGCTGGCGATTCAGCCCGAATATCTGCGCACGCACGGCCATGATGGCATCATCAATTATTCGGAATGGTCGGTGCCGCTGGGCCGCCGCTTCCGTGCGCTGAAGCTCTGGTTCCTGTTGCGCTATCACGGCTTGGAAGGCTTGCGGACGATGATCCGCAACCATGTCGCCTGGTCGCGGAATCTGGCGAAGCGCCTGGCTGCAGAGCCGGATTTCGAAATTGTCACCGAGCCGTTCCTGTCGCTGTTTTCCTTCGATCACAAGGCGCCCGAGGGGGGCGATCAGGAAAGCCATACCCAGCGGCTGCTGAATGCGATCAACAATGACGGCCGTATCTATCTGACGCAGACTCGTGTTTCCGGGCGTCTGGTTATCCGTTTCCAAGCCGGCCAGTTTGAGGCGACGGCTGATGATATCGACACCGCCTTCGACGTCATCGTTGAAATCGCCAGATCATTATCCTCGGCTTAGAAAAGCTGTTTTTCCAGCGCGGAGGGCCAAGCCATGCTAGGCTCCCTAAAATCGCCTGATGACACTGGTAAATAGTTCGTTCATATATGGCGTCATCAATTTCGTCTTTGAAAATGCAGGGAAGGAAAATCCATGAAACTGTTGCGTGTTGGCGAAGTCGGCAAGGAAAAGCCGGCGCTTCTGGATAGCGACGGCAAGATCCGCGATCTCTCCGCCCATGTTGCCGATATCGGCGGCGAGGCGATTTCGCCCGCAGGTCTTGCGAAGATCGCAGCCCTCGATCCGAAAAGCCTGCCCGAGTTGCCGGAAGGCCGTCTCGGTGCTTGCGTTGCCGGCACCGGCAAGTTCATCTGCATCGGCCTGAACTTCTCCGACCACGCCGCCGAAACCGGCGCCACCGTGCCGCCGGAGCCGATCATCTTCATGAAGGCGAGCTCTGCCATCGTCGGCCCGAACGACAACGTGCTGATCCCGCGCGGTTCTGAAAAGACTGACTGGGAAGTCGAGCTCGGGGTCGTCATCGGCAAGACCGCAAAATATGTCAGCGAAGCCGACGCTCTCGACTATGTCGCCGGTTACTGCGTTTCCCACGATGTCTCCGAGCGCGCCTTCCAGGCCGAGCGTTCGGGACAGTGGACCAAGGGCAAGTCCTGCGACACCTTCGGCCCGATCGGCCCCTGGCTCGTTACCAAGGATGAAATCGCTGATCCGCAGAATCTCGGCATGTGGCTGAAGGTCAACGGCAAGATGATGCAGAACGGCTCGACCAGGACCATGGTCTATGGCGTTGCCTACCTCGTCTCCTATCTCAGCCAGTTCATGTCGCTGCATCCGGGCGATGTCATTTCCACCGGCACGCCTCCGGGCGTCGGCATGGGCATGAAGCCGCCGCAGTACCTCAAGCCGGGCGATGTCGTCGAGCTCGGCATGGAAGGCCTGGGCACGCAGAAGCAGACCTTCCTGGCCGACGCGTAAGGGGTGCGAAGCTCCGGAACTTTAACCTTTTGAGATCATTGTTGATGCCGGGGAAGCGATTCTCCGGCGTTTTTTATCGATAAGAACCAATTGTAGTTATGTTGCTCTGCAGCAAAAACTGCTAGGTTGGATCATAAGGAAGGATGAGGATCGCGCCTGAGGAGCCGTCATTATCCTGCTGCGCAGCGCCGACTGGAGGAGCGCCGCAGTGAAGGCATCGACACGCAAGACGCGTGCGCTTCAATGATTTAGGTGATTTGTGCGGCCGGATGCCTCGCATCACGAAAGGTAAAGCCCCGATGTTTTATCAGTTTTATGAACTCAACCATGCCGCTCTCGCCCCCTTTCGCGCCGCAGCAGACATGATGCGCCTGGCCTATGCCAATCCCCTCAATCCCCTTTCGCATACGGTATTCGGCCGCACCCTGACGGCCAGTCTCGAGGTCTTCGAGCGCACCACCCGGCGCTACGGCAAGCCGGAATTCGGCCTGCCTGAAACCGAGATTGAGGGCAAACGCGTCTCCGTGCACGAAAAGATCGTTTGGAAGAAGCCCTTCTGCAATCTCATCCATTTCGAGCGCAGCCTGCCCGCCGGCCACGGCGCCGATCCGCGTATCCTGATCGTCGCGCCAATGTCGGGCCACTATGCGACGCTGCTGCGCGGCACCGTGGAGGCGCTGCTGCCGGGCGCCGATGTCTATATCACCGACTGGATCGATGCCCGCATGGTGCCGATGACTGAAGGTACCTTCGATCTGGAAGACTACATCGATTATGTCATCGAGATGCTGCACCACCTCGGGCCGAATACGCATGTCGTTGCCGTCTGCCAGCCGTCCGTCCCGGTCCTTGCCGCCGCTGCCGTGATGGAAGCTGCGGGCGATCGCCTGGCACCCTCGTCGATGACGCTGATGGGCGGCCCGATCGATACCCGCATCAATCCGACGGCGGTCAACCAGCTTGCCAAGGAAAAGCCGCTGGAATGGTTCGCCGACAATGTCGTCATGAACGTGCCCTGGCCGCAGCCGGGCTTCCTGCGGCCCGTCTATCCCGGCTTCCTGCAGCTTTCCGGCTTCATGTCGATGAACCTCGATCGCCATATGATCGCCCACAAGGACTTCTTCGTGCATCTCGTCAAGAATGACGGCGAGCCGGCCGAGAAGCATCGTGATTTCTACGACGAATATCTGGCTGTCATGGATCTGACGGCGGAATTCTATCTGCAGACGGTCGATCAGGTCTTCATCAAGCACGCGCTGCCGAAGGGCGAGCTTATGCACCGCGGCGAACGTGTCGATCCCTCCGCCATCCGCAACATCGCGCTTCTGACCGTCGAGGGCGAAAACGACGATATTTCCGGCGTCGGCCAGACGCATGCGGCACAGACCATCTGCACCAATATCCCCGAACATATGCGCATGCACTATCTGCAGCCGGATGTCGGTCACTACGGCGTCTTCAACGGCTCACGCTTCCGCCGCGAGATCGCGCCGCGTATCCTGGCCTTCACCCGCGAGCATGCCCGCACCGGTCACTCGGTCGTCAAGCGTGTCATCAAGGGCGGCAAATCTGCCTAGAGCCGGATGATTTCAGGTCTGTTCGACCTGAAATCTGAATCCGTTTCTAACTCAAAAAGCTATAGCGGGATGTCGCCCGAAAACCGCGCACACTTTTCGGCATCCCGCTCTAAGAGAACAAGTAAAATCAATGGGATAAATCCGTCCCGGAGCATTGTCGGCGCCCGAACCGCTTTTGCTGTGCAAACTATTAGCTTTTGTTGAATTATCCGGGCGGATTCAAACACTTGTCCGATTCAGCCTCGCGATCCCATTGAAGCCTCACGAAGAGGTTACCATCTCGATTCCAGCGGTACCGCAAAGATCGGGCCGTTTACCGCGCCGCGCGTCCTTGGAACGCGCTGAGATGCAGGTAGAGCTTTAAAAACCGCGCAGAAGCCTGACCAATGACCGGTAACGGTCGAGGGGCGATGCGCCGTGCGAGGATACCTGACAATGAACCAATCTGCATTGCTTCGACCGGATTGGACTCCGGCTACTATTGCCCTGATGGTGCTTGGCTTCGTGGTCTTCTGGCCGCTTGGCTTTGCCATGCTCGCCTATATTCTCTTCGGAGAACGTTTGCGGGAATTCAAACGGGATGTAAACGAAAGGACCGACGGCATGTTTGCTGGCTGCGGACGTTATCGCAATCGTCATCGCCACTCCTATTCCTCCACCGGCAACGTCGCCTTCGACGACTGGCGCCGGGCAGAGCTTGAGCGCCTCGAACAGGAACGCCGCAAGCTGGACGAGATGCGCGCCGAGTTCGACGCTTATGCCCGCGAACTGCGTCGTGCCAAGGATCAGGAAGAGTTCGACCGTTTCATGCGCGAGCGCAACAACGTCAAGCGCAATGACAATGGCGGCTCGCCGACCGAATTCCAGACGCCGTGACGGAAGCTCGTCACGAGGTCAAAGCCGGCATCGTTCGATGCCGGTTTTTCTTTGCCAGAAATCCCTGCGAATCATATAAAACTGCCTTATGTTTCCGCTGCTCTCCAGATCCCGCAAACCGCAAGCCAAGTTGGCCGCGCCGGAAACGCGTACGCTCGATGTCGCCGGCCGGCTGATGCCGCTGACGATCCGTCAGCACGAGCGCGCGACCCGCATCACGCTCCGGATCGAGCCCGGCGGGCGGTCGCTGAAGATGACCATTCCACGTGGTTTGGCGGCACGCGAGGTCAACGCTTTCCTCGACCGGCATCAGGGCTGGCTTCTGACCAAGCTTGCGAAATTCTCGGTCGACAGCAGCCTGCGCAGCGGCAGCGAAATCCTGCTGCGCGGCGTGCGTCACCGGATCGAGCATACCGGCACCCTGCGCGGTCTTACCGAAGCCATCGTCGTCGAGGGCGTTCCGGTGCTGCGCGTCAGCGGCCTGCCGGAACATGCCGGCCGCCGCATCGCCACCTTCCTGAAGAAGGAGGCGCGCGCCGATCTGGAAAAGCTTGTGGCTATCCACGCCAAGGCCGTCCGCGCCAGCGTCGCATCCATCACCATGAAGGATACCCGCAGCCGCTGGGGCTCCTGCTCCTCGCAAGGGAACTTGAGCTTCTCCTGGCGCATCGTCATGGCGCCGCCCTTGGTCATCGATTACCTCGCCGCCCATGAGGTCGCGCATTTGCGCGAAATGAACCATGGCCCCCGCTTCTGGGCGCTCTGCCGCAAACTCTGCCCCGACATGGACGAGGCCAAAGCCTGGTTGAAACGCCACGGCAGCCAGCTGCATGCGATCGATTTTGATTGAATGCATAGAGGCGCGCAAGGCAATCGCATATAGCCAGGTTGGCCCCTCATCCGTCCTCTCACAGTTCGCTTCGCTCAACTGTTCGAGTCCACCTTCTCCCTGCACGCGGGTAGAAGGGGCTTGACGAGATTGCCCCCTCTCCCCGTCAAAACGGGGAGAGGGCTGGGGTGAGGGGCCTTTTCTATTTCATATACGATGGCCTTGGAGCCACGCAAAAATCCCGCCAACGTCGCCTTTAGGCTCGACTCTTTCGAAATTTCGTGTCACTCCGCTGCCATGAACCCCGATATCAAAATTTGTGGTCTGAAGACGCCGGAAGCGGTGGATCGTGCTCTTGAGCGCGGCGCTACCCATATCGGCTTTATCTTCTTTGAAAAAAGCCCGCGCTATATCGAGCCGGATCTCGCCGGCGCGCTCGCCGAGCGTGCCCGCGGCAGGGCGAAAGTCGTTGCCGTCACGGTCGATCCCACCAATGACGATCTCGATGAGATCATGGCGCTGGTGAAGCCCGATATGCTGCAGCTTCATGGCAATGAAAGCCCGGAGCGCGTGCTGACCATCAAGGCGGTCCACAACGTGCCGGTCATGAAGGCCATGTCGGTGCGCGATGCCGATGATCTGAAGCGGGTGGAATCCTATATCGGCATAGCTGACCGCTTCCTCTTCGATGCCAAGCCGCCGGCCGGCTCTGTGCTGCCGGGCGGAAACGGCGTATCCTTCGATTGGAGCCTGATGAGCTGGCTCGACGATCGGGTGGATTACATGCTCTCAGGCGGCGTCAACAAGGACAATGTTGCCGAGGCGCTGGCTTCCACCAAGGCCAGCGGCATCGATCTTTCCTCTGCCCTCGAGAGTTCGCCGGGCGTGAAGGATCTAGGCAAGATCGACCAGTTTTTCGACGCTTTTGCAGAAGCATGCGTGCCGGAACCGGCAGCAGGGAGTAGAAAGTGAACCAGACGCCTAAACCCAATTCCTTCCGCTCCGGCCCCGATGAGGACGGCCGTTTCGGCATTTATGGCGGCCGTTTCGTTGCCGAAACGCTCATGCCGCTGATCCTGGATCTGCAGGAGGAATGGGCGAAGGCGAAGGACGATCCGGCTTTTCAGGCGGAGCTGAAGTCTCTCGGCACGCATTATATCGGCCGGCCGAGCCCGCTTTACTTTGCCGAGCGCCTGACGGCGGAGCTTGGCGGCGCGAAGATCTACTTCAAGCGCGAAGAGCTGAACCATACCGGTTCGCACAAGATCAACAACTGTATCGGCCAGATCCTGCTCGCCAAGCGCATGGGCAAGACCCGCATCATCGCCGAAACCGGTGCCGGCCAGCATGGCGTGGCGTCGGCAACGGTTGCCGCCCGCTTCGGCCTGCCCTGCGTCGTCTACATGGGCGCGACCGATGTCGAGCGTCAGGCGCCGAACGTCTTCCGCATGAAGCTCTTGGGCGCCGAGGTCATTCCGGTGACAGCCGGCAGCGGCACGCTCAAGGACGCCATGAACGAAGCCCTTCGTGATTGGGTCACCAATGTCGAAGACACCTACTATCTGATCGGTACGGCTGCCGGCCCGCATCCCTATCCGGAAATGGTCCGCGATTTCCAGGCTGTGATCGGCACCGAAGCCCGCGCGCAGATTCTGGAAGCTGAAGGCCGACTGCCGGACCTCGTCGTTGCGGCCGTCGGCGGCGGCTCGAATGCGATCGGCATCTTCCATCCCTTCCTCGATGATGAGGGCGTCAAGATCGTCGGCGTCGAAGCCGGTGGCAAGGGTCTGCAGGGTGATGAGCATTGCGCCTCGATCACCGCCGGTTCGCCCGGCGTGCTGCATGGCAATCGCACCTATCTGCTGCAGGACGGCGACGGCCAGATCAAGGAAGGCCATTCCATCTCGGCCGGCCTCGATTACCCCGGCATCGGCCCAGAGCATTCCTGGCTGAACGATATCGGTCGCGCCGAATATGTGCCGATCATGGATCACGAGGCACTCGAAGCCTTCCAGACGCTGACGCGTCTCGAAGGTATCATCCCGGCACTCGAGCCGAGCCATGCGCTCGCCGAGGTGATCAAGCGTGCCCCGAAGATGGGCAAGGACGAGATCATCCTGATGAACCTCTCCGGCCGTGGTGACAAGGACATCTTCACCGTCGGCAAGATTCTGGGAATGTGAGTTAGACGCCATGACCGCACGTATGGACAAACGCTTCGCCGCTTTGAAGGCTGAAGGCCGCCCGGCACTCGTCACCTATTTCATGGGCGGCGATCCCGATTACGAGACCTCGCTCGGCATCATGAAGGCGCTGCCGGAAGCCGGCGCCGACGTCATCGAGCTTGGCATGCCCTTTTCCGATCCTATGGCCGACGGCCCGGCGATCCAGCTTGCCGGCCAGCGCGCCCTAAAGGCCGGCCAGACGCTGAAGAAGACGCTGCAGCTCGCCGCCGATTTCCGCAAGGTCGATACCGATACGCCGATCGTGATGATGGGCTATTACAATCCGATCTATATTTATGGCGTCGAAAAGTTCCTGGACGATGCACTTGCAGCTGGGATCGACGGCCTGATCGTCGTCGACCTGCCGCCGGAAATGGATGATGAGCTTTGTATTCCGGCGATCCGCAAGGGCATCAACTTCATCCGCCTGGCAACGCCGACCACCGATGACAAGCGCCTGCCGACGGTTCTGAAGAACACGACGGGCTTCGTCTATTACGTCTCGATGAACGGCATCACCGGTTCGGCATTGCCCGACCCGTCGCTGGTCTCGGGCGCCGTCGAGCGCATCAAGCAGCACACCGAGCTGCCGGTCTGCGTCGGCTTCGGCGTCAAGACTGCCGAACACGCCAAGCTGATCGGCGCGTCCGCCGATGGCGTCGTCGTCGGTACCGCGATCGTCAACCAGATCGCCACCAGCCTCACCAAGGATGGTGAGGCAACAGCAGACACCATCCAGGCCGTCGCCACCCTGGTGCGCGGCCTGTCGACGGGAACACGTTCCGCCCGCCTTGTTGCCGCCGAATAGTTTTCCCATATAGGCCTCTCATCAAATCCCCTGCGGATTGAGGGGAAAAGCCTATGGGCATTTGGTGACGACTAGGATATCGATTAATTCGGTCGATTAGGAGTTTCGAATTGAACTGGATCACGAACTACGTCCGCCCGCGGATCAATTCCATGCTGGGCCGTCGCGAGGTTCCGGAGAATCTCTGGATCAAGTGCCCGGAAACGGGCGAAATGGTCTTCCACAAGGATCTGGAAGACAACAAGTGGGTCATCCCTGCTTCCGGTTTCCACATGAAGATGCCGGCCAAGGCTCGCCTTGCCTCTCTCTTCGACAACGGCGAATACGAAGCCCTGCCGCAGCCGAAGGTCGCGCAGGATCCGCTGAAGTTCCGGGATTCGAAGAAATATACCGACCGCCTGAAGGACAGCCGCTTGAAGACCGAGCAGGAGGATACGATCCTCTCCGGCGTCGGCAAAGTTCGCGGCCTGAAGCTCGTCGCCATCGTCCATGAGTTCAACTTCATCGGCGGTTCGCTCGGCATGGCGGCCGGCGAAGCCATCGTGAAGGCTTTCGAGCGTGCGATCGCCGAAAAATGCCCTGTTGTGATGTTCCCGGCTTCGGGCGGCGCCCGCATGCAGGAGGGTATCCTGTCGCTGATGCAGCTGCCGCGCACGACGGTCGCCGTCGACATGCTGAAGGAAGCTGGCCAGCCCTACGTCGTGGTTCTGACGAACCCGACGACCGGCGGCGTCACGGCCTCCTACGCTATGCTGGGAGACATTCACCTTGCCGAACCTGGCGCCGAAATCGGCTTTGCCGGCAAGCGCGTGATCGAGCAGACATTGCGCGAAAAGCTTCCCGAGGGCTTCCAGACCTCGGAATATCTGCTGGAGCACGGCATGGTGGATATGGTCGTCAAGCGTCACGACATTCCCGACACTTTGGCGACGCTTCTGAAGATCCTGACCAAGGCGCCGGCAAACGACGTATCGGTCAAGAACAAGAATGGCGCGGCACTGGCAATAGCAGCGAGCGCCTGACATCATCGATGGCCGACGGGCGGAGGTGCGGGATGACGTCTATGGATCAGTCCGCAATGAGCGAGGCAGCACGCGAGATCGAGAAGCTCATGGGGCTGCACCCCAAGGGCTTCGATCTTTCTCTGGAGAGAATAACCCGGCTGCTCGACGCCCTCGGCAATCCTCATCAGAAATTGCCGCCGGTGATCCATGTCGCCGGCACCAACGGCAAGGGCTCCGTCACAGCCTTCTGCCGCGCACTGCTCGAAGCCGGCGGCTATAGCGTGCATGTCCATACCTCGCCGCATCTCGTCAACTGGCACGAGCGCTATCGCATCGGCGTCAAGGGCGGCCGCGGCAAGCTCGTCGACGATGCCGTATTTGCCGATGCGCTCAAGCGCATCGCCGAGGCCAATGACGGGCAGAAGATCACCGTCTTCGAAATTCTGACGGCCGCGACCTTTCTCCTCTTTGCCGAGCATCCGGCCGATGTTGCCGTCATCGAGGTTGGCCTTGGCGGTCGTTTCGACGCCACCAATGTTCTCTCCGATCCGGCTGTTTCGGTCATCATGCCGATTTCGCTGGATCACCAGCCCTATCTCGGCGACCGCGTCGAACTGATCGCAGCGGAAAAGGCCGGCATCATGAAGCCGGGCCATCCCGTCGTCATAGGCCATCAGGACTATGATGCAGCACTCGACGTGCTGATCTCGACGGCCGAACGGCTTCGTTGTCCGACCGCCGTCTTCGGCCAGGATTTTTCCGCGCATGAGGAATATGGCAAGCTGGTCTATCAGGATGAGTTCGGCCTTGCCGACCTGCCGCTGCCGCGCCTGCCGGGCCGTCACCAATATGGCAATGCCGCCGCCGCCATCCGCGCCGTCAAGGCCGCGGGCTTCGTCGTCACCGAAGCGATGATGGAAAAGGCGATGACCTCGGTCGAATGGCCGGGGCGCCTGCAGCGACTGACAGAAGGCGAACTGCTGCCACATGCCCCCGAGCGTTCGGAAATCTGGGTCGATGGCGGCCACAATCCCGGCGCCGGCGAAGTCATCGCGGAAGCCATGGCCAATTTCGAGGAGCGCCAACCGCGGCCCTTGTTCCTGATCACAGGCATGATCAATACCAAGGATCCGATCGGCTATTTCAAGGCGTTTGCCGGTCTCGTTGAAAAAGTCTATTGCGTGCCGATCCGCGGCAGCGAAGCCATGGTCGATCCGGTCATTCTCGCCAATGCCGCTTATGATGCCGGTCTCATAGCCGAACCCATGTCCAGCGTCGTCGAGGCGCTGGATGCGATCAAGGGTGCGGCCGTGCCGAATTCGCCTCCGCCGCGCATCCTGATCGGCGGCTCGCTTTATCTGGTCGGCGATGTCCTTGCCGACAACGGCACGCCGCCGCGGTGATTTTGGTCGGGTGGTCAACCACCCGCCCTCGTGCTTCGAGACGGCCTGGGGCCTCCTCAGCATGAGGGCTGACCTTTGCGCCCAGCCGCTACGGGCTCATTTCTTCGTCGCCTCTTCGTTGCCATGGCGACGAGCCTGCTCCATCCTCACCCTGAGGTGCGAAGCCTCGAAGGGCGAGGATGGCCCGCTCTCTCTGAACCAACAAAAAACCCCGCCGAATGAACTGACCCCATAAAGTT
>UCII01000046.1:0-137 GCA_900472485.1 Hyphomicrobiales bacterium
GTTCCGAGGGGTGGGGCGCCAGGGGCACCCCTCGCCCTGTCCCGCGTCGCTTCGATAGCGGCTCGGGCCAGGCAAGCGGCGGAATCGACATTGACATGGCGAGGGCCGGATATGGCCTCCGCCTCGCAATGGTCCGG
>UCII01000046.1:176-3523 GCA_900472485.1 Hyphomicrobiales bacterium
GGCGGATTGCGCACGATCATATTTGGGTGCTACGGCGTTTGACATCGGTGGAGCCCCCTTCCCTTCCCGCTCGACTCCGCAGAGCTTCGCATTCCAGCCGCCCATGACGTGCGCCAATGTATGCCACTCCTCGTGGAACGTCATTGCCAGGCTGTCGCCGACGAGAACCGTTGCAGGGATATGCAAAAGCGAAAACTGGATATACGCCATGTGAACCGCGCGGCGATCGATATCCACGGCGGTGACATGAAGGTGCCGCTGGTAGTTAAAGCCGGCGTCCCGTATGGCCTCTGCCAGCGCGACGATCATAGCGCCGCTTCCAACGGCGGGCTCCTGCGCGATCAGGAAGCCGCGTCTTTCCATGGCCCTGCTGACCTCCTCCTTGCCGCCAGCAACCATGAGTGCCATCATTCGGCAAACGGTGTAGGGTGTGAAGAACTGCCCGCGCGCCTTGTTGTGTAGCTCGAGCGCATGGAACGTCTCCCCGAGGATATCCTGCGGCGCGCCCTCCATCGCCATCGTGACTTCCGCGAGGATGTGCGCAAAGGTCTCAATGGTCTGGCGGTCATAGTTTCGGAGGATTTCGAGATAGCGCGCTTCGCGCCTCTCGAAATGCATGAGATCGACGGCATTGCTCATCGAAATAGCCGCGCATTCACACCAGTCGGAATAGACCGAATAAAGGTCGTGCTTGTAACGGCAGGTCTCGAAAAGTTTGACGATGGTATTGAGGCGGCAATTGTTCATGGGATGGCCTTGAAAGCTTAAGTTGATCCGTGAAGCGGCTTGCTGGTCCTGCAAAGGCAGGGCGCCGCTCCTGCCTTCCGGGGCCGCGAGAGTGGTGGGTTGGAAGGGGAAAACGGACTTCGCGGGGAACCGCCTGCACGGAGCAATGGCGTTGCGGAGGAAGGTGGGCGGAAGGCTGTTTGGGGGAGAGAAGGGCGAAGCCCTCGGCCCCCTGCCCTTCGAAATTGCGACGGAAGGCGTCCGTCAGCGCCCGCCGAGGCTTGACGCCGCGGCGGGCGCTCTCTGCGCTAACGTTCGCGCTCTGCGATATGCTTGATGAAGCTTGGCGGCAGGTCGAAAGCCTTGAGGGCGGCGTTCAAAGTATCCTGTACATCGCTCCAGCTTCATCACCGGCGAGGTAGGCGCGGATGAGCTTGCAGCAGATTTCAGTGGCAAGCGCCGGGTCAGGAGTTTGATCGAATATCGGATTTATCGATTGCAAGGGAGGAACCGGCCGCGCTAGCGTAGCGCGACCGGCTGGCTGGCAAGGGCGGGACTATTCCGCCGCCACGGGCAGGGATCGCGCATCGGCCTCGACTTCGCCGTTCGGATCGACAGCAATCCGAACCGGCGCCGGGAGCCAACCCGAACCCTTGATCTTCCGTTCTGCGATAAGCACAGCCTCGGCTTTCTTGGATGCCGAAGAGATCGCAAGGACGGCTTCCGGTCCCTTCGCTTCCAGAACAGCCTGCTCGATCCCGCGACGATTGACGTGGTTGAAATAGCTGTCGGCGGTCGTCTCGAACCAGTTCGTCATATCGACCTTGAGGGCACGGCCAAGCTGGTTTGCCTGCTCGATACCGTTCCGCCGGTCGGTGAATTTTACCTGCACCGCGTTGACGGCATGGGCGGCAGCGTAAGCCAACAGCGACAGAAGCTCCTCGCGGCTCTGCCCAAGGCACCAGTCGAATAGATCGGCGGGATTGCCGGGAATTTTGTGCCCGTAGTTCTCCTGCATGCTCTCGAAGGCCACGCATGCCGCGCAATCTTCCGGCTGCTTGATCCATTTGCCCATGCGCTCATGAGTGAGCGACACCTGCAGTGCACTCTGCTCGGACGCGTAGCCGCCGTAGCTGATGCGCAGCAGCATGGCGTGAACCACGGCGGCCAAGGCCACATCGGGATTGTTCGCCAGTTCCACACGCAAGGCGGCGGTCTTCTTCGCGGTCAGAACCTCGATCAAGGATTGGGAGGGCGTGAACGTCGGAATGCTCTCGCCTGCTTCGACGGCTCCAGTATTGGCATCGTCCGTTGCGTTATCGCTGTCGTCGTCCTGTGCTTCCCCAGCTTCATTGCCGTCCCTGACGATGCCAAGCGCGGTTTCCGGTTTGCCATAGCGGTTGATGAACACCACAACGCCGCTGCGCGCCATGTCGTCGGACCGATAAATCTCCTTCTTTGCGGAGATTTCGTCCAGACGTTTGTCGATGTCAGCGATACGCTGATCTGCGCTCTCGTCTGCAGCATCGTTGTCGATCAGTTCGACGAGATCGTCGTGTTCATCAACAAGCGCGTCATATTCGGCCTGATCCTCGGCAGAAAGCTCCACGTCTTCCGGGTAGATGCGTGGTCTGTCGAAAATCCAGTCCGGACGTTCGAAGGCAGTCTCCACCCATTTCCAACCCTGCTCGCGATAAGGCGCTGCAACCTCTTCCAAACGGTCCGAGACGAGCCTGTCGAGCAAGGCAACATCAAGGGTGTAACCGCCGCCCTGCTCATCGAAGAGATCGCGGCGCACCGCTCCGCCCGCCTGTTCATAGGCATCCAGCCCGCCGATCAGCAGGACGCGCCTGTCGGTGCTCGCAACTTCGCCAGTTACCAGATTGGACTTGATCCGGTACGCCTGCCGATCCCATTGAGGCAGGTTTTCCCAGACCTGTTCCTGCCGTTCATGGTCGTCGGAAACTGTGAAGGCGGAAAGCTGCTCAAAGGTCATCTTTCCCTCACGGTGAAGTTCAAGCAGCTTGGGGGATACCTTGGCCAGTGCCAGACGGCGGCGCACGATGATTTCGCTCACGCTGAAATGGGCGGCAATATCGGCGATGGACTTGCCCTCCGCCGCCATGACCGAGAACGCCTCGAACTGGTCGACCGGGTGCATGTCCTCGCGAAAGATGTTTTCCGAAAGGCTGATTTCGGTCGCCTGCGAGCCATCGCGGACCTTGCATTCGACCGGGTGGTCCTTTGCGATCTTCCCCTGCTCCATCAGCATCAGCAGCGCCCGCCGGCGGCGTTCGCCGGCCGTCACAAAATAACGCCCGCGCTTGCCGCCGGCCCGCACGACGAGGTTTTGCAGAACCCCTTCTGCATCAATGTTGGCGGCAAGCTCGGCCAGTTTCGCGGAGCTGTATGTCTTGCGGACGTTCTTGGGGTCGGCGTCCAGCTTGTTCAGTTCAATGATGATAGTCGTCGTCATGGCTTCGATCTCCTGAGTTCGCGTTGCTTCGGGTTGTTTAGAACCCGCTGTGGCGAAGCCTTCTTCCTTTGGTCCGAAGGACGTGCTCACACGTCCTCGGGACGAAGGGAGGGGGCGGAAGCCCGCTCCCGGTAGGGCGAAGATC
>UCII01000046.1:3553-3976 GCA_900472485.1 Hyphomicrobiales bacterium
GTGAGCACGCCGGCGTGCTCCCGATCTCTCGCGCAGTCCAGCCTGGGAACCGGGTGTGAGCGGCTGCATAGGTTCTCTTAGGCAGCACTGACTGGCTGACTTGCAGAGTGTCAGAAACTTGCATATATTTCTGACAGGAGAAAAGCCAATGCAACGACTGACATCTCAAATTCTTAGCTATGCCGAGCAATTGCCGGAGGGTACGGCTCTGTCCGCAAAAAGCCTGCTGCATCTCGGAAACCGGGCTGCGGTAGACCAGGCTCTGTCGCGGCTGCATGAGCGGGGAGAACTGGTCAGGGCCGGGCGTGGTATCTACATGAAGGCCATCAAAAGCCGGTTCGGGAGCAGGCCGCCCACTGTCGAGCAGGCTGTCGAGGCAGTCGCACACCAGCGGGGCGAGGTCATCGTTTCGAATGGAGCGGC